>CAVVPF010000019.1:0-10308 GCA_963750025.1 uncultured Chloroflexia bacterium
TTAGAGCCACCGGGTGGCGCCGAGACCAGAGGGACTTACGCCTGGGGAGCGGAAACGACCTCGACCGGCCCCAGGTCGAGCTTCTCGACTTCGGCCCGGATGGCCGATGCTTCGCCGACGGCCAGCATCAGCAGGTCGTCGGTGCGCAGCAGCTCGCGTGCCGCGGCGGCCGTGTCCGCGGCGGTGACCGCCTCGATATGCGAGCGGTAGGTCTGCCAGTGGTCGTCGGGGAGGCCATAGATGGCGAGCGGCTCGATCGCCGCGGCGATGCCACCGGTCGTCTCGAAGCGCAGCGGGAAGATCCCGATCTGGTAGGCGCGCGCCTGGGCCAGCTCCTGCTCACTGGGTGGATCGTCGGAGGCGGCCTTCAGCAGGGAGACCAGCTCCGCGAGCGCAGGGGCGGTGACCTCGGTCTGGACCGCTGTTGCAGCTACGAACGGTCCCGCCGCGCGCCGGGGGTCGAAGCCGCAGCGCGCGCTGTACGTATAGCCCAGCTCTTCGCGCAGTCGACGGGCGAGCCTCGACCAGAACATCCCGCCGATCACCGTCGCCAGGGTCATGGCCGGGAACAGGCGCGGATCGAAGCGGTCGATCCCGATCCGCCCGACGCGGAGCTCGCTCTGCACCGATCCGGGTCGATCGACGATCACCACCCGGCGCCCGCCGGCCGCGGCAGGGGTGATCTGGCGGTGCCCCGGACCGCTGCCGCTCCATTGGCCCAGGTGCGTCTCGGCGGAGGCCAACACGCGGCCGGGATCGAAGGCGCCGGCCACCACCAGGTGGGCACCGGCCGGCCGATAGTTGGTGGCGTGGAAGCTCCGCGCGTCCTCGACGGTCAGTTGCCCAACGGTCTCAGGCTCGCCGGCCGAGCTGCGCCGATACGGTGTCGCCGCGTCATATAGCGCTGCGCGGAAGGACTCATCGGCCAGGCGCCCGGGATCGGCGCGCGACTGCAGGATGTCGGCCAGCCGCTCGGCCCTGAGCCGATCGAACTCGACCGGGTCCAGGCGGGGCTGCTGGAGCATCTCGGCCAGCAGTGCCAGGCCGGCTTCGACGTGCTCGGGAAGCGTCTGGAAGGCGGCGCGCGAGCTGTCCCAGCTCGACTCGCTGCTGACCCCGATGCCGAGCCGCTCGGTCGCCTCGGCGAAGGCGGCCGCATCGAGGCGAGTTGTGCCGGTAACCAGCAGCTGGGCAGTCAGGGCGGCCACTCCGCCATGGTCCTCGTCCTCGGCGGCCGCGCCGGCGTCGAGCAGCAGATGCACATTGGTGAGCGTCGCCCCGGCGATCGGCACCAGCCAGATGGTCAGCCCGTTCGTGAGCTGGCTGCGCTCGAAGCCAGGGAAGTGGTAGGGCCGCGGCTCGCCGGCGGCGGGGCGCAGCGGATTGACGGCGATCGTCATGCCGCGCCTTCCGCAGCCGCTTCCGGCTCGGCCGGAACGTAGGTGAGCACCACGCGGTTGTCAGAACGCAGCGCGGCCGCCATCGCCTCTCGCACCCGGTCGCCGGTGACGGATACGTACCGGCTCACCTCGGTATTGATCATGTCCGGCTGATCGAACAGACAGCCATACATCGACAGCCGATCAGCCCGCTCGGCAATCCGCTCGAGGCTCGACTCCACGCTGGCGGCGTGCAGGTTGCGGACGCGCTCCAACTCCGCCTCCGACGGGCCCTTGCCGGCCAGTCGTTCTATCTCGGCCAGCATTGCCTCCTCGAGCGTGTCGATCTCCACACCGGGTCGGGCGGTCGCCCACAGGGCGAAGGTGCTCGCCCCGCCCACGAACGGGAAGGCGAAGACCGTGACGTCCTGGGCCAGCTGTCGCTCTCGCACGAGGCTGGCATAGAGGCGCGAGGCACGCCCGGCGCCGAGCAGGTCGGCGGTCACCTCGAGCGCGTCGAATTCGGGAGTGCCGAAGATCGGCATGCGATAGGCGAGGTAGACGCGTGGCAACGGAACCCGGTCGGGAACGACCTCGCGGATCTCGCTGCCGATGTTCAGCGCCACCGTCACGTCGGGCGGCCCGGGCAGGTCCGGGTTGGCGGGGATCGGCCCGAAATGCTTCTCGATCAACGCGCGTCGCAGCCTGGGGGTCGAAGTCGCCGGCGACGGTGAGGACTGCGTTGTTGGGCGCGTAGTAGGTGGCGAAGAACTCGCTCACGTCCTCGAGCGTGGCGGCGTCGAGGTCCTCCATCGAGCCGATGGTCGAATGGTGATACGGGGTGCTCCATCGGGTAGAGCAGCTCCTGGAGTCTTCTCGTCCCAGGTCCCGTACGGCTGGTTGTCGACCGACCAGCGTCGCTCGTTCTTGACCACCTCGCGCTGGTTGTCGAGCTTCTCCTGGGTCATCGCCGGCAGCAGGCCGGCGAGCCGGTCCGCTTCCAGCCACAGGGCCAGCTCCAGCTCGTGGCTGGGGAGGGTCTCGAAGTAGTTCGTGCGATCGAGCCAGGTGGTGGCGTTCAACGTCCCGCCGGCGGCCTGCACCAGGGTGAAGTGCTCGCCCTTGGCGACGCCCGCCGAGCCCTGGAACATCATGTGCTCGAACAGGTGCGCGAAGCCGGTCTTGCCCGCCTTCTCGTGCTTGCTGCCGACGTCGTACCACAGGTTGACGGCCACGATCGGCGCACGGTCGTCCCGCGACAGGACGACGCGCAGGCCGTTCGGCAGCGTGTGGCGCTCAATCGGGATGTGCGGCAAGGGGCGTTCCTCTGCGTCAGCCTCGCCGGTGTGGGCGAGCGCCGGGAAGGCTACCACGGCCCCCGGCAATTGACAGGGAGAGGCCGTATCGCGGTGGTCACGGAGTGGTTACGCCGGGGCGGTTCACGCGCTCACCGCTTAGAGACTGCTGGGAGCAGTACAACGGCACCCCGGCACGGCGTGCGGTGTCGCGGGACTGCCACTGGCGATCGCGCGACACCAGGGAGGCAACAGGAGCGCCGATGGACTGCCGCTGGCAATCACCCGCGCTGGCGCCGCGTCCGTGAGGCAACGCTGTCCCGTGGTCAGCGGTCCTCTACCCGGATCGGGTTGTCAGCGATGGCGGCAAGCACCGCCTTGACCTCGAACGGGGTCAGCCCCGGGTGCTTGGACTGGATCAGCGCCACCATCCCCGCCACGTGCGGGGCGGCGAAGCTGTTCCCGGTGGCCACGGTCGAGCCGCCGTCCTTCCAGGCGATCGGCACGTCGACCCCCCAGGCCCCGAACTCGACCGGCGGAGCGGGGTTGTAGTAGAGCCGCAACGGGTCCGGCTCGCCATGCGCCGCGACCGAGAAGACCGATGAGAAGAGCGACGGGTAGCTCGCCGCGGGCACGTTGTTGGCCGCGCAGACGAGCGCGACGCCGTGGAAATAGGCCCGATCCGCGAGATCGTGGAAGACCGAGAAGAGCGCCTCGCTCTTCGAGGAGAGGCTCAGGTTGAGCACCCCGCAACCGTTATCGATAGCCCACTCCAGCCCGGCCGCAAAGGCGGTCCCCTTGCCGCGCAGGTCGCTGCCGAGGACTCGGATGGAGACCAGCTCGACGTCCGGCGCGATGCCCAGGATGATCCCTCCGCAGGCCGTGGCATGGCCGAACAGATCAACGGCGTCGTCCGGAACGACCTGTGGCTCACCATCGACCATCTCGACCGCGACGCTCTGCATCACGCGACCGTTGAGCTGTGGATGAGCGGCCTCCAGGCCGCTGTCGATGATGCCGACACGGACCCCGGCGCCGGTCGAGCCGCCCCATGCCCACTCCCGCGAGATGCCCGTCAGGCGCATCGAGCGGGCGAGGCCGGCGCTATCGGTGAAGGGCTCGGACCAGGCCGGGAGATCGAGAGAGGTCACGCTCGCCTGGGTCGCCGCTGCTCGTGCTGCGCCACCACCTCGAGGATCTTGGCGACCAGGAGGACCTCGCGCTCGCCCATCCCTCGCAGCAGCTCGACGTGGTCGACCAGCCTCCAGAAGGGGGCCTCGGCTGGGTCATCGAGGTCGTGGGTGGCCTCCGACACAAGAGCCTCGACCTGCGCATCGGTCATGGCGTCGTCCGTCAGCTGTTGGAGGACCTCGCCCAGCAGGCGTGCCGTGTCGCGTTGGACGCGCGTCGCCGTGATGGCCGTGGTCGCCTGCCGCGCAAAGATGGCGAGCAGCTCCATGTCGCGCAGCGAGAAGCTTGGTGAGCCGCGCTTGTCGAGCACCTGCAGGACGCCCACCGTCCCCTCATCGTCGAGGAGCGGGACGGCCGCTATGGAACGCGGGACGTAGCCGGTCCGCTCGGCCGCCTCGTGATCGAAGCGCGGGTCCTTCGCCACGTCCGAGAGCGCCAACGCCTGCCCGCTCGAGAAGACGAAGCCGACGATCCCCTCCGAGGGCTTCACCGTGAGACCGATGGCTCCGGCACCGTGGGCGCCGGAGGCGACCCGGAACTCCAGCCGGTCGGGATCGCGCTCGAAGAGCGCAATCGAGGAGGCCTCGGCATCGAAGAGGCTGGCCGTGGCATCGACGATCGACTGCAGGAGCCGCTGCTCGACGCCGCCCTGGAGATTCCGAGCAACGGCAGACCGCCGCGCCACGGCCTTGAGAGCGGTGAGCGCGGCGGTCAGATCGTCGTCGACGACCATGTCGGTCGTCCTCTTCCGGGGTTAGACCTTAGCCATATGGCCTTCGGTGTCGTCCTGGTCGCGGGCGATCTTGGCGATGTGGCCTTCGGTGTCGTCCTGGTCGCGGGCGATCTTGGCGATGTGGCCTTCGGTGTCGTCCTGATCGCGGGCGATCTTGGCGATGTGGCCTTCGGTGTCGTCCTGATCGCGGGCGATCTTGGCGATGTGGCCTTCGGTGTCGTCCTGATCGCGGGCGATCTTGGCGATGTGGCCTTCGGTGTCCTTGGGATCGTTATCGAGCGTCATGTCTGCAGAACCTCTCTTGTCAACTACCGGCGCTCGTTTGAATCCTGAGCGTCCTTGGTGCGAACAATAGGGCCCCGGAGCCAAATGGCAAAGCCCCATGGCGACACGATTTGTGTCACCTTGCCGACATGGTGGTACATGCTTAACGGCATGAGTGGCCTCCGGTTGCGCTGGTGGGTACTGATTATTGTCGCGTTGCTGGCCGTCGCGGTGGTAGGCCAGCTGGGCGGGCCACGCAGCAAGCCGGGCGTGGCCGCCGCCTCGCCCAGTCCACAACCGACCCGTTCTCTGGCGCCAACGCGCAGCCCCAGCCCGGACGTCAGGCTGTCGTTGTTGGCAATCGCCAGCGCATCGGTCAGCCCTTCGCCGTCGGCCGTCGCCTGCATACCCACCGCCCAGGACCAGTACGTCTACAACCCCGCGCGCCTCGATGTGGCAGAGCCCTGCATCCGGGTCAGCGGGGTGGTGGCCGAGGTGCGGACCGAAGCGGACGGTGACCTGCACATCCTGCTGGCCCTTGATTCGGTCTACGCCTACCTGTTGACGCCCGCCAACCAGGGGGTGGAGCGCGGCGACCTGGTGGTCGAGCCGGTCTGCGTGCGAGCGGTGACCCAGCTGGATGCGATCGAGGTCTGCGCCGCCGATCCCGATCCGCTGACCGTACTGCCGCGCCAGGGCGACTACGTCTGGATGGAGGGGCGTTACGTCTACGACCTGGAGCATGGCGGCTGGGCGGAGCTGCACCCTCTCTACCGCTGGGGCTACCAGGCCGGCATGCCATTGCCAGGTGGCTCGCCCACGCCCGCCTTTTCGCCGGGCAGCTGCGATCCGTCCTACCCGACCGTCTGCATCCCGCCGCCGCCGCCGGACCTGGACTGCGGCGACATTCCGTATCGGCGATTCACGGTGCTGGCGCCCGATCCGCAGCGCTTCGACGGTGACCACGACGGCATCGGTTGCGAGAGCTGACCTCGTGTCGCCGGTCGCTATGGCGCGCCTGAGGCGACCGGCTCCTGTCGTAGGCTCACAGTTTGATGACGCCGACCAGCCAGAGGATCACCAGGACGATCACGATCACGCCGATGATTCCGATGCCACCGCTTCTCATCCTCAATCTCCCGGTCAATACGCCTGTAAGGGTTCTCAAGGATCAGGCCGCGCCAAGGACGACCCGACCACGCAACGGCGCGTTGCTCATGGTAGCCAAGTCGAGCACCTCGACGACACCCCAGAGCGCGTTGGAGTGAGTATCCGCGTCCGAGGTGATACAATACCGATGGCTCGAAGGAGCTTTGAACATCTAGTGATTCAGTTTGTGTTTACATGGGCTGGAGCATCTAGTGATCGGGCCCCTTCGGGCTTTTCATTTGCGGCGGGCTGAGGCCCTCGCCTGTCAACTGACCGAAGACGTCTGCTCGCCATCGCTCAGGCATTCCCTTTGGTCATGGATCCCTCAGTCACCTCGCCCTTGTGCGCCGCAAAGGCGGACAGGACTTCCTCCTTCTCCCCCTGGGGCACTTTGAAGGAATCAAGACTGCGACCGAGCTCGGCCGCGACTTCGTCGAACTCCTCCAGAGCGATCCGAAACTCCCGATGAGCCTCTTCCAACCCGAGGATGGTTTGCCCCGGCTTCGTGGCGGTGAATTGGAACGGTCCACCCGCAACGTCGCAGACCCACAGCGTCCGCATGAATTTCAGGCCGGCCAATCTGCCCAGTTGCCGGGTGTGCCAGTCTCGGAGCGCTGGGTTTGCCGACGTCTGGCCAACGACGGGATTCTCCACGATCGCATCGCTGAAGTGGTCAACCACAGCTGCTATCGAGAAGACGCCACCGAGCCTTTCGTACAGGGTTTTCTCAGTCATGGTTCTGACGCCTCCTCCCATTTGCTTCCGATCAGCGCGAGGATTGCCGACCGCGAGCGATTGACCATTGGAGTGCCTCCCATGTCATGCTCGGACAGCCACTACCTCTACGCGCGTGGTTACGCTCCCCTGCGGGCCGCGGCGATGTTCAACGGCGCGAAGTGCTCGAGCAGCGACGGGGGCAGCAATCGTGGTGTGCTGGCGACCCCGGCCTTCCCATCGTTTGGCTGTAATCGCCTTGCGGATACGACAAGACCGGACCCTTGGGAGGCCCGGTGTCGTGCTTGGATGAGTGGTGAGCGGCCAGGGATTCGAACCCTGAACCTAGTGATTAAGAGTCACTTGCTCTGCCGTTGAGCTAGCCGCCCCGCGAATCGATGACTGATCCAGGCCCAAGTCGATGACCGTGGATCAATCGGAATGGGGCATGACCTCCACGTCGTTGTAAGTCCGTCTTTTGAGGCTCTTGAATGGATCAAACCCCATCACCAGCGACCGATTCTAGCGCCGCCCGCGCCTGCGGTCCATTGCGTCGTCACCAGCAGGCCGGCCTCAAGCTCCATCCCCACCTGTCCCGGCGACCTCAGACACTTGCCGGCTCAGGCCGCAGCACCGACCTGCGAGGCACCGGCCGGCCGTCGTCGGTATATGCTCGATCAGCGCCATTTGTCGCAGTAGCCGGGAGGCGAAAGAAGTGACGGACGATCGCATGCGAGGTCAGTTGGACGAGACCAAGGGGATTATCAAGGAGAACGTCGGCAAGATCAGCGGCGATCGCTCGACCGAAGTGTCGGGCAAGCTCGATCAGGTCAAGGGCAAGCTCGAAAAGAAGATCGGCCAAGCCAAGGATGCGATACGCCGCTGGGGCGATCCCAATCGATGAGACCTTGCAGCGTGCGCGGGAGCGGCCTTCCGTTGACCGACCTCGCCACCCCGGCGCGCGCGCAGTCGCGCAGCTCGTCTGTCCGGTAAGGAGGCAGCATGGAAACGTGGCAGATCGCCGTCATCGTTGTGGCGGTGCTTGTGGTGGTGAGCTTGGCCTGGATCATGGTCCAGCGGCAGCGCACCGACAGGCTGACGAAGCAGTACGGACCCGAGTATCAGCGGACAGTCGCAATAGCGGGCGATCAACGCGAGGCAGAGCGTGAGCTCGAAGCACGCGGGGAGCGGGTCAAGAGTTTCGAGATCCGGGCGCTGTCGACCGACGAGCGCGATCGATACCTCGCGAGCTGGAAGGAGAGTCAGGCCCAGTTCGTCGACGACCCACCGGGGGCCATCTCCCAGGCCGACATGCTGGTGCAGGAAGTCATGCGGGCGCGCGGCTATCCGATGGTCGACTTCGAGCAGCGAGCGGCGGACATCTCGGTCGATCATCCGCACGTACTCGAGGAGTACCGCGCGGCACATACCATCGCCGAGCGCCACGCAACCGGTGGCGTCGAGACGGAGGACCTGCGCCAGGCAATGGTGCACTACCGCGCCCTCTTCAACGATCTGCTGGAGACCGATTCCGCCACACCGGAGCAAGAGCCGCCGGCTGGAGAGGCGCGCACCGCAGACCAAGCTCTATCGGAGACTGCCCAGCCGCAGGATTTCGAGAGCCAGCGGGACCGCGGGAGCGACGTGTCCTAGCCGCCCTGTCGCGAATGATGGCGGAGCCAGGAGAGGCCCTCCGCTCGTGCGACCCTGCCTAGAATCGGCTCGAGCGGTGGAGCAGGTAGCGGAGGCGGGAGGGCCACCATGACCAAGATCTGGAGCGAGCTGCCGGTCGCGCGGTTGAAGGAACAGGTCGCGGACCTCGCGACGTTCGTGTGGGTGGTGTTCTGGGGCAACATCGTCTGGCAGCTGTTCCACTTCCTGGCGAGCTTCGCCGAGGCCGGCCGCATCATCCGCGCCGGCGGCCAGTCCATGATCCAGAGCGGCCGCGACCTGGGCGACTCGCTGGCCGGCCTGCCGCTCATCGGGTCGCAGGTCCGTGACATCTTTCGTAACGCCTTTGCCGGCGGCGGCCGGCCGCTGTCCGAGTTCGGGACGCAGCTGGAGCACTTCATCGTTGCGGTTTCGGTCGTGCTCGCCGTGTTGCTCGCCCTCGTGACGCTGGGACCGTGGTTGGGCCGGTATCTCCCCTGGCGCTTGGAGCGTTTGCGGCGCGTCCGAGATGCCCACCGTGTTATCCGTACGGCACCCAAGATCCCCGACGCCGAGATCGAGCGCGCCCTGGCGATGCGGGCCGTCACTCGGCTCGACTACTCGACCCTTCTTGAGTACACGCCGGATCCGCTCGGCGACTGGGTCCGCGGTCGGAACGACCGGCTTGCGCGGGCAGAGCTGGCCAGCGTGGGGCTCCGGCCCTGATAGTGACACGGCGTTTGTGAGATTGGGCGCGGCAACTCAGGCCCCGGTGATCAGGCGCTCCAGCTCGGGCCCGGCGGGATTGACGAGGGCACGGATGACCTTGGCGTTCACATCGGCCACCAGGATCTGACCAACCTCGTCGTTGACGGACCCGAAGATGCCCAACTCGAGCATGCGCTGGCCCTGGTGATGATTGTCATCGGTCGGGGTCAGGTAATGAACCGATGCCGCCCGGTAGCGGTGGATCAGGAACAGGTGCATCAGGGTCATCAGGCGCTTGCGTCGCAGCGCTGGGTCGACGGTGTTCTGGTCCCGCACCGACAGGATCGAGCGGCCGCGGCGATCGGCGATGGTGGCGAACACGATGTTGGCAACCTTCTCACCTGACGGTTCCAGGACGCTCAACTCGAGCACTTCGGAGCCTGCCGTGTGGGGGCGCAGGGAAACCTGGAGCGTGGCGGCCAGGCCGTGATGCTCGGCCCAGCGGGCGAGCCAGCCGGCCAGCAGCCTGGGCGGTACCTCGGTCTGGACCAGGTGCTGGACCTGGGTCGAGCCGGGCCCCATGGCCTTGGTGGTTGCCGTCTGCCCGGAGGCGGCCAGCAGCGCGGCATCGGCCCGCGGGCCTCCGACCAGCGTCTGCGGCGTGCGGTAGGGGGACTCGAGAAGCCGGAGCCTGCGCTGTAGACGGGCGAGGGCCACCATCCCGTCCTCACGCAGCGCGGTGGCGAACTCCTCGGCCGCCAGTCCGTCGATCTGGTGCCCGCCGTAGGTGATGAAGTTGAAGACGAACCCCAACCTCCCCAGCTCGTCAGGGAATGCGCGCATCTCCTCATCGGTCATCCCGGTCGTGTCCCAGTTGAAAGAGGGCGACAGGTTGTACGCCAACATCTGGTCCGGGTAGACCGCATGGATCGCCTCGGCGAATTCGCGCGCATCGGCCAGATCGGCCGTCTTCGTTTCCATCCACAGCAGGTCCGCGAAGGGCGCCGCGGCCAGCGACTTCGCGATGGCGTACCCGATGCCTCCCTGGACCTGGTAGTAGCCCTCAGGCGTCCTCGCACGCTCGGGATCCCATGTGACCTGGAGACCCAGCTCGGCGGCCCTGGTCCGGGTGGCGCTCCATGACGCGTGGCCCGCGAACGCCAACCACTCCTCGACGCTCATCTCGAGCTGGAACCCTTCATCGGCACGGAAGGTCATGAGGTCC
>CAVVPF010000020.1:0-269049 GCA_963750025.1 uncultured Chloroflexia bacterium
CTGTACCTGTCGCACTGGCTGCTGGTCGTGCCCGCGGCGTTGGCTCTCATCGCCTTTGGCCAGCCGAGCCGGCCCTTCGCGCAGACCCCGCGAATCGCACCTCGGCACGACCCATGACGGCGCCCCGCCCGTCGACGGTCCTGATCGGTCAGGTGCTGGTGGCAGCGGGGGCAGACCGGGTGGAGACCGCGGAAGCGATCGGTATCGCGGATGGCAGGGTCGTGATGGTGGGCCGCGCCGACGAGGTGCGGGCGGCCGCCGCGCGGAGCGCGCAGACGATCGATGTCGGCCCCGCGTCGGTGGTGCCGGGGATGCATGACTTCCATCTGCACCTGGTCGGGATGGCGCGGGCGCGCCGCGACGTCGCGCTGGATGGCGCGACCGATTTCGCGGAGTTGCTCTCGCGAGTGCACGTCGCCGTGACGCGGTCCGGCGCCGGGGAATGGTTGCGCGGCGGGGGATGGTCCGAAGCCGTCATGCAGTCGGGCGACCCCGGGCTGCTCCGCGGGGCCTGCGGCGGTCGTCCCTGCATCCTGTATAGCCACGATCGCCACTCGGCCTGGGCCTCGCCCATGGCCTTATCGGCAGCCGGCATCTCCGCCGATACCCCTGACCTCCCGGGAGGACGCATCGAGCGCGACACGACCGGCGTGGCGACCGGCATCCTGCGGGAGCGCGCAGCTGACCTGGTGGAAGCGGTGGCGGGGCGCCTCAGCGGGGCGCCGCTGGAGGCGGCGCTGGACGAAGTTCTCAATGAGCTCGCCAAGCTGGGCGTTACCGGGGCCACCGACGCGGGTGACACGAGCGCGGGCAACGGAGTGGGGGAGCATGCCTTCCTTGGCGACCGAGCGTCACGGCTGTTGGCCGCAAGCGGCCTGCTTGATGGGAGGCTGCGCCTGACGATCAACCTGCCCGCCGAGGCGATGGATGCGACGGCGGCCATCGGCTGGCGAACCGGGGTGAGGCTCCCCGACACGCAGACCCTGCGACTGGGCTGGGCGAAGGCCTACGCCGATGGCGCCCTCGGCTCGCGCACCGCGGCGGTCTTCAGTCCCTACCCGGGTGGTGTTGACCGCGGCATCCTCAGGCTCGACCGATTGGCGCTCGACGAGATCGTGGAGCGCGGCAGGGCGGCCGGGATCGGCCTGGCGGTCCACGCCATTGGCGATCGAGCGCTGGCCATGACCCTGGACGCTTTCGCGCGGGCGCCGGTCCGCGCCGCCAACGTCCCGTCGGACCGGGTCGAGCACCTGCAGTTGGTGCGCTCCTCCGACATCGAGCGGCTGGTGGCGCAGGATGTGACGGCCAGTATGCAGCCGGTGCACGCGGCCTCCGACCGCGAACTGGTCGACTCGTTGTGGGCCGCCTCGGAATCCACGGCCTATCCCTGGCGGTCCCTTGCCGCGGCGGGCGGTCGGCTGGCATTCGGGTCGGATGCACCGATCGAATCGGCGAACCCATGGCTCGGCCTGTTCGCGGCCGTCCACCGCCGGTTTCCGACCGACGCGGTGCCCGATTGGCGCCCCGAGGAAGCGGTGACGCCGGCGCAGGCCCTGGCCGCCTACACGACCGGACCTGCGCAGGCACTCGGGCGCAGCGACGAGGGGCATCTGCATGTCGGCGCCCGGGCCGACATGGCGATCCTCAACGTCGACCTCGCCACGCTGCTGGCGGCCGACGAACGGCTGGTCAATGTGAGCGCTGACTCGACGCTCGTCGGTGGCCGGGAGGTGTATCGGTCATGACCAACACAATTACGTGTGCACCAATGCACCGGCGGGGGTAGGATCGGGCCATTCAGCCAGGCTCCGTCAAGGCACGACAGGAGACAGTGGTGGAGGACGATCAGAGCGGGGATCAGGCCTTCAGGATCGAGGAGGGCGCTGCTCAGCCGGTTGGTCCCGGCGATGCGCCTCTCGCCAGCTCATTCGACCCGACTTCGCTCGACTTCGGGCACTACGCCGGATACACGATCGAGCAGCTGGCCGGGGTGGACCCTGACTACCTGAGATGGCTTGAGCGCCATCCCTCCGGCGTGCGCTACCGGAACGAAATCCACCGCGTGCTGGGCGTCGTGCCGCTTTCCACTGATTGGATTCGATGACGGAAGTGGCCGGCATCGTGCAGCGCACCTTCGAGCAGCCCGACGAGTCGTACCCATCCGACGACGGCAGCGTCACGAAGATCGTGAACGTTGGCGACAACATGGTGATGCACTCGGTGATGCAGCCCGGCTGGAGCTGGGAGGAGTTCGTCAAGCCGACGGCCGGAGAGGACTCTTGCCCGATGGATCATCGCGAGTACATCCTGTCCGGGCGGATCCGCTACCGGATGGACGATGGCACCGAGGTGATCGGCCAAGCCGGCGACTACCTGGAGATCCAGCCCGGGCACCTCGCCTGGGTGATCGGCGACGAACCCTGCGTGACGATCGACTGGTAGCGCGCCGCGATCTGGACCATTTGCCGCGTTGTGGCCACGGTCCTATGGGGCAGCTGCTGATCCTGATCGTGGCCATCGCGGTCCTCGCCACCGCCGCCCGCTTGATCGGCCGCCGCCAGGTGAGTTGACCGCCTCCGGGCGATTCGGGCCGACCGTCCCCGCAGAAGGTGACATCCGGCCCGTTCAGTCTTCGCGGCCGTGCCGCATCATGCGGACGACCCAGAGAGGTCGGAAGCCGAAAATCCGGAAGGAACGCTCGAAAGGGCAGGCCCTAAGGGAAAGGTGGAAAAAGATCTCTCCGGGTCATTTCCTGCCCAGGAGGCTGTGAAGAGACCGTCATGAACGCTGACGTGGAGGCGGGTCAGGTCGCAATCGGCCCTGAGGGCTTCGCACTGGTCTGGGTCGACGCCGAAGGCGCCCGCATCCTGCGCTGGCGCGACGGGATGACCGAGGTCCGGGTGCCGTCCGAGATCCCCATTCACGAGCGATCGACGCATCACGTACGTCACGATCCGCTGGTCCGGCATGGAGGTGGCGGTCGCGGAGCGGACGATGCGGCGCGGCACCGCACCGAGCACATCCGCCAGTTCCTTGACCTAGTGGAGGCCGCCCTGGTCGCGGACGAAGCCCTGGACGTCGTCGGAACCGGTGAGCTGTGCGAGCGGCTGGCGAACCAGCTTCGCCGCGGTGACCAGGCCCATGGGCGCCAACGACCGATCACGGTCGATCACTCGATGCGGTTAACGTCACGCCAGCTCGCGGCGCGCCTGAAGGAGCGAGTCGGGCTCGAGCCGGTGCGCGGCGGCGTGGGCTCCTACCGGTGGACCGGGGACCTGCCGCACCAGCGGTCTGGCCGCGTCACCGGCCCCCGCCGGGTCGTCAGCAAGCCGCCGCGGTCGCCGGACGTGGAGACCGAGCTCTAACATCTTCGGGCCAAATGGCGCTGGCGCCCGGTCCGGGGCGTCCGTACCGTGAGCGCATGGAGATCGGATCATCCGGCCAGGTAAGTGGAACTGCCTCGCGCTGGCATGCCCAGGTGGGGCATACGGCCGATGTCGGGGTGCGGGTCATGGCTCCGGACCCTGAAGGCCTGCTGGAGGAGGCGGCCGCAGCGCTGGCGGAACTGGGTGCCGAGGTGACCCACGCCACTGAGTTCCGCTCTCAACCCGTCGAGGTCCGTGGCGTCGACCTGACCGCCCTCACCTACGCCTGGCTGAACGATCTGGTCGGTCTCGCCGACGTTCTCGGCGAAGCGCTGGTGGGCGCCCAGGTACACCGCCTGGAAACCAACCCTGGCGGCTGGATCGCCCGGGGCGTCGCCACCTTTGCCGCGTACGACGACGCACGGGTGACGCCACGGCTGCAGGTCAAGGCGGCAACCTTCCATCGGTTGGGGGTGACGCACGAGCCGGAGGGGTGGGCCCTGGAAGCCTACTTCGACGTATGAGCGCCCTCGTCGCTGAACGCCACGTCGTGCTCGAGCGGATCGATGCGTTTCGCTGGCGGATCCCCCGCGATCGCGGGGCCGGCATGCGGGTCGACGGACTCGTCTTCGCGGATGACGCGCTGATCGAACCGTTGCGCCACGATCCCTGCCTGAGCCAGGTGGCCAACGTTGCCACCCTGCCGGGGATCGTGGGGGCCTCGCTCGGCATGCCTGACCTGCATTGGGGGTATGGCTTCCCGATCGGCGGCGTGGCGGCCTTTGCCGTGGATGAGGGCGTCGTCAGCCCGGGCGGGATCGGCTTCGATATCAACTGCGGCGTCCGGCTGCTCCGCACCGACCTGGCCGACCGCGACGTGAGACCGGTTGCGGATCGACTTGCGGACGCCCTGTTCCACGCCGTACCGAGCGGCGTGGGAGCTCATACCGGGCAACGCCTCGGGCACGACGAGCTCGGTCATGTGCTGCTGAGGGGCGCCGAGTGGGCTGTTGCCGTCGGGCACGGCACGCCTGACGATCTGCTCACCACCGAGGAGGGCGGCTGCCTGCCCGGTGCGGACCCGGGCCAACTTTCGGAGCGGGCGCGGGCTCGGGGCGCCAACCAGCTGGGAACCCTTGGATCCGGGAATCATTTCCTCGAGGTGCAGGTGATCGATCGGCTGTTCGACGCAGCTGCTGCATCGGTCCTTGGACTGCACCCCGGCCAGATCACGGTGATGATCCACTGCGGCTCGCGGGGCCTCGGCCACCAGGTGTGCACGGACCACGTGGCGGCCATGGACCGAGCCGTCCATCGCTACGGCATCTCGGTTCCAGATCGCCAGCTCGCATGTGTGCCGCTGGGCTCGCCCGAGGCACACGCGTACCTCGGGCGCGATGGCCGCGGCGGCCAACTTCGCCTGGGCCAACCGGCAGATGATTGCCGATGCCGTCCGGCGCACATTCGCCACGGTCTTCGGCCCCGACCACGCGATGCCGCTTGTGTACGACCTCAGCCACAACATGGCCAAGTTCGAGCGGCACCGGGTGGACGGGCGGGAGATCGACGTGTGCGTGCATCGGAAAGGGGCCACCCGCGCCTTCCCGGCTGGCCATCCGGCGATTCCCGAGGCCTACCGCAAGATCGGCCAACCGGTGCTGATCCCGGGTGACATGGGCCGCTGCTCGATCATCGGCGTTGGGTTGCCCGGCGCCATGCAGGAGACCTTCGGTTCGACCTGCCATGGTGCGGGACGGGCCATGTCGCGCCATGCCGCCCTGCGCCAGCTCGGCGGGGTGGACCTCGTCGGCGAATTGCGGCGGCGGGGGATCGTGGTGCGGGTCGATCGGCGTGGCCTCCTGGCCGAGGAGGCCTCGGTGGCCTACAAGGACGTGGAGTCGGTCGTCCGTGTCGCCGTCGGCGCGGGACATATCCAACCGGTTGCGCGCCTGCGACCGTTGGTCGTGGTCAAGGGCTAGGAGCCCGGATGCCACGGTGAGCCAAGCTGAGGCCATCACCCTCGCTCTGGCCGGCGACATGATGCTCGGGCGCGGCGTCGGGGACCGGCTGGCTGCGGGCGCGCCGCCCGAGTCGCTGGTGGGGCTGCCGGTGGCCGACGCCATGCGCGCCGCCGACCTGACCCTCCTCAACCTCAAGTGCTGCATCTCGGATCGCGGGCACCCCTGGTCGGCGCCCGGCAAGCCGTTCTTCTTCCGAGCACCCGCGGCGGCGATCGAGGTCCTGCGGTGGCTCGGCGTCGACGGCGTGACGCTGGCCAACAACCATGCGCTCGACTACGGCTACGAAGCACTGCTCGACACCCGTCAGCATCTCCAGGCGGCCGGCATCGCCGCCTTCGGTGCCGGGGCGGATGAGGCAGCAGCACGTCTGCCCGTGGTGCTCAAGGCCGGCGGCCTGCGCATCGGCGTCATCGGCGTCACTGACCACCCGGAGGACTTCGCCGCCCGCCCGGGGCGGCCCGGGGTGGCCTATGTTGACCTGCGTCCCGGCGCGCCGGGCTGGCTGCTCGATCTCGTGCGGGCCACGCGCGAGCGGTGCGACATCCTGCTCGTGACGCCCCACTGGGGCCCGAACATGGTGCGCGAGCCCCTGCCGACGATCCGATCGGCCGCGGCCGAGCTCATCGCGGCCGGCGCCACGCTGGTAGCCGGCCATTCCGCGCACGTCTTCCACGGGGTCGCGGGCCGGGTCCTTTTCGACCTCGGAGACTTTCTGGACGACTACGCGGTCGACCCTCGCCTGCGAAACGACCTGGGTCTGCTCTGGTTCATCACGATGGACCGCCACGGGCCTATTCGGCTCGAGGCGCTGCCGCTGGCACTCGACTACTGTTTCACGCGCCTGGCCAACGCCGATGAGTCCGACTGGATCGAGCGACGCCTGGCGCGCGCGTGCGAGGCGCTCGACGGCCCGGCCGTCGGCCGGGAGGGAGCCCGACTGGTGATCAGCTGGCGCTAGCCGGCGTGCCGGCCGCGTCGTGGCCGGTGAGGTACCGGTCGAACCACCGTGCGGCCAGTTCGGCGACGCGTTCCAGGGTCGCGGGCTCCTCGAAGAGATGGGTCGCCCCCGGCACGATCTCGATCTCGGGCGGGACCTGCATCTGGGCGGCCGCCTGACGGTTGAGGGTCAGCACCTCATCGTCCAGGCCTCCCACCACGAAGAGGGTCGGCGCCCGCACCTCGGGCAGGGCGTCGAGCGCGAGGTCCGGACGGCCACCGCGGGAGACCACCGCGCGAACCAGGGTGGGCCGGCTGGCGGCCGCGACCAGCGCCGCCGCGGCGCCGGTGCTTGCGCCGAAGAGGCCGATGGGCAGCCCGCGGGTGGCGTCGTCCGCGTGAAGCCAGTCGACCGTGGCGACGAGGCGCCTGGCCAGGAGGTCGATGTCGAAGCGCAGGCGGCGGGTCACCTGGTCGACCTGCTCCTCCTCCGCGGTGAGGAGGTCAAGCAGCAGCGTGGCGTGGCCGTGCTCGCGCAGGCGTTCCGCGACAAATTGGTTGCGCGGGCTGAATCGGCTGCTGCCACTGCCGTGGGCGAACGCCACAACGCTCGCCGCGCCAGCGGGCACTGCCAGATCGCCCTCGAGCGGGACATCGGCGGGGACGAGGATCGCCCGCGGGCCATCTTCCGCGCGACGTGCTGCCGACACCGTGGCCACCTACCGCTGCAGTCGCCGAAGGGCGTCCGCGATCAGCGGCGCAACGGGAATCACGCCCTGCGTCGTCGTCGCCTGCAGCTGCGGCAGGGTGTCCGTCACCCACAGCCTTCGGATGGCAGGGTGGTGCAGCCGATCCTCGGCTCCGGCCACGAAGAGTCCGTGCGTGGCCACCACCAGGATCTCGGCGCGCGCGCCATTGTCCAGGAGCGCGTCGATGCATCCAGCGATGGTCCCGCCAGTGGTGATCATGTCGTCGACGATGAGACACGGACGGTCGCGGACGTCACCGATGACCTGCAGCGGCCGTGACTCACGACCGCTCAGCCGCCGCTTGTGCACTACGGCTGCGGTCGTGTGCAGCTCGTCGGCGTAGCGGGTCGCCAGGCCAAGACGCCCAAGATCGGGTGATATCACCACCACGTCGGGCGGCAGTTCAGAGCGGACCGCCGCCAACAGCGCAGGGAACGGGCTCAGATCATCCACCGGGATCTGGAAGAAGCCTTCGATCTGCGGCGCGTGGAGATCGACCGCCAGAAGGTGCGCCACACCAGCCGTTTCCAGGAGCCGTGCGGTGAGGCTCGCCATGATCGGCTCGCTGCGACCGTGGCGCCGGTCACCTCGAGCGTAGCCAAGATAGGGGACGACCGCGATGACCCGCTCGGCGGCGGCTCGGCGACACGCATCGACCAGGGCCAGCAGCTCGATAAGGTTGGCGTCCACCGGCGGGCCGGTGGGCTGCACGACCACCGCCGTGAGGCCGCGGACCGCCTCCAGCAGTTGCACCGAGAGCTCACCGTCAGGGAATCGCTCCAGATGCACCGGGACCAGCGGGGCGCCCAGGATCCGCGCGATGTCTGCGGCCATGGCGGGGTGGGCGGAACCCGGAATGAACGCGACTGTCGAGGACGCCATGCCCACACTGTAGGGGGCCAGGTGCCGGCGACCCGAGTGCGGAATGACCCGTTTCATACCGGCCGGCTGGCCCTTCCGCTTCATCTCAGACCGGTGGATGCTGTCGGCGTGGACGCGGGATTTCACGATCCATTCGTCTTCAGGGACCGACATGAGGCCGGCGAGATGCTGGCGGCCGCCGTGGAACGGCTGCCGGACCTCAGGCGGCCGATCGTGCTCGCCCTGCCGCGGGGTGGCGTCCCGGTGGGGTTCGAGGTGGCGCGGCAGCTTCACGCGCCGCTTGACGTCCTGGTGGTCCGCAAGCTCGGCACGCCGGGCCAGGAAGAGCTGGCCCTGGGGGCGGTTGCCTTTGGCGAAGCCGTCTACCTGAACGCGCCGCTCATCGAGGAGCTCGGCATCCCCGAGCAGGTCGTTGAACAGATCCGTGCGCGCGCGATGGCCGAGGTCGAGCGTCGGACAACGCGGTACCGCGGCGATCGTCCGTTGCCGGAACTGCGAGGACGCAGCGTGATCGTGGTCGACGACGGGGCGGCCACCGGCGCAACGGCGGAGGTCGCCATCCAAGCGCTTCGCGGCCAGAATCCCGCAGAGATCGTGGTGGCCCTGCCAGTGGCGCCCGGCGACACGTGCGATCGGCTTCGGGCGGTGGCCGACCGCCTCGTCTGCCTGCGCTCGCCGGAGCTCTTCTTCGCGATTGGTGGCTGGTACATCGACTTCACCCAGGTGTCCGACGATGAGGTGAGGGATCTGCTCAAGCGGGCGGGTGCGGCAGCCGCGGCGGACGAGTTCACGCGCGCAGACGTTCGCTCCGCAGCCGATGAGGAGGAGGCAGAGCGGACGTTGGCCCCGCGGTGAGCCGTTTGACGCTGGTGTGCGCGGTCGTCGACAATGCGGACCCCGACGGGCGGCTAGCTCAGCTGGTTAGAGCACTTGCTTGACATGCAAGAGGTCACTGGTTCGAGTCCAGTGTCGCCCACCACACACCCTCTGTGAGCACGAAATGACCGCCATAACGGCGATCGTTGCGTTGCGCGTGGTCGATGGTCGCTCGGGATCCTGGTAGTAGCGTGCTCCGAAGCGTGTGGCTCGCCATCCCGGAGGACCTCGGGATGCGACGCTGATCAGGATGAGGCAGGCTCCGTCCGTTGCGGCGCATCGGGCGCCCGCGGACGGAGCGCCACCCAGGCGGCACCCATCCCGATCCCCATTCCAGCCAGGAAGATCGGCCACGCGAACGAGGTCGGGATCCCACCGCCAAGCACGACGCCCGCGTTGAGCTGGAAGCTGGCGACGATGATCGCTCCAGCAAGCAAGAGCGCCCCGAGGTGACGCCGACTAAAGCGGAGTGACCCACCCGACCTGAGGCGTCCGGCGTAGGCCAGGCCGAAGCCGGTGAGGGCCACGCTGACCGCGATCGGCGCCCAGACTGGGCCCGTCCACGGCAGGGGCAGGAGGAAGAGGAGGTCCCAGGTGCCCAAGGTCGGGGGCCAGCCGCTGAAGACCCACAGCCAGCCGTAGTAGCCGATGTCCCAGATCCCGAAGACCACGCCGGCCCACGCAAGGCGCTCGAGGGGGCTGCGCCCGGCGATCCACGCGACGGCGCCGATCATCACGAGGGTCGCCCCCTCCCTCCCGCCCTCGATGAACCCGAGCGGGTTGCCGCGCGGCGAGAGGTCGACTGGGAAGATCGATCCGGTCGGCATGCCGAGCGCCGCCCGCAGGTAGACGACCACGGCCGCCTCGAAGTAGGCCATGGCCACCGCGAAGAGGACGATCCCCGCGGTCAGGCCGAGCGGCGGCAGCCGCGACGCACCGCGAGGCGTCAGCCCTGATTGTTGGTCCACCATCGACCCGGAGAATACAGGGAGCGCGACAACGCCGGCCGCGGGCGCCCTGGGTTGCGGGCTCGCGGCACAATTGGCTGACCATGCCCGATGCGTTCGAGCTCGAGACCCGCGACGGCATCCGGAAGGTCGAGTTCGATCCCGACGTCTTTCACCATCGCGACGTGCGCATTCTCGTGGACGGGGAGCGGATTGCGGAGCTCGGTCAGTCGAGGGCGTCCAGGGCGAGCGCGACGGCATCGTCGACTGTCAGCGCCTGGCCTTGTCGCCAGGCCTCGGCGAAGGCTGCTTCGTCGAGCTGCCTGTGGACGGTGGTGAGCGTCTCCTCGTTCATCTCGGCGACCGATGAGCGCCTGACGCCGATCTCCTCGCGCATCGCCGTAAAGCTTGCGAGGAGGCGGGCGGCCGTGCCCGCCCTGCCGGCGAAGGCGACGGTGCGGGCGGCGCGGCAGAGATCCACCGCGCTGTCGAGGCGATCGCCGAGGTGGCGGTGGATGCGCAGGCTCTCTTTCAGCATCCAAATGGCGTCCTGGATGCGGCCCTCATCGAAGGCGATCGTCGCGAGTGCACCCAGCGTGCTCGCCTCGATGCGCTCGTTGTGCGTGGCACGTGCGCGGCGCAGGTTGTCCTCGTGCAGCGCTCGCCCGCGGTCACGGTCGCCGAGGTCGTCGTACGTCGATGCCAGGTTGCGAGTCACGAGCAGCGCGGAGTGTTCGTCGCCTTGCTCACGGAAGGTCCGGGCGCTCTCCTCGTAGAGCCGCTGAGCCCTTGCGAGGTCGCCGTCGCTGCCAACCGCGGCGCCCAGCATGAACTGGCAGTACGCGCCGCCCCAGGCATCCCCGAGCGTTCGATGCAGCGCGAGTCCCTCTTCGGCTCGCAGCATGGCGGTCGCGAAGTCCCCATTGTTGAAAGCCATGACGGCCGCGCCGATCAGCGCCTTCCCGCGCCCCGCTGTCGGGCGCTCGTCGTCCTGCAACGCCCTCTCCAGGCGGCGGTCCGGTGACCGCACCCGCCGACGAATGGGCCGGGGAGCGGCAGCTCCCCGGCTTCCGCCTCCGGGGCAACGCGGTGCCGTCGTGCAGGTCGGCAAGCGCACGGTGCGCGAAATTGGATCGATGGGTAGCGCAAGTTCCCTAACAAGAGATTGTTTCTGGCCTTCTTGGTCTTCACGCACCCACACCGCGGACCGCGACTAACCAAAAACGTCGGCGGTGGATCCTGACGGGCCATGAGGTCACCGCGGTGGCCCGGAGTCCAGTCGTGCCCGTGACACACCCTTCCCGGGCACCACATGACCGTCCTGACGGCGGTCGTTGCTTGTGCGCACAGCGCATGAGGACCGTCAAAGCGTGGCCGCCACGCTCTGGAGCGGTCAGAGGAGGTTGACGCGCTGACGTGCGCGACCTGTGAATGGGCCGATCGGCACTATCAATGCGACGCCGCGACCGGTACGGTGACGATGCGGGACTACCTCCCGCTGTCGCCCACTACCGCCGCCGATGGCGACGACGGCAGGCGCGAAACGGCCGCCACGCGCTGGCGGCCGTCTTCTTGAGCCTGATACGACCCGGCGCGCGACTTCTGGTTTACCGCTCGGCCGATCCGCTCGAGTCCGACTGGATCAGGCAACGCCTCGAGCAGGCGTGCGCCGCACGGGGGAGAGCACCTCGACATGCCTCGGTCGCTCGTAGCGCGCGAAGTCGGAGAGGAGGGCCTCGACCTCGCTTTCGACCATCTGCTGGACTTCGGCGGGGCCGAGCGGGCGATCGCCCGGGTGCCCCGCTGCACGGGCCGCGCCCCCGGCCTGGAGGGCGTCGACGTCAGGCGTTACCACAACGCGCGTTGCAGGTTCGCCGTCGCCGAGCATCGTCGCTTCGGCGATGAGCGGGGAGGTACGCAGAACTGCCACCATCGGTCGGGGACTCACCTTCTTGCCGGTCGAGAGCACGATCAGCTCCTTGATGCGCCCGCTGATCACCAGGGCTCCTCGTTCGTCGAAGCGACCCGCGTCGCCGGTGTGGAACCACCCCTGCGCATCGATCACGCGAGCCGTCTCCTCGGGCTCCTCGAGGTAGCCACGCATCACCTGCGGCCCGCGCGCCAGGATCTCCCCGCTCCCCGGTTCGATCCTGATCTCGGTCTGTGCCACCGGGTAACCGACGGTGCCGAATCGCGGGGCGTCAAGCCGGTTGAGGGTCAGCACCGGTGACGTCTCGCTGAGACCGTAACCCTCTGCGATCGGGATGCCCAGCGCGAAGAAGAACGCCCCAGTGGTGGGGTTGAGTGGGGCGCCTCCGCACGCGAAGAATCGCAATCGGCCACCAAGACGTCGTCTGATGGGGCGGGTGACGAGCAGACGGGCGAGCGCCAGCTGCCACCGCAGGAAGACTGAATCACGCCGACAGTTCAGCTCGTTCTCGTAGTGGCGTCGACCCGCGTGCGTAGCCCGGGCCACCATCCGCCGCACTCGCGCTGGTTGCCGCCCGGTCTCGGCTGTGATCTCCTCGGCGAGGCGGTCGAAAAGCAGCGGCACGCCCACCAGCGCGGTCGGTCGGATCTCGAGGAGTGATCGTGTCCACCGCTGCCCGCCTCGCTCTGCGTACGCCACCGTGGCACCGAGCCCGAGTGGGACATATAGGCCGGTAGCGCGTTCGAGCACGTGGCTGAGCGGCAGCACCGACAGCACGACCTCGTCTTCGGTAAGCGGGAGCGCCTGGATGACGGCCGCGTAGTTGTGCAGCACGTTGCCGTGGGTAAGCACTGCGCCGTGGATAGCGCCCGCTCCATCGACGGTATGAACGACCGTCGCAACATCGCCCGTCCCGATCGCCTCCCACCCGGCGCGCCAGCCGCGGTCTTCGCCAACGTCGCCGTCCGCCGAGGTCGCAAGCGCACGGAACGAGCCGGTAACGTCCGGCGACGAACCCGGGTCGAATGCGATGACATGCTGCGGGCGTTCCCGGCCCCCACGCGCCGCCGCGAGCAGCGCCGCCTCGGGAGCTCCTTCGACGAACGCCACGCCCGAATCGACACTGTGCAGGATCTGTCCGGTTCGCATCGCTGACTCGTCGTGGAAGATCGGACAGGTCACCGCGCCGAGCGCGAGAATGGCGAGATCGGCCACCGCCCACTCAGGGCGGGAGCGGCTGATGATCACGACGTGGTCGCCGTGGCCAACCCCCAGGGAACGCAGCCGGAGTGAGACGGCGATGACTCGCCGCCAGAGCTCAGCGTATGTCCAACTCTGCCATTCACCAGGCACCGATCTGTTCCGCTCCTTCCAGCGCATGGCGACCTTGTCCGGCGAGCGCCGGACGCTTCGCTCGACGAGGGCGACAAGGTTCGGCGGCAGACCTCCGGCGGGCTGCCGTAGCGGCTCTCCGACGCGAACGTCGTCAGATACGGGTTGCGTCTGCATCCCTACATCGCCGCCTCGGCCATGGCAGCACTCCGGGACCCCGGGATGCCGAAGATGCCGCGGAGCGCGGGGATCCGTCGGACGGCTTCGCACAGCAGCAAGGTCAACCCCAGTGAACCGATCAGGATCGCGGCGTACTTGGGCCACACGCCGGCCGGCCAGCCAACCACTACCGCCGCCACGATCACGATGGCCGGGTGATGGAGCACATAGAACGGCAGCACGATCTGCGCAGCCGGGCGAACCACGCGTTCCCCGTGATCGAACCAGCGCACGCCGATGGCCACCGCCACCACGACCCAGCACCAGGCGACCGCGGTTCGCAGCGCGACGTATCCGAAGCCAGCCAGGTCGTAGCGCGGTGAGCCCTCAAGCTGCCAGATCGCACCGGAGGTGGCGATCGGGATGAACGCGGTCGCCAGCACCAGCGCAGGTACAAGAAGCCGCAGTCCGCGCTCGGCCATCGCCGACAGGATCCGGTGGTCGGCGACCATCATCACGCCGATCAGGAAGAAGATCAGCCATAGCCCGAAATCGGCCCAGTCGCGGTAGGAGGGGAAGCTTGCCCGCAGCAGCAGCTGGCTGGCGACAAGCGGCAGCAACGGCCACCAGAGCCCCAACGGGCGCTCGATGAGCGCAGCGAGTCGGCCGATCCCGGCTTGGCCGGGCGCGCGGCGCATCCACCCCAGCGCCGGGATGCTGATCACCGCATACAGGAACAGGAACCCGAGGAACCACAGGTGGTATCCGTAGTCTCCGAGCCAACGCGGCGTGGGGTAGAGCCGCATCTGCCCGAAGAACTGCAGACCGTAGGCCGGCAACGACTGGTGCGACCCGCGGGTCAACGCGCCGATCCAGGCCTGGAACGGACTCAGCAGGGCGATGCCGAGCACCAGCGGTACGGCCAATCGCTGCACCCGCAGCCAGAGATAGCGCCCGATGCCACGTTGCCCGAGCGCCAGCCAGCTTGCCGCGCCTGCCAGCAGAAACATCAGCGGCATCCCAGTCAGGTATCCAAAGCCGGCGAATGCGCCCAGCAGCAGGCTGCGCTCGGGGTTGGTGATGATCCAGGTGGTGGCCACGAATGGCTGGGCGGCGTGGTAGGCGAAGACCCCCAGCACGACCAGGACCTTTAACCAGTCGATCCAGACCAGGCGACGCGGAGGCGTCCTCCCCGGTTGCATGGGTGTCACGCGACGCCCTGCTCAGTGGCTGACGGCAATTGCGATGCGGGCAGCGTCGCCGTCTCGGGTGGCCTGCTCGACTCCTGGGCCAGCGTCGCGCAGCCGAGGAGGATGGCGAGTCCATTTGGCCAGATGACCGGCAGCAGCAGCAGGCATGCCAGCGGCAGAACCCAGCGCCGATCCCGATAGGCGCCCCAGCCGATGAGCAGCAGTGCCACGGGGAAGCGCACGTAGGCCGGAACGGCGATGTCGCCGGAGAACTCGCCGGCGTGAGCGCTGGTGAGCAGGACTGTCCACCAGTCAAGCCAAACGTGCGGATTGAAGATTGCCGACAGGCCGATGATGAGCACGGTCACAGCCAGGCCAACCGCCAGCTTGCTCCACTCGCGACGCACGGCGAACCAGAGCAGACCGATCCCCGGCGTGACTTTTGTGAGGATCACGAAGCTCCACGCTGCGGGCCAGCGGAATCCCACCACGACCGCTGCCGCGAGGAGCACGTTGATATTGCCGGCCCAAATGTCGAGCAATGCGAGGATGCCGATCGGCAGCCAGAGCCATGGGCGATGGCGCGCCGCGCCCGAGCCCAGCGCAAACGCCACGCCGATTCCCAGTGCCGTCCAGATGTACAGGAACACTGGCCAGGGCAGTAGACCGGCCGGGGTTATGACCTGCAGAAAGGCGGGGGAGTACAGGTACGCACCCAGCCCTCCGAGGTGCGCGTTCTCGTATGGATCGGTGGCGCGAATGGCGTCCCAGTAGGCGCGGCTGTCCCATGCCAGCCAGCGCATCGGGGGTTCAGACCACTGCGCCAGGAGCACGATTACGAGCGCTCCGGCCGCTGCGAGCAGCAGCCAACGGCCGCTCTGCCGAACCAGGGCGCGCAATTCGTCTCGCGACCCGGAGAACCACGCAGAGCCGATCGCGCTGAGCCGCGATTGCTCGCCGTGCATGCGATTGCAGTAGGCCGCGAGCTCACCACGCCGGATAAGTGCCGGAAGTCACATCCTGGAATGCTGATACGCGGACGACCCGTCACATGGAGAGGGCTACTTCGACGGCTTCAGCGTGGTCGCCGGCCACGAGTACAGCGAGGCCGAGACGGATCCGTTCCCGAGCAGCGGCTGGACGGACCGCCAGGGAGCCGAGAACGCGGACAAATGCGCCTGGAGTTCGAAGTCCGCGAACATCTCCCTTGGCGGACATGTCTACGCGGTGCAACCGACGTGGAGCAATGCGATCGGGGGCTGCCCCGCGGTCTCATAACCTTGGGAACCCCTCTAGCGCGGCAGGACCGCTCGGGCGACCGGGCGGTCCTTCGCTACCCGGTTGACGGATGTACCCGTGTCGCCCGGACGGGAACAAGGTACCGGGTCGGTCAGGCTTGCGGCCTTCCGAAGGCGGCTGCTAGGTTGTTTCTCAGGACAAGACACACACTGAGGAGCGATCGATGTCCAAGGCGCGACGACTCATGGTGGCCCTGGTGCTACCGGCCACAATCCTGCTCGGCTTTGCGGCGACCGCTGCGGCCGGAGGGCCATCCGGCAAGGTTGACGTCTGCCACTTCGCCAGCCACAAGTACGTCGAGATCTCGGTTTCACGGAACGCGCTGCCAGCACACCTGCGGCATGGCGACGTCCTGACCGACGAGTACGGCGACTGCCCCTGACCGATGTGTGGGCGTGAGCCCACACATCGCTGCCTCCCTGTAGCTGCCCGTCGCGCCGGCCACCTCTGGTCTGAGCGCGGCGGGCGAGGTTCCCTGTGCCATGACCACCCGTGCATCCGTTTGGTCTCCGGCTGCCCCGCTGGCGCGCGACGCGGCGGCCATTGCTGTCGCCGCACGAACCATTTCGATCGTCATGCCCTGCCTGAACGAGGAGCAGACGGTCGGCATCTGCGTCACGAAGGCCCGCCGCTGGCTGGCATCGTGCGGCCGCCGCGGCGAGGTGATCGTCGTTGACAACGGGTCGACCGATCGGTCGGTGGCCATCGCCAAGAAGGCTGGGGCTCGAGTCGTCCGGGAGGAGGCTGCCGGCTATGGCAACGCGTACCTGCGCGGCTTTGCCGAGGCCGCGGGCGACTACATCGTGATGGGCGACTCGGACGACACCTACGACTTCGCCAATCTGTCCCCCTTGATCGAGCCGCTGGACCAGGGCTACGACTTCGTTCTGGGTAACCGTTTCCGCGGCGGCCTGCAGGCGGCCGCCATGCCGTGGGCGCATCGGTACATCGGTACGCCGATCATCAACTTCCTGATCCGGACTTTCTCTGGGATCAACGTCGGCGACAGCCAGAGTGGCCTGCGCGCCTTTACCCGCGAGGCGTACGAGCGATTGCGACTGCGATCGGGTGGCATGGAGCTGGCGTCGGAGATGATTGTCCGCGCGGCGCGCACCGGGTTGCGCATCACCGAGGTACCTGCCCCATACGGCGCGCGACTCGGGGAGAGCAAGCTGCATACCGTCCGCGATGGCTGGCGCCACCTGCGCTTCCTGCTACTGGCGGCGCCCGATTTCCTGTTCACCCTGCCTGGCCTGGTGCTGGCGGTGCTCGGCGGTGTCGTGTTTGCGGTGTCGTTCCTGGCCCCGAGCGGCGTAAAGGTCGGCTCGGTGACATGGCAGCCGATCTTCGCGGGCTCGATCTTCCTGGCGGTGGGGGTCAGCTCGATGGTCTTTGGGGTGATGGCCAAGATCCATGCCTGCGCTCGAGGCCTCCTCGCCGAAGACGGCTGGGTTCGAGTCTATCGGCGCTACTTCCGCCTCGAGACGATCCTGCTCCTGGCGACCGTGCTGGTGGCAGCCGGCGCGGCCATCGACGTGGTGCTCTTCGTGGTCTGGGCCTCTGGCGCGGAGGCCCAGATGGGAATGCAGCTCGCCGCTTTGGCCCAGACCCTGTTGGTGGTGGGCGCCCAGCTGGGCATGGCCGGCTTCCTGATCGTTACCCTCGATGCCCCCTAGCCGGGCATGAAGATCGCCTTCGTCTACGACGCGCTGTATCCGTATCTCAAAGGTGGGGCGGAGAAGCGGTACCACGAGCTCGCCAGCCGACTGAGTGCGCGCCACGAGATCCACTACCTGAGCTGGCGCTTCTGGGACGGCGAGCCCGATCCCTCCCTGGACCGGATTGCGCTGCACGGGATCGGTTCACCGGGCCGCTTCTACGGCGACGACGGGAAGCGGACGGTGACCGAGGCGACCGCGTTTGCCGCGCGCCTGCTGCCCGCCCTGCTGCGGGAGCGCTTTGACGTAATCGACTGTTCAGCCACGCCGTATCTCCCGCTCTATGCCGCGTGGCTGGCGTCGCGCGTCACCCGAACGCCACTGGTCGCCACCTGGCACGAGTATTGGGGCGAGTACTGGGAGAGCTATCTCGCGCATCGCCCCGCCGTGGCGCGCGTTGCGCGTCGATTGGAGGCCGGCTGCGCCGCGATGGGCGACGCACGGGTCGCCGTCTCGCCATTCACTGCGCAGCGATTGATGGAGGCTCGCGGCGGCGCGCCCGTGCGCGTCGTCGGCAACGGCGTCAGCCTCAGCCAGATCGGCTCGATCACTCCGGCCAAGCCGCGCTCAGACGTGATCTTCGTGGGCCGGCTGATCGAGGACAAACAGGTCGGCCTGCTGCTCCGCGCGGTCGCGCGGCTCGGGGAGGCTCTCCCCGGGTTGCGCTGCGAGATCGTGGGCGATGGCCCGCAGCGGTCCAGCCTCGAGGCCCTGGCGCATTCGCTTGGGATCGGGAATCGGGTGCGGTTCACCGGGTCCGTTCACGGGGACGAGGTGATCGGCCTGATGAAGTCCTCGAAGGTGCTCGCCTTCCCGTCGCGCCGCGAAGGGTTCGGGATCTCCGTGATCGAGGCCCAGGCCTGCGGTCTCGTCCCGGTCGTGGTCGACAGCCCGCTCAGTGCAGCCTCCACGCTTGTCCGCGACGGCATCGATGGCGTCGTCTGTGGGGAGAGCGAGGAATCGCTGGCTTCGTCGATCGCCGGCCTGCTGACCGATCGTCGCCGGTTGAGCGCAATGCGGGTACGTGCCCGCGAGGCCGCCACCGCATGGGATTGGGGCACCATCGCCCTCCAGATGGAAGCCGTCTATCACCAGACGGTGGCGCAGCGCGCGATGGGACGTCGGCGCCTCGAGGCTCGGTCGTGAACGAGCCCGGTCGGAGCTCGCGCATCCCATTGCTGTTGCTTGCCAGCCTGGTCGGCGGACTGGTCCTGCTGGTGGCCACCACCCCGATTGTCGGCCGCGGTGACTACGGTCAGTGGCTCATGACCTCGCGCTACTACCTTGGCCAGGAGGTACCCGATTACCGGACCATCTCGGCGCTCCCACCGCTCGTCCCGCTCCTGCTCTCGGCGGTCCGCCTGGTGGTTCCGGATCCGGTGGCCGCGTTGCAGACCTTCAACGTGCTGATGCTCGGGGCGCTCGTCGCCAGCTTCTATCTGGTCGGCGTGGCGCTCTTCGAGGGGCGGATCCTGGGTCTGCTGGCTGTGGCGATCGGCCTGCTCGTGACTGACCGATTTCTGGAGCTCTTCGCCTTCGGAGGATTGCTGCAGGCTGCTGCCGTCACGTTCACCTCGCTGAGCGTGGCCGCGTTCGCCCGGGCGGGGCGTGGCCCGGAATTGGGCCTCCGGTGGTGGGTGCTGGGGAGCGCCACCCTGGCGCTCGCAACCGTGTCGCACGTGGGGACCGGCCTGATCGCGGTGCCGGTAGGGCTGAGCCTCGCTCTGCTCGGCTTTCTGCGACTGCGGGGCATCGCCTGGCGCACCCGCCTCCAGGCCCTGCTGCCGGTGGTGATCAGCCTCGCCGTCATCTCGGCCTATTGGCTGGTCGTGCTGCTGCCGGCCAGTCGCGAATACGTCAGCAACCCCGCCAGCCTTAACTACCGGGGACCGGAGCGACTCTTCAGCGGCCTCCTTTCGTATTGGCCGACCGTGACGGTGCTCGCACTCGGGAGCGGGGCGGTCCTGCTCGGCGCGCTGGGCGAGGTGGGGCGTCGCGCGGTTGGGGGCCATCTCATCCTGTTGGTGTGGACGGGCGTGGCCTGGGGCACGCTCGTCGTGTCGGTGATCAGCGGTGCGTCGACCGACTACCCCCGCTTTGCGACGCCGCTGCTCGCTCCCCTGGTGGTCGGCGCCGCCAGCGGGCTGCTCTGGCTGGGCCGCTCGCTCGCGACCTATCTCCACGGCCAGCTGCCCCGGGCGAGCTCGCCATCGCGGCTGATGACCGCGGCGACGATCTTTATCGTTGTTGCCACACCGTTTGCGGCACTCAAGTACCAGAAGGAGGCCGCTGGCTACCAGCCGCGCGATGCGCAGGCACTGACCACGATCGTCGGCTGGCTCGATCGGGAGCTGCCGCGTGGCGGGTCCGTTCTGAGCGAGGTCAGGGACGGGAAGTGGCTCGAGGGAGTGAGCGGTCGGGCTGCACTGTTCAGCCTGCCCGTGCGCTACAGCTTCCGGGCGGCGGAGTGGGAGCGCGCCATGGCCGCCGCAACGCTGCTGCAAAGTGAGGGCGCGGTCGCCAACCAGTTCTTCTTCGCCAAGTTCAGCGACGGCGACCCATGTTCAAGCGCCGACCCGCCGGACGGCTTTGCCATCGGTATCAATCATGGCGGCGAGTTCGTCGACACGCTGAGGTTGGCCACCAGCCAGGTGCGCATCCTGTCAGCCGAGGCGCCGGGCGGGATCCTGGCGAGCGTTTCCAGCCTGGCGCCGGAGAGCATGGCCACCACGCTGGGCGACCAGCAGCTCCAGCTGCGCGCCAGCTGGACCGGCGGGCGGGCAGGGAGCGGCATCACCTACGTTCAGACGACGCGCCTGACCGACCAATCGGCGACCTTCGACCTGAGCGGCGAGGTGCGTACTGCGCTGCCGGTGGCTGGTCTCGAGCTCGACCTGCTGCCGGTCCCCGGCATGGCCATCACCGCCGTGGAGGGCACGGGAGCTGAGGCCGACGTCTTCTTCACCCGCATGGGGCTCCAGGAACCGCACCTTCGGATCGTGGTCGCCAACCCGGGTGGCACCATCGAATGGACGGCCGGCGGCGGTCTGCGAGTCCGAACCACATCCTCCGGGCTGCGCCTTCTGGTCACCGATCTGTCGGCATCGGACCACTTCTCGTCCGACATGCGGCTGTTGTGCCCCGCGCAACTGCGCGACGCGTACGGCATCGGTGCGGTCATCCTGGCGCGTGACCCGTCCTTTGCCGCGCGCCAGCAACGGATGGAGCGGCTCGGTTTCCATCTCGCCAATTCCATAGGTCCCTACGCTGTCATGTTGCGAGACCGACCCGCTGTGGCAGAGCCGGCGTTCCAACCGTGAGCTTGCCCGAGCCGATCCTGGTGGTGGGCGGCTACGGTTACCGCAACCTTGGGGACGAGGCGATCCTGGCCGGGTTGCTGCAGATGCTGGGTCCGGATCGCGCGGTGACGGTTGTCTCCCGCGCCCCTGCCGAGACGACAGCCCTGCACCAGGTGCCCAGCGTGCCGATTCGCCGGGCGCTCCCCGAGCTCGCCCGGCATCGAACACTGTTGATCGGTGGCGGTGGTCTGTTTGGGCGCGACATGGGCCTCATCGGCCGTCTGCTGCCCGCCTTCGCCCTGCTTGCCGCCGGCAGCGGCCGAGAGGTCGCCATTCACGGGGTTGGCGTCGACCCGGACCTTCCTGCCGTCACCCGTCGCCTGTTGGCGGTGATCGCCTCGCGTGCGGTCGAGCTGAGCGTGCGAGATCTCGCCTCGCAGGCGAGGCTCGGCGTGGATCCGCAGCGGGTGGAGGTCCGCCCCGACCTCTCGTCGCTGGTCGCTGCCGCCCGGCCGGCGCGTGGCCGCGCAGTGCTCCGTGCTGCGGGGCTCGACCCCGCTCGCCCAATCGTGGGGCTGGCACTGACCGCCCTGAACCCCGCCGTCCTCACTTCGCTTATGGACGATGTGATCGAGACGATCGACCAACTGCCCACGGTCCAGTTCTGCTTCATCCCGATGAGTCAGCACCCCCATCGGGCAGCCCATAACGACCTGCTGCTCGCGCGGATGCTGCAGGCGAAGCGTCCTCGGCTCGCCGTGCTCGAAGGCTTGTTCGACCCGTCGGTGGCGCTGGCGGTCTTCGGCAGGCTCGAGGCAGCGGTCTGCATGCGCTACCACAGCCTCCTCTTCGCGGCACGCGCCGGGATCCCGATCCTTGCCTTGCCCTACGCACCAAAATGCGACGTCTGGCTGGCTGAGCACGCGATGGAGCCGATGGCATCCGGGCGCGGCGAGATGGCCGTGCGACTGCAGGCCCTGCTTGCCGGGAGAATGGCTGCGTGATGAGCGGATTCGGCCGCGCTCCATGGCTGCGCTGGCTGGTGGGACTCGTGCTGGTCGTCGTGGTTGCGACCCAGGTCGATCTGGGCGGCATCGTGGCGCATCTGCGCCAGGCGAATCCCTGGCTGGCAATTCCGGCCATCGGCGGCCTGGTGTCCATCCACCTGCTCGGCGCGCGCACCTGGCAGATCCTGCAGCGTCAGCTCAATGGTGCCGCGTCCACATGGGGGATCCTCGTACGTCAGTACTACGTCGCCCAAGCGGTGGGAGGGATCACTCCGGCCAACCTCGGGGCCGATGCGTACCGCTTGCACGCGGCGTCACGGGCAGGCCTGGGCTGGTCTGCCGCGGCACGGCCGATCGTGATGCAGCGGGCCACCAGTTCGGTGGCGGTCAGCCTGCTGGGAGTGGGTGCGCTGGCGGTGTTGCCGGCGGGAATGGGCGTCGCCGGCTGGATCGTCTCCGGCGCGCTGGTGATCGGGCTCGGGTCGGCAGCGCTGATCGCCGCCGTGCAGCTGCGCCGCGGGGGCCGGAGCGCTGCGGGGAACGGCGTGTTCGCCGGCACGGCGCGCGCCGTCGCAACCGGGCTCGGGCTGGGCCTGCTCTTCCATGCCGGCAGCCTGCTGTTGGCGTATGCGCTGGTGGTTTCCGTCACCGACCAGGGGCATCCCGCGCAGATCCTGGCGGCGCTGGCTGTGGCACGGCTAAGCATCCTGATTCCGTTCACGCCGAGCGGATTGGGGCTTCAGGAGGGCGCGCTCGCTTTCCTGTTCGTGGGGCTCGGCCTGCCCGCCGAGACCGCGCTGGCGGCTTCTGTGCTGAACCGCGTCGCTCTTGTGGTCACATTGCTGGTCGGTGGGGTGCTGATGATGGGGGAGCGACCTCGCGCCGCCGAGGGGGCGCCGGCAGCGGAACCGGGAAGGATCCCCGGCTAGGAAGACTCGGCGGGACCCAAAGCACCCCGGATGCGTCTCGCCCCGTCCGCGTCCGATCGGCGCTCCAGCCAGCTTGGCTCAAGGTCGGCGACGCGGTCAGCCAACTCGTCATCGGCCAGTTCGCGCATCAGCCCGTTACTGCACAGCGCCAGCAGGACGCCTACCAGCTCAGGGTCGTACCAGGATCCGGCGCGAGCGTGAATCTCCTCCTCGGCGTGCCTGGCGCCGCGTTCCTGGGTCAGGCGGTCCAGATCATGGCAGACCGCCACCAGGCGCGGGAATGGCGGGATTGCCGATCCAGCCAGACCGATCGGCAAGCCTCGGCCGTCCCAATGCTCATGCAGCGCCATGACGGTTACCGCGACTTCGGGGCCGAAGCCGGCGCGTAGCGCGACCTGGGCACCGCGTCGTGCCCGCGCGTGGTCGTCTATCCGTCGCTCAACTTCCGACCCGCGGGACAGGACGACCAGCCGGCGTATCGCGAGCCGCTCGGTGGTGCCTGCGGCGTGGTCAGACCCCGCTTCGTGAAGCAGTGCGGCGTACAGCAGCGACGAGCGGTCGCGGTCGCCGATCCCCAGCGCCTCTGCCAGGCGCATGGCCAGGAAGCAGGTGCGCAGGGTGTGTCCGCTGGGTGCGCTGGCGGCAGCGTCGAGCGCGGCGGAAAGGGTCGCCATCAGGTCCGCCGTGCGGACCGACTGTCGAGCGGCTGTCTGGGCTCGCATTTCCGCCACTATCCGCGCATCGACCCGTGCCCAGGAATGGCTCCAAGGTACCCTCGGGGTACCGACCTTCAGCGGCTGAGCTCTGCCTCGATCTCGGCCCGGGTTGGCATGCCCCCGCGCGCTCCTGCGCGGGTGACGCTCAAGCCGGCTGCAGCATTGGCCGCCTGCGCGGCCTCGCTGATCGACCGGCCATCGGCCAGCCACGCGGCGAGCACGCCGGAGAAGGTGTCGCCGGCCCCGGTGGCGTCCACCGCGGTGAGCGGACGGGCAGGGATCTCGCTGCGCTGCGCGCCGTCCACCAACAGCGCGCCGGCTGCGGCAAGGGTCACGATAACCGGCCCGGCACCTGCCTGCTGAAGGGCCAGCAGCGCTGAATCAGGATCGCTGGCCCCGGTGGCGATCAGGAGCTCACCCCGGTTCGGCGTCAGGATCGGGCCGCAGGCGAGGAGTTCGGCTGGAAGGAGCTGCGCGGGTGCGGGATTCAGGACGATGCGGAGGCGGTGTTTGACGGCCCAATGCAGGGCGGCCTGGACCGCCGCCATCGGCACCTCGAGCGAGGCGAGGAGGACGGCACCCGGCGGTGGTGCGGGCAGCTCCGGCTCGGCGTCAGCCAGCAGGCGGTTGGCGCCGGGCGCCACGGCGATCTGGTTCTCACCGTCCGAGGCCACCGTGATCAGGGCTACGCCGGTCGGTTCATCGACCCGCCGTACCCTGGTCACGTCGATCCCCTCTGCCGCCAGAGCAGCCAGTGACGCGTCGCCGTACGCATCCCGGCCAACGGCACCGAGCATCGTCACCTGGGCACCGGCGCGCGCCGCGGCGACGGCCTGGTTCGCGCCCTTGCCGCCGAAATGGCGCTCGAAGCGACCCCCCAACACCGTCTCACCCGGACGCGGCAGGCGGGGCACGGCCACGGCGAGGTCGACGTTGATCGAGCCGATCACCAGGACCTGGGTCATGGTTGCAGCCTGCAACGCGGAATCGAGGGTGCCGGATCAATCGACATCGGTCTAGTTACGCCGCCGCGGCAGCCGCCACGGCGCCGGGGAGCGCCTCCGCTAATCGTCGGTACTGCTCAAGGTCGTTGTAGGCCGCCGCGCTGATCCGCACCAAGCGACGCCACGTCCCGCCGTCAGGTCTTTGCGGCCAAGGCGTGATCATCACCTGGATGCTCCGCGCGATCAGGTGCGCGTGAACCGGATCGTCGTACAGGGCGACACCCTGCACGCGGCCCGGACCTGTCTCGAGCGGCAGCGGGACCGAGACCATCGAGCCGAGCATCTCCTCGGGAGCTGCCGCGGGAGACCCGATCGCGTCACGCAGCAGCTGGGCGCCCGCCATGGCCAGCGCATGGTTGCGGGTCCTCAGCGCCTGCCATCCTCCATCGAGCAGCCCCTCACCGAAGCGGATGGCGTCCGGTACGGCCAGGTAGGCCGATGGGTCGGCCGTGCCGGTCCAGTCGAACTCAACCCGAAACCGGCTCCGGTCGGTCCGCGGTGAATTGGCGCCGTGGCTGATCGCCAGCGGTCGAATCGCCTCCTGGCGATCCGGCCTCACCCACAGGAAGCCTGTTCCCTTTGGTGCGCAGACCCACTTGTGCAGGTTGGCGGTGTAGTAGGTCGCGCCGATCTGACCGATCCGCAATGGCAGCCCGCCCGGCGCGTGGGCGCCGTCGACGAGGGTCTCGATGCCGCGCGCCTCCAGCTCGTGCACCAGCAACTCGACCGGAAAAACGAGTGCGGTGGCCGATGTGACGTGATCGATCAATGCCAGGCGTGTGCGCGGCGTGACGGCAGCCAGCAGCGCCTCGACGACCTGGTCAGGCGAGTCGATCGGAAACGGCACGGGGGCGACCACCACTCGCGCGCCGTCACGCGCCGCGACGAACTCGAGCGTGTTCTTGGCCGCGTTGTAGGCGTGGTCGGTGGTGAGCAGCTCGTCGCCCGCATCGAAATGCAGGGAGCGCAGGACAGCATTCGTGCCGGCGGTCGCGTTCGGCACGAAGGCAAGGTCATCCGCATCGGCGCCGACAAACCGGCCCAGCACGGTCCGCGCATCGTCGAGGGGAGCCTCGAAGTCGTTGGCGAAGAAGCGCACCGGCTCCGCCTCGATCCTTTCGCGCCACGCCTGTTGGGCTGCCAGCACCGGGCGCGAGGTAGCGCCGAACGAGCCGTGGTTCAGGAAATCGACGCTCGGATCCAGGGTCCAATGGCGGGCGAACTCGGAGGGCATCGCGGGTATCGTAGACCGATGCCCGAGCCACTCGTCGACCTGCCCCGGCCTGGCGCGGTCATCTTCGACCTCGACGGCACGCTGGTCGACACGGTGGAGGCACGGACCCGCGCGTGGCTGGCTGTCTTTGCGGAGGAGCACATTCCCGCGCGTCGGCGCCACGTGGCCGAGCTGATCGGGTCGGATGGACCGCGCCTGGCGCGAGAGGTCGCCGCCGCGGTAGGGATCGTCCTCGAGCCGGGGCGTGACGAATGGATCGACGCTCGCAGCGGCGAGCTCTTCGCCCAACTGAACCGCGATCCGCGGCCGCTCCCCGGGGTGCAGCGGCTCCTGGCGGACCTCGACCGCGCTGGCATCCCATGGCTGATCGCTACGTCCAGTCGCCCCGAGCAGGTTGCCGCGTCGGTTGCCGCGCTCGGGCTGACACGCCCGGCATCGGTGGTCGATGGCAGCCGCGTCGCCCATGCCAAGCCGGCACCCGACCTGCTGCTATTGGCGGCGAGCGAGATCGACGTCCCGCCTGCCGCGTGCTGGTACGTGGGCGATGCCAGCTGGGACATGCTGGCCGCGGTGGCCGCCGGCATGGTCCCGATCGGCGTCACCAGCGGTGCGGTCTCCGCGCGTGTCCTGCGAGAAGCCGGCGCCGGCTGGGTTGTCGCCACACTCAAGGACCTCAGCCCCTGATCCGCCCTGTCATCATCGGTCCGATGCCGCTCGAGGCGTATCGGTCCAAGCGCGATTTCGCGCGCACCCCGAACCCGAGCCCGGCCCGTCTGGGGAGGGGAGCGGGCGCTTCGTGGTGCAGCGCCATCGGGCGAAGCGTCTCCACTACGACCTCCGCCCGGAGGTCGGCGGGATGCTGGTCAGCTGGGCTCTGCCACGCGGCCCGACCCTCGACCCCGACGCGCGACGCCTGGCGCAGCGGACCGAAGATCACCCGGTCGAGTACCTCGACTTCGAGGGAGTCATCCCGGCTGGCGAGTACGGCGCCGGCGACATGATCGTCTGGGACTGGGGGACCTTCACCCCCGAAGAGACCGATGACCCCGCAGCGGCGCTGCGCGACGGCGAGCTGAAGTTCAGGCTCGAGGGCGCGCGGTTGAAGGGGCGCTTCACCATCGTCCAGACCGGAGGGCGCCGCGATGCCTTTGGGCGCCCCAGCAATCCGGACCAGTGGTTGCTGATCCACAAGCGGGACGAGGCGGCTGTGGACCCGCAATCGCATCGACGCGGCCACGTACTTTCCGGATCTGGCCGGCCCTGCTGATTGGATCGCCGCCCGTGAAGCGATCGTCGACGGTGAGGTGGTGGCGCTCGATGCGGATGGGCGGCCGAACTTCTCCCTCCTGCAGGACCGTGCCGGGCTGCGCGGGTTGGGGGCGGCAACCGGATGCCGCGGCACCGGTGCCATGCGACCGAGCGAGGTAGAGCGGGCTGCCATCCCGATCGTGTACATGGCCTTCGATCTGCTCCATCTCGACGGCCGCTCGCTGCTCCAGGTGCCGCTCGAGGAGCGCAAGCGCGCCCTGCGGCAGCTCCTCCGCCCGCATCCACTGGTCCGATACGCCTCGCATGTTCCCGGGGATGGCATCGCGTTCACGCAGGCAGCCACCGAGCAGGGACTTGAGGGAGTGGTCGCCAAGCGGCGCTTCGACCATTACGACCCGGGACGCCGATCGCGTGACTGGCTGAAGATCAAACTGCGCCTCGAGCAGGAGCTGGTGGTCGTCGGGTGGCTACCGGGACGGGGCAGCAGCGCGGCGCTTGGGTCGCTGGTGGTGGCCGTGCACGACGATGGCCGCTTCCGACACGCAGGGCAGGTCGGAAGTGGCATCTCCGAGGCATCGCGGCGGAACCTGCTTGCCGAGCTGCAACCGATACGACGCCCTGACTCGCCGCTGGACCCGGTCCCACGCCTGCCGGACGCACGCTGGGTCGAGCCCCGTCTCGTGATCCGCGCGGAGTTCGCGGAGTGGACGACGGACGGCCTGCTGCGGCAGGCGGCCTTCAAGGGGATTGAGCTTGGCAAGGACGCCGCCTGGGTCGTCCGCGAGCGGGCGCGTCCGGTCGCGCGCGTCGTCGTCCCAGCGCGTACCTCGACGCGCAAGAGATCAGATCACTTGAACACGTCGGTGGTGGCCGCCTCGCCCGCCGAGTTCGCGGCCCTCGAGGCGCTCGATCGGGACGGCGCGTGGTCGGTGGCGGGTCATGAGCTGCAGCTGACCAACCTCGACAAGGTCCTCTTCCCGGCTGACGGGCCGGGTGCGGCGCTCACCAAGCGCGACCTGATTCGGTACTACGTGAGCATCGGTCCAACGCTGGTGCCCCACCTTGCGGATCGCGGACTCACCCTGCAGCGCTTCCCGGATGGGATTGGCAAGCCGGGCTTCTGGCAGAAGGACCTGCCGCGCCATACGCCGTCTGGATCGCCCGTTGGTCGCATTCAGGGCACGAGGGCGACAAGACGTATGCAGTGGTTGACCGGGTGGCAACCCTCGCCTGGCTGGCGCAGGAGGCCGCGGTCGAGCTCCATCCGTGGACCTCGCGCATCGATGCACCGCACCGCCCGACCTACGCGCTCATCGACATCGACCCTGGGACCGATACGACCTTCGCAGAGGTTCTGACCCTTGCCAGACTCTACCGAACGGCCCTTGCCCACCTCGCGGTCAAGGGGTTGCCGAAGGTGACCGGCAAGCGAGGCGTGCAGATCTGGATCCCGATCAGAACGATCTATACCTTCGAGCAGACCCGCGCCTGGGTCGAGTCGATCTCGCGTGCCGTCGGTCAGATGGTGCCCGATCTGGTCAGCTGGGAGTGGTCGAAGCGGGATCGAGGTGGCCGGGCACGACTGGACTTCACGCAGAACGCGGTGAACAAGTCGCTTGTCGCGCCCTACGCCGCGCGACCGTTCCCCGGAGCGCCGGTCTCAGCCCCAATTCGCTGGGACGAGCTGGACGATCCTTCCCTGGCACCCGATCGGTGGACGGTACGGACCATGCACCAACGGCTTGCCGAGCTGGGAGATCTATTCGCCGCGGCCCTGGATGGGGGGCAGGAGCTGCCACCGCTCTAGGGCGGGTCAGCACGAAGCCGCGGGCCGACACTCGCCTGCCCTCGATTGGCAGGGAGCCGCCCGCGGCATAGCTCCGGTTGGATGGTCTGCGGTGGTCTGCCCTAGCTGGGCCAGCCGCCGCCGGTGTGTGCGTTGCGCATCGGCCGTCTCCATCAGCGGTCGGCTCGCCATCGAGCTCTGCGGCCGCACGCTGAAGATCGCCACCGACCGTCCGCCGGGCAATGACCCATCGGTACCGGCGTCCGGCAATGATGGGGGACTTTCGTTCGGGAGGAAAGTCAAATGGGGCTTGCCACGTCGTATATACTTCGTCAATGCCGAAGACCAGGACGGTCGCTGAAGCGACCGCGCACGACAGCGCACTCGCCCACCAGATCGGCGCCCGCATCCGCGGGGCGCGCAAACGCGTCGGCCTCACGCAGCAGCAGCTCGCCGGGGACCGCTACACCAAGGCCTACGTGAGTGCTCTGGAGACCGGCATCGCGCGCCCGTCGATGGTGGCGCTTGCCTATCTGGCTGAGCGTCTCTCGCTTCCGCCGAGCCATTTCCTCGACGAGCAGAGTCCCACCTGGAATCGGTTGGCAATCGACATGACGCTGGCATCGGGCGATTGGCAGGCTGCGGCCGATGGCTACGCTGCCCTGCTGGAGCGGGGGACTGACGATCAGGCGCGGGCGGAGATCCTCCGGGGCAGGGCAGAGGCCTGGCGCGGCTCGACAACGGTAAGGAAGCGGTCGTCGCAGCAGCCGAGGCGGCACGCCTGTTCGGCACGCTCGGGCGCATTTCGGATGAGGCGCTCGCCCGCTACTGGCTGGCTTACGGCCTCTACCTGTCTGACCAGGAGGCCGATGCGCGCAGCCTGCTGAGCTCACTGCTCGAACGGGTTCGGGCCGGGTTGAAGGTTGAACCGGATTTCGAGATGCGGCTGCTGATGGCTCTCGCCGCTGTCGAAGGGCGTCGGGGAGACCACGCACACTCGCTGACCTACCTCGAGACGGCGCGGGGCCTGGCGGATGACCTCGACGATCGGCGACGCGCGATGTTCCTCTTCAACCTTGCGATCACCTACCACGAGACTGGCGACACCGAGGCCGCGATTCGCACCGGGACGCAGGGGCTCGCTCTGCTGCGGTCGGCCGGGGCAACCTTCGAATCGGCTCAGATCGAGAACACCCTGGCCATGGCCTACCTGGCGACCGGCAACATCGATCGCGCTGCCGAGCTGGCGGCCGGCGCGCGTACCGAATTCGAGCGGGCCGGTGACGATCGGTTCCTTTCGGCCGTGCTGGACACCGAGGCACAGGTGGCAATGGCGCGCGACGATCCGACCGAAGCTGTGCGCATTGCACGTCGGGCGATCGAGCTCGCGCGCTCCACCGGCAACCGGGCCGTTGAGCTGACCGCGATGCTCACCGAGGCGCGTGCCCTGCGAGCGAGTGGTGATCTGGCCGGTGCCGAAGTCCGCTACGCCGAGGCCGGTGACCTGGCACGCTCGGGGCGCTCAGCCAGTCGTACCCGCGAGGTGCTGCGGGAGTGGGCCGTCCTGCGCGCCGAACAGAATGATCATCGAGGCGCCTACGAACTGACACGCGAGGCCCTGGCGGTCAAGTAAGGGTTGACAGGTACGGTTCAGTGGGGTTAGGCTCGGTCACCGAGAGTTGGCTTGGGCACCCGCCCAGGCGCAATGCCGGCGGGGCCAGCTCTGACGCCGGGGGAATTGGGATCGGAGATCGGGCACAGCTCCGATCCCCATGCCCTCGGTTCACGAAGCTCCTGGAGATTCGACCAGCGTGAAGCGGCCTGTTGCCACCGGCGCGGTGGCAGGATCCGTGGAGATTCGCAGCACGAAAATGCCCGGTCCCCACGCGGCGAGCCAGGCCGCCGCACTTGGTCTTGAACCCGAACACCGACCCGACCACCGACTGCAGTCTCCGTCGGTCTGCACGGTGGTCTCCATCAACTATCCATGATCACGACCTCGATGAACGTGTCGATCGCCCGCTGCCGTGGATGAGAGCCGAACGGAGTAGGCCATCACGTCGCCGGCTCGGAATCGGTTGGTGCCCCCGACGGCCTCGCCGGTCGAGGGGTCGAGCGCCTTGCCGAACAGCACCTGCGCTGGTTCTGCGGCGCTTGGAATTGGCGTGACCCCCGATAGTCCGACCTCCAACCCGGCGCGCCCCACGATGAAGGCAATCGCCCCAACGCCGAGCGTGGCCGCCATCCATCCAAGCCAGCGGCTCGGCGCGGAACGGCGGCCACCGCGCCTGGCGCGGGAACGCCGATAGGCGCTGCGCATCGGGCGCAGGCGAACTGGTGCGGGAGCTCGGCGCCGCGTCATGGCACCGACCACTGTAGCGCGCCAATTCCCGCTACGATGAAGCCATGGTGCGCCGACTCTTCGACTTCAACGCGCCCGACCGCTTCGTCGCCGACGCGGTCGGCGAACCCGGTTCGCGGACCTTCTATCTTCAGGCGCGCCAGGGCGGCGCCCTCGTGACGTTGGTGCTGGAGAAGGCGCACCTGGCAGCGCTTGCCGGCCGGCTGGCGGGGTTACTGGACGCCGTCGAGATCGGCGCTGGGGGCGTGGACCGCCTGGGGAGGTAACGGCGCGAGACGACGCGCCGTTAGAGCCGCCGGTGATCGAGGCGTTCCGGGTCGGGTGCCATCTCGCTTGCCTGGGATGGGAAGGCGAACCAGGTCGTGATCGAGGCACAGCCAGTCACTGAGGAGGTGAGTTTCAGCTGGCGTCCGGACGACGACCTCACCGGGCCCGACCTGCTGCGGGTCCGGATCGGTCCAGCACGCGCGCGCGATTTCGTGCGGAGGGCCGCTGGCCTCGTGGCGGCCGGCAGACCCAACTGCCCGTTCTGCGCGCAGCCGCTGGAGGCCACTGGTCACTTCTGTGCGCGCGCGAACCTGAACTGATGGCACGATCCGTGGGGGGCGGAAACGCCGACCACGCCGGCTTCGACGCCGAGCTGCCCATCGACTGGCTCGAACCCGCGCAGCTTGGTGACGCATGGGTTGCCCGGGCGACTGGGGCTGACCGTCCTTCCCGGCAAGCGGGGAGTGTCTACCCGTTACCCGGGGCGCACCTACCAGCGAGACCTCGACGAGGACTTCGCCTCCCTGGCGCGGGCTGGGGTCCGGCGGCTGATGTTGCTCGTGGACGACGACGAATTGGCTCGTTGGAGCGATCCGCGCATTGTCGAGCGCGGCGCGGTCATGGCGGGTGAAGGTCATCGCCACCCGATGCCGGATGGGCAACCGCCAGCCGACTCGCCGAGATGGGCCGCATCCTGGACGAGGTGCGCGCGGGTCGGGTCGACGGAGACGTGGCAGTCGCCTGCATGGGAGGGGTCGGCCGCACCGGCACGGTGGCGGCGTGCGCGCTGGTTGAGAGCGGGATGACAGCCGGACGAGGCGATCGCCACGGTTCGATCGGTTCGCCATCCCGAGGCGATCGAGACAGTTGCCCAAGAGGCGTTCGTGCACGCCTTTGCAGGCGGATCGCCCGGGTAGCTTCATCCAACGAGCCGGAAGTACTGCCCGAGTACTGCATCAGACCCCACCTGGTCGGATAAGTGCACAGGCCCGCCTCGGAGCAGGCACCCAGAGGTACTACTAGGTCATAGCCGTGTCAGCGCCGACAGATCACCCTATCGGTGTAATCCCGCACTGATCTGGATGCGCCAACGATGTTTACCACCGACCGAGCCAATCACCCTAGGTCACCACGTAACGTTTTCGCGGCCACCTTGGCAACGCTCGGCTTCACGCTCGCTGTGGCTATCAGCCCGGCCATCGGTGCGAACCAGGCCGGAGGAGGGGCTGGCAACAGCGGCACGCTGAAGGTGCACGATACCGCCACCGGCCAAGAGGCCAGCGAGCACAACAACGAGGCGTTCGTCTGTGACTTCTGGCTTGAGTTCCGGTATCCCTCGCCCACCGAGAACGGCACCTGGCAGGTGCTGAGCTGGCCGCCGACCGGGGATCGCAGCGTCGTGAGGTCCGGGACTTATGACACCAGCGGAGATGGCGTCGATGCCTCCGTCACCATTAACCTGCCGGCCGGCCACTACCGCGTGGAGTGGCTGACGAACGGGTCGCTCAGCTCGAAGAGCAAGCTCATCTGGGTCGACGCCGCCTGCGAGGAGCCCGCACCGATCGAGGAGCCCGCACCGATCGAGGAGCCCGCGCCGATCGAGGAGCCCGCGCCGATCGAGGAGCCCGCGCCGATCGAGGAGCCCGCGCCGATCGAGGAGCCCGCGCCGATCGAGGAGCCCGCGCCGATCGAGGAGCCCGCGCCGATCGAGGAGCCCGCGCCGATCGAGGAGCCCGCGCCGATCGAGGAGCCCGCGCCGATCGAGGAGCCCGCGCCGATCGAGGAGCCCGCACCGATCGAGGAGCCCGCACCGATCGAGGAGCCCGCACCGATCGAGGAGCCCGCACCGATCGAGGAGCCCGCACCGATCGAGGAGCCCGCACCGATCGAGGAGCCCGATGGCGGCGTCCTTGGGGACCACTCCGCGGGCGGTACCGAGGTGAGTGTCCCCGATACCGCGGTTCCGGCCCCGACCGGCCTGACCGCAACGTTGGCCCTGCTGCTGGTGATCGTCGGACACGCCGCATGGCGACGCCGCTGTGGCGTAACCCGAGAGTAGCCGGGGCGCATCCGGCGACAGAGGCCCCCTGCCATCCGGCGGGGGGGCCTCTCGCCTTATCGCTTCGGGCTTGCCTGCGCTGCCGAGATCTCCGCGAACCGACAGAGTGCATTGGCCATGCGCATCTGGATCGGGGTGTGCACGCGTACCTTGAGGAGATCAGGAGCGGCCACCACGACGACCAGACACCGTCCCCGCGAGGTTGCCACGTTCAGGCGATTCAGTGAGAAGAGGAACTCGAAGGAACGAGGCATCTGGTCCTGGGACGAGGTGGCCATGGAGTAGATGGCGACCGCACCCTGCTGTCCCTGGATCTTGTCGACCGTGGCGACCGTGGGCTTATCCGGTCCGGCCATGGGCCCCAGGCGTTCGGCGAGCAGTTCCACCTGCGCGTTGTAGGGAGCGATCACGAGTACGTCATGCGGGGTGATCGGGCGCAAGGCGCCGTGCTGATCAGTCCAGGTTCCTTCGAGCAGGCTGGCGTAGATCGACTCGACCGCATCGGCCTCCTCCGGCGAGGAGTTGTGGTTGACCGCATGCTCGATCGCGATCCAGCGTGCCCCGGTGCCGGTGATCGGACCTGGAGCATCCACGGTCTGGCCGACAGCAGTGGGGGCGGAACGCAGCTCGCCCCTGTAGAAGGCCGCCGACGTGAAGGCATTGACATCCGGGTGCAGGCGCCAGGTCTCCGCCAGGAAGAGGCCCCGGGTGGGGTCAATGACCGGCTCGCCGGCGAGAACGTGCTCGAGAGATGAGAGATCGGCCCCTTCCGGGTGCGCCCCCTTCTTCACCTGCGAGAGCTGTTGTGGATCGCCGAGCAGCACGACATTGCGTGCAGCGCCGGATACGGCAACCACGTTGGCCAATGACATCTGGCCTGCCTCGTCCACGAACAGCGTGTCGACGAGGCCCTCGAACTCGGGACGCGCCCACACCCAGGCCGTACCCGCGGCGATCTGCACCTCGTTCCGAGCGAGGGCCTCTGCCACTTCCCGGTTGTCGGTCGCGGACCGATAGCGAGCTGCGTCGGGCGCCTCTTCACCATTCTCAACCTTGCGGATGGCCGCGACCCGGATCCCGGTGCGCCCCGCATGCTCCAAGACCTCATCGAGGAGATTGATGATCGCCCGATGGGTGAAGGCCACGATCCCCACCTTTCGTCCGGCTTGTACCAGCTCGAGGATCATCTCGGCGCCGGCCCAGGTCTTGCCCGAACCGGGCGGACCCTGGACCGGCAGCGCGGTGTCGTCCATCAGGAGCACGAGGCGCCGCGCCGCCTCGGCGATTGGCTCGTCGTTGCCGACCAGCGCGGCTCCGTGCCCCTGTCCGAGCCGCGGTGCAAGGCCGAGCAGCAGCTCGCGGGCGGCCCGGTACGGTCCCGCGCCGTACAGCCCGTGCTCCGCGACCCACTTGCCGATGCGCTCCAGGGCGCCCTTCTGCGGATCGGCGGTCAGCGGTTTGGTGGGAATCAGTGAGGTTGGCATCGGCTGGGCGGAATTGGCAGCACGCTTGAGTTCGAGGATTCCGGCCAGCGGATCAATCGAGAGAATCGTGCCGGCATATCGGGTGGTCCGCGGGTCATGCGGTTCATCACCCTCTTTGAGGCGGTATGGCTGCTCCGGGTCGAAGCGGAACTGGTGGTGGATGGACCGGCCAGACCGACCCACCTCAGCGATCAGCTGGAGCTGGCCGATCGACTCCTCGTCGTCGGCCAGCTCGTCGTCCGATTTGGCGCAACGCTCGTAGTAGGCCCACCACTCGGCCTTCTCCTCGCGGTGATGCCATTCGAGCAGGTTGGCGAGCAGCCACCGTGCCTGTGCCTCGGGATCGCCGGCCCGCGCGGTCGCGTCCGCAGTGACGTTCTGAAGCAGACGATTCGCCAGATCGACCAGGCGCCGCTGCTGCTCGGACAGCTCCTTATCCGGCTCGGCCTCGGCGCTGCGGCGGGGGATCGGCTGCCCCTCGCGTTCTTCCAGCTCGCTGCGCCGCTCCTCGAGCCAACCGCGCAGCTCGGCGTTGGAACGACAGTCGTCCTGGTTGTACTCGCGGATCTGGGTCAGGATCGCATTGTCCGGTGCGCCGGCGGTAACGGAGCGGATGAAGCGCTCGTACTCGACGATCGATGAGCCTGCGTCCTTGAGCGGCACCACGCGCTCGAGCGCATACAGCGGCTCGAGCTTCTTGATCGAATAGCTGGGGACACCGATGCGCAGCCCTTGTCGCACGACGGCGTACAGGTCGACGAAGAGCCCATCCCGGAGCATCTGATCGACCTCCGCCTCACGCGTGGCGTGGCGGGTCGAGAGCATTCCCATGCGGCCGCGCTCGTAGGCGGCGTAGTGATACACATGCATGGTGGCGTCCGCGCGCCAGCGGGCCATCACGAAGTCGATGAATCCCTCGAACGCCGTCTTCTCCTCCGTCCGGCTGTGGCCCCACCAGTCATGGAAGGTCGGCTCGCCGGCATCGGTCAGAATCGATGGGTCCCAGACGCCGAACAGGTACTCGAGGCCGTCCTCCTCCGCGAAGGGGTCGCCCTCCATGTCGAAGAACAGGTCCGACGGCGACGGCGGCGGCAGGCCGGCCAATCCTCTGTTCGGTTCAATGGGTAGAAATTCGTGCAGTGGTGTGGCCAGGTCGATGGACCGGTACTGAAGGTCAGCCTGTTGCTGGAGCGCGGCCAGCGAGATCTCGCTCACCTTCGGAATGGTCGGAAGCGGCGCCGCGAGAGTGGCGAGTGCGGTGAAGGTGCCGATGCCGGAGTCGGTCAACCGCTTCGCCTGATCCGTCCGGATACCCGCCACCAGGCTCAGATGATCGGCGTTGCGTCGCAGAACCGCGCAACGTTCGGACCAGCGGCACACCCCGCAGTGATCCACCGGCTCCGGGGTCACCCGCAGCGGGTAGGCGATCGGCTGCCCCGCCTCGACCGCGGTCTCGAAACGCGCCTTGACGCTGCGGAAGTAGGCCAGGTAGTCGTCCAGGTGATGCGACTCGACGCGGTGGCCGCTTCCGCCGAGCGCGATATGCATCTTCTCGGGCATGCGACCCTGGAACTGGGCGAGCAGGGCGGAGTAGAGGCACATCTGGAGGAGCGCCCCGCCCTTGACGCGGCGGGCCAGCTTGGTATCGGCGACCTCATAGTGAAAGTCGCCCAGGGTGCTGGCGCCGGGTACCCGCAGCAGGAAGTCCGCGTAGCCCAACCAGCCACCGTCGAAAAGCGTGGCCTGGTAGATGACGTCAGCGCCCTCGCCCATCTGCTGCCGGGTGAGGTGCGCGTCGCGCTCAATGGTCTCGAGGCTGCTCAGGCCGCCGGCGGAATCGGGCGGGTGGCGTCCATCCACCACTGTGCGCCCCTGCTCCCGGAGGTATTCAAGGTAGCGCTGCTCGTGCTCAATGCCGCGCTCCTGCAGCACCTCGAGCTCGGGGTCCTCTCGCCTCGGGCGATTCACGAGCTTGCCGATGACGGCCCGCTCAAGCGTGGTCAGGTGCTCACATTCAAGGTATCCCACCAGGTCTGTGGCCGAGTAGACGACCGCACCGTCGAGATCCTGCATGCCGCCTCGAAGCCTAACGGCTGGGGCGGCGAGGCGAACGCCAGGCGCCGCCGAAGGGACCGATCACGCTCATGCATCGAACCTACCGCCCAGTTGTGACAGGTCGGGTGTCGAAACGGTCTAGGTGCCGGGCAGGAGACCCGTACGCAGGAACGTGAGGGCCCAGCTGCAGCCGGTGGTGACCTTCACGAAAAGGTCGCCGGTCAACTCGGGATGCGCCGCGAAGAACTGGCCGTACAGGTTGCCCGGTGCTGGAGCTGCGCCGACGGTGGCACGGATGGCCGGGACCGCGGTTCCGGTGCCCGGTACCAGGTCGACCGCGAAGTCGCAGCCCCCGGTGGTGGGCGCTGACGCGATCCAGGTCACGGCATAGTTGGCGTCCTCCACCCGTACCGGCCCGAACTGGCCATCACCATCGTGGGAGAAGCCCGCCACGATCGGGTTGAAGGGCAGGTCGAAGGTGGCAGGCACCAGCCAGGGGTCGGGCATGAAGCCGGCGGCCACCCAGCCCTCCTCGAACTTCGGATCGGCGGCATCGGCGTCGCGGACCAGGTACCAGCCGTAGGTGTCGACGCGGACCGGGCCGAGCTCCACCACCAGCTTGGCGCCCGATGGCAGCGAGACGAGCACGCCCTGGCTGGTGCCCGGGCCTGATCGAACGCGCAGGCCGGCGACATTGGTGGCCACCTTGGTGCCGGCAGTGTACGTCGGGATCTTGTCGGGGCCCGGGGTGGGCGCCACGGTCGGTGTTGGCGGCAGCTGTGACTCGGAGGGACCAACAGAGACCGATGGCTGCGCGGATGTTGGCGGGGTGGTCGCCGTTGGAAGGGGGGTGCCGAAGAGGCATCCGGTGAGGACCAGGCCCAGCAACGGGGCGGCGCGACGCATGCCACAGCCTAGCGCAAACGCGCTCGATGCCGGGACCGGGTAGGCTTCGGGCGTGCCCCTGACCACCGTTCCCTCCGCCACCTCGGTGCGCAGCGACCTGCGCAATGTGGCGATCATCGCGCACGTCGACCACGGCAAGACGACCCTGGTCGACGCCATGCTGCGCCAGACAGGGACATTTCGCGCCAATCAGGCGCTGGTCGATCGGGTCATGGATTCGATGGACCTTGAGCGCGAACGGGGGATCACCATCCTGGCGAAGCAGACGACCGTCGACTACCAGGGGGTCCGCCTGAATATCGTCGATACTCCGGGTCACGCCGACTTCGGCGGCGAGGTGGAGCGCTCTCTGCTGATGGTCGACGCGGTGCTGCTGCTGGTCGACGCCTCTGAGGGCCCGCTGCCGCAGACGCGATACGTCCTCCGCAAGGCGATGGCCCGCCATCTGCCGGTGATCGTTGCGCTGAACAAGATCGACCGCGGCGACGCTCGTCCGGCGCAGGTACTCGACGACGTGTACGAGCTGTTCATGGACCTGGGCGCGGATGAGCACCAGATCGAGTTTCCGGTGGTCTACACCAACGCCAAGGCCGGCACCGCCACCCGCGATCTCTCCGAACCGGGCACCGATCTGCGACCGCTGTTCGACCTGCTGGTCTCGGTCACCCCGCCCCCGGTCTATACCGAGGGCCACCCGCTTCAGCTGCTGGTCACCAACCTATCAGCGAACGACTACGTTGGAAGGATGGCCGTCGGCCGCATCCGCAACGGCACGATCCGGATGGGGCAGCGGGTCACCGTTGTGCGCGAGGAAGCCGATGACACCTCTGGCTCGGTCGAGCCTGGCCGGACGGTTACCCTCAACGGGACGGTCACCGCCCTGCAGACGGCACATGGCATCGATCGGATCGATATCGGCGAAGCGGGCCCGGGCGACATCGTCTCGGTCGCCGGATTGCCGGAGGTGACGATCGGCGACACCCTTACCGACCCGGGCGACCCGCGGCCGCTGCCGCGGCTGGACGTGGACGCGCCGACCCTGCGGATGACCTTCGGGGTCAACACCGCGCCGCTTGCCGGTCGAGATGGGAAGCTCCTCACCACACGGCAAATCCGCACGCGGCTGGAGAAGGAAGTGCTGGGCAACGTCTCGATCGAGTTCGCCCCCACCGCCAGCGAGGATGTGTTCGAGGTCCGTGGCCGCGGCGAGCTGCAGCTCGCGGTCCTGATCGAGCAGATGCGGCGCGAAGGGTACGAGCTGACGGTCAGCCGTCCCGAGGTCATCCTGCGCACGGTCGACGGGGAGATGGAGGAGCCCTACGAACGGATCACCGTCGACGTCCCACCGGAGTACATCGGCGCGGTGCAGGGCGCGCTCTCAGCCCGCAAGGCTCGCCTGGAGCAGATGACCGCTGACGCGGATGGCCGCGTGCGTCTCGAGTTCATCATCCCGACCCGCGGCCTGATCGGGTACCGCGGGCAGCTGCTGACCGATACCCGCGGCACCGCCCTCCTGCATCAGAACGGTGAGGGCTATGGACCGTGGGCCGGCGAGGTGACCCATCGGACCAACGGCGTTCTGGTGGCCGATCGGGCGGGCATCTCCAACGCGTATGGCCTCTTCAACCTGCAGGAGCGCTCGGAGCTGTTCGTCGGTGCCGGGGTGGAGGTCTATGAGGGGATGATTGTCGGCGAGAACGCGCGGACCGGCGACATGGATGTGAACGCCACCAAGGAGAAGAAGCTCTCGAACATCCGGACGCATGCCCACGACGAGTCGTTGCGCTTGACGCCCCCGCGCCCCATCACCCTGGAGTCGGCGATCGAGTTCATTGCGGCCGATGAGCTCGTCGAGGTCACGCCGCATGCGATCCGGCTGCGCAAGCGGTTCCTCGCACGGGATGATCGGCCGCGCTGAGCCGTCTTCACATGAAGAGCAAGATCACCAAGACCGATACCGATTGGGCTCGCGAGCTGACCCCGGAGCAGTTCCACGTCCTTCGCGAGAAGGGCACCGAGCGCGCGTTCAGCGGCGCGTACTGGGACGAGCATCGGCCGGGCATCTATCGGTGTGCTGGTTGTGACGCCGACCTGTTCACCTCCGACACGAAGTTCGACTCGCGCAGCGGCTGGCCGAGCTTCCATGCCCCCGCTGATGCTGCGGCAGTGGACGTGGAGACCGATCGCTCCTTCTTCATGGTCCGCAACGAGGTGCATTGCTCGTCGTGCGGCGGGCATCTCGGCCACATCTTCGATGACGGGCCCCGCCCCACCGGGTTGCGCTACTGCATCAACTCCGCGGCGCTGAAGCTCGAGCCCAGCCCCGGGAAGTAGCGGCTAGTTCGGGGTGGCCGCGAGCCGGTCCGTCACCTCGACCAGGTTGTAGATGTCGCCCTGGTCGGGCCAGATGTAGTTACGGTCGGGCAGCAGCGGCAGGTCCAGCCCGAAGTAGGCGTGGAAAACTGCCCGGAACGTGTTCACGGGGGTGATCGAGCCGTAGAGGCCTGCCTGCTCCGGTGTCTTGTCCGGCAGGTAGAACGCGCTCAGCATCCCGAACTTCTGCTTGAGCTCATCATCCGTGGCATCCAGCCAATTGAAGCCGCGCTCGTTGCGTCGATAGCCGTTCGTCCACGGACCCTCATCCGACTGCAGGATGATGATCGGTCGATCGGCGGCGGAGACTGCGAGCACCTTGTCGATCCACGCCAGCATCTGCGCATTAGTGAATCGCAACTGATCGACGTAGTTCGCTTCGTACGTCCGCTTCTTCTCCACGTCCTCGGTCACGAAGCTGCCGTCGGCGTGGAAGACGTACGGACCATGGTCAAGGGCCAGGTGCGCAATCACGAACTTTGGCCCGCCCAGCCCGGACGCGCGATCCAGCGCGCGCAGCTCGTAGCGCGTCTGGTTCCATCGGTTCCTGCGCCAGTCGTACGGCGTCTGCGGTCCGATCCCCTCGAGGGCCCGCAGCAGCGTGGCCCGCTGGAGCACATCCAGGAATTCGGAGGCGAGCTTGTCGTAGACGTAGTTGATCTCCGCAGCGGGATGCTTGGCGGTGGGGGACCAGAACATCCCGAGATAGATGAACCGATAATCGAGGGCGGCCAGGTAGCGCTCGACGGCAAAGGGCGCCTTCAGCTCGCGGTAGAGCGGGCCCCAGTCGTCGTCGGACTTCGCCTGCTCGCGCAACGCCGGTCCGTCCAGGTAGTCCATCTGGCGTGACGCCGCTAGGCTGGGTGCTGTCTTCAGGTAGTTGGCAGTCGCATCGTCGGCAACATAGAACCCGCGCTGGCGCAGGGCATCCAGGAACGGCGTGTTGTCGTAGCCGAAATAGTCCTGCAACACGCTGCCTGAACCGTATTCCTCCGGGATCAACCAGTAGATGTCAGGCCGCTTGGTCGCGTTGCCCAAAGACGCGCCGGGGAAAACCCCCGATGAAGGGTTGGCCGCCACCAGCGGCAAGTTCAGGGTGAAGGCGCCGATGACCAACAGGTTGAAGACGACCAGCAGGCTGACGGCCACGTTGAGCACCGGGATCGCTCGGTGCGCGAACCGCGGCAGGCGCCAGATCATCGCGGTCGCCGTGATCGCCAGCAAGATCCAGGCGCTGACCAGCACCCAATGGCCCAGCAGCATGCCGCCGATCCAATCCCACGCCATCCCATAGGTGAAGAAGAGCGTCAGGAGGATGGTGCTGATCAGGGCTGTGCGTGCCCAATCGCGCGTCAACGCCCAGAAGATGGCAAGCACGGCTGCCGTGGTTCCGACGGAGACTGCGAGCGGGATGAACACTTCGCGGGGTTCCACTGCCTCCTGTACGTTCTGGGCGTACAGGAAGACGATCGGGTAGGCGGCAGCGAGGAGCGGGTAGATCGGTACCGAGATGGCACCGCGAAGCCAGCGTGGAATGTGCATGGTTGGCCGGATGATGGCACGATCGTCGTCCTGCCGGGTGGAGGGCTGGACGGCGATAGCGGAATAACCGATGCTGCCGGCCATATGTCTGCACCCACCCGCCTCCGTGCCCCCGACGGCCGTTTGCTCGATCTTTTCCTGGCCGGCCCGGCGGACGGAATCCCCTTCGCACCGTTCGTTCAGGCGCTGGGAGAACGGGGCCTGCGCTACGTCAGCTTCTCTCGCCCCCGAAGAAGGATCCCTCCTAGAGGAGGAAGGCCCCCAAGGCCACCAACATTCCGATCAGGGCGCTGCCCAGGCCAATCTTCATGGCCTTGATTCGGTCCGCACGGCGAGCCGCGGCATCGGCCACCGAGGTGGTGCGTCGGAAGCCGGCATCGCCGAAATTGAACACCCCGCGCCATCCGTAGTTGGCACAGAAGCGAGTGATCGCCTGGAGGTAGCCAGCTGCGCCCACCGCGGCCGGCAGGGCAAGCCCAAGGCGCAGCCAGTGTGGGGCCGTGGTGACCACCAGCATCCCCAGCAGGCCGAGCGTCCCGGCTGCCCAGAGATGTCCGGTGCGCCGCCGCCGGGCGATCTCCGCGGGCCCGATGTTGCAGGCACCAGCCCGGTAGTCATCGACCAGTTCGAGTCGCATTGCCCCTGCTGCAGTTGCGCGAAGAACTTGTTGATCGCCCCTTGCGTGCCGGCGAGGAGCCGGGGCCGGATTGTGCGCCTCGGTCCGCTGCGCGTCCAGACGGGGGGAGGACTGACGACTGCGCGGGTCCCCGCACCGTCGGTTTGCTCAGGCGGTGAGGAGAGCTGGTTCCTCAGGCTCGCCCCGCGGCCCTGCGGTCATCAAACGGCCCCTAGAAGTTCGCGCGGCGTCCATGCGCGGCCTCGTCGACGATCGCTGCGACGCGCCGGGCGCGCGTCTCGCTGCGCTTTGCGGAGATCACCCGCCATAGCAGGGCGCGACGCGAGGACGGGGAGAACGCATCCCAACGGACGCGGGCATCGGGTCGCGCGTTGAGGGCCGCAGCGAAGTCGTCGGGCTCGACGAGCGCCTCGGCGGCATCCTGCATCGCCCACGACCCGTCCGCGCGGACCGCATTGATGACCGCGAGGCCGGCGTCCAGCGAGCGAGCCAGGCGCCGTCGACGGTCCGATGGTGCTCCATCAGCCAATCCCGCCACGCCGTTGGCGAATCCGGGTGGAGCAGCGGTCGATCGCGATACTGTTCGCTCATCGGCGAGAGCGCCCTGTTACCTGCGCTTGCGGGCTGGCTCCGGGACGGGGGTCTGGTCGAGGGAGGCGTCGATCGCCAGCTTCGCCTGGAAGGCGGAGCGGTACGAGGAGCCCTGGAGCGGCGCATCGGGCGAATCGCGGTAGTACCAGGAACGCTCCTGGGGGACGAAGAAGACCTCGAAGCCGCGGTGCTCCTCAGGCGGTTGGGCCGGCGGCACCAGCTTGGCCGCGGCGCGGCTGGTCACCCGGTTGGCGCAGCGGCCGCAGCGGTTGGTGGTCAGACCGTGCGGGCAGGTGCGGCACTGCGAGCAGTGCTGGGTATCAAAGCCGTGGACGCAGTTGGACGACATGGGTTCTCCGATGGGGTCCCCAGCGTACTCCTTTCGAGGGATCGCGTCCGGGGGTGATCAGCGGCGGCTGATCGATGGTGAGCGTCAACCCGTCGCCAGTCGTTTCCACTCCCTGCGGAAGCGTGGCGAGGGCTCCTGGGTGCGAATGCGCCCTACGGCGTCCCGCTGAACGTGTCGCACGCGGTCGGGTCTCCAGTGTCGAGTCCCGTCTGGAACCATTTCTCCCGCTCGGCAGACGAACCGTGCGTCCATGTCTCCGGATCGACCTGGCCCTGGGTCTGTTCCTGGACCCGGTCATCGCCCACGGCGGCGGCGGCGTCGAGCGCCTGCGCGACCTGTGCGGCGGTGATCGGTTCGAGGAGGTTGGTCTCAACCGCGTGATTGGCCCAGACCCCGGCGAAGCAGTCCGCCTGGAGCTCGGTTCGAACCGATCGGCTGTCGGCGCCGGTTTCTCCGCTTCCACCCTGCAACGTGCCGAGCAGGTCCTGCACATGGTGGCCGTACTCATGGGCGATGACGTAAGCCTCGGCAAACGGCCCGCCCTCGGCACCGAACCGGGTCTGCAGGTCATCGAAGAAGCCCAGATCGATGTAGACACTGGTGTCGGGCGGACAGTAAAACGGGCCAACCGCGCTGGTGGCCTGGCCGCAGGTGGTGCTGATCGAGCCGGTGAAGAAGGTCGTCGGCGCGAGCGTGTAGTTGTCGACCGCGACGGCCCAATACGCCTGGACGCTGTTGACAAAGCCGATGATCCGGCAGTCCTCGCGCGCGTTGGCATCCGCGCCGGTCTGACATTGCTCGACGAGGCTGCTGTTGGGCGCCTGGTCTGCGCCGCCGACGGTTGTCCCGTTCAGGAGCCCCGCCACGTCAGACGGGTTTCCACCCAACACCAGGACGAGCAGCAGCAGCGCTACGCCACCCAGCCCGCCGCCAATGGCCAGCGTGCCGCTGCGGCCACGCATGTCGCGCACCTGTCCGGGGTCGAGCTGAGCGCCGGGCTTGAAGGTCATTTCTCGATACTCCTGGTGTCCACGGGCTGACAGTAGCATCCCTCGCGACGTTCGCGTGTTCCCCGAAACGGCACATGCGTTGCGATGAGATGCGGACCGTTCGCACGCGCGCTAGGCTGCGCGGCATGGTGAATGTGAGGAGCGGCGAGTGACCTCGGACCACGACCACGAGGGCCACGACCACGACCACGGCCACACGAGCGCGGGGATTGATGCGGATCAGCATCGGGCCCTGGCAGTTGGTCTCTTCAACCATGTCTGGGAGCTGCTGGGAACGCCTGACCGAACGCCGGCCATGGACTCGCAGATGGTGCACGCTGCGCACGCGTCACGCTTTCACTGGAGCCAGGTCGGAGGACCCGAACAGCTGGCGGTTGGGGACTGGCAGTGCTCTCGGGTCTATGCCGTACTCGGCAGGGCCGAGCCCGCGCTGCACCATGCCCGCGCCAGCCTGGCCATCTGCGAGGAGGCGGGACTCGGCGACTGGGTCAGGGCTGCCGCCTACGAGGCGTTGGCCAGAGCCTCGGCCGTTGCGGGAAACGAGGTCGACAAGGTAGAGTGGTTGACCAGGGCCCGCCAGGCAACCGCCGCAATCGTCGATGCTGAAGACCGCGAGGTGATCGAGGCGGACCTTGGGACCCTCGGGGAGCCGGCGGACGCTCAGAAGCCGGAGACGATGTCGAAGCGGTAGGCAGCCAGCTTTACGCCCGGCCCCGGCTCCCAATCCAGCTTGAGCGCCCGCTCGAACCCCATGCGCAGGTACAGTCGCTGCGCTTCGATCATCCATTGGGTGGTATGCAGGTAGACGCGCTGCAGCCCGTCGGCTCGAGCCCGATCGAGGCATGCACGCACCAGGGCTTCACCGATGCCGCGGCGCTGGAACGAGGGCGAAACGGCCAGCATGCGGATCCCGGCCGCCGACGGGTCCGCCCATTCGGCGTATGGCCCCGGCCGCGGGACGTAGGTCACCGTGGCAACGATTGCGCCGTCAAGCTCCGCCACCCAGACCTCCGCGCCGGAAGACACCCTCGCCGCAACGTTGCGCAGCTCATCGGCGTAGTCGGCGAGGTCGGGAACCAGGGCGCTGTAGACCGCCACCACGAGCTCGCCCACCTCGGCGTACTCCTCGGGTCGCACTGAGCGAATCAGCATTACGGGGCACGGTAGCATCGCCGCGTGATCGCGCAGCTGGCTGTCGCTCTCAGATCCCTTCGCCGTGTGCTGGGCAACCCCGAGATTCGTCGCGTCGAGCTGGCCTGGATGCTCGGCTGGGCATCGGAATGGCCATGGCTGGTGGCTCTGTGGGTCTACGCCTTCAACGCCGCAGCCGTGGTGGAGGCTCGCCTGGCGGGAGCCTGACCCGATCCGAGGCAGGCGCGGTCATTGCGAACGCCCGCGTCCACCGCCGACCGACTACCCTCATGGCATGGCGCGCGCCCTTGTGCTCGGAGCAGGCTTCGGTGGGATCGCCGCTGGTGTGGCACTGCGGAATCAGCTCGCTTCCGACGACGAGGTGATCCTTGTTGATCGACGCGACGATTTCGCAATGGGCCTGCGCAAGATCTGGGCGATCCTGGGTATCTCGCCGATCGCCTACGGCACGCGATCGCTGGCAGCGCTGGGCCAGCGGGGCATCACCTTCATCCAGGGGTCCGTGGAGCGCATCGACCCCGGGCGGCGCTCCGCCACCATCGGCGGGACAGACTATGAGGCCGATGCGCTGGTGGTGGCCCTGGGCGCTTCGCAGGTCATGGATGAGGTCCCCGGCCTGACCCAATTCGGACTCAACGCCTGGGATCGATCCGGACTGGACCATGTCCACGGCATGGTCGACCAGTTTCGCGGCGGACGAGTGGTGATCGGCATCTTCGGATCGCCCTATTCCTGTCCGCCGGCCCCCTATGAGCTGGCGTTGCTGCTCAGCGAGCGTTTCGAGGCACGCGGCATCGACGCCGAGTTGACGGTCTTCACCCCGTCTCCGATCCTGCTGCCGGTCCTCGGTGCAGCTCGCAGCGGCGTGATCACCGCCCGTCTCGAGGAGCGTGGCATCTCCGTGCTGGTCGGCCGCTCCGCGACCGCCGTGACCGCGGACGCCGTTCAGTTCACCGAGGGCGGCCCCCTGCCGTACGACCTGCTGCTGGCGGTGCCACCGCATCGGTGCCCGGCGGTATTGGTCGACGCAGGGTTGGCGCCCCCGGGTGGCTGGGTCAGCGTCGATCCCGCAACGCTGGAGACGGCGTACCCGGGGGTGTTTGCCATCGGCGATGCGACGGTTGTGCCACTGGCCAATGGCATGGCGCTGCCGAAGGCGGGTCTCTTCGCTGAGCGGGAAGGGGAGGCGGTGGCCGCCAGGATCGCGGCGATCTTTCGCGGAGAGGCGCCCACGGCGACATTCGACGGGCGCGGCGAGTGTTTCATGGAGCTGGGGAACGGGGAGGCGAGCACCATCTCCGGCAACTTCTACGCCGATCCGCCTGCCGTGGAGCTCTCCCGGCCAACCATCGAGCAGCGCGCCGCCAAGGAGCGCTTCGAGATGGAGCGGCTGGCTCGCTGGTTCGGAGACGGCGTCTAGCTCGTCATCGGGCTATTCTTCGCGGCAGGCGGCTCCCGAGCAGTCGCCGATGGTTCGATGGAGGATTTGGTGGAGATGAACCTGCTGCAGCGAATCGACGCACTGATCGCCGAGCGCCACTTGTTGAAGCACCCGTTCTATGCCAAGTGGCGCGAGGGGACGCTGACCCGCGAGGCGCTCCAGGAGTACGCGCGGCAGTACTACGCCTTCGAGGCGACCTTCCCGCGACTGCTGTCGGCCCTGCACAGCCGCTCGGACCGGCCCGATGTGCGCCAGTCGCTCCTCGATAACCTCTGGGACGAGGAGCACGGCGAGGTGAACCACGCAGAGCTGTGGCTGCGCTTCGGCGAGGGGATCGGCGCCGAGCGCTCATCCGTCCGCGAAGCCGAGCTGAACTCCGGCACTCGCGGCCTGCTGGACGCCTACTGGTCCTCGGTGACCGGTGGACCGATCGCGGCGGGGATCGCGGCGCTGTACGCCTACGAGGCCCAGGTGCCCGAGGTCGCGACCGAGAAGATCCGGGGATTGGTCGAGCAGTACGGCGTCGACGACCCACGCACGCTCGCCTTCTTCACCATCCACTCGACGCTCGACGTGGAGCACTCCGGGGCGGAGCGGTCGATGATCGCCGCGATGGCGCCGACCGAAGCCGACGAAGAGGCAGTCCTTGCGGCGACGCGTGCCGCGCTGGACGGCTGGTGGGGTTTCCTCGACGCGGTGAACGTCTAGCAGCGGCTCGGTTGGCCCGTGGGTTCGCGCTAGTCTGCAGGGGCCGTGTGACTCCACTCATGCGCCACGCCGAGTTCGGCTTTCCACGGACCGACCTTCGCCGCCGCCTGGTCGAGGCGATCCTGCGCGGCGAGAAGACGTCGACCTCCGGCCTGCTCAGCGACTACGAGCACGATGGCGACCCACTCCCCGAGGTTGGCGAGCATTTCCTGCTGATCGACGAACAGGACTGCGAGGTGGGCATCATCGAGACGACCGGGGTGCGGGTGACCACCATCGGCCAGGTGGACCTCCCGTTCGCCCTCGAGGAGGGAGAGGGCTACGCCAGCGTGGCCGACTGGCGAGCCGCGCACGAGCGCTTCTGGCTCTCCTATGCCGATGAGACGCGCGCCTGGCCGGGCGACCCGGATTGGCGGCCGACGAGCGAGACCATGATCGTCTGCGAGCGCTTTCGGCTGGTGGAACGGCTCCTCCCCTAGGCGGTCAGCTCCGCGGCCATCTGGCGGAAAGCATCGGTGTGGCGGTCGATATCGGCCTCCGAAGCCTGCGGTGCGACCAGGGCCATGTTGTGGAACGGGGTCAGCAGGATCCCGCGGTTCAGCGCGTAGAGGTGGGTGAACCGCTGCAGCGCGAAGTCATCCATTGCGGCAGCCTCGGAGCCGTTGCGCGGGCGATCCGGCCCGAACAGGTACTCGGCCCGACAGCCGAGTTGGGTCACGTGCCAGGGCAGCCCGAACTCCTGGATTGCCGCTTCGACGCCTGCGGTCCAGCGTTCGGCGAGGGGGATGGTGTGCGCGTAGGCCTCTTCGGTCAGGATCGACGAGAGGGTGGCATGCATCGCCGCCATTGACAGCGCGTTGCCGGCCAGCGTACCGCCGATGCCTCCGACGTCGGCCAGCTCCAGGGTGATATGGGCGGCCACTCGTTCAGCCACTGACGCGGTGAAGCCGTACGCGCCGGCCGGCAGCCCTCCGGCGATCGGCTTGCCGATGACGAAGATGTCGGGCTCCAGGTCATGCTCGCGGGCATATCCGCCCGGTCCGGCACAGATGGTGTGCGTCTCGTCCAGGATGAGGAGCGTTCCCGTCGCTCGAGTCAGTCGGCGCAGGGCGTCGTGGAATCCCGGCTCGGGATGCACGATGCCGATGTTGGTCATCACCGGCTCGGCCAGGACCGCCGCCACATCGCCGTGCGCCAAGGCCGCCTCGAACGCCGGGATGTCGTTCCACTCGACCACCCGAGTGGTCACCGACGGATCCACCGGGGGACCGATGTTGCCGGCGCGCGGCCCGGCGACCCCGGCGCGCAGCGTGATGAACGCCTCGTCGACGCTGCCGTGGTAGCACCAGTTGAAGACGAGGATCTTCGGCCGTCCGGTGATCGCGCGAGCCAGCCGGATGCTGAAGCGGTTGGCATCGGTCGCGGTCAACGTGAACTGCCAGAAGGGAAGCCCGAAGCGTCGCGCCAGCTCCTCGCCGACCCAGATCGCGTCTTCGGTGGGAAGCATCAGGGTGCTTCCGCGGGCCGCCTGCTCTGTCATGGCACGTACCGTTTCGGGCGGGGCATGCCCGGTCATTGCGCCGGTGTCGCCCAGGCACAGGTCCACGTAATCGTGCCCGTCGACGCAGCGGAAATGCCCCCCGGCGGCATCGGCCACGAACGGCGGGAAGGGGCTGGGCCACTTGCTCATCCAGTTCATCGGTACGCCGCCGAGCAACGAATGGCGTGCCCGCTCGAAAAGCGCTTGGGAACGCGGGTGCGCCTCGCGGAAGCTGCGCTCCTCGCGGTCCATCAGCTCAGCCACTCGGGCCCGGTCAACACCCGTCATGCCGGCATGATGACAGCGGGGCGTTGAGCCGGGCGACGGATCTCCCGTCGGTGATCCAGCCGACAGTACGGATGTCCGCCGATCGTCACGGGATCTATCGGCCAGTTGACGGCGCGCACCGCTTCTGTACCGCTATGGTCGTCTCCACGCTCGAAGGCGTGCGCATCGGCGCAGTCCGATGCGGGTGGGAGTAGTCGAACGTACTAGCCACCATGATTGCGCGTAGGTAGACTGGCGCGATCCGGGCCGCGAGACGCCCCCTCAGGCGCGCCCCTCGGGGTGGTCCCGTAAAGAAGAAGAGGTTGCCAAGGATCCAATGATTCGACACCGCATCACGACCGCACTCGTCTCCTTCGCGATGGCTGCGAGCCTGCTGGCGTCCGCCGCGGCGGCTCCGGCAACGACGCTCGCCAGCGAGCCCAGCTGGGACGACATGGTCGTCGTTTCCCTGCCAACCGCCGTCCATCCGGGCGACGTGGCCGGCTACCAGATCAGCATCCACAACCGCGGACCCGGCAACATCGCGCAGCTCTACCTGTTCGCGGCGACCAACCTCGATCGCCCGGCCTATCAGGACCCGCTCCCGGGATGCAATACGACCGGCCGTTTCTATTGCGCGCTGGGGCAGCTGAAGGCAGGGGCGACCGTCTATGTCACGGTGGCCTACACCACGCCACCATCGGGGACGTCTTTCAGCGTCGATTTTGAAGCTAATACCACGGGCGCAACGACCAGTGACGGTGGCACAAGCCACGGCGATGTGAACCCGGGGACAGGCACGACGAGCCTTATCGCCAGCAATGATTTCGCGGGCCGCTTCGTGAACAGCTTCTTTCAGCAGACCGTTGAGGACAGCCAGGCGATCGTCTCCGGCAACGCGCAGGCCACCAAGGTCGTCGTCAACAACCAGTTCATCCCGGTCACCGTGCAGGACGGCGACGGCTTCAATCCGACTGACCTGTTCACCTGCACGCTTTCGACGAAGACGTTCTCCTGCGCAGACCTCGACTTCGGAGAATGGTCGGCCGTCAACGTCGACAATGGCACGACCTTCTTCGAGCAGCTTCACGATCACGATCACGATCGATGCCGCCGAGGTCAAGGGCCAGGGCGTCACCAAGAACAATCTTGTCGTCTACCACCAGTACGGTGGGTCGCAGGAGGAGTTGATCTCGGCAGATTGCTCGGGCGGCGGTGTCCCCTGCCGAACGGTGACGACCGGCAAGCTCTCCTGGGTCATCGTGATCAACATTAATCACAATGGGAACTTCCGCCTGGGGTAGACCACCCAAGCTGTCTTCGAACCGGACGCCGGGGCCCGCAAGGTCCCGGCGTCTCAGCGCTTGGACGTCGTTCGCAGCTCGGCGAGCCGAGCCAGGGTGGCCAGGTCGCCCTTCGCCTCGGCGAGCTGGAGCGCCTCGTCGAGAGCCCGCTCGGCTTCGGCCTGGCGGTTCGCGGCCGACAGGGTTGCGACGAGATCTGCGAGGGCCTCAGCCTGCAGGATCGGCGTGTCGCCCGCGCGCCGAAGCTCGACAGCACGCTCGGCAAATTCGATGGCGGCATCGACCTGGCCCTGCCCGGCCAACAGGCGGGCTCGAACCCCGCGCCAGATCGCCTGCGCGTCGATGTCGTCGGGCGCGGAGATCTCTTCCGCGATGCGGGAGATCTCCTCTGCCTCGCCGATCCGTCCCTGAGCCTCGAGCGTGCGCGCCAGCAGCCCCGCCACTGACGAGAGGGTGTAGCGCTCGCCCATGGCAGTCAGGGCATCGAAGTCGCGGCGCAGCTCCTGCTCTGCCGCAACAAGATCACCAGCCAGCAGCTCGACCCGAGCGGTATCGAGCGAGGTCGAGGCAGCCCCGATCCCGGCGTTGAGATCGACGAGCTTGGCCTGGCTGCGGCGATAGAGGTCACGCGCGCGCTCGAATTCTCCGCGCATGGCGTACAGCTGGGCGAGGAGCAGATTGATCGTGGCGAGTGCGATCTGGTCGGCGCTCGACTCCTGCGCCAGTGCCTCCACCTGTCCGATGGCGTCGGCGACAGGGGTGGGGCCGTACACCGAGGCCGTCGCAAAGACCAGGGCGCCGCGCATTTCCGCCCGAAGATCCCCCTTTCGGCGAGCGTGCGCGATGACCTGCTCGGCGGCTCTTGCGGCATCGGCCGTGCGCTGTGCGGCCCCGTGCATCATCCCCATCAGCCGCCAGGCGAGCGTGGATCCGGCCTCGTCTCCGGCTGCGTCGAAGATGGGCAGCGCCCTATTCACGTCGCCGACCACCGAGCTGCTCCAGTCGTCGCCGCCTTCGCCCGACTGGCCGGAATAGAGCTGGACGAAGAGCCTCACCAGCCGGGCCTGCGCAGCGACCCTCTCGTCAGCGGTGCGTTCCGCGGCGTCGATCGCATCGGCCAGCGTTGCCGCGGCCTCGTCGAACTTGCCCAGCTCGGTGAGCGCCTCACCGAGATCGGGGAGCAGCTCGAGCCGCACCGGGTCGAGCTGCTCCCGCGTGGCGGCCGCGCGACGGAGCAGGTTTGCGGCTGCCGGCATGTCTCCGCGGACCATCGCGCGCCGGCCGGCAGAGGCGAGTTTCTCTGACGCGCGGATCCCCACCGATCGAGCGTGCTCATCCACCACGCCAAGCTCGGTCAGGTAGCGGTAGGCCTGCTCCAGGTGGTAGCCCTGGATCTCCTCGAACTCCTGGCCGCCGCCCTGGCGGCGGTTGATCTCCTCTCCCCAGCCGACGAACCGCTCGTGGAGGTCGGCTCGCGCCCGCTTCAACAGGCCGTTGTAGGCCGCATCGCGGATCAGGATGTTCGGGAACCGGTAGGAGAGGTCCTCCTCGCTGGCCGCTGCCAACGGACCGATCAGCTGCTTGCGAGTGAGGGCGCCCAGCTGGAGGTCAATCTGGGGCTGGATCGGTTCGGGGGCCAGCTCGGTGACCGCGGCAAGGGCAAAGGTCTGGCCGATCACGCTCGCCGGCTCGATCACGGCACGCTCGCCAGCATCCAGCAGGTCGATGCGGGCCGCCAGCAGAGCCTGGATGGTGGGCGGCACGTCAAGCCGCGAGAGGTCGCCGACCACTTCCCAGCGTCCGTCGGCCTGCCGCAGCGTCCCGTCATCGATGAGCATAGAGAGCAGCTGCTCGACGAAGAGCGGGTTGCCCGACGCACCCTGTGCGATGCGCGTCTGCACAGCCGTGGGAATGCCGGCGTCGCCGAGCAGGCCCTGCACCACTCTCCCGGCATCGGCGTCCGTCAACGGCTCAAGGACGATTCGTCGGTTGGTGCCATCGGTCGCCCAGTCGGGATGGTCCTCGAGCAGATCCAGGCGACTGGTGCACAGCAGGAGGACCGATGCACCGGTGATCCCATCGATCAGATTGCCGATCAGCTCAAGAAAGGTGGGCGACGCCCAGTGAATGTCGTCGACCACCATGATCGCCGGGCGGTCGCTGGCCAGACCCTCGAGAAACTTGCGGGACGCCCAGACGATCTCGGCCACCGGATAAGGTTCGATCGACAGCCCGATCGCCGACGCGAGCCGTTCCGCCACGGCCTGGTCTCGTACCAGCTGATTGAGCTTGCGGAGCGCCAGATCGATCGCGTCGTTGGACTCGACCCCGGCCGCGTCGCGGACCGCCTCGCGGAGCGGCCAGAAGGTGATCCCCTCGCCATACGGCAGGCATCGGCCATGGATGACGGTCGCCTCCGTGGCACGTTCGGCGGTGAACTCGGCGATCAGGCGTGACTTGCCGACTCCGGCATCGCCGATCACCGTGGTCATGCGGCAGCCCTGTTCGGCGACGGCGCCAGCGAACACGTCGCGCAGCTCGGCCATCTCGGCCTCGCGGCCGACCATCGGCGCATCGCTTCGTCGCTCGAACCCCTCGGCGCGGTCGCCGACGCCGGTCAGTCGGTAGGCAGGAACCGGTTCCGCCTTTCCTTTCAGGGTCAGCGGGGCGACCGGCTCGACCAGGACGGCGCCGCGGACGAGGCGGTAGGTGAGAGCGCCCAGCAGGACCTCGCCCGGGCCGGCAGCCTGCTCCAGCCGCGCCGCCACGTTGACCGTGTCACCGGTCACCAGCCGTTGTCCCAGGCTCGCGTCGCCCGCCACCACCTCCCCGGTATTGACGCCGATGTGGTTGCCGAGCGTCATGCCCCACTCTCTCTCGAAGGCGGCGTTCAGCTCGGGAAGCGCCTGCTGCATGTCGGCGGCGGCACGGACGGCCCGCAGGGCGTCGTCCTCGTGACGGATCGGCAGGCCAAAGACCGCCATCACCGCATCTCCGATGAACTTCTCGATGGTCGCGCCGTGACGATCGAGCACGCGCTGCATCCCCTCGAAATAGCGGGACATGATGTCGCGCAGTGCCTCGGGGCTCGGAGGCGAGCCGTCCATCGTGGCGGGCTTTGGGTCGGCGAAGATGATCGTCACCGTCTTGCGGCTCTCCTGGAACTTGACCCGCTGGGTCAGCGAGGCGGCGCAGGTGCCGCAGTACCGAAACTCGGTCGGGTTCTGCTCGCCGCAGACACCGCAGCTTTGTCCCGCTGCATCGGCCGCGGTGCCGAACGCATCGGCCCCCGCGGAGGCGCTCGATACCGTGAGCAGGCGATGAGCGACGAGCGCCTGCTGCGAGCCCTTTGCGAAGACCGGCCCGTAGGGCTCGACCTCCACCTGGTCAGCCACCAGCTGATAGGTCGAGTCGGCCAGCAGCACCTCGAGTGGCGGGGCGTTCTGTTCCATGACGCCGGCGATGTGCATCGTCTCGCCGGTCAGCACGTGAGCCCCGGCGGTCGCCTCGCCGACGATCACCTCGCCGCTCGCTACCCCGGTGCGGGTGATGAGGCGCACCCCCCATGTCGCCTCGAGCTGGTCGTTCACGGCTGCCAGCACCCGCAGGCTCTCGGCGGCAGCCTGGACGGCGCGCACGGCGTCATCGTCGCCGCGGGTGGGAAGCCCGAAGACGGCCACGATCGCGTCGCCGATGATCTTCTCGATCGTGCCCCCATGGGACTCGAAGACGACCCGCATCTCGTCGAAGTAGCGCGTCAGGACCTCGCGGAGCGATTCGGGGTCGAGCTTTTCACCGAGGGCGGTGGAGCCCTTCAGGTCGGAGGTGACCACCGTGGCGCTGCGGCGAATCTCCTCCGGCGGACGGTCGGCGGCCAGCTGCGTCCCACAGTGACCGCAGATCCGAAAGCGGGGTGATGAATCCTCGCCGCAGTTCGGGCAGACAACCATGGCCGCAGTGTACGCAACCGGGGGAGAGTGGCGGCCTTCAGCCTTCGCGCACCGTCATCACGACCGCACCGACCGCACAAACGCCGCCACCTCGTCGAGGGCCTGGTCCAGGACCGGACCGATGCCATGGCCGATCCCCGGATAGATCACCAGCTTGGCGGTTGCCAGCCGCTCCACCGCCTGCCGCAAGAGGGGGAGGCGAGCGAACGGGTCGCGATCGCCTGACAGGAGCAGCACCGGACAGGTGATCCGCGACCAGTGGGCGGTCCGCTCGTCCCATCGCTCCGAGGCTCCCGGCGGGTGGAGCGGATACGAGAGCAGGATCAGCGTTCCGTACCGATCTTCGGCGGCCAGTAGGGAAGCCACCCGCCCCCCGAACGATTGCCCGCCGATGGCCGCGTCGACGGCCGGCGGCACCGTGGCACGGTAGGTGGCTACGGCGGCCTCGGCCCGGCCGCGCGGCAGTTGGACGGCAAACGCGTCGAATCCGCGCGCCCGCAGCCCGGCGATATGGGGCGCCATGCTCGCTGCCGATCCAGAGGCACCGTGAGCCAGGTGGATCGATCGCACGTGAGCAGCGTACGCGCCGCGGCAGCGCCTGGTGTTCGCGGTTGCGACACACGCGCGTCACATCCAGCAGCCAGACTGACCGCTCGATGGACGCTCACGCACAATCTCCGGTCGTGTCGCGGCGCGCCGCCGCCTTGGCTGGGATCATCGCCGGCGGGACGGCGCTCGGTCTGACCGAGCTGGTGGCGGGGCTGCTGCCCGGGGCCCCATCGGTCATCGTGTCGATCGGGGCCCTGGTGATTTCGCTCCAGCCGCCGGGCGCCAAACAGCTGGTCGTCGACCTGGTCGGCACCGCGGACAAGTTCCTGCTCAACGCCGCCGTGGCGCTGGTCGCATTGGGGCTGACCGGCTTGCTGGGTGTCGTGGCGCGGCACCAGCCGGGACGCGCGGTGGCGGGCTTTGCCGGGATCGCGGTGCTGGGGCTGGCGGCGTCACTGCGCGATCCGTTGGTCGAACCTGTGCTGGCGCTCGTATCGGCGGCGCTTGGTGCGGTCACCGCCATCTGGCTCCTGGGCCGGTTGCTGCGGCTGGCGCGCCCCGAACGTATCGTGGAGATGCCGGATTGGGGTCGGCGACGATTTCTTGGCACCTCGGCCGGGCTCGCCGGGCTGGCCGTGATCGGTGGCGGAGTCGGCAGGCTGCTGCTCAACTCGCACGCGGAGACCGTTCCGCTCAGCACTTCCATTCCGGGCGCGGTCGACCCGGTTGCCGCCCTGCCGGCCGGTGCGGAGCTGGCCGAGCCGGGGCTCTCGCAGCTGGTGACTCCGAACCGCAGCTTCTATCGGATCGATACCACGTTGCTCACCCCGCACGTGGACGCGGCCACCTGGAAGCTGGCGTTCAGCGGGATGGTGGACCACCCGTACGAGATCACGTACCCGGAGCTGCTGGCGATGCCCCTCCACGAGCAGTACGTGACCATCGCCTGCGTCAGCAACGAAGTCGGCGGCGACCTGGTCGGCAATGCGCTGTGGCGAGGCGTGCATCTGCGTGAGCTGCTCGACCGCGCCGGGGTGCAGGCGGGAGCCTCCCAGGTGGTCGGTCGATCGGTCGACGGCTGGACAGCGGGCTTTCCGACCTCGTGGCTCGATGAACCCGGTCGCGAGGCGCTTGTGGCGGTGGCCATGAACGGCGATCCATTGCCTGCCGAGCACGGCTACCCGGCTCGTCTGATCGTGCCTGGCCTGTTCGGCTATGTGTCCGCCACCAAGTGGCTGACCAACATCGAGCTGACCACGCTACGGGCGTTCGATGCCTACTGGGTGCCGCTCGGTTGGGCCAAGGAGGCGCCGATCCTGACGCAGTCGCGGATTGACGTGCCGCACGATGGCGATGGGTCGCTCGGGGCCGGTCAGGTCTCGATCGCCGGCGTGGCCTGGGCACCGGACCGCGGCATCTCCCGCGTCGAGGTGCAGGTCGACGATCTGCCCTGGGCCGATGCGGAGCTCTCCAGCCCGATCTCGGATGCCACCTGGTTGCAGTGGCTGTATCGTTGGAATGCGACCTCCGGCCAGCACACGATCCAGGTGCGCGCCACGGACAGCTCCGACGGCGTGCAGACGGCGACCCGGACGCGCCCCGCCCCAGACGGAGCGCGTGGCTACCACACCATCAGCGTCACCGTGTCAGGGGGCTAGCGGAGGCGACCAGCGGCAGTGCACAATCGCGCGCATGCTCGCCCCAAGCTCCCCGCTCTTCATCGTCAACCCCATCGCGGGCAGCGGCCGCGCCCACGGCCTGGCGCCCCGGATCGAGGCCTGGCTGGCTGAGCAGGGGATCGCCGGGCGCCTGCTCGAGACCCGCGAGCCCGGGCACGCGGAACGGCTGGCGGCGGCGGCCACCGACCTGGGCCACGACCGGGTCGTCGCGGTCGGCGGCGACGGCACCATCCAGGAGGTGCTGAACGGCCTGCTCGCAGCCGGCATCGGGCCGGACGGCGGACCACCGGTGCTGGGCGTGATCCCCGCTGGGCGGGGGAATGACCTGGCCCGCAGCGTCTACCTGCCAATTGATCCACTCGCCTGTCTGCCGATCTCGGTCGGTGACCACACGGCCCCCTTCGACGTCGGGCAGGCCACCAGCGTCGATGGCGTCACCCGCTTCTTCGGTGCCGCCGGCGGGGCAGGCTTCGACGCCGAGGTGGCCTACTCCACCATGGCGGTCCGGCGACGTTTCTGGATGCGCGGCGAGGCGGGCTACTTCCTGGGAACCCTCAACGAGCTGCGGCGATTCCGGAACTCGCAGCTGCAGGTCACGCTGCGTGGCGACGGCGATGATCGGCTGGTCAGCCAGCGCTTCCTGTTCATCGCGTTCGCGAATGGCCCCTACTACGGCGGCGGGATGCAGATCTGCCCCGATGCGAGCACCAACGATGGATGGCTGGACGTGTGCCTGGTCGGCGACCTGTCTCGGTTCGAGGCGCTGCGCGAGCTGCCGGGGATCTACAAGGCGCTCCACGTCAAGAACCCGAAGGTCGAGATTGTGCGCGCTCGCTCTGTGCGCATCGAAGGGGACGCCGGGACGAAGGTGCACCTCGACGGCGAGCCGTTCGGCAGCGTGCCGGTCGACATCTCGCTGCGACCGCGGGCGGTCAGCGTGGCGGTCCCGGCATCGGCTACGGTAGAGGCATGAACGACCCGGTCAACGTCCCGTCGGCCAAGCGCGGGGATCGCCTGCTCGGCAGTGACGGTCGAAGGATCGGAGCGGTCGATGCGGTCTTCGCCGACTATCTGCTGGTGCGCACCGTCGGCCTGCTGCCGGTGGACCTGTTCGTCCCTCGCTCGGAGATCACTGCGCTGGATGGCGGCGACCTGCGGGTGGACGCCAACCGGGCGGCGGCCTACGCCGCGTGGCACCGCCCGCTCAAGCGGGCGCCGCATGCCTAGCGGGTCGTTCGACCCCGCTCTCCTCGAGCGGCTGCGCTCAGCCGAAGAGGTGGAGATCGAGACCTGCGCAGCACCGGGTGCGCCGATCCATTGCACCGTCATCTGGGTCGTGGTCGATGGGCAGGACCACGTCCTGATCCGCTCGTACCTGGGACCGGGCGCGCGCTGGTACCGCGAAGCGACGGCGCAGGCGTCCTGCGTGCTGCACGTGAGCGGCGAATCGGTGTCGGTCGCCGCGGTTCCTGCCAGGGACGGCGAGCGGATCGGGGCATGCAGCCGCGGCTACCTGGCCAAGTACGCGCGCCATCGGGCAACGCCGCAGATGCTGGACGAGACAAACCTGCCGACCACGCTTGAGCTGCTTCCTCGGTAGGCTGCCACGCCATCGGTGCGCTACCCTAGGCGCCATGGACGAGGAAGCACGCGCCAAAGCGTTCTACGCGCATGTCTCAGGCGGCGGCAAGGTCGAGCCGACGACTGGATGCCCGACGAGTACCGGGCCGCCGTGCTGCAAGTTCGTCGAGATGCACGCCAACTCCGAGCTGATGGGCGTGCTCCCCGAGCGGGAGTGGATCATGCGCGCCCCGACCCTGCGTCGCAAGCTCGCCCTCACCGCAAGGTCCAGGACGAGGTCGGGCCACGCCCAGCTGCTGTACCGCGTCGCCGAGGACCTGGGCAAGACCGCGCGAGGCGATGTTCGACGACCTGCTGGCCGGCAAGACCAAGTTCCACAACGTCTTCCACTACCCGACCCGCGGCTGGGCCGACATCGGGATCATCGCCTGGCTCGTGGACGCGGCCGCGATCGTCGCCCAGCAGGCGCTGCGCGACTCGTCGCTACGCGCCGTACGCCCGGACGATGCAGAAGATCTGCTGGGAGGAGTCGGTCCACATCATGCACGGGCGCGACGTGGTGGTGACGATGATGACCGGGACGCGATGCCCAGCGCGCCGCTGGTCCAGGACGCGCTCGACCGATGGTGGGGGCCGCTGATGCAGATGCACGGCCCGCCGACCGACCCGGCAACGGACCGCGACCTGCACTGGCGGATCAAGGCCAAGACGACCGAGGAGCTGCGCCAGGAGTTCCTGACGATCTACGTGCCGCGCATCCGCGAGCTCGGCCTGGTGATCCCCGACCCGAAGCTGCGCTACGACGAGGCGGCCGGGCGCTGGCGCTACACCGAGCCCGACTGGGACGAGCTGCGGGCGGTCGTCACCGACCACGGCCCGAAGTCGCAGGAGCGCCTCGAGTTCCGGCGTACCCACCGCGCCGAGACCCAGTGGGTCCGCGACGCGATCCTCGGGACGCGGTCGGCGCGGCGGCCTGAGGCCGTCGCCGGCGCGATCGGGCGTCACACCGGACTCGAGGCCTGGGAGGTCTTCCGCCAGGAGGCGGAGGGCGACCCGATGGTCCACGGCGGCAGCGTCATGGCGCCCGACGAGGAGCTGGCGACGCATTACGCCCGCGAGTTCTACGGGCGTCGCCAGGAGAGCGAGCGGCTGTGGATCGTGCCGCGCGACGCGATCATCGAGCTCGACGACCCGGACCTGCTGAAGCCGCCGTTCGATCGGTCGTTCAAGCGGCCCGGTGGCTACGTGATCAAGCACAAGCTGGAGGCGGCCCGCGAGCGCGCGGGAGCCAGCACCGAGTTGTCGCAAGAGGAGCCTGGCGAGTGAGCGAGCTCGATCCTGCGACCCGCGAAGCGCTCGGCGAGCTGCTGCTGGCCATGGCCGACGACGAGTTCGTGCTCGGCTTCTGGGATTCCGAGTGGACCGGCATCGCGCCGATCCTCGAGGAGGACGTGGCGATGAGCTCGGTCGAGCCAGGACGAGATCGGCCACGCCAAGGCGCTCTACGAGCTGCTCGCCGCGCTCACCGGCGACGATGCCGACGAGATCGCCTTCGGGCGCCGCCCTGAGGGCTACCGCCACGCCGCGCTGATGGACCACGCCCGCACCGACTGGGCCTTCACCATCGCCCGCCGCTTCCTCTACGAGACCGCCGATGCGGTGCGGCTCGAATCGCTGGCTGGCTCGTCCTACGAGCCGCTGGCCAACCTGGCAAGGAAGATGCGGCGCGAGGAGACCTACCATCTTCTTCACTTCGACCTGTGGCTGCGCCGTCTGACGGAGGGCAACTCGGAGTCGCGAGATCGGCTGATCAGTGCGTTGCGGGAGCTGTGGACCGATGCCCAGGCGGTCTTTGCCCCTCTTGCCGGCGAAGCCGTGCTGCAGGCGGCCGATATGCTGCCGGACTCCCTGGAGACGCTGCGCCAGCGATGGCTGGCCCGCATCACGCCACGATTCGCGGAGCTCGGGCTGCCGGCCATGCCCGCTGCGCCGGTGCCCGAAGCGGACGGGCGCAGACTGCACGGCGCCGACTTCGGCTGGCTGCACGGCGAGTTCACCATGGTGGCCGACTCCGAACCGGGTGCGTCGTGGTAGCGACGCTGCATCCGCGTGAGACGGCGGTCTGGGCCGCGCTGGCCGAGGTGACCGACCCGGAGATTCCGACTGTCAGCCTCGTCGACCTGGGGGTGATCGGCGGAATTGCCTTCGGGCCACGCGCCGGCGGTGGCGAGCGACTGACCGTGGATCTGCTGCCGACCTTTGTCGGTTGCCCGGCCGTCGAAGTGATGCGGGAGCAGATCGGGGAGCGGCTGACCTCGCTCGGCGTGGCCGAGGAGGTGGTGGTCGAAGTCAGCTTCGTCGAGCCGTGGACGTCGGAGCGCATCACCCCGGCTGGTCGCGAGGCGCTGCGCCGATCCGGGTTCGCTCCGCCCCCGGCGGGCCGCTCCTTCGATGAAGGCGAGCTGCTGACGGTGCTGCCGACCGCCACCTGCCCGTACTGCGGTTCGCGCCGCACGACACTCGAAGAATCCGTTCGGCCCGACGCTGTGCCGGGCCATCTACCACTGCGCCGACTGCCGCCAGCCGTTCGAGCAGTTCAAGGCGGTCTGAACAAACCGATGCGCTACCCTTCGCCACTCAGAGCAGCGGAGGAGCCGGCATGGTGATGGACGGCGACGAGGTCCGAGCGGGCGCGGTTGAGATGCTGGACGCCGGCGCGCACGACCGGCTCGACACCATGCGGCACTCGGCCTCCCACCTTATGGCCGCGGCCGTCGTGAAGCTCTTCCCGGGAGCAAAGCTGGGGATTGGTCCGGCCATCCGGGACGGCTTCTACTACGATTTCGATCTGCCCCGCGCCCTGACCCCCGCCGACCTCGAGGCGATCGAGGGCAAGATGCGCGAGGAGGTCGCCGCAAATCTGGCGTTCGAGCGCTCCGAGCAGCCACGTGAGGCGGCTCTCACCGAGCTGGCCGCCGCCGGCCAGGACTACAAGGTCGAGATCATCTCTGAGCTCAGTGATGAGCAGGCGCGCGTGATCAGCTTCTATCGCCACGGGACCTTCAGCGACCTCTGCCGCGGGCCGCATGTTCAATCGACCGGTCAGCTCGGGCCGTTCAAGCTGCTGAGCACCGCGGGCGCTTATTGGCGGGGCGATGAGAAACGGCCGATGCTCCAGCGCATCTACGGCACCGTCTGGGAGTCCCAGGCGCAGCTCGACGACTACCTGTGGCGCATCGAGGAGGCGAAGAAACGCGACCACCGCAAGCTCGGTCGCGAGCTGGACCTGTTCAGCTTCCACCCCGAGTCGCCGGCCGCGCCGTTCTGGCATCCACGCGGCATGGCGCTCTGGCGCGAGCTGGAGACCTGGTCGCTCAAGGTGCGTCGCGAAGGCGGCTTCGTCGAGGTGCGCACCCCCGCCGTGGTGCGCAGGGAGCTATGGGAGACCTCCGGCCACTGGTCCCTCTACCAGGAGCACATGTTCGTGCTCGAGGACGGCGAACACCAGGCCGGTCTGAAGCCGATGAACTGCCCGGAATCGATGCTGATCTTCAAGTCTGGCTTGCGCTCCTACCGCGACCTGCCGATGCGCCTGGCCGACTACTCCGGGCTCTTCCGCAACGAGCGGACCGGTGCGTTGGCCGGCATGTTCCGCGTGCGGCAGCTGACCCAGGACGACAGCCACGTCATCTGCCGCGACGATCAGGTCATCGATGAGGTGAACCTGGCGCTTTCGCTGGTCCGTCGCCAGTACGAGCCGTTCGGCTTCGCGCCGCATTTCAAGCTGGCCACGCGGCCCGAGAAGAAGCTCGGAACCGATGATTTCTGGGAGATGGCCGAGGGCAAGCTGACCGAAGCGTTACAGGGGGCGGAGATCGACTACGCCATCGACGCTGGCGGGGGAGCCTTCTATGCCCCCAAGATCGACGTCTTCATTCGACGACGCCATCGGTCGCGAATGGCAGATGGCCACCATCCAGCTCGACTACCAGCTGCCGCAGCGATTCGAGCTGGAGTACCGCACCGCCGATGGCGGCACGGCGCGACCGGCGGTCATCCACTACGCCATCTATGGCAGCTTCGAGCGGTTCATCGGGATCATCACCGAGCACTACGCCGGCGCCTTTCCTGCGTGGCTGGCGCCCTTGCAGGTGATGGTCATGCCGATCGCGGACCGACACGTCGCGTATGCCGGCGAAGTGCGCGACGCCCTGGTCGCCGCGGGGATCCGAGCAGAGGTGGACGACCGCGCCGAGCGCATGCAGGCCAAGCTGCGCGACGCGCAAGAGCAGAAGGTCCCCGTGATGCTGGTGCTGGGCGACCGCGACCAGGAGGCAAGGGCGGTGAGCCCGCGCCTGCGCACCGGTGAGTCGGCCCAGGGAGTACCGCTCGAGCAGTTCGTGGCCGACATCCGCGGTCGTATCGATTCTCGCGAGCTGTGGCCGTATGGCGCGGCCGGGTAAGGGCCACGCCCGTGTGCGCCGATTGCCCGGTGTCGCTCGAGGGAGTCCGATCGGCGTCTCAATGGCTGAATGCCGCTCCGCCGTGTCCTACTGGCATGCCGGGCGTGTCCATTGCCGTCTCAGCGCGGCATGCGAGCGACTGAATGGTCGTTAGGGCCCATCCGTGCTGCACGCGGCGACCCGTCACGGTGACGGCAAGCCAATGAGGAAGATGCGTGCGGTGGGCCAGCTCGCCCTCGCCTCGACCGATCCGGCTCGGGTCGCGGAGTTCTATGAATCCGCCTTCGGTTTCCGGAGACGTGCCACGGACGAGGGCGGGGTGGACCTGGAGCTGGGAGGCTTCGAGCTCAGCTTCCGGCGCGGCGATCGCGCAGCCCGCGATGGGATGCAGATCGGCTTTCGGGTCGACACCGCGGCGGAAGTGGACGCCTGGGCGCAGGAGATGAGCCTGCGCGGATTCGCCCTGGTCGGACCGCCGTCGGGTGATCGGTGGGAGGGAACGCGCTCCTTCCGTGTGGCTGACCCGGATGGCCGCCAGGTATCGGTCTTCTATGACTACCCGAGCTGAGGTCGAGCCGCGTTGACCGTCCCTTCAGGCTCGGTGTATAGTCCGCGGGCGTTTGCGCATCGGTGTGGGCCACGCGTCCGGACCGGACGGTGGCTCATTTGTTGAAGGAGCGGCAGCACTCATAGCCAAGGATCTCCGAATCAACGAGATGATCCGAATCCGCGAGGTGCGGGTCATCGACGATGAGGGTCAGCAGCTCGGCGTTCTGCCAACCGTCGAGGCTCTCGCCCTGGCGCAGGAGAAGGGGCTCGACCTCGTGGAGGTGGCGCCCGCAGCAGCCCCACCGGTCTGCCGGATCCTCGACTACGGGCAGTACAAATACGAGCTCCAGAAGCGCGAGCGCGAAGCGAAGCGAAAGCAGAAATCGCAGACCTTCAAGGAGATCCGGCTTCGGGTCAAGATCGACGTCAATGACCTGAGGACCAAGACCCGTCGGGCAGGCGAATTCCTGGCCGATGGCGACCGGGTAAAGGTCACCGTCCAGTTCCGGGGACGCGAGATGAGCCACGCCAACCTGGGGCGTGACCTGCTCGACCGGGCGGCGGAGATGCTTGCCGAGCACGGCGTCGTGGAGCGAGCACCGCTCCTCGAAGGCCGCAACATGTTCATCGTGATGGCCCCGCCCGAGAAGCGGGTCGAAAAGAAGGGCGAAACGATCGGCGACGCCATGGCCGCCCAGGGGACCGACGCAACCGCAGTCATGGAAGCGGAGCCGGTGGCCGAGGCAGGCGATCCGGAGCCGAGCGATACGCAGTCGATGGAGCAGAGCTGACATGCCCAAGATGAAGACTCACAAGGGAACGGCCAAGCGCTACAAGAAGACCGGCTCCGGCAAGTGGGTTCGTCCCAAGGCGTGGAGCGGCCACCACCTCCAGATCAAGTCGAGCAGCCGGACTCGCCGCTACGCGGGCAAGGCGATCGTGTCGGCCACTCACAACAAGCAGCTCTCTCGGCTGCTCCCGTACGGATAGAGGCTGACCGATGGCCAGAGTCAAGCGCGGCGTTGCCGCGCACAAGCGCCACAAGCGCCTCCTCGCCCAGGCGGAGGGGCGTCGCGGCACCCGATCGAAGCTGATTCGGCCGGCCCGTGAGGCGCTCTTCCACGCTCTTGTGTACGCGTATCGCGATCGGCGTGACCGAAAGCGCGACATGCGCCGCCTATGGATCGAACGGATCAACGCCGCGGCGCGCCAGAACGGGCTGTCCTATGGCCGATTCATCGCCGGCCTGAAGTCGGCGGGGGTCGCAGTCGACCGCAAGATGCTCGCCGACCTGGCGATCCGCGACGCAGGCGCTTTCAGCAAGATGGTGGAGATGGCTAAGGCCTCCTTTACCGGCTAGCCAGCGCCCGGACGACGCCGGCTCCCACCGACCCTGCTCGCAAAACGCGGAGCAGGGTCGTTTGTTTTCACCGATGATCTTGGATGAACCGATGAAACGACAGTTCGCCGCCTCAGCCCACCCACATCGGCCTGATGTTCAAGCGCAGGGCTCGATGAACGACATGCTCGCGCGGCTCGAGCAGGTGCGTGCCACGGCGCGCGATCGGCTGGTCGCTGCAAATGACGTTGCCGCGGTCGAGGCCTTGAGGGGCGCCATTCTGGGCCGCTCGGGCGAGCTCACCCAGCTCCTGCGCGAGCTGCCAGCCGTCGATGCTGCGGAACGTCCGAAGATCGGCCAGCTGGCCAACTCCGTCCGCGATGAGATCGATGCGGGGATGGGCGCTCGGCTGGCGGACCTGGCGTCGAGGGCGCTCGATGAGCGCCTGGCGTCAGAGGCTATCGACATGTCGGCGCCGGGACGTCCGACACGAGTTGGCCATCTGCACCCGACCCTCAGCGTCGAGCGCGACCTGCGCGAGATCTTCCACGCGTTCGGCTTCGAGATCTTCGAGGGGCCCGAAATCGAAACGGAGGCCATGAACTTCGAGGCGCTCAACATCCCGCCCGACCATCCATCGCGCGATCTGTGGGACACCCTTTACGTCGCGGAGCCGGGGAGCGATCCGCCGCGACCGGCAGAGGACGGCACCATCCTGCGCACCCATACCAGCCCGGTCCAGGTGCGCGCCATGCGCGAGCTCAGCCCGCCGATCCGGGTCATCACCCCGGGACGCTGCTTCCGCTACGAGGCGGTTGACGCATCGCACAACTTCGAGTTCTTCCAGGTGGAAGGCCTCGTGGTCGACCGCGATACGAGCTTGGCGGATCTGAAAGGGATGCTCGAGGAGTTCGCGCGGGCGCTCTATGGCGAGGCGACCAAGACCCGCTTCCGCCCCGGCTACTACCCGTTCACCGAGCCGAGCGTCGCCTTCGACGTCAGCTGCCTGGTCTGTGGCGGACCGGGCTGCCCGGCCTGCGGGCGCTCCGGCTGGATGACGATCCTGGGTGCCGGCATGGTCCATCCGACCGTGCTGCGCGCGGGCGGGATCGACCCCGACATCTACCAGGGGTACGCCTTCGGCATGGGCCTCGATCGGATCACCTTGCTGCGTCACGGCATTCCCGACCTGCGCCTGCTGATGGGCGCCGATCTGCGCTTCCTGTCGCAGTTCCCCGGCGGACGGTAGGAAAGATGCTCGTTCCGCTCTCCTGGTTGCGCGAGTACGTCACCTTCGACCTTGCTCCGGAGGCCCTCGCCGAGGAGCTGACCCTCCGCGGCATGGAGGTCCAGAAGATCGGCGTGTCCGGGGCGGACTGGACCGATGTGGTCGTTGGTCGGCTCCTGAGCGTCGAACGCCATCCCAACGCCGACAAGCTGTGGCTGACGCGAGTCGAGGTGGGGGATGGCGAACAGCTCCAGGTGGTCTGCGGCGCTGACAACATCGCGCCGGGGCAGCTGGTGCCGGTGGCGCGGGTGGGCGCCACGCTGGCCGGGGGGCGCCAGATCGAACGAAGCAAGATCCGCGGCGTTGAGTCGCAGGGGATGCTCTGTTCGGCGATCGAGCTCGACATCGGCGCTGACGCGGAGGGAATCCACATCCTCGGGAACGCCGATCGAGTTCCCACTCGGCGCCGACCTGCGGCCGATCCTGGGCGAGGTGGTGCTCGACGTGGATGTCAAGCCCAACCGCGGCGACGCCCTGTCCATGGTCGGGCTGGCTCGGGAGATCGCGGCGTTCACCGGCGCGGGCCTGCGGCTGCCCGAGATCGCACCGGTCGCTGAGCCGGTGGCGGATGGAGCGCCACACGTACAGCTCGGGATCGAGGATGTCGAGGCATGTCCCCGTTTCACCGCGCGGTGGTTCGAAGGGATCGCAAATGGTCCCTCCCCTGCCTGGATGCAGCGGCGCCTGCTCCTCGCAGGCATGCGTCCGATCAGCGCTGTGGTCGACGTGACGAACTACGTGATGCATGAGCTTGGCCAGCCGATGCACGCGTATGACGCCGATGGCGTGCCGGACGGCCGCATCGTCGTTCGCAGGGCCCGCGACGGCGAGCGGCTCACTACCATCGATCACCAGGACCGACTCCTGGACCCCCGCATGCTGGTGATCGCCGATGAGAGCCGACCGATCGGCCTGGCCGGGATCATGGGCGGCGAAGAGACGGAGGTTACCGCGAGGACGACGCGGGTCATCCTGGAGTCGGCCATCTTCCACGGCCCAACGGTCCGCAACACGGCCCGGCGGCTCGGTTTGCGCTCGGAAGCCAGCATGCGCCACGAGAAGGGCGTTGCCCGCGACCTGCCGCGCATGGCCGGCGATCGGGCGGCCGCTTTGATCGTCGAGATCACGGGCGGACGGGTGGCGTCCTCCCTCGCGGACAGCGATCCGAACCCGCCGGCGCCGGTCCAAATCGAGGTGAAGCTGGACCGTACTCAGCGACTGCTCGGGATCGAGCTGGACGCCGAGGTGGTCGACCGCCTGCTGCGACCGCTCGGATTCGGCGTTGAGCGGATCGCCGGCCGAGCCGTGAATGTGGCGGTGCCCACGCATCGGCTGGATGTGGTGGCCCCCGAGGACGTCGCCGAAGAGATCGCCCGCAGCTACGGATATGGCCGGATTGTCGGACGCCTTCCGCAACCGACCCTTCCGCCATTCCGGCCCGACCCGGGGGAGGGCCGTCATCGGGTACGGCGCATCCTGGCCGGTCTGGGCCTGGACGAGGTCGTGACGCACGCCCTGATCGGTCCAACCGACCTGACGCGCGGCGGCCTTGACCCGAAGCTGCCATCACTGGTGCGCCTGGCAAATCCACCGGCTGAGCAGCACAGCATCCTTCGGCCGGCCATCTACCCGTCGCTGCTCGCTGCCCTCGCGGAGAACGTGAGGCAGCGACGCCTCGACCCCTGGCTCTTCGAGGTCGGCAAGATCTACTGGGCAGGGGCGTCCGCAGAAGCAAGCGCCGAGACCGCCGGGACGGGGCGATTCGAGACCTGGCAGCTCGGCGTGACCCTGCTCGGTCCACGGACGCCACGATCGGTCGATGGCCAGCCGACTGAAGCCGATGTCTCCCAGCTCAAGGGGGTGATCGAAGCACTGCACGCCTCGTTGGGTGCTCCCTTGCCGACCTATCGCCCTGCCGGAGAGGCTCGCGATCCTCACCTGCACCCCGGTCGAGCCGCGGACCTGGTGAACAGCCGCGGCCACAGCTACGGCAGCCTGGGAGAGATCGATCCGCGGGTGGCCAGTGCATGGGATCTGCCCGGGCGGCCGGTGGCGGCGACGCTCAGCCTCGCCGCGTTGTTCGACTCGATCGCCAAAGAGGTGCGGGTTGGCGCGCCGCCAGGGGTCCAGCCGATCGACCGCGACCTGGCTGTGCTGCTTGACGAGGGCGCCGCGGTCGGTGAGCTGCTCAGGCTCATACACAGCAACGCCGGCCCGCAGCTGGTCGAGGCGCGCCTGTTCGATCAGTATCGGGGCCCGCAGCTGGGCGTAGGGAAGGTTTCGTATGCCGTGGCACTTCGTTTCCAGCCCGCCACGACGGGAGACGAGCGAGCCGTGGAGCGCGCCATGAAGCGGATCCAGGGGGCGCTCCAACACCACCTTGGAGCGGTGATCCGCTGATCGCTCTGATCGCGCCGGAGTCGGGCTGCTACGCTTCCGCCGCCCGACGTGACGGACGATGTCCGGACAGAGCGGAGACGAGGAGGTATCGGTGGAGGTCCTGACCAAGCTCACCCCAGTCGACCTGTTCATCGTCCTCGGCCTGGCGGGCGGGGTCTTCGCAGGCTTCACCCAGGGGATGATCCGCTACGCCCTGAACGCCGTGGTGGTGGTGGTCGCCTTCGTGATCGCCAGCCAGCTGCGGGCCCCGCTCTTCGACCTGCTGAGCTTCTGGGACGCATTCACGCCCGCGCTGCGCGAGCAGATCCTGTTCCTGATCCTGTTCGTGGGCCTGGTGATCGCCGGCTTCTTCATCGTGCGCCTCTTCTACCGCCGCACCCGGCTGCCGATCGTTCGGCAGCTCGACGAACTGGGAGGAGCGGTGCTCGGGTTGCTCTTTGCCGCCCTCTTGATCGTCTTCACCATGGTGGTGATGGACAGCTTCTTCACGACCGCTCCTGATGCGGTGGTGGCGAGCGCAGGACCGCTGAAGGGCCTCTACGAGACGATGGATGATTCGATCCTCGTGCAGTTTTTCCGCGACACGCTGATCCCGACCTTCGGCGCCCTGGCACGCCCGTTTGTGCCAACCGACATCGCCGAGCTGCTGCAGCGGAAATGATCCCCGCGCCGGCGGCCGCATCCCTCGACCCGCCGAGGGGGCGCCGACGCGATACGTCGAGGATCGAGCCTGGTTCGACCGATCGGCCCTCGAGCTGGCACCCCGGCTGCTCGGGATGCTGCTGGTCCATGATCTGCCGCTTGGCCGCATCGTCGGGCGGATCGTCGAGGTCGAGGCCTACCTGGGACCCGAGGACCTGGCCGCGCACTCCTCGCGTGGCCAAACCCGTCGCAACGCCGTGATGTTCGGCCCGCCGGGATACACGTATGTCTACCTGGTGTATGGCCTGCACCACTGCTTGAACGTGGTCGCCGGACCGGGATCGAAGCCAGAGGCAATCCTGCTGCGCGCCGCACAGATCGTCGAGGGCGTTGAGATCGCGCGTCAACAGCGGCCCGGTGCCGCGCCGCTGCGACTGGCCGCCGGCCCGGGCAACCTCGGGGCTGCCTTCGGGGTGGATCGGAGGCTGGACGGCGCCGATCTGCTGGCCGGACCGCTGCGGCTCGCCTTCGGCGACCCTCCCGGGCGGGTCGCTCGTTCAGCGCGGATCGGCGTCGACTATGCCCAGTCGTGGGCGCATGAGCCCCTTCGCTTCCTGATCCCCGATGACCCGCACCGCTCCCGACCCTGAGCCGCCGGTCGGCGTCGCCGCCGATTCGGGCACGCTGAGGGCGCTGGAGTTCGCCACGGTGGTCGATCAGCTCACGGCGCTGGCCGCCTTCACCCCGTCGCGCGAGCTTGCCGCCGCCAGCCTGCCGATGGCGGATCCCGTTCTGGTCGCTATCCTGCAGGACCAGACCGACGAGGCGACACGCCTGCTCGACGAGCAGGCCCAGGCAGGGATCGGCGGCGCACGCGACGTTCGGCAGGTGCTGGAACGAGCCTCCCGCGGTGGTCGGCTCACACCCGCCGACCTGCTCGATCTGGCCGAGACGTTGCGGGCAACCGGCCTCTTCGCCGCGCGACTGTCCGGCTGGAAGGGGTCCCACCTGGCCGGCGTGCGAGCTGAGCTCGACGATGCCCCGCCGCTGCGTCAGCGGATCGAACGCAGCATCGACGAGGCGGGAGAGATCCTCGACTCCGCCTCCGGCGAGCTGGCCGCCATTCGCAGACGGCTGAGAACGGCGCAGGACCGGGTCAGGGAGCGCCTCAACACCATGCTCCGCTCGTCAGTGCTGGCCGGCGTCATCGGCGAGGCGATCGTCACGCTGCGTGCTGGGCGCTACGTCATCCCCATCCGCGCCGAGGCGAAGGGCAAGTTGAAGGGGATCGTGCACGACCAGAGCGCGTCCGGCGCGACGCTGTTCATTGAGCCACTCTCGGTGGTCGAGCTGAACAACACATGGACCCAGGCCATGCTCGACGCCGAGCGCGAGGAGGAGCGCATCCTCGAGGAGCTGTCGCGCGCTGGTCGGAGGCCCAGGCTACGTCGCTGCAGGACTCGCTCGCCGCTCTTGCCCGAGCGGACTTCTGGATGGCTCGGGCGCGCTGGGGGCGGCAGGTGGATGGCGTGCGCCCGATCCTCAGCGATGATGCCGCCGAGCTCCTCTCGGCCAGGCATCCGCTGCTGGGTCCATCGGCCGTCCCGATCGACCTGCGCATCGGAGAGCGCTTCGGCTATCGCGCGTTGATCGTCACCGGCCCGAACACCGGGGGCAAGACGGTCTCGCTTAAGACGCTCGGCCTACTGGCGCTGCTGCACCAGGCAGGCCTGCGGGTGCCCGCCGCCGATGGAGCACGGCTGCCGGTCTATCGGCGGCTGATGGCTGACATCGGCGATGAGCAGAGCATCGCCCAGTCGCTGTCGACCTTCTCGACCCACCTGCGCAACGTGGTGCGCTTCACCGCTGTCGCCGGACCACGGACCCTGGTGCTGCTCGACGAGATCGGCGCCGGGACCGATCCGACCGAGGGCTCTGCGCTGGCGATGGCCATCGTCGAGCGGCTGCTGACCCGGGCGCCACGGTGGCTGCCACGACGCACTATGCCGAGCTGAAGGTCTTCGCCCAAGAGCACGAGCTGGTGACCAACGCCAGGTTGCCTTCGACGTGGCGACGCTGCGCCCGACCTATCGCCTCGAGATCGGTCTGCCCGGCAAGTCGCAGGCCTTCGCCATCGCGCAGCGGCTCGGCCTGGCACCGGAGATCCTGGCCGATGCCCGTTCCCGACTGGCCGCCGAGCACGTGAACATGGAGGAGACCCTGGCCGCCATCGCTCGCGCCGGCGAGGAGCGGGCCGATCGAGCTGGAGCAGGCACGACGTGAGCGGGGGCTGCCGGGGAAGAACGCGATCGAGCCACGCAGCGGGGTGGCGCGCGCGCGACGCGAGGCGGGGGAGATCCTGGCCGAGGCACGCCGGGCGGCCGACGACCTGCTGGCCCGTGCCGAGCGGGAGGCTGCCGACCTGCGGCGTGAGCTCACCCGTCAGCGAAACCTGCGCGCTCGCGCGGACTGCAAAGGCGAACGATCGCCCTCGACCGCCTGGACCAACGCGCCGCGAGCGCGCGAGCGGAGATTGCGCCCCCGCAGGGCCCCCAAGACGAGTCAGCGGATGGCGCCCAGCCGCGCGTCGGCCTCTTCGGCCGCAGCCGGACCCTTGGCAGCATCGGTCGCATCGTCGAGCTGAGCGGACGAACGGGGCGAGTGACGCTGGAGACCGAGGGAGCACGGGTTGTGGTGCCGAGCGACGACGTGGAGGTGGTGCCCGAGCCGGTCTCCGGCCCTCCGGCTCGCGACCTCGAGGCCGATGAACTGCGGCGGCGCGCCGCCAGCGAGATCTCGCCGCGCCTCGACCTGCACGGGGAGCGGGTTGAGGCTGCCCTCGAGCGCTTGTCGACGTACCTCGACCAGGCGCTGCTGGCCGGCCTCGACGAGGCGGTCATCGTCCACGGGACCGGCACAGGGGCGCTGCGGCGCGCCGTCCGGGAGTGGCTGGCCGAGCATCCGCGGGTGCGATCCTCGCGCCCGGGTCGGCGCGAGGAGGGTGGCGACGGAGCGACGGTCGCGCAGCTCTAGCTGGGCGAGGGCGACGTCGACGGCGGAGTGGCGGTCGGTAGCGCGGTCGGGATCGCCGTGGGCAGCGGGGTGGGAGTCGGCGACGGCGACGGGCTGGGCAACGGGGTGGAGGTCGGAATCTCGCCGGGGGTGCACGGTCTCGGTGGGCGCCAGCGGCGCATCCAGCGGTGCCGACCGGGAAGCGGCGCACCGTCGCCTCCTTGCCCGGTAGCGCTCGATCCACGCCCGTTGGCCGCCTCCCAGGTCGGATGCGCCAGCCTCCCAGGTGGACAGGTCCAGGTAGACCTTCTCTTCCGGCACCCCAGGCGCCGGCTGGCACGGATCGGGTGCGGTCCCCGGGCTCGGGGTGGCAGGATCACATCGCCGCAGCCGGGCTGCCAGATCTTGCCGGTGGCGGCCTCGATGCGCAGCTTGCGGTGCAGCGGTGTCCTGCTTGGTCGGGCAGGTGGCCCGCGGCGAAGATCCTCGGTGACGCGTCTTGGTGGTGAGCTCGCCGGGCAGCATGGCCGCTCATCGCGTCGACCTCGACCTCGACGATTCCGTCGGGCGCGCGAGAAGTCGCGCACGGCAGCTCGTTGGCGGCCGTCACCTCGGCCATGTAGTCGTGCCAGATGAAGGTGGGGCCGTCGGCGGCGAAGACGTCCTGGAGATGGCCGAGAAGTCGCTGTTGCCGACCCAGACGCCGGTGATGATCGCGCCCTCGGTGACCGTCGGATCGGGGTCGGGCGCCAGGTAGCCAATCGCCTGGAGGTCGCGGAAGTCGTTGGTGGTGCCGGTCTTCAGGGTCGCGGGGCGCCGCCCGTCATTGGTCTTGAGCTGGAAGCGGCCGGCCCCACGAGGAATTCTGGGTCGGGGTCGGTGTTGTCGGCCAGGATGTCGGTGACCAGGTAGGCCGACTGCGCCGAGATGACCCGTTCCGGCTTGGGACCGTCCGTGGCTCGGTCGTAGATGACGTTCCCGTGGCGATCGGTGATCTTCTCGATCAGGTACGGCTCAGCGCGCACGCCGCCGTTGGCCAACGCCCCGTACGCCCCCGCCAGATCGAGCATGTGGACCCCGATGGTGCCCAGCGTGAGTGACGGCACCGCCACCTCCGAGGCCTGCTGTGGATCCCATTTCAGGCCGAAGCGCTCCGCCGTGGCAACCACGTTCTCGGTGCCGATCAGCTGCTGTGCCTTGGCCGCGGGGATGTTCAGCGAGTACTTCAACGCGTCCCGAAGGCGAATCGGACCGCGCTCGCCGCCGTCCGCATCGGGGACCGAGAAGCCGTCGACGATCTCCCCCTTGACGTCCATGAACATAGCTCGCCGGGGTCATCACACCGCGCTCGAAGCCGGTCGCGTAGGTGATCGGCTTGAAGGCCGATCCGGACTGCCGATAGGCTTGGCCCACGACGTCGTACGCAGGCTGGTGCTCGGGCGTCGCCTCGCCATAGTAGTTTGCCGAGCCGACGTAGGCGAGCACTGCCCCGGTGCGGTAGTTGAGGGTCACCAGCGCGTCGTTGTTGATGTTGCGGGCCTGGAGCTTGACGATCCAGCTCATCGCCGGCTTCCCGTACTTGGCTTGCAGTTCGGCATCGGTCAGGCGATCGAGGTCATAGGCGATGCCCGCCCATTTCTCGGCGGCGAGCTGGTAGCCCTGGTACTGCAGCGTGGTGGTGATCACGAGGCCTCCGCGGTCGAGCAGGTCCTCGCCGCCGAGCAGGTCTGCCGCCGCTCGTCGCACGGCGTACACGAAGTGCGGAGCCTTGTACTGCTGGTTCTTGGGCGGCGCGAGCACGATCCGTTCGGCGGCCGCCGCGTCGCGCTGGGCTGACGTGATGGCGCCGGTGGCCTCCATCCCGTCGAGCACGAAGCCCTGCGCCTGGATTGCCGCGGAATCGCTCGGCACGACCAGGACGGTGCTGCCGTCAGGTTCCGTCTCCGGGACCGCAGCCTGGGTGGGATCGAGCGCTGAAGGGGCGCGCACCAGCGCCGCCAGCAGGGCCGCCTGGCCGATGGTCAGCTGGTCCTCGGGGGCGGACGAGGTGATGTCCTTGCCCAGGTAGCGACTGGCGGCGGCCCAGATGCCGTACGACGTTGTTGCCGTAGTAGACCTGGTTGAGGTACATCTCCAGCAGCTTCTGCTTGCCCTCGGTGCCCGGATAGCGATCGCCGACCCGCAGGGCGAGGATCGCCTCCTTGATCTTGCGTTCCCAGCGGCGCTCGGCGTTGGTGAGCAGGTCGGCGTCGAAGAGGCGGATGCGCACCAGCTGCTGGCAGATGGTCGAGGCACCCGACACGGTCCGCGAGGCGGAGAAGTTCTGCAGCGCCGCGCGCACGATGCCACGGAAGTCGATGCACGGGTTGGTCCAGAAGGTGCGGTCCTCAGCGGCCACCTGTGCGTCGATCATCACCTTGGGGATCTGGGCGAAGGGGATCACCCGCCGCTGCTCGGCAGCGAAGGTGGCCAGCTCGACGCCGTCGGCCGAGGCGACACGTGATCCCTCGCTCAGCTCGAAGTGCTCGAGCTGGCGACGGATCCGGGAGGCCGCTGGTGTAGGACGCGAAGACAGCCGACGACGCCGATGAAGAGGGCGACGGCCAGGGCCGCGAAGACGCCGAGGATCATCGCCGGGAGCGGCGCGATGCCAGTCGCCGAGGAGCGGTGCGGCGCGCCACGGCGGGCTGCGCCGAAGGCGGCCGCGCGCGGCCGCCGTGGCGGCCGTCAGCGTGCATCGGGGCCGAGCGTAGCACGGGAGGCCGCGAGGGTCTAGCACGGCCCATATACTCATCGGCCCATGGCCGCCCAGATCCTCGACGACCTCGCCTGGCGCGGGCTGGTCGCGCACAGCACCGATGCCGATGCGCTGCGCGCCGCACTGGCCGCCGGCCCGGTCACCTTCTACTGCGGCTTCGACCCGACCGCGCCGAGCCTCCACTTCGGCAACCTCGTGCAGCTGGTCACGATGCGGCGCCTGCAGCTGGCCGGACATGACCCGATCGCCGTGGTCGGCGGTGCGACCGGGCTGATCGGCGACCCGAGCGGGCGAGCCGGCCGAGCGCAGCCTCAACGAGGCCGACGTGGTGGCCGGCTGGGTCGAGCGGATCCGCGGCCAGGTGGAGCGCTACCTGTCCTTCGACGGACCGCGGCCGCGCGCGTCGTGAACAACCTGGACTGGACGGCACCGCTCTCGGCGCTCGACTTCCTGCGCGACGTCGGCAAGCACTTCAGCGTCAACCGCATGCTCGATCGAGGAGGCGGTCAGTGCGCGCCTCGCGCGCCGGAGGCATCAGCTTCACCGAGTTCAGCTACCAGATCCTGCAGGCATTCGACTACCTGGAGCTGCATCGCCGCTACGGGTGCACCCTGCAGACCGGGGGCAGCGACCAATGGGGCAACCTGACCGCCGGGGTTGACCTGATCCGTCGCGTCACCGGCGAGACCGTGCATGCCTTCGCCACGCCGTTGATCACCAAGGCCGACGGCTCGAAGTACGGCAAGACGGCCGGCGGCACCCTGTGGCTCGACCCGCAGATGACCTCGCCGTACGCCTTCTACCAGTACTTCGTGAACACCGACGACGCCGATGTGGGCGCGCTGCTGCGCGATTTTCAGCTTCCGCTCACGCGCGCGAGATCGAGGCGTTCGAGGCCGACGTCGCCGCCCGTCCACAGGCGCGCGAGGCGCAGACAGCGCTGGCGGACGGAGTTGACCGCGCTGGTGCATGGCGAGCGCGCGGCGGCAGGCCGCGATCGGCGAGCCGAGCGCTCTTCGGGCGGGGGGAGCTGCACGAGCTCGACGCCGACGACGCTCGAATCCGCCCTGGCCGAGCTGCCTCGTGCGGCGGTCCGGGATCCGCTGCCCCCGATCATTGACCTGCTGGTGGCCTGCGGCCTCGCCGAGAGCCGCTCCGCGGCGCGGAGAACCGTCAGCGAGGGCGGCTGCTTACCTCAACAACCAGCGGGTGAGCGACGTGGCGACTGTACCCGCTGAGGCGGACCTGCTGCACGGCCGGTGGCTGGTGCTTCGTCGCGGCAAGCGCAACCTGGCAGCGGTGGAGCGCCTCCCCTCCTGACCCTGCCGCGGCGCGCCGTGCGTCCTAGTGCTTTTCGCCGGCAGCCACCTTGGCCTGATGCTCGGCGATCACCTTGTCGGCGATGGTGCTGGGGCACCTCGGCGTAGTGATCCAGCTTCCAGCTGAAACGGCCGCGCCCCTGGGTGATGCTGCGCAGCTCGGTGGCGTAGTGGAACATCTCCGCCTGCGGCACCTGGGCGCGCAGGTGCTGCATCCCGTCGGCCGAGTCCATCCCCAGCACGTGGCCGCGCTTGCGCGGTGATCTGCCCCATGACGTCGCCCATGTACTCGTCGGGGACGACCACCTCGACCTCGAGGATCGGCTCAAGGAGGGTCGGGTCGGCCTCGGGGAAGGCGCGCTTGAGCGCCTGGCTGGCGGCGACCTTGAAGGCCATCTCCGAGCTGTCAACGGTGTGGTAGCTGCCGTCGACCAGGCGGGCGCGCAGGTCGACCACCGGATACCCGGCCAGCACTCCCTCGGCCAGCGTCTCGCGCAGCCCCTTCTCGACGGCGGGGATGTACTGCTTCGGCACCACGCCGCCCACGATCTTGTCGCCGAACTCGAAGCCGCGATCCCGATGGCAGCGGCTCGAACTCGATGACCACGTGGCCGAACTGGCCATGGCCGCCGGTCTGCCGCTTGAAGCGATTGTCGATCTTGGCCGGCTTGCGGATCGTCTCTCGGTAGGGGACGCGCGGGGCTGCCGGTCTTCACCGAGGCGCCGAACTTGCGCTTGAGCCGCTCGACCAGGACGTCGACGTGGGCGTCGCCCATGGCCGTCAGGATCGTCTCGCCGGTGCCCTCCTCGCGATGCACGCGGGCGCAGGGCTCCTCCTCCAGCATGCGCTGACAGCGCCTGTCCCAGCTTGTCGAGGTCTGCCTTGCTCTCCGGCTCGATGCTGACCTGGAGCACGGCGCGCGGAAGTGCAGGGGCGGCAGGCTCACGGCCTGGGCCCGATCACCGACCAGGGCGTCGCCGATCTGGGTGCTGGCCAGCTTGGCGACGGCCACGATGTCGCCCGGGGCCCGCCTGCGGCAGGTTGACCTGCTCTTTGCCCTGCAGGCCAAGGATGTTCCCGATCCGCTCCTCCTCTTTGCGCGTGGCGTTCCAGAGGTGGCCCTGAGCGTGGAGCGTGCCGGAGATGACCCGGAAGTAGGTGAGACGCCCGACGAACGGATCGGCCGTGGTCTTGAAGACCTGGGCCACGAAGGGCGCCGCCGGATCGGGCTCGATCGGCTTGCCGTCGGTGGTGGTTCGGCCGCCGGCCTCGGCGGCCGAAGGGATGTGCTTGGCGATCATGGCCAGCCAGCTCGCGAACGCCGATGTTCTTCAGCGCGCTGCCAACGAAGACCGGCACCACGCTGCCTTCACGCGTGCCCTTGTGGACTGCCGCCTCGATCTCGTCATCGCTGATCGGCTCGCCCTCGAGGTACCTGGTCATCAGCTCGTCGCTGGCCTCGGCGGCGGCCTCGACCAGCGCCTCGCGGCGCGACTCCTCGCCGGCGCGCATCTCGTCGGGGATCGGCGCCTCGTGGGGCTTGCCGCCCTCGTAGATGTTGGCGTGCTGCTCGATGACGTCGATGTAGCCGCGGAACTGTTCGGCGGAGCCGATCGGGAGGTAGACCGGGGCGATCTTGGGGCCAAAGGTCGCCTTCAGAGAGTCCAGGACGGCGTCGAAGTTGGCATTCTCGCGGTCCATCTTGTTGACGAAGATGAAGCGGGGGAGCCTTCGTTCCTCCGCCAGCCGCCAGACCTCCTCGGTGCCGACCTCGACGCCGGCCGATGCATCGACCACCAGCATCGCGGCGTCGACCGCGGCAGAGCGCCTCGACCACATCGGCCTGGAAGTCGGCGTAGCCGGGCGTGTCGACGAGCGTGATCCGCGCGCCGTCCGCCTCGAGCGTCCCGATCGCCAGGTTGATGCTCTGCTTGCGCTTCTGCTCATCCGGGTCGTAGTCGAGCGTCGCGGTCCCGGCATCGACGCTGCCCAGGCGCGCGATGGCGCCGGCATCGAAGAGCATCGCCTCGGCGAGACTCGTCTTGCCTGCGCCACCGTGGGAGATGAGGGCAACGTTCCTGATCCGGTCAGGGGTGGACGGCTTCATCGGTGCTCCTTGTTCGGGTCGCAGCAGCCGAGGCCGATTGCGCCTCGGGCGAATCGTCAAGCGGTGACGCCAATTATAGGGACGCGCCGGGGGCGGACCCGGCATTGCTACAATCTCGCCGTGTCCGGTCACAGCAAGTGGTCCCAGATCAAGCGGCAGAAGGGCGTCAACGACGCGAAGCGCGGAGCGCTCTTCACCAAGTTGACCCGCGAGGTCATCACCGCCGCGCGGCAGGGCGGGGGCGACGTCGACGGCAACTACCGCCTGCGCATGGCGGTCGATAACGCGCGCTCCAACAGCATGCCGATGGAGAACATCAGGCGGGCGATCGAGCGAGCCAGCGGCGCCGGCGGCGAGGCCGAGCAGTACGAGGAGATCACCTACGAGGGGATCGGCCCGGCCAATGTGGCGCTGATCGTGGCGACCATGACCGACAACCGCAATCGCACCGCCTCGGAGGTGCGCAGCATCTTCAGTAAGGTCGGCGGATCGCTCACCCCGGTCGCCTGGCAGTTCGAGCATCGCGGATTGATCACGCTTCCGCTGAACGGGCGAGATCCGGATGAGCTGACACTGGCCGCCATCGACGCCGGCGCTCTCGACGTCGGCTCACCAGAAGGCGGCGCGCTGATAGTCGTGACCGAACCGGGGCATCTCGAGCCGGTGCGGTCCGCCCTGGCAGCCGCCGGATACGCGGCCACGTCGGCGGAGCTGACGATGGAGCCGACGACACGGGTCGAGATCAACGATGAGAAGGCCGCGCGCCAGGTGCTGCAGTTCGTCGAGCGGCTGGAGGACCTTGACGACGTGCAGAACGTGTACGCCAACTTCGACATCCCTGACGCCCTGCTGGAGCAGCTCGAAGCCTCGGTGGCCTGATCGGGCGCTACCATGCCGGAGTGATTGCGCTCGGCATCGATCCTGGCACCGCCGTCTGCGGTTTCGGCCTCGTTGCGCTGACCGAAGGCCAACTACGGCTGGTGGACGCAGGGGTCATCCGCACCGCCCCCGACGGAGACCGATGCCGAGCGGCTGAGCTCGCTGCACCGCGCGCTGGTCGAGCTGGTGGCCCTCCATCATCCGCAGCGCGTCGGCGTCGAGCGGCTCTTCTTTCAGCGCAACGTGCAGACCGCCATGACGGTCGGGCAGGCCCGCGGCGTGGCGTTGCTGGTCGCCGCCCAAGCCGGTCTGGCGGTCGATGAGCCGACGCCGAACGAGGTGAAGCAGGCCGTCTGCGGCAATGGCGCCGCCGACAAGGGCCAGGTGGCGACGATGGTGGCACGGCTGCTGGGGGTGACCCTCGACGGGGTGCCTGACGACGCCACCGATGCGCTGGCGGTCGCCATCGGCAGCGTCTACCGTGCCGCCTCTGCGGCCCGGGTGGCGGTTTCGCGTTGATCGGCTCCCTGCGGGGGCCGGTCACCCAGGTCGGCTCGGACTCGGTCCTGATCGAGCTCGGCGGCGATCGGCTATCGGGTCATGGCGGGCCCGAGCCTGATCGCACGCCTGCGCGTCGGAGCCGAGGCGAAACTGTGGTCCACCACCTCGTCCGCGAGGATCAGCAGGCGCTCTTCGGTTTCGCCTCGCCAGAGGAGCTGGCCTTCTTCGAGCTGCTGATGACCGTCAGCGGCGTCGGGCCGCGCCTTGCCCTGGCGATCACCGCGGCGCACGCGGTGACCAAGCTCCAGCTGGCCATCGTGACCGATGACGCTCGACCTCCTCACCTCGGTGAGCGGCGTCGGCCGCAAGACCGCGCAGCGGGTCATCCTGGAGCTCAAGGAGAAGATCCACGCCGCCGGGATCGCGGCCGGTGGGGGAGCCTCAAGCGACTCCGACGTGGTTGCGGCCCTGGAGTCGCTGGGATACACCGGGTCGGAGGCACGGCGTGCTGCCGGAGCGGTGGCGGGAAACGACGGCGGCCTGGATCTGCGCATCAAGGCGGCGCTCCAGGAGCTGTCGAGGTCTCGATGAGCCGTTTCACCGAGCGGCCACCATCGAGCGGGTGCTCCGCGAGACGCACACCTGGGCGGTCGTCGGCTGCTCCGCCAGACGCGCTGCGTCCCAGCCACGGTGTCTCGCGCACGCTGTTGCGCTACGGCTACGAGGTGATCCCGATCAATCCGCGCGAGACCGCGGTTCACGGGCTGACGATGCTACCCGGACCTGCGCATCAGCGGCCGACGCGGCTCGGGCTGCGGGCCGGCCGATCGAGGTGGTCGACATCTTTCGTCGCTCGGAGGAGGCGGGGACCACGTCGACGAGGCGATCGCGATCGGCGCCAAGGCGGTCTGGCTCCAGCTGGAGGTATGGACGAGGCCGCGGCCGAACGCGCCGAAGCGGCGGGTCTACTGGTGGTGATGGATCGTTGCCCGGCGATCGAGCTGCCGCGCCTCGGGGCTCTAGTCTCGGCGCATCACCAGGCCGAGCCTGCCGAACGGCGGGCGAGGATCGGCGTAGGTCTTGATGCGGGGATCGGCCTCGCTCTCGGCAACCACGTCCCAGAGCCGGTTCTGGGCCTCGAAGCTGACCTCCGCGAGCTGCGGCCAGCGCGCCAGCATGCGCGTCCCGATCTCGTGGACGAGGTGCTGGATCGACAGGCTGACGAACTCGTGGAAGACCGATGCCGCCAGGTCGGCCACCTGCTCGCCGGCCACGTAGCGCGAGGCATCGGTCCCCAGCGCTTCCATCGGATCGGCGTAGCGCCAGCCGATGTCGCACCAGATGTAGAGCGGACGATCGCGTCGCTCGGGGAGCGTGGTGTGCTCGTCTCGCGGCGAAGTCGGCAAAGGCGCTGCCAGTGATCTTGATCAGCTGCAAATCGGTCCGTCCGCAGGTATGCCCGGTGACGCGCACGCCACCCGTGCCATCGCGCTCCAGGTCCACGCTGGCGATCGATCGGTCGTTCCGGTCACGGGAGAAGAGCACCTCGGAGCTGGCGAAGCCGTCCGGCGCGGGGACGAGGGCGGCGGCGAACGGAAGCTCGCGGCCGCTCATGGTCAGCCGCTGCATGTGCGGGTACGTCTGAAGGAACCGATTCCCGAGATCGTGCAGCCAGCCTTCCAGCGTCGACGCGCCACAGTCGAGCGAGGCTGTATGCATGAAGTTCTTCATGGTGTCCGTGGCGACCACCATCCGGTTGTCGCCGCGGGTATAGGCGTCCAGGAATGCGTCTCCGCGGACGGCGACCTCCAGCTCGGCTGCCATCAACGTGTTATCCCGCCCGTTGAAGGGCGACTCGGGAATGACGGTGACCCCGACCAGCGCCGCCCCATGCGTGCGATAGACCTTGACGTCGGCCTTGCCATAGTGAATCTCATATTCCATCAAGCGCCCTCCCCGAACTGCTCGTCCGAACCACGTAACCGACCCAGGCGGTCGGCAGCAATGTCGATCACGTCGTCCAGGCCGCGGCGCAGCTCCGCCAGCCGGTCGTTGCGCAGCGAGGCCTCGAGCAGGGGGGCGATCGATGCGCGGGGTCGTCCTGCCACGAAGATGACGAACCGAAACCCGAACCGCGCATCGTAGATCTCGTTGAGCATGGTCAGCTCATCGGCCACACGCTCCGCATCGTCATCGGGCTCGGCACCGTAGCCCTGCTCCTGAAACGACGTCGACGACATGCTGGCTGGATCGGCTCCGATGCGGGGATGCGCTGCCAGCAGTTCGATTTGATCGGCCTCCGGCATGCTGCGGGCCACCTCCAGGGCGTCTGTGAAGAATGCCGCATCGGACGCGAATGGTCGCGCCGCCGCCAGGCGGGCCAGGAACCCCGGCGCTCCCTCAAACAGGGGAGTCACCTCCTCGGCGAAGGCGGCGGAGTCCAGCTGGTTGAGGGCTGCAATCGACGGGAAGCCCATCAGCTTCCGCGATAGGTGGATAGGCCGAATGGCGAGAGCAGCAGCGGCACGTGGTAACTGCGATCCGGGTCGTCGACCCGTATCCCGACGGCCATGTTCTCGAAGAAATCCGCATCGCGATCGAGCGTCGCGGCATACGCGGCCAGGTCGAACACGAGCTGATACTCACCGGCGACCAGCTCATCGGCCAGCAGGGAGCGGATCCGTCCTTCCGCATCGGTCTCTAACTCGGCGATCAGCTCCGGGCGGCCGTCGGGCTCGAGCCTGAAGAGGGCCACCGGCAGGCCGGCAGCGGGGACCCCCAGTTCCAGGTCCAGGACGTGGGTCGAGATGGTCGGACGGGGATCGGCCACTGCTATCCTCCGCGCATGGCGAACCTGACGATCCGCGTTGGCGACCTCCACTTTACCGCCCGCTGGGAGCCCGATGCGCCTCGAACGGTCGAGGCGGTGCGGCGCCTGCTGCCGATTCAAGCACAACTGATCCACTGTCGATGGAGCGGCGAGGGGACCTGGATCCCATTCGGCGACCTCAAGGTGGGGGTCGGGTATGAGAATCACACCTCGCACCCGGCGCCCGGCGAGCTGCTCATCTACACCGGCGATCTGTCGGAATGCGAGATCCTCTTCGCGTACGGAGCCTGCACGTTCTCCTCGAAGCTGGGGCAGTTGGCCGGGAACCATTTCGCGACGGTGGTGACGGGCAGGGAGCAGCTTCGCGAGATGGGGCGGCGGGTCCTGTGGCATGGGGCGCAGGAGATCGAGATCACCGAAACGGACCGATGACTCTTCGCAGAGCCGCGAGTGTGGTGGTGATGGGTGTCGTTGCCGGCGTGTTCGCGTTTGCTGGCATCGTGGTGGTGCGGCCGCCGCCGGTCACGGAGTACACCCGGAGTCTCGAATCCGGCTCCGGGCTCCTTGTTCTCGCCGTGTTTGCCGCCATCACGGGATGGGGGCTGTCGGGGGGCGCTCGCTGGGGTCACTTCCTCGGCGTTCTCGCAGCGATCGCCTGTGCGATCGCTGGCATGTTCGGAATCTATGGCCTGGTAGTTCTCCTCGCGTACCCGGGAATGTTCTCCAGGTCGAACTTGGCGGTGCTCGCTGTGCTGCTCCTCATGGGGATGACGTTCGTGGTGCTGCTCGTTGCGTTGCTGGGCGAAAGACATTCCGTGAAGACGGCGAGCGGCCTCGAACCTCGACAGCGACTGGCGCGGTTGGCGTTTGGTTCCGCGCTCGGGATCGGGGCCTCATTGGTTTTCAGTTCGGCCCTATCGGCAATGCCGGAGCCCCCGTGCTGCCCAATGTGACCGACCAGCTAGCGGTGTGAGAGACTCGATCGGTGAGCATGGTTGACTGATCTCATCGTCACCGGCGGGACTGCGGTTACCGCAGAGTGCTCCTTCCCGGCCGATGTAGCCATCAGCGGTGGCCGCATAGAAGCGGTGGCCCCGGACCTGGCGCGACGAGGGGTCGAAACGCTGGACGCCAGCGGCCTGCTGGTCCTCCCGGGCTGCGTTGACGTTCACACCCATACCCGACTGCCGAGCCCCGATGAGCCGGATCGGTTCTTCGCAGATTCGGTGGCCGCGGCCTTCGGCGGCACGACCACTTTTCTCGCCTTCAACAACCCGGGGACCGGCATCTCGGACGAGGGCTCGCGCTCGCTGCTCGCTGGGATGCGCGAGTTCCGAGCCCGGACTGAGGGGGAGTCGGCGATCGATTTCGGCCTGTCGGCGGTGATCAGCGGGCAGCAGGAGGACCCGGTTGCCGAGCTGCCCGAGCTGATCGCATCCGGCGTCCCGACCGCCAAAGCGTTCATGGTCTACGACTTCCGACTGACCGATGAGCGCCTCTTCGCGGCGCTCCGCGTGACAGGCCGGCATGGCGGCATGCTGCAGGTCCACTGCGAGAACGCCACCGTCATCGACGCCCTGGTGGCCGATGCCGTGGCCAACGGCAACGTCACGTGCCGGCACCATGCGTTGACCCGTCCCACCTACGCCGAGGCGGAGGCGACCCATCGAGCAATCGCCCTGGCTCAGGCCGCGGAGGCATCGGTCTATGTCGTGCACCTGTCCTGCGCCGATGCGCTGGCCGAAGTGGCCGCCGTCAAGGCGCGCGGCTGGCCCGTCTACGCCGAGACCTGCCCGCACTACCTGGCTTTGACCGATGTGTGATACGAAGCGCCCGACGAGGCCGACGTGATCCGCAGCGTCATCTCGCCCCCATTGCGTTCCGAGGCCGACCGGCAGGCGCTCTGGCTCGGCCTGCGCGCCGGCGGCCTGGATGTGGTGGCCACCGACCACGTGCCGGATCGGCTGGCGGTCGAGAAGCGCGTCCCGGCTCCGCCCTTCCCGCAGATCAGCAACGGCGCGCCGGGAATCGAGACACTGCTCTCAGTCGTGTACGCGGAGGGGGTCGCGAAAGGGCGGATCACGGTCGAGCGGATGGTTGATGTGCTTGCCACCACTCCCGCCCGCCTCTTCGGCTTACCGATGAAGGGAACCATTGAGGTCGGTCGGGATGCCGACCTCGTGCTGTTCGACCCGAACGCAAGCCGCACCATTTGCCAGGCCGATCTGCACCACACCAGCGACTTCACTGCGTACGAGGGAATGACTGCTTCCGGCGCAGTACGCACCGTCCTGGTGCGAGGCCAACCGGTGATCCGCGACAGTGCCTTCGTCGGGCGGCGCGGCGCCGGCTCCTTCCGGGAGCGGAGCCTGTGAGCGTATGAACACCGCTCAGCGTTCAGGTGTACGCGTGCTGTGAGGCACACCCGTCTACTCGTCCTGGCCGCGATCCTCTCTGCCTGCGCCGGCACCGCGCCGACACTGGAGCCTGGTCCATCTGGCGCGTCGCCGCCATCGGACCCCATTGGCCTCCTACGCTTCAGCTGCGGCGGGCGGCCGTTCTCGATCGAGCTGCTCGCGGAGCCGCCAAATGCCGAACGGGCGCCGCATCCCGCCGCGGCTGCACTTCGCGCCTTTCTGCAGACGCCAGATGCCGACGGATTCCTGCCCGAATCTGGGTGGCTCCTCGCAGGCCTCGATGAGACGGGCGCTTCGTTCGTCGCCCAAGTCGCCGGAGATCCTCCGTTTGTCGAGGCGGAGGTGGAGCGCCAGCCGGACGGCTGGAAGGTCGTCGGCTGGGGTCAGTGCCGGCCTAGGGCGGTGTTTGAAGGCCTGAACGATGCTACCTGGGTATTGGACCCGAGCGCTCCGTTTCCTGCTCCCGAGGACCGGGGGTTCGTGGCGCTGGTGACCGAAACGGCCTGTGCCGGTGGGCAGTCATCGGAAGGTCGAGTCCTCTCGCCAGCCATCATCTACGGACAACGCGACGTTCTGGTCGTCTTCGCCGTGCACCCACAGCCAGGCGAATTCTTCACGTGCCAAGGCAACCCGGCGACGCGTGTCGTCGTTGCTCTCGACGAGCCGCTCGGTGAGCGGCAGTTGCTTGACGGCGGCGTCTTCCCTCCCCACGATCCTGCGGAGCCCTGGCCACCGCACTAGCCGACCCGCATCGCGAAGGTTAGGACTGGGGGGCTGTTTCTCGAATGACTACTCAGGGACGTCAGCGCAGCAGCGCGTAAGCGTTCAGGGTCAGGAACTCGGTGAAGCGGTCGGAGAGGACGAGGTCGTCCAGAAGCCTGGCGGCATCGGTCCAGCGGAAGCCGGGGAGGGCGGACTCCAGGCGCGATAGCTCCTGGTCGCGGGTGGCGGTGTAGAGCTCGGCGGACATCGACCTGCCATCGTCGAGCGCGATCCCGTGAACTCGCCACTGCCAGAGTTGGCTGCGGCTGATCTCGGCGGTGGCGGCGTCCTCCATCAGGTTGTTAATCGCGGCAGCACCGTTCCCGGCCAGCCACGACGCGAGATACTGGAGCGCCACGCTCACGTTGGTCCGGATGCCGGCCTCGGTCACCCGGCCACCCGCCACCCGGGTATCGAGCAGGTCGCGCGCCGTGACGCGCACATCCTCCCGCAGCCGCTCCTTCTGGTTCGGTCGATCGCCGAGCACCGCGTCGAAGGCGGCGCGCGCCACCGGCACCAGGTCGGGGTGCGCGACCCAGGTCCCGTCGGAGCCGTCGCCGGCCTCCCGCTGCTTGTCCTCGCGCACAGCGGCCAGGGCGCGCTCCGTCACATCGGGCTCTCGCCGGTTGGGGATGAAGGCGCTCATCCCGCCGATGGCGTGCGCCGCCCGCGCATGACAGGTGCGCACCAGGAGCTGCTGGTAGGCCCGCATGAACGGCACCGCCATGGTCACCTGGGCGCGGTCGGGCAGGATCATGTCGCGCCCGCGCGTGGAACTTCTTGATCAGGCTGAAGATGTAGTCCCAGCGTCCGGCGTTGAGGCCCGACGGCGTGCTCGCGCAGCTCGTAGAGGATCTCCTCCATCTCGAAGGCGGCCAGGATCGTCTCGATGAGCACGGTGGCGCGGATGCTCCCGCGCGGGATGCCGAGCTGCTCCTGTGCGACCAGGAAGACGTCGTTCCAAAGGCGCGCCTCGAGGTGCGACTCGAGCTTCGGCAGGTAGAAGTACGGACCGGAGCCGCGTGCCAGCTGCTCGCGAGCGTTGTGAAAGAGGACGAGCCCGAAGTCGAAGAGCGACGCCGAGATGGGGGAGCCGTCGATCAGCAGGTGCGCCTCGTCGAGGTGCCAGCCACGCGGCCGGATCACCAGGGTCGCAATCTCCGCATGCAACGCGTAAGCCTTGTCATCGGCCTGGAAGGTGAGGCGACGACGAACCGCTTCACGGACCGCCCATTGGCCGGTCACGACATTGGCCCAGGTGGGGGAGAGGGCGTCCTCGAAGTCGGCCATGAAGACCCGTGCGCCGGAGTTGAGCGCGTTGATCATCATCTTCGGCTCGACCGGGCCGGTGATCTCCACTCGGCGGTCGTCGAGGTCGGCAGGAGCCGGCGCCACGCGCCAGGTGGCGTCCTGCCGGATCAGTGCCGTCTCGGTCAGGAAGTCCGGCAATTCGCCGGAGTCGAACCTGGCCTGGCGCTCCGCGCGGGCTGCCAGCAGCTCCTGCCGGCGACCGTTGAAGGTCCGATGCAGCTGCCCCACGAAGGTCAGCGCCTCCGCGCTCAGGATGCCGGAGGCGACCTCGGCAGGCTCAGCGGTGAGAGCAATGCCGGGCGGCAGCTCGGTCATTCGGCGATGGCCACTACCAACCTCCCTCGTCCCGGATCAGCCGGTGCAGGACACGGGCCGCGACCGCCCGGCGGTAGTCGGCCGTGGAGCGCACGTCGTCGATCGGCTGGATCTCGTCCGCCAGCGCGGCCGCGGCTCGATCAGCGGTCGGCTCGTCGGGAGCGGATCCCTCCATTACGCCCTCGGTACGCGGAGCGCGGATGGTGGTCGGCGCCACCGAGCCCAGGGCCAGCCGCACCTTGCGCCAGGGGGTCCGCGGGTCAGCGGGCCGATCGGTCTGCCAGGCGAGCGCCATCACCACCTTGCTGATCGCCTGCGCCCGCCGCGTGCCGACCTTGCGGTAGCGAACCTGGCGCCCGTTGGCCAGGGGCAGGCTGATACGCAGCAGCAATTCGTCGCCAGCGAGTGCCGTGCGGCGATAGGCGGGCCAGAACTCGCGGGCCGCGACCCAACGCTCGCCGTGGGCGCTGCCCAGGACGAACTGCGCCTCGCATGCCAGCAGCAGCGGCAGCATGTCGCCGGCCGGCGAGGCATTCACGGCGTTGCCGCCGATCGTCCCTCGATTCTGTATCTGGGCCGCCCCGATGGTGGCCGCGGCCTCGGCCAACGCCGGCAGGAATTCGGCCACCAACGGTGATCGCCGGATCTCCGCGTAGGTGGTCAGGGCACCGATCACCAGCGCGTTGGACTCGACCCGCATGCCGCGCAGCTCGTCAAGGTGCCAAATGTCCAGCACCCGCTCGGGTAGCTCGCCGAGCTCGCCGGTGATCTGGACCAGCAGGTCGGTCCCGCCGGCCAGCGGGCGGTACGGGCCGGTTGCCAGCACGGCATAGGCCTCGGCCAGCGTCCGCGGGGAAACGACCGGCGGCTCGTGCGGCATCGGCTCAGGTGGAAGCGTCGCCGCGGCGACGCTCCGCGGCCAGCGCGATCGCCTCGACGATCTTGGTGTAGCCGGTGCAGCGGCACAGGTTGCCGGCGATCGCCTCGCGGATCGCCTCATCGGTGACCGGCGTGCCGACCGCCAGGTAGGCCTCGGCGGCCATCAGCATGCCCGGCGTGCAGATGCCGCATTGAGCACCACCTGTCTCCAGGAACGCGGCCTGCAGGTCGTTGAGCGGCTGGTCGCCGGCGAGCCCCTCCACGGTTCGCACGACCGTCCCCTCGACCTGGCAGATCGGCACGAGGCAGGAATCGACCACGGCGCCGTCGAGCAGCACGCTGCAGGCGCCGCATTCGCCCTCGCCGCACCCCTCCTTGGTGCCGGTCAGGTGCAGCTCCTCGCGGAGCACGTCAAGAAGACGGCGCATCCCGGGGACCTCGACCTCGACCGGCTCCCCGTTCACCACGAACCGATAGCTCATGCCGCACCCTTTTCGGGCGCCGAGGCGCTCACGCCCGGCGCGGCGGGCGATGGGGCTCCGGTGAGGGCGGCGAGGATGCGTTCCGGCGAGGCCGGCAGATCGTGGATCCAGACGCCCGTCGCGTCGTGGATGGCGGCCACCACGGCCGGTGCTCCAACGTCCATCGGAAGCTCGCCGATCCCCTTGGCACCATGCGGCGCACCCGAGAACGGCTTCTCGACCAGGACCGCGCGGATCCGCGGCGCATCCAGCGAGGTTGGAATCAGGTAGGTCGCCAATCGGTCGTTGAGGTAGCGACCGTCGACCAGCTTGATCTCCTCGATGGTGGCATAGCCCACCGCCTGCAGGGTGCCCCCCTCGACCTGGCCTTCGGCGAGCACCGGATGGATGATGCGTCCGGCGTCATCGGCGGAGACGACGTCGCGGACCGTGACCTCGCCGGTATCCAGGTCGACCTCCACCTGCGCCACCGCGCAGGCCCATCCAAAGGCGGGGTACGCGTCGCCGGTGTAGGTGGCCTCGTCGAAGTGGACGTTCGGGTACGGCGTGAATCGTTCGTCCACCCGCAATCCTCCGTGCTCGGTGGCGAAGTCCCGGTATGACTCGGCGAACCCACGACCGGTGGCCGACTCGACCTGCGCCCGTAGTCGTCGGGCCGCGTTGATGATCAGGCCGCCGACCACCATCGCCGTCCGCGAGGCAACGGTCGGGCCGGAGTCGGGGACGATGCTGGTGTCCTGGGGCGCGACCTCCACGTCATCCGGGTCGATGCCGAGCTCCCCGGCCACCAGCTGCGGGAAGATGGTCCTGGTGCCCTGGCCCATCTCCGTCTGGGCGGTCAGTACCTGGATCACGCCGGTATCGGTCAGCTCGACCGATGCGACGCTGGCGATGTGCACCTCGCCCGAACCGGTGAAACCGGCTCCGTGCCAGCCCAGCGCAAGCCCGATTCCCGACGCCACTCGCGCGGATGGAAGTCGCGCCTCCCGTGCGTGCCTCGTCTGTTCGCTGTGGCGCGCAAATTCGCTCGCGTCGGCGGCCGCCTCGAGCACCTCGACGGCGGCCACGCTCTCGCGCAGCACCTGCCCGGTCGGAGTGATGTCGCCCTCGCGGAACGCCCAACGACGACGAAGCTCGAGCGGGCTGATCGACAGCGCCTCCGCGATCCGGTTGACCTGCATCTCCGCTGCGAACTCGACCTGGGGGGCGCCGAAGCCGCGGAAGGCACCGTTGGGTGGCGTGTTGGTGGCCATCGCCCGTCCCCGGATCTGCACGTTCGGGCACCGATACGGGCCACCGGCGTGCAGCACGCCGCGCGAGAGCACCACGGGCGTCAGCGTGCAGTACGCCCCGCCGTCCATCACCACCTCGATCTCCTGCGCCACCAGCCGCCCGTCCAGGGTCACCCCGGTGCGATGCCGGATCACCGCCGGGTGACGCTTGGTGGTGGCGCTGAGGTCCTCGTGCCGGTCGTAGATCATGCGCACCGGCTTACCGACCTTGCGGGCCAGCAGCGCCGCGTGCAGGGCGACGATGGAGGGGTACTCCTCCTTGCCGCCGAAGCCACCGCCGGTCTCCGCCTGGACCACCACCGCCTGCTGCATCGGTCAGCTCGAGAGAGCGCTTCAGGGCGCGGTGAATGTAGTACGGGCACTGGCACGAGCCGCGGACCGTGACGCCACCGTCGGGGTGGGGGACGGCGATCATGGCCTGGTTCTCGATGTAGAGCTGCTCCTGGTGTCCGACCCGATACGTCCCCTCGATCACCACGTCCGCCTCGGCGAAGCCACTCTCCAGGTCGCCGCGGCCGACGCTGCAATGGGAGAACTCCTCGGTCGACAGGAGCGGATCGAAGACCGCGGGCAGTCGCTCGGTCCGGGCACGGAGGTGGCGCCTGGCCTCTCGCAGGGTGGACCGACCGGCCGCCGCAATCAGGCACAGCGGCTCGGCCTGGTGGCGGATTTCGCCGCCCACGGGCACCAGGATCGGCTGATCGTCGCGGATCAGGCTGACGACGTTGTCACCGGGGATATCGGCAGCGGTCACCACCGCCACGCGGCTCCAGTCGAATGTGGCGTCCAGGTCGATCGCCAGCAGGCGCGCATGCGGCTCCGTGGAACGAATGGTGGCCCCGTACCAGGCGCCGGGGAAGATCAGGTCGTCCGCGTACTTGGCCAGCCCGGTGAGCTTGGCCGGCCCCTCCCGGCGGAGCGGCGCGCGTGGCCTGGCACTGCCCGCGACGGTGCCATCGGGCGGGACGACCAGTGCCTCCGGCGCGGTTGCGGGCCGCGTTCGCGGCGGCAGAGTGCGCGTCATGCGGTCCTCGCTCCTCCTCCGCCGGACGATAGCACCGTCCGCCCTCTTCGCAGCGCTCGACCGGGCAGGGCTCCCGTGTGCACGCCCAGATCCACCACCAGCTCGCCGTTGACCGCGACGTACTCGATCCCGTCGGGATAGCGGCGCGGTTCGTCGTAGGTCGCGTTCGAGCGCACACGGACCGGGTCGAAGGCAACCAGGTCAGCGGCATACCCGTCGCGCAGCCGCCCGCGGTCGGGAAGGCCCAGCCGCGCAGCGGGTGCCGAGGTCATCTTGCGCACAGCCTCCTCGAGCGAGAGCAGGCCCTCGTCGCGCACGAACTGGCCGAGGATGCGCGGAAACGATCCATAGGTGCGCGGCGACGGCTTCTCGCCGAGGAAGGTCGAATCCGTGCCGACCATGCCGACCGGATGGCGAACGAAGTGGGGGAGGGTCTCGCTCCACGGGCCGCTGGTCACTTGCGCCACGCGCAGGTCCTCACTCAGCAGCAGATCGCAGATCGCCTCAACCGCGTCGACGCCGCGCTCGCGCATGACATCGGCCAGGGTGCAGCTCTCCCAACGGAGGTTCTCCGGGCGGGTGAAGGCACCAAGCCGCACGTCGGCCCAGCCGGCGTCGGTGGCATACGTCGCCCCGCGGGCGGCCAGCTCGGTACGCAGCTGATCGCGAATGGACCGATCAGTCAGGCGCTCCTTGAGCGCCATCGGCCCACCGACCTGAACCCACTGCGGGATCTGGATCAGCAGCCGAGTCGAGGCCCACTCGTACGGATACGCATCGAAGGTGACGTCCATCCCGGAACGCCGGGCATCGTCGACCAGCTCGAGCAGCAGCTCAGGGCCTCCGGGGTACGACCGGCGATGATAGAAGTGGGTCAGGTGCACCGGCCCCTCGCCACGCCTGCCGATCTCGATCGCCTCCCGGAACGGGTCGAGGAAGCCGTCGCCGAGCGGGTAGCGAACATGCGTGTGATAGAAGCCCCCGAGGCCCGCCGCGGCGGCAGTGAGCGCCGCCAGCTCGTCGGTCGATGCGAACGAGCCGGGCGGGTAGTCGAGACCGCTGCTGACCCCGAAGGCGCCCTCCTCCATCGCCTCGCGCAGGGCGGCCTGCATGTTGGCCAGCGCCCTTTCATCTGCCGGTCGGTCGCCCCAGCCGACGGCACCGATGCGCAGCGCGCTGTTGCCGATCATGACCGCCACGTTGATCGCCTGGCCGCGGTCATAGCGACCGATGTAGGACGCCACGCTGCCCCAGTCGTAGTCGATCTCCGGGCGCCCGTCCAGCCCAGCGTTCAGCTCGACGAAGGCGAGGAGGTCTTCGTGACGGAGAAAGGGCGCGTAGCCGTTGCCGTCGACCCCGATCACCTCCGTGGTGACTCCCTGCCGCACCTTGGGTTCATGGCGCGGATCGGCCAGGATGACCAGGCCGCCGTGGCTGTGCAGATCGATGAAGCCCGGGGCGACCACCAGTCCGGTGGCGTCGACCATGCGGCCAGCCTCCGGCCACCAATCAGCCTCTCCGAGCACGAGGCGACCGTTGAGCGATCCGATGGTGCCGGGGCGGGATGGTCCTCCGCTGCCGTCCACGAGCAATCCGCCGGTGAATGCGAGGTCGACTCGCACGGGCAGCGGCCGATCGGTCATACCTGAATGGCCGCGATCTCGCGCTCGAACGCGGCGCGCATGGCCTGCTTCTCGCCCACATCCAGCCAGCTCGCCTCGATGCCGTCGAGGCTCACCGCCACGACCTCTGACCAGGTCAGCTCCAGGGCCTGCGCCACGCTCCGGTATTCCTGGCCGAGGTCCAGGTCGGTCATCGCCGGGTCGTCGGTGTTGAGCGTGGCCAGCAGCCCGGCCTGGCGCATGCGCCTGAACGGATGATCCTCCAGCCGCGCGTACTTGTTCGCGATCAGCACGTTGCTGTTCGGGCAGACGGTCAGGGGCGTCTGCTCTTCGGCCACGCGGCGCGTCAGCTCGGGATCATCGAGGATCGCGAGGCCATGATCGATCCGTTCGATCTGGAGTGCGGCGAGGGCCGTCGCGATATTGGCCGGGCCGAGATCCTCGCCGGCGTGCCCGGTCCGCCGGAGCCCTTCCCGACGCGCCAGGGCGAAGGCATCGCTGAACTGCCGCGGGTCAACGGCCCTCTCGGTTGAGTCCATGCCGACCCCGATCACCCGTTCGGCTGCCCCGGCCCGCCGCAGCTCCGTGAGCAGGCTGACCAGCTCGAGCCCGGCGCTGCCTCCGAAGGCGCGGTCGATATCGCAGATCAGCATGCAGCGCACCCCGGTCTCCTGCTCGGCCCGCTCGACACCGCGTGTCAGCCCGGCCACGATCTGCCCGAGCTTTTGCCCCACCGCCAGGTGGCGAGCCGGCGTGAAGAACATCTCGCGGTACCGCAGTCCATGCGGCGCGGCATCGACGATCGACTCGTAGGCGGCCCTCTCCCAGTCGGACGGATCGACCAGCAGCTCCTGGACGAGCCAGAAGATGGCGAGGAAGGAATCCAGCGAGTGGTATCGGTACAGCTCGGTGGGATCCTCGGTCGGCAGCCGGCGGCCGTTCTTGCGGGCCAGCTCCACGACGGTCGAAGGACGAATCGTGCCTTCGACATGGCAATGCAGCTCGACCTTGGGAATTGCGTCATACGCGTCCGGCTCGGTCACTGCGCGCAGTCTAATAAGGCCGATGAACCGATCGGGACCGGTTGGTGCGGTAATCCTGGCGGCCGGCACCTCCCGGCGCTTCGGCAGCGCCAAGCAGCTGGCGCTGTTGGACGGTCGCACTCTGCTCGAGCATGCCCTCGGCGCCGCGGTCGAGGCAGGGCTCAGTCCGGTCGTGGCCGTCGTTCCGATCTGGCTGACGCGCCCCGCCTCGCTCGACGGTGAGTGGCTGCGCTGGGTGCGCAACCCTCATCCGGAGCGGGGAGTCAGCGTCTCGCTGCGGCTCGGGCTGCGAGCTATCGGCGACGACGTGACGGCGGCCGTGATCCTGCTCGGCGATCAGCCCCGCCTCGGGCAATCGGTCATCCCGGCGCTGCTGGGGGCACGCGGAGATCGGCCCGTCGTTGCCACGGAGGCCGGGGGTCTCCTCGCGCCGCCCCTCCTGATCGAACGCAGCGCCTTCGGCCTGGCCGAGGCTGCGGTCGGCGACATCGGCCTCCGCCAGATCCTGCGTGACCACCCCGAGCTGGTCCGCGGCGTTCCGATCGATCGCCATGCTCCCGACATCGACACGCCCGACGATCTGGCCGCCCTCGACCGCCCCTAGAATGACCCGGTGACCATCGACCGCATCGCGAGCGCCGAAGTCGCCGAGGACGAGATCGCCCTGGAATCGACGGTGCGCCCTCGTCGCCTCGACGAGTTCGCCGGCCAGGACCGAGTCAAGGAGAACCTGGCGATCCTGATCGATGCCGCACAGCATCGTGCCGAGCCGGTCGATCACATCCTGCTGTACGGCCCTCCGGGACTCGGCAAGACGACCCTGGCCAATATCGTGGCGGCCGAGATGGGTGCGCAGATTCGCACCACCTCTGGCCCGGCGATCGAGCGCGCCGGCGACCTCGCCGCGGTGCTCACCGCCCTGAATAAGGGTGACGTCCTGTTCATCGACGAGATCCATCGCCTCTCGCACGTGGTGGAGGAGATCCTGTACCCGGCGATGGAGGACTTTGCACTCGACGTGGTGCTGGGCAAGGGTCCGGGAGCGCGGACGGTCAGGCTGCAGATCGAGCAGATCACCGTGATCGGGGCGACCACTCGGGTCGGCAGCATCACCGGGCCGTTGCGCGACCGTTTCGGGGTGACCTACCGCCTCGACTATTACGGGCAGGCCGACCTGCAACTGATCCTGCGGCGCAGCGCGGAGATCCTCGGCGTGGCGCTCGAGCCGGAGGCGGCCCCCATCGTGGCCCGCCGCAGCCGCGGCACGCCGCGCATCGCAAACCGGCTGCTGAGGCGGGTTCGCGACTTTGCCCAGGTGCGCGGTTCAGGAGACGGCCGCGTCACCGCCGCCCTGGCGACCGATGCGCTCGACCTGCTGGAGATCGATCGGCTCGGGCTGGACGCGCTCGACCGGCAGCTGCTGCGGGCCATCGCGGAGCACCACGGTGGTGGTCCGGTCGGCCTGCAGACCATGGCCGCCACCATCTCGGAGCCGGTCGAGACGCTCGAGGATGTGATCGAGCCGTACCTCATGCAGATCGGCCTGCTGGCCCGCACCTCGCGTGGTCGGCAGCTGACCCCGGGCGCCTGGGAGCACCTTGGCCTGACACCTCCGGCCAACGGGGCGACACCTCAACCGGGGCTCTTCGACTAGGCCAACATCGGCCCGGGACCCCGTGCGGAAAGGCCCTTCCCACCGGTGGCGGCCGGAGTAGCATCGGCGCGGCCGCGTCCCCGCCCTGGTAAGCGCGGGGACGGGCTCGCACGGATGGAGGGCAGGTATATCGTGGAGTCTTACTTCAAGTTTGCCGAACGGGGGACCACGCTAGGGACGGAGGTACGCGCCGGGGTCACCACCTTCATGGTGATGGCCTACATCATCTTCCTGAATCCCGGAATTCTGTCGGCGGCGGGCCTCGACCCGGTTGCGGGAGCTGCCGCCACGGCACTCATCGCCGGGATCATGACGATCGCGATGGGGATCGTCGCCAACTACCCGCTGGCACTGGCCGCCGGCCTGGGGATCAACGCGGTGGTCGCCTTCACCCTCGTGCTCGGAAAGGGACTATCCCTTCCAGGTGCCATGGGTGTCATCGTCCTCGAGGGCGTGGTCGTCACCGTCCTGGTGGTCGTTGGCCTCCGGGAAGCGATCATGGCTGCCGTGCCGTTGGCGCTGAAGCGAGCGATCGGCGTCGGCATCGGCCTGTTCATCCTGTTCATCGGCTTCGTGAACGGAGGCGCCATCGTCTCGCCGGAAGGCGGGGTTCCGCCGGTCGTCCCGGTCTTCCCGACCGAGCCGGCGCAGTTCGTCTTCTGGGCGGGTCTGGCGCTCACCATCGCCCTGTGGGTGCTGAAGATTCGCGGCGCACTGATCATCAGCATCTTCACCACCACCGTGGTGGCGATCATTGCCAATTCGATCAGCGGCAATACCGCCTTCGGGCCGGGGCAGGCGGTGATTCCGGCGCTCAAGGACCTCGTCGCCACTCCGAACTTCAGCACGCTGGGCAAGTTCGATCTGGGGAATGTCTTCGCCCAACTCGGCATGTTGACGGCGATCCTCACGATCTTCGCCATCATGCTCACCGACTTCTTCGACACCATGGGCACGGTCACCGGCGTCGCCGCCGAGGCCGGTCTGGCGAGGGAGGATGGTTCGGTGCCGGGCATCGGCCGTGTGCTGTTTGTCGATAGCGTGGCGGCCATCGCTGGTGGCGCCGCCGGCATCTCCTCGAACACGACCTACATCGAGAGTGCGGCGGGCGTCGCGGAGGGCGGCCGAACCGGCTTCACCTCGGTCATCACCGGGGTCCTCTTCCTTGCAGCGATCTTTCTTTCGCCGCTGGCAGGGATCGTGCCCGCCCAGGCAACGGCGCCCGCGCTGATACTGGTCGGCTACCTGATGTTCACCCTGATCAGCGACATCAACGTTCGGGACATGGAGGACGGCATCCCCGCCCTGCTGACCATGATCCTGATGCCGCTCACCTACGACATCACGGTCGGCATCGGCGCCGGCTTCATCAGCTGGGTGGCGATCAAGGTCTTCAAGGGCAAGATGGGCGAGATCCATCCCCTGATGTGGCTCGTCGCCGCGGCCTTCGTGGTCTTCTTCGCCAAGGACTGGATCGCCAAGCTGATTGGCGGCTAGCGCGAAGGTCACACCGATGGCGCCCGGCCGGGCTCTCCGGCCGGGCGCTAGTCTTTCCGGGCCGATGGCCACGCAGAACGATCCGGCGCGCCTGCGCGTCGACGATTTCGCCTACCCGTTGCCCCCAAGGGCGATTGCCCAGGTGCCCGCGGAGCCGCGCGACGCGGCGCGCCTGCTCGTCCTGGACCGATCAGCCTCGGCCCCGGGCCAACCGGCGCTGTCGAACCGTATTGTTCGCGAGCTCGGCGGGCTGCTGCGCTCCGGAGACCTGCTGGTGGTCAACGACTCCCGGGTGATCCCGGCGCGCCTGTCGGCAACGCCGGCGGGAGGGGGTCGGGCTGAGGTCCTGCTGCTCCGCCCGATCAATGACGGCAGCGGTCGCTGGGAGGCGCTGGTACGACCCTCGCGCCGCATCGCCGTCGGCTCGTGGCTGCTCACGCGCAGCGGCGACCGGATCGAGGTGGGGGAGCGGCTGGTCGGCGGCACCCGCGCGATCGGTTTCGAGCGAGATGCCCACGCTGTGCTGGCCGAGGCGGGCGAGGTCCCTTTGCCGCCCTACATCCACGACCGTTCCGCGCCGGCGGAGCGCTACCAGACGGTCTATGCGCGGCCACCCGGTTCCGCTGCCGCGCCCACCGCCGGGCTGCATTTCACGGCCGACCTGCTCGCCTCGCTGGAGGCTGCTGGCATCCGGCGAGCCAGCGTCACCCTGCACGTCGGACTCGACACCTTTCGACCACTGGAGGGTGAGTTCATCGACCAGCACCGCATCCACCGGGAGTGGTACGAGCTGCCGCCTGCCACGGCGGCGGCGCTGGCGGACACGGAGCGCGCCGGCGGACGCGTGGTAGCGGTCGGCACGACCACGGTCCGGGTGCTCGAGACGGCGGCCCGCACCGGCGCGACGGCAGGTTGGAGCGACCTGTACATCACGCCTCCCCACGCCTTTCGGGTGGTGGATGCGCTGATCACCAACTTCCACCTGCCCAGGAGCTCACTGCTGCTGCTGGTCACCGCCTTCGTGCAGGCAGGGATGGGAGAAGTGGGCGTCTTCGAGGCACGCGACACGCTGCTGGCAGCCTACCGGGCCGCATTGGCCGGGGGGTATCGGTTCTTCAGCTTCGGCGACGCCATGTTCATCGGCTAGGGTGGCTGCCGTGACCTCGCCGATCTCATTCTCCTTCCGCGCCTCGACGACCGGGCAGGCTCGGCTCGGCACGCTGACGACGCCTCACGGTGTGATCGACACGCCGCAGTTCATGCCGGTCGGCACGCAGGCGACGGTGAAGAGCCTGACTCCTGGCGACCTACGCAGCGCGGGGGCCCAGATCATCCTGGCCAACACCTACCACCTGTCGCTGCGGCCCGGGCACGAACGCATCGCGCGGTTAGGCGGGCTCCATCGGTTCATGGGCTGGGATGGGCCGATCCTGACCGATTCGGGCGGCTTCCAGGTCTTCAGCCTCGGACACATGGGGCGAGTCGACGACGACGGCGTCACCTTCACCAGCCATCTCGACGGAGCGCCACAGCGGCTGACTCCCGAGCGCGCAGTCGAGATCCAGGAAGCGTTGGGCAGTGACATCGCCATGGCCTTCGACCAGCTGGTCGACGCGACCCTGCCGGCCGCAAGGGTGAGCGAGGCGATGGAGCGAACCCACCGCTGGGCGGCGCGCTGCCTGGCCGCGCGGACCCGCCCCGATCAGGCGCTGTTCGGGATCGTCCAGGGCGGCGTGGACCCCGAGCTCCGCCGGCGCAGCGTGGCGGCCATTGCCGCGTTGCCCTTCGATGGGATGGCCATCGGAGGGCTGTCGGTGGGGGAGAGCAAGGCCGACATGGCGCACACGCTCGAGGTGGTGATCGATGCGCTCGGCGACGATCAACGCGTGCGCTACCTGATGGGCGTTGGGTCACCTCCTGACTTCTTCGATGCGGTGGAGCGCGGCGTCGACCTGTTTGACTGCGTTCTGCCCACCCGCGTGGCGCGCAATGGTCAGCTGTGGACCAGCGAAGGGAAGCTCAACCTGCGGAACGCGCGCTTCCTCGACGACGCCGGACCGATCGACCCGGCGTGCGGCTGCGAAGCCTGCCGCAACCACTCGCGGGCATACCTCGCCCACCTCTTTCGAGCCGAGGAGTTGCTCGCCTATCGCCTCGCCTCGCTGCATAACCTCACCTATACTCTGGACCTGATGCGCCAGATCCGAGCGGCTCTCGCCGACGGGTCGTTCGCGTCAGTGCGGGAAGCCGTCACAGCGCATTACGGTGACCGTCGGACCGAGGTTCGCTAAGTCGGAGCTAAGGGGCCGATAAGGCCTCATCGGTCAGGCTGGCGGACACCTCGACCGGTCAAGATCGGAGGTCAGGCTCGACATGGCCAAGGGGCGAGATCGACCGCGCCATCAGGAGAAGCGCAAGCCCAAGGAGAAGGCGCCCAAGATCCAACCGGCATCGGCCTATGACCAGCCGATGACGGTCGAGGTGATCAAGAAGAAGCGCAAGCCGCGCAGCGAACCCGGCGAGGAGGCTTGACCTGATTCGCCGCCGGGAGTGACGAGAGAAGGAGCCCGCGAGACCATGGACGCCCCGGTGGCACCCGCCCAGGAACAGACCCCCACCCCGCGCACTGGAGAGCGCGGCCGCGCGGTCGATGCCGCCATCCTGCAGATCGAGAAGCAGTTCGGCCGCGGCGCGATCATGCGGCTCGGCGACAAGGGCGCCAAGATGGTGGTCGAGGTCGTGCCCACCGGCTCAGTGGCGCTCGACCTGGCGCTCGGCGTGGGCGGCGTGCCGCGCGGCCGGATCACCGAGATCTACGGCCCGGAGTCGAGCGGCAAGACGACCCTGTGCTACCACATCGCGGCCAACGCGCAGCGTGCCGGCGGCTTCGTGGCCTTCATCGACGCGGAGCACGCGCTCGACCCCGGCTATGCCCGCAACGTCGGAGTCAACGTCGATGACCTGCTCGTCTCGCAGCCCGACACCGGCGAGCAGGCGCTGGAGATCGCCGAGACGCTGATCCGCAGCAACGGAGTCGACGTGGTGATCATCGACTCGGTAGCGGCGCTCGTGCCGCGAGCGGAGATCGAGGGCGACATGGGCGACAGCTTCATGGGCCTGCAGGCTCGCCTGATGAGCCAGGCGCTGCGCAAGCTGGCCGGGGCCATCAACCGGTCGAACACCGCGCTGATCTTCACCAACCAGCTGCGCGAAAAGATCGGCGTCATGTTCGGCAGCCCGGAGACGACGCCCGGCGGTCGGGCCCTCAAGTTCTACGCCTCGATCCGGATGGACATCCGGCGCATCGAGACGCTTAAGAACGGAACCGATGCGATCGGGTCGCGAACCCGCGTCAAGGTGGTGAAGAACAAGGTCGCCAGCCCATTCCGGCTGGCGGAGTTCGACATCATGTACAACGAGGGGATCAGCCGCGAGGGCGGCCTGCTCGATGTCGGGATCGCCGCCGGCATCCTGTCCAAGACTGGGGCCTGGTTCAACTACGGGGAGACCCGGCTCGGCCAGGGACGCGAGAACGCCCGCGACTTCCTCAAGGGCCACCCCGAGCTGGCCGACAAGATCGACAACGAGATCCGCGGCAAGGTCTCATCGATCGAGATCGGGGTCGGGGGCATCTCGGAGGCGGAGTAGGGGAGTCGACCCAACCCGATGCCTGACCGCCGCCGCCCGCGCGATGCAAAGGTTGGCGAGCGCCCGGCGCCCGATGCCGAGGCTGCCCTCGAGATCGCCGTTCACTTCCTGGGGGCGCGTCCACGGACTCAGTGGGAGCTGGAGCGACGACTTCGCAGAGCCGCGGCGAGCGACGCGGTGATCTCGGCCACCCTTGAACGCCTGGCGGCCATGGGCTACGTCGACGACACCGCCTTCACCCGATGGTGGGCGGAGCAGCGCGACCGCCACGCTCCGCGTGGACGCCGCATGCTCGAGGCCGAGCTGCGCCAGCGCGGCGTGCCGCCGGAGCTGCTCGAATCGCTGCGCGGCGTTGAGTTAACGGAGCCGGGGCTCGATGGCGAGGTGCTCCCCGGCACTGAGGCCGACCGGGCGCGGGTCGCCCTGAACCGCCACCTGAGGGGTCGTCCACTGCCCGACGGCATCAGGGCGGTCCAGCGCCTGGGGGCGTTCCTCATGCGCCGCGGCTTCGACCCGGAGACGGTCCGCGCGACCCTGCGCGCCGCAGGCGACGACGACTCCGAGGACGGCTGAGCGCTACCCTGCGCCCATGCGCTGCGCCCTGATGACCGAGCCCCAACAGGGGCTCAGCTACATGGAGATCCTGGCCCTGGCGCGTGCCGCGGAATCGGCTGGGCTGGAAGCCTTCTTCCGCTCGGATCACTACGGCTCGTTTCCCGGACCGGCGGACGAACCGACGACCGATGCGTGGACCACGCTGGCGGGCCTGGCGCGCGATACGGCCACAATCCGGATCGGCTCGCTTGTGTCGCCGATCACCTTCCGCATCCCGGGCAGCTTCGCCAAGGTGGTCGCCACTGTCGACGAGATGAGCGGTGGGCGGGTCGAGGTTGGAATCGGGGCCGGTTGGAACGACGAGGAGCACCTCCGGCTGGGGATCCCCTTTCCGTCTCTGCGTGAGCGCTATGACCGGTTGGAGGAGGCCCTGGCCATCGTGCATGGGCTGTGGACTGAGCCTGACGGCTGGAGCTACGCTGGACGCCACTGGCAGGTGCACGACGCCCTCTTTCGGCCCCGGCCGACCTATTCCGGCAAGCGACACCCGCACCTGATCCTCGGCGGCGATGGGGGACCCCGCCTGGCCAGGCTGGTGGCCACCTGGGCGGACGAATTCAACCGCCAGTCGGCGACGCCCGATCGCCTGCGGGAGGCCTACGGCCGGGTCAGAGCGGCATGCGTCAAGGCCGGCCGTGATCCGGACACCGTGGTCCGCTCGGCGATGGTGGGAGTGCTGGTGGCGGAGACCAAGCGTGAGCTGCGGGACCGCATCCGTCAGCAGGCGGCGGTGGTCGGGGCCGGCGACGACGCTGACGCGTGGCTCGCCGAGCGGCGCGGCCGCTGGATCATCGGCACCCCGGACGAGGCGCACGAGCACATCGAGGCGCTGGGGGCGGCCGGTGCGCAGCGGATCATGCTCCAGGACTTCCTGCCGCGCGACCTCGAGATGGTGAGGCTGCTGGGTCGCATCGCCGCCGGCTGACGCGGCGCTGACGGGCATCGGCAGGGCCGCGCGCATGCCACTGAGACACCCCCAGCGTGGACCCGCGCCCTTTGCGCTACACTCGCCCGAAGGCCGCTCCTGCGCCCAATCACCAGAGCAGGATCGACCGCTGACTACGATCCCCTGACCGTGCCGCGCGGGCGGCTCGAAACTCGCCCATGCGGGCTCCAACCACCGGAGGAGCCGATGCCTGATACCCTCGTCGCCGTCGGGGCGGCGTTTGTCGCCCTTCTCGTCGGAATCGTGCTCGGATACCTGGCGCGCCGCTTTTTGGCCGCGAACAGCGTGAAGCATGCCGAAGGCTATGCCGAACGAATCATCGGAGAGGCGCGCACCAAGCAGAAGGAGATCGTCCTCGAGGGGAAGGACGACGCGCTCAAGCTGCAACGCGCGGCTGAGGAGGAGGCACGCGAGAAGCGTGCCGATCTGCAGCGGCAGGAGCGCCTCGTGCTCGATCGCGGTGAGAGCCTTGACCGCAAGGTCGAGTCGGTCGAACGCCGCGAGGCGGCATTCGAGGAGCGCCAACGCGAGCTCGAAGCCGAGAAGGCGCACCTCGCTGAGCTGCAGCAGCGCCAGCTGATCGAGCTCGAGCGTGTCAGCGGGCTGTCGGCCAACGAGGCACGTCAGAGCCTGATTCAGCAGGTCGTCGACGAGGCCCGGGCGGAGGCGCACCATCAGGTCCGTGAGATCGAGCGGCGCGCCACCGAGGAAGGGGAGGAGCGCGCCCGACGGGTACTCACGACCGTCATGCAACGGATCGCCTCCGACCATACCTCCGAGACCACGGTGACCGTGGTGCCCCTCCCGTCTGAAGAGATGAAGGGGAGGATCATCGGTCGCGAGGGGCGCAATATCCGCGCCCTTGAGCAGGCGACCGGGGTCGACCTGATCATCGACGACACCCCCGAGGCTGTCGTCCTCTCCGGATTCGACCCGGTGCGTCGCGAAGTGGCGCGCATGGCGCTGACCAAGCTGATCAGCGATGGACGGATCCATCCGGGCCGCATCGAAGAGGTGGTGGCCAAGTGCCGCACCGAGATCGAGGTGGTCATGCGCCAGGCGGGTGAGCAGGCCGCCTACGACGCCGGGGTGCCGGGCCTGCACCCGGAGCTGATCAAACTGCTGGGGCGTCTCAAATACCGGACCAGCTACGGTCAGAACGTGCTGGACCACTGCATCGAGACGGGACGCCTGGCCGGCCTGCTGGCTGCCGAAATCGGGGCCGACGTGGCCGAGTCGAAGAAGGGCGGCCTGCTGCACGACATCGGCAAAGCGGTCGACCACGAGGTTGAGGGGCCCCACGCCCTGATCGGCGGGGACATTGCGAAGCGCTACGGCGTCAACGCGGTGGTCTGCAACTGCATCGCCGCGCACCATCAGGAGGTCGAACAGGAGTCGATCGAAGCTACCGTGGTGCAGATCGCTGATGCCATCAGCGCTTCGCGTCCGGGGGCGCGAGGCGAGTCGCTCGACAACTACGTCAAGCGGCTCGACGACCTCCAGCAGATCGCACTGAGCTTCCCCGGCGTGGAACGCTGTTACGCCATCCAGGCCGGACGCGAGATCAGGATCCTGGTTCGGCCGGAGGATATCGACGACCTGGCGTCCAGTCGGCTTGCCCGCGACGTCGTCAAGAAGATCGAGGAACAGCTCCGGTACCCCGGCCAGATCAAGGTGACCGTGATCCGCGAGACGCGCGCGGTCGACTACGCTCGATGACCGATCGCGCCGCTCTCCTGCGGTGCATGGTCATCGGGGACATCATCGGCAAGCCGGGCCGGCTGGCCGTGGTGCAGACCCTGCGCGCCGTCCGCGCGGAGCTTGACCTGGACCTGGTGATCGCCAATGGCGAGAACCTGGCGGCCGGCGCGGGCCTCACGCCCAGCCTGGCCGAGGAGCTGCTGGCCAACGGGGTCGACGTCATCACCAGCGGCAACCACATCTGGGACAAGCGGGAGATCTACGACTACCTCGATTCGGGTCGCCCTGTCCTGCGCCCGCTCAACTACCCCGACGATGCCCCGGGGCGCGGCTGGTTGCTTCATGCCCTGCCCGATGGCGACCAGGTAGCGGTCGTCAACGTCATGGGGCGTGTCTTCATGAACCAGCTCGATTCGCCGTTCATTGCGATGGATGCGCTGCTGGACGGGGCCGCCGAGCCGTTGCCGCCGCTGCGCATCGTCGACTTCCATTGCGAGATCACCAGCGAGAAGAACGCCATGGGCTGGTATCTCGACGGGCGCGTGTCTGCGGTGGTCGGCACCCATACCCACGTCCCGACCGCCGACGCCCGATTGCTTCCCAAGGGGACCGCCTACATCAGCGACATCGGCATGACCGGGCCTCGAAATTCAGTGATCGGCTTCAGCCTGGAGACGGTGCTGCCGCGATTCCTGACCCATCTGCCGACCCGTTTCGCCGTGGCCGACGGCGCGGTCAGCTTCAACGCCGTGGTGATCGAGGCCGAACGGGCCACTGGCCGGGCGCGCTCGATCAGCCAGGTGCAGCGGCTGATCGAGGTCTGAGGCCTCGTGGGCCTATCATCGCCGGCACCACTGGCAGCCATCGTCGGCCCGACCGCATCGGGCAAGAGCGACCTTGCCCTCGCGCTGGCGACGCAGATCCCCCTTGAGATCCTGGTCGCCGATTCGCGACAGGTGTGCCGCGGCATGGATATCGGTACGGCCAAACCAGACGCGGTGGCACGAGAGACGGTACCGCACCACCTGCTGGACCTGGTGGCGCCCGACGAGCGCTTTTCCGTTGCCGATTGGGTGGCGGCGGCGCGGCCGCTGATCGACCGCATCGCTGCACGCGGACACCTGCCCTTGGTGGTCTGCGGCACGGGACTCTATCTATCGGCGCTGGTCGATGGCTACGACCTCAGCTCGTCGCCGCCAGCGGCCGACCTGCGACGGGAGCTGGGGCGCGAGATGGCGGAGCGCGGCATCGGCACCCTGGCCGAGCGGCTGGCAGCCAGCGATCCGACCGCGGCGGCGCGGGTCGACCTGCGCAACCCACGGCGCGTGGTCCGGGCGCTGGAGCGCGGCGCGCAGCCCACTGGGCCCAACCGGCCATGGCCCGGTCGGCTGGCGATCATCGGCCTGCGTCGACCACTCGAGGTCCTGGACCGCCGAATCGATACCCGGGCGGCGCGTCTCTTCGCCGACGGCCTCTTCGCTGAAGTGGCCGCGCTCCTCGGCGCCGGGTACACGGCGGACCTTGCCCCAATGAGCGGTCACGGCTATCGCGAGGCGGCACGCGTGCTGGCGGGGGAGTCGAGCCTGGAAGACGCCATCGAGACCACCGCCCGGCGCACGAGACAGTACGCCCGGCGTCAGCGCACGTGGTTCAAGCGCGATGGCCGGGTCTCCTGGATCGACGCCGGCGACCTACCGGCCAATCACCCCGACATCGTCGATCAGGCGCGCGCAGTACTGCGCGCGGCCCGCCTCTGCGCCTAGTGACCGTTCAGAATTGGGCTCCCGGGTAGGCCGAGCGACTGCCGCCAGCTGAGCATGTCTTCGCCGACCGCCCTGGCGGCCGCCTGAAGATCGGGGATCGCCGCGACCTGTGGGCTCTCGCCGGCGGCCGACTCGGGCAGCGGCCCCGGCCGCCCGAGCAGGTAGCCCTGCGCGGCTGGCACGCCCAGCGCCACCAATTGGTCGATCTGGTCGGCATCTTCCACGCCCTCGCCCACCACCAGCGCGCCGGTCCGGGCGGCGAAGGCGACGATCGACTCGACCACCGCGCTGGCGCGGCCGCCCGCGGCGGTGCGGTGCACCAGGCCAAGGTCCACCTTGACCAGATCGAAGCGCAGGTCCGTCAGCAGACGCAGGCCCGCGTTGCCGGCACCCAGGTGATCGGCGGCCAGCCTGATGCCGGCTCGACGGAAGGTATCCAGCTTGACGAGCACTCGTTCAACGTCGCCGATTGGCTGGCGCTCGGTCAGCTCGATCACCAGGCGTCCGGGTGCCAGGCCATGGCGCGCGAGGATGGTGAGCAGGGCGGCGGTGCTGAACTCTGCCGCTTCAAGTGTCCGCGGGGAGAGGTTGATGCTCAGGAACGCCTGCTCGGGCAGGCGGCCCGCGCCGGCCACGATCGTCTCCACGCACGCGAAATCGAGTGCAATCAGCTGTCCACCAGCCTCGGCGGCGGCAAACAGGGCGGCTGGGTCGGAGAATGGCGATGGGGCCATGGGCCTGATCAGCCCCTCCCAGCCGAGCACTGTGCCGGTCGCGAGTTCGATGATCGGCTGGTAGGCGGCGGTCAGCCGACCGCGCGCAATGAGCTCCGCGACCGCGTCACCAGAACCAACCAGGCCGGTCTCGGTCGCTGCTTCCGGATTGAACACCAGGGCGTCGGTCCGCCCGGCGCGCTTGGCGGCATGCAACGCCGCTTCGGCCTGCGCGTGCAGTCGCACGTGGGAGCTCGCCAGGGCCGGCAGCGATGAGATCCCGGCCGAAAACGAAACGGTGGTGGTCTCCTTGACGCTGGGGTTCGATTCCAGCGCGGCGATGAGCAGCCGGCGGGCGAGGACCAGCGCACCGTCGGCATCGGTATGAGGCAGGATGAGGGCGAATTCATCTCCGCCGGTGCGGAAGCAGCGATCAGCGACACGAGCCGCTGCGTTGACAAGCCTCGCGAATCCCGACAGAACCCGGTCGCCGTCCGCGTGTCCACGTTGATCATTGATCTGCGCGAATTCGTCGAGATCGATGAGCACCAACGCCAGCGGCACACCATGGCGCTGCGCCTGGCTGACCTCGCGTTGCAGCTCCTCGTGAAAGGCCCGGTGATTGCCCAGCCCGGTCAGGGGATCACGCAGTGCGTCAACCTTCGCCATCGCGTGCCGCACGCCAAGGTCATCGCGAGTCCTGTTCGACGGGTGCAGCAGGAAGCTTTCAACCGCCACGCCGACCAGGAGTCCGGCACTCAGCGCACTGACCATCGCGCGAGGAATGGCGCCGGGAATGACGTCGCTCAGCCACGCGAACGCGGCCACGCCGGTCGTCGCGCTGAGCGTGGCGCCCGCCACCAGGCGGATGACGAATCCCAGGCGGGCACCGATCGCCGACCTATCGCCTGCCTTCGCATCGCCGTTCGCCACCATCGGCTGGTCGGTCATCAATCCTCTGTATTCCGCGTCTACGACAGATATGCCAGATCACCGAGCGCACGGCTGTAGCCCAGAAGTACCGACGTTCACCGCTGGCCGCGCTGACCGGCACGCCGGCCGAATTGGGCTAGGATGACGTGGCATGCCTGACCGCACCCCGATGATCGACCTGACCGCACCGTTCGAACGGGCGTTTCTCATCGGCGTTGACGGGCCGGACTCCGCGCATTGGCCGATCGAACGCAGCCTTGCTGAGCTGGCTGCCTTGGCCAAGACGGCCGGAGCCACGGTGGTGGGAAGCGCCTCGCAGCGACGCAGCGCGCCTGACCCGGTCTGGTACCTCGGCAAGGGCCGCGCCGCCGACCTGGTCGACGAGAAGGCGGCCACCGATTTCAATCTGCTGATCGTCGACGACGAGCTTCGCCCCAACCAGCAGCGCAGCCTGGAGAAGCTGCTCGACTGCAAGGTGCTCGATCGGTCAGCCCTGATCATTGACATCTTCGCCCGCCATGCCAGCACCCGTGAGGGTCGCCTGCAGGTGGAGTTGGCGGCCCTCGAATATCACCTACCACGGCTGACGCGTCTGTGGACTCACCTGTCGCGGACCGGCGGCGGCATCGGCACACGCGGACCCGGCGAGAGCCAGCTGGAGACCGACCGACGCCTGATCCGACTGCGCATTAAGAAGGTGCGCAGCGAGCTCGAAGAGGTGAAGCGCCAGCGTGCCACGGCCGCTCAGCATCGAGAGCAGGCCCAGGTGGCCAACGTTGCGCTTGTCGGCTACACCAACGCGGGGAAGAGCACGCTGCTCAACGCGCTCGCGGAGGCGAACGTGTTCGTGGCAGACCACCTGTTCGCCACGCTCGACCCGACCAGCCGCCAGGTCACCCTGCCGAGCGGCCAACGGGTGGTCATGACCGACACCGTTGGGTTCATCAACAAGCTTCCACACGATCTCGTGGACGCGTTCCAGGCGACGCTCGAAGAAGCGCGGCGGGCCGACCTGCTGATCGAGGTGGTGGATGCATCCGACCCCGATTTCGTGGCGCAACAGGCGGCCGTGCAGACCGTCCTCGAGCAGCTCGGCGTCGGCCAGAAGCCGCGCATCATCGTCTACAACAAGCTCGACCGGCTCGATGCCGACCTGCGGGCCACCGCTCAGCTGACCACCGACCACGTGGCATTCATCAGTGCGCTGACGGGCGAGGGGCTCGCAGGCCTGCTCGACCAGGTTGCCGGGGTGCTCCGCAGCCAGATGGTGCCGATCGATGCGGTGGTCCCATACGCCCGCGGTGAGCTGGTGGCGCGCGCGCGGGCCGCCGGCGACGTGGCCGAACAATTCACCGAGAGCGGCGTGCGGCTCTCTGGGCACCTGCCGCAGGCCATCGCCGCCGAGGTGAGCGCTGCTGCACCGCTGCGGCGCCGCTCCAACTAAGCTCGCAGCCATGGTCCTCGTGACCCGCCGCCCTCATGCGCGGCGCCCACCGCAGCATTCCCGCCGCCTTTCCCGTGACGTGCCACAGTTCGTCTCGGAGCCACTGAGCGAGCGCATCGGTTCACCGGTGGTGGTCAAGGCGGCCACCACGGCCAACCCGATCGGCTGCTTCAAGGGTTGCGGCACGTGGCTGGCGGTGGCCAACCTGGCAGGCGAGGTAGGGGAGCGGCAGGGCGTGATCGTGGCCTCAGCCGGCAACTTCGGCCTGGGAGTGGCCTATGCCTGCCGCGCGCTCGGCGTACCGGCCGTGGTCGTCATGGCGGCCACCACGGCCAACCCCGCCATGGTCGACGCGATGCGCCGCCTCGGTGCTGAGGTACGGTTGGCGGGGGAGGACTTTGACGTGGCACGCGCCGCCGCCGCCGCTCTGGCCCTCCAGACCGGGCAGCAGTTGCTGGTCGATGGCCAGGACCCATGGATGGCCATAGGGGCTGGCACGATCGCGCTGGAGCTCACCGACGGGATCGAGCGAGACGAGCTCCCTGCGCTTTCCGCGATCTATGTTCCGGTCGGCAACGGGTCGCTGATCGCCGGCATCGGCACCTGGATGCGGCACGCAGCGCCATTCACCAAAGTCATTGGTGCACAGGCCGCACGCGCTCCCGCCATGACCCTCTCGTGGAGGGCCGGTCGCGCGATAGAGACCGAGCGAGCTGACACGGTTGCAGATGGGATCGCGGCGCGGGTACCGGTGGCTGAGGCGCTCGAGCTCATGTCAGTATTGAGCCTGCGGCGGGGGCAGGCTGGGCGGCGATCAGGCAGGCCGCGCCACACGCTGGCGCCATCCGCCTTGTGCTGACCGGCAGGAATGTGGCCCCCTGGGGCCGGCCTCGGATACGCGCGTCGGAAACCTGCGTCCGGTTAGAAGACGCGGTGTCCCATCACGGTCTTCGGTAGGGGCTGTGACTGGCCTCGCGGCGCACCGATGGCATGCCAGATCCGGGTCCGGACCGCAAGCCCAACGCCCAGGAACAGCGCGGCACCAATGACGAGGACGCCGTAGCCGGCCGCCAGCGCGCCGATATCGCTGCCGACGGATGATCCGCCAGCCAGCATGGTCACGCCAACGCCGAGACCACCGAACATCAGGCGCCACAGCGATACAGTTCTCATGGAGGCACCGTACGGTCTGCGCCGGCTTCGTCCCATCCATCGGTCGGGTGGCACGGGCCAGCCATTGGTCCCGTATAGAGCTTCCGCAAATACATGTTATGTGATCCTGCGCCTGCGGGATGACAGATGCCGAGCACGAGATTCTAAGATGCGCCGGGATCCGATCCGCCGAGCGACTCCTGAAGGGTGTTTGGGGCGCTGTGGACCGCCGGGATGCTTCCAAGGCGGCCAGCCTGGTAGTCGGCAAACGCCTGGAGCACCTCCTCGCGCGTGTTCATCACGAACGGGCCCATCCAAGCCACCGGCTCGCGAATGGGGCGCCCACCGAGGATGACGACCTCCAGGTTCGGGCTGCGGCTCTCCTGGGGCCCGCTGGCCGCCAAGGTGATCGCGTTCCCGGGCCCGAAGACCGTGAGCTGGCCGGCCTGCACCGGCCAGCCTTCGGCGCCGACGCTGCCGTGCCCGGCAAGGACGTAGACCAGCGCGTTGTAGTCGGCGCGCCAGGGCAGCGAGAGGTGCGCCTCGGGGCTGAGGGTGGCGTGGATCATGGTCATGGGCGTGTAGGTCGACCCCGGGCCAGCGTGGCCGGCGACCTCCCCGGCGATCACGCGCACGAGCGCTCCCCCATCGGGGGAGGCCAGCAGGCCGACCTGGCCGGCGCGGATGTCCTGGTAGCGCGGCGGCGACCACTTCTGGGCGCTCGGCAGGTTGACCCACAGTTGCAGCCCGTGGAACAGGCCGCCGCTGACGACGAGCGCCTCCGGCGGCTTCTCTATGTGCAGGATCCCTGCCCCGGCGGTCATCCACTGGGTGTCGCCGTTCGTGATCACTCCCCCACCCCCGTTCGAATCACTGTGTTCGAAGGTGCCGTCGATCATGTAGGTGACCGTTTCGAATCCTCGGTGTGGGTGCCACGGCGTGCCTTTGGGCTCACCGGGCGCGTACTCCACCTCGCCCATCTGGTCGAGGTGGATGAACGGGTCGAGGTCGGCCAGGTCCGCCCCTGCGAAGGCGCGCCGGACCGGGAATCCCTCTCCTTCAAAGCCGCGGGGCGCCGTCGTCACACCCTTCACCGGGCGGATGCGCGCGAGGACAGGGTCGGGTTCGGGGATGCGCGGTAGAACGGTGATATCGGCGACGGTGATGGCGGGCATGGGCAGATCATGCCACATCGATGATTGCATAGGCAACTACCTACCGGGCATGGCGAGCGGACACAGCTGCCTGACCATTCGATCCAGCAACGCGCAAGAAGGGAGCTTCGGCTCTAGGCGGCGCGGCGTCGGCTGCGTTTCATGGCTCTATGAAGCGCCGCATCGCAGTCATGCTCGTCGCCACCGCCGTGCTGTCGACCGCGTGCGCCACTGGAGACGGCATCGAGCTCGCGAAGGCTGAGCTGCCACGGGCTTCGGCATCGGCCCAGGACGCGAGCGCCGCGGCCGCGGCGCTCAACGCCTTCGGCCTGGACCTGTACCGCGCCCTGGCCACGGCCGAGGGGAATATCGTCGTCTCTCCGGCGAGCATCGCGCTCGCCCTGGCGATGGCGCGCGCCGGGGCCCGCGGGGCGACCGCCGATGAGATGGATGCGGTGCTGTACCACGTCGCCAGCGATGCCAATGCCGGGTGGCTGAACGCACTCGATCAGGCGCTTGCCGGCCGCAGCGGAACCTTCAAGGACGAGGGCGGCGACAACCACGACCTCACCCTGCGGATCGTGAATTCAACCTTCGGACAGCGCGGCATGGAGCTCGAGACCGCCTTCCTGGAAGCACTGGCGACAAGGTTCGGTGCAGGGGTCCGGCTCGTCCACTACGTGACCGAGACGGAGGCTGCGCGCCGCCTGATCAACGGCTGGGTGGACGACCAGACCGAGCACCGCATCCCTGAGCTTCTCGTACCGGGCATCATCACGCCCGCCACGCGGCTGACGCTCGTCAACGCGATCTATCTCAAGGCCCCGTGGCAGACCCCGTTCCCCCCGACCGCTACAAAGCCTGGCGCCTTCACCCTGGCTGACGGCTCGGCGATCGAGGTCCCGATGATGGCGACGACCACCTCGCTCCCCTACGCGGCCGGGGACGGGTGGCGGGCGGTCGAGCTGCCGTACATCGGCGGCTCGCTGGTCCTCACCGTCATCGTGCCGGACGACCTTGCCGTTTTCGAGGCCGCGTCGACCGCCAAGCAGCTGGCAGGAATCGTCGCCGACCTGCGCGAGTACAACGTCACGCTGGGCTTTCCGAAGTTCGGGATCGAGACCAAGGCAATGCTTGCCGACATCCTGGCAGCCCTTGGGATGCCCAGCGCTTTCGACCCCGGCCGCGCTGACTTCTCCGGGATCACGGCCGAGGAGGCGCTGTTCATCTCCGAGGTCGTGCACCAGGCGAACATCGACGTCGACGAGAAGGGCACCGAGGCCGCCGCCGCAACCGCCGTCGTGATGCGGGGCGACGCTTCTCCGCAACGCGTGGCGCTGCAGGTCGACCGCCCCTTCCTGTTCGCGCTGCGGGACGTTCCGACCGGCGCAGTGCTTTTCCTGGGTCGCATGTCTGACCCGTCAGTCGGGTACTGAGCCGAACCAGAGCGCAAACGTCAGTCGGGCCGTCAGCGCTCGGCCTGGACCCCTAACGTCACCGCGGCAGCAACCACCGCCACGGCCAACGCGACCGCGTCGGGCGCGGTGAGCGCCGCATCGGCTGCGAAGGACTGGGTGGCGGCCGACGGGATTGCCTTCAGCAGCGGCGGTACCACGATCCAGCCGAGCACCAGGACGGTGGGTGCCATCGCACCCGGCAGGCGCATCGCGCGGACCATCACCGCGGTCAGAAGGCCCAGGAATGCCGCAAGCAGCAGGATCAGCACGACCGCCGGCTGATCCTTGGCCCCGGAGGCCTCGACCAGCCTGACAAGTCCCTGCTCCACGACCGCCACGCCCAGGGCGAGAACCGCGGCGAGGATGGCGCTGCGGGCGCCGCTCATCGGTCGCCAAGGCTACGGGTCTGGCTCAGCACGCCGGCCTCGAGCGCGGCAGCCAGCCCCCGGGCGATGCGGTACGACTTCCCGGCGCCCATGACCAGCACCGCGTCACCGGGACGCAGATGCTCAGCGACGTAGGTGGTCACCTGGTCGACGTCCCCTCCCGCCATGGTCGGCACGGCCGAGATGCGCTCGATGGCATCGGCCAGCTGCTCGGCGGAGGTGGCACGCAGCGCCTCATCGGTGTCACGGGAGGCAAAGATGTCGGCGATGACGACCTCATCGGCATCGACGAAGCTACGGGCGAACTCGTCGAGGAAGAGCGCCGTGCGGGAGTACATGTGCGGCTCGAAGACCGCCCACAGCCGCCGGTCCCCCACCTTCTGCCGCATGGCGGCCAGCGTGGCGCGCACCTCGGTCGGATGGTGCCCGTAGTCGTCGTAGACGATCACCCCGGCAGTATCGGCGATCAGCTCCATCCGTCGCCCCGCCCCGCGGAAGGTGCGAAGGCCGTCAGCCAGCACCTCGAGCGACGCGCCGAGCTCACGGGCCATGGTCAGGGCGGCCGTCGCGTTCAGGACGTTGTGCTCCCCCGCGAGTGACGATTCGAACGCCTGTTCGAACAGGTCGAAGGTCGCTCCCCCGTCGCGGTACGCCACGTTGCGCGCCTCGATCTCGCCGCCGGGCCCATACCGCAGCACGCGCCCCCGCCAGCCTCTCAGCCGCGCCAGCAGCGCCTGGGCCCCATCATCGGCCGCGGTCGTCAGCAGCAGCCTTCCGCCGAGGCGCGGATCCTCCCCCATCCCCCGCACGAAGCGCTCCATCGAGGCCAGGACGGCGTCCCTGTCGGCGAAATAGTCTGGGTGGTCCATCTCCACGTTGGTGACGATCGCGCCGGCGGGATGGTAATTGAGGAAGTTGTCGCCGAACTCGTCCGCCTCGACCAGGAAGGGTGCTCCTCCGCCAGCACGGACGGTGGCACCCCAGGCCGGGATGAAGGCCCCTACTTCGACCGTTGGATCCATGCCCGCGACCTCCAGCAGGTGGCCGAGCAACGCGGTGGTGGTCGACTTGCCGTGCGTGCCTGTGACGGCCAGACCGATGCGGCCTTCGGCCGACATCAGCTCCCCCAGCAGGGCCTGCCAGGTGACCACGGGGAGGCCGGCAGCCTGCGCCGCGGTGAGTTCGGGCAGAGCCGGATCGGCGCGCAGCGCGGGCGTGATCGCCACACGTTCCACCCCGGCCAGGTGCGCCGGGTCGTGCCCGGCGATGACCCGGATTCCCGCTGCATCCAGCGGCGAGGTGTAGGGCGAAGGCGTGTCCGCGTCACATCCGTCGATCAGTACTCCCGCATGGTGGAGCAGGAGCGCGACGCCCGCGGCACCCGAGCCCGCGATGCCGATCAGGTGGATTCGCTCGCCGGGCCGCACCACGATGTGGCGCCTACGCCTCGGGCGAGGCCGCCAGGACCTCGTCCAGCGCCAGCACCAGGGCGGCTAGCGCAGCAGCAGCCTTGTTGCCGTCCCGATCATGGCTGAAGACATGTTCCTCGACGCGAGACGGATGGCCGCGCAGCGCCACTCCCAGGAAGTGGGTCCCCGTCGGCTTGGCGGCGCTGCCGCCATCGGGGCCGGCAATGCCCGTGACACTCACCCCGATCTCCACTTCGAAGCGATGCGCAGCCCCCATCGCCATGGCGGCTGCCACCTCCTCCGAAACGGCGCCGTGGGTCGCGATCAGCTCGTGGGGCACGCCCAGCCCGACCTCCTTGGCCAGGTTCGAGTAGCAGATCACCCCGCCGGCGTAGTAGTCGCTGGCGCCGACGTTCGTGGTGATCGCATGCCCGATCAGCCCGCCGGTCGACGATTCCGCGGTGGCCAACCGCCAGCCGCGTTCGCGAAGCGCGTCGCCGAGACGGGCAGCGGCCATCGCCAGATCGGCGTCTGTCGGCCCGCTCACCGGTAGTTCTCGAACTGGAGCGCCACCGGGTAGTCGAGTCCACGCAGGTGGCCGATCACGGCCTGGAGGTCATCCTTGCTCTTGGCCGAGACCCGCACCGCGTCACCCTGGATCGCCGGCTTGACCTTTGGAAAGCCTTCACGGATCAGCTTGCTGATCTCTTTTGCCTGCTCCGAGCTGAGGCCGCGTCGCAGGCCGATGCGCTGGCGGACCGTGCCGCCCGCGGCCGGCTTGAGCTTCCCCCAGTCGAAGACCTTGAGCGACAGGCCTCGTCGCACCGCCTTGGACTCGAGCAGGTCCTTCACCGATCCCGCCCGAAACTCGTCATCGGCGAGCAGCGTGATCTCGGCCTTGCCGAGTTCCAGCGAAACCTTGGAGCTCTTGAAGTCGTAGCGCGTCGCCACCTCGCGGCGCACCTGATCGAGCGCGTTCACCAGCTCCTGCTGGTCGAAGTCGCTCACCACGTCGAATGAGGAGTCTGCCACGTACTTGCCTCCCGCTTGCCTGCCCCTATCTTCGCCTGTCGGAACGCGTCACGTCAGCCCCGTCAGTCTCACAGCCGCGTGATGCGCCACTCAACCACGGCTCCATCTCGCCCCATGGCGCCCAGCGCGATGCCGTTGATGGTGACCTGCACCGCCGCGGCATTGCCGACCCGGATGCGCAGCGTGGTGGCGGCGCTCAGGGCCACGCTGGTCCCGGCCTTCACGGTCGTGCCCGATACCCCGGGCATCGGGTGGCCGTCCTGGTCGATCTCAAGGTACGAGGTGGCGCCGCTCACCTGGACGGTGCCGACCAGCCCACGAGGCGCCACCGTCACCCGATGCGTGACCGAGACCAGTGGCGCGGACCCATCGATCGCCACTGACAGATCCCACGTACCTGGTGGGAGGGTCATCGGCACCGAGAATCCGCTATCCGGCCCTGCGATCACCACGGCGGGCGTTGGCGGAAGCGGGGCTGAGCCCGGTATCGGCACCTTGCCGCCCGCCAGGGTCACGACGCTGAAGGACGACGTTGGTGGAGCGACCAGCCCGGCTGACACAGTGAGCGAGGTCTCCGGTGGAGCCGAGCCGCTGACGGTGACAGGATCGGTGCTCAGCGTGGCCGCGTCAACGGGCGCCGACAGCACCAATCCGCCGGGTGCGGCGCTCCGCAGCACGCTGGCTACGGTGATCGTCCGCCGCACAGCACTGCTGTCGCGTCCGGTGAGAGGATCGTTGGCGACAAGGGTCACCACGTTGGCGCCGGGCACGAGCTTGACGGAGATCTCGAAGACCCCGGTCGTATCGGCCTTGACGGTCGGGTTCTCGCGCAGACCGTCAGCGGTGATCGTCGCGTTGGGCTCGGTGGTGCCGCGAATGGTGTACTGGCTCCCGGTCCAGCCCACCACATCGGTCGCAGGTTCGGTGATCCGCAGGTCAGGGGTGCGAGCGAAGGTCACGAACTCGCCGACGAGATAGACGCCAAAGGCGATCACCAGCACGGTCAGCACCACGGCCGCCAGGGCTCCCGGGGTAATGACCAGCGCACGCGACACGCGCATACGACGCGGTCCCATGGGCAGTGCACCGCCCGCCCGCTCGAACGCCGAACCGCCCTGCTCGAGCCGATACAGATCGATCAGGTACTCAGGGTCGAGCCCCAGGTAGATGCCGTAGTTGCGCAGGAATCCCTTGACGTAGACTCCGCCGGGCAGATCGCGGTATTCGCCGCGTTCAAGGGCGGACAGATAGCGCGCCCGGATCTTGGTGTCCCGCTCGACCCGGGCCAGGTCGATGAACTTCGCCTCCCGTGCCGCGCGCAGCACCTCACCGAGCTTGGTCGGCTCGCGTGCCGTCAATCCTCGTCCTCGTCCGGCGCCACGTCGCCGCCCCAGCCGTCGGGCGTCACCAGGACCTCGCGGAAGCGGCTCCCATCCGCCGGGCCGATGATCGCGCGATCCTCCATCTGATCGAGGATGCGCGCCGCGCGGGCGTAACCGACGCGCAACCGCCGCTGCAGCAGCGAGGCGGATGCCTTGTCCGAGCGACGCACGATGTCGATCGCCTGGCTGAGGAGCGGATCGCCATCATCCTCGGCCCCATCGTCGCCTGGCCGTCCGCCGCCCTTCCCGCCGCGCTTGGGAGCGGTGATCTCCGGGCGGTACTGGGGACCGCCCTGCGCTCGCCAGTGGCGAGCCAGCTCGTCGATCTCCGGATCGGTCACCAACACGCCCTGCAGGCGCACAGCGCGCGGCGCGTCGATCGGCTGATAGAGCATGTCGCCGCGTCCGAGCAGGTCCTCGGCGCCGACCGCATCAAGGATGGTCCGCGAATCAACCCCGCTGGTCATGGCGAAAGCGATGCGAGACGGTATATTCGCCTTGATCAGGCCGGTAATGACCTGCACCGATGGACGCTGGGTGGCCACCACCAGGTGAATGCCGGTCGCCCGGGCCAGCTGCGCGATGCGGGTAATGGTGGCCTCGACCTCGTAGGCGCTGATCATCATCAGGTCGGCCAGCTCGTCGATGATCACCACGATGTAGGGCATTCGCGGCTCTCCGGGCCGCAGGGCCTCGTTATAGCCCGCGATGTTTCGCACGCCGCGCTGTGCGAACTCGTGGTAACGGCTCTCCATCGTGCCGACCGTCCACTTCAGAGCGTTGACCGCCTTGTCGGTATCGACGATCACCTCGGTCAGCAGGTGCGGGATGCCTCGGTACTGGGCCATCTCGACGCGCTTGGGGTCGATCACGATCAGCTTCACCTCGGTCGGCGTGGCGCGCATCAGCAGCGAGCAGATGATGGCGTTGACACAGACGCTCTTGCCCGATCCGGTGGCGCCCGAGATCAGGACGTGCGGCATGCGCGACAGGTCGGCGCTGAACGGCTGCCCGGCCACATCCTGGCCGAGCGCGAAGGCCAGCTTGCTGCGGGCCGCAGCTTCCTCGAAGTTCGGCGAGGCGAGCACCTCCTTGAGGGTCACCAGGTCAAAGGCGCTGTTGGGGATCTCGATCCCGACGAACGGCTCGCCAGGAATCGGCGCCTGGATCCGGATGCTGCGTGCTGCCAGGTTGAGCGCCAGGTTGTCGGCGAGTCCCTCGATCCGCGAGAGCTTGATCCCCGGCTCCACGTCGAGCGCGTACTGCGTGACGACCGGGCCTTCCTGGATCCGCGCCACCTTCACGCCGATTCCGAAGTGCGCGAGCGTCTCGCGGATGCGCTGTCCTTTGGCCGTCAGGTCGAGCTGGGCAGCGCTGCTGGCGGGGGCGTCGTCGAGCTGGGACAGGTTGGGAAGCTCCCAGCTGCGCCCGACCGCCTCGAGCGCCGCGTCGATCACCTCGCTGTGCTCCACCTCGGCGATGTGGGCCGTCTCTTCGGTTTCCAGTCCCTCGACCGTCAGCTGCGCGCCCGGATCCGCTGCCGTCGGAGCAGCGACCGATGTCCCGGTCTCCCGGGCGCGCACCGCGGCGCCCGTCTCGGCCGGCCGGCTGCGGCGCAGGATCAGCGGAGCGTCCTCGTCAGCGCCGCCCCCCACCAGCACCGAACGGACCCGGTCCAGCAGCCCCTTCGACTCCGCGGCAGGAGGTCCGGGGGGCGCCGAGCGTCCGCGCTGGTCAGTTGCCGCGCGCCGCTCCTCGATCGCGGCCAGCTCCTCGCGCTCGTCCCGTCGTCGCAGCCACGCGGCGATCAGGTCGCCGACGGTCATGTTGAAGTACAGGAGCAGGCCGACCACCAGCAGGACCCCGAGGATGATCCACGCACCTGGCGCCCCGATCGCCCCGGTCATGGTGGCGCTCACCGCCAACCCGACCGCGCCGCCCCCATCCCCGCGCTCGACCCCCTCGGCGCCATTGCCACCGAGGAGGTGGAACATGCCCAGCAGGGCGAGCGCCGCGACTGCCGCACCGGTGGCGGCCATCCATCGCTCGGCAGGCATCGTCTTGAGCCAGAGCATGAACGCGAAGCCGGCCAGCAGCAGCGGGGCGAAGGCGATTCCCCACCCGAGCAGGTACTCCAGCCAGCGGTGCCACGGGCCCACGATCTTGCCGGCCTCCGGCGCGAACAGGGCGATCGTGCTGATGATCGCCGCGAGCACCAGCATGAGCGCCAACACCTCGCGGGCGACCCGGCCACTCACCGTGAACGTGGTGCTGGCCCGTCGGCGCGAGCTGCCCTTGCGGCGCGATCCGTTCGAGCGTCGCCTGCTCACCGGTCGGCTAGACCTCCATCACGATCGGCAGGATCATCGGTCTGCGCTTGGTCTGCTCGAAGAAGAAGCGTGACAAGGTGTCGTGGATCTTGGTCTTCAGGTAGCCGAGCTCCGCGGCATGGGCATCGCTGCGGGGTTGGCGCAACGCCTGGGCGAGATGCTCGCAGGCGGCGGCCATCAGCGGGTCGTCGGGGTCGGACAGGAAGCCGCGTCCCAGCAGGTCAGGACCCGATACCGCCTGGCCGGTGGCGCGGTCAACGGTCAGCGCGACCATCACCACGCCATCCGAGGCGAGCATGCGTCGATCGCGCAGGATCACCCCGCCCAGGCCGTCGATGGCGGCCAGGCCGTCGACCAGCACCGCGCCGGCGGTCACGCTGCCCGCGATCCGGGCTTGGCTTCCGTCGAATTCGACCACTTGGCCGTTCTCCAGGACGAAGATGCCATCCATCGGGACGCCTGCGGCCTCGGCCAGCAGGCCGTGCTGCACGAGCATGCGGTACTCGCCGTGGACCGGGATGAAGTGGCGCGGCTTGACGAGGCCGAGCATGAGCTTCAGCTCCTCGCGAGACCCGTGCCCCGAGACGTGACAGTGCTTGAGCGGCTCGTAATGGACCATCGCTCCTTCCTTGAAGAGGTTGTCGATCGTCTTGGCCACGGCCTCTTCGTTGCCGGGAATCGGCGAGGCGGAGACGATCACCGTGTCCCCGGGCTCTATCGTGATCGACCGATGATCCCGATTGCTCATGCGGGTCAGCCCGGACATCGGCTCGCCCTGGGACCCGGTGGTCATCACCACCAGTTGCTCCTTGGGAAGCCGCTGCAGGGCATCCTTCTTGACAAAGGTCCCCTCACGAGGGTCCAGGAAGCCCAGCTCGATGGCGATCGCGGTGTTCTGTTCCATGCTTCGCCCCAGCGCCACCATCTTGCGGCCGTGCGCCCACGCCGCGTCGAGCACCTGCTGCACCCGCCCGATGTTGGAGGCGAAGGTGGCGACGATCACCCGGCCGGACGCCTCACCGATCAGCTGGCGCAGCGACTCCCCCACCGTCGCCTCGGACAGGGTGTAGCCCTCACGCTCGGCGCGGGTCGAGTCCGAGAGGAGGAATTCCACTCCCCGGTTGCCGATCTCCGCGATCAGCCCCAGATCGGCCCGGCGCCCGTCGGGCGGTGTGTGGTCGAACTTGAAGTCCCCGGTGTGCACCACTGTCCCCAGCGGAGTCCGAATTGCGAAGCCCATCCCGTCGGGAATCGAATGGTTGACGCGGAACGCGGTGACGGCGAAGGCGCCGACCTTGAATTCAACCCCCGGCTCGACGAGCTCCAGCCTGGTCTTGTCGAGGAGCCTGTGCTCTTTGAGCTTGCCGGTCACCAGGCCAAGGGTCAGGCGCCCGGCGTAGATCGGTGTGCCGGGGATCTTGGGGAGGACGTAGGGCAGGCCGCCGGTGTGATCCTCGTGACCATGCGTGAGGAGGATGGCGCGCACGCGGTCGCGATGCTCCTCGAGGTATGTCACGTCGGGGATCACCAAGTCGATCCCGAGCATGTCCTGATCCGGGAATGCGAGCCCGCAGTCGACGACCAGGATCTCTCCGGCCGCTTCGATAACGGTGATGTTCTTGCCGACCTCGCCCACTCCGCCGAGCGGGATGATGCGCAGGGTGTCTGCCATGCTGCTCCTAGAAGAGGGTCATCTGTTCGGCCTCGTCGACCTCGGCCGCCGGCGCTGGTTGCGCCGGATCGGGCGCGGCCGTCGGCAGCGGCTCGGCCCGTTCGGCCTCGATGGCCTCACGAGCAGTGAGGAGTGCCGCCGGCAGTCCGCGAATGTCGTTGAAAAGCGTCTCCCGCAGCGAGGACTGGTGCAGCGCCGCTGCAGGATGGTACATCGGGAAGACAAAGCGGCCGCCCGCCCCGTGCAGCCTTCCATGCACGGCGCCAATCCTGGCATCAGGAAGGTAGCGGTGGAGCGAGTGGCGGCCAAGCGTCACGATGACAGCCGGATCGAGAGCCGCCTCCTGGCGATCCAGGTACCGAGCGCAGGCGGCAATCTCGGCTGGCTCAGGGTCGCGGTTGGCCGGCGGCCGGCACTTCACCACGTTGGAGATAAAGACGTCAGCACGGGCCCACCCGATCGATTGGAGCAGCTCGTCGAGCAGCTGGCCGGCCGGGCCGACGAACGGACGCCCGGTGGCGTTCTCGCGGGCGCCTGGCCCCTCACCCACCAACAGGACGTCGGAGAGTGGGTTGCCCTCGCCCGGGACGGCGTGTGACCTCCCGGCATGCAGTGGACAGCCGGTGCAGCCACGGACCTCGGCAGCGACCGCAGTCAGCAACGCCTCCGCGCCCATCGGCCCTGCCGACCCTCCCTCGTCGCCCTTCGATTTGGGCGGGCCACCACGCCGTCGCGGCGGCCGTGCCCCCGATCAGGACTCGCTCACCCCAGCCTTGGCCATGTGTCGCTCCATGGCTGCTCGTCGGCTCAGGTTCACACGTCCCATGCGGTCGACCTCGGTGACCACCACCATCAGCTCGTCGCCAATGCTGACCACGTCCTCGACGCGCGCCACCCGGAAGTCGGCCAGCTGGCTGATGTGTACCAGCCCCTCCTTGCCGGGCAGGATCTCGACGAAGGCACCGAAGTTCATGATCCTGGTCACCTTGCCCAGGTACTCCTTGCCGACCTCGACGTCGCGCGTCAGCCCCTCGATCCAGCGAATTGCCTTCTCCGCCGCCTCAACCGAGGTGGCCGCGATCTGGATCGTGCCGTCGTCCTCCACGTTGATCTGAGTGCCGGTCTCGGCGGTGATCTGACGGATCACCTTGCCACCGGAGCCGATCACGTCGCGGATCTTGTCGACCGGGATCTTGATGGTGGTGATCCGCGGTGCGTACGGGCTCAGCTCCGAACGACTGGCGCTGATCACCGCGGTCATCTTGTCGAGGATGTAGAGCCGGGCCACCCGGGCCTGCTCCAGGGCGTCGCGCATCGCCTCGATGGTGATGCCGGCGACCTTTATGTCCATCTGAAGGGCGGTCACGCCTTCGGCGGTGCCGGCCACCTTGAAGTCCATGTCTCCGTAGGAGTCTTCCTTGCCGGTGATATCGGTCAAGACCGCGTAGCGACCGGTCGCAGGGTCAACGATCAGGCCCATCGCGGCGCCGGCCACCGGAGCCTTGATCGGCACGCCGGCATCCATCAGCGCCAGGGTCGAGCCGCACGTGCTGGCCATGCTGGTCGAGCCGTTGCTGCTCACCACCTCGCTGACGACGCGGATGACGTACGGGAACTCATCGACGGACGGCAGCACCGGCATCAGGGCTCGCTCGGCGAGCGCCCCGTGGCCGATCTCGCGCCGGCCAGGCCCGCGCATCGGCCGCGACTCCCCGACCGAATAGGGCGGGAAGTTGTAATGGTGCATGTACCGCTTCTCGGTGTCCGGCGAGATGGTATCGAGGCGCTGCACGTCGCTCGACGGGCCAAGGGTCGCAATGCTGAGGGCCTGGGTCTGGCCTCGGGTGAAGAGCCCCGAGCCGTGCGTGCGTGGCAGGACGCCGACCTCCACGCTGATCGGTCGAATGGTGGTCGTGTCGCGGCCGTCGATGCGCACGTTCTCGGAGAGGACCAACTCGCGTGACGTCGCCTTGGTCAGCACATCCATCAACGGCGCGCCGATGCCGTGGCGGCGGCGAATATCCTCGAGCCGCTCGCCCTGCTCAGCTCGGTCGTAGTTCGAGCGAGCCTGGCGGATCTCTGCGGCAATGTCAGAGCGCACCGCGTCGAGGCGCGCAGCCAGCCCGTTGCTCAGATCGATGAACAGCTCGGCGGTTGCCTCGGCGTCCGGCATGGCGCGGTGAGCGGCGGCATGGTCCCTGCCGAAGACGAAGCGGACCAGGTCGCCCAGTTTGTAGCTGCCTGCATCGGGATAGAGCTGGTAGGCCAGCTCCAGGGTGTCGAATACCGCGGTCGGCTGCCAGCGTCGCTCGGTCGGCATGTGGCGCAGCACGAACGGCAGATCAAAGGACGCGTTGTGGGCCACCACAGGGGACTCGCCGACCCAATCGGCGAAGCGCACCAGCACCTCGGCCGCCGTGGAGGCGCCGGAGACATCGGTGTCGGTCAGACCATGGATCTGGTGCCCGACGATCGATCGGCCGGGGTTGACCAGCGATTCAAAACGATCAACTACCTTGCCGTCCTTCACCCGCAGGGCGGCGAGGTCGACGATATAGCCGTTCTCCGGCTTCATGGCGGTGGTCTCGACGTCGAACACGACGAACTCGGTCTTGCCGGCGGCGAGCGCCTGGCCCAGCTTGACCACCGAGTCGGCCTTCGGCCCCAGGAACGGGGTGCGCTTCGGCTTGCCGGCGTTGGCGACCAGCTTCTCCTGCAGGTCGATGCTCGTCTGGAGCTCGCCCTGGGCGTAGGCGATGGCATCGGCCATCAGCGCCTCGGGCAGGATCTTGGCGCCCGCCTCGACCATCATCACCGCGTCACGGGTGCCGGCCACCACCAGGTCGAGCTGGCTCTCGTCGAGCTGGCTGTTGGTCGGGTTGGTGACGAAGGCTCCGTTGATGTAGCCGACGCGCACTGCGCCGACCGGGCCGAGGAACGGGATGCTGCTGATCGAGAGGGCCGCCGACGCGCCGTTGATGGCCAGGATGTCGGGGTCGTTCTCCTGGTCGGCCGACAGGACGGTCAGCACGATCTGGACGTCGTTCTTGTAGCCCTTGGGGAAGAGGGGGCGGATCGGTCGGTCGGTCAGGCGCATCGCCAGGATTGCCGCCTCAGACGGACGCGACTCACGCTTGATGAAGCCGCCGGGAATCTTTCCCGCGGCGTACATCCGCTCTTCGTAGTCCACCGTGAGCGGGAAGAAGTCGATCCCCTCACGTGGCTGGGCCGAGACCGCGGTCGCGAGCAGGACAGTGTCCCCGTATCGCACCAGGGCGGCACCGTCGGCCTGTTCGGCGAGCTTGCCCGCCTCGAATGAGAAGGGCTGGCCGCCGATCTCGGCCTCAACTTTGATTGCCACTGATTCCTCCAGATCTACGGTCGATGCCTGGCGACCCGGCGCTCGCCCCGCGCGCGACCCTCGCTTCAGGCGAGGTGGCGGGCGGCGGCCTGCGGGGACAGATCAGGCTGATGGTTGACGGGCGCGACTGCGCCCGTGGTCCGGTCAGGACGCGGCGGCCGGATGTGCGCGACCCAGGGTCGTGACGACGACCGGGAGCCGGCACGCTGTTGTTCGTACTAGCGGCGCAGGCCCAGGCGACCGATCACCGCGCGGTAGCGGTCCACGTCGTTTCGGACGAGGTACGCCAGCAGCCGCCGGCGCTGGCCGACAAGCTTGAGAAGGCCGCGACGGGAATGGTTGTCGTTCTGGAAGGTGCGCAGGTGCTCCGTCAGTGACTTGATCCGCTCGGTAAGAAGCGCGATCTGCACCTCGGGGGAGCCGGAATCGCCATCGTGCGTGGCGTAGTCGTCCATGATCGCGCTCTTCGCGTCCTTGGCGAGCGGCACGTATTCCTCCACATTTCTTTCCACTAACCGACCAATGGTAGCAGGTCAGGCGATGCCCAGGATGCGGCGGGCATCGTCCGCGTCGTGCCGCATCTGGACGACCAGGGCGGCGGCATTGTCAAAGCGACGCTCGTCGCGCAACCAGGTGACCAGCTCGACCCCAAGCGTCTGCCCGTAGAGGTCTGCCTCGAAGTCGAGCAGGTGGACTTCGACCAGCTCAACGCCATCGCGATGGAAGGTCGGCCGCGTCCCGATGCTGATCAGCGCCGGGGCCATCGGAGCGAGCAGAGCATGAGGTGCGCCAACGATCACGGCCCGACCCGCGTAGATGCCCCGGGGGGCATGACCGGCAGGTAGCTGAAGGCCAGGTTTGCGGTCGGGAAGCCCAGCTGATGGCCGCGCCGATCGCCTCTCACCACCGTCCCCTCGAGGTAGGGACCGACGCCCATCGCACGGGCCGCAGCGAAGCTGCGGGCGACGATGGCCTCCCGCACGCGGCTCGAGGAGACCGGCTCCCCGCCGAGCCGCACGCGATTCACCGTCACCACCCCGAAGTTCTGCTCGCGTCCGACCTGGCGCATGTGGGCGGCGGAGCCGCTGCGCCCGCGGCCAAAGGCGCTCTCGCGTGACATCACCAGCGTGCACAGGTCGATCGACGGCTCCAGGGCCGCCAGAAACTGCTCCGCGGTCAGGGAGCGGAGTTGATCGTCGAAGCGGATTGGCAGGGCATGGTCGATCCCCAGCTGTCGGATGCGGGCCAGGTTGACGCGCAGGGGTGCCAGCCGCGGCGCACGGGTCCCCGGATACAGAATCTCATCGGGGTGTGGATCGAAGACCAGGGCAACGCTGGCCACCGTCAGCTCCAGCGCGGCTGCCCGCGTAGCCTGCAGGATCGCGGCGTGCCCGGTGTGAATGCCGTCGAAGGCGCCCATGGTGATGGCAGCAGGCCCAATCGTGGGCAGCTCGCCCAGCGCGAGCACCTCGGCCTCCGCCATCAACCCACCTCGTGGGGCGTGATTACCTTGTCGGGCTGGAGCATCCCCCCATGCAGGATGCCGATCCCCAGCAACAACTGGTCACTGAAGACCGCGCGTGGCCCGGCTTCTCCCTCAGCGTTGACCCGTACCGCTGAGCCGTGCACAAAGCGGATCGCCTCAGCATCGTCGAGGTTCAGGCGGGGCAATGGAAGCAGGGCCGCGACCGGCAGGATTGCCTCGCCCAGCCGGCCGGCGGCGGCGAGGTCGATGAGCTGATCCGGCGTTAACGCATCGGACACGTCCAAGCCAGCTGTCCTGGTCCGCCGCAGCGAGGCCAGGTATCCGCCACAGCCGAAGCGTTCACCCAGGTCGCGAGCGATCGAGCGGATGTAGGTACCCGGGCCGCATCGGATGGCTACCTCGGCATCCAACCACGTCTCGGCATGCTCCAGCGCCAGCAGCTCGATCGCCTCAACGGTCACCATCCGCGACGGCAGGTCAAGCGGACTGCCTGCCCGCGCGGCGCGGTGGGCCACCTTGCCGTCCTGCTTGCGAGCCGAGAAGGAGGGAGGTCGCTGGGGGAAGGTGCCGACGAACTCGGCGAGGGCGGCAGACACGTCCTCATCGACCGGCAGCGGGCCTCCTGGCGTGAGCGGGCCCTGCGCGTCGTCGGTCGCCGAGTGGATGCCCAGCCGGATAACCGCCTGATAGCGCTTGTGACCCCCGGTCAGCTCTTCGCTGAAGCGCGTGGCTGCGCCCACGAGAATCGGCAGCACCCCGGAGGCCAGGGGGTCGAGCGTCCCGGCATGGCCGATCCGCCGGGTGCCGGTCAGTCGGCGCAGCAGAGCCACCATGTCGTGCGAGGTCGGCCCGACCGGCTTGTCGAGGTTAACGACTCCGAGCATCGCCACGCATCAGCTCACGCTCCGCCTGGGCCAGCACCTGGGCCTGCGCCTCGAGCAGCGGGACGTGGAGCGTGCAGCCGGCAGCCCGGGGGTGGCCTCCGCCCCCGAAGGCCGATGTGATGGCCACCGCATCGGCCCGGACAGTGGTTCGCACGCTGACGCGCACCTCCGTCGGTCCCTGTTCCTTGAATAGGATCGTCACGTCGGCGCTGCGGGTCGATCCAAGGAGGTCGACGAACCCCTCCGCGGAGCTAGGCTGCTCCCCGGTCGCAGCCAACATCTCGGTCGTCATCGAGGCGTGAACGATGCGCCCATCGGCGGACGCCGCACAGCCTGCCAGTACGAGCCCCCACAAGGCCAGGGTGGTGAACGGCTTGTCAGCGTAGATGGCGCGGTTGATGGCCGACAGGGCCGCGCCGGCCTCCAGCAGCTCGGCCGCCACCCGCAGCGTGCGTGGCGTGGTGTTGGGATGGGCGAAGGTGTGCGTGTCCTGCACGATGCCGGCCATCAGGCAGGTCGCCAACTCGGCATCAATCGAGACGCCCAGCTCCGGCAGCAGGCGCGCGACCATCTCGCAGGTAGCCGCAGCCTCCGGCTCGATCCAGACCGCCTGCCCGTACCCGGGGTTGCTGACGTGGTGATCGATGTTCGCCACGCGGACGTTGGCGAACCAGTCTGCACGCTCATTGAGCACCTTGCCGATCCGATGCAACTCGCCGGCATCGAGCACCACGGCCACGTCCGGCTCGAGGGCGGGCGTGCGGCGGACGCTACCGACGCGCGGCAGAAAGTCCAGGAAGCGCGCTGGTGGGTCCCAGCTCACCACCTCGGCCTGCTTGCCGAGTCGCTCGGCCGCAATGGTGATCGCGAGTGCGGCGCCGAGCGTGTCGGCGTCGGGGCTCTCGTGGCAGAAGGCGGTCACGCGCTGTGCGCCGGCCAGCAGCTCGACGACCTCGCGCACCTACTCGACCTCCGCGTCGGGGATCGGACTTGGGTCCTGCCCCGGCTCGTTCTCGATCTCCCGCAGCAGGCGCAGGACGCGGTCGCCCGATGCGATCGAATCGTCGAGGCGGATGCTCAGCTGCGGCACGTGGCGCAACTCGAGCCGCTCCCCGAGGCGACGACGCAGCCAGCCCGCGGCATCGGTCAGGGCCGAGAGGCTCCGATCGCGCTCCTCGGGCGTGCCGAGCACGCTCACCCAGACCCGCGCGTGCCCGAGGTCACGGGCCGTCTCAACGCGGGTCACGGTGGCGAAGCCGATGCGCGGATCCTGCATCTCGCGCTGCATCAGATCCATCAACTCCTGCCGGATCTGGCTGTCCAGTCGATCGGTCCGTTGGCTCATCGGCGCGCCGTCACGCCTGCTCGGCCACCATCTGGTAGCACTCGATCAGGTCGCCCTCGGCGATCTCGCTGTTCCCCAACCCGATCCCGCACTCGAAACCCGTGGCCACCTCGCGGACGTCGTCCTTGAAGCGCTTCAACGACTCGACCCGTGACTCGGCGATCACCTGGCCGCCCCGGAAGAGGCGGACCGATGCACCGCGGATGATCCGCCCGTCGACCACGTACGAGCCGGCGATGTTCCCGGCCTTGCCGGCCTTGATCACCATGCGGACTTCGGCGTGTCCCTCGATCTGCTCGATCAGCTTGGGCGTCAGCATTCCCTGCAGCGCCGCCCCGAGGTCATCGGTCAGCTTGTAGATGACGTCGTAGAGCCGGACATCAACGCCTGAGGCGTCAACTGAGCGCTGCGCGCCCGGATCGAGCTTGGTGTTGAAGCCGATGACCACGGCTTCGGAGGCACTGGCGAGCTGGACGTCCGACTCGTTGATGTCCCCGGCCCCCTCGCGCAGGATGTTGATACGGACCTCAGAGGTGTTGAGCCGTTCGAGCGCGTGGCGAATGGCGCCGAGCGATCCCTGCACGTCGGTCTTCAGGACCACCCGCAGCTCCTTGACCTCGGAGGCCTGGATTTGCGCACTGATGTCCTCGAGGCTGAACGCCGTCTTCCCCTCTCCGCTGGTGGCAGCCCAGGTCGCGGCCTCGGCCATGTCACGAGCCGTCTTCTCATCGGCCACCACGCGCAGGATGTCGCCGGCTTCGGGCAGCTCCTGGAGACCGATGATCTCCACCGCGGTGGCCGGTTCGGCCGTCTTGACGCGCCGGCCGGCGGCATTCTGCAGCGCACGCACCCGCCCCGAGGTCCGCCCGACGGCAACCACATCGCCGACACGCAGGGTGCCGGTCTGCACAAGGACGGTGGCCACGTTGCCACGACCCTTCGCCACCTTCGATTCGATGATGGTGCCGATCGCGGGTCGCGTCGGGTTGGCCTTGAGATCCTGTAGGTCGGCGACCAGCAGGATCATCTCCATCAGGTCGTCGAGGCCGATCTTCTGCTTGGCCGAGACGGGTACCGCGATCACGTCGCCGCCGTACTCCTCGATCAGGACCTTGTTGTCGGCCAGCTCCTGCTTCACGCGGTCGGGATTGGCATCAGGCTTGTCGATCTTGTTGATGGCCACGATCATTGGCACCCGCGCCGCCCGGACGTGGTCGATCGCCTCCTTGGTCTGGGGCATCACCCCGTCGTCGGCGGCGACCACGATCACCGCGATGTCGGTCACCTGCGCGCCGCGGGCGCGCATGGCGGTGAAGGCCTCATGGCCGGGCGTGTCGAGGAAGACGATCCGCTTGCCGTTGTGGATCGCCTCCGATGCGCCGATGTGCTGCGTGATGCCACCTCGCTCCCCCGCCGCCACACGCGTGCTGCGGATGGCATCCAGCAGGCTGGTCTTGCCGTGATCGACGTGTCCCATGATCGTGACAATCGGGGCGCGGGTCACCATGGAGGACGCGTCCTCCTCGGTGAACAGGACCGGCTTACCGCGGCCCTCCTCGTCGCTGCCCGGTGCGACGATCTCCTGCTGCGAGGCCGCCTGGGCGGCAGCGCGTTCCGCCACGCCGCGCTCCACCGTCTCGAAGCCCAGCTCCCCGGCCACCAGCGAGGCGGTGTCGAAGTCGATCGACTGGTTGATGGTGGCGAAGATCCCGTTGCGGATCAGCTCGCGGATCACTTCGGCATAGCTGACCCCCAGGGCTTCGGCCATATCCTTGACCGAGACCGATGAGGGCAGCTCCCGAGGGCCACCGGTGCGCACCGGCTTCGCCCCTGGCTCCAGCGTCAGGGTGCCGCCTTCGGGGGCGGCGTTGCGCCGGCGCTGCGGGCGCGGGCCGCGACGAGGCAGGTATCTACGCGGTGGCATGTGTCTCCTCGGCGATTGGCGGCTGCGACCCGATCGCGGCGCCGAGCGCCCGCTGCACCCCCTCGGCCAAGCGGGCTGGCTCGTGGCAGGCTGGATCGCCGCACAGATAGGTACCCCGTCCCGGGGCCTTGCCGCTCGGATCCGCGGATACGGATCCATCCGGGCGTCGAACGAGGCGGGTCATCGATCGCTTCGGGTGGACCTGGCGGCACACGGCGCAGGTCCGCTGCGGTTCGAGGTCAGGTCGTCGTTTCGGCATCGACCGGCGCCTCCGCGGATTCGCCATCCTCGGGCGTGCTGCCGTGCGCCGCGGCGGCAGTGGCGACCCCGGCGTCCGAGCGAATATCGATCCGCCAGCCGGTGAGCTTCGCAGCCAACCGCGCATTCTGCCCTTCCTTGCCGATCGCCAGCGAGAGCTGCCGCTCCGGCACGACCACATTGGCGATCTTGTGCTCCTCGTCGATCCGCACGCTGAGCACCTCGGCCGGCGACAGCGCCTCGGCCACGAACTGCCCGGCATCCTCGTTCCAGAGGACAACGTCGACCTTTTCTCCGTTGAGCTCGGCCACGATCGCCTGGATGCGCGCGCCACGCTGCCCGACCGCGGACCCCTTCGCGTCGACCCCGGGGGATCGGCTCTCGACGGCCACCTTCGAGCGACTGCCCGCCTCGCGGGCGATGCCACGGATCACGACCGTGCCGTTGTAGATCTCGGGGATCTCCATCTCCATCAGCCTTCGCAGGAAACCGCGATGCGTTCGGCTCACCACCAGGACGGGACCGCGGGTGGTGCGGCGCACCTCCAGCACGTAGACCTTCAGGTGCTGGCCGATTCGGTAATGCTCGCCGGCGAGCTGCTCGCTGACCGCCAGCACCGCCTCGACGCCCTTGCCCATGTCGAGCACTACAGCCTGGTCGGTGGTCCGGTGCACCACCCCGGTCATGATCTCGCCCTCGCGGCTGACGTACTGGCTGTAGACCACGTCGCGTTCCGCCTCGCGGAGTCGCTGCCGATAGACCTGGGCCGCGGTCTGCGCGGCGATCCGGCCGAGCTGGGCCTGGGTGACATTCTCGGGGACGCGGACTTTGGCGCCGACCCCAGTCGACGGGTCGATCTGCTGGGCCGCCGAGACCAGCATCTGGAGCTCGGGATCGGTCACCTCATCAGGGGTGGCCATCACCTCGTATTCGCGGAAAACGCTGATCTGACCGGTCTCAGGGTCGACGTGCACCACAACATTCTCGGGAGCGTCGGCATTGCGCCGATAGGCAGACTCGATCGCCTGCTCCAGGGTGTGGATGAGGATCTCCTGCGGAACGCCTTTCTCGGCGTTCAGCTGGAGCAGCGCGCCGATGAAGTCTCGGTTCACATCCGCACCTCGCCCTCGCGGGCAGAAACAAAAACGTGGGACTGGCGAACCGACCCACGTTGGTACTCACGATCAGTATCGATTTGGTCCGCTCACGGTCGGCGAAACCGCCCGAAGTATAGCAGTCGAGATCGGCCCCCGCCATGAGGGCAGGGTGCCGGGTCAGCCGCCGATGAGCCGCGAGATGTCACGAATCGAGATCAGGATGACCAGCGCGATCAGCACCATGAAGCCGGTCAGGTAGATCAGCGCCTCCCGTTCGGCCGGCAGGCGCCGGCGTCGCACCGCCTCGATCAGGACCACCGCAATGCGCCCGCCATCGAGCGGCGGGAAGGGCAGCACGTTGAGCACTGCGAGGTTGACCGACAGGATCCCGACGAAGATCAGCTGGTTGACGAGCGGGGCCCGCAACACGCGGCCCGTCTCTTCCGCGATACCGATCGGGCCGACCGCCGTCCCGCCGCTCGGGTTGAGTCCCAACAATCCGCCCACCGCGGTCGCCAGGCCGCCGGGGATCTGGACGGCCAGGTCACGAACCGCGACGAACCCCTGGCCTACGGCGGCCAGCGGCCCGTCGACCGATGACGGCACCTCGACGAAGCGCTCGGGCTCGTAGCTGAATCCGACGGCGCCGAGTCCCTGGGCCTCCTCCTCGGCGGTCAGGGCCCGGGGCCGCACGGTCAGGGTCATGTCCGCGTCCTGGCGCCGGACGGTGAGCGTCACGACGCGACCGGCCTGGGAACGCAGGTAGGTGCTCAGGTCCCGTGAGATGGCGAACGTGCGCCCGTCAGCCGCAAGCAGCACGTCCCCGACCTGCATGTGCGCCGCAACGGCCGGGCTGTTGGCCTGGATCTCGGTGATGGTCAACGGGCCGCGTCCCTGCTGGACCGGCAGGCTGAGCGCCACGGCGAACAGGATCCCCGCCAGCAGGAAGTTCATCGCCACCCCGGCCAGCAGCACCACGATCCGCACCCAGATCGGCCGCCGGTTGAAGGCCCCGGCCATCGCCCTGTCGACGGCGGCCTCGGAGAGGCCCTGCTGGCGCATCTTCTCGGCTTCCGACTCACCGTCCTCACCGAGCATCTTCACGAAGCCGCCGAGTGGGATCCAATTGAGCGAGTAGCGCGTGCCGCGCCACACCACCGAACCGATGCGCGGCGGGAAGCCGACACCGAACTCCTGGACCGTGATCCCAGCCCGCTTGGCTGCCAGGAAGTGTCCGAACTCGTGCACCAGGACAAGCACGACAAGGATCGCCAGGAACGCGACGATCGTGCCAAGCACCGACATCAGGCGACCCCCCCGATGCCCAGCTCGATCGATAACGCGGCACGCACCTCGGCATCGAGCGCAACGATGCTGACGAGGTCGAGCTCGACGGGCGCGCCCCAGCGCGCGACAGCATCGTCAATGGTCACGGCGATGCGCGGGAACGAGATGGTGCCGGCCAGGAACGCCTCCACCGCCACCTCATCGGCGGCGTTCAGAATCGTGCCGCGATTCCCACCAGCGGCGGCTGCCCGGCGAACCGTGTCATAGGCTGGGAAGCGACCCGTGTCCAGCGGAGCGAACTCGAGGCTGCCCCAGGTCTCCGGCTCGGAGCGGTGGGCCGGTGATGGCAGGCGTTCAGGGTACGCCAGCGCGTACTGGATTGGCAGTCGCATATCGGGGAGGCCGAGTTGCGCCTTGTACGAGCCGTCGATGAACTCGACCAATGAGTGCACCACGCTCCGGGGATGAATCACCGCTTGAATCCTATCGTAGGGAAGGCGGTAGAGCCACCGGGCCTCGATCGCCTCGAAGGCCTTGTTCACCAAGGTCGCCGAATCTATGGTGATCTTCGGACCCATCTGCCAGGTCGGATGAGCCAACGCCTGATCGGGCGTCACCGCTTCCAGGTCGGCAGGCCTGCGGTCGCGAAATGGGCCTCCCGATGCGGTGAGGATCAGGCGCGCGACCGTCTCGCGTCGTTCCCCGATCAGGCACTGCCAGATGGCGGAGTGCTCCGAATCGATCGGGCGAAGCCGTTCGAGCGGGTCACCCCCAAGCCGATCCAGTAGCGCCGCCACCAGGTGCCCGCCGACCACCAGGGTCTCCTTGTTGGCCAGCGCGACCCTCCGTCCTGACGCCAGGCAGCCGAGCACGGCGCGCAGTGCTGCCATGCCTGAGGTGGCCACGACCACGATCTCGGCGTCCGGCAGCGTGGCAAGCTCCTCGAGCCCACCCGGTACCCAGCGCGAGGCATCAACGCCGGGTGGACGTCCAGCCGCATTCCAGACGCGCGCCGACGGCCAGGCCGCCATCTGCTCGACGAAAAGTGGCGAGGAGTGCCCCGCCGCCATGCCCACCAGTACGAAGCGTTTGGGATGGGCGGCAATGACCTCGAGCGCCTGGCGGCCGATCGAGCCGGTGGAGCCGAGAAGGACGACACCGGTCACAGCCGGTAGCCGGCGACCAGCAGGGCGTACCCGGCAAGTACGGGGGCCGCGAACAGGAAGGAGTCGACACGATCCAGGATCCCGCCGTGGCCCGGCACCAGGAACCCGGACTCCTTACTGCCGGCGGCGCGCTTCAGCATCGACTCAGCGATGTCGCCGGCCTGCGCCGTCAACCCCATCAGCGGGCCGAGCACCAGGGGATGCCACGGGTCAAGGCCCACCATCGCCGAACCGATGCCGGCCGCAAGCGTGGCCGCCACCAGACCTCCAGCCAGTCCTTCGATGGTCTTGGATGGGCTGATATGGTCGATCAGCGGCCGCCGGCCGAGCCATCGGCCAGTCAGGTACGCACCGGTGTCATAGCCCCACACCACGATGAGCAGCATGAGCACCCATGCGACGCCGGAATGCAGTCCGAGCATGCCGACCGCGGTTCCGGCCGATCCCCCGCTGGGAGCCAGGTGTCCGACCACCGCGATGAAGGGAGCCAGCAGGCCCACGTACGCCACGCCGAAGGAGGTGGTCGCCCAACTCAGAAAGCCCCGGCGAGGATCGGTTCGGGTGAAGCCGGCCAGGGCGAGCAGCAGGATCGCGGCACCCAGCGTCGCCAGGGGGAGGCCCATCGGCTCGGTGACACGCAGCAGGTCTGACAGCATGCCTCCGACCAGGGTCCGATTGGCGGCCACCAGCCCCGCTGCGGCAACGAGCAGCCCGCAGGCCAGGCCCAGCACCTGCGGTGGTTCGAAACCCCCCGCGTCCAGCAGCGAGATCAGCTCCACCATCGCGAGGAAGGCGACCAGGCCAACCAGGATCGCCAGCCACGGCTCGCCGAGCAGGGCCACCGCGACCACGATCGGGATGAGGATGGCGGCGCTCATCAGGCGGGTGCGCAGCATCGGTCAGGCGCCGTAGCGCCGCTGCCGGCGCGCAAACTCGGCGAGTGCCTGCATCAAGATCGGCCTCACCGAAGTCGGGCCACAGGGTCGGTGAGAAGACCAGCTCGGCATACGCCCCCTGCCACAGGAGGAAGTTGCTGGTCCGCTGCTCACCGCCTGTCCGGATGATCAGGTCGGGGTCCGGCTGACCGGCGTTGTAGAGGTGCGCAGCCAGCCCGTCCTCGTCGATCTCCGATGCGGCGGTTCCCGCTTCCGCAAAGGCGCGGACGGCGTCCACTATTTCGGCTCGCCCGGAGTAGTTGAACGCGATGTTGAGGGTCATCCGTGAGCCTCCGCTGGTGCGATCCTCGGCCGCGCGGATCGACCGCTGAATGTCGCGAGGCGCCTCGTGCAGCCGGCCGATAACCTTGACCCGGACTCCCTGCGCCACCAGCTCGTCGGTATGCTGCCGGACTGCCCCGTCGATCAGCCTAAACAAACCGGTCACCTCGTCGTCCGGCCGACGCCAGTTCTCGCGGCTGAAGACGTAGAGCGACAGCACCTGGATCCCCTTGTCCGGGGCGACCAGCACGACCGGGCGAATGGCCTCGACTCCCTGCACGTGCCCGGCTAGGGCCGGCAGACCACGGGCCGCCGCCCAGCGGCGGTTGCCGTCCATGATGATCGCGACGTGGCGGGGGCGCTTGCGAGTCGGCAGCGCCTCAGACCTCCATCACTTCTGCCTCTTTGCGCTCGGCATGCTGTTCGATCGCATCGATGTGGCGATCGGTCAGACGCTGCAGCGCATCGAGCTCGCGGCGCTCCTCGTCCTCTGACACGGTGCCGTCGCGCAGCGACCGTTTCAGGTGGTCCGCCACGTCGCGACGGTGGTTGCGTACCTCCACCCGCGCCTCTTCGGCGCGGCGCCGTACCTGCTTCACCATCTCGCGGCGACGCTCTTCGGTAAGTGGCGGCACATTCAGGCGAACCACCGTGCCGTCGACGTTGGGGACCAGGCCGATGTCGCTCTTGGTGATGGCGCGCTCGATGGCAGACAGCACGGAACGGTCCCAGGGCTGGATCAGGATCAGATGTGGATCCGGCGTGCTGATGCCGGCGATCTGGTTGAGCGGCGTGGGCGTGCCGTAGTACTCGACCGTAATCCGTTCGACGAGCGCGGTTGAGGCGCGGCCGGTCCGGATCGCGGCCAGGTCGCGATCCATCGCATCGACGGCGCGCTGCATCTTCGGCTCCGCCGCCACCAGCTCGGGATCGGTCACCCCGTCACCTCATGCCCGATGAGCGTGCCGATCGGCTCTCCGCGCACGGCGCGGACGATGTTCCCAGGCTGCGTCATGTCAAAGACCACGATCGGCATCTCGTTGTCCATCGCCAGGCTCACGGCCGTGGCATCCAGCGCCTCAAGGCGCTTGGCCAACAACTCGGTGTAGCCGATCCGACTGTAGCGCGTGGCGCCGGGGTCCTTCTCCGGGTCGGCATCGTACACCCCGTCAACGCGGGTCGCCTTGAGGATCACCTCGGCGCGCAGCTCGACCGCGCGCAGCGTGGCAGCGGTGTCGGTGGTGAAGTACGGGTTGCCGGTGCCTGCCACGAGGACGACCACGCGCCCTTTCTCCAGGTGTCGCATGGCACGCCGGCGGATGTATGGCTCGGCAGATCTCGTTCATGGCGATCGCACTCATCACGCGAGTCGGGCAGCCGGCCTGCTCCAGCGCGTCCTGCAGGGCAAGGCCGTTCATCGCGGTGGCCAGCATGCCCATGTAGTCACCGGTGGCGCGATCCATCCCGCTTGATGCGGCCGCCAGCCCGCGGAAGATGTTTCCACCGCCGACCACGATCGAGATCTGCACCCCGCCACCGCGCGCTTCGGCGACCTGCCCGGCGATGTCGCGCGAAATCTCCGGATCGATGCCGTACTGAAGACTCCCCAGCAACGCCTCGCCGGACAGCTTCAGCAGCACCCGCCGATAGACCGGGGCGACCTGATCTGAGTCCGACACCTAGGCGGCCTCCTCGCCGTTCTGGGCGGCCGTCTCGCCGACCGACATCCTGACAAACCGCGCCACGCGAATATTCTCGCCCAGCAGGGCCACCTTCTCGGTGATCAGATCGGCGATCCGCTTGTCGGTGTCGCGGTACGGCTGGTCGAGCAGGCAGACGGTCTCGAGCCACTTGTTCAACTTGCCGTCCACGATGGTCGGGATCCGGTCGGCGGGGCGTCCGTCGCGCTCCGCGTCGGCGGCAAACAGGCGACGCTGCTCGGCGACGACCTCGGCGGGAACATCATCACGACTGACGTAGGTCGGCGAGAGGCCCGCCACCTGCATGGCCAGCTCGCGGGCGAGCTGCTGGAAGTCGTCCGTGCGAGCCACGAAATCGGTCTCGCAGTTCAGTTCCAGCAGGACGCCGAGGCGAGCGCCGTGATGGATGTAGCTGGCGATGACCCCCTCGCGAGCCACGCGGCCGGCCTTCTTGGCGGCGGTCGAAAGACCCTTTTCGCGGAGCCAGAGGAGCGCCTTCTCTACGTCTCCACCGCTCTCCTCGAGCGCGCGCTTGCAGTCCATGATCCCCGCCCCCGTCTGCTCACGGAGGCGCTTCACATCCTCAGGTTTGATCACTGACCGGTCGTCCTTCCTGGTCTCTCCCCGCTTCGCCGGTCACGCCAGCGTCGGGTCTTCCTCGCTCTCTTCCTCGCTTGCCTCCGCGGCGCGGCGCGCTCGAGCACGCCGCTCCTCGTCCTCGTCCTCTTCCGGTTCCGGCTCGAAGACGAGGGCTTCGCCCGAGGCCAGCGCCGCGGTGTAGTCGGCGTCCACTGCGAGAGTGGTCTCGTCGACTGGCGGCATGGCTTCTGCCTGCTCGAACTCCTCGTCGAGCCGGGCCTGTCGCTCGGCATGCGCCTCGAGGACGGCATCGGCCACCTTGGACGCGATCAGCCGCACTGATCGAATGGCGTCGTCGTTGGCCGGTATCACCCAGTCGATCTGGTCCGGATCGCAGTTCGTGTCGGTGATCGCCACGATCGGAATCTCGAGGCGCCGCGCCTCCGCCACCGCGATCGATTCGCGGTTCGGGTCGACGATGAAGAGAGCGCCCGGAACGCGACGCATGCGGCGGATACCGCCGAGCGCGTTGTTGAGCTTTGCGATCTCCTCGGTGAGCTTCCCTGCCTCCTTCTTGGTGAGGCGTTCGAACTCGCCGGCGTCGCGACGCGCCTCCAGTGCCTCGAGGCGCTGGATGCGGCGCTTGATGGTCGTGAAGTTGGTGAGCATGCCGCCCAGCCAGCGGTTATTGACGTGGTGCTGCCCGCTGCGTTCGGCCTCCTGTGCCACCGTCTCCTGCGCCTGCTTCTTGGTGCCGACGAACAGGATGCTGTCCCCGCGCCGGATCGTCTCGCGCACGAACTCAAGGGCGGCGTCCAGGCGCGTCACGGTCTGGGCCAGGTCGATGATGTGGATTCCGTTGCGCTCAGCAAAGATGTAGTCGCGCATCTTCGGGTTCCAACGGCGGGTCTGGTGTCCGAAATGGACACCAGCCTCAAGCAGCTGCTTCATGCTGACGGCAGCCAAACGGGTACCTCCGGTTCTTTCCTCCGCTCGCCTCACCTCCCGCCGGTCGACCCGTCGATGAGGACGAGCACCGCCGACCGCGGAATCAACGAGCGTGTGTGATGGGGTCGCTTCCGGCTCAGCGTGCGGCCTCACCGCAGTCAGCCGGGTCACCGCGGAGTATAGCACCCGGCTCGGAGGCCCCTCTCGCGACCGGTCTGGCGGCGCGTGCCAACGGTACCGAAGTACCCTAATCCCCACCCGCTCGTACCTTGACCAATCCCTGATCGATTCTAGGATGCGGTCGCGGTCGTGACCGAGAGCGCAGACCGACAGGATTTCGTAAGGACGGGAGACCACTCCGGCGATGCGTCCTCCACGCCACTCGCACCTTACGTCAGTCGCGGCCCTTGTCGCGCTGCTGGGCGCTAGCGCCGCGGTCATGCCGGCAGCGGCCACCGACCGGGTGGTCGTCGTTCGGCCGGGCGAGACGTTGAGCCAGATCGCTTTTGAGCAGGGGGTCAGCGTGGCACAACTGGTCGCCCTGAACGGCCTCGCCGACCCGAGCCGCATCTATCCGGGGCAGCGGCTCACCGTGCGCGCGTCGGCGGCTGCCGCCAAGCCAGCGCCCAGGCCGGCGATTCATCGGGTCAAGTCGGGCGAGAACCTGACCATCATCGCGAAGCGCTACGGCACCACCATCGGCGCCATCGTCAAGGCCAACGCGATCAGCAACCCGTCGTACCTGCGCGTCGGTCAGCCCCTTACCATCCCGGTCACCACTGCCGCGGGCGGGTCGAGCCGGCAGAGCGGCACTGGCATGCCTGCAGCGATGGCTGCCGTCGTCGCGCAACGCGATAAGGTTCGACAACTGCTCGTCAAGGAGGCGAGTGCCCAGAACGTCCCGGTCGCGCTTGTGCTGGCGGTGGCCTGGCAGGAGTCGGGCTGGCAGCAGCAAGTCGTCAGTTCGACCGGCGCGGTCGGCGTCATGCAGCTGATGCCGGCGACAGGCGAGTGGATCGGCACGGCGATGCTCGGCAGTCGGGTGGATCCACGCAACGCCGCCTCAAACATCCATGCCGGGGTTCGGCTCCTGAAGCACTACCTCGACCGGTACTCCGGCGATCGCGCGCTGATCCTGGCCGCCTACTTCCAGGGCGAGCGTGGCACGGATCTGCGCGGCGTCTACCCGGTCACCCGGCCCTACATCGCGTCGATCGAGGCACTCGAGGCGATCTTCAGCCGATAGCCCGCGCCACTACCAGGCGTCGATCTGAGGGAGGCGCCTCAACCGCCAGGCTGAGGCATCGGCCAGCGGAACCGCGGTCACCAGGTCGATGCGCAACGAGTGCGCCGACTCGGGTCTCTGCGCCTGGAAGGCAGCCAGGGCCGATCGAAGTCGGGCCAGTCGTCGGCGGTCGACGCTCTCGGCTGGCGTGCCGAAGCGGGCACTTCGCCGACTCTTGACCTCGATACCCACCAGCGTCCCGGCGCGGTCGCGGCACACGAGGTCGAGCTCTCCGCTTGCGCACCGCCAGCGACGCGCCAGCACCTGCCAGCCCTCGCGCGTCAGCCAGGCGGCCACCGCCTCCTCCGCTCGCAGCCCGAGGAGATGTCGCGGATCCGCCATATCGTTCCTCTCGCGGGAGACGAGCAGAGTGAGGTAAGGGGGGCCCGCTCAGCCTTCAGGTTCGAGCTCTTCCTCGCTGAACAGTTGATGCTCAAGCAGCATTTCGAGCGAGAGCTGCTCCCCCGCCAGCATCATGCGCACCGGGGCGAAGGAACGCCGATGCCATTCACACGGGCCTTCGGTCAGCAGTGCGTCGAGGTGAAACGGCGTCCCGTAGCCCTTGTTGCGCCCGAAGCCGTAGGCCGGATAGCGGCCGTCGAACTCCGCGCAGATGCGATCCCGTGTCACCTTGGCCACGATGCTGGCGGCCGCGATCGAGGCGCTGATGGCGTCGCCGTCGATGATCGGTCGCTGTGGCAGGTCGACCTCGCGCAGGCTGAGCGCGTCGATCACCAGGTGATCGGGCGCCTCGGCCAGATGGTCAAGGGCCTGGCGCATGGCCAACTTGGTGGCCTCCAAGATGTTGATCCGATCGATCACCTCGACCTCGACGCAGCCGACTCCAACCCCCTTGGCTCGGTCGAGGATCTGCTCATAGAGGGCCTCACGTCTGGCTCGGGGCAGGACCTTCGAGTCTCGCAATCCGCGGATCCGGTGGCGCTCCGGCAGGATGACCAGGGCGGCCACCACCGGACCTGCCAGGGATCCGCGACCCACCTCGTCGATGCCGGCGATCCGGTGAAAGCCGGCCATGCGCAGCTCCCGCTCGTGTCGCATATGGGCGTCGCGGAGAACCGTTCGGTGGCGTTGCGTTCCCTGCACCATGGATCGGTTCGGGGCGCCGGGCCGCACCGACTAGCGGCCGGGCCGACGCTCGCGGAGGGTCGCGGCCTTGCCGACCCGGTCCCTGAGGAAGTAGAGCTGCGCGCGACGTGCGACACCGTGGCGAACCACCTCGATCTTGTCGACGCGCGGCGCATGCACCAGGAATGTGCGCTCCACACCCACGCCGCTAGCGATCCGGCGAACGGTGATCCGCTGGTTGAGGCCCCCGCCGCGTAGCCGCATGACGGTTCCCTCGAAAACCTGGATACGCTCCCGAGTGCCCTCCACCACCTTCACGCTCACGCGCACGGTGTCTCCAGAGCTGATCTCGGGGACGTCGGTCCGGAGCTGCTCGCGCTCGAGCTCCTGTATGACGTTCATCCTGGGGCGACCTCGTTATCGCGGCGTTAGCCGCGGCTTAGTGACGAATCTGGACGCCCGAGGCGCGGCGGGCGTAACGAACGCGACCGCCACGCGGCCGCGACCGGCGGAGTATAGCAGCGCCCATCTCCTAGCGGCAAGACGACCTAGCCTGGCTGCTGGTCACGCCTGAAGCGCGCAAGTTCGGCACGATCCTGCTCGGAAAGCGGGGCATCGTCGAGCAGGTCGGGACGACGCAGCAGGGTGCGGCGCAGCGCCTCCCGGCGGCGCCAACGGGCGATCTCGCCGTGATTGCCGGAGAGCAGGATCGGGGGGACGTCCATCTCGCGGAAATGCTCCGGGCGCGTGTACTGCGGTCCCTCCAGCAGGCCCTCCGCGAACGAGTCAGACCCGGAGGACTCCGCCTCGATGACGCCGGGCACGAGGCGGGCGACCGCCTCGATCAACACCAGCGCAGGCAGCTCCCCGCCGGTCAGGACATAGTCGCCAACGCTCACCTCCCGGTCGGCAAGCGCCCGAGCCCGCTCATCGACCCCCTCGTAGCGGCCGCAGATGATGGCGAGGTGCCCGGACGTCGCCAGCTGGCGCGCCATGGCATCGGTCAGCCGCTCCCCGGCCGGATCCATCAGGATCACCAGGGCGCCTGAATCACGCAGCGGCTCAACCGCCGCGTACAGTGGTTCGGGGCGCATGACCATGCCGGCTCCCCCGCCGTAGGGGTAGTCATCGACGCTCCGATGACGGCCTATCCCGTGCTGGCGCAGGTCGTGAGCGGTCACCGACAGCAGGCCGCGCTCGATCGCACGCCCGATGATCGACACTTTCAACGGCAGGTCGAAGAGCTCGGGAAAGAGCGTCACGACCTCAATCCGCAGCGCCGGCGGGGCCTGCTGAGGCATCGGTCAGGAGACCTCTTCCGGTTCATAGCGGACCACCATCAGCCCGGCATCAACGTCGATCCGCAGGATGACGTCGCGCAGCGCCGGCAGCAGGAGCTCTGCATCCTCCGCCACCACCCGGTAGACCTCGTTCTCCCCGACGCGGAAGACCTCGGCCAACATGCCGAGAGGCGTGCCGGCTTCGTCGGTGACGGTGAGACCCTCCAGCTGATGCCAGTAGTAGCTGCCGGCAGGGAGTGGTCGAGGTGGCGCCTCGAGATAGCGCCCGATCAGGCCTTCCGCGGCCGGTCTATCCGCGATCCCTTCCAGCCGCAGCACCGGCAGCCGTCCGCCCCACTCGACGTCGAGAATCTGGCGAGGGGCGGCCTCGTCTTCGACCCACAGCGGGGTCCCGATCGCCAGCCGTTCGGGCCAGTCGGTAAGCGGCTCGATGCGAAGGCCGCCGGTGAGCCCCTTCACCCCAAGGATGCGCGCGACCGCCAGGCGCTCAGTCGTCGCCGATGATCTCCAGGTCGACCCGCCGGCCCTCGCGGGTCCCCATCACGCGCAAGAGGCTCCGAATCGAATTGGCGATCCGTCCGTCACGGCCGATGACGCGGCCCATGTCGTGCTCGTCGACCTTCAGGGTGAGGGCGACCTCTTCGGGCCCCTCCTCGACCTCGACCCGGACCCCATCGGGGTTGTCCACCAGCGAGCGGGCGACGTACTCGAGGAACTCCTTCACTCTGTGGCCTTTGCCGCTGCCTTGGCAGCCGGCTTCCGGGCGCGGGCCGGCTTGACGGGCGCAGCTGGCGTCGCGGGCTTGACCGGCGCTGCGGAACCGACGCCGGCGAGCTTCATGAGTTTGGCCACGGTCTCCGACGGGGTGGCTCCCTTCGCCATCCAACTGGCGACCTTGGCGCCGTCGAGCTTGACGGTGGCCGGCTCGGTGAGCGGGTCATAGTGCCCGATGATCTCGAGGGCGCGGCCGTCGCGCGGCTTGCGACTGTCGATCACCACGATGCGGTAGCTCGGGCGTTTCGTCGCGCCCGTGCGGGCGAGTCTGATTCGTACTGCCAAAGGTGCTTCTCTGCCTCTCTGCTGCTGCATTGCTGCGGTGTCACCTGACGGTGAGCACGGCATGAAATTCCAGACGGCTGTCATCTGCCGGCGCCGTCATGGCCAGGGCGCCAATCTGGTTGAGGATATCGCGTGGCTCGGCTCCGAGGTCGAAGATCTCGCCCGCGAGCTCGATCAGGCCTGCGGCGTTGATCCATAGCTCGTTCCCGCCCCGGCCACCAGCGATCCGAAATGGTCGGTTGTAGGCATCGGTGCGGCCGAGCGTGTCCCCGCTGGCATGGGCCCGCAGGGTCGCCACCACGGCGTCGCCGTCCAGTCCGATCACCACCACTCCCTCGGTTACGGCATAGGCGACGGAGCCGAACTGCGGGACCTGGGCGATGGTGATGACCACTCCAGCCTCCTCGCGAGTGGTGACCTGCGAGCCGTGCTCCACCAGCGCGGCGCGCATCCGGTCGAGCGCGGCCTGTGCAGCCGCGGGATCGCTCGGTCGCAGCAGGAGGCTGCCGTGGGGTGTCGAAGTCGATACGCGGTCGAGAGCCAGCGCCGCCTCGCGATCGAACAGCGGGAGGAGATCACGGTCGATGTTGATCCCCAGGCCGAGCGCGGCCAGGGCCCGCAGCGAGTTGATCGCCTGCTCGGCATCGGTGAGCGAAGGATTGGCATTCAGTTGTTCCTCGAGCGACACCAGGGTCTGCTGGAATCCGAAGAGGACGACCTCGCCATGAGTGCCGGCCGGCATCCAATCGACGAGGCTCGACGGCTCGCTGCCGAGGGCGAATGCCTCACTCGCCGAACCGCTGGCACGCCCCGCCTCGAACGGGGCATCCCCCTTCGCGTGTAGCGCACCTGCCTGCGCAACAAGGGCGAGGGCAGCAGTCGAATACCCACCCAACGCGTTCTGCCCGCCAAGCTGGGCCAGGCGAACAAGATTCAGATAGACGGAGGCCAGATGATCGGAGGGCACGCGGTCCATGGCGCTGCGAAAGACGCTCGAGTCCGCCAGCGATGGTGCGGCGTCCGCATCGGCGTCGAGCGCGGCGCGAACAGCCTTCTCGGACTGACCGATCACCACCAGGTCATCCAGTACCGAGTAGCTCGACGCGCCTCCCACCATCAGGTCGCGCCCGCGGTAGCGCTCGAGGGTGAAAGGCCCGCCGCGGTCGGCCAGGATGCGAGGAAGCGCGGCCCGCGCCAACGCCGGGTCTTTGCACCCGATCAGGAGCAGGATTCGCGGACTCGCGGCCCCAGCCTCGAGCGAGACGGCGGCAGCCACCTGGTTGCCCAGCCAGGGACGCAGGTCGGCCTGGTAGTCGAGCCCGAGCCCTCCGAGCACGCGCTGCGCGAGTTGGTGGAGCTTCGAGTCGAGGCTCGCCGGATCGGCGAAGCCAGGTACGTGCTCGATGAGCGCGTCCAGGCTCATGCGTTGGCCGCTGGACGGCTGCAGGTAGACGTTGAGGTACAGGCCGGTGTCCGCCGGCGCGGCTCGAGCGGCGCGATCGGCCGAAGAAGAGAAGACCAGCAGGTAGCCGGCAAGCACCAGCACCCCGAGTGCCGTCAGCAGCGCGGTGCTGGCCACCACCAGCCGGCGCATGCTCACCCGCCCAAGATGCCGCGCAGGCCGCCGCCGACCTTCGGCCCGCGACCCCCGAGCTGTCTGATCAGCCGCTGCATCTCGGCGAACTGCTTCAGTAGGCGGTTGACGTCGGCGGTGGTCGTGCCGCTGCCGAGCGCAACGCGGCGGCGTCGGGAGGCCTTGATGAGCTCCGGCTGCCGCCGCTCGGCCGGGGTCATCGACCCAATGATCGCTTCGATCTGGCGCAGCTGACCCTCGTCCACCGCCTGCTGCGCGGCCCCCGCCAGCTGCCCGGCGCCGGGGATCATGCCCAGCAACTGCCCGATCGGGCCCATCTTCTTGACCTGCTGGAGTTGGGCGCTGAAATCCTCAAGCGTGAAGCGTGACTCCATCATGCGCTGCGCCAGTCGCTCGGCTTCGCTGCGATCGACTGTCTCCTGGACCCGTTCGACCAGCGACAGGATGTCGCCCATACCCAGGATGCGCTGCGCCAGCCGATCCGGATGGAACGGCTCGAGCCCCTCGATGCCCTCGCCGGTGCCGATGAAGGCGATCGGCAGACCCGTCGAGCTGCGGATTCCAAGCGCCGCGCCGCCGCGAGCATCACCATCCATCTTGCTCAGCACCAGTCCGGTCACCGGCAGGCGCTCGTGGAACGCCTGCGCCACCCGCACCGCCTCCTGCCCGGTCATCGCGTCGAGCACCAGCAGGGTCTCGTCGGGGGTCACCGCCCCGGCGATCCGAACCAGCTCGTCCATCATCGGCCCGTCGACGTGCAGGCGACCGGCCGTGTCGATCACGACCAGGTCATGACCGCGTTGTCGCGCCTCCTCGATCCCCGAGCGTGCGATCTCGAGCGCCGGGGTCCGCGTCGGACGGCTGTGCACCTCGATCCCAGCCTGGTCGCCCAGCTGCACCAGCTGATCGACCGCCGCGGGGCGATAGACGTCGGCGGCCACCAGCAGCGGACGGCGCCCCTCGCGGCGAAGGCGGACCGCCAGCTTCGCGGCGGTGGTGGTCTTGCCCGATCCCTGCAGACCGACGAGCATGATCACGCTCGGCTTTCCGTCCAGTTGCAGCACACGGCGCTCACCGCCAAGCACCGCGACCAGCTCGTCGTGGACCGCCTTGACCACTTGCTGACCGGGGTGCAAGCCGGTGAGCAGGTCAGCCCCCAGCGCCCGTGCCCGGACGCGTACCACGAACTCCTTGACGACCCGGAAGTCGACATCGGCCTCAAGCAGGGCCAATCGGATCTCGCGCAGCGCGAGGTCGAGATCGGTCTCGGTGATCCTGGCCTTGCCGCGCAGACGCTCAACGACGCCTTGCAGCCGAGCGGAGAGTGATTCGAACATGGGCAGACCGATGCGGGGGGAGAACCGGCGCGACGCGGCGCCGAGCGGGAAGGCTGCCCATTCTAGGCCGCCCCGTGGCGACGGGCAACGGCGCGCTCCCGGCCGGGACGACCGATCAGCCGTCCAGCAGCCAGTCCACGTAGCCGCGCGGATCGAACGGTGCGAGGTCGCCGAGCTCCTCCCCCACCCCCACGAACTGGATCGGCAGCTCGAGCTGATCGGCGATGGCGACCGCCACGCCTCCCTTGGCCGTGCCGTCCAGCTTCGTCAGCACGATTCCCGTCACTCCGGCCTCGCGGCTGAAGGCCTGGGCCTGGAGCAGCCCGTTCTGACCGGTGGTCGCGTCGAGCACAAGAAGGACGTGGCGCGGCTCCCCCGGCAGCTTTCGTTCGATCACCCGCCGGATCTTCGCCAGCTCCGCCATCAACTGGGTCTTGCTGTGCAGCCGACCGGCCGTATCGACGATCACCACCTCGGTCCCGCGTGACTCGGCACTGGCAAGTGCATCGAACACGACTGCACCGGGGTCGGCTCCGGGGCGCTGGGCGATCACCGGGACGCCGATCTGCTCGCCCCACAGCCGGAGCTGCTCGATCGCGGCAGCCCGGAACGTATCCGCCGCCGCCAGCAGCACGGTGTGTCCCTGGCCGTGGAGCAACGCGGCCAGCTTGGCAATGGTCGTCGTCTTGCCGGTGCCGTTGACTCCGACCACGAGCACCACCGACGGAGGGGGGCCGATCTCAAAACGCCCACTGCCGACCGCCGCCAGTCGCGTCACGATCTCGTCGGCCAGCGCCTCCCGGATCTGATCGCCCGATGCGCCATCGTGGCGCCCGACCCGCTCGCGAGCCGCGTCGACCAGCTCGAGGGCCGTGACGGCGCCGATGTCGCCTGCCACCAACGCCACCTCGAGCGCCTCCCAGGTCGCGGTCGCGGGAGATGGCTCCATCCCCAGGATGGCGCGGATCCGGGCGCCGAGGCCGTCGGGGCGAGGCCGCAGGCCGAGCCCGCCTGGCTCGCGACGCGGGCGGGCCATCATCCGATGAGTGCCTCGACGGGCGGATCGGCCAACCGCAACGACAGGACCCGAGACACGGCCGCATCGGTCATAGTCACCCCGTAGATCGTGTCCGCCACCTCGATCGTGGCACGGTTATGGGTCACTACCACGAAATCGGTCTGCTGCGAGAGCACGCGCAGTGCGTTGGCAAAGCGCCCGATATTGGCCTCATCGAGCGCGGCGTCCACCTCGTCGAGGATGCAGAACGGCACCGGGTTCACGCTCAGCATGGCGAAGAGGAGCGCGACGCCGGTCAGCGCCCGCTCGCCACCGGAAAGCATGGCCAATCGCTGCGGTCGCTTGCCGGGTGGCTGGACCACGATCTCGATCCCGCGGGGGCTCTCATCGTCCTGCGCCTCTGCCATCTGGAGCGATGCTGATCCCCCGCCGAACAGCAGCTTGCAGAACGCGTCGAATTCGGCACCGATCGCCGCGAAGGCAGCGTCGAAGCGGGCGGCGATGTCGGTCTCCAGCCGGCTGATCAGCCGCTGGGCGGACGCGATCGCCGCGGTGAGATCGGTGTCCTGCGCGGTCAGGGCCTCCAGACGTGCCGAAAGCTCGGCGTGCTCCTCCACCGCGAACGGGTTGACCGATCCGAGCTGGGCCAGGGTGCGCCTCACGCGGCGCAGCTCCCCCTCCAGGATCGCCTCGTCGAACGCGGCCAGTTCGGCGGAAAGCTGCTCATCGTGCTCCTGGGGCGGCTCGGTTGGCGGATCGAACTGGAGTGATTCGAGCGCCATCTCGCGCTCACGGCCGAGCGCCGCGAGCGCCTCGTCGCTGCGCGAGGCGTCGATCGCCGCCGCCTGCGCGGCGCGTTCCAGCTCCGCGCGACGAGACCCGGCAGAGCTCCTCGCCCGTTCGATCCCCAGCAGCTCGCTGCGCAGCTGCTCGCGAGTTGCGTCGGCCGCGGCCTGCGCATCGACGGCTCGCTCATCGGCCTCGCGCGCCGCCTGGAGCGACGCCTGGACGGTCGCCTCGCGGCGCTCGACCACAGCCAGTGAGGCGGCCTGCCGGGGCAGCGATTCCCGCAACTGGCCGATCGTCGCCTCCGTGCGTGCACGCTGACCGTGCGCCTGCGCCGCGTGGGTCTCGAGCGCGTCGGCGGCGGCGCGCGCCTCCAGCCACGCGGCGCGCGCCACGTCACGGGCGGCCGCCGCGGTATCGCGCCGCGAGCGGGCGAGCTGCGCCTCACCGGCCCGGCGCTCCAGTTCGACCGCGGCCTTCGTGCCGACCGGGTCTGACGAGCTGGCCGCTGCTTCCTCGGCCTGCGCGGCCGCCATCTCGGCGGTCATCTCCGTCACGTCACGCCGAGTCCGGCCCAGGGACCGATCGATCAGGTCGACCGCCGCCTGCGCCTGGGGGAGAGCACGCTCTGCCGCCACAAGCGCCTGGTAGAGGGCTTTGTGCGCGCGACGCGCCTCGGTCGCGGACGCCAAGGTGCGAGCGGCCTCATCGGAAGCCTGTGCCTGCTCCAGCTCGAGCCGCTGCAACGACTCCGCGGTCTCGCGGCGTCGCGCATGCAGGCGGGCGGCTTGTCCGCCGGGTGGATCGGCCCGACCGCGCACGGCCACCAGGCCGCGGCCATCGGCCACGTCACCGTGAGGCGTCACCGCGCACCAGCCGGGGGGCAGCTGACGCCAGCCACGCAGCAGCGCCGCGAGGTCCGGCGCCACCGCAGTTCGATGGAAGACCAGTGGTGATGAGGACCCCGCGACCCATTCGGCCAGCGTGCGGCTGGCACCCACCGCCGCCAGCGCCGCGCCCCGTGCCTCCCCGTCGCCGGTATCCGCCGTCAGGTCTGCTGCCAGCAACCTGGCGGCACCGCGAGCCTCGGCCAGCCGCTCGATCAGCTCACCGTCGTGCCAGAGCAAGGCCTGCTCGAGCTCCCCGCCGACGACCGCTTCGATGGCCGGCCAGGCATCCTCCGGCGGATCGACGGCGTCCAGCAGCGACCTCCAGCCTGCCGCCACCAGCAGCGAGCCCAGCCGTCCCCCCATCTCAGCCCGCTCATGGAGAGCGTCGAGCTCTGCACGTGACGTCCCAGCTCGCGCGGCGAGGTCGGCGGCGCGCTGCCGGGCAGCGTCGGCCAACGGCTCGGCGCGTGCCAGCGTCTCCGCCGCCGACTGCGTCCGATTGCCGAGGGCCGCTGCCGATGTCTCGGCCGCCCGCCGAGCAGCGAGCGCGGGCGCCAGCTCGCGCTCCGCGGCTTCTGCGGCCTGTTCGGCGCTGCGCAGCTCGGCAACAATCCTCTCGACCCGAGCCCCGCTGCGAGCCAACAGCTCCCCCCGCCGCGCCTCCCCGGCAATCTGCTGGCTCTCGCGGTGCCGCCTCGCCGCAAGCGCCTCTTCGGCCGCCAGCAACTCCGTGTCCGCATATGCCAGCGCGCTGATCGCGGCTTGCCACGCTTCCTCAGCCTCGGTGGCCGCCACCAGAGCGCGCGATAGCTGGTCTTCCTGCATCGGTGCAGCGCCCGAAGTCAACGTCCCTTCGGCGACCGCGAGCTCGTCGCTCGTACGCGAAACGGCCTCCCGCAGTTCGCCGAGCCTGGCCGCCATCCCCTCTGCCTGCGCCTCGCCGCGAATCCGCGCCTCGCGGGCCGCCTGGTGCTCGGCAGAGGCCAGCCGGCCCGCGGCCTCGGCCGCCCAGTAGCGTGCCTCGGCCTCAGCGATCGCCTCGGCCTCGGCGGTCTCCTCCGCCCGCAGGCCGTCGAGCGCCAGCTCGGCAGCCGCGGCCCGCCTGCGCGCCTCGCCCAGGTTCGAGCGGGCGGCGGCCTCGCGACGGCGGTGCGACTCGAGCACCAGGGCACGCGCCCGTCGCCCGAGCGCATCGTGCTCTTGCTGATGCTGGGCCTGGAGCGCCAGGCGACGCACCTGTGGACGCAGCTCGCCGATCAGATCCGACACGCGGGTCAGGTTGTGTGTGGCGCCCGCCAGGCGAGCGAGCGCCTCGTTCTTGCGGACCTGCAGGTTCTTGACCCCAGCCGCTTCTTCGAAGAGCTGGCGCCGCTCCTCGGGACGCAATGACAGCGCCGCATCAACCGTTCCCTGGCCGACCACCACCAGCTCGTTGGCACCCAGCCGGCCGGCGGCCAGCAGCTCCACCACGTCGCGGAGCCGCGCGCGGGTACCGTTGATCAGGTACTCGGTCTCGCCCGAGCGATAGGCACGCCGGCCGATGGTCACCTCGCTGAACTCGATTGGCAGCCACCCATCGGCGTTGTCCAGAGTGAGAATCGCCTCCGCCATGCCCTGCGGCCGGCGAGTCTCGCTTCCGGCAAAGATCACGTCATCGGCGCGGCGGGTGCGCAGCGACCGGTTCGACTGCTCCCCGAGCACCCAGCGCACCGCATCGGCCATGTTGCTCTTGCCTGAGCCGTTCGGCCCGATCACCGCGTTGACGCCTGGCTCGAAGACGAAGCGCGTCGGGTCGGCGAAGGTCTTGAAACCGTGGAGGCGAAGTTCCTTGAGCCGGCTCATCGTCGCTCACCAGATGGCTGGGGGACCCGATCCTCCAGGGTGACGAGAGCGGTGAGCGCGGCGGCCTCCTCCGCGCGCTGTCGGCTTGAGCCGTAGCCGATCCCCCTCGGATCCCCGTTGACGACCACGGTCACAGAGAAAGCCTGGCTGTGCGGCGGGCCGCTGACCGACAACAGCTCGTACTTGGGCTTCACGTGATGATGCCGTTGCGCCCACTCCTGGAGCCGGCTCTTGCCGGACTTGGGTGGCCCGGTCTCCACCGTGTGATCCAGGCGCGACTCGAAGATGCGCCGCAGCCAGCGCCCCGTGGGGAGCGGCCCTTCGCTCAGGGCGATGGCGCCGGCGACGGCCTCGAAGGTGGCCGCCAGCAGCGACGGCCGCATGGCGCCACCGGCCTCAGCTTCGCCCCGCCCGAGCAGCAGAAATCGGTCAAGGCCGAGCTCAAGGGCGACCGCTGCCAGCGAGTCGCGATTGACCAGCGCCGCGCGGCGAGCGGTGAGAAAACCCTCGTCCTCGTCGGGATAGCGGTCATACAGCAGTCGACTGACGACGAGACCGATGACGGCGTCGCCGAGGAACTCGAGGCGTTCGTTGTGTCCGCTGCTGAGGGTCGGGTTCTCGTTATGGTAGGAACTGTGGACGAACGCCTGGCGGATGGCGTCAACGTCTCGCAGGACGATGCCGAGTCGCTCAGCCAGCTCGTCGAAATGCGGACTGGCCATGGGTCCCCGTCGCTACTGCTGGTGCTCCTCGACGAACTCGACCGCGTCGGAGACCTTCTGGATCTTCTCGGCATCCTCGTCGGAGATCTCCATGCCGAACTCCTCCTCGAGGCTCATGATCAGCTCCACGAGATCAAGCGAGTCGGCGTTCAGGTCCTCGACGAACGAGGCCTGCGGGGTGACCTCCTCTTCGTCGACACCGAGCTGTTCGACGATGAGCTTCTTGAGTCGGTCGAACGTGGTTTCGTCTGCCACCGTCAGGCTCCTCCACCCGATGATCTTGCAACGCTTCCGAGGACGCCGTTCACCAAGCGTCGAGCCGCGTCCCCAGCGTAGGTCCGGGCGAGAGAAACGGCGTCGTGAATCGTCTCCCCGCTCGAGGTCGCGGCGGAGTATAGCATCTCCCAGAGGGCACTCCGCAGGATCGTGCGCTCGACCCGACCGAGCTCGCTGACGGGAATTGCCGGGGCGAGACGGGCAATCTGGTCATCCAGGTCAGACCGATGCCGGAGCACCCCCTCGACGATCCCCTGTGCGTGGGCCAGCACCTCTTCCGACAGCCCGCGCTCGGCCGCCATGCGGCTCAGCGCCTCGGCGGCGTGCGTCGGCTGGAATTCATCCTCGAAGAGCGCCATCAGCGCCAGGCGGCGCGCCTGCAGGCCCGGGCGCGAGGCCGCGGAACGCCGCTGCCGAGTCGCCACGCGGCTCAGGTCTCGGCTCCCGGGCCCGCCACCAAGGGCTCGGTGCCGCCGGCCACCAGCTCCGCCGCGTCCCGCCGTGCCAGCGCTGGATGTCGCCGCGTCCAGGCGCCGATCATCTCGGGAACGCGGGCCGTCGCCGCCTCGGAGGCAACCCCGATGGCGTGCTCCACCATCCGGGATCGGGCCCGGCCGTGCGTGACGATGCTGACACCGCGGACGCCAAGCAGGGGCGCGCCGCCATATCGCTCGTAATCGAAGCGATGCTTCATACGGTCAAATCCGGGCTTCAGCGCCAGCAGCGCCAGCGGAGCGACCGGGCCCTGCTGCAGGTCGGTGCGCAGCGACCGAAAGATGTAACTGGTCAGTCCCTCGAAGAACTTGATCACGACGTTGCCCACGAAGCCATCGCATACCACCACATCGGCGACGTGGCCGATCAGGTCGTTGCCCTCCACGTTGCCGATGAAGTTGAGGTCGTCGGCGTCACTCAGGCGGCGGAACGCCTCCCGGGCCAACGCGTCCCCCTTCTCCGGCTCCTCGCCGATGTTCAGCAGTCCGACGCGTGGGCGCGGGACCTTGAGGACGTGCTCGGCGTAGATCGAGCCCATGACGCCAAAATGGAGCAGATTGGTCGCGTCCGAATCGACGTTGGCGCCGACATCGAGCAGCATGATCGGCCCGGTCGCGGTAACCAGATGGGCGCCGAGTGCCGGCCGATCGATCCCATCAACCCGGCCAAGGCGGAAGACCGCCGCGGCCATGGTCGCGCCGGTTGAGCCGGCACTTACCACCGCGTCGGCCAGCCCATCGCGCACGAGGTCGGTGGCCACCAGAATCGATGCGCGGCGCTTGGCGCGTAGAGCGGCGGCCGGATGCTCTCCCATCCCGATCACGTCGGGGGCATCGACGAAGCTGACGCTGGCCGGGTGGCCATGCCCGTATTCGGCGATCTCCACCTCGATGCGCTCGATGGCGCCGACGAGGATCACCTCATCGGCGTGAGACGCTGCGTAGTTGATGGCCCCGCGAACAACATCGCGCGGAGCGAAGTCGCCGCCCATTGCGTCGACCGCGATGCGCATGCGCGACGCCGAGCTCAGCGCTGGGCTTCAGCCGGCGCGGTCGACTCCACCGGAACGACCTCGCGACCGTCGTAGTAGCCACAGGTCGGGCAGACGTGGTGCGCCAACTTGAGCTCGTGACAATGCGAGCAGTCGACCAGCGGCGGGGCGCCGATGGCGAGATGTGCGCGGCGTTCGCCCTGGCGTGCCTTGGATACCTTGCGCTTGGGAACGCCCACGCGTGACTCCTCGTTGGGTGGCAGATGGGAACGCCGCAGTATAACGAGCGCGGCCGACCCTGACCAGCGTGCCTCAGCTGGGCGGCCACTCGCGAAAGCTGGCGAGCACCCGCAGGCGAGGATCGATCTCCTCGGTCACGCAGTCGCAGCTGCCGACATCAAGGCGGCGTCCGCAGCCGGCGCACAGGCCGGGGCAATCGGGCCGGCAGAGCGGATGCATCGGCTCGGTCAGAGCCAGCTCGTCGTGCATCACCAGTGCCAGATCGAGCTGGTGGCGCGCATCGATCGACAGGGCCGTTTCATCCGGAGCCGGACGCTCCAGCGGCGTCCCATGCTCGGGGTCGACGGTCGGCAGGTACTCCTCGGCAATCTCGACGCGCACCGCCTCGACGTACGGGTCGAGGCAGCGGGCGCAGGTGCGCCGAAGCGGCGCCTGGATCGTTCCGCGCACCAGGATGCCGCGGTTGGTACGCAGCAGACGCAGGTCCCCGTCGAGCGGCCCGGCCAATTCGAGGTCGGGGCCGAGCGCGAGGTACCGATCGCGAAGCCGCAGCTCCGTGACCGTCCCCGGCGCCTCCCGAAGCAGGCCCGCCACGTTGACCGAGGTCATGCCCGTGGAGCGGTGGCTTCCTGCTCCCCGACGGGCAGCGAAGAGCTCTCCTCGGCGACGTGACGTGGCGGCCGGTATCGCTTATCAAGCGTGTCGATCCCGCGCTTGATGCTGGTGAGCGCTTTGATGCACTCGCCTTCAAGCCGAATCAAGACTCCGGCTGCGTACTCGTCTGCCCCGCGGCGGATCTCCGCGGCTTCGCGGGTGACCGTCTCGATGATCTCGGTCGCGCGCTGCCCGGCCATCTTGACCAGCTCGCGCTCCTCGAGCATTCGAGCGGCCTGCTCCTGGGCCCGGGCGATGACCGCGTCGCCCTCCTCGTGCGCCCGCTCCGCAACGCGAGCTGCCTCTTCCGTGATTCGGCGGGCCTGGCGGACCTCGTCGGGGACCGACACCCGCAGCTGGTCGATCAACTCCAGGATGGCTGGCTGATCGAGCACCACGCTGTTGGTGAGGGGTAACTTCTTGGCGGCCGCGATCAGCGACTCGAGCCGCTCGACGAGAAAGATGATGTCCGTGGCTGCGCCCTCCGGAACCGTGCGACGTGCTCGATTATACCCGCGCCCCGGCTCCCTCAGCCGATCCGCGCAAAGCGGGCCCGTAGGGCGGCTGCCACCGAAGCCGGCACCATGCCACCGACCTCGCCCCCGAATTGGGCCACCTCCTTGGCGAGCGTGCTCGACACGTAGCCGAACTCGAGGGCCGACATCAGGAAGACGGTATCGACCACCGGCTGGAGCTTGCGGTTCGTGTGGGCCATCTGCAACTCGGCCTCGAAATCACTCACCGCGCGCAGCCCACGCACGATGAAGGCGGCCCCGCTGCGGGCGGCAAAGTCGACGGTCAGCCCGTCGAAACCGACCACCTCCACGTGCGAGCCGAATTCCGCCACCGAGCCGCTGATCTGTGCGATTCGCTCGTCGACGCTGAACAGAGGTGACTTCTTCGGGTTGTTCAGGACCCCGATCACCAGCCGATCAAAGAGGGCGGCAGCCCGGCGCGCGACGTCGAGATGGGCGTTGGTCATCGGGTCGAAAGAACCGGGAAAGACCGCCACGCGACTCATCACTTCTCCACTCCATCGGCCTGGCCGATTCGCTCCAGGAAGGTCAGTACGGTCTCGCCGAAACGACGCTCTCGCCAGCGGGTGAGTCCGTCCAACTCGGGGATCGTGGTGCGCCAGAAGTGCTTCACCACGACCATGGCCCCCATCGTCAGACAGGGCAGCAGCCGCTCGAGCGGCGCGAGAATAGCACGCTCAGCGTACGGTGGATCCAGAAACGCCAGGTCAAACCGCCGGCCCGCGGCTGATGCCAGGAAGCGAGCGACCTCCACCCCGGCCAGCTCGGCTCGATCCCCGAAGCCCGTCTGGGCCAGGTTCTGCCGGATCGCGGCCAGTGCTTCACGACCGCGCTCGACGAAGACGCACGAGGCCGCACCGCGCGACAAGGCCTCGATGCCCAACGCCCCGCTGCCGGCATACAGGTCCACCACCGATGCATCAGCCACCCGATCGGCGAGGATCCCGAAACAGGTCTCCTTGACGCGGTCTGCCACCGGGCGGGTGGCCGAGTCGTGGGGCGCCACCAGGCGCAGACCGCGCGCCGATCCGGCGATCACCCGCATCAGGCAGCGTCCCCCTCTTCCTCGAGTGCGGTGAAATCGTCTCGCAGCCGGACCAGACCGGGGCGTTCGACCAGGTTCGGGTCGGCCGCCACCAGCTCGCCCGCCAGCGACCGTGCCCTCTCCGCCAAGGCAAGATGTCGCGGCTCGAACAGCGAGGCGACGCGCAGCGGCGGTAGCCCCGACTGCCGCGTACCCAGCAGGTTCCCGGCGCCGCGCAGTCGCAGATCCGCCTCGGCGATCTCAAACCCGTCGGATGAGTCGCGGACGACCTCAAGGCGCTGTCGCGCCAACTCGTCGGTGGCATCGGAGAGGAGGATGCAATACGACCGCTCGACTCCCCGACCAACCCGCCCGCGCAGCTGGTGCAGCTGGGCCAGGCCAAAGCGCTCGGCATCCTCGATCAACATGACCGTGGCATTCGGGACGTCAATCCCCACCTCGATGACGGTCGTGGCCACCAGGACGTCCAGCTCGCCGGCCGCGAAAGCCTGCATGGTGGTGTCGCGGGCATCCGCGTGCTGCCGCCCGTGGATGAGACCGATCCGCAGTTGCGGCAGCCGCTCTCGAAGCCGCGCCACCTCTGATTCGGCGGAGGCCGCGGTCAATGCCTCGCTTTCGGCAATCAGCGGCACCACCACGAACGCCTGCCGACCGGCTGCTGCCTCCGAGCCGAGGAAGGCCTCGATCCGCGGCAGCGCGGAGCGGTCGCGCAGCTCGGTGCGGACCGGCAACCGCCCGGGCGGCGACTCCCGGATGGTGCTGATCGCCAGGTCACCGTAGAAGGTGAGGGCCAGCGTGCGCGGGATCGGGGTCGCGGTCAGCGCCAACAGGTGCGGCTCGCGGGCCTCCCCCTTGGCCTGCAGCGCGGCGCGTTGGGCCACTCCAAAGCGGTGTTGCTCGTCGACCACCGCCAGCCCCAGCCGGCGAAAGCTGACCGCCTCGCTGATGACCGCGTGCGTGCCGATCACCACCTCCGCCTCCCCGGCCTCGACCGCCGCATGAATCCGGCGCTTGGCGGCGGCCGACAGCGAGCCCGAGAGGAACTCCGCCCGCACCCCCAGCCCCGCGAACAGAGGCGACAGGCCTTCGAAGTGCTGTCGGGCCAGGATCTCGGTCGGCACCATGAGGGCTCCCTGCCAGCCGGCCCGCACCGCGCCGGCCAGGGCCACCGCGGCCACCGCCGTCTTGCCGCTACCGACGTCGCCCTGCAGCAGGCGGCGCATCGGCCGTTCGCCGGCGAGGTCCTCAACGATCTCATCGACGGCCCGGCGCTGATCCCCGGTGAGGACGAACGGCAGCGCCGCCAGCAGCCGCGACAGCTCGGCCGGGTCGATTGCCACCCGGGCGGCGCGCAGCTCGTCCCGGGCCAGCCGGGCCTGTGCCAGGGTCAACTGGAGGGCCAGCAGCTCGTCAAAGGCGAGGCGGTCGAGCGCGCCGGCCACGTCGGCCGCCTCCTCGGGAAAGTGCGCCGTGCGCAGCGCCTCGTCGAGCGGCGGCAGCCCGCCGCGCTCGGTCGGCAGCAGCGGATCGACCACCGCGGGCAGAGCCCGCTCTAACACGCGGGCGAGCAGCTCACGCACGCGCCGCTGCGTGATCCCGGCCACCAGCCGATAGACCGGCACCACGCGGGCGGTATGCACCGATTCATGGCCCACCGGCGAGAACTCCGGCGAGATGAACTGCGGGCGCCAGCCGCGGAGCGCCACCCTGCCGCTGACCACCAGCTCGTCGCCGACCTGCAGCCGCCGCTCGACGTAGCGCTTGCCGAACCAGATCGCCTCGGCACTCCCGGTTTGGTCGCTCAGCTGGGCGATGACTCGCTGCGGTCGCCGGCCGAAGCCGGGCTCGATCTTGAGATCCGCGACGCGCACCCGAGCCGACTGCTTCTCATCGGGAATCAGCTCACCGAGCGGACGGAGCTCGCTGAAGTCGTCGTAGCGAAACGGGAGGCAGAAGAGTGCCTGGCGGGGCGTGACGACCCCCAGCCGAGCCAGGGTGCTCGTCCCGCGGGCCAGCTCTGGCAGGACCGCTCGGATCGGCTGGTCGAGCTCGTCGCTGCCGAGCGGCGCTGATTGCATGGCCCGATCCTACCGTGCTACGATCGCGGTCGCTCCGGTGCCGCCGTCTGCATGGCGCGCCGGTTCGTTCATGAATGGAGACTCCGGATGGCACGTGAGTGCGACGTTTGCGGGAAGAAGCCGATCACCGGCTGGAACAAGCAATCGGTTGGCATGAACCGCAAGCGAGCCCTGCGCCGCTGGCTTCCCAACCTACAGCCGATGATGGTTCAGGGCGACGGCCGGATGGTGCGTGTCAAGGCCTGCTCGGGCTGCCGGCGGACCGCAGAGAAGGTCTGAGTCCTAGTCGGCGAGGTCGCGCTCCGAATCGAGCACCAGGGTGAAGGGCCCGTCATTCACCAGCGTCACCGCCATCGACGCACCGAAACGCCCCACCGCAACCCGCTGACCGGAAGTTCTCAGCCTCTCCACGAAGCGATCGACCAGTGACGCTGCCAGCTCGGGAGCCGCCGCGGAGCTGAAGCCGGGACGCCGACCTCGCCGCAGATCGGCCAGGAGGGTGAACTGGCTGACCACCAGGAAGGCCCCGCCGACCGCATCGATCGGCTCATTGGTCCGGCCCTCCGCATCCTCGAAGTAGCGCAGGCCGAGCAGCTTGGCGGCCATGCGCTCCACCAGCTCAACGGTGTCACCAACCGCGATGCCGACCAGGACCAGGGCACCGCGCTGAATCCGCCCGAGCTCCTCACCGTCGACGCTGACGGCGGCGCCGGTGACCCGTTGCACGACCAGGCGCATCGGCGTCTACGGACTCGAGGTGGCCGTCGGGGAGCCTGACGCCGCCGGGAGCGCGGACGTCACCGGCCCGGCATCCTCCCCTTCCAGCGGTCCACCCAGGGCGGCCGTCGTGAAGTAGGCGCGTGCGTTCCAGATCATCCAGCCGAGCGCATCGTTGTCGTGAGCTGCCTTCATCTCGGCCAGCACCTGGGACGCGGTATAGGCCGGGAATGGGCCGAACCCGAAGTCCTGGATCCATGGCCGGATCACCATCCGGAGGCCGGCCCGCTCGCGATTCATGATCTTGAGCGTGGCATCGATCACCTCGTACGGGTGGTCGTTGGGGACCGAGAACCCGAAGGTGCCATTTTCGTAGTGGCTCGGGTAGACCATCGGCGAGAAGTAGTCGACGTACGGCATGATCACCTCCGGACGCTGCCCGATCCCCTGGTCGTCGGTGGCGATGAAGCTGATCGGGAAAACATCCGCGGAGAAGAAGGCTCGCTTCGTCTCGAGCGCCTTCGAGACCACTCGGAAGAAGCGCTGCATCGCGGGCAGGCGGAATGACTGGGTGTTCGGCAGGTTCGTGTCGGAGACCGAGTAGTCGCCGTCGCGAGTAGAAGCGCACGTAGTCGAGCTGGACGTCGTCGAAGCCCTTGTCCGCGAGGTCACCGGCCAAGGCGGCGATGTACTCCGCCACCCCGGGGTTGAACGGGTCGAGCCAGATGGCTCCGCCGTAGTCTCGCCACGGCTGACCGGTCGCGGAGTTGTGCACCGCGAGATCGGGCCGGGCCTTGCCCAGCGTGTTGTCCTTCATGACCACCATGCGCGCGATGGTGTAGATGCCGCGCGCCTTGAGTTTCGGCAGCAGCTCGTCGAGCTGGAGGAGTGGGTGCTCCATCACCGAGCCGACCGCTCGTGCCGCAGGCAGATCGGTCGCCCAGTAGAGGTTGCCGTCGGACTCCTTGACGTCGATCACCATGGCATTAGCCTCGGTGCGATCGATCAGGCCGAGCAGGTCGTCGAGGCGCCCGCGCGCTTCGAAGATCGCGGCCGGCGCATAGAGGCCGCGTGCCACGAACGGCGGCAGCGCGACGTCCCTGGTCATCTGCTCGTCGATCGGGATCACCCCCAGCCGATAGCCCGGCACCTTGTAGATCAGGGTTCCCTGCGCGGGCACCCCGGGGAGCGAGTAGGCCCCCGTGGTGTCGGTGGAGACCATCGTCGACGACCCATCGACGAAGACATGGACCCCGGCGATCGGCACGCCCGCAGCCGAGGTGACGGTCCCCTGCACCACGTTCGACCGTAATGCGATTGTCAGGTCTCCGTCGTCCGGGACGGTAGCTGAGCCAGCGTCGAAGCCATCCCCGGCCGCGGTGATCGAAGTGCCGCGAAACGCGCTGATGGCGGCCGATCCGGTCGCGTCGGTACGTGCGTCGACGCCGGCCGCGGTCAACAAGGCCCCGGTAATCGGAGCGTGAGAGGTGCGATCAACCACGGTCACCCGCACCTCGCGCGAATGCTCGGGCGTGGGGCTGGGGGTGGGCAGCAGGGGCAGGCTTCCGCAGCCCGCCAACACCGCCGCGCCGAGCACGACGAGATATGCGCCCCGGACCGGCGCCGACGGCCTGTGAGTGACCCTCACCGGCGATGTTCCGCGGCTTCGCGGAGAACGGTCACCACCGGCCCCAGGTCACCCGCATCCCGATACAGGGCGCTGCCGACGACCAGCACCTCCCCTCCGGCGGCATGGGCTGAGGCGATCGTCTCGAGGTTGACGCCGCCATCGACACCGATCGGCAGCGCCAGGCCACGGTCATCGATCTCGTCGCGCAGCGCCCGCATCTTGGGCAGCACCTCGGCGATGAAGGCCTGCCCTCCTCGACCGGGATGCACGGTCATCACCAGCAGCAGGTCGATGCGAGCCAGGTACGGCCGCACCGCCTCGGCGCCGGTCTCCGGGTTGAGCGCCAGCCCGACGCCTCGCCCGGTGGCGCGCACGGCCTGGATCACCTCGTCGGGGTCGTCGTCGGCCTCGACGTGAAAGACGATCAGGTCGCTGCCGGCCTCAGCAAACGCGCGGACGTGGCGCAGCGGCTGGCTGATCATCAGGTGGCTGTGGACCGGGAGGTCACCGGCGTGCGGGCGGATCGCGCTGGCGACCGCCGGACCGAAAGTGATGTTCTCCACGAAATGGCCGTCCATCACGTCGAGGTGAATGGAGTCGACTTCACCGGCGACCGCGCGGCCGACCTCATGGCCGAGCGCGGCGAAGTCGGCGTTCAGCAGGCTGGCGGAGATCTGCGGTCGGCCCGTCGTCATGCCACCGGCACCTGGCTGCCGATCGGGACGGACGGCCCGTCAGCCGGGATACGCCGTCCCGCGAACTGTGCGTGCAGCTGGCCGCAGGCGGCGTCGATCTCGCGGCCGCGCGTGTCCCGGACGGTGACCGGCACGCCGGCCCGGCGCAGCACCGCACTGAAGGCGGCGGTGCCCGCTGCAGGCGTACCGCTCCAGCGCGAACCGGGGGTCGGGTTGAGCGGGATCAGGTTGATGTGGCACAGCCAGCCGGTCGCCAATGCCGCAAGCTGCTCGGCGAGCTGGAGGCTGTCGTTGACGTTGGCGATCAGCACGTACTCGAGGCTGACTCGTCGGCCGGTCTCCTCCGCGAAGCGCCGGCCCGCAGCCAGCACGGCGGCGATCGGCCACTTCCGGTTGATCGGCACCAGCTCGTCCCGCAGGGCGTCCTCGGGGGCGTGCAGGCTGATCGCCAGGTTGACCTGCGGCAGCTCTTCGATCATCCGATCGATGCCCGGGACGACCCCGGAGGTGCTGATGGTGATATGCCGCGCCCCGATCCCCAGCCGTGCCGGATCATTCAGAAGGCGAACCGCCGCGAACACGCGAGAGGCGTTGTTCAGTGGCTCGCCCATCCCCATGAAGACGACGTTGTAGTGGCCGGTCGGCGCGCCGGGTCGCCAATCGTCGCCGAGCGCCAACCAGGGCGCTCGATGCCAGTGCAGCACCTGGTCGACGATCTCCCCGGGGGTCAGCTGCCGGCCGAAGCCGGCCTGCCCCGTGGCGCAGAACGGGCAGCCCACCGCGCAGCCAGCCTGCGAGCTGATGCAGATGGTGGTCCGGTAGCCGGTCCGTCCCCGCCGCGGCGAGCGCATCAGGACAGACTCGATGCGCTGCCCGTCCGCCAGCTCGTGCACCGCCTTCGCGGTGAGGCCCGAGTCGGCCGTCAGGACGTGGCTTGCCGTGATCGAGGAGAAGCGAAAGGCCTCCGCCGTGGCGTCCCGCATCGCCAGCGGGAGGTCGCTCACCTGGTCGAAGCCCGTGACGCTGGGGCGGTGGGCGCCTGCGAGGAGCTGGTCGACCCGATACGCGGGCTCGCCGCGGGCGGCGAACCACGCGGCGAGCGCATCGGTGTCAACCTCGCTGATCGCCGGGAGGGTTCCGGCGACGGGAAGATCAGTCACGACGTCCCATGATCAGCATCAGGTAGTAGAGGAAGGTGAGCAGGGCGCTCAGCGCCGCCGCGACATAGGTCCAGGCGGCGGCCTTCAGGACCTCGCGGGCGCCAACCTGGCGCTCGCCGGTGAGGCCCAGGTTGCCTACGAAGGCAAGTGCCTTGCCCGAGGCGCCGATCTCGACCGGCAGGGTCACGAAGGTGAAGGCCACGGCCGCGCCGAAGGCGACCAGCCCGACCACCGCCAGGCCCATCAGCTTGAACCAGATGCCGCCGATGATGAGCCACGGTGCCAGCCCCGAGCCCAGCTGCACGGCCGGCACGATCGCCTGGCGAGCCGCCATCCACGGGTCGCGCTGGCGGTCCTGCAGGGCGTGCCCGACCTCGTGGGCGATCACTGCTGCTGAGGCGACCGACAGGGTCGGCGCCGCTCCGCCGGCGAGCAGCCGCGGGTCGGCCACCGTGCTGGAAATGCGCATCACCTTGACGCGCGGATCGTATTGATCGGTCAGTTTTCCGGCGATCGGCTCGACGCCGACATCGGTCAGCCCCTGCATGTCGAGCAGTTTTCGCGCGAAATCAAATGGAGAGAGATTGATCCCGGAGTCGACCTTCGACCACCGGGCGTAGGTCGCTCGGACGCGCCAAGCCGCCCACCCGGTGATGGCGATGCTCGGCAGCATGACCAGCAGCAGGTACGGCACAAGCCCAGTCATGGTTGTTGTCGCTACCTCCTTGGAAGCTCGCCGAGTATAGCCGAGCGTTCCTGCAGGATCGGTGAAGGGCGGGTGAAGATGGGCCTATCCGCGAGCCGGGGGCGGACCGCCGAGCAGCACGTGGTCGCGTGGCAGGCCGCGCCGCCATGCATCGGCCGGCATCCTGGCGCGGCCTTCGAGCTGGACTTCGTCGAGGGCCAGCGCGCCCTGACCGCATGCCACATGGGGCCACTCGCCGGGCAGGAGGGCGCCGATCGGCAGATCGTCGACGCCGGCCACCGGGTGTGCGGCGCGGATGTGGAGCCTCTTGCCATCGATAGTGGTCCACGCGCCCGGCCAGGGCTGCAGGGCGCGGACCTGGCGGTCAATGGCGACGGCATCGCGGCGCCAGTCGATCCAGCCATCGCTGCGCCGGAATGGACGGATCAGGGTGGCCGCCCGCTCGTCCTGCAGGTGGGTCGACAGCTCGCCGCGTGCCCAGCGCTCGAGCTCCGCGGGGACCACCTCGGCGGCCAGCTCCGCAAGCCGCAACTCGAGCTCGGGAGTCGTCTCACGGCCCGTCAGCGCCACCGGCCACTGCGCGGCGACCGGACCGGCGTCCAGTTCGGTGGTCATCACCATCAGGCTCACCCCGGCCTGCCCATCACCGGACAGAATGGTGGAGGCAATCGGGGCGGCACCCCGGTGACGGGGCAGAAGCGAGGGGTGGACGTTGAGCGACGGACGTTCGGCGAAGGCGAGCAGGTCGGCCGGCACGAGCTGGCCGTAGGAGACCAGCAGCAACCCGTTCGGCGCGAAGCCGGTGAGCAGGGCCCTCCCCTCGTCTGATCGCAGCCGGCGCGGGGTCTCGACCCGCAGCCCTTGCCCGCGGGCCCAGGCTGCCACCGGGGAGGGACGCGGCTGCAGACGCCGTCCGGCCGGACGATCCGGCTGGCTCACCACCAGCAGCTCGTCGCACAGGCCGGGCAGGCGCGACAGGAGGGGCACCCCGAAGAGGCCGGTCCCCAGGAAGACGAGGCGACCGAGGGGCGCCACTAAATGGCCGCGGCGGTCGCTTCCCCCACCTCGCTCGGCCGGTCGCTGACGCGCACCAGCTCCTCGAGCGATTCGAGGTAATCGATGTAGAGGATCCCGTTCAGGTGATCGATCTCGTGCTCAAGCGCCCGGGCGAACAGCTCCTCGCCCTTCACCCGGAACTCCTTGCCATGCCGATCCTTTGCCTTGACGGTCACCTTGGCGTGGCGCCGCACCTCGGCCACGAAGCCCGGGATCGAGAGGCATCCCTCCCAGTCCACCACCTCGCCCGAAGCGCGCACGATCTGCGGGTTGATGAGCTCGGTCACCCGATCCTCGAGCTCGATGACAGCGACCTGCAGCGGCACGCCGAGCTGGTTGGCGGCCAGGCCGATGCCGGGGGCATCGCGCATCGTCTCGATCATGTCGTCCAGCAGGCGGTGGAGCGACGCGTCGAACTGCGTTACCTTCTTGGCCCGCTCGCGCAGGATCGGCGCTTCAACGGTGAGAATCTGCCGGATCACCATGGCCGTATTGTACCGATGCGACGACCGCCGGCCGCCTAGAGCAGCGACTCGGGATCGACGTCGATGGCCACCCCCGCCGGCACGCGCTCCAGCGCCGCCAGGCGGGCCGCATGGCTCGTGGCGCGCAGCACCACCTGGAATCGCCAGCGTCCGGCGCGACGCGGCACGTACATGGGCAGGGGTCCGAGAACCTCCACGCCGGGGAGTGACGTGGCCGTCACCACCCCCCGACCGCGCTGCTCGGCACGTGCACGGTCGGGATCGGCCACCAGCAGCCGCGCCAGCAGGCTGGCCGGCGGGTAGCCGAGGAGTCGTCGACGTCGGAGCTCCTGATCCGCGAACCCATCCACATCCAACCGCGCCGCCGCCTGGATGGCATAGTGATCCGCCGCGTAGGTCTGGATCAGGACACGCCCCGGCAATGGTCCCCGGCCGGCGCGCCCGGCGACCTGTGCCAGCAGCTGGAAGGTCCGCTCGGGGGCGAGGTAATCGGGTAGGTTGAGGGTCACGTCGGCGGCGATCACTGCCGCCAGCGTCACGCTCGGCAGGTCGAGCCCCTTGGCGGCCAGCTGGGTCCCGACCAGGACATCGACCCGACCGTCACGGAAGTCGTCGTAGATCGCCTCGAAGCCGCGCCGCACCGCCAGCGCGTCGGAGTCGAGGCGCGCGACCCGCAGCCGCGGAAAGCGCGCCCGGAGCTCCGCCTCGACCCGTTGAGTGCCAGCGCCGAAGAAGCGAATCCGTGAGCTCGCGCAGCGCGGACATCGCTCCGGCGCCTGGGCGGTCCGTCCGCAATGGTGGCAGCGCAGCTGGCTACCGGACAGGTGGTAGACGAAGGGCAGGTCGCAATCGGGGCAGCGCAGGCTCTCGCCGCAATCGCGGCACAGGATGAAGGTGGCCGCACCGCGGCGGTTCATCAGCAGAATTGCCTGGCTCGCCGGCCTGTCCGATGAGGGCGAGTGCCTCGAGCAGGGCCCGCGAGAAGATCGATCGGTTTCCGTCGACCAGCTCGGCGCGCATGTCGACCAGGTGCACCGCCGGCGGACTGCCCACGCGTCGCTCGACAAGCCTCGCCCGTTCCACCAGGCCGCCGCGGACGCGCGAGATGGTCACCACGTCGGGCGTGGCGCTCCCGAGCACGAGCCTTGCTCCGGTGAGCGCGGCTCGCTGACGGGCAACCCAGCGCGCGTCCAAGCGGGGGGTGCGATCGGACTTGTAGCCGCCATCGTGGGCCTCGTCGACGACGATCAGGGCGAGGTTGGCCAACGGCGCGAAGACCGCCATGCGGGTCCCGACGACGACCCGCACCGCACCGCGCAGGATGCGCCACCAGGTGTCGTGTCGTTCCCCGGCCGAGAGGCCGGAATGGAGGACGGCCAGGCCGTCGCCCACCAGGGCCGCCACCCGATCGGCCAACTGTGGGATGAGCGACAGCTCCGGGACGAGGACGATGGCCGACCCGCCGCGCGCCACGGCAGCCTCGACGGCGGCCAGGTACAGATCGGTCTTGCCCGCCGCCGCCACCCCCTCCAGCAGCAGCTCGCCGCCCGCAGCGAGCCCTTCGATCTGCGCCAGGGCACGCACCTGTTCGTCTGCGAGCGAGTGGTCGCGGGGCGCCGCCCGCGGTCGATGAGCCAGGGGGTCGCGCTCCACCGCGCGCCACCGGAGCTCCACCACTCCCCGCTCCGCCAGCCGACGCGCCGGGCCATCGAGCGCCCCGGGCTCGACACCCATGTCGGCGGCCAGCTCCAGCAGGGTCCGTTCAGACGACCCAAGTGCGGCCAGCAGCGCCTCCTGCAGCGGCGCCCGGCGCGGTGGCCGATGGTCTCCGGGCAGGCAACGCACGGTCCGGACGCGACGGGCCCGCAACTGCGGAGGGTTGAGCGACCAGCTGGGTGCCAGGGCGCCGGCGCGCCGGAGGCGCTCAAGCGTGGCGGCTCCCCGCGGGCCAGCCGCGCGCCGCAGTGCGGCGTCGTCGGCTTCGTCACCTGCACCGAAGGCCGCGCGCACCGCATCAGGCAGCAGCTGCACGTCGACCACGCGCCAGCGGCGCTGGAGCCGCGACTCCAACCCGGGCGGCAACATCGAGGCGATGGTCGTGCCGAGCGGAGCACGGTAGTAGGCGGCCACATGCTCCGCGACGGTGAGCAGCTCCGCCGTCAGCATCGGCTCGGAGACGACCGCCTCCACCTCTCGCAGCTCTGCGGGTGCTTCGTCGTCGGCATCGGCCAGCAGGTAGCCGAGGGCCAGCCGGCGGCCGTACGGGACCAGCAGCAACGAACCAGCAGCCGGGTCGCCGAGCGACGCGGGCAACACGTAGCTGAAGGCTCGCTCCGGACGGTCGGCGAGTGCCTCGACCGCGACGCGCACCCTCCGTCCGGGGGTGGCCGTGCCGGCCACCGCGCTCAGACCTGGACGCGCCGCGGCGGGTCGCGTCGGGCTTCGGCCTGGATCAGCCCCCAGATCCGATCGGCGGCGGCATCGGGATGGCCGGTCTCGTTGACGATCACGTAGTCGTAGTCGCCACTGGACGCCATCTCGATCTCCGCGTCCCGCTGCCGCACGGCGAGGCTGGCCTGGTCCTCGGAGCCACGCGCCGCCAGCCGCTCGGCCAGGTCCTCGATCGACGGGGGCATGACGAAAATCAGCAGCGCGTCGGGGACCTGGGCCCGCACCGAGCGGGCCCCTTGCGGGTCGATGGTCAGGATCGCGTCGCGACCAGCAGCGAGGATGCCTCGCACCTGGTCGATCGGGGTGCCGTACCAGTTGCCATGCACCTCGGCGTGCTCGAGCAGCCCGCCACTGGCTCGAAGCTGGTCGAACGCCGCACGCTCGAGGAAGTGGTAATGGACATTCTCCAGCTCACCGTTGCGCCTGGGTCGGGTCGTCGCGGTCACGATCGGCACGACCTGGGGCCGTCGACGAGCCAGCTCGGCCACGATGGTGCTCTTGCCGACCCCAGAAGGACCGGAGACGACCACCAGCAACGGGTTCGGAAATGCGAGCCGCTTGGGGGGATGGGGCTCGCGGAGGCTGCGGCTCATGAAGCCGTCTCGACCAGAGCAGCGCCGCTCCCGATCGGTAGCCGATTCGAGACGATCCCGCAGGCGGCCAGGCAGGCCGACAGGTCCGAGGGAATCTGGCTCCAGGCGATGAGCCGGGCGCCATCGAGTGGACGGTCCAGCGTGATCCGAGCCGCGTGCAGGAACTGGCGCGTCAGGCCGCCAGGTCCTGCTCCCCCGCCGTACCGCAGGTCGCCAGCGATCGGCAAGCCGAGGTAGGCCAGGTGCGCCCGCAGCTGGTGCGTCCGTCCGGTCCGCGGACGCAGCGAAAGGAGGGAGTAGCCGCCCGCGATGGCCAGCACCTCGTACTCGGTGATCGCCTCGCGGCCGCCGGCCACCACGGCCATCCGCTGCCGATCCGCGGGGTGGCGGCCAACCGGCGCCTCGATCCGCCCCCGAGGGGCCGGTGCCTCTCCATGCACCAGCGCCAGGTACTCCTTCTCGATGGTGCGCGCCCCGAACTGGTCCATCAGGCTCGCCTGGGCGGCATCGGTCTTGGCCACCAGCAGCAGGCCCGAGGTCTCCTTGTCGAGACGATGCACGATCCCGGGCCGACCGACCCCGGCGATCGAACCGAGCGGCTCGCCACGATCGCGGGCGCGCCCCATCAGCGCGTGCACCAGCGTCCCGGTGGCATGGCCCGCGCTCGGGTGCACGACCAGCCCTGCCGGCTTGTCCACGATCAGCATGCTGTCGTCCTCGTAGGCGACCTGCAGGGGGACGGACTCCGGCTCGATCGTCAGGTCGGGCGGCGCCGACAGCGTCACGCTGATATCCTCCCCGCCGCGTAGCCGGTCCGAGGAGCGGCCGCGTCGGCCGTTCACCAGCGCGCGACCGTCGCCGATCAGGCGCTGGGCGTGCGCGCGGCTGATCTCCGCCATCCGGCTGACCGCCAGATCAAATCTCCCTGCCGGAGCGACGCCGACCACGATTCGGTCTGGAGTCGTGGCCGCCTCGCTCACGCTCCGGCCTCCCGACGAGCGGGATCGGTCAGCATCAGGTAGGTCACGGTGACACCGATCCCAAGCACGATCGAAGCGTCGGCCACGTTGAAGGTCGGCCAGCGAAGATCCCCGATGCCGACCGACACGAAATCGGTGACGTAACCCAGCCGCACCCGATCGACCAGGTTACCGAGGGTCCCGCCCAGGATCACGCCCAGGACTGCCTGCAACATGAGCGAACGCCCGCGGAAGGTCCGGTAGAAGTAGCCGATCATCCCGACGGCCAGCACGGTGACCGCCAGAAAGAAAAGGGTCCCGCCCTGGAACAGGCTGAAGGCGGCGCCGCGGTTCTGGGCGTGCCACAGCTCGACGAACTGCCCGATGATGGTGACCCGCTCGCCGATCCCGATCGATGCGGCCACCGCCGCCTTGCTGGCCTGGTCGACGATCAGGATCGCCAGCGCGGCCAGCGCCAGGATCGTCGGCTCGATCAGGCCGCTGGTCCGTGGCGGGTCGCTGCTCATGCGTCCGATGGTACGCGATGCGCCGCACTCAGGCGCGCCGCACCGCCAGCCGGAGCGACCCGTCCTCGAGCTGGATCTCTTCGCTGGCCTCGGGATCCGCCAGCTCGGCTTCCGGCGCGATAACCAGCTCGACCGCCAGCGTCTCCGCGGCGAGCCAGTCGCGATGGCCGGCCAGCCGAGCGATCAGCTGCGGGTCACCGCTGAGGGCCGCCACGATTCGATCGCTCACGGCGAAGCCCGCCGCCCGGCGCAGCCCCTGGAGGCGGTGGCCGATCTCGCGGGCCAGCCCCTCCGCCTCCAGTTCGGGCGTCAGGAGCGTGTCGAGGGCGACCATGAGGTCGCCCTCTTCGGCGACCTCATGGCCGGGGCGCGCCCGAGCGGTGAGCTGGAATTCGTCGGTGGCCAGGACGACGCCGCCGATCTCGGCTCGCCCGTCGTCGAGGAGCCGCCAGCTCCCCGAGCGCGCTCCGGCCATCACCGCTCCGACCGCGCTGCCGTGTCGTGGTCCGATCACCGGCAGCAGCGGGTACAGGGTCCGCTCCACCAGGTCGGAAGCATCGCTGATGGGCTCGAGCGACTTGGCGTTCAGCTCGTCGAGCACTTCGTCGCGCAGCTCGCGGTCGGTCACCCGGTCGGCGCTCAGAGCGCCGCCGGCGGCCACTGGCAGCTTGACCCGGACGGTGGGGATCGGCTGGCGCGTCTTGATGCCGGACGCGGCACGTGCCGCTCGGCCCAGCGCGACGACCCTCGCGTGCAAGGGCCACCGCAGCATCAACTTCCGGCGCTGCCCGTCCGGCGACGCGCTCGGGGAAATCGGCCAGGTGCACGCTGTCGGGAGCGGCCGGGTCAACGGCCGTCACCAGGTTGCTCCACAGCGTGTCGGCAAAATGCGGGACGAATGGAGCCAGCAGGCGCGCTAGGGTGACGAGCACCTCGTGCAGGGTGGCATAGGCCGCGCGCTTGTCATCGTCGAGCGCTCCCTTCCAGAAGCGACGACGGTTGCGCCGGACGTACCAGTTGGAGAGGTCCTCGACAAAGCCCTCGATCGAGCGCGCGCCCGAGCGGCGTCGTAGGCGTCGAGGCGCGGCGCGGACGTCGCCGACCACGGCGTCAAGTCGGGAGAGGATCCATCGGTCCAGCAGGGTCCGAGCACTGGCCGCGCCGGTGTCGTCGGCGGGCGGGGTCCACCCATCGAGGAGCGCGTAGGTGACCAGGAAGCCGTAGCTGTTCCAGAGCGGCAGGAAGAAGCGACGCACCACCTCGTGGCCGGGGCCGTAACCGAAGTTCAGGTTCACTGCCGGGTTGGCGGCGGCGTACATCCAGCGCATCACGTCGGCGCCGATCTGCTCGGCGGCCTCGTCGAAGGGGATGGCGTTGCCCTTGCTCTTGTGCATCTCCTCGCCGTGCTCGTCGTGCACCGAGCGCGTAGCCGAAGATGGTCGCGTCATCGGCGCGTCCGCCAGCACGGTCGACATGGTGAGCAGCGCGTAGAACCAGTTGCGGAACTGGCCGGGAAGCCCTCGGTGATGAAGTCGGCGGGGAACCAGCTCTGCCCAGTCGCTCGCGGTCGGTGTTCCAGCCGAGCGTGCTGAAGCCACGATCCCCGCGTCTAGCCACGGGTTGCCGACATCGGCGACCCGTCGCATCGGCCGCCACAAGCGGCGCAGGCGATCTCGACGGCGTCGATGTGCGGCTTGTGGGGCGAGTGCCCCTCGAAGGCCTGCCAGCCAGCGACCGCCCGCTCGCGCAGCTCCGCCAGTGACCCGATGACCTCCCACGCCGCGCACTCCGAGCACTCCCAGATCGGCAGGGCCAGCCCGTAGTAGCGCTTCTTGCTGATCATCCAGTCGCCCATGTTTCGCAGCCAATCGAGCTCGCGCTCCTCCAGGCCGATCCCCTCTGGCAGCCAGGTGATCTGGCGGGTCACGGCGCTGATCGCCGCCCGCAGTGGGTCCATGGCGATGAACCACTCGTCGACCAGGCGGAAGACGAGCTGGGTGCCGCAGCGCCAGCAGACCGGGTAGTGGTGCAGGTAGCGCTCCCGGGTCGACCAGCAGGCCCTTGCGCCTCGAGGTCGGCGGCGATCTCGAGCGCCAGGTCGGCATCACCGTCGTCAGTGGCACCGGCGTAGCGGCCGGTCTGCCAGCCGTATTCGTCGCGGAAGATGCCGAACTCGTCGATCGGGTCGAGCACGGCCAGGCCGTTCGCCTTGGCAAGAGCGAAGTCCTCCTGGCCACAGCCGGGAGCGACATGCACGATCCCGGTCCCCTCCGCGTCGGAGACCTCGTTCCAGCCGATCACCCGATGCTCGACCCCCGCCTGCACCGGCAGCTCGTCGAATGGTCCGCGATAAGTGAGCCCGATCAGCTCGGCGCCGAGCGCCTCACGCAGCACGCGTGCCTCCGGCGAAACGCGCGCCTGCGACCCACGCGACACCCACCAACGACGCCCGTCATGACCCTCGATCAGCAGGTACACCAGATCGGGGTGCACGGCCGCCGCTACGTTGCTCGACAGGGTCCACGGAGTGGTGGTCCACACCAGCAGATCCTCGGCCTCGTGGCCGGCGGCGGTGAGCGGCAGGCGGATGGTGAGCGACAGGTGCCTGATCTCGCGGTAGCCCTCGGTGGCGATCTCCATGTTCGACAGGCCGGTGCCGCAGCGAGGGCACCAGGGCATCACGTCGTGCCCCTTGTAGATCAGGCCTCGATCGTGACAGGTCTTCAGGAAGGCCCAGATCGTGTAGTTGTTCTCGTCGGAGTTGGTGTAGTACGACTCGTCCCAGCGCATCCACATGCCGAGCCGCTGGCTCTGCTCGGTGATCCGGTCCGCGAAGCGCTGGACGCGCGCCTTGCAGAAGGCCACGAAGCGGTCGACCCCGTACGCCTCGATATCCCGCTTGCTGGTGAAGCCCAGCTCCCGCTCCGCCTCGACCTCGATCCACAGTCCCTGGCAGTCGAAGCCGTTCTGGTAGCGCTGGCGCTCGCCGAGCATGGTGTGGTAGCGCAGGTAGAGATCCTTGTAGGTGCGGCCCCAGGCGTGATGCACGCCCATCGGGTTGTTGGCGGTGATCGGCCCGTCAAGGAAGCTGTAGCGGCGCTCCGAGTGCTCGTTGCGCGCCAGGTAGCGCTCGACCGTCCGTGATCTGCGCCACGCGTCGATCTGCTCCCGCTCCAGTGCGGGCATCTCCAGCTTGCTGGCGACCGGCTTGAACACAGCTACTCCAACCAACAACAATCCCGCCCCGGACCCGGGACGGGAATCGCTTCCCGCGGTACCACCCGCGCTTTGACCGATGCCGATCGGCGGCAGCGGTCCACTCGTCTCTGCCTCCTGGTATCGGGTGGCGCACCCGGGAGGCGTTACCCACGGTTTCCACCGCTTGGCGCCTCCGGCTCGGGAGGGATCGCTCGCCGCCTCGAGGCCGCCCGCTCTCACCCTCCGGGCTCGCTGGCTGGCTCGCTGCTGACGGGAACGCTGGCTCCGTCACGGCCGTTCGCTCTTCGATTCCTGCGCCGGATCGTGGCAGCGCGACCGCCGCCTTGTCAATCCACCCTAGCTGATCAACGCTCGGGCGAGGAGCACCTGCGCTCCAATGGCGCTCCAGGAGACGAGTCCGGTCAGGCGTGGCTGCCACGATCGCGCCACGAACGCGGCAAGCGCGGCCAGCGGCCCGGTCAGCGCCAGGACCATGACCAGGTACCGGGTCTCCGGATAGGGCCCGCTCATCCGTCCCTCGGCGGCCGCCGCGATCCATGCCGCGGCAGCGAAGATCAGCGGGGCGACGATCGGCAGGGCGTCGAGCAGGCGCGGCGAACGGGTCATCCAGGCCGGCAGCGCCAGCCAGCGCGGAGGCTGCCACCGTGTGCGCGTGCGCTGACGCGCCGTCCTGGCGACGACGGCGGTGGTGGTGACGCGCTCGGCCGTCCTTCTGGGCGCCGGGGTGCCCGTCCCCGCCTCCGCTGCGCCGCGCCACTCGGCCTCGGCGGCCGCCTGCGCGGCGGACCGCTCCGCGGCCAGTCGCTCCTCGAGCAACGCTCGCTCGATGCCGGTCAGGACGCGAGTGGGTGGGACGCCCACGGCCGCCGGCCACGCTGAGGCGACCTGCGCCACCGGGGAGGGCGGCGCCGAGGCCGCCGCGGCGGCCCGCTGGGTGGCATCGAGCTCCCGCTGTCGACGGACCGCTGCCGCCAGCGCTTCGAGCAGCTCGTGCTCCACCGCGGCGGCGATCGCCAGCCGGCCACGATCCGTGGGGACCAGGATCATCGAATCGCACTGGGCCAGCAACAGCAGCTCAATCTTCTCCTCGCCGCGGAGGACGGCGGGCCCAAGACCCATCCCCAATATACCAAGGCGCGGCCGCAGCGCGGCGGCGCCGCCTCCGCGGATGACGACCCGGCTGAGGGGGCCCCGCGCCAGCTGGTAGCGACGCTTGCCGCCCAGCCAGCGCACGCGAACGGACCCGGCTTCCACCTCCAGGCGGAAGGAGAAGAGCCAGGCGGCCAGGTAGGTACCCACGGCCGCCACCAGCAGGCCCGCCACGGCAAGCGCCATGCCGAGCGGGCCTTCCATCAACCTCGAGGCGGCCGCACCGGCGAGCCCGGCCAGGATGGCGAGGAGCGGCAGAACGAGCAGCCGGCGGGGATCACGCGCCAGCCGAATCACGCCGATGAAAGTGCTCTGCTGGGCCATCGATCAGACCTTCTCCGTGACGCGGTACTCCAGGTAGCGGCCGGTGAGCAGCCGGGTCTGCGCATCAAGCGCGGGCAGGGTACTGAAGAAGATACCCACGAACGGCAGGCCGGTCCACTGGATGTAGGTCACCAACCGATGAAACCAGCCCCACTCGGCCGGCCGCGGCGGCACGATCCGGTGCTCGACCCAGATCGAGCGCCACCAACGCCAGCAGCGCCGCCGAGAGCATGCTGGAGGCATAGACCGGCAGGTTCTGGCCGAGCGTGGTGCGTGCGAAGGCCGGGTTGATGAGCAGCGGCACGGTCGCCCCGAACATCACCACGAACGGCGCGATCGCCCAGTTGATGTGCTCGCCGAACAGATTCAGCACGCGCCAGGCCCGGGAGGCGAACGGGATCTCGGTGTGGTTCAGGGCGTTCCGCACCACGTATGGGATGTCTGTCACGCCCCAGGCCCAGCGTCGCGCCTGGAGGTACTGGCTGGCCAACGAGCGCCAGTAGGTGCGCGCTCGAACCGCATCGCCGTAGATCGGCATGAAGAGCGGAACGGCACGGAAGCGTTCTCCGTAGGTGAAGTAGCTCTTCCAATAGAAGCGGCTGTCCTCAGGGATGGCGTCGGTGGCCCAGTAGCCAACCTCGTGGACCAGGTGCAGGGTGGTCGAGTAGCTGCCGAAGCTCTGCAGCTTCTCGGGCAGGACGCTGCGCCACATCTGCAGCTGGGTCAGCACCGCGGCGAAGAGCCGCAGCAGCATCGGCGCCTGCCAGATGTTGTTGTGAAAGTACGGGATCGGCTGGTAGAGCTGCGTCTCGCGGTTCGGATCGGCCAGGTGCACCCAGGTCAGATAGTTGAAGTACTGCGGGTGGACCCGGTAATCGGCATCAAGGTCGGTGACCAGCAGCCGGGACGGGTCCATCCCTCGCTCGCGGACCAGCAACCGATACAGATGCCGTCCGCCGAAGGCCATGGCGCTGCTCTTGCCCACCACGATCCCCGGCTCGAGCGGGTCGAGGATGTGGATCAGCTCGGCGAACGACCCGCTGAACTCAGTGCGCAGGGCGGCCACGTTGGCGATTCCCACCTCGTCGGTCTGGCGGGTGATGATCGCGCAGATCTTGCGTTCGGTCGGCCAGTCCGCCTCGGCCAGCGCCCGCACCGTGTGCTGCAGCTTCTCCAGCGGCTCGGTGTAGGTCGGGATCAGGGCCAGGTGCGTGTACTCCTCCCATGACGGCGGCGGCTCCGCGAGCAGGTCGATCTGCTCGAGCGCCCCCAACTCACCTTCGAGCTCTCGCCGGTCGCTCGGGCCCTCGGCGAGGCGTGCCCGCAGCTCCTCGCGGCGACCCGCAGGATCGGCCTGCCACTGCAGGCGAGCGCGCCAGTCGGTGCGCTGCACCTGGTTGATGCGTCCGTGAGCCACCAGCACGGCACCGGCGAACCAGAGCGCGCGGCAGAGCCAGTAGAAGTCGAAGCTGAGCACGAAGTAGGCGACCAGCCACGGGTAGCTGAAGCTGAGCCAGATCGGCCCAACGATCACCGCCCAGCTCACCAGGCCGGGCACCATCTCCAGGAGTCGCTGGAGCCACCGAAAGCGATCGGTGTCGTGCGGATCGACCATCAGCGTCGTGAAACGGTCCGGGCGGTGGCCTGGCGGCGCACCGCGGGGATCCTCTCTAGTAAACCGGGGTCAGCCAGTCGCGATAGGCCTCGATGCGGCCCCGGACGGCGTCGAAGTAGACCTTGTGCAGGCGCCAGGTCAGCGGACCGGGCGTCCCTGCGCCGATCGGGCGCCGGTCGATCTCGACCACGGGAGCGAGCTGGGCGCCGGTGCCACACAGGAAGACCTCGTCCGCGGTGTACAGCTCGGTTCGGTCGATCGAACGCTCGGTGACCGGGATGCCGAGGTCGCCCGCCACCTCCAGCAGGTGGCGCCTGGTGATCCCCTCCAGCACGTTGTCGGTGACCGGAGGCGTGAGCAGGATCCCGTTGGAAACGAGGAAGATGTTCTCCGCGCTCCCCTCGCTGACGTGCCCTTCCTGCGTCAGCATGATCGCCTCGTCGAACCCGTTGAGTTGTGCCTCCGACTTCGCCAGCGCACCATTCACGTAGGAGCCGGTGATCTTGGCGCGGGCCGGGATGGCGTTGTCGTCGGTCCGCCGCCAGGTGCTCACCTGGGCCCGGATGCCAGCCTCGGTGTCGATGTACTTGCCGAACGGCACGGCGAAGATGGTGAGGTCGGAGTCAAGGTTGTGGAGCCTCACCCCGATCGACTCGGTGGACTTGTAGACGATCGGCCTGAGGTACATGTCCTCCCGCAGTCCATCACGCCGAAGGAGCTCGACGGTGATGCCGACGAGCTCCTCGGGACTCTGGCTGACCTGCATGTGGAGGAGCTTGGCCGAGCGATGAATGCGCTGGTAATGGGGCAGCAGGTCGAGCCCGAAGAGCTGACCCTGTTCGGCGTTCCAGTAGGCCCGGATCCCTTCGAAGACCGCGGTTCCGTAGTTGAAGCCATGGGTCATCACGCTGATCTTGGCATCGGCCAGCGGCAAGAACCCTCCGTGGAAGAAGGCCCACAGGCCGGCGGTGCGATCCGCGGCGGTGGTGGCGGTGGTGGTCCCCTGCTTCAGCAACGCAAGCGCCTCCTCAGCGGCCGGGCCGCGCGTGACGCGCGGCGTGCCAGCGGCGGACAGTATACCGATCCTCCCCTGCCGGGCCCTCTGCGTGCCGTGTCATCGAATCAGGGGACCGGCACCCCAACCGTCAGGGTCAGCGCCACGACGATGTAGGCGAGGTAGATCGGGCCCCCGATCAGCAGCGACCAGGCCGAGAGGCGCCGTCGCCAGAGCATCACCCCGAAGATGATCAGGGTTGCCGCCAGTGCAGCCCCGGCCGAGGCGAATGACAGGGCACTCGTAGGACCGAAGCTCCACTCGGTGAACACGATGCCCAACACCGTCGGCAGGCAGCTCTGGAAGACCATCGCCCCGGTGATGTTGCCCATCGCCAGGGTGTCCTTGCCACCGCGCACCCAGATCACGCTGTTGAACTTCTCGGGCAACTCGGTGGCGATCGGCGCGATGATCAGGGCCAGGATCTTCGGGTCGAGCCCGACAACGCTCGACAGATTCGCCACCGCGCCGACAAAGACCTGCGCACCGATGACGATCAGGGCCAACGCGCCAAGCACCTGGGTCACGATGATGCGCAGGTGCGGCGTCGGAAGAGCCGCCTCATCCTCGTCCGACTCCCCCGGCAGGATGTCAATGTCCAGGCTGCGGGCGCGCCGCAGGCCGGGAAGCCGGGCCAGGTGCAGTTGGTTGAGTTCACTGGCGTCGCCTTCCTCGGCAGGATCGGTGAAGTGCGCGCGAACGTAGACCGCGTAGATCACCACCAGACCCGCAGCGATCGCCCAACGCGCGGCATGCAGATCGGTCGGCAGAAACGCGGTCCCGATGGCAAGGCTGTAGGCCACCAGGAAGAACACCACGTCCCGCCCCAGCACCCGCACGTTAACGGTCAGCTGGGTACCTCGCCGCCCCCCTCTGGCCACCATCAGAATGGCAAGCCCGGTGACGAACATGGCAAGCGTGGCGAGCATGAAGGGGGCGCCCAGGATGGCCCCCACCCCGATCGCCTCGGAATTCGCCGATACGCCGCCGAAGAGGGTCGGTCCGACGATCGCGATCACCGGGATCAGCGTCTCCGGCATGGCGGTGGCGACCGCGGCGAGCACGCTGCCGACGGCTCCCTCGGCAAGGTTCAGCTTGTGGCCAAACCATTCGATCCCGTTGGTGAACAGCTCCGCTCCCAACAGGATGAACGCGAGCGCCCCGAGCAGGAAGAGGATGTCCACGACCGTCAGCCTCCGATCGTTGCAGCCATGGCGGCGCGCACCGGAGCGTCGGCTAGGGGCGCAGGTGCTCCGGTGCGTACGGCAGCAGCGCCACCTGGCGGGCACGCTTGAGCGCCACGGTCAGCATTCGCTGGTGACGCGCGCAGGTGCCGGTCTTTCGCCGTGGCTCGATCTTGGCCCGCTCGGAAAGGTAGCGACGGAGGCGGTTGACCTCCTTGTAGTCGATCGATTCGGCCTTGTCGACGCAGAAGTTGCAGACTTTCCGTCGTCGTCGGTCGCGGTAGTAATCCGCCGTTTCGCGGCGGGAGCGTGGGCTTGCCATCCTTCGTTCGGTTCCCTACCTGTGCTGCTGGATCAAAACGGAATGTCGTCGACGTCGATCGCTTCGACGTCGGCCGTTGCCGGTCGCGAGGCTGCACCGCGCGGTCGGGCCACCGCCGGAGGCGCGTCCATTCCCTCGCCGAAGCTGCCGCTGAAGCCGCCGGTCTCGGCGGGATCGCGGCGCTCGAGCGACTGGACACGGGCGAAGCGAATCTCGAGCGAGGTCCGCTTCTGGCCGTCCTTGCCCTCCCACTCGCGCGCGCGCAGCTGTCCCTCGGCGAACACCTTGTGGCCCTTGCGGAGGCGCTCAGCCGCCCGCTCGGCGGCCTGCTCCCAGAGCTCCACGCGGAACCACTGGGTCTCCTCCTGCCACTCGCCGTCGGGCCCGCGCGAGCGGTCGTTCACCGCCACCCGCAGCTCCGCGACGGCCTTGCCGCCCGGGGTGTAGCGAAGCTCGGGATCGGCGCCCAGGTTCCCGATAATCATCATCTTGTTCAGAGTCATGGCAGCCGCCTCCTCGTCCCAGCCTCAGGCCTCGACCGCGACGTCGGCCAGATCGTCGACGGTGTCGGGCTCCAGAACATCGTCCACGCCGAGCACCTCGAGGGCCTCCTCCGACATCGGGGTGGCGGCATCGGCCTCAGGGGTGCCGGCTGGCTCCTCGAGGAGGATCACCATGTGGCGCAGGATCTCCTCGCTGATCAGCAGGCCGCGCTCGATCTCGCGCACGGCCGCAGGCGCGATGTCGAAATGGATCAGGAAGTAGCTGGCCTCGCGGAAATGCTGGATCTCGTAGGCCAGCCGGCGCTTGCCCCAAGGCGAGACCTTGGTGAGCGCCCCGCCGGCGTTGACCACGGCGCGGGTGACCTTCTCGACCGCCGACTGGAGCTTGTCGTCCTCCAGGTCAGGTTGAAACAGGAGCATGAGTTCGTAACGGCGCATGAGCGCTCTCCTCCTCTCTATGGGCTTGCGGCACGCCCGGCAGGCGCCTGGTCAGATGCGGCAGAAAGGAGCCCAATGACAATCAATGACCTCCCGACAGGAAGGCTTGGCCGAGTATAGGGGTCCTGCCGCCCGATGGCAACGCGGCGAGATCGGCCCCTATACTGCCCAGCAGTCTATGGCCCGCAAGGGGAATTGATGTCCCGCAATCCGATCCTGATCTGCGCACCGAGTCCGGCGCTGCGCAGCCAACTCGAGACGGAGCTGGCCGCCATCGACTACGCGGTGACCGCCGTCTCGACCGCCGCGGAGGCAGTCACCGCCCTGCAGGACGCAGAGGTCCACTTGATCGTGGCGGAGGGACTCGCCGTCTCGGGCGCGATTGCGGGCCTGCGCAGCGCATCGCGCCTGCACGTGCCGATCCTGGTGATCGCTCCTGCCGGCGATGTTGAGGCTCGCATCGCCTTCCTCGAAGCCGGAGCCGACGATGTGATCACCGCCGGCTTCGCTCGCGGCGAGCTACAGGCACGGATCGAGGCCCTGTTGATCCGAGCCGGACGCGCGCGGGTCGGGCGTCTCTCCGATCAGCCCGCCGGCCGAGTGGTCACCTTCTTCTCGCCGAAGGGCGGAGTCGGGACCACCACCCTGGCCGTCAACACCGCCGTCCTGTTGGCCGGCGGTCAGGGCGCGGGCGGCGGCCGGGCTGAACAGGTTCTGCTGGTCGATCTCGACCTGCAGTTCGGGCAGGTGGCCACCCACATGAACCTGACGCCGCGCTTCGACCTCGCGGGCCTGTGCGGCGACTCCCACGCGCTGGCCGACGCCGACCAGGCGTCCGCCTACCTCACCCCACACAGTTCGGGCGTGCAGGTGCTGGCGGCGCCCGCGAACCCCGAAGCCGAATTCGCGGTGACGGTGGATCAGCTGGAGCGGGCGATCGGCCTGCTGCGCCCGCGCTTCGATTACGTCATCGTCGATTGCGGCTCGCGTCTCGATCCGCGCACTCTATGGATGCTGGAACAGGCCGATACCCACATCTTCGTGATCTTCCCGGAGATCGCCGCGCTGCGCGCTACCAGCCTGATGCTCGCCTTCCTGGCCGACACCGCCACGCTGCGTGCCCGCACACACTTCGTCGTCAACCACATCTTCCCCAAGGAGCTGCTGAAGGTTCGCGACGTTGAGAATCTCCTCCGCGCCAGACCCGCCGCCGAGATCCCCTACACCGAGGTCGACATGATCCGCGCCGTGAACGAGGGGGTCCCCGTGGTCGCCAGCAGGCCAAGCTCGCCCGCTGCGCTGGCGATCGGCAAGCTCGCCAACACGATTCTCGGCATGGACCTTGCGCCCTCGCGGGACGCGCCGGCAAAGGTGCGGCGCGCCGGGCTCTTCGCGCGCAGGTAACCGCCAGGACTGGTGCCGGAGGAGGGAGTCGAACCCCCACGCCCTTGCGGGCAGCCGAGTTTAAGTCGGCCGCGTCTGCCGTTCCGCCACTCCGGCCATAAATGGAGGCAACGACGGGATTCGAACCCGTGTACACGGTTTTGCAGTTCGGCCCGAATGCGCCGCCACGCCTCCCTCGCTGTCGCCCACGTTCCGCACGTCGGCGCCGCGGAGCATACAACGCCGGGTGGAGCATCGCGAAAAGGGGTCGGAATAGGGGTCGGGCGCGTGATCAGCGGGATCAGTAGCTACCGGGCGGCGGTGTGGATCCAGCAGCGCGTCGACCCCGACAACACGCTCGGGGTGAACCGGGTCGCGCTGTCGTCCCTACGGCGATCGCTGCAGCGGTACAGACGGCTGCTGCCCAAGTCGGCGTTCCTGCCGCAATCGTTCATCGAAGACCTAGTGCGCGGCGCGGAGATCGACGTTGACGTCATGCAGGAGCTGGCCCGCCTGATCGTGCGCCAGAAGCAGCGCATCACGATTGGGGCGAAGATGGAGTGCAGATGGAGATCCCGATTGAACAGATCCGCCGCGAGGTGGAACTGCTGGCCGAGCTCCTGCGTCAGATGCGCGACACGCAGATCGCCCTCGGTTGGGTGGCAGGGGTAGTGGGGCAGTCGCCGGTCACGGTGAACATCCTAGGTGTCGCCAGTCGGCCGGGGATCGCCGGGTCGGCACTCGATGCGATTATCCCCGAGCACCCTGAGAACGCTCCTTTGGCCGATCAACGATCTGGATGCTCTGCTGGGCACCGCCTCCGGAGTGACCTGGCTCGTCGCGCTGGCCGTCGCGGCCCTAACGTTCCTCTGGGGACACTTCGCGATCACGGGCGGCGTGCGCGCCATGAACCTTGCTCCGATCAACGCCGACGGCTCACCGACGCCCGAGCTCGAGGCAGCGACCGGATGAGCCGATGACGGGCGATCCATTCGAGCGCGCCGTGCGGCTGGCGCGGGCGGCGCTCGGCGCGGCGCCGGCCGGCCTGGTGACCGACCTCGACGGCACCCTCTCGCCGATCGTCGACGATCCGGCCGCCGCACAGCTGGTTCCAGGGGCGCCCGAGCTGCTGCGCGAGCTGGCGCGCCGGCTCACCGTGGTGGCCGTCGTGAGCGGCCGATCGGCCGGCGACGCACGCCGCATCCTCGGCGCCGCGGGAGGTGAGTTGCTGATCGTGGGCAACCACGGCCTCGAATGGCTCGCACCCGGCTCGGACGCGCCGGAGGCGCCCGCCGCCGCCAAGCGTCTGCGGGCCAGCCTGGAGGCGGCGCTCGCGGCCGTGCCGCCGCTGGACGGTGCATTCATCGATGACAAGGGCCTCTCGGCCACCATCCACTACCGCGGCGTGCCGAACCCCGCGGCCGCGCGGGGCGCGCTGCTCGCCGCGCTGGCCGAGCTGCCCCGGGGGATCGAGCTGCGTGAGGGGCGCCTCAGCGTCGAGTTGCGACCGGTCGGGTCCGGCGACAAGGGGACCGCGGTCGCGGCAGTCGCCGAGCGGTACGCGCTCCGCGGGCTCCTCGTCGCCGGCGACGACGTCACCGACCTGGACATGTTCCGAGCAGCGGACGCCCTCCGTGGCCGCGGCGTGGCGACGCTGACGCTGGCGGTCGCCGGCGGGCGGGAGGTGCCTCGCACGGTGAGCGACGCACCCGACGCCACCGTGCCGTCGCCCGAGTCCTTCGTCAACCTCCTGCGGACCGTCGCGGCGTCATTCGACGCCTGACCGCGGAGCGCTCCTCTCCGCTCTCGCGCGATTCGACGATCCCAGCCAGATCCTCCAGCTGGCGCTGGAGCCACCAGGAGATGTCTTCGCGCTCGACGCCGGCCCGCAGGCGCTCGAGCCGCGCACGGCGCTCGGCGAGCGGCATGGCGAGCGCGGCCGCCAGGGCGTCGGCCGTACCCACGATGTCGGCGGCGGCGACCGGCAGCACGCCATCGGCCATCTGGTCGTACGCGCCCGCCGTCTCCGACAGGACGAGCACCCCGTCGCGCTCGTTCACCACGGCCGCCTCCTTGGCCACGAGGTTCATGCCGTCGATGAGCGGGTTCACCAGGATCACGTCGGCGATCGACAGGCCGGCGAGGGCCTGGGCGTAATCGTGCTCGAAGAAGATCTGGACCGGTACTCGGCCGCCGCGGCCGAACCGCGCGTTGATCCGCTCTGCCTCGTCGTGGACCTTGCGACCGTAGTCGCGGTACTCGCGGATGCTCGTCCGGGACGGGACGAGGAATGCGAGAAAGCTGAGGCGGCCGCGCAGCTCCGAGTGCCGCTCGAGGAGCGCCTCGAAGGCGCGAAAGCCGCGGAGGATGTTCTTCGACGGCTCGAGCCGGTCGACCCGCACCAACACTCGCTCCGCGCTGGTCGCCTGCAGCTCGACGCGGCGACGTCGCGCCGCCGCCGACGCCGCGACGCGGCGGGTCGCGGCGACGTCGATGCTGATTGGGTAGACCCGCACCCGGGTCGGGCGACCGTCATGGACCACCGTCCGCGACAGGAAGTCCACGTGCGCGGCCGGCACGAACGTCTCCACGCTCCGCAGGAAGTTGTGCGCGTAGCGCGGGGTCTGAAACCCGACGATGTCGTTGGCCAGCAACCCGCGCACGATCCCCTCGCGGATCACTGGCGGGAGCACGAGCCAGAGCGACGAGGACGGCCAGGGGATATGGGTGAAGTGGCTGAGGATGGCGTCCGGCCGCGCCCGCCGGATCGCCGTCGCCGCGAGGTAGAGGTGGTAGTCGTGGAGCATGATGCGCGGTTCCGGATCGCCGCGCGGCACCTCGCGGAGGATGGCCTCGGCGAACGCCTCGTTGAGGGGCACGTAGCCGTGCTGCCAGGCACGCATGGTTGCCGCATCGATCATCGGGCGCTCAGGCAGGTTCCACATCTCGTGCTGGAAGAACCAGAGCAGCGGATTGGCGATGACGTTGTGGGCGGCCTCGAAGACGGTCCGCTCGACCGATGCCAGCCGCAGCCTGACCCTGTCTGCCGGCATAGCCCTGGCCAGCGCCTCGGGATCGCGGGCCGCGCGACGCTCGGCATCGTTCATCGTCGCCGCGACCCAGGTGACTGGCACATGCTCGCCGACCTGGGAGAGGGCGGTCACCACGCCCCCCGATCCCCTGCGCGTGCGCAGCGTGCCGTCAGCGCGCGCCGAGAAGCTCACCGGGCCGCGGTTCGCCGCCAGGATCAACCGCCGCTCGCCGAGCAAGCGCAGCGCGGCGGCGGTGAGAGGGGAAACGGGGGAAGAGGACGGCTCCACATCTCCCGCGAATGCCTCACCGGCCATGGACCTGGTCCCTCCCTGTTGTCGACCCAACCGTAGCAGTCTCGCCGCAGGCCGGAGGACGTATCGTGCGCCTCATGCGGCAGTTCGCCGCGCGCTTTGGCATCCTCGGGCTCGTTGTGGGACTGGTCGCCTGTACCAATCGCGACATGTGATTCGTGCGTGAATGAGGTGGAGGCGACGACGGGATTCGAACCCGTGTACACGGTTTTGCAGACCGCTCCCTGGCCACTCGGGCACGTCGCCGCACGGTGTCACCCTGGCTGCCCCGCGAGGATTCGAACCTCGGTTCACGGATCCAAAGTCCGCTGTCCTACCACTAGACGACGGGGCATCCGCCGTCGCACGAGGCTAGCAGGTCATCTCCCAAAGGGCAGAAAAATGGAGCGGAAGACGGGACTCGAACCCGCGACCCTCACCTTGGCAAGGTGATGCTCTACCAACTGAGCCACTTCCGCCCGTTTGCCGATCTGCGCCGCGAGAAATGGTGCCGAGGGTCAGAATCGAACTGACGACACCCGCCTCTTCAGGGCGGTGCTCTACCAACTGAGCTACCTCGGCCCGCCGGTTCCAGTGAGGTTGTCGCGCAGCCCGAGCACCTGGTTGATCTCGGCTGGTCCCCGTCCACGGTTGCGTCTCGCGCCTGAGAGCATACCGACCCCCCACGCCGAGCGTCAACTCGCCGGGTACGGCTGGTCGAGCACAACAGCGCGGTTACATGGCGAGGCGTCTAATCTGGACGACGGATCGCCCGGGCTGTTCCGCGCGGCCACACCATCTGAGCCAATCATGGACCGATTCCGGCGGCTGGGCCTGCAACGGCGCATCATGCTTTACGTAACCGTGGGGCTCACGGTGATGTTCGGCGTGGTGGCCGTGCTTGGCCTGGGCGCGATCGGGGAGGCGACCGAGCTGGTCTACCGGGAGCGGCTCACGACCGCTCACACGACGGCAGGCACCATCGTGCGCGAGTTCGCCCAGGTTGCCGCCGAGGTCGACGAGGCACGCCAGGATCTCTTCCCGCGCCCCGGGTCGGGTGCACCTGTGGGAGCGGCCGCACGCCTTCTCTCTCGCCTCAAACGCACCCCCGAGCTCTACCGCTTCATCGGCGTCAGTGGTGTCTGGCTCCTCGACGACAACGGGCAGCTCCTTGAGCAGGCCGGTGAGCCGCGCGCCTCGCAGGGTGGCGCTCAGCTGCCAGGGGCGGACCTTGATGGCTCGCCCGACGATCGCTTTAGCATCATCGCCGGCGTGGGCACGGTCGAGGGTGCCGTTCCGTTCGCCGTCGTGGTCGTTCGCGTCGGCGGCTCGTCCGGCGACACCGGGCTGATTGTGGCCGTGCACATCGTGGCGATCAATTCCACTCTGCCATTCCTGCCCACCGCCGACGGCTTTCGGCCTGACCCGGCAGCGGTCTCACCGGCACCCGCGGGCGACGCCGCGGAGTATCACCTCGAGATCGTCGGCCCCGACGGGACGGTGCTCCTGCGAATCGGACCCGACGAGTACCCGGGCCAGCCGAGCCCGCACCACTCGGCCATCCGCGACCTCGCCGCGACGCGCGGGGCCGCGACGCTTCGCCACGATCCCGAGAACGCCGCCGACAACGGATCTCACGTGATGGCCGTCGTTCCCATTGGCCTCAGCCCGTTTTACCTGGTCCTTGAGCAGGCGGTGGACGTCGCCCTGGCGCTCCCGCTCCAGCTTCGTGACCAGCTCTTCATTTCGATCGGCATAGGGTTCGCGCTGACGCTGGGGGTGGCCTGGTTCACGACCCGCCGCGTCGTGGCCCCGACCGAGATGCTCACGCGGGCAGCTGAGCGGATGGCCGAAGGGGATCTCGCCAGCCCGATCAAGGTGAACGCGCAGGACGAGGTGGCCCAGCTCGCCGACAGCCTCGAGGCGATGCGTCGTCGACTCCAGGCCGCTCTTTCCGCGGTCGAGCAGACGAACATGGAACTCGAGACTCGGGTGGCCGACCGGACTGCTCGCCTCGGGCAGGTGCTCCGCACCACGATCTCGGCGCAGGAGGATGAGCGGCATCGCCTGGCGCGCGAGCTCCACGACGAGACGGCGCAGTCCCTCGCCGCGCTCGCCATCGCGCTTGACCGGGCACGCGACGGCCTGGCCGAAGGTGGCTCGAGCCCCGAGCCCCGCGAGCGTATCGCGGAAGCGCGCGTGATCGCCGGACGTCTCCTGGAGGAGACGCGCCGGCTGATCCTCGGGCTGCGGCCGTCGGTCCTTGACGACCTCGGCCTCGTGCCCGCGATCCGCTGGCTGTGTGAGACGGGCCTTGGCGATCACGGAATCGAGACCACGATCGAAGCCGATCCTTCTGGCGGCCGTCTTCTGAACCAGGTCGAGGTCACGCTCTTCCGGATCGCCCAGGAGGCGATCGGCAATGTCTCCCGCCACGCCGCGGCGAACCACGTGCAGATCACTCTCGAGGTCGCCGACGGCGTCGCCCGGCTCACGGTCGCCGACGACGGTCGCGGCTTCGACCCGGCCCAGGTGTTCGGACCAGCAGGCATCGCGCACAGCGTGGGCCTCCTCGGGATGCAGGAGCGAGTCCGGCTCCTCGAAGGGAAGATGCAGGTCCATTCCGAAGACGGACACGGAACCGAGATCGTTGTCGAGCTCCCGCTGGTGCCGGAGGCCGCCTGAGTGACGATTCGCGTGCTGGTCGTCGACGACCACACCCTCGTCCGCGCGGGGATCGTCGGCTTGCTCGACAGCCAGATCGACATCGAGGTCGTGGGGCAGGCCGGGAGTGCGCGCGAGGCGATGGAAGCGATCCCGACGATCCGGCCGGACGTCGTGCTGATGGACATCACGCTGCCGGGCGCCAGCGGGCTGGTCGCGACACGCGAGATCCGGGAGCGATTCCCGCTGATCAACGTCGTCATCCTCACGATCCACGACCGGGAGGACTACCTTTTCCAGGCGCTGCGGGCCGGCGCTGCGGGGTACGTCCTCAAGGGAGCCGAAGTCCAGGAGCTGCTCTCCGCCGTGCGCATGGCCCACCGTGGCGATGTGTACCTGTTTCCGGCCGCCACCAAGAGGCTCGTGGCGGACTACCTGCACCGGGATCGCAGCCACGAGGAGCGCGCGACCTACGATGGGCTGAGCGGCCGCGAGCAGGAGGTCCTGGGCCTCATCGCCCAGGGCATGACGAGCGCCGAGATCGCCGCGACGCTCTACCTGAGCCCGCATACCGTTCAGTCGCACCGAGACCACATCATGGCCAAGCTCGGCCTCCACTCGAAGGCCGCCCTCATCAGGTACGCCATCTCCCGGGGTCTCATCGACCTGTAGCGCCATCCCTCGTTCTGCCCATCACGAGTGGCTCGTCTGACCCACGGGCAACCCCCCACGGACGCGATGCCCCGGGACTATCCGGCGTCCGATGCTGCTCTGGTCTAGCCAAATATCCATGAGGCATACCAATGAGAAGCACCATGAGCCGGACCGCAGCCATCACCGTCATCGTGCTCGTCCTCGGCGCGTGCCAGGGCGGAGGCTCGAGCCAGGGAACGTCCCCGTCCGAGCCACCGGACGTCCCCTCGCCCAGCCAGGCAGCGGCGGCTGAGCGCTACGTGGCCAACGCGTCCGACTTCGTCGATGCTGCCGACTGGGATGCGAAGAAGACGGTCACCATCGAGCTGTCCGAGTTCGCCTTCACACCCAAGGACATCACCCTCGAGGCGGGGCAGCCGTACATCCTGGAGCTCGTGAACGTCGGCGACGTCAAGCACGAGTTCACGGCCGAGGACTTCTTCCGGACGGTCGCCACGCGCAAGACCGAGACCGCCGAGAGCGAGGTGAAGGTCCCGTACTTCACCGAGATCGAGGTCTTCGCGGGGAAGTCGGTCGAGCTGTTCCTGATCCCGCTCATCCCGGGCACCTATGACCTCGTCTGCGAGATCGAGGGCCACTACGAAGCCGGCATGTTCGGCACCATCACCGTGACCGGTGCAGCGCCCACCTCACCGGCAGTGGAGCTGGCCGACGTGGGCGATGGCCCGTGGGTCCAGGACGCTGCGGCCCTCGTAAAGGCGGCCGACTGGGACACCAAGAAGGAGATCACGATCGAGCTCTCCGAGTTCGCCTTCACCCCGAAGGACCTCGACCTCGTCGCCGGTCAGCCATACGTGATCAAGGTCGTCAACGTGGGCGACGTCAAGCACGAGTTCACGGCCGAGGACTTCTTCGGGTCGATCGCCTTTCGCAAGGCCGAGGACGCCTCGGGTGAGTTCAAGGGACCCGCCCCGCGCGAGGTGGAGGTCTTCGCCGGCACTGAGATCGAGTTGTACCTGATCCCGACACAGCCGGGCACCTATGACCTCGTCTGCGAGATCGAGGGCCATTTCGAGGCAGGTATGTTCGGCACGATCACGGTTGTCGCGGGGAGCTGATCGAGTTTGCGTCCACCGGATGCCCGCCGCTCGGCGCGAGCGGCGGGCATCGTCGTTTCCTTGCCTCCCGGCGGCCCGGACGGCACCGACGCGCCACGCAGCGACAACCGCCGGGCCGACTCAGACGATGGCGGTGGGGTCCTGGCGCCGCTGGAGGCCAGCACCAGCTTGTCGCCCGCGTAGTAGCTCGAGATGCTCATCACGAACGCCACGACCAGGGCCACGCTGACGCCGCCCCAGCCTGAGCCGGTTGCCGCACCGATCGCCCCGCCGAGCGCCGCCAGGACGATGGCCACCACCCCGACCAGCAACCACGAGTTGCGTCGGTTTCGGGCGACCTCCCGGAAGAAGGTGGTCGGTGCCGGTCGATCGGTCATCGTCCGACCGCCGTGATCAGCTCCGCAGGTTGACGGTCGGGACCTCGGCGTCCGCCCCCTCGATCTGGAAGTAGTCGCGCGCCCGGAACCCGAATACCCCCGCGATCAGCGCGCTGGGGAACGTCTGGATCGAGGTGTTGAAGTCACGGACCGTGCTGTTGTAGTGCTGTCGGGAGAAGCCGATCTGGTTCTCCGTGGTGGTCAGCTGTTCCTGTAGCTGCAGCACGTTCTCGTTGGCTTTGAGGGTCGGGTAGTTCTCAACGAGGGCGAAGAGCTGTCGCAGGGCGCCGGTCAGCAGGTTCTCCGCCTGCGCCGATTGAGCGGCCCCGGCGGGGCCGGCCTGCGATGCGCTGACGGCTGCGCCCCGAGCCTCGACCACCTTGGTGAGGGTCTCCTGCTCGAAGTCCATGTAGCCCTTCACCGCGCCAGCAACCGCGCCCCATCGCGAGCTAGTTGGCGGTTACCCGGATCACCCCATGCATGCCCGCCTCGAAGTGGCCGATCAGGTGGCAGCCCATGACAACGTCCCCCTCGTGGTCGAAGCGGTACGTGAGCTGCGCTGTGCCGCGAGCCGGCACGTAGATCCCGGTGGTGCCCTCGTCCAGCTCGTCCTGCATGTCGGGCGGTGCCGTAGCGTGCAGAGCATGGTGCTGATCCTGTTCAACGGAAACTCCGATGAAAACCTCGTGGGGCAGGTCCGAGCGGTTGACCGCGACGAACCGCACGCTCTCTCCGAGCCGAACGTCGACGACAGCTGGCTCAAAGCGGAAATCCAGCAGGTCGATGCTGATGACGGGCGGGTCGGTTGCGGAGTCTGGCGAGGCGGCCGACCCGCCGGTCGAACACGCCGCGAGCACAAGGAGGCCGGTGACAACTAGGAATGCGAGCACGACGCGGGCGGAACTTCGTCCCGCCCGCGTCGCTCCACGCCTTGAGGCGATCATCGCCTCAGGAAACGATCTCGAACGCGAACCGGAAGGCTGGCATGGTCTCTCCAGGATGGTCGTCCTTAAAGGTCAGCTGCGGGATGCGGAAGTTGTAGGTGCCCTTGGCATCTTCGCCCTTGTAGATGCCCGGATAGAGGTCAATGAAGTGCCACCCGGGCTCGCCCGCGGCTGGCAGGTAGATCGTGATGTCGCCCTGCCCGGTGACCGAGCAGGAATACCCGAGCAGGCCGTTGTCGTAGACGAGCATGAAGATCTTGCCGGTGTCGGTGTCATCGACCCCGGTGAGGTGGACGGTCAGGACGTCGCCCACGGCCGCCCGGGTGACCCCGAGTGGATCGGCCTTTGGCCGGACGCGCACCTTGGTGGCTGCCACCACCGTCTCCCCGTCCATCACGGAGATTTCGTGCCAACCGCCTTTGTCCGCGGGAATCTTGAACTCCCATGCGAGGGTCCCGTCTGCGGCGATTCTGGCATCACCGAGCTCCCAGTCCGCGGTGGGGCGATTCTGGCCGCTCCCGCCGATGATGGCGGTGTCAACGCCCACCTGCGTCAGCCAGCCAACCTTCAGTGACGTGCTGGGGGGCAGGTCGCGCCCATGGAGGACGACGGAAGCGCCGACGATCGTCTCGAGCGGATCGGTCCAGAGAACTGGGCCGTCAGCGCTGCCTGGCTCGGCTCCGGCCACCACCGGGTCCCACTGGTCGCCGGGTGGCGCTGGCAGAACGGGATTTCCAGGGGTGACCGTGAAGATCGATGTGAAGGTGGGCCGACCGGGATCAGGTGATTGCTGCATGTTCAGGTACGGGAAGGTGAAGGAGCCGTGCAGGACCTTCAAGACGTGCGGTCCGGGCAGACCCGTCGCGGGGATGCTGAAGCGGGCGTGACCCTTGGTCGTGATCGCCGACATCCAACCCGTGAAGCGGTTGTCGTAGGTGAGCTCCCAGCTGCTGGTCAGCGGGGACACGCCGATCCCTCGCACGTCGATCGTGATGGGAGTGCCCACCGGCCCGCTTGACGGTGACACGGTCACCTCCATCTCCACGGAGAAGGAGGCCTGGTTGCGCACGGTGCCGTTTTGGTGAACCTGAACGTTGTGGGTGAACCCGAATCCGTCGGGCACGGTGAACTTGGTCGAGAAAGCCCCCGTGGCATCGGTCGTCACTGAGCCCAGGGGTAGGAAACTCTCCGAATACGTTCGCCCCTTGTAGTTCTCGCCCGCTGGGGCGGTATTGTCGACGACCCAGTTCCCGGAGGACGCCTGCCACGCGACATCGAGATGTTGACCGGGGTCGAAGCCGGCGCCTTGAAGGGTGACTTGGCTCCCGATTCGACCCTTGACAGGCGCCAGCTTGAGCGTCCCCACGTAGTCCGCCTCGGCCGGACGCGGGGAGGCGCTCGGAGTCGCTGGCAAGCTCTGGGCGGACTCGCTTGGAGATGTGCCGGCGCCTGGCTGTCCGACGACTGGTCGCAGCAGGGGACCAATCAGGACCCCCAGCAGAAAGGCCGCAGCGATCAAGGCGGCGGCCGCAATGGCGGCCCCGGAGCTCAGGCGTGGCATGGTTATGCTCCTGTTGCGAGGCCTGCGGCGCGTTGCCGCAGGCCTCATTGACTATTGCGCGATCACCGGACGGACGTCCGCGGTCACAGTGAGGTTGGCCGCAGCGACCTCGAACTGTTCCCAGGTCCCGGTGCGACCATCCGTGGCTGTGGCTTCGATGGTGTAGTTGATGACACCATCCGGATACCCCTCCGGAACGACCCACGAGGTCGTCCAGAAGAAGCCGAGCGGCTTGTCACGCGGATGGGGCCCGTAATGCAGGTCGAGCGTCTGATCCGGCATTATGACCTTGACCGACGCAAGCATTTTGTCATCCATAGGCTCGCCGGTCAGGGGGTCAAAGACCTTTACCCGCCACACGACATCCTCGTTGTGGGCGAACCGATTCACCTGCACGCAGGTCTTGGTCGGCTTCTCCTCGGCGGTGAGGTTCGTCGGGCCGAGAACCGTATCGGCGTCGAGGAAGAGGAACTGCCCCAGGGGCGCGGCAGACGGCGCCGTGCTTTCGACGATCGACGCCGCCGATGATGGCTTCGTCGACTGACCCGGTTCCTGAGCGCACGCGACGAGGGTGGCCGCCAGGACGACGACAAGGCCGATGCCCCCAGAGCGGCTCCCGAAAATGCGAAATCCCGTGCTCATCGATAGGTCACTCCATGCTGCTTGTTTGTTGAGAGGACGACTCCGTTGGCCCCTCGCGCGTCGGGGCGGTAGCGGTGGCCTGCGCCGACGTCGGACGGGCGATCCCGATAACCGCCCGAAGGAAGATGACGGCGAGAGCGAGCCAGACGAGAAAGAGGATTGCGGCACCGACGGGGAATGCCCACGCCCGCACCACCGGTAGAACCGGCGGGTCCTCGGGGATGGCCGAGACGGCACCGCTGACCGTGATCTCAACAGGATCGGATTCGAACGTCCCGTCGCTGGCCGCGAATCGGGCGACGAGGTGCTGCACTCCGTTTGAAGTCGGTGAATAGGGCCGCGAAGCTGCGCCTCCGGCGTCCGTGACCGCAGTGCCGAGGGGGACCCACCGGTCACCGAAGAAGTCGACCAACTCCAGGAAGTCGACCGTCTCCTGGCTCTGGACAGCGCCTCCACGCGTCACCGTCGCCCGCAGCATCCACGAACCATCGTCTTGCTGCTCTGCATCGAACTGCAGCCGAGCGGGCGGGTCGGCGGCTGCCACCTGCCCGGGGTTGGCGAGGCTCGCAAGCGCGAGCGCAGCAACGGCGAGCACGAACGCCACGAGGGCCTTCCGGTTGATCACAGCACGCCCTCCGCGCCAAGCGTGCGCTCGGGCACCGGCTCGGACGCGTCCTGGCCACCGGCCTCCATCATCTCGTCAAGCGCGAGGATCGGCACGAAGCGGAAGATGATCATGAGGCCAAGCGGGATCGCCGCCGTGGCGCCAAGCGTGACAACGATAGCGACCCACGTGAACTGGACCGACCCCCAGACGTCGCCGATGAGCGGAGCAGTCGCCGTGGGGAGGGTGATGAGCAGCCGCTTCAGCCACATTCCCGCTACTGCCAGCACCCCGGCGAACACGAGGTAGCGCACCTGGCGCGTTGCCGGCACCAACGAAAGAGCGATGGGGATCAGGATTCCGCCGACCATGAAGCCCCAGAAGGCAGGCGCGAATCTGCCCTCCAGGAGCACCGCCACGATTGACGCCTCTTCTCGCGTCCGGACATATCCGGTGGTCAGCATCTCCGAGAAGGTGAAGTAGAGATACACGGCGCCGAGGACGGCCATGATCCGGGCCAGCGACACGAAATGTGGAAGCCCGATGTATGGCTCAAGCCGATACGCCTTACGGAACGCCGCAACCACCACGATGACCAGGGCCACCCCGGAGTAGAGCGCACCGATCACGAAGTAGGGGCCGAAGATCGTCGAGTGCCATCCAGGGCGGCTGGTCATCGAGAACGCCCATGCCAGCACCGAGTGGACGGTGATGGCAAGTGGAATGATCAGGATCGCGATGGCGCCGACCGACCAGTTGAGTCGCTGCCGCTGTGCCGATGTTCCGCTCCATCCGGCCGCCGTCAAACGATAGAAGGTACGTCGCAGGCGACCCGCTGAAGGGCCCAGGCGGTCCCGGGCAATCGCCAGGTCCGGGATCAGCGGCAGGTAGAGGAAGATCAACGTCGCCGCGAGGTAGGTGGAGATGGCGATCACGTCCCACACGATCGGAGAGGCTGCCTGCGGGCGCGTGACCAGCTGCCAGATGCGCTCAGGTCGGCCAAGGTGGATGATCGCGAACGACCCGCCCACCACGAGCGAGACGAGCGCCATGGCCTCGGCCATGCGCGTGATCGGGGCGCGCCATCGGGCATTCGTCAGACGAAGCACCGCCGAAACAAGCGCTCCGCCATAACTCACGCCGATGAAGGCCACGAGGTTCGCTTCGTAGATACCGTAGAAGGCGGTGTCGTTGTAGCCCGCCACCCACAGACCGGCCAGCAGCTGATAGCCGTAGGCCGCCGCGGCCACGGCCACGATCGCCCCAAGTGCGGCGAAGAGCGGCCAGAACCACCTGCCCGGCGCCTGCACCGGGCGGAATGCTGCGGACTGGAGGGCGCTCGCCTCCCCGACCTCGGCGACCACTGCTACCACTCAAGGTCCTCCCCGTGCCCGGGGATGTACCAGACCCGAGGCTTGGTGTTCAGCTCTTCCTTCAGCCGGATGGCGTTGTTTTCACTCAGAAATGTGGAGAGACGCACGGTCTCGGTTCCGTTGGTCGCCACGTCGGCATCTAGGTCGCCGATGTAGATCGCGTTCATGTTGCAGGCTTCAAGGCAATATGGGAGTTGGCCGAACTTGATGTTGTGCACGCACAGGACGCACTTCCCAACCGTGCCGCGTTGTTGCGGCGACGGGAACTCCGGCGTGGCCTTGGTCGGCAGCGGAGGCTTGATCTTGGGCTCGGTCCAGTTGAAGTAGCGCGCTTCGTAGGGGCAGGCAGCCATGCACAGTCGGCAGCCGATGCACTTGTCCTGGTCGACCAGCACCAGGCCGTCGCGATCCACGAAGGTGGCGGTGACCGGGCAGACCCGAACGCACGGTGCGTCTTCGCAGTGCATGCAAAGTCGAGGGATGTTGTACTCCACGCCGGTTCGATCACGCAGGGTGTACACCTTGATCCACTCCTGCTCGGGCGGCAGGTAGTGCTTGGCCTGGCAGGCCTCGGTGCATTTCTTGCAGCCGTCGCAGCGGCGGAGGTCGATCACCATGGCCCACCGGCGCGGCGGTAGCGGCTCCATTCCCTGGTGCGTCGGGTCCGCTGGATCAGATCCCTGAACCAGGGAGCCGAGCAGGGGTCTGGCCGCGAGCGCGGTTCCGGCTGCAGCAAGCGACAGGAGTACCTGTCTCCGCGACATGCGGTGCGCCGAATCCACCACCTGCGGGAGCTCGGCGAGATCTGCGCTATTGGGCGGGACCGTCATGTGAGGTACCTCGCCACCATCCTCTACGTGGCGTGGCGTCATGCCAACGGGGAATGCACCTGCTCTCGAGCACGTGGAAACCGCAATGTCTTGTGCGGGATCCCGCGAGGCAGGAATCGACAACCGGATGTACTCTCGGTTGGGAGGCAGGCATGAAACGACTTCGGGTGTTGCTCGCCGAGGACCACGCGATGGTTCGCGAAGGAACGAGAAGCATTCTCGAGGCAGATCCCACCATCTCGATCGTCGGGGAGGCCGCGGACGGCGCCGAGGCGGTCGACCTGGCGCGCGACCTGGCCCCTGACGTCGTTCTGCTGGACATGGCCATGCCGGTGCTCAACGGGGTGGAGGCAACGCGCCGGATTCGGTCGCTCGGCCGCCCCCGTACGTCCTTCTGCTGAGTGCCTACGACGACGTGGACTATGCCGAAGCCGCGCTGGCCGCCGGGGCGAACGGGTATCTGCTGAAGACTGCGCACGCTGCCGACGTGGTGGCCGCCATCCATTCCGTGGCCCAGGGAGAGGTGGTGCTGCATCCCAGGATCGCGCGCAAGCTGCTCGGTCATCGCCCACGCGACGACGCCCATCTCCTCTCGCAGCGCGAAATGCAGGTCCTCCACCACGCGGCGAGGGGTACCAGGAATCGGGAGATCGCCGAGGCGCTGCGCGTCAGCACGAGGACCGTTGAGGGCCACCTCACATCCATATTCAACAAGCTCGGCGTCTCGAGCCGGACCGAAGCGATCGTCCACGCGGCGTCGCGAGGCCTGCTCGATCTCCAGCCGGGACCGAGCGAGCGCGAATGACGGCGCACGGCGAGGCATCGAGCGCTTCGCCGCTGGTGGCCGCGCGTGAGCCGCGTCACCTCCTCGGTCGCTGGGCCCCACCCGTTCGCCAGCGGCAGTTCTGGATCGTCCAGGCGCTCGTCCTGCTGATCGCGGGTGGGCACTCGCTGCTCGAGGTGACCCACCTGGTCGAGCTCGAGCACGCATCGTTCATTCCGGTTTCCCTCTTCTTGTTGCCGGTGATCTACGCCGGGCTGGCGTTCGGCCTGAGCGGATCTGCGCCCACGGCGATTTGGTGCGCAATCCTCACAGTGCCGAACGTTCTTCTCTGGCACAAGGGCTCGATGGAGATGTTCGGTGAGCTTTGGCAGGCCGCATTGGTTGTCGCGATGGGCCTGTTCGTTGGCCGGCGAATCGATAGCGAACGGAGGGCGCGCGTCGAGGCCGAGCGCCGAGAGCGGGAGCGACGCGTATCCGAGGACAAGTACCGGACCGTGTTCGACTCGGCCGGCGACGCCATCATCCTGCTGGACAACGAGGGCGCGATCCAGGAGGCCAATGCTGCGGCCGCGCAGCTGCTCGGCCGTCCAGTCAACCAGTTGCGCCTCCAGGCCTTCGACTCTTGCGCCCCGGCTGAGCTTGCAGCAGTTCTGGCCGATACTGGCGATGGAAGCGTGGTAGGCCCGATCACTGCTCCGGATGGTCGCCGCCGGTGGTTGGTGCCGGTACGGACGTCCCTCACCGATGCCGGCGGGCGATCGTTGAGCCTGCTGCTGCTGCGCGATGTCTCGCTCCAGGTGGAGCGTCAGCAGCTCCTCGAGGGATACGGGGAGAAGACGCTCGCTGCTCGGGAGGAGGAGCGTCGACGCATCGCGCGCGAGCTCCACGATGGCCCGCTGCAGTCCCTGGTCCTGCTCTGGCGACAGCTCGACGGGTTGGATGTCGCGGACTCGAACCTCCAGGAGGCGCTGACGGACGCTCGCACCAAGGCAGAGGAGGTCGCCGCCGAACTCCGACGATTCAGCCGTGACCTGCGCCCATCGGTGCTCGACGACCTTGGGCTCAATGCAGCCCTAAGAGCCGAGGCCGCAGCGTTCGAGACACGCACTGGCATCCGGGGTCGCTACAGCTCGCGCGGCGAGAGCGATTGGCTCGGCAATCAGGAGCAGCTGACCTTTTTCCGCGTCTGCCAAGAGGCGCTGCGCAATGCGGAGCGCCACGCCCACGCATCGAGCGTATCGGTCCGGCTCTCCGTGTCATCGACTCGGGCTGAGCTCGTCGTGGAGGACGACGGCGTCGGAATGGCGAACACGCCGGAGCCGGCAGAGCTCGTCCGCCAGGGTAAGCTCGGCGTGGTCGGCATGCAGGAGCGGGCGCGGCTCATCGAGGGAACTTGCACGGTGCGCGCCAGGCGCAAGGGCACCGTAGTACGCCTCACGGCGCCTCGGCGGCCGCGGACCACCTAGACCGGCGCCGCGGGTTGCTACTCCACGCGCCCGTCGATTCGAGGTGCTGCAGCCCTCGCTCGTGGTCGCCTATCGGCGTTAGCACAGGCCCGATTCAGCCAGCAACCGATCAGCTGGTCAGCCGATCTGGGCGGGGTCCTGGCCGAACTGCCCTGCCAGGTTGCGCAGGACGGCGATTCGCTCGGCCATCGGCGGGTGGGTGTCCCACATGCTCTTGGCGCGCTGTTCGAAGGTCTTGATCGGGTTGACGATGTAGAGATGCTGGGTCGCGCGGTTGGCCACCTCGAGCACCTCCGGGTCGTCGGCGATGGTGCGCAGGGCCCGCGCCAGGCCGACCGGGTTGCGGCTCAGCTCCACCCCGGAGACGTCGGCTAGCGACTCGCGACTGCGGCTCACCGCGAGCTGCACCATGCGACCGATCAGCGGCGCCACGATGGCCAGCACCAGCGCGATCACGAACAGGATGGCGATCGCACCGCCCCCGCCCCGATCGCGGTCGCCGCCGCGTCGTCCACCGCCCCAGAAGGTGAAGCGCAGGAACCAGTCGGCCAGCAGCGCGATGCTGCCCACCAGCACCCCGACCAGCAGCGCGAAGCGGATGTCGTAGTTCCCGACGTGGCTCATCTCGTGGGCGATGACCCCCTGCAGCTCCTCGCGGTCCATCTTCTGCAGGAGGCCGCTGGTGGCCGCCACGGAGGCATGCTGTGGGTCGCGCCCGGTGGCGAAGGCGTTCGGCGCGCTGTCGTCGATGACGTACACGCGAGGCATCGGCAGGCCGCCGGCGATGCTCATCTCGGTCACCACGTTGACGAGCTGCTTGTACTCGTCCGGCGGATTGGCGACGGGGACCTGTTTGGCGCCGCTGGAGGCCAGCACCAGCTTGTCGCCCGCGTAGTAGCTCAAGATGCTCATCACGAACGCCACGACCAGGGCCACGCTGACGCCGCCCCAGCCTGAGCCGGTTGCCGCACCGATCGCCCCGCCGAGCGCCGCCAGGACGATGGCCACCACCCCGACCAGCAACCACGAGTTGCGTCGGTTTCGGGCGACCTCCCGGAAGAAGGTGGTCGGTGCCGGTCGATCGGTCATCGTCCGACCGCCGTGATCAGCTCCGCAGGTTGACGGTCGGGACCTCGGCGTCCGCCCCCTCGATCTGGAAGTAGTCGCGCGCCCGGAACCCGAATACCCCCGCGATCAGCGCGCTGGGGAACGTCTGGATCGAGGTGTTGAAGTCACGGACCGTGCTGTTGTAGTGCTGTCGGGAGAAGCCGATCTGGTTCTCCGTGGTGGTCAGCTGTTCCTGTAGCTGCAGCACGTTCTCGTTGGCTTTGAGGGTCGGGTAGTTCTCAACGAGGGCGAAGAGCTGTCGCAGGGCGCCGGTCAGCAGGTTCTCCGCCTGCGCCGATTGAGCGGCCCCGGCGGGGCCGGCCTGCGATGCGCTGACGGCTGCGCCCCGAGCCTCGACCACCTTGGTGAGGGTCTCCTGCTCGAAGTCCATGTAGCCCTTCACCGCGTTGACCAGGTTCGGGATCAGGTCGTGCCGGCGCTTGAGCTGCACGCTGATCTGGTTCCACGCCTCGTCGACGATGTTCCGCCGCTGGACGAGGCCGTTGTAGACGACGACGATGAGGAGTGCGATCGCCGCGATCACGATCAGCGCGATCCACTGTCCTTGCATGGCTGCTATCTCCCGTACGGGGGTGGTGGGTGCCATCGTAGCAGTGGCACTGGTGGGCGGTGAGGGGCTCGAACCCCCGACCTCCTCGGTGTAAGCGAGGCGCTCTGACCAGCTGAGCTAACCGCCCGATTGCAGCGTACACACGAGCGCCGCTCGCGGACCGCGAGCGGCGCTATCGGTCTGGCGAAGGTGGTGCCCAGGCCGGGACTTGAACCCGGATGAGTTGCCTCATACGCCCCTCAAACGTACGCGTATACCAATTCCGCCACCTGGGCATCGAGGGCTGGTACCGAGGGAGGGACTTGAACCCACACGACCGTAATGGTCACTAGGTCCTGAACCTAGCGCGTCTGCCTATTCCGCCACCTCGGCCTGTCAAACTCGCCGGGCGCGCGCCCGGCGAGGCGGCAGCGATGATAGCACAGCACCCCGCGCGGACCGCCCGACCGGCCCTGGCTCAGGCCGCGGGCCGGAGCAGGTTGAGGAGGCTGAAGACGACGAACAGGACCCCCAGCAGGATGGTCAGGCGAAAGAGGGTCCGCTCGATGCCGCGCCGACTCCGGTAGGCCGTCACCTCTCCGCCGAAAGCGCCGCCCAAGCCGGTGCCGCGCTGCTGGAGCAGGATCGAGGCCATCAGGGCGACAGCCATAATCATCTGGGCGACGACGAGCGGGGTCATGGCCGCCGAGTGTAGCAGACCTATCCCGCGAGGAGGTTGCGCCCGCTCATCGACAGAGGCGTGGGGATCCCCATCAGTCCGCAGACGGTGGGGGCCACGTCGGCCAGGATGCCGTCGCGCAGACGAGCTCCGCGGTGGGAGACATCGACCAGCACGCAGGGGACCGGCGCGGTGGTGTGCTTGGTCTGCGGATTGCCCACCTCGTCGCGCATCTGTTCGATGTTGCCGTGGTCGGCGGTGATCAGCAGCGTCGCGCCGGCCGCCAGTGCCGCGGCCTCGAGCTCTCCAAGGCAGGCGTCGATCACTTCGGCGGCCCGCACGGCGGCCTCCCAGACCCCGGTATGGGCGACCATGTCCAGGTTCGCGTAGTTCAGCACGATGAAGTCGTAATCTCCGGCACGGATGGCAGCCACCACCCGCTCGGTGATCGGCGCCGCGCTCATCTCCGGGGCCAGGTCATAGGTGGCCACGTCGCGTCGCGATGGCAGCAGCGTGCGGTCTTCACCTGGGAAGGGGGCCTCCACTCCCCCGTTGAAGAAGTAGGTGACGTGCGCGTACTTTTCCGTCTCGGCGACGTGCAGCTGGCGCAGGCCGAGCCGTGAGAGATGTGCCGCCAGCGACTCGACCGCCAGCGGTGGAAATGCCACCGCGACGGGCAGGTCAGCGGGAGGCTGATACTCGGTGAGGGTCGCCACCGCGAGGTCCGCCGGTCGGTCGCCCCGGTCGAAGGCATCGAAGCGATCAAGGGCGAGGGCTCGCGTCAGCTCCCGCGCGCGGTCGGCCCGGAAGTTGGCGTGGACGACGACGTCCTGAGCCCCCATCCCCCGGTAGTCGCCGATCACCGTTGGACGAATGAACTCGTCGCCTTCGCCCCGAGCGTAGGCCTGGGCGATCGAATCGGGGCCAGAGGCCGCGACCGCTCCGCGGCCGTGGACGATCGCCTCCCAGGCGAGCACGATCCGCTCCCAGCGCTGGTCACGATCCATCGCGTAGAAGCGGCCGCTGACCGTCGCCAGGGTCGCCACACCGGTGAGGCGCCGCAGGAGCGCCGGGAGCAGCTCGGCGGCCGAGCGAGGTGCGGTGTCGCGCCCGTCGGTGAAGGCGTGCAACAGGACCCGGTCGGCGGGCAGGCCGCCACGCCGCGCAATCTCTGCGATCGCCACCAGGTGGTCATCGATGGCATGAATGCCGCCGGGTCCGACCAGGCCGAGCAGGTGCAGGCGGCTGCCGCGCTGCGCCGCGCGATCGACCGCTCCCCGAAGCGCAGCGTTGTCGAAGAACGAGCCGTCGGCGATGGCGGCGCTGATTCGCGGCAGGTCCTGGACCACCGGGAAACCCGCGCCGAGATTGAGATGCCCCACCTCGCTGTTCCCCATCTGGCCCTCCGGCAGCCCGACCGCGATCTCGGAAGCTGCCAGCCGGCAGTGCGGCCAGCTGGCCAGCAATCGTTGCCAGTTAGGCATCCGGGCCGCCAGCAGCGCGTTGCGGCGCGGATCGTCGGAGAGCCCGAATCCGTCCAATACGCACAGGATGAGCGCGTGGCGTGCCTCGCGTGCCGGCATCATCCGCGGGCGGCGGCGGCCCGGGCGATCGCCGCAAACGACGTGGGGTCAAGCGAGGCGCCACCCACCAGGGCGCCGTCCACGTCGGGCTCGGCAAAGAATTCGGGCGCATTCGACGGGGTGCAGCTGCCGCCGTACAGGATCGGCACCTCTTCGGCGCCGACCGGATCGGATTCGGCCAGGATGGCGCGGATCTGCGCCGCGGCGGCCTGGGCGTCCTCCCCGGTGGCGGCGTCTCCGGTACCGATCGCCCAGACCGGCTCGTAGGCGATCACCAGTCCGCTGCCGGCGATCCGCGGCAGGCGCGAGATGGCGGCGCGCAGCTGTCGCTCGATGACGTTGGCAGTGAGCCCGGCGCGACGTTCCTCCGCGCGTTCACCGATCGCTGCGATGGGAACCAGGCCGTGGGCCACCGCCGAGGCGACCTTGGCCGCCACCCCGACATCGGTCTCATTGTCGTACTGCCGGCGCTCCGAATGGCCGATGATCACGTACTCGGCGACCCCCGCCAACATCAGCGGCGAGATCTCACCGGTGAAGGCCCCACGCTCTTCAGCACGCATTGTCTGGGCGCCGATCCCCAGCCGGCCGGGCTCGGTTGTCGACCCGCCGACTGCGGCTGCCACTGCCCCGAGCCAGATCGCCGGAGGACAGACCACCGTCCGGCTCGCGATTCCCGCAGTCGCCGTCTGCACCCCGAGCGCCAGCTGCGTCGCGGCGAGGAGCGCATCGGGGTTCATCTTCCAGTTGCCGACCACCAGCGGCGAGCGGGATGCGGACACCTTAGCTCCTCGTCTGGGCTCGGACCGTCGGCCTGGCGCCCTCTGACTCCGCGGCGAGGACGACCAGGCGCCGCAGACGGTGATTTGTCGCCGAACGGCCGATCCCCAAGCCGGAGGCTAGCGTATCGAGGTCAGCTTCGGGCTGCCTCCGCCGCTCGGTAGCCGCCTCGCGGAGTCCACGCGGCAGCTGGTCGAGCCGGCCCAACGACTCCAGACTGGCGATCGCCCGCAGCTGTCGATCGGCCGCGCGCACCGTCCGTCCCAGGTTTGCCTCCTCGGCGTTGACCAGGCGGTTGAGCCGATTCTGGACATCGCGCCCCACCCGGCCCGCCTCGAAGTCGAGCAGCGCCCGGTTGGCGCCCGTCAGTCGCAGGAGCGTGGCGATCTCGTCCTGGCCTTTGAGATAGACGACCTGCCGTCCGCGACGTTCCATACGTTGGGCATGGACCTCGTGGGCCGCGAGCAGCTCGACGAGCGCCAGGGCACGCGCCCGATCGTGCAGCACGAACTCGACGTGTGGCCCCGAAGGTCCGAAGGAGATCGAGGAGCTGCGCAGCAACAGCCCGCGCAGAAACGCCCGCCGATCGCACGCCTTCGCCGTGCGCCAGCGCCACTCATCGGCCAGTGCGTCGGGGATCGGCACCTTCAGGTGGCTCCGGCGTGCACCCGGGTGGGGCCTGCTCTGGGCTGACGCGGGCCGGGAGCGCCCGGCGAGGGGCGGGAACGCCAGCGACGCCGCCAGATGTACCGCGATCCGGGCGGTTGCGGGATCCAGCGTCCGCACGGTGTCTCCGACGGTGCCGTGCAGCAGGCCCATCAGCTCGGCCCGATGGCAGCAGCGACGGGCCGGGCGGATCCGGGCGAGCTCCCCCTTCAACTCACTGGCGACCAGCATCGACAGGCGAGCTCAGCTGGCCGCGGCGGTCGGCCGCGAGATCGTGCGCCGCTGCCGCGGCCGCTCGGCGCGATCCTCCTGCTGGATCCGCATCAGGGCGGCTGCCAGCTTGGCGGGGTCGTGCCGGTGGGCGTTCGACATGTCGACCAGGTCCTCCTCCACGATCGTGACCGGGAAGGCCTCGAGTCGACGGACATCGATCTGCACGGGCTGCGCGACCCAGCCGTCCGGCCGCCGCGCATCCTGGTTGTCGTTCACCAGCACGTAGTCGATCAGCCCTTCGCCGACGTGCGCGATCAGGGTCTCCACGTGGCTCGCCGCGCTGAACGAGCCGGTCTCGCCTGGTTGGGTCGCCACGTTGCAGACGTAGACGCGCATGCCGCTGGCCGCGGCCACCGCATCGCGGATGTCGCTGATCAGCAGGTTGGGCAGCACGCTGGAGAAGAGGCTGCCCGGCCCCAACACAATCAGATCCGCCTCCAGGATGCGCTCGAGTGCCTCGGAGCTGGCGCGCACATCAGCCGGCTCGATCGAGACCCGTTCGATCGGTTCCTCGGCGTGGCTGATCGCCACCTGGCCGCGCAGGGTCCGTCCTGAAGCCAGGGTGGCCAGCAGGTTGAGTGGGACGCCGGTGGCCGGCAGCACCTGGCCGCGCACCGCCAGCACCCGGTTGGACTCGCGCACCGCCTCCTCGAAGTCACCGGTCACCGCGGTCATGGCGGCGATGAACAGGTTTCCGAAGGCATGGTCGTCCAGTCCTGAGCCGGGCGGGAAGCGGTACTGCATCAGCTGGGTCATCAGCGGCTCGGCGTCGGCCAGCGCTGCGATGCAGTTGCGAATATCGCCGGGCGGCACGATCCCCAGCTGCTGCCGCAGCCGGCCGCTGCTGCCGCCGTCGTCGGCCACCGCCACGATGGCGGTGATGTTGGCCGAGTAGCCCTTCAGGCCGCGGAGCAGGGTCGACAGTCCGGTCCCGCCGCCGATTGCCACGATGCGCGGGCCACGGGCCAGGTAGCGCTTGGTGTAGAGCACCTCGAGCACGGAGTCGCCGCGGGTCACGAACGGCGACACCACACTGCGCATCAGCCCCCAGACCCCGACCGCGGTGAGTGCCAGCCCGCCGATCGCCACCAGGGTCGCCCGGATCGGCCGGTCGAGGCCACCCCCCGTCAGCCAGACGAGGAGCGGAACGGTGTCGGCATAGCGGCGGTACACGTCGACCAGCAGGATCGCCGTGCCGAGGCCGAGGACCGTGATCCCGAGGAAGAGGAGCACCAGCCAGCGCTTGAGATGCATCCCGGGGTAGAGCCAGCGGGGCAGGCGAGGCCGCCTCATCGTTCCAGCTCCCGGTGAAAGACCGCCACCGAGGTACCGCCGAGGCTGCGCAGCCGCCCGGCAAGCTCCTCCGCCAGGACAATCGAACGGTGATAGCCTCCGGTGCAGCCGAGCGCGATGGTGAGCCGGCTCTTGCCCTCCGACCGGTACGCCGGCACGGTCAGCTGGAGCAGCTCCATCACCAGCTCCAGGAAGCGGCCTGCCATTGGCTGCCCGAGCACGTACTCCTTCACCGGCGTCTGCAGGCCGGAGAGCGGCTTCAGGTCGGGGACGTAGTACGGGTTGGTCAGAAACCGCACGTCGAAGACGAGGTCGGCCTCGATCGGGATGCCGAACTTGAAGCCGAAGGTGAGGATGTCGATCAGCAACTCGTCGACGTTTCCCTCGCGGGGGACGAAGCTGAAGAGGCGTTCCTTCAGCTGGCCGATGGACAGCCCGGAGGTGTCGATCACGTGGTCGGCCAGCTCCCTCGTCCTGGCCAGGCGGTCTCGCTCCTCGACGATTCCCGACTGCACGCCGCTCCGCGTCTGAAGCGGATGGCGGTGCCGGGTCTCGCTGTATCGGCTGACCAGGCTGGCGTCGCTGGCCTCCAGGTAGAGGACCCTCATCGGGATCCCGCGCGCGTCGAGCGCCGCGCGCGCCAACTTGATGGCGGGAGCCGGGTCGCCCGCCCGGATGTCGAGCACGAGGGCCACCTCGCCGTAGCGGTGCGGGTCGCCATCGCGCAACGAGAGGAAGCCGGGCAGCAGCTCCGGAGGCAGGTTGTCGACGCAGTAGTAGCCGAGGTCCTCGAACAGCTTGCTGGCCTGGCTCTTGCCCGCGCCGGAGAGGCCGCTGATGATGATGACGTCGCCGCTGCCGGCGGCGTGCTCGCGGGGCGCATCGGCGTCGGCGCGACCCGCCGGCGAGGTCGTGGATAGGCCGGTCGCTGCTGCTCGTGCCAAGGCGGTCCCCTTCCCGGAGGTCTGCCCGAGTATAGCCATCAGGCCCGCTCCAGACCCGCGAGCCCGCCGAGCACACCGACCACCGTGGCCGCGATGCTGTCGCGCAGCGCATCGAGGTCGTAGCCCCCCTCCAGGGTCAGCGCCACCCCCGGCAGGCGCAGCCGAGCCACCATCTCGCCGATCGCCCGTGCGACCGCGCCGTACCCGGATTCGGTCAGCTCCAGCTCGCCGAGCGGATCGGCACGGTGCGCGTCGTAGCCCGCGGAGATCAGCACCGCCTCGGGGCCAAAGGCTTCGACCGCCGGCAGCAGCTGCTCGTTCCACGCGCCGATGAAGGCGACGTCCCCACTCCCGGGACGCAGTGGCCGATTGTGCTTGGTGCCGGTTGCCGCTCCCCGACCCCGCTCCGCCGCATCGCCGGTTCCCGGGTAGAGCGGCGACTGGTGGGTCGAGGCGTAGCACAGGTCCGGGTCGGCATCAAAGATCGCCTGCGTCCCATCGCCGTGGTGTACGTCCCAGTCGAGGATGGCGATCCGCTGCGCCAGGCCCGCCAGGCGGAGGGATACCGCTGCCAGCGCCACGTTGTTGAACAGGCAGAACCCCGCAGCGCGCTCCGCGGAGGCGTGGTGTCCCGGGGGGCGGACGACGGCAAAGGCGACCGCGGCCCGGCCTGCGGCGACGGCCAGGGCGCCCTGCACGCTGGCGCCGGCGGCGACCCGTGCCGCCTCTGTCGAATCGGGTCCGAGGTAGGTGTCCTGGTCGATCCATCCCCCTCCCCGGCGAGCAACCTCGTCGAGCGCCGTGCTGAACCAGGCCGGGTGGATGGCCGACAGGATGGCCGGGTCGATCGGCTCGACGATGGAGCGCCGCAGGGCCGCGCCGGCCTGCAGCGTGCCCTGGGCGACGCCGGTCGCCGCGGCCTCCAGACGTTCGGGCCGCTCGGGGTGCCCGGGCGCGCGGTGGGTCGCCATCCGCGCATCGGTGAGCAGGTCGACGACCGGGGTCACGACCTCAGCGGCGGACGAGGCGCATCACGACCAGCGAGGCCTCGAAGAGGATGTACATCACCGCTGCCAGGATCGATGGTGAGAATGGGTCGCCGCCCGGAGTGATCACGACGGCGAAGATGACGATCCCGACGATCACCTGCCGTCGGCGCGCCGCCACCACCCGATGGCTGAGGATGCCGACCCGCGCCAGGGCGACGAGCACGATCGGGAACTCCATCACCAGCCCGAAGGCCAGCATCATGGTGGTCACGAAGCCGATGTACTCGCTGATGGTGAGCAACGGCTCCACGCGTCCCGGCTCAGCGAAGCTCAGAAGGAAGCCGAGGGCGTACGGAATGATCACGTAGCCAACCCCCAGCCCCAGGACGAAGAGGGCGAGCGCCGCAAGCAGCAGCGGCCAGACCAGCCGCCGCTCCCGGGTGGTGAGCCCCGGGGTGATGAAGCGCCACACCTGGAAGAGGATGATCGGCATGGCGATGGCGACGCCGATGAAGACCGCCACCTTGAGGCGGACCGTGAAGGCGTCCGCCACGCCGGTGAAGTAGAGCTTCTCGAAGCCCGCCGGCAACGGCGCGATCAACACGTTGAGCGCCCACTGCGACAGGACGAAGCCTGCCACCGCGCCGAGGACCACGGCCGCGACGATGACGATCAGGCGGCGACGGAGCTCCTCGAGGTGCTCGATCAGCGACATCGCCGGTTCGTCGGGGCTCATCGGCGCCTCATGAGGAAGCAGCTGGCCACGGGCCGACGCGGCGCGGCGGCGGTCAGTTCCGCGAGGTCGAGTCGGATGACCCGTTGGAGCCGGTGGTCGAAGCTGGCGCGTCGGTCTGCGGCGCCGGGGCGGCCGGCTTGGCATCTCCCCGGATCGTGTCCTCGAGGCTGTTCGACGCCTTGCGGAATTCGCGCACGCCGCGGCCGATCGCGCTGCCGATATCCGGCAGCTTGCCTGGTCCGAAGAGGACCAAGACGATCACAAGGACCAGGATCAACTCGCCCGGTCCGATATTTGGCATCCTGGTCAAATCCTCCTGCGCGTGGTTGCCGACAAGCTCAGGTCGAGAGTGTAGCACCGGCCTCCCGCATCCTCACCAGCCAACCCTCAGCCGCCGCTGCGGCCGCGGCCCGCCAATCGGGTCCCCGGGAAGCACCGGCGATCCCCCGCGACACGTTCACCAGCCCAGGCGCGAGGGATCCGTGACACGCGGCCAGCGCCGCCGGCAGGTCCCCACCCTGCGCGCCAACCCCCGGCACCAGGAAGCCCGGCTCCGGAATGCGTTGACGCAGCCGAGCCAGCTCCGCCGGGGCAGTGGCACCGACCACCAGCCCGAGCCGCCCGTCGTCCCAGCGCTCGGCGGCCCAACGCGCCACGTGCTCGTGGAGTGGCTCTCCGTTCACCTGCAGGTCCTGCAGCCTGCCGGCGCTCGGGTTGCTGGTTCGCACCAGCAGGTAGACCATGCGGCCCGGATAGGCAAGGAAGGGCTCGATCGCATCTTCACCGAGGTACGGCGACAGCGTGACGGCATCGGCGCCGAGGTGACCGAGCAGCCCTGCCGCATAGCGATCGGCGGTCGGGCCGATGTCGCCGCGCTTGGCATCCAGGATCAGGAAGTGATCAGGCTCCAGGTCGGCGCGCAGGCGCTCGAGGGCGGCCCAGCCGGCCGAGCCGAAGGCTTCGAAGAAGGCAACATTGACCTTGATCGCCGCCGCGGAAGCACCGGCTGCCTCGATCAGGCCGCGCGCGAACCGTTCGACGCCGGAGACGCCCGCCATGATCCCCTCCGGCAGCGCGTCGGGATGCGGATCGATCCCCAGGCAGAGCGGCGCCCCGAGGCGCGCAATCCGTGCCCGGAGTCGCTCGAGCGGCGGCAGCGTCTCGGTCATCTGACCGGCGCCGCGTCCGGCGCTGGCACCGCGAGCAACCGACCGGCCAGCCGCCGTGCCGCCAGCGGGCTCACGTCTGCGCCGGCGAAGTCGGTAACCCGGATGCGCAGCCGCGGCACTCCCTGGAACACGTCCCGTTCCAGCGTGCCGACCAGGTCCAGCGCGGCGCCCACCTCGGGCAGCGCTCGCTCGGAGGGAACCCCGAATGCGATGGCGTCGACCACCTCGGCGCCGTGGCGCACGCGCAGCGCCACGTGGTCCGCGCCGGCGCCAACGCGCCGAGCATCAACCACGCGCAGCCCGGTGATCGCCAGCATCGGCTCCGCATGACCCGGCCCGAATGGCACCAGGCGGCCGATCTGCTCAGCCAGCGGCCAGCCGATGTAGGAGGCTGGAAGCACGAGATCGACCGAGATCCGGCCGGCGCGCTCGGGGATCTGCGCCGTGTCCGGCGGGAACGGGCGGGGCAACCCGCTGAACGCCTCGGCAAAGGATTCCCAGGCCTCGAGGCTCAGGCTGAAACCGCCGGCGGCCGGATGACCGCCGCGTTTGATGAGGAACGGCGCGCAGGCCTCGAGCGCAAGCGCCACGTGGAAGTCGGCCGGCGCGCGGACGGAGCCGCGCAACTCGTCGTCGATGCGCCCCGCCACCGCCACCGGCCGAGCCAGTGTATCGACCAGCCGCGAGGCCACCAGGCCGAGCACGCCGGGGGCCCACCCGTCGTTGCGCAGGGCGATCGGCCCGTCGCCTTCCAGTGTTGCGACCGCGGACCTCGCCTCCTCGACCGCGACGGCGGTCAGCGCGCGGCGCTCGTGGTGAACCGCCTCGAGCTGGTTGGCGATCTGCTCCGCGGCGGCAGCGTCGTCCTCCAGCAGCAGCGAGATTGCCAGCTCCGCGTCGGCGATCCGTCCCGCGGCATTGATGCGCGGCGCCACGCCGAAGGCGAGGTCGCGGGCGGTCGGCGCCGAAGGCTGCTCCGCAGCACGGGCCAGCAGGGCGCGCAGGCCCGGTCGCGCCGTGCTGCTCAGCTCTTCCAGCCCGAGTCGCACCAGGGCGCGGCTCTCGCCGGTCATGGGAGCCATGTCGGCGATGGTGCCGATCGCCGCGATGCCGGCCAGGTCCGCCGCGGCGGCGCCCCGGCGGTCGAGGAGGGCCGAGGCCATCTTGAAAGCGATCCCGGCGCCGGTGAGGTCCGGATCGGGGTAGGCGCAGTCGGCACGATGTGGATCAACCACCGCCACTGCCTTCGGCAGCGGGCCGGACGGAAGATGGTGGTCGGTGACGATCACCTCCATTCCAAGCCCGCGCGCCAACTCGACCTCTGCCGCGTTGGTGATGCCGCAGTCGCAGGTCACCACCAGCGTCGCTCCGGCGGCGCGCAGGCGCTCCAACCCGCCGATTGACAGGCCGTACCCCTCGGCGAGCCGCGACGGGACGTGGCGCAGCGGCTCGACACCGAGGGCACGAAGCGCCAACACCCAGATCGCGACGGCGGTCATTCCGTCGGCGTCGTAGTCGCCCCAGATGGCGATCCGTTCCCCGGCAGCGATGGCCCCCTCGATCCGGTCCAGGGCGACCGTCGCGTCGGTCATGAGCGATGGATCGTGCAGGGAGGACTCGCCGGCCAGAAGGAAGCGATCCAGCTGTTCGGGATCGGTGAAGCCGCGCCGCGCCAGGAGGGTCGCCAACGGCCGTCCGAAGCCAGGGAAGGCCGGCGGATCGCGCAGCGGCTCGGGGAGAAGCCACTCGAAGCGCGGCGCGATCACCTGGCCATGGTAGCCCGCGTGGCTGACCAGCGGCTTACGCGGCGTTATCGGTTTGGTCAGCGCGTGGAGCTGCGCGCCGCGTTGCGTTGCGCGCTGGCGCGGGCCTTGCGATTGGCATCCCAGTCGTACCACGCCACCAGCAGCTGGCTGGCGTTGAAGATCGAGGAGTAGGTCCCGCTGGCGACCCCGAGCAGCAGCGCCAGGGTGAAGGTTTTGATGGTCGCCGGTCCCAGCAGGAAGAGCGTGGTGAGAGTCACGATCACGGTCAGGCTGGTGTTGATGCTGCGCGCGAGGGTCTGCAGGATCGAGTGGTTGACGATGGCGCCGAATGGCTCCCCGGCGTGCCGCGACCGGTTCTCGCGGATCCGGTCGAAGACCACGATCGTGTCATGCACGCTGAAGCCGATGATCGTCAGCAGCGCGGTCACGAAGAGGGCGTCGAACTCGAGGCCGAAGAAGTAGCCGAGCAGGGCGAAGGTGCCGACCACCACGATGACGTCGTGGAGCAGGGCCACGATGGCCGCGGTGCCATACCGGAACCCGAACCGAGCCCACAGGTAGAGCAGGATGAACAGCTCACCGATCACGATCAGGACGATCGAGCTGCGGATCAGCTCGGATCCCACGATCGGACCGACCGTCGAGACGCTGCGTGGCTCGCCGGCCCCAAAGCGCGCCACCAGCAGCTTCTCGAGCTTGTCAAACGGCGTGTCGCGGAGGATCGGTGCCGGCGTCGGCGTGGGGCTGGCCGTCGCCGTCGGGCTGACGCTGGGTGCCGGAGTTGGGCTTGCCGTTGCCGATGGCGCGGCGCTCGGCGATGCCGCCCCGGAGCCGCTGGCCGACGCGGTGGGCGCCAGCGAGATGCTGGGGATTGGCGTCTGGGCCGGCAGGAGATCGATCGGATCGGTACGCATCTCGAGGAAGCCGTTGCCGACACTCTTCACGCGTGCTTCGGGATGACCAAGCTCGACCAGGGCGGCGCGCACCTCGGTGGCACTCGGTTGGTTGGCATATCGCTCCTGCCAGACCGTGCCGCCGGTGAAGTCGACCGAAGGCTTCAGGCCGCCGAGGATGATGAAGATCAGTCCAGGGATGGTGATCAGCGCGCTGAACGCGAAATACCAGTTCCGCTTGCCGACAATGTCATACATGGCTCAGCGCTCCACGTGGTAGAGCGACAGGCGTCGGCCCCAGTCCGTGCGCACCACGTAGCGCAGCATCGTCCGTGTGACGGTGACCGCGCTGAACATCGAGATCAGGACACCGATGATCAGCACCAGGGCGAAGCCGCGCACCACCGTGGTCCCCTGCCAGTAGAGCCACGAGGCGACCAGCAGCGTGCTGACGTTCGAGTCGAGGATGCTCGACCAGGCCCGGGTGAATCCGGCCTCGATCGCTGGGCCCAGCGTCTTCCCGGCGCGGATCTCCTCCTTCATGCGCTCGAAGATGAGGATGTTGGCATCGACCGCCATGCCGATCGACAGGATGAACGCAGCCACCCCGGCCAGGGTCAGAGTGACGCCGATCAGCCGGAAGACGGCATACGAGACCAGCGTGTAGAAGACAAGGGCCAGGGCTGCCAGGACACCCGGCATCCGGTAGTACGCGATCATGAAGAGGAGCACCAGGGTGAGGCCCACCGCCCCGGCCGCCAGCGCCTGGCGCAGGAAGTCGGCGCCCAGAGTCGGCGCGACCCGCTCGATCCCCTGCTCGCTGAGCGAGACCGGCAGGGCGCCGAAGCGCAGCGTGTTGTAGAGGTTCAGCTGCTCGGTCTGTGCCTGCTGGCCGCTGCCCACCGTGATGATCGTCCGGCCCCCGCAGATCGCCCCGTTGATGGTGGGGGTGGTGATGACGAGGCCGTCCAGGGAGATCGGCCCGGGCTGGCCGATGTTCGCTGTGGTGAAGCGGCACCAGATGTCCGAGGCTGCGCTCGACAGGGTGAAGGCGACCCCCACCTGCCCGTTCTGCGAGTCTGGCTGCACGCTGCCCGGGTCGATCTGGGCGCCGTCGAACAGGACGCCGATCTGGCCGGCCGCGATCTGCGCCCGGATGTCCTGGTCGGTGGTCAGCTGCTGTCCGTTGGGATTGAGGAACTGGAGCTGCCCCGTTGAGCCGACGAGTGTGCGGACCTGTTTCTCGTTCGAGACCCCCGGTACCTCCACCACGATCCGGCGCTGGCCGTCGCCGCCCACCTCGGTGCGCACCTGGGGCTCCGACACGCCGATGCCGCCGACCCGCCGCTCGATGATGTTGCGCGCCGTCTCCAGCTGCTCGTCGGTGATTGTCTGGCCGACGTTGGGCTGGACCGCCAGGGTCACCCGAATCCCACCCTGCAGGTCGAGGCCGAGGACCGTCTTGAGGTCCCGACCGAGGATGTTGCTGGGAAGCCAGGTCACCCCGAGCGTCTTGCGCGGCAGATCGATGAAGATCGCCAGCAGCAGGGTCAGCAGGATCACCCAGGGAGCAATGCGGCGCCAGGTCATGCTTCGGCCAGGTGATCCTCTCGCTGGAGCGCGGGTCGCACACACAAAACACGCCGCGCTCTCGCGGCGGGCCGGGCCAGTATAGGCAGCCCCCAAGGTGCTCGCAAGGCACCACGGATCATGCCAGCATCCCCTCGCGGGCCAGCTGGCGCTTCAGACTTTCTGCCAGCGAACGGGTGATCCCCGGGGTCTCGGCCAGCTCGTCGACCGATGCCTCGCGGATGCGACGCAGGCTGCCGAAACGCTTGAGGAGCGCCTTCTTGCGCACGGGACCGATGCCGGCCACCTCGTCGAAGACGCTGGCCATCGCGGTTCGCGAGCGCACATTGCGGTGATAGGTGATTGCGAACCGATGCGCCTCGTCACGGATCCGCTGGACCAGGTAGAGACCCTGGCTGTTACGTGGCAGCACGATGGGCGAGCTGCGCCGCGGCACGAACAGCTCCTCGAATCGCTTGGCGAGGCCTGTCAACGGCACCTCCTCGAGCTCCAGCTCATGCATCACTCCCACCGCCGCCGACAGCTGTCCCTTGCCACCGTCGACGATCACGAGGTCCGGCAGCGCCCAGCCTTCATCCGCGGCCCGCTCCCCACCCCGACCGAAGTCGCCCTCGTCGCCCGACTCCGCAGGCGCCTCATCAGCCCCGACCGCGGCCAGTGACAGAGCGCCGGTCTCGCGCCGCAGCCGCGCCGCTCGCGAGAAGCGCCGGCGCAGCACCTCGGCCATCATCCGGAAGTCGTCGGGCGTGTCGCCGGATCGGATCCGGAAGCGGCGGTACTCACGGGGCTCGGGGCGACCGTTGACGAAGACCACCATCGAGCCGACCGCGCTGGTCCCGGAGATGTTGCTCATGTCGTAGCACTCGATCCGCTCGGGCGGCTGGCGCAGGCCGAGCGCCGTGGCCAGCTCCTCGAGGGCGACGTCTCGCTTGCCGGCATCGGCCAGCCACTCGGCGCGTTCCCGGGCCAGTGCCTCGACCGCGTTCTGGCTGGCGAGCGCCACCATCCGCCGCTTTTCGCCGCGTTCCGGCACGCGCAGTGCCACCGCTGTCCCGCGGCGATCGGACAGGAAGGCAGCCAGCCCCCCGGCGTCGGCCGGCAGCAGTGGCAGGTGGATCTCCCGCGGCGGCCGCTCGCTGGCGGCGTAGTACTGCTGCAGGAAGGAGGTCAGCACCTCGCCATCGGTGACTCCGCGCGCGCCCTCGACGATGAAGTGCTCGCGGCCGATCATCTTGCCGTTACGAATGACGAAGAGTTGGAGGCAGGCCTCGCCCTCCTCGCGCGCCATGCCGACCACATCCTGCTCGGCGCGGCTGAAGGCGGCGACCTTCTGCTGCTCGATGGTGCGCTCCACCGCCCGCAGCTTGTCGCGCGCCGCGGCCGCCTGCTCGTAGCGCAGCCCGTCGGAGTGGGCCCGCATTTCGGCCCGCAGCTCGGCGGCGATTCCCTCCTGGCGCCCCTCCAGGAAGTCGACGATGCGCCCGATGGTGGCGCGATACGCCGCCTGCTCGATCGCCTGGATGCACGGCCCCTGGCAGCGCTTGATGTGGTACAGCAGGCAGGGTCGCTCCAGCACGCGCTTGCCGTCGGGGATCTCCAGGTCGCAGGTGCGGAACGGGAAGATCTTGCGCAGCAGCTTCAGCGTTTCGTCGACGCTGGAGGCCGATGCGTAGGGACCGAAGTAGCGGCTCCCGTCGCGCACCAGCTTGCGGGTGCGGACGATGCGCGGGAAGTCCTCGCCCAGCGTGATCTTGACGAAGGGATAGCTCTTGTCGTCGCGCAGCCGGATGTTGAAGCGCGGTCGGTGCTCCTTGATCAGGTTGCACTCGAGCAGGAAGGCCTCGCTGACCGTGTCGGTGACGATGTACTCGACATCGGCCACCTCGGAGACCATGCGCTCGATGCGGGCGTCGAGCGGCGCTCGACCCCCGAAGTAGGAGCGCACCCGGTTGCGCAGCGAATCGGCCTTGCCGACGTAGAGCACGCGGCCGTCGCTGCCCTTCATCAGGTAGACCCCCGGGGCAGCCGGCAGCTGGCGAAGGACGGCTCGGTTGAAGGCCATTGACCCGATTCTAGGCGGGGCTGGCGGTCGGTATCGGAGTGGCGATCGGCTTGGCCAGCTCAGCCTGGATGTACGCGCGGAGCGGAGCGTAATCGGTCTCTGAGGTGCGCCCGATGACGGCCAGGATGTACTGGCCGATGTCGTTGCGGGTCGCCTGGAGGATCACGTCCTCACTCAGCTCCAATCGGCGCGACGCGCTCAAATGGCCAGACAGCAGAAAAAGGTCGAAGGCCGACAGGTCGGTGTGCATCCGCCCCTTGAGGGCATCCATCAGGGCGAGGCCGGGGCCCAGCGAACCGATCCCGCCGCCGGCCAGCTTGGCCCGCAGCGCAGCGAGCACCGCCTGCTGTCGCACGGAGCGAGCGAAGTCGCTCGACTCGTTCACATCGTCGGTGTAGCGGGCCCGCGCATAGGACAGGGCGCGCTCTCCGTCGAGCGAGATGCTGCCCGCAGCGAAGGTGCCCGCGTCGAAGTTCCCGGCGTGATAGCTGATCTCGGACCAGGTGATGCTGAACGCACGCGGATTGACCAGCGTGATGCCTCCAACCGCATCGACCATGCCGCGAAAGCCCGTGAAGTCGATCGCCAGCCAATGCTCGATCTTCAGTCCGGTCACCTCCGCGAGCAGTGACGTGGCCAGGCGACCCGCCTCGTCGATGCCGCCGATCTGAAACCCGACCGCGAACGCCTCGTTCACCTTGCCGCTCTTCGGCAGCTCCGGCATGCCGGCGACCCACAGGTCGCGGGGGATGGGGATGACGGTGGTGGTGTTGGTGGCCGGATCGATCGAGTAGATGTTGATCGAGTCGGCCAGGTAGCTGCCGCCCTGGTGCTCGGGTCCGCCGTAGCCGTACATGACCACGTTCACCCGCTCGCTGCCCATCAACGGGAAGAAGAGCGAGGAGGACGCCGCGGAGGCGGTGCTGACCCCCGCGTTGAAGTCGGCGACACGGCCCCAGAGCAGGAATCCACCCAGGAGCAAGACGACGAACAGGATGAGCGACGTCCTCTTGACGACTCTCTTGAACGAACCGGGGCGCCGCGGCCGCCGTTGCGGAGGCCCGACCGCAAGATCCTGTCGCGCTCTCGCGTACGGGTCGACCCCGCGGGCCCGTAGGCGGTCTTCCCGTTCGATCGCCTCACGAATGCGGCGCGCGCGGGGCGTCTCGCTGGCGTGCATGCGCCGGCGGTCGCTGTGCGTCATCGCCCTCAGGATAGCCCGATAAGCGGCCGTTGACCGCGCGGTAAGCCAATCCCGTGATCCTTGGCCGATGATTGCCATCAGCGCCGCCGCGGTGTCCGACCCTCTCGCCTCGCCGGTCGCACCGCTGCTGGCAGCCCTCGACACGGAGCAGCGAGCGGCAGCCTTGCTGCCCGATGGCCCGGCGCTGGTGATCGCCCCCGCCGGCAGCGGCAAGACCACCACCCTCATCGCGCGACTCGGGGTTCTGCTCGTTCGCGGCGTTCCCGCAGATCAGATCGCGGTCGTCACTTTCAACCGCGAGGCGGCGGCCGAGCTGTCGCAACGAGTCGCAGTGCGCCTGGCGCCACTCATTGCCGGGGCGGAACGGATCGAGGTGCGCACGTTGCACGCCCTGGCGCGGCAGGTCCTGCTCGACGACGGCGGATCGGTCCGTTTGCTGCCCGATCGCCTGCCGCTGCTGCGGGCAGCGCGCCGTCGAGTGGCGGCCAGATCCACCGCTCAGGATGCACCGCTGCCGGAGCCAGCCGAACTCGATGGCCTTCTGTCCGCCTGGAAGGTGGAGGGTCGTGCTCCGCCCAGCGTTGCCATGCCGATCCTGCAGGCCTACGAGGCTCTGCGCACGGCGCGCGGCGCGCTCGACTTCGACGACCTGGTGGTGGGCGCTGTCTCGCTGCTCGAGGGCAACGCGGCGCTTCGCGTTCGCTGGCAGCATCGCTTCACCCACCTGGCGGTCGACGAGTTCCAGGACGTCGACGCCGCGCAGTTCCGGCTGGTCCGCCTGCTGGCGACGCCGGAGGACAACCTGTTTGTCGTTGGTGATGATGATCAGTCGTAGTTCAGATCACACCCATACGCCCGAGCCCGGACCGCTGCTCCCTCCGCTCGACGTTTCGACCCCATGCGCGGCTCAATCCCACCTTCACCGCGGGCCGCTTACTGCCGGATTTCGACACCCGGCCGGGCGGTCAGCTGCTGTCCACTCAGGAATTCGACAAGCAGTGGATTGATGAGCTCCGGTGAGCGGATGTCGGGACGATGGCCTCCAGCGACGGCAACGGCCAGAGCCGCACCCGGGATCGCGGCGGCAACCGCGTTGGCCGCGGCCAGGGGTACCGATTGATCGAGCTCACCGTGAAGAACCAGGGTCGGCGACGAGATCGTGCCGAGGATCGCGGGCGCGGCCAAGAAGTCGAGTCCGCGATGCATTCGGTACCACAACGTCGCGGTGCCCTCACTCCTTCGATCCCTCGCGACCCGATGATCCGGTGGCCTCCTCGATTCGCGCCGCGGCCGAGCTGGGTGATCGTCAGCTCGACCTCGCGCAGCCGCGTCTCGCAGCAGGCCGACCCGCTTCGTTTGGCCGCCATGTCGCCCAGTACCACGGTCCTGCCCGGGTACTGCACCGGACCGCACTTTCAGAATTTCGGCTCCGTCGGCGCGCAACGCGTCCGAGCGGGGAGGTACCCCCGGGGACGATTGCGCCATGGCGACGGGCCGGGATCGGGGAAATGCTGATGCCGGAAATTATCAGTCCAAGGAGAAACTCGGAACATGGGTCGGCGGCTGCACATGGACCGTCTAGGCGGGCCGGATCGCCATGCCCCCAGGGACCGTCGCTCGGGCCTCGCCTCGGCGCGGGTGCGGGTCGTGGTCGTTGCGTGGCTGACGGCCATCTCACTTGCCATGCTCCAGGCGACCATCTCCTCGGCCAGCCACCTTGGCGTGCCGGACTGGCAGCTCGACGTCACGCCCGAGTCATCGACCGGTGCCACCGGGATGGTTTACACGCTGACCGCGTTCCTCACCGATGAGCTGGGCAACGGGCAGGCCGGGGTCGAAATCGACTTCGAGGTCATCTCCGGACCCGGCGACGACGATGTCGGGACCGCGGGGAATACCCCTCAGACTCCGGACCTGAGCTGCTTCACCGCTGGAGGCGGAACCGGAGTGCCAGCCACGTGCGGCGTCTCCTACTCGGAGAGCGACAACGTGGCAGGCGACGACCTCGTCCTCGCGTGGGTCGACACGGACGGCATTGACAGCACGGTGGAGGCCGATCTCGGAGAGGGCCTCGACTCGACCGGGGCCGGCACCCCCGGCTGCAGCCTCGGCTCGGCGGGCGAAGGTCTGGTGCCCGAGCCGGATGGAACCGATTGCGTCGCCCGCACTTGGACCGAACGGGTCGGCGTCACCGTCGACATGGAGCCCGAGACCGCGGCGGGCCCGGTCGGTCAGGCGGTGGTCCTCGCCGCGCAAGTCCTGGATCCGAGTGGACCGGTCGCGAATGTGACAGTCCGCTTCTTCTTCATGGCGGCCAGCCCCAACGACCCGGGCAGCCCCGGCAACAGTCCGGATTTCCGCTGCACGACCGATGCGCTCGGCGAATGCTCGGGGAGCTACGTCCCGACGAACCTGGGTACCGACACCCTGTGCGCCCTGGCTGCCGGGCCGCGGTCGCGGTGCAACGAGCCAGTGAACGCTCCCGACCATGACAACAGCGCCGACGTCGTCCTGCGCACCGTCAACAACGACCCGACCCCGACGCCCACGCCGACCCCCGTCCCGACGCCCACGCCGACGCCCACGCCGACCCCCGTCCCGACCCCCACGCCGACGCCAACGCCGACCCCCGTCCCGACCCCCGTCCCGACGCCCACGCCGACCCCCGTCCCGACGCCCACGCCGACGCCCACGCCGACCCCCGTCCCGACGCCCACGCCGACGCCCACGCCGACCCCCGCCCGACGCCCACGCCGACGCCCACGCCGACCCCCGTCCCGACCCCCGTCCCGACGCCCACGCCGACCCCCGTCCCGACCCCCACGCCCACGCCGAGCGCGCCAGCCGGAACCGCGCCCGATCCCGGCAACCCGCTGAACTTTGTGCTCGGTGCCGTGAGCGAGCAGGTGTCCAAGCTCGTCAAGCCCGAGGCCGCGGCCGTAGTCGCCGTGACGTTCGGCTTCCCGCTGATCCTCAGCATCGCCGTCGTCGTCTTCCTGCTGGTGCAGGGCTGGGTCGATGCGCGCGATCCGAAACTTCGAATCGCGCCGCAGACCGCGGTCGAGACGATCGTCGCCTTCCAGGAGGAGGAGCAGCTGTGATCAAGCAGCCCGACCGCGCCGACTACGTGGCACTCAGCGACCGGATGACCTACCTGCTGGGGTTGCGCGTTGGCTTCGCCATCATTGTCCTGGCGTGGAGCGCGCTGCGCCCCGAGGCGCTCGGCGCGCCCTTCTCAGTCTCGCGGCCATAACAGGGGCCTACGTCGTTGTCTCGACCTTTGTCGAGTGGGCGCGGCGCCACGCGGGCCGATTCGGCTTCGCCCTCCTAAGTGGGCTGCTGCTGCTCGACGGCCTCTACCTCGCCTACGCGATGTATGCCACCGGCGGCACCCAGAGCCCGATGCGGTTCCTCACCTACCTTCATCTGGTGGCGGTCTCGCTGCTGGCGTCCTATCGCACCGGTCTGAAGATCGCGCTGTGGCACTCCCTCCTGCTCTTCGTGGTGCTGTACGCCCAGGCGGCGAACCTGTTGCCGCCGGTCGATGTGGTTCCGGGGCGCGAGATCGTGTTCGATCGCATGCCGGTTCTGAACGTCACCTCCTTCTGGCTCTTTGCCATCGCGACCTCGATCTTCTCGGCCATGAACGAGCGTGAGCTCCGCCAACGGCGGGCCGATCTCCAGGCGCTGGTGGACGTCGGGGCACGCCTCGACGACGTCGGCGACCCGGTACACCAGGCGCGGATCGTGCTCGACGGACTGGGAGAACGCTTCGGCTTCGAGCGCGGCCTGCTGCTGGGGGCGTCGGACGACAAGATCGTCATCCTGGCCGCCCGTGGTGCCTCCGAGGTACCGACCGCCGCGGTCGAGGCCGATGCGATCATCCTCAAGGCCTGGGAGCACCGCGAACCGCTGGCGGTGCGGCGCATCGACCCTGAGCGCAATCGGCTCGTCGACTGGGCCCTGCCGAATGGGCGAAACCTGCTGGTTGCTCCCATGATGGCGGATGGCCGCCCGGTCGGTGCCATCATCGTCGAGCATCGGTCGCGAACCATCTTTGGGGTCGAACAGCGCGTCACATCGGTCCTTGGGCAGTTCGCAGCCGTCGCTGCCTTGAACCTTCGCAATGCCGTCCTGCTGCAGCACGTGCAGGACCTCGCCGAACGGGACTCGCTGACCGGGGCCGCCAACCGCCGCACCTTCGAGAGGACCCTCGAGCGGATCCTTGAGACGGCCAAGCACGGAACCCCGCGGTCGCCTGGCGTTACGGCCGTGCTCTTCATCGACCTGGACGACTTCAAGGTTGTCAACGACACCCTGGGCCATGCGAGTGGGCGACGCGCTGCTGGTGGCCGTGACGGAGCGGATCTCGGGTCTCGTGCGCCAGGGCGACCTGGTCGCCCGTCTCGGCGGCGACGAATTCGCGATCCTGACCGATGACGACTCCGAGCTGCAGCGATCGCGCGCGATGGCGGAGCGGCTCGTTCGTGACCTCCGAGTTCCATACCTCATCGGGGAGGAGTCAATCACGGTGACGGCCAGCATCGGCATCGCCAGCGCTCGGGACGCGACCGAGCCTGCCTCGGACGTGGTCCGCAATGCCGACGTGGCGATGTACATGGCCAAGGCAAATGGCAAGGCCGGCTTCGCCATCTTCGATCCGGCGATGCACGCCGCGATGCGCGACCGCCATGACACGGGCGTGCAGCTGCAGAGATGCGTGGAGTTGGACCAGCTAAGACTGCATTTCCAGCCAATCGTCTCATTCGAATCGGGCCGCACGGTAGGCGTCGAGGCCCTGGTCCGCTGGGCGCACCCGGAGCGGGGTTTGGTCCTGCCGGGACAGTTCATTGAGATTGCGGAGGAAAACGGCGCCATCCTGTCGATTGGCCGTTGGGTCCTTCAGCAGGCGTGCCAGCGCGCGGGCGAATGGCGGCGCGGTGGAGTGACACCGCCGGATCTGTTCCTCTGCGTGAACGTCTCCGCCCGTGAGCTCCAACAGCCCGCCTTTGTCGAGGCAGTTGGTGCCACGCTGCGCGAGGCGGGGATCGAGCCGAAGCACCTGCTCCTGGAAATCACCGAGACGGCACTGCTCAAGGCGACGCCCCCGACCGTTGAGACGCTCGCATCGATTCGCGAGCTGGGGGTTCGGATCGTGATCGACGATTTCGGGACAGGCTATTTCTCACTGAGCCACTTGAGGCAATTCCCGGTCGATGCACTCAAGATCGCCAGTGAGTTCGTCCAGGAGGCGGGGACCGATTCCCGGTCCTCCGCGCTGGCGGGCGCGATCGTTGCACTCTCCGACTCCCTCAACATCGTGACCGTCGCCGAGGGGATCGAAACCAAGGAGCAGGCCGAGCGCATGCGGTCACTGGGGTGCACCTACGGGCAGGGCTACTTCTTCGCCCGTCCACAGAGCGAGGCCGACATCATCGAGGGATTCCGATTGGCCGCGACATCCAGTCCGAAATCGACCCGTCGACCAAGCCGCGCACGATCCCGAGCCGGCTTGCGTGAACGACGCGTGGTCGCGCACGATCCCAGCGCGGCGTGACCGGAAGCGAGCCGGGGTCCTCCGCCCGGTGACGGGCCGGCCGACTGCCGATCGGCGCTGACCGCCAGGTGGTCGCCGACGGATGGGAAGGCGAGCTGTTCCTCGCGGGGGGTTCAGCGGCCCGTCTAGGACTTGCTCTTCAGCTTGTCCCCGTGGCTGCGCAGCGCCGGTCAACGTGACGGTCGGCGGCCGGGGACCGAGGCGGGACGCCCGCTACACTCCGACCGCCGGATCACGCTTCGTCGGCGGTCGCGGCTGCAGCCTCCCCGGCGGAGGCGGCGGCATCGGCCACCTCCAGGTCGATCCCCTCGCCGTCATCGGCCTGGCCGTCCAGGGCCTCCTCGCCGGTCGCATGGATGACGCCACCCACGATCGCGGGGAAGCGTTCGAGGAGCGCGGGGTCGTAGCGGAAGCGCGCCATGATCCGAAGTGTCCCATGCGGGCTCATCGTCGGGACCGGTCCCGACGCGGCGATCGAACCATGACCCGCGCGGCATGGGAGCCCGACTCGTGCCGGTGAGCCCATCGGCACGAGTCGCGGACCGCGCTGGCCGATGGCCCGCCCAGGCCCGTGGATGATCTCGGGCGGTCGTTTCGGCGAGAAGCGTCCGTGCCTGAGGCAGCCAGAACTGGAGATGTTCCCAACGCCGGACGTGCTCGCAGCCACGATCGGTGAAGGCGGTTCGTCGTCGCGCTCGGCCGGCGTCCGGCGTGCGCAGCACCTGGCGGGCGCCGCAAGGATCGTCCATCGGTAAGCGGACGATCATCGGGCGGTAAGCGGCCGGCGTCATCCTACGCCCATGGGAATGGCGACCGTCTCGGACCTCCCCGCTGCCGCCCCCGTCGGGGCGCCGCCGGGGGCTGTCAGCGACCTGCTCGACCGGCTGGATGATGAGCAGCGCGGGGCCGCCCTCCTGCCCGACGGGCCGGCGCAGATCATCGCCCCGGCGGGCAGCGGCAAGACGACGACGCTGGTGGCCCGGCTCGGGGTCCTGCTCGCCCGCGGCGTGGCCGCGGACCGGATCTGCGTCGTCACCTTCAACCGCGACGCCGCGGCGGAGCTGTCGGGGCGGATTGTGAGCCGGCTGGCGCCGCACGCCCCCGGCGCCGAGACGATCGAGGTGCGGACCCTGCACGCGCTGGCCCGACAGGTCCTGCTCGACGCCGGCGATCCGGTGCATCTGCTCGCCGACCGCCTGCCGCTGCTGCGCGCCGCTCGACGACGGGTGCTCGCCGGCCGCTCGCCGGAGGAGGCGCCGGTGCCGGAGGCCGCCGCGCTGGATACCCACCTCTCCGCCTGGAAGATCGAACGACGGGCGCCGCCGGAGGATGCCCGCGCCGCGCTGGCCGCCTTCGCCGCGCTGATGAAGGTTCGCGGGCTGATCGACTTCGATGACCTGGTGGTCGGTGCCGTCACCGCGCTCGAGTCCGATGCGGGCCTCCGCCACCGGTGGCAGTCGCGGTTCAGCCATGTCTGCGTCGACGAGTTCCAGGACGTGGATGCGGCCCAGCTGCGGCTCGTGCGCCTCCTCGCGGCACCCGAGGACAACCTCTTTGTAGTTGGTGATGACGATCAGACGATCTACGCCTGGCGCCTCGCCGATGTGCGAAGAATCCTCGACTTCGAGCGGTACTACCCGGCCGCGCGGCGCGTTCAGCTCGCGACCAACTACCGATGCCCACCCGCGGTGGTGGCGGCATCTCGGAGGCTCGTCTCTGTCAATGCCGAGCGCTACGTCAAGCGCATCGAGTCGGCCCCGGGCCGCAGGCGCGCGCCGGGAGCCGTTTCCGTGGTCTCGACCGCCGATCCGCAATGGCCGGATCGCGTGGCAGCCCTGGCCGGCCGCGAGGCCGCCGACGTCGGCCGCTGTTGTCTCCTGGCGCGCACACGAGCGGAGCTCGGTCCGGTCCTGATGGCCTTGCTGCGCGCCGGGATTCCGCACGCGACCTCGTTGGATGGGCCGCTGCAGGCCGAGCCCGTGAGGAGCCTGCTGGACGACGCGCGCAAATTGCCATCGCACGCCGCACCCTTTGACGTGCTTCGCCGCCTGCGGGCCGGGCGCGGCTGGAAACGTGGAGACGCGAACGACGCGCTGGGCGATGACGGGCACGCCGCTCTCGATGCGCTACTCGGCTGGGCCACCGCCTTTCGCGGGCTTGACAGCTTCCTGGCCGCCGCGGACGCCGCGCTGGCGCGGCTGGCCGCCCTGCGTGACCCGTCCGCCCCGATCGAACTCGTCACCGTCCACGGCGCCAAGGGGCGCGAATGGCCATCGGTCGTGGTGATCGGCTTCGAGGCGGAGCGCTTCCCGAACCGACGGTCGCTGGCTGGAGCGGCTGATCCGGCGCGGGCGCTCGAAGAGGAGCGGCGGCTCGCCTACGTGGCGCTCACCCGTGCCGCCGGACGGCTCGATCCTGGCGTTCGACCCGTCGCGGCCCTCGCCGTTTCTGGCCGAGATGGGCTACAGGCCGACCTCTGGCGCGACCTCGGACAGGTAGCGGACCATGCGAGCGACGTGCTCGTCGAACTCAAGCCCCAACTCGGCCGCACCGGCCAACAGCATCTCGCGCGGCACGGCTCGGGCGAAGGCCTTGTCCTTCATTCGCTTGCGGACATGCATCGGCTCGACATCAGCCAGGCGGCGGGACGGTCGCATCAGGGCCACCGCCACCAGGAACCCGGCCAGCTCGTCGCACGCATAGACGAAGTGGTCGAGGCGGCTGTCGCGCGGGATGCCGAGGGCGTCGTTGTGGGTGCGGACCGCCTGCACCACCTCATCGGGGTAGCCGCGCCGCGCCATTTCGTCGGCGGCCACCGCGCCGTGGGTTGCAGCATCGGGGAAGCGCTCATAGTCCAGGTCGTGGAGGAGTCCCGCCATCCCCCAGCGCTCGACGGTCTCGGCGTCGCAGCCATCGTCCAGCGCGTAGCCGCGGACCCCCGCCTCGACAAGCAGGCCGTGCTTGCGCAGCGATGGATTCGCGTTCCACTCCTGGAGCAGCGCGAGCGCCTCGGCGCGGGACGGCACGGGCGTCAGGACCGTTGCCGTGACCAGATCTCAGAGAGCGGCTCCGGCGGTCATGGCCACGATGCCCAGGGCGGCCACTGCCAGACCACCGCTCGGCAACCTCGCGATCCCGAGCACCACCATCAAGATGCCGACCACAAACAGCACGGTGGCGGGAAAGAATCCAATCTTCATGTCGAGCTCCCTCGTGCGCATCGAGTGGAAACCACTAGGCAAGCCTGCTCCCGTGGCACTGCGGCCAAACTGCGGCGCAGCGACTTCTGGCGAGACATCATGGCCTGCGCGAGCTCATGACCTGGAGGATGCCGGCGGCCACCAGCGACAGCACACCGAGGCCGACAAAGGGAATCGAGCCGCCCGCCAGGATGCCGAGGACAACCAGCAGAACTCCGACGAAGACGAGTGCCGGCAAAGCCATGGGCGTCCTTTCGGCTGCGATCGGCCAAACCCGATGATACCGGCGCAGTGACCGCTCAGGCGGTGCGACGCACGCTGGCCGTCCGCGCTCGGGAGATGGCGAGCGCGGCCCGCAGGTAGCGGCCCGTGTGCGAGGCGCGCACCCGTGCCACCTCCTCCGGAGTGCCGGCCGCCACGAGATCGCCGCCAGCCGCACCGCCGTCCGGCCCCAGGTCGATCACCCAGTCGGCGCTCTTGATGACGTCCAGGTTGTGCTCGATGACGACCACTGTGTTGCCCGCGTCCGCCAGGCGGCCGAGAACCTGGAGCAGGCGCGCGACGTCGTCGAAATGCAGCCCCGTGGTCGGCTCGTCCAGGATGTAGAGGGTCCGCCCTGTGGCCCGCTTGGAGAGCTCGGTGGCCAGCTTGACGCGCTGCGCCTCGCCGCCGGACAGGGTGGTGGCCGGCTGCCCCAGGTGGATGTAGCCCATCCCGACGTCATACAGGGTCTGCAGCTTGTTGCGGATCGAGGGAACGGCCGAGAAGAAGGCGAGCGCCTCGTCGACGGTCATCTCCAGGATCTCGGCCACGTTGTGCCCCTTGTAGTGGATCTCAAGCGTCTCGCGGTTGTAGCGCTGACCCTTGCAGACCTCGCACTGGACGTAGACATCGGGCAGGAAGTGCATCTCGATCTGCACGATCCCGGCGCCTTCGCACGCCTCGCAGCGGCCGCCCTTGACGTTGAAGCTGAAGCGTCCCGGGCGCGTAGCCGCGCAGGCGCGCCTCGGGGACCGCGGCCAGCAGCTCGCGAAGGGGGGCCCACAGGCCGGTGTAAGTGGCCGGGTTGGAGCGCGGGGTGCGGCCGATCGGGCTCTGGTCGATCTCGATCACCTTGTCGATCTGCTCGATCCCCTCGATCGCGATCGTGCGCGCCCGGGCGGTCGCGCGCACCCCAGATCGCAGCCGCCAGCGCGGGATACAGGATCTGGGTCACCAGGCTCGACTTGCCCGATCCGCTCACCCCGGTGACCGCCACGAAGCGGCCCAGCGGGAAGGCGACGTCAATCCCCCGCAGGTTGTTCTCGCGGGCCCCGCGGACGGTCAGCCAGCGCCCGCTGCCGGCCCGGCGGCGCGACGGAATCGCCACCGACCGATCGCCACGCAGGTAGGCGGCGGTGATCGAGGCGTCGTTGTTCAGCAGCTCCTCCAGCGGAGCCGGAGTGGATCAACTCGCCGCCATGCTCGCCGGCGCCGGGGCCGATATCGATCACCCAGTCGGCCGCGCGGATCGTCTCCTCGTCGTGCTCGACCACGATCAGCGTGTTGCCCAGGTCGCGCAGGCGCACCAGCGTGGCGATCAGCCGAGCGTTGTCGCGCTGGTGGAGGCCGATCGACGGCTCGTCGAGGATGTAGAGGACGCCCATCAGGCTCGACCCGATCTGGGTCGCCAGCCGGATCCGCTGGGCCTCGCCGCCGGACAGCGTGCCGCTGGCACGGTCCAGGGTCAGGTAGTCGAGCCCCACGTCGACCAGGAAGCCGAGGCGCGCTCGGATCTCCTTGAGCACCTGCCGCGCGATCTGGTTTTCGCGCTCGGTGAGCAGCTCGGAAAGCTGCCCGTACCAGCCCAGCGCGTCGGTCACCGACAGGCGAGTCGTCTCGATCACGTTGCGCCCACCGATCGTCACCGACAGCGACTCCGGCTTGAGCCGCATCCCGCCACAGGTCGGGCAGGGGCGTGTCGTCATGTAGCGCTCGATCTCGGTCTTGATCATCTCCGAGCCGGTCTCGCGGTAGCGGCGCTGCAGGTTCGGCACGACTCCTTCAAATGTGGTCTTGAAGGTGTGCTGGTTCCCCTGACGCGAGCGGTACTTGACCGCCACCCGCTCGCCACCGTTGCCGTACAGCAGGATCCGGCGCGCCTCCTCGGACAGCTCGCCGACCGGCACGTCGGTGGCGAAGCCGTGGTGCTCGGCAACCGCGTCGAGGATGGTACCGAACCACGAGGCGGTGGCCACCATTCGTCGCCACGGCACCACCGCCCCGTCGGCGATCGAGAGCTGCCGGTTCGGCATCGCCAGCTCAGGATCGATCTCCAGACGGCTGCCGAGTCCCGTGCAGCTGGGACAGGCCCCGTGCGGCGAGTTGAAGCTGAAGTTGCGCGGCGCCGGCTCCTCGAAGCTGCCGCCGTGCTCGGGGCAGGCGTAGCGCTCGCTGAAGAGCCGATCTGACCCGTCCGGCCCATCGTCGGGCAGGTGGACCAGCAGGGTGCCATCTGACATGCGCAGGGCGGTCTCGATCGAGTCGGCCATGCGCGAGGCATCGGGCCGCAGCCCATCGGGATCTTCGGGTGAGCCGGAGCGCACCGCCAATCGGTCGACCACCACCTCGATGCTGTGCTTGACCTTCTTCTCGAGGGTGATCGGGTCATCCAGGTCGCGCAGCTCGCCGTCGACCCGCACCCGTACGAACCCGGCCTGCTTGGCGCCGGCCAGCAGCTTCTCGTGCTCGCCCTTGCGGTCGCGCACCAGCGGGGCGAGGAGCATCAGGCGCGTCCCCTCGGGGAGCGCGTAGAGCTGATCCACGATCTGCTCCACCGTCTGGCGCGCGATCTCGCGGCCGCAGACGGGGCAGTGCATGCGGCCGATCCGCGCGAAGAGGAGGCGCAGGTAGTCGTACACCTCGGTGACCGTGCCGACGGTCGAGCGCGGGTTCCGCGACGCGCCCTTCTGGTCGATGCTGATCGCCGGGCTGAGTCCGTCGATCTGGTCGACGTCGGGCTTCTCCATCTGCCCCAGGAACTGCCGGGCATAGGCCGACAGCGACTCGACGTAGCGGCGCTGGCCCTCGGCGTAGATGGTGTCGAAGGCGAGGCTGCTCTTGCCGCTCCCCGACAGCCCGGTGATGACGATCAGCCGGTCGCGCGGCATCTCGACGTCGATGTTCTTGAGGTTGTGCTCGCGCGCGCCGCGCACGACGATCCGGTCCGAGGGCATCGGTCCGATCATACCAGACCGATGCGAACGCCCGTTCGGTTTGGCACTCGCGCGTCGTCGATTGCTCGGCATCCGGTCGTATCGGCAGGCATGAGGTCGGGAAGGCGCCGAATCTCCGCATATTGGCTCCGCGGGCGAGCATTCGGCCAGGATTCGGCCCTCTTGGCGCTGGTGTGCTCGGATACCGAGCACCGCGCCGGAGAATTGGCGATCTAGCGCAGCAGCCCGGTGTAGGTGCTCACCACGAAGGTGTTGCGGCAGCGATCCACTCGATCGGGGACGCAGACCGCCGCAGCCGCGTCGTCGAAATGGCCCACGAAGACGAGCTGCTCCAGGCGCAGGTTCGGACCGCCGGGCCGGGCGCGCGACGGGAAGGGGCCGCCGGTCGGCGCCGCCATTCGCAGGCCGTCGCGCTCCAGCTCGGCCTGGGTCACGTTCTCCGGCGGCTGCTCGGCGAGGAGGACCCGCAGCGGGCACTCACGCTGCAGCCAGGCGACCGAGGCATCGGCTCCGCCGTCGTCGCCCACGCAGTCGCCGGCCAGCTCGGCGTACCAGCCGACGATCCGCAGCTCCGCCGTCGCGTGGCGAACCGCAGGGTTGTCGTCCCGCAGCACATCGGCCACCTGAAGGCGCTCCAGCTCCGGGTTGACGCCGCCCAGCGAGCCGACCACCAACATGAAGATGACGAAGGCGCCGAGAGCGGCCACCAGGGCGACCCCGATCCGGGTCTCGCGGTTCATTCCCCCGCCCCCAGCGTTCGCCAGGTTGCAGCCAGCAGCTCGATCCCCCGCCTCCATAACTCGACTCGTGCCGGGTCATTCAGCCAGGTCGACGCCCCCGACGGATGCGGCAGGGCCAGGACCGATGCGCCGGGCGCCAGATCCCAGTGCAGCTGCTGTCCGACGAGGTCATCCAGGCGCACCTGTGGACCCAATGCGTAGCGATGTGCCAACCCACCCACCAGCACCACCAGCCGGGGGGTGAGCAGGCGCACCTCTTCGTCGAGGTACGGCGACCAGCGGGCGATCTCCGTGCGCGAGGGCGCCGAGTCTACCGACGCCCCCGGGCGGCGGCCGGGATAGCACTTGCCGACCGAGGTGACGTACCAGTGTTCCCGGAAAGCCTCGATGCCGACGCCCGCCAGCGCCAGCCAGCCAGCAAGGCGGCGCCCCGCGTCGTGGGCGAACGGCAGGCCAGTCTCGATCTCGCGCCAGCCGGGCGCCTGTCCGATCAGCATCGCCTGCTCGGTCCCGTCGCCGGAGAGGACCGGCGCGGCGTCGCCATCGCAGCGCGGCATCGCCTCCTGCAGAGCCCGGAACGCCGTGCCGACCGGGGCGCGGCGCGGCGTGGGGAGCGGCCACTTGCCCGCGTGGCGCACCCGTCGGGGAGCCGCGCCGGCTCGGGCCAGGGCGAGGGGATCGCTCAGGGGAGGCCTCTGCGCATTCGATCGGCCAGGCGCAGGTCGTCGGCGATCGCCACCCGCAGGATCCGTCGCACTCCGTCGGCGCCCGGACCGGCTGCCTCGATGGCCGCCGCCAGCGCGTCGCGGGCCGCGTACAGCCGATCGAGCGGTTGACCCTCCAACGGCTGCGCTGGCTGCCCCAGCTCGGTGGTGAAGGCCCGGTCCTGGCGCTCGATCGCCCCGATCAGCGCGCCGGCGTCGGGCGCGGCATCGGCGGCATCGGCCAGCTGCTCGCGCGCCAGCTCGAGCCAGCGCAGGTAGCGCGCGAACTCCTCGTCCGCCGGCGGCAGCTCGTCCAGGCTGAAGACGGCGCGCGCGGCGTCGGCTGCACCCCGACGCGCTCGACCTCGTACCAGTTGTCGCCGACGAAGGTCGGGGGCCTCCTCTGCGCAGCTGCGCAGCCAGGCGCTGAAGTCGGCCACACGGCGCGGCATTGGTTCGTGGCCGCGGTGTCGGCATCGGCTGCGAAGACGGCGCACCCGGGCAGCTCGGCGGCGTAGGCCGCTGCGGTCGCGCCACCGTCGAGGCCGGTCTCGACGAAGATCGCGTGGGGCATCGTGCCGGCCATCGGTCGCCCTTTACGGTCGGCGACGACGGGGTGGACGGCGCCGCGAGCCGGCGGCGATGATGTTCGGCCGCGCCGCAGTGCTGAAGACCTCCGCGGTGCTCGCGTCGCGGACCGCCGCCGAACTCGCCTGCATCGACGGCCGCGGCGTACACGTCGGCCGGGATGCTGCCCGGCGCCGCTGCCAGCTCCTCGCGCAGCCGGCGCAGCTGCAGGATCTCGTCGCGCAGGGCCGCCGCGCGCTCGAACTCCAGGTTGCGGGCGGCCTCCTTCATCTGCGCCTCCAGGCGCCCCATCATGGAAGCCAGCTCCTCCGGCTCACGGCCGCTGACGTCGAGCTGCGCCCGCTGCTCGGCGACCTTGCGCAGCCCGTCGTTGATGTCGCGAATCGCCTTGATGATCGTCTCGGGGATGATCCCGTGCTCCGTCGTTGTAGCGACCTGCATGGCGCGGCGGCGGTCCGTCTCGTCGATCGCGGTGCGCATCGAATCGGTCATCCGGTCGGCGTACATGATCACCCGCCCGCCGACGTTGCGGGCCGCGCGGCCGATGACCTGGATCAGCGAGCCGCCCGAGCGCAGGAAGCCCTCCTTGTCGGCGTCGAGGATCGCCACCAGCGTCACCTCGGGCAGGTCGAGGCCCTCGCGCAGCAGGTTGATGCCGACCAGCACGTCGTAGACCCCCAGCCGCAGGTCGCGCAGGATCTCGACCCGCTCCAGCGTGTCGACCTCGCTGTGCAGCCACTGCACCTTGATCCCCAGCTCGGCCAGGTAGTCGGCCAGGTCCTCCGCCATCTTCTTGGTGAGGGTGGTGACCAGGGCGCGCTCGCCGCGCTCGACCGTCTCGCGGATCTCGGCGATCAGGTCGTCGATCTGGCCGGCGGTCGGTCGCACCACGATCTCCGGATCGACCACGCCCGTCGGGCGAATGAGCTGCTCGGCGACCCGCTGCGCCCGCTCGCTCTCGTACGGACCGGGGGTGGCGCTCATGTAGACGACCTGGTTGAGGTGGTCCTCCCACTCCTCGAAGGTCAGCGGCCGGTTGTCGAGCGCCGATGGCAGGCGGAACCCGAAGTCGACCAGGATCTCCTTGCGCGTCCGGTCGTTCTTGTACATGCCGTGGACCTGGGGCACCGTGATGTGGCTCTCGTCGACGATCAGCAGGAAGTCGGTCGGGAAGTAGTCGATCAGCGTCCATGGCCGGCTCCCCGCCTCGCGGCGCGAGAGGTGGCGGCTGTAGTTCTCGATGCCGGAGCAGTAGCCGACCTCGCGCATCATTTCGAGGTCGAATTCGGTCCGCTGACGCAGACGAGCGGCCTCCAGGATGCGCCCTCCGCCTCGAGCTCGGTCACCCGCTCCCCCATCTCGGCCTCGATGCCGCCGACCGCCTCGAGCAGCTTGTCGCGGCGGGGTGACGTAGTGGGTAGCGGGGTAGAAGTTCACCTCGTGGCGTTCGGCGAGAAGCTCCCCGGTCAGCGGGTCGACCTCCACGATGCGCTCCACCTCGTCGCCGAAGAAGTCGATGCGCACCAGATATTCGCCGTGCGGGGGCTGCACCTCCAGCACGTCGCCGCGCACGCGGAAACGGGACCGCGCCAGGGCGGTGTCGTTGCGCTGGTACTGGAGGTCGACCAGGTGGCGCAGGATCCCGTCGCGGCGGTAATGTCCACCGACCTTCAGGTTGATGACCGTGGCCCCGTAGTCGACCGGCGCCCCGAGCCCGTAGATGCACGAGACCGAGGCCACGATGATCACGTCGCGCCGCTCGAAGAGGGCGCGCGTGGCGTTGTGCCGCAGCCGATCGATCTCGTCGTTGCGTGACGAGTCCTTCTCGATGTAGGTGTCGGACCGCGGCAGGTAGGCCTCCGGCTGGAAGTAGTCGTAGTAGCTGACGAAGTACTCGACCGCGTTGTCGGGGAAGAACTCGCGGAACTCCTGGTAGAGCTGCGCGGCAAGCGTCTTGTTGTGCGCCATCACCAGCGTGGGCCGCCCGACAGCCTCGATCAGCTTGGCCGCGGTGAAGGTCTTGCCGGTGCCGGTGGCGCCCAGCAGGACCTGGTGCTTCAGCCCATCGGCCACCCCGGCGACCAGCGCGTCGATCGCCTGCGGCTGATCGCCGGTCGCCTCGAACGGGGCATGAACCTTGAGGTCTGGCATGGGGAGCTCGATTCTACCGAAACCTCCATCGGTACCGACCGGTCGGTACCCGACTGGCCTATATCCGTCGGTACCGCCCCTTTCTACGCTCACCAGTACCGATGCCCCGGCCAACTCTGCATTCCCGCGACCAGGCCTCTGCCGCCCGGGCGGTTGAGCGCCGCGCTGCGCCCCACCCCGGGGGCCAGGCGCTGGTCGAGTTCGCCATCGTGCTGCTGCCGGTGATGCTGATCCTGGTCGGGATCATCCAGTTCGGGCTCCTCTTCGGGGCCAACGTGGCCCTCACCAATGCAGCTCGCGAGGGAGCCCGCGCCGGGACGATCTACGTCTACGATCGCAAGCAACCGAAGAGCTGGAACGACGCGCACCGCTGCGGGGCCATTGTCGAGGCGGCCACCGATGCCTTCGGCCTCCTCTCCTCGGCCACGCCGCACTTCACGGCGTCCACCACCTCGGGCGCCTGTCCGACGACCACCGACGACACCCTGGTGAACGGCGACCTGACGGTGTCGTACTGCGACCACGTGACCACCTCGGACGGCCCGTGCCCGGCGACCGGCAACTCCGCCACAACCTGCATCCCCGACACCCGCGAGGGGTGCCTGGTGCGGGTCAGCCTGACGTACCGCTCCGACATCATCGTGCCGTTGGTCGGCAGCTTCCTGGGGACCGATGCCAACGGCCGCTTCGCGCACCGCGCGGTCGCCACCATGGTGGTCAACTGATGCGCCCGGCGCCGCGCGGCCAGGTGCTGGTCATCTTCGCCGTGCTGCTGGTGATCCTGCTCGCCTTCGCGGGGATCACCATCGACCTGGGGCGGCAGAACGCCGAGCGACGCCACGTCCAGACCGCGGCCGATGCCGGGGCGCTGGCCGCCTGTCGGGCCCTCATCATGGGCGAGTCGGACAACGCCGCCGCCGATGCCGCTCGCACCGTGGCCATGATCAACGTGCAGGGCTCTCCTGCGGGCGCGGTGGCCACCATCGCCCCCGACTACGCCCGCGTCTTCTTCGATAACCATCCCGGCGACCCGGCCTACCTGCGCTCCGGGATCATCATTTCGGGCACCAGCGTCCGGGTGGCGATCCTCTCCACGATGGACACCGCTCTCGCCCGAGTGGTGGGGATCACCACCCTCGACAGCGGGGCTCGTGCCCATTGCCAGCTGGCGGGCGGGCCTGCCGTGCCGATCGTGGCCCGGCGCTACCTCTCCGCTCCAGGGCCCGCCAACGGCTTCACCGACACGCTGGCCACCGAAGCGACGAGCCTCTTAGGGGCGGTCGATGCCAACAACGTGCTCGGCTACGGCGGCCGCACCCCGGCCAGTGAGTCGGAGCCCGGGCCGACCATCCCCCTGTACGGACCGAACGCCAAGGCGGGCAACGACAACTCGTTCCGCGGCTTCATCGCCCTCGACGTCCGCAACTTCCAGTCGACCACGTCTCGGGTCTACTACAACGGGGTCACCCCGGGGATAGCCGACAACACGCTCAAGGACAAGGAAGGCCAGTACCTCTTCGACGGGTACCCCGGACCGATGTTCCCGCCGGTCGTCCAGCCGGCCGACCCGAATGACCAGGTCGCCACCCTGTCCGGCAACGACACGGCCATGGTGCCCATCAACTTCAGCACCGTGTACGCGGTTGGCGATCGGCTGCTGCTGGCGGTGTATGACGGCACGGTGATGCAGATCCCCGACTTCGCGATTTCGCCGCCCTCATCCATCACGCTGGAGTCGACCACGTCGTCACCGGTCGACGGCCCCAACTTCACCGTCTCGCGCAATGACGCGTTCAACAGCACCGTCACCCTGCATCTCCACGGCGACGCGAATGCCACGGCCGCCGGCCACCCGGACTACGACATCCTGCCCGACCCGCCGGTCAGCCCTCCCGGGGCGGGCGACATGAACCAGCCTACCTGGTCGACCGACGTGTTTATTCCCGCCAAGAACGGGACCCGGATCTCGATGAGCGGGATCGAGACCAACGCCATCCCGCCCGGCATCTACACCGTCTGGCTGGAGGGCCACTCGGGCAACCCGTATTTCCAGACGCGCCGCTACGCGGTGGCGGTGCTGGTGCCGTTGCCGACGGGCGACCCCATCCGCGACTTCAGCTTGGTCAACTCAACGGTGAGCGGCGCAACCCCATCGTTGGGCGGCACCGTCAGCCTGGCCGTGTATGTGTCGACCTCGACCGCCAATGGCACCGAGTGGGGCAGTGCCGGCAGCGCCGTCGCCCTCTCCTACGACCCGGCCAGCTTCAGCGATTGCAGCCTCGGCGCGGCGGCCATCGGCGCCGGCCAGATCACCTTCAGCAACTCGTCGGTGGCCCCCAGCTCGAGCGACAACGGCGCGCTCTCCACGCTGAACATCAGCACCGTAGGGCTGGCGCCCGGCTGCTATCGCTTCGATGTGCGGGCAACCGGCACCAATGGCGACGGACTGCCGGTGACCCATCTCCAGCCGGTCACCTTCACGGTGGCCACCGCCTCGAGCACGGGCACCTACGTCGACATCATCGGCTTCGCGGTCTTCGAAGTCACCGATGTGAACGCCAACGAGATCACCGGCCGGGCCGTCACCGGCGTTTATGCCGACGCGAACGACCAGGCTCTCAAGCGAGCGCAGCGTGCGCGCCTGATTCCCTGGAACTAGCACCGAAGGAGCGACCATTTCCGTGGAACTCGAGTACTCGAACAAGAACAGCAAGCGCTCGAAGCTGTACATCGGCGTGGGGCTGGTGATGGCGCTGGTCGTGGCCGGGACGGTCTTCGCGGCGCTGCGCGCCAGCGGCCTGACCGGTTCGGGCGATGTCCAGATGCGCCAGGTGGTGGTGGCGTTGCGCGAGATCCCGTCTCGCAAGCCGATCGAGGAGGGAGACCTGGCGATGCGCTCGGTGCCCATCGACCCCACCAACGAGACCGCGTTCACGCGGATCGACGAGGTGCTCGGCCGGGTCAGTGCCGTGCCGATCGCCACCGGTCAGCTGGTCACGCGGACGATGCTCGCATCGGCCAGCTCGGGCCAGACCTTCTCGATCCTCGAGCCGGGTGCCTCCTTCGATCCGAACGGACCCGACCTGCGTGCGGTGAGCGTCAGCGTGCCCGATGACCGGGCGGTCGCCGGCATCCTGGCCCCCGGCCAGCGCGTGGACCTGATCGTCACGTTGGCGATCAATCCCGAACTGGGTCCCACGCCGGCACCCTCCGCCTCACCAGCCGATGTGGCCATCCCTGGCCCGTCGACCAAGGTCACCTTCCAGATGCTCACCATCCTGGCTCGCAACGGCGCCATCTACATCCTGCGGGCCGACCTGGTCACCGCCGAGAAGATCTCCGAACTGACCGCGGCGGGAGGCCAGTTCACCCTGGTGCTGCGCCCCGACGAGGATGGGCGCACCGCCACCACGCTGGGCTCGACCTTCGACGCCCTGCTTCGTGAGTTCAACTTCCCGGTGCCGCGTCCGCCGGTCTTCGCGAGCCCGTCGCCGAGCCCGGCGTCATAGTTGTGATGTCCCGGCCGCGCTGTTGACCGGCCCCCTATCGAGAGACGCCCGATCAGGTACCTGAAGGGGCGCCAGCGGCCGCATCCACGTTCGGTGCGGGACCTCCCGACCGAAGCCGGTCGCGCCTCGGCGATGGCATCGGCCGTCAGCTGGCGGCCTGAAGTCCCAGTCCATCTGCCACGGTCGCCTGGTGGCTACAACGGCCAACATGGACGCCGGGAGCCCCTCTGCGTGGCCGATTCGCCGCGGGGTGGCTGGGACGGCCAAGCATCGGCCTGAAGTTGAGCTCCTATCTTGTCAAGCGGTGCCCGCCGCCGGCCGTGCGTCGGCCAGCATCGTCCGATACACAACCCGGGCGAGGTGCCACTTCAGGGCCCGGATCGCCTCGAGCCGAGTCTTGCCATCGCCCAGGCGACGGGCCAGATAGGCCTGAGCACGCGGATCCCAGCGGCTCTGGACCAGGGCCATGGTGTGCAGCGCCCGGTTGAGCTGACGGTTGCCGCCGCGGTTGAGGCGGTGCCGTTGACGCTGCCCGGACGAGGCCGGCAGCGGTGCCGTGCCGCTCGCCGCGGCGAACGCCGCCGAGCTGCGATAGCGAGTCACGTCACCGGCTTCGCCGAGCAGCTTGGCGGCGGTCAGGGCTCCGATCCCCGAGAGCTGCGGCAGCGAGCTGCCGCTGGCGACCAACAGGCTCGCGATCCGCTGCTCGAGGCGCTCGGCCTCGGTGCTGAGCCGACGCAGGCGGCGCAGCCGCGCGCGGGCCAGCTCGGCTCGCACCCCATCGCGTCGCCCCAGCAGGCGGGCCGCGGCGGCCTGATGGCGCTCAGCGGTCAGGTTCGGCAGCCGGGCCCCATACCCCGGCGCCAGCACCAGCAGGTCGGCGTGGAGCTGGTTGACGAGCCGGGTGCGCTCGGCCATGAGCTGTTCACGCGCCCCGACCAGCAGCTTCAGGTCGGCGACCAGACCGGGCCGACGCAGCGCCGGCAGCCGTGGCTCACGGGCGGTGATGCGGGCGATGGCCAGCGCATCGCCCGGGTCACTCTTGCCGTGCTGCAGCAGGGAGCGGCGCTCGCGGTCGGTGAACTGGGCCGGCACCTCGACCACCACTTCACCGGCAGCCACCAGCACCTCGGCCAGCGCCGCCCCGAAGCTGCCGGCGCCCTCGATCCCGACCCGCCGCGGAGCGGGCTGACGCTGTGCCCAGCTCAGCAGGCAGGCGTGCCCGCGTGGATCGTTGCTGAACGTCCGCGCCGCGCGCTGGCGTCCGAGTTCGTCGACCGCGCTGACCGCCAGCGTGGCCTTGTGGGTGTCGATGCCGATGCTGACCATGGTCGCTCCTCCGTGACGGCACTAGACTCGATGCGCGCGCCGGGCGGACAACCATGCGTGCGGGACCGTCACAGGGACTCCACGCTCCTATCAGGTCACGTCCGGCGCGCCGAACCATCCCGCGGGCGACACTCAACTTGATGGGCACCCGATCGGGGCCCTGGCCGTTAGGGGTCAAGCCGCGGAACGCTCCGGCAACGCTCGCACCATCTGGGCGGGCGCCGCGCGAACTCAGCGTTACGCATGGCCGTTATAGCCATGCCATGGCTATGCCCGCTCGGAGGGCCCGGTCACGCTGCCACGGCTGTGCCAGCTCGCTGGATACGTGCTATGGCTATCCACGCAGCGGGGCGCGCCCCGCTGCGGGCTCATGGCAACAACGTCCGTGGGCACCACTAGCGGAGCAGCGCCGCCAGGGCTGCCTCGACCTGGAGGCGGGTCTCCTCCAACGCGGCCGAGCCGTCGATCACCACGTCGGCCGCGGCGACCTTCTCCGCCTGGCTCGACTGATTGGCAAGGCGCGCCCGCGCCGCGGCTTCGTCCAGGCCGCGTTCGGAGAGCCGCGCGATCGCATCGGCCTCGTCACAGCGGACCACCCAGGTCTGATCGCAGCGGTCATGGAGGGGAGACTCGAGGAGCTTGATCGCCTCGATGCAGGCGACCTCGGCGCCGGCCGCTTCCAGCTCGGCGAGACGCGCCCGGGCCTCGTTGCGGACCGGAGGGTGAAGGATCGCCTCGAGGTCGGCGAGTGCCGCCGGATCACTGAACACGATTCCGCCCAGCAGGCCTGCGTCGAGTGTGCCGAAGCGCTGCTCGATCCGGCCGCGCACCGAGCCGTCGTTGGTGCGGATCTGCCGCGCCACCACATCCAGGTCGATGGTGGCGACCCCCTGGGCGCGCAGCATCTCGGCGACCGTGCTCTTGCCGCAGCCGATGTTGCCGGTCAGGCCGATCACCTTCATCCCGGGCCCTCCCCACCGGGCAGCGCCTGGCAGCGCGGGCAGAAGTGGGTGCTGCGCTGGCCGACCACGATCCGCTCGATGCCGCGGCCGCAGCGCAGGCACGGCTCGCCGGTGCGCCGGTAGACGGCCAGCTGCTCCGCGTTGGCGCCCGGCTCGCCATCGGCGCCGACATAGTCCGCGAAGCTCGCCCCGCGGTTGGCGATTCCCTGGCGCAGCACCGCCCGGATGGCGCGGTGCAGGTGCCGAACCTCGGCTGGGGTGAGCGTGTCGGCGCGGCGGAGCGGGTGCAGTCGGGCGCGCCACAGGGCCTCATCGGCGTAGATGTTGCCGACCCCGGCGATCAGCGACTGGTCGAGCAGCAGGCTCTTCAGGCGCCCCGTCCGGCCTCGAAAGCGGTCAGCCAGCCGGGCGGCCGTGAACGACCGCGCCAGCGGCTCGGGGCCGTGCCGCGCGAAAACCTCGCCGACCCGGTACGGAGCTCGGCCCTCCGCCACCCGCCGCGGACGAGCCCGCAGGCCGCCCCCCTCCCACAGGCCGATCCGCCCGAACTTTCGGACGTCGCGGTAGCGCAGCTCGCGCCCATCGGCCAGTCGAAAGACGACCCGCGCGTGGCGATCGTCCGGCGTCCCCGGCGGCGCCACGATCAGCGCGCCGGTCATGCGCAGGGCCACGGTCATCACCCGGCCATCGGCCAGGTGCAGGAGCACCGACTTGGCGCGTCGCCCGACCCGGCGGATCGTCGCGCCGCTGATCTCGACGGCGAAGCGCTGCGCCGGCAGCGGGTGGCGGATCGTCCGATCCCAACGCACCTCGGCGTCGACGATGGTGGCGCCGGCGACCCAGCGCTGCAGATCACGAGCGACCGTTTCGACTTCGGGAAGCTCCGGCATCGGTCAGCCGCCGACCTCGACCAGGGCCGGCTCATCGGCCTCCAGTTCATCGGCAGCACGCGGCTCACGACGCCAGCCGCCATCGGGGCTCGGCTGGTAGCGGTCCATCTGGTCCCAATCGGCCCCCACCTTGAGCTCCACCGTGAGCGGCACGTCGAGCGGCAGGGCGCCCTCCATGACCTCGCGGGCCAGGGACGCCAGCTCGGGCAGCTCCCGCTCATCGGTCTCGAAGACGAGCTCGTCGTGCACCTGGAGGAGCATCCGCGAACGCAGGCCCCGCTCGCGGAGCAAGGCGTCCAGCCGCACCATGGCGATCTTGATCCCGTCGGCGGCGGTCCCCTGGATCGGCATGTTGACGGCCATCCGCTCCCCCGCCTGGCGGAGCGAGGAATTCCGCGCACTCAGCTCCGGGATGTAGCGGCGCCGGCCGAGCAGGGTCGTCACGTAGCCCTGGTCGCGGGCCAGGATCTTCATCTCGACGGTGTAGCGCCGGATTCCCTCGTAGGCGGCGAAGTAGTCCGCGATGAAGCGCTGCGCCTCCTCGCGCGGGATGTGCAGTCGCTCGCTGAGGCCGAAGTCGCTCATCCCGTAGGCGACTCCGAAATTCACCATCTTGGCCATGCTGCGCTGCTCCCTGGTGACCTGCTCGGGCGGGATCTTGAGCACCCGGGCAGCGGTGGAGCGGTGGATATCCTCGTGCGCCGCGAACGCGGCCTTGAGCCCCAGGTCTCCCGACACGTGGGCCAGGATCCGCAGCTCGACCTGCGAGTAGTCGGCGGCCAGCAGCAGCTTCCCGGGCGGAGCCACGAAGGCGCGGCGGATGCGGCGGCCGAGCGCGGTGCGGATCGGGATGTTCTGCAGGTTCGGGTCCGCGCTGGAGAGCCGCCCGGTGGCGGCGATCGCCTGCGAGTAGGTGGTGTGCAGGCGCCCCTCTGCGTCGACCAGCAGCGGCAGCGCATCGATGTAGGTCGACTTGAGCTTCGAGACGTGCCGGTGCTCCAGGATCAGCGCCACCACCTCGTGCTGGGAGCGCAGCTCCTCCAGCACGGAAGCATCGGTCGAATAGCCGGTGCGCGTGCGCTTGGTGGCAGGCAGCCCCAGCTCGTGGAACAGGATCTGCTCCAACTGCTTGGGTGAACCGATGTTGAAAGCGTGCCCCACCGCACCGAAGATCCGCTCCTCCAGCGAGGCGATCTGCGCGCCGAACTCGGCGCCCATCGCCGCGAGCGTGCCCCGGTCGATCAGGATGCCGGCCAGCTCCATGCGGGCCAGCACCGGCAGCAGCGGCATCTCCACCTCGTCGAAGAGGGCGGAGAGGCCCACCTCGGCCAGCTCCGTTTCGAGCGCCGGTCTGGCGAGCAGCGCGGTGAGCGCCTCGGCCGCCGCGCGGCGCGCTACCACCCCCTCTTCTGCGCCGCTTTCGGCCGAGAGCGGACGCGGCGGCAGCTCGGCCCCGAATCGGTTGGCGGCCAGGTCGTCGAGGGTCTGGGCGCGCAGCGCCGGGTTGAGCATGTACGACGCGATCAGCGTGTCGAAGGCGGGGCCCGGCAGCTCGATGCCCCGCTGTGCCAGCAGCGTGACCAACTGCTTGAGGTCATGCCCGATGAGGGGCCGATCCGCTCGCCGGAACCAGCGCGGCAGGTCGGAGGTGCGTTCCTCGTCCCAGGGGAGGTACCAGCACGAGCCGTCCGCTCCCGCGAAGCCGATCCCCAGCAGCGCCCGCTCGAGCGGTCGTCCCGGGCCGGTCGCCCAGCCGAGCCCCACCGCCTGGCCATGCGCCGCCAGCCAGGCCTCCAGCTCCACGGCGTCGGCCTCACCGCGAGGAATGCGCGGATCGACGTGCTCGATGGCGCCGCCCGGATCCACGGTCGGGTCGGGTGCGGCGCGCGCCCAGGTTTCGCCGGCCGTCGAGGGGGCCGCCGTGCCGGTTGCTGTCTGATGGCCGCTCCCCAGCAGGTCGAGCGAGAGCTGCAGGCCACCCTTCGTCTCGCGCTCCGGAGCATCCATGCCGGTCGGCGCGATGCTCGACGCTGGCAGCCGATCGATCAGCGTGCGGAACTCCAGCTCCCGGAGGCGCTGCGCCACCGCGCGGCGGTCGTAGCGGCCGGTGCGAGCTGCCTCGAGGTCCAGCGGCACCGGCAGGTCGGTCACGATCCGGCCGACCTCGCGTGACATGAAGGCCGACTCGCGATGCTCGGCCAGGCGCTCGCTCAGCTTGCCCTTGATCTCGTCGAGGCGCTCGTACAGCGCATCGAGCGAGCCGAACTGCTGGAGCAGCGCGATGGCCGTCTTCTCCCCCACCCCTGGGACCCCCGGGATGTTGTCGCTGGTGTCCCCCTTGAGCGCCTTGTAGTCGAGCATCTGGTCGGGCCGCAGGCCGAACCGCTCGGCCACCTTCTCCTCGTCGTAGATCACCGTGGAGGCCACGCCTGCCCGCGTGGTGAGCAGGCGCACGTGATCGTTGACCAGCTGCAACCCGTCCAGGTCGCCGGACACGATGTAGGTGTCGACGCCCGCTTTCTTGGCCAGCTGCACCAGGCTGCCGATCACGTCATCGGCCTCATAGCCTTCGAGCTCGCGGATCGGGATCCCCATGAGCGTCGCCACCTCCCGCACGATCGGGAACTGGGCGCGCAGGTCGTCGGGCATGCTCGGCCGGCCGGCCTTGTATTCCGGGTAGGCGTCGAAGCGGAAGCGCGGTTTGCCCAGGTCAAAGCTGAGCACCGCGTAGTCGGGCTTGAGGTCCTGCATGCCGCGCAGCACGATCTGCAGAAAGCCGAAGACGGCGTTGACCAGCATGCCTTCGGAGGTGGTCAACGGGGGGAGGGCGAAGTAGCCGCGATAGACGAGGCTCGGCCCGTCGATGAGCATCAGGATCGGTCGTCGCGCTCCCATGGTGGAGGCCAGTCTAGACCGATGCCGGGCGTGGATCGGTCGCTAGAATCGCCCAATGCCGGACCGCTTATCGTTCGACCCGTACACGGTCCTGGGGCTGCCGCGCGACGCCAGCGCCGCCCAGGTGTCGCTCGCCCATCGGCGGCTGGCCAAGCGCTTTCACCCTGACCTGCACCCCGACGAAGAGTTCACGGAGCGCATGCGCGCGGTCAATGAGGCCTGGGAGATCCTCTCGTCGCGGGACCGGCGAGCTTCCTATGACGTGTCGCATCCGGCCGCCGGCGGCGCGGGCAATGGACATTGGGCTGCCTCTCGCGCGCCGATTCGGCCCGCCCAACCGACCAACACCCGTACCTGGGCCACCTGGCGTGCGACCGCCGCCGAGACTCGTGCGGCTCCCCGCACGGTACGCCCACCCGGCGAGGTGCAGATCCCCCCGACCCGGCGCCCCGAGCCGATGGCGCCGCTACCCCGCACCTTCCGCGACTCCGGTTGGGCGGCGCTGGCGGTGGCGGTCTTCTTCGTGTTGTTCCTGGCCGTGGCCGTCGTGGTCGGGAAGCTGGTCTAGCCCCGCGTTCCCGTGGGAGTGACCGGGCACAGCCACCGCATGGCTACAACGGCCAACTTCGGCGCGATGCTTGGCTGCGGTAGCCGCCCCGCGGCGATTCGGCCGCCGACACGGGCTCCGCGCGGTCATCTTGGCCGTTAGAGCCGCCCAGCGGCTACGACAAGGCCGGGACGCTCAGGTCAGTCCGCGAATCGATCCTAGCCGGCTCGCGGCTGCACGCTGTATCGCAGCAACAGCCCACCGATCACCAGTCCGGAACCCGCGATCAGAAGGACAGTCCACGGCCCCGCCGGGATGGCGTCGGTCCCGCCGTCGGTGGATTTGCCGGTGGTGTCGTCGTTCGAGCGTTCACCCGACGACTGGGCCGGCGACCCGGCCGCCAGGGCGCCCGGCGAGGTGTCCGGGCTAAAGGCGTCCGGGTTATCGGCGGGCACGTACGCGTTATCGGTGGCGGTTATCTCCCGGTCTGGCGCCGCACCAGCAGCGCCGAAGAGGCTGACCTGGCCGAGCAGCCCGGCGGTGCCGACCGCGCCGACCAGCAGCAGGCCCGCTCCCGTCGCAACAACCGGGGCCACCAGGCGACGCAACCACCCCGACGCGCCGCGCTGGACTGGCTCGGGGACGGGCGGCAGCAGTTGCAGGGGACGGGAGGGGGTCAGATCGGGGAGTTCGGAGAGGGCCGAGCGGAGCAACGCGAGCTCGTCGACGATCCCCTGACACCGTTCGCAGGTGGCCAGATGATCGGTCAGGGCGCGATCGGCGACGGTATCGCGATCAGCGCCGGCGAAGGCGGAGAGAAGCTCGTCGTCGGGGTGCGGGGTGTTCTGCATGGTCATCGGTCCAGACGCACCTCGCTGAGGAACAGTTCCCGGTGCGCGGCGAGCAATTCGCGCAGGCGCAGGCGCCCGCGATGGATGCGTGACTTGACGGTCCCCAGCGCCGATGCGGTCGCGGCGGCCACCTCGCTGTAGTCCATCCCGTAGACGTCACACAGCACCACCGCGGTGCGCTGGTCCTCGGGCAAGAGCCGGAGGGCGGCGTCCAGGTGGCGGTACAGCTCGGCGCGGCCCACCTCCGCCTCTGGATCGGGGGCGGCAAGGTCGGGCAGCTCGCCCTCGCCCTCCTCGGGGTCTGGCAGAGTGGTAGTCGGACGACGCTGCGCGCGGCGCAGGATGTCGTAGCTGGCGTTCGCCGTGATGCGCAGGATCCAGGAGCGGAACATGCCGCCGCGATACTTGGTGATGGCGGCATACGCGTGCACGAAGGCGTCCTGCGCGGCATCGGCTGCCAGGTCCGGGTCGCCCAGCAGCCGCCAGGCCAGGCCGTAGCAGGCCCTCTGGTAGTGCTCGACCAGCTGCGCAAACGCTGTCCGATCGCCGGCCATCGCACGCGCGACGAGCGCCTCCTCATCGGGGAGCGGCGCGGTCCGTTTGGCAGGGCTGGCGGAGTCGTGCTCGGGCATCGGCTCCCTATAATCACATTCCCCCGTCGCCGGAGTGGCGGAATCGGCAGACGCGTCGGTCTCAAACACCGATGAGCGCAAGCTCGTGTGGGTTCAACCCCCACCTCCGGCACCACCCCTGTTCGTGCACGGTGGCGGGGTTGGGCGTAGAACAGAGGGAGCGTGGGCGACGGGTTCTGCCCGAACTGTGGCGTTAACGCCAGCCGGCATGCCCTATTGTGCCGGCTGTGGCTCTGACCCCGATGAACATGGTCGAGGTCGCGAGCACCCGGGGAATTCGCCAACAAGGAGCCCGCCATGGACGCCGTCCCCAGCCCTGCGGGAGTACGGGCCGCCGCCGTGCCGCCACGGCGGGCTGCCTCGCCGGCGCCCGCCGCCTGGGCGGCCCTGGCCGTGTTTCTGTTGCTCCTCGTCTCGCTCGTTGTCGCTGGATTAGGTAGCGCCGCGCTGCCGGGGAACGCCGACCGCTATGTGCCTGCGCGGGTGGCCGACAACCTCGCGTTGCTGACGGCAGATGCCACGCTCCAGCTGCTATTCGGGTCGGCGATGATCGTCCTGGCGGCAACTCTCGGTCGTTACCTCGGGACGGACGGACTCCTTGGCTGGCTGGCCCTGGTCGCCGGAGTGGTCGGCGGCGCAGCGTTCATCGCAGCCGGCGCGATCCTCCAGGAGACTGTCTTCTACAGCGTGTTTGTTGACAGCAGGCAGGCCGGTGAGTTAGCCGCTGCCTCGGGCGCAAGCGACCTCACTGCGTTGAACCTGGCGATCAGTGTCGTTGCAGGCGGAATGCGGTCGGCCGGCAGCTATGCATTCGGACTGGCATGGATCGGCTGGGCTGTCGTTGGCATCCGGTCAGGGCAACTTCCGAGGCTATTGAGCGCCGTGGGGATCGTCGCCGGTCTCGGCTTTGCCTTGACCAACTGGATTGGCCCGCTCGCGGGACCGTTCGCCTTCTTCGGCTCCTTGATCTGGCTATCCGGCCTGGCGGTGGTTCTGTTTCGCAGGGCTCGGCACCACCTTTCGGAGGATTCAACATGGATATCGGCGTGATCGTGCCCCAGGGCTGGACCGGCGAGTACGACGGCTGGGAGCCGCGGCGCGCCTGGGAGCGCACACTCGCAGTCGCCCGCCAGGCGGAGCGCCTGGGGTTTGAATCGGTCTGGGTCTTCGACCATTTCCAGACCGTCCCCGAACCGACCGACGAGCTGACCTTCGAGTCGTTCACCACGCTCGCCGCGCTGGCCGCGTCGACCGAGCGCGTGCGGCTCGGCCACGTCGTCATCTGCACCGCGTTCCGCAACCCGGCCCTGACGGCCAAGATGATCGGCGACGCTGGACGTCATCAGCGGCGGCCGGATGGAGCTGGGCATCGGCGCCGGCTGGAAGCGAGGACGAGTGGCTGGCCTACGGCTACGGCTTCCCCGAGACCACGGACCCGCCTGGCGATGCTCGCCGACGACCTCGAGGTCATCACCCGGATGCTCGGCCCCAGGTCACGCCACGTTCGCCGGAACCTACGCCTCGGTGACCGATGCCATCAACGTGCCGCGAGGCCTTCAGCAGCCGCGCGTCCCGATCATGGTCGGCGGCAACGGACCCAAGGTGACCTGGCGGCTGGCGGCCCGCCACGCCGACGAGCTCAACCTGGACTGGCTCAGCCCCGACGAGGTGCGTGACGCGAAGCCGGTGATCGCGTCGCGCTGCGAGGAGATCGGCCGCGATCCGGCCAGCCTGCGGCTCTCCGTCAACATCGGCCGGGACACGATCAAGGTCGCCGGCCCGGCACGGGTCGAGCTGTTGGCAGGCTACCGGGAGGTGGGCGTCGCTCGGGTGATGACCCTGCTCCAGGAGAGCGCCACCAGCGACACGGCGCTCGAGCTGCTGGCCGAGGACGCCCGGGCCGCCGGCTGCAACCTGGCCACGTGACGTCGCTGGCGTAGAACGCCCGGTGGCGGCGAGCCCGCAGCCGTCATCTGAGCCACGTGTCGTCGCCAGAGGTCCCTACGGCCGCTGACTGGCCTAGATGGCGCCCCAGGGCGGCATTTCGGGCCGCGACTGTGCTGACAGGCCTCCGACAGAGCGCATTCGGCCAGTCAGACGCCGGTAGGACCCCCCGCCGCTGCACCCGGCGTCCCGGCCGACCGGTTCATTCCCGCCGTCTTCAACTACCATCGGTGGCGGCCGACCAGTTGTGTGGTCGTCCAACGGGCCGTCGGCGTTCTCACCGCCGGCGGCCATTCGCGTGCTAGGCTCTCGCGCGATGAGCGGTGACACCGTCGAATGCTTCAACTGCGGTAACACCAACCCGGCCTGGGCACAGGTCTGTCGCTCGTGTGGAGCGCCGATCGTGCGCAGCGCCGCCGGTGGACGCTCGGGTGGCATCTTCCCCACCGATCGGGCCTCGCTGATCTCGATCGGTGCGGCGGTGGGCTCGATCGTGCTGGCGATCGTGGTCGGCCTCGTTTTCGCCGGGATCATCCCGCCGGCCCCCAATGTGGCCGAGGCGACCCCCACGCCCACGCCCATTCCGTCGGTCAGCGCCGAGCCGAGCATCAGCGCGGGGCCGAGCACATCGGGCTCTGAGACCCCCGTGCCGACCCCGCCGCTGATCGGCACCATCACCTATGGACTCGGACTCAACACCTCGACCCACCAGGTCACCGGCCCGACCGATACCTTCGGCCCTGGCACGCGCTTCTGCTACTCGATCCTGCTCACCGAGCCGTTCGGCGTCTCATCGCTGAGCGAGGAGGTTCTCCGGGTGGAGGCGGACGGCTCGCTCAAGGTGGTGCAGGCCCGGGAAAACGAGAGCATCGACGTCACGCCGGGACTGAAGATCGCCGGATACAGCGTGCGAACGAGCGTCCTCATCTCGGTCTGGGGCATCGGCAACTTCATCATGCGCGAGTATCGCGGCGCCGAGCTGATCGCCGAAGGGCACTTCAGCTTCACCAACTAGCGCGACTCGGATCAGTCCGGCTCGCCGTCGCGTCCGGCGATCTCGCGCCAGGCATCGGCGTACAGGCGCGCGCGAATCGGCAGATAGCCCGGATAGGCGTCTCTTGCCTTGCGTACGGCGCTCGACTCCAGGGTCACCACCGCGATCGGATCGGTCGTTTCGACCATGACCTCGCCGAAGGGGTCGACCGCAATCGACGGTCCGCCGATCAGCACGCCGTCCTCCGCTTCCGGGCGGTTGACCGATAGCACGTAGCAGGCACTGGTCCGCGCGTTGGCCCGGAAGACCACTCGCCAATGGGGGTAGGTGACCTGCTCTGTCGCGCGCGGGATCAGGATCGCCTCGGTCCCCTGGGCGCCGAGCAGGTGCGAACCCTCCGGCCGATTGGCATCAGAGCAGATCTGGATCCCGATCGGCATGCCGAACGCGTCGATCCGCCTGGGCGCCGTCTCGCCCGGCTGGTAGTGGCTCGTCTCCCAGAAGCCCGGCTCCTCGGGAAGGTGCAGTTTCTCGTAGGTGGCGACCAGGGCGCCGCTCGCGTCGAAGACCAGCACGCGGCTGGTGCGGCGTCCGGTCGTTTCGTCGCGATGGATGATCCCGCCCACCAGCCCGATCCCCGCCTGGCGCGCTGCCGCGGCCATCAGCTGCCTGCGCGGGCCGTTCATCGGCTCGGCGTCCTCGTCAACGGCCACCTTGGTGGACGGGCGCCACGGGTTGAGCGGCATCTCCGGCAGGACCGCGAGTTGCGCCCCGCGGCTCGCGCAGTCGGCCAGGCGCTGCGCGAGGCGCGCGGGGGCGTCGGGCTGCCAGAACACCTCGGAGACAAGCGCGACCGTCAGGCTGTCCGCGCTGTGGGTGGTCATCGGGATCTCCTCCTCGGGGAACTCGGGCGCCACTTACTCATGGAGTGAGTACCGATCCTTGTTCGGGCGCCAAAACCGCCCCTCTTACTCGCGACGTGAGTACGTGGCGCCCGAACCGGCCGTCCGCCGGATTGGTACTCACCTGGCGAGTATCTGGCGTCGCCGGCGCCCTTGTTGGGTCGTTCAGGCATCAGTTGTGCATCGGCACCGGAAGCTCCCCAAAAGCGCCCCTGCACAACACTAATTGTGCGCCGATGCGCCTGGAAGCGCGTCGGTGCTCGTGCACAAGCTCTGATTGTGCGGGCAACGGCGCCACGCAGAGCTGGTCATTGGGCCAGCACGGCCACGGCAGCGGTATCGGTGCCAGCAGTAGACCGACGCCGGAACCGCCGCGGGCGAGTCGTAGCATCGCTGCCAGCAGTGAGGCGTCGCGCACCAAGCCCTCCCAGTGCTGATGTACTGCCACCAGCAATCGGTGGAGGCCAGCGGCTACTGCGCCTCCGCCTCCCCTTCGGCGAGGAACTCGCGGACGAGGTTCTGGAAGTGGTAGACGCCGTTCTCGCGCTTGGCGGAGAAGCGCCCGGTGTCGTAGGAGCGTGAGCGCAGGCCGCGCTGCACCTGCTCGCAGATGACGATGTCCTCCTGCTGGATCTCATCGGAGAAGGCGATCGTCTGCTGCATCGCTCTCCCAACCAGGCCCGGTACCCGGCTCGGCGAAGAACCACTCGAAGATGGTGAGCGTCTTAGCGGGCCCCAGCGGCAGGATGACGTTCGAGGACATGTTGTCCTGGTAGATGTTGAACATGGTGTTCGGGAAGACCCAGTAGTAGAGGGCATCCTCCTCGCCATCGGCGGTGCGCAGGTAGCGCCGATCGACTCCCGAGCTCCTCGCCCGGCTTCAGCTCACGAATCGGCGCGTGCTGCTTGGAGTAGTAGCGGAACTCCTCCACGCGGTAGCGCGTCGTAGTCGAGCTCGCGGAAGAGCTGCGGGTGCGCGATCGGCAGGTGGTAGCCCTCCAGGTAGTTGTCGACGTAGACCTTCCAGTTGCACTCGATCAGGTACTCGCGCCGCTCGACCAGCCGCATCCGATCGACGTCGTAGCCGGTACGCGCAACCTCACCGGGGATCGCGCCCAGCACCTCGGCCAGCGGCGGGGCATCCGCAGAGAGACAGACGAAGACGAACGGGCCCCATCGGTCTACGCGAACCGGAAGCAGGCCAAAGTCCTCCTTGCGGAAGTCCTCGGTCTCCTCCATCTCGGGGCAGGCCCGCAGGGTGCCGTCGAGGCCGTAGGTCCAGCCGTGGTACCCGCACTGCAGGCTCTTGCGGTTGCCGCGGGTGAGGGCCACCTGCCCTGCCCGATGCCGGCAGACGTTGTAGTACGCGTGCAGCTGCCCCTCCTGGGCGTACGTGATCACGATCGGCTCGTCGAGGACGGTGACGGGCACGAAGTCGCCGATGCGTGCGAGCTCATCGGCGCGCGCGACCAGCTGCCAGGTGCGGCCGAAGATGCGCTCCTTCTCGACCTCGAGGACAGCCGGGTCCTGGTAGAAACGCGACGGCAGGGTGGCGGCACGGCTGAGCGGAGGCCGCGAGATGCGCGAGCTCGTGCCTCCCTCATTCACCCGGCGAGTGTAACCGGTTGCCTGCAATTCTCGACTTCCCCTATCCGGCGGGAGTAGGCTACGGCCAAAGCGGCGCATGACCGCACCCATTTTCAGGTTCGGGAGGACCGGCATGTCTCTCTTCACGCGGAGAGTTGCGATCGGCTCCATCGCTGCTCTGCTCTTCCTCGCCGGCTGCCAGGCAGCAGGCAACAGTCCGTCGGCATCGGCGACGGCATCGGCGAATGCATCGGCCAGCGCATCGACGAACCCCGCGCCGGTGGCGACCGTCCCGGCCAACGAGCTCAGCTTCGCCGGCAAGCTGGTGACCTGCATCGACATCCCGTACCCACCCCAGGAATTCTTCGACGAGGCGGGCAATCCGACAGGTTCGGACGTGGACATCTCCAACGAGATCGCCAAGCGGCTGGGCCTCACCCCGGTGATCGAGAACTCGATCTTCGACACGATCATCGAGGCGGTCAATGCCGGCAAGTGCGACATCATCATCTCGGCACAGAACATCAACGCCGACCGGCTGAAGGTCGTCGACATGATTCCGTACTTCCAGGCCGGCCAGGCCTTCGTGGTCGCCAAGGGAAATCCGGCGGGGATCACGACCGAGTTGGATCTGTGCGGCAAGAAGGTGGGCGCCGAGCAGGGCACGACTGAAGTCGACTACGTGAACGGCACCAGCGATTACGCGGGGGCTGGGCTCAACAAGCAGTGCATCGATGCCGGCAAGGCCAAGGTGATCATGACCGAGTACACCAAGGACAGCGACGCATTGCTGGCCCTCGCTGCCGGCCAGGAAGACGCCTACTTTGCCGACTCACCGGTCGCTGGCTACTACACCGTCCAGCAGCCCGACCAGTTCGAGCTGTCGGGCGTGACGGTTGAAGTGGTCAAGGAAGGGATCAGCGTTCCGCAGGCGAAGACGGGCCTCAGCGCGGCGGTCGTCGCGGCGCTGAAGTCGATGATGGCCGACGGCACGTACGCTGAAATCCTCGGCAAGTACGGACTCGAGAGCTACGGGGTCGAAGAGAGCGACGTCGCGGTCCAGAGCGGGAGCTGACCAAGCGCCCGAGATGACGCGTACGCCCGTGGGAGTCACGCGTCGTGGAGCCCGGCCAGCCCTTCGGCTGGCCGGGCTTCTGATCCTCGGCCTGCTGCTGGCCGGATGCGCCAAGTCGACCTACCAATACAACTGGAATATCGTCGTTGACTCGGTCTTCCGGCCAACCCCGCTGATCCTCAACGGCGTCTGGCTGACGCTCTCCATCTCGGTGGTCAGCCAGCTGATCGGCGTGGTGCTGGGGGTGGTCGGGGCAATCGGCAAGATCTCGCGAATTGCCCCCGTGCGCTGGGCGGCTTCAACCTACGTGTGGTTCTTCCGCGGAACGCCGCTCCTGGTGCAAATCACCTTCATCTTCTTCGGCCTGGGGGTGACCGGCGTCTACCGCTGGCCCGACCTGGATATCCTGGGGCTCGTGGTGCCCGGCAGGGTGCAGGCCGGCATCGTGGCGCTTGGCTTCAACGAGGGCGCCTACATGACCGAGATCGTGCGCGCCGGGATCCTGGCCATCGACCCGGGCCAGATGGAGGCCGCCAAGTCGCTGGGCATGACCTACCGCAAGGCGATGCTCCGGATCGTCCTGCCGCAGGCGGCCCGGGTCATCGTCCCACCGCTCGGAAACGAATTCAACAACATGCTCAAGACAACGTCGCTCTTGGTGGCGATCGGCGTGCCGGAACTGTATGTGACCTTCTCGCGGATGAACTCCAGCGGACGATTCGTGTTCCATCCGTTCGAGCTCTTCATCGCCGCTGCGATCTGGTACCTGTTGCTCACGAGCGTCTGGGGCCTGATCCAGGCGCGTATCGAGCGCAGGCTGGCGCGCGGCACTGGCGTCGGAGCCGATGCCGGCCCTGGGCTGCGAGACCGCCTCTTTGGCTCTCGCTTTGGCTCATCGGGAAGTGGCATGCGATGAGCGTCCATGCCCCCCATGACCTGCTCGAGGCAGTCGGCAACCTGCCCGAATCGGGCGACGACCTGATCGTCGATGCGACCGATGTCCACAAGTGGTTCGGGCGCCTCCATGTGCTGAAGGGCGCGAGCCTGACGGTGCGGCGTCGCGAGGTGGTGGTCCTCATCGGTCCTTCCGGCTCTGGCAAGACGACCTTTCTGCGCTGCATCAACCACCTGGAGCGCATTCAGCAGGGGCGCATCTCCGTCAACGGCCACCTGATCGGGTATCGCGAGGTGGATGGCCAGCTGGTCGAGGATCGCGAGCGCAACATCGCGCGCCAGCGGGCCGAGATCGGGATGGTCTTCCAGCGCTTCAACCTCTTTCCGCACCTGACCGCGCTCGAGAACATCATCGAAGCACCGATGCAGGTGCTGGGCCTTCCCGAAGCCGATGCGCGCGAGATGGGAGCCACGTTGCTCGAGCGCGTGGGCCTGGCCGCGAAAACCAATGTGTACCCGCAGCAGCTTTCCGGCGGGCAGCAGCAGCGCGTCGCGATCGCCCGGGCGCTGGCCATGCGGCCGTCGCTGATCCTCTTCGACGAGCCGACCAGCGCCCTAGACCCGGAGATGATCGGCGAGGTGCTCGACGTCATGCGAGGAGCTGGCGCACGAGGGGATGACCATGATCGTGGTGAGCCACGAGATGGGCTTTGCGCGGGAGGTCGGCGATCGGGTCGTGATGATGGACGAGGGCTTCATCATCGAGGAGGGCTCCCCGGACGAGCTCTTCAGCCACCCGCGAGAAGAACGAACCCAGGCGTTCCTGTCGAAGATCCTCGAGCGTCGCGGGGTCGTGGCTTCGGCCAGGTCTCGGGGGGCTTCGGCTTCATTCGGCTTCGCGTGCGCCCGGCGACTACAACGGCCAAGTTGGGGCAAGCGACGGGCTGTCGATGGCTCGAACGGCCACCCGATGAGCGCGGCGGCTACGAATCGGGGTCTCGTTGGCCGTTGTAGCCATGCGGTGACTCGCGAGCCGCCGCACAAGAGGGGTCGCGGCTAGCGCCGGACCCCGTAGACCTGTGCGCGAGGCAGGCGGGCAGCCTCGTCCTCGGCACGGACGCGCCCGGTGGCGGGCTGGAAGGCCGGTGGCGTGTCCATTGGCGTGCCGCCCTCCCGGGCGATCAGCCAGCGCAGGCCCGCCTCGGCAAGTTGCGCTCCCCCGGCAGCGCCCGGCTCGATGAACGGGAGAACCACGAATGCACGCCGGCCCAGGTGCTCCGCGGCGAGCTGCATGGCGGTCGGCTCCACGCCAAGCTCGGCGGCGAGCGGCGCCAGGTCGAGCGCCTCGTTCGGGGTGCGGCGCAGGTAGCGCAGGATGGCGGCGGTCAGCGCCTCTCCGGTGGGTGCGGTCTTGCGGGTCACGGCCGGCAGGATAGCAGCCTCATCCGGGCTCGAGGACGGTCGACAGCAGCTCCACTGCCAGCGGCATGCCGGCCGCCCGGCTCAGCAGGTCGGCCAGCTGCTCGTCCCAGTCGGCGCGGTGCGGCAGTCGCACCTGGCGGGTGGCGCCGGCCACCGGGATGCTGATCACCACGGGCAGCAGCCCTGGTCGGTCGCGAATGGCGGCGGTGACCGATTCGATTGCCGGCAGCAGTCGGTCGAGCGCCACTTCTCCTGCGAAGCCGATGGCGATCAGGCCGCGGCCGCCCTCCGGGGCGACCTTGATCGGCACCGCATCGTCCGGGGCCGACGGCTCCTCGGCCGGCTCAAGGGGGCCGACCGCGAAGGCGACCGTGGGCTGGAGCTCGACAGGGGCGACGGCGTGCCCGTTACCGTTGCCGTTGCCCCGCCAGGCGCCGGGACGGACCCGCGCCCGCGCCAGCCGATCCCGCTCCGCGGCAAAGGCGACCGGCCCCATCCGCACCGCGTCATCCCAGCCACGCACCGTCTCGCACAGCACCTGGGTCGTCTCGTCGCGGCGGTCGATGCGCCCGGTGACCAGCACCACGGTGTCCTCCGTCCAGGCCAGGCCCGTCTCGGCGAAGACCTTGGGAAAGACGACCACCTCGACGCTCCCCTGCAGGTCCTCGATGGTCGCCACCAGCATGGTCGAACCGGCGCGGGTCACCACCCGGCGAGTGGCCTGGATGATGCCGCCGATCGTCACCTTGGCCTGGTCGCTCTCCTCGGCCAGGTCGCCGGTGTAGGCGGTCACGTAGTCGGGGAGCTGGTCGGCGATCTCCCCCAGCGGGTGCTCGGACAGGTAGAGGCCCAGCAGCTCTTTCTCCCAGCGGAGCCGCTCGCGGCGCGGTATCTCGTCGAGGTCGACCGCCGCGTCCTCAGAGGCCGCCGCGGGCAGCGGAACCGGTGCAGCGAAGAGGTCGAAGAGGGTCCCCTGCCCCGCCGCCACGTCGCGCTGGTGCCGGGCGGCGGCCTCGAGTGCGGTGTCGAGACGGGCCAGCAGGGCGCCCGGCGCGCCGAGTGAGACGAGCGCCCCACCTTGATCAGCGACTCGAAGACGCGCTTGTTGACCGTGTGCAGGTCGACCCGCCGGCACAGGTCGTCGAGCGAGGCGAAGGGGCCGGCCACATCCGAAGCGGCGGAACGCCCCTCACGGGCGGCGACCATCGAATCGATCGCTCCCTCGCCGACGTTCTTGACGGCGGCCATCCCAAAGCGGATGGCGGAGGTGCCATCGGCATCGGTCTCGACGGTGAAGAGCGCATGCGAGGCCTGGACGTCGGGCGGACGGACCGGGATCCCCAGCCGGCGGCACTCGGCGATCACGGCGGCCACCTTCTCGGAGCGCTCGCGGAAGCCGTTGAGCACCGCGGTCATGAACTCGACCGGATAGTTGGCCTTCAGGTAGGCCGTCTGGTAGGCGATCAGCCCGTAGCAGGTGGCGTGGGCCTTGTTGAAGCCGTAGCGCGCGAACGGCTCGAAGGCGGCGAAGACCTGTTCCACCACCGAGGCGGGAATCCCCTTCTTGCGGGCGCCCGCCTTGAACTTGGCCTCGTGCTCGTGCAGGACCGATTCCTTCTTCTTGCGAATCGCGTAGCACAGGTTGTCCGCCTCCGGCCCCGTGTAATCGGCCATGGCGATGGCGGCGGTCATGATGTCTTCCTGGTAGACGAAGATGCCGTAGGTGTCGCGCAGGGCCGGCTCGAGCGAGGGGTGGAGGTACGACACCGGCTCCAGGCCGTGCTTGCGACGAATGTAGGCCGGGATGTTGGCCATCGGGCCGGGGCGGAAGAGGGCGACCATGGCCGCCAGGTCGCGCACCTCGGTGGGCCTGAGCTCCTTGACGTAGCGGCGCATCCCCGCCGACTCGAGCTGGAAGATGCCGGTCGTCTCCCCGGTGGAGAGCAGCGCGAAGGTCTTCGCGTCGTCGAGCGGCAGCGCGTCGACGTCGATTTCGACGCCCCGGTGGGTCCGGATCAGGTCGACGGCATCGGCCAGGATGGTGAGGTTGATGAGGCCCAGGAAGTCGAACTTGAGCAGGCCCAGCGCCTCGCAGGCATGCATCTCGAACTGGGTCATGGTGGTGCGACCGTCGGTCGCACGCTGCAGCGGCATGATCTCGGTCAGCGGCTCACGGCTGATGACGATCCCGGCCGCGTGGGTCGAGGCGTGACGCGCGACGCCCTCGAGCTGCTTGGCGACGCTGATCAGCTTCTCCACCCGCGGGTCGCCGACCATCAGCTCCCGCAGCTGCGGGCTGGTGTCGATGGCGCGCTCCAGGCTGATGTTCAGCTCGTTGGGGACCGATTTGGCGACCCGATCGGCCTCCGCATAGGTCAGCCCCATGGTGCGCCCCACGTCGCGGATCGCCGCCTTGGCGCCCAGCGTGCCGAAGGTGATGATCTGGGCCACCCGATCGTTGCCGTACTTGCGCGTGACGTACTCGATCACCTCGTCGCGTCGCGAATCTGCGAAGTCGATGTCGATATCCGGCATGGTCACCCGGTCGGGATTCAGGAAGCGCTCGAAGGGAAGGCCGTAGGCGATCGGGTCAACCGGCGTGATGCCCAGCGAGTACGTCACGATTGACCCGGGGGCGCTGCCGCGGCAGGTGGTCATGATCCCCTGCTGCCGCGCGAAGCGGGTGAAATCGGCCACGATCAGGAAGTAGCCGGCGTACCCCATGCGGTCGATCGTGCCGAGCTCGTACTCCATGCGCTGCCGGACGGTTTCGCTCATGTTGGCGCCGTATCGGACGAGCAGGCCGCGCTCGCATTCGGAGCGCAGCCAGGAGCCAGCGGTCTCACCGTCGGGCACCGGGAAGTGCGGCAGTCTTAGCTGGTCGAATTCGAGTTTCAGGTCGACCATCTCGGCCAGGCGCAGGGTGTTGTCCATCGCCTCGGGCAGCTCGCCGCCGAAGAGGCGGCGCATCTCGGCCGGGGACTTGAGGTAGAACTGGTCGCTCTCGAAACGCAGCCGGCCGGGTGTGTCCAGGTTGCTCCCGGTCCCGATGCAGAGCAGCAGGTCGTGCGCCTCGTGCTGCTCGCGGACCGTGTAGTGGGTGTCGTTGGTGGCCAACAGCGGGAGCTTCATCTTCCTTGCCAGCTCGACAAGTTGCGGGTGCAGGCGTCTTTGGTCCGGAACGCCGTGGTCCTGCACCTCGACGAAGAAGTTGCCCTCGCCCAGGATGGACCGATACTCATCGGCCGCCTGGGCCGCCCCCTTCTCGTCGCCATCGGCCAGGCGCTTGAGCAGCTCCCCGCCGAGGCAGGCGGATGTCCCGATCAGCCCTTCGCTGTGCTGGGCGAGCAGCTCCTTGTCGATGCGCGGCTTGTAGTAATAGCCGTCCAGGTGCGCCTTGCTGACCAGGCTCATCAGGTTGCGGTAGCCGACGAGGTCCTTGGCCAACAGGATCAGGTGATGGGGGTTGGCGTCGACCTTGGCTTCCTTGTCGGTGTGGCTGCGCGGGGCAACGTAGGTCTCGACGCCGATGATCGGCTTCAGCCCCGTCCGCCGGCAGGCCTGGTAGAACTCGATCGCCCCGTACATGGCCCCGTGATCGGTGATCGCCAGGGCCTTCATGCCCGCGTCGGCCACCCGCTGGGTCATCTCGCCGATCCGGGAGAGGCCGTCGAGCAGGCTGAACTCGGAGTGGACGTGGAGGTGGACGAACTCTGATTCAGAGGTAACGTTGGGCACAAGAAGGGACCTTCGAACTGTGGCCGCCAAGCCGTGTCAGGGTAAGCAAGAGCCTAGCCTAGTCAGGGGCTCCAGGAAGATCGTGACCGACCACTAGAGCCGCCCGCTCGGTTAGTCGAGTGTCTCCAGGGCGAGTGCGACGGCCTCATCCATTGTCAGCGCCTGGCCTTGTCGCCAGGCCTCGGCGAAGGCTGCTTCATCGAGCTGCCTGTGGACGGTGGTGAGCGTCTCCTCGTTCATCTCGGCGACCGATGAGCGCCTGACGCCGATCTCCTCGCGCATCGCCGCAAAGCTTGCGAGGAGGCGGGCGGCTGTGCCCGCCCTGCCGGCGAAGGCGACGGTGCGGGCGGCGCGGCAGAGATCCACCGCGCTGTCGAGGCGATCGCCGAGGTGGCGGTGGATGCGAAGGCTCTCTTTCAGCATCCAGATGGCGTCCTGGATCCGGCCCTCATCGAAGGCGATCGTCGCGAGTGCACCCAGCGTGCTCGCCTCGATGCGCTCGTTGTGCGTGGCACGTGCGCGGCGCAGGTTGTCCTCGTGCAGCGCTCGCCCGCGGTCACGGTCGCCGAGGTCGTCGTACGTCGATGCCAGGTTGCGAGTCACGAGCAGCGCGGAGTGTTCGTCGCCTTGCTCACGGAAGGTCCGGGCGCTCTCCTCGTAGAGCCGCTGAGCCCTTGCGAGGTCGCCGTCGCTGCCAACCGCGGCGCCCAGCATGAACTGGCAGTACGCGCCGCCCCAGGCATCCCCGAGCGTTCGATGCAGCGCGAGTCCCTCTTCGGCTCGCAGCATGGCGGTCGCGAAGTCCCCATTGTTGAAAGCCATGACGGCCGCGCCGATGAGCGCCTTCCCGCGCCCCGCTGTCGGGCGCTCGTCGTCCTGCAACGCCCTCTCCAGGCGGCGGCGGCCTTCGGTCAGGTAGCCACGCAGGTACCAGAATCGCCAGAGAGCTCCCGCCAGCTGCAGAGAGCGCTCGCGCGATCCCGACGCTTCAAACCAGTCAAGAGCTGCGCGCAGGTTGTCATGTTCACGTTCCAGCCGGCCCGGCCACTCCCCGGGACTGCCGCGCAGGTGTGGCTCGGCCACCTCCGCCAGCGCCAGGAAGTGCTCGGCATGGCGCAACCGGAGCTCGTCGGCGTGGCCCGAGGCCTCGAGTCGCCGGGCCGCATACTCGCGAATCGTTTCCAGCATCGCGAATCTCGGCGCCGCGTCGGTGCCCTCCAACCGGATTAGGCTGTGATCGACCAGTGACGCCAGGCCATCGATGACGTCGAGGCCGTCCCCGCACAATGTCTCCGCCGCGTCGAGCGTGCAACCCCCGACAAACACCCCAAGCCGCGCGAACAAGGCCTGCTGCTCCGGCTCGAGCAGGTCGTAGCTCCAGCCGATCGCGGTTTCGAGCGTTCGGTGACGATCGGGGACGTCTCGCCGTCTCGCGGTGAGCAGTTCGAGGCGGTGGTCGAGCCGCGAGAGCATCGACTCCGGAGGCAGGACACCGATGCGTGCGGCGGCCAGCTCGATGGCGAGCGGTAGCCCATCGAGAGTCCGGCAGACTCCCGCCACCGCCTCGGCATTGTCAGCGGTGACCGTGAACTCCGGCCGAATGGCGCGCGCGCGGGAGGCGAACAGCGCAACCGAATCCGACAGCACGACGCGGGCCAGACCATCGGCCACATCGGGCGCCTCGAGCGGTGCGACCCGGTAGACGCGCTCGTCGGCGAGGCGAAGCGAGGTGCGACTCGTCACCAGGAGCTTGAGCCCGGGTGCGCTCGCGACGATCGCGCCCATCGCCGGCCCGGCGGCGAGGACGTGCTCGAAGTTGTCGAGCACGAGCAGGAGTCGCAGATCACGAAGATGCCGGCCGAGCGTCTCCGCGGCTGATTGCCCCACCGCCTCGTGCACGCCGAGCATCCGCCCGACCGTAGGGACCACCAGATCCGGGTCCATCAGCGGCGCAAGACTGACGAAGAACACCCCGTCGATGAAAGAATCGAGAAGCTCGGCCGCGGCGTGAACGGCGAGCCGCGTCTTGCCCGTTCCTCCGGGGCCTGTCAGGGTGACCAGACGGACGCCGGGGTCATCCAACAGGACTGTGATCTCCCCGATCTCGCGCCCGCGGCCGATCAGCGCCGTGGGCTGAACGGGCAGATTCGTGCGGCGCGTCTCCAGGCTGCGGAGCGGCGGGAACACGCTGTCGAGTCCTGGCGACACGAGTTGGAATAATCGCTGGGCGAGTTCGAGATCCGTGAGGCGGTGCTCGCCGAGGTCCAGCACATCTGCCTCGTCGAGCGGCGCCTCGCGAAGCAGGTCGCGGGTAGCCTGCGAGACAACAATCTGCCCGCCCCGCGCGGCACGACAGATGTGCTCCGCAGTCCGGACCCCCGGCCCGACATATCCCTCATCGGTCGCAATCGCCTCCGCTGAATGGATGCCGACCTGGACGCGCATGCCTAACCGCCCGGCTGCACGCTGGATGCCGGCTGCGGACGCGGCGGCATCGCGCGCCCGAGCGAAGGCGACGCGCACGGGGCTGCCCACGGCATCCACCTCGAACCCTCCATGACGTGCGGCGATGGTTCGTACCAGCTCGCGCCGCCGATCGGCCGTCGCTGCGATCGTGTCGCCGGCCTCGCGAACTGGGCCGGTCGAACCCTCGACCTCGGCGACCAGGAAGGTGACGATGCCGATCGGCCTGGCTGCCGGCGTCCCCTGCCGCGCCGGGGCAAGGAACTCCGGGGCTTCGAGCAGCGGGTCCTGGTTGAGGATCTGCTGCTCGAGTCGCTGGAGAGCCGGACCGGGGTCTACGCCCAGCTCGGCATCGAGCTGCCTGCGTGTCTCTTGGGACACGTGGAGGGCCTCCGATTGCCTTCCCGCCCGATAGAGAGCCAGCATCAGCTGCGAGCACAGACCCTCGTGAAGCGGGTGGTCGGCGATGACCTGCTCCAGCTCAGGGATGGCCGCCAGGTGGCGGCCGAGTTCGAGATCAGCGTCGATCTGCTGTTCGAAGACCGCCACCCCGAGCTCTTCGAGACGAGCTGCTTCGCGGTTGGCGAACGCGTCGAAGCGAAAGTCTGCGAGCGGCTCGCCGCGGAAGAGAGCAAGTGCGTTCCGGAGCGCCTCCGAGCGCGCCTCTGGCTCCTGCAGGCGGGCCTCGGCGACGAGGCGCTCGAAGCGACGGATGTCCAACTCGCCGGGGTCGAACAGCCTGAGGAGGTAACCCGATCGGCGAGTCTCGATCCGCTCGGCACCCAGCTTCCTGCGCAGCATCGAGATATGGCCGTGCAGCGCCGTCAGGGCGGTCTCTGGCGGCCGCTCTCCCCACAGGGCGTCAACGATCTCGTCGGTGGAGACGACCTCCCCGGCGCGCAGGAGCAGATAGGCGAGCAGCGCTCGTTGCTTTGGCCGGGTGGGAGTCAGATCGACCCCATCTGCGGTGACCGCGAGCGTCCCGAGCAGTCCGAACTCCATCTGCGCTGATTCTGGCACGCGGATTGGGCGTTAGCCCTACGTCAGCCCAACGTTAGCCACCGCGTGCACCGTCGGTGAATCTCAAAGGTGAACAGGGAGCGTGGTGTTGGTACCTGAGCTATCGGCGACCGAGAAGCGGATCGTCCTGCTGCTCGCAGGTGGCTGGAGCAAGCGCGAGGTCGCCGCTGACGTCCGCCTCGACGAGCGAACGGTCGACTGGCACGTTGCGCAAGCGACGCGGAAGCTCGACCGGGCATCGGCACTCAGTGAGCGCGTTCGACGGGCGGTCTCCGGTTCGCCGACAGAGGAAACGGACTGCGCAGCGGGAGAGGAGTAGGGAACGAACAGAACCGGTCGGTAATGGGGGTACTCGTCGTCTCTCCCTTCGCGATGCCCGAAGGACCACAGGTTGAAAGGATGATTCCGATGACTCGATTCACGCGTTTTCCGCTACGTCTTCTCGTGGTTGCGGCCACGATCGTCTCGTTGGTGGCTCTTGCACCAGCCGTCTTGGCAGCCTCTCCACGGAGCGGGGACCTCCATGTGACCAAGGAGTGCTCGCAGTACAGCGGCCAGCCCGGTGAATTCTGCACGATCACCTCCTCGAACATGAAGGCGATCCCGGTCGGCTCGCGGGTCATCTACCTCGAGGCGCTGGCCTTCCCGGTCCTGGACACGAACATCGTGCTCGATCCGCCGGGCCCCGGCAACAACAAGGCGTTCGGGCATGTCTACCTGAATCTTTCGACGGGCGCCGGAGAGGCGACGTTCTCGGGCGGGACCGGGAAGTTCACCTGGTTCCACGCGAGCGTGGACGTCTCGGGCGGCGGACTCAACTGGGCGTGGGACGGGACGTACAGCTTCAGTCCGCCCAACTGAGCTGAGATCGGCTTCCACGCACCGGCCGCGGGGGCAGTGGTACGCCCCGCTCGCGAACGAGAGACGAGCCAAGTGACAGGCGCCCAAGCCCCCAGTAGGACGACGAGGGCCGGCCCGACGGGCCGGCCCTCACGACGACTCGGCCATGACCCGTTCCTGAACGCAAACTCCCACCTATTGACAGGTGCAGCTGTGTGAAATCTGGATGGCTGAGGGTCGTCACGGGACGTCAATGGTACCGCCGCGGACGGCTCGCCACGCGGACGGCTCGCCCGTGCTCGGTTACTGCCGCGTGTCCACCGGCCGCCAGGAGACCGAGGGTGACTCGCCTGACGAGCAGGCCCGGCTCATCCGTGGTTGCTGCCCAACGGCCCCTCTAGTCGAGCCTACCGGCCCTCGCCTGTCTACCCGCCGCAGCCTAGGATGCGTGAGGTCGGGACTGCTCGAGGCGCGTTCGGAGCCCAGGCGGCCCAGCGCGCGGGTGCCGCCGCGGCGGCCGAGGGGGAGGGTTCATGCCGGCGGTAAGCGTCATCCCAACTCAAGCCTGATCTCAGCCAGATCGTCTGAACACAGTCGCGCACCACACCACTGAAAGGAGCCGATCTATGCCTCCCCACTGCGACTCCATGGATGGTCCGGTCGTGCTCGCCGCGAAGCGGGCGCTCGACGCGCGTAACCCGAAGCTCGCCCTGCCGTACGTGAAGACGGAGGGCGAATCCGAGGTGCTCGGGGCGTTTGAGCGGACGATTGCGGCTCACGACGGCAACCGTGCGGCCAACGAGGTTGCCGACCTCTACTTCTTCGAGACGGTCGTCCGCGTCCACCGCGCCGGCGAGGGTGCGCCTTACACGGGCCTGAAACCGGCGGGGCTCGGGTTCGGTCCTGTCGTGCCGGTCGCCGAGCGGGCGATCGACTCGGGCTCGCCCGATAAGTTGGTCCAGGTGCTCACCGAGAAGGTGCGCTGCGAGGTCCTCGAACGGTTCGGGCGGGCGATGACCCTCAAGCCCCACGCCGACGAGAGCGTCGCGTCCGCCCGCGAGTACGTGGAGGCGATGCTCGGGCTCGAGGTCTGGTCCCACAAGCTCTACGCGTGCGCCTCGGCCGGTCCGCACGAGGAGCACGGCGAGGCTCACGAGCACACCGACTGACGTTGCTGGCGGCATCGCCGGAGGCGGAGGCGCGAGCTCGACCAGCTCGTCGATGTGGCGACCCAGGGGGCTCTGACACTCGTCTTCGGCGCCCGCGACGCAGCGCACAGCCAGGCGCGCGTCATCGCGGACGAGATCGAGCGCAGATTGAGGAGGAATCGTGACTGACGGACGAGCACATGACTGGGATCCGCGCGAGCACACGGCCCATCGCGCGCCGCTGCTGACTTCTCTGACGATGAGCAGCAGCATGCCGGGAGCCGCTACCGCACCGCTGGCGTAGGCGCACTAGGCGGCGATGGCAAGTAGGCTGCGAGACGGCGAACGCAGGTTGGACATCGGACGAGCCGGGCTCCAGCTACGGGGATGGGTCCGTGGTCTCCACGCCGTACTGCTGGCGGATCTTCACGTAATCGACGCTGATGCCAGCTGCTTCCGCAGCATGCATGTCGCGGAAGTAACCCTCCATGCCGGAGGGCGCGAACAGGTGAAGCAGGCGACCGCCATCGGCGCCGACCTCGAACCCGTGTGCCATCCCGGGCGGGCCAAAGACGATGCCGCCCGGCTCGACCTCGTAGCGTTCGTCACCGACCTGAAAGGTCACCCGACCGGCCATGACAAGGAACGTCTCACTCTCCCGGCTGTGGATGTGTGTACTTGCGCCTTCGCCGGGGTCGTGACGGGTCTCGATCACCGTCAGCGTGCCATCGGTCGCGTCGGCCGCAACCTTGATCACCGCAGCCCATTCGCTGAAATCCAGGACTTCACCCGTTGCGACCGGAACGATCTTGGGTTCCACCGTGCGTCCTCCCGCTACAGATACCGCGCGACGGCCATCATCAGCGCGGCGAGGACGAGGAGTGGCAGGTCGAAGCGAGTTGCCATCTTCATCAATCGATCCGCGCGCTCCAGTCGGTCGACTGGACTGTCGCGACGTTGAAGGAGCAAGTCTTCGGAGGACCACGCGCCAGATCCAGGGCCGCGAAGGCAAGTCCCCGGACCTGGTGAGCTGAACCAGACAGCTGGCGACGTTCCACCGTGATGCGCGCCCGACGCGAGCATCCTGGGTTGCTGCGCACTAGCCGCCGGCTCGGCGGTCTCCGTGCTCAAACTCCCAGGTGCGGCACCGGCGGTCCATAACCGTGGGGAGTCGTAGGCTTGACGACACACTATGAGGTGCCGATGCTCTCTTCATCATGCGATCCGCACTCGTCGTCCTCTTCGCCGCGCTCCTTTCCGGTTGTGGGTTGTTGGGCACCGATGAGCTAAGCCCGTGCGCTCCGGTCGATGTCGGCGGTGAATGCTTCGCGCCCTCAGAAGAGGCCTTCATCGAGCACGCGTTGACGAGCGCTGGCGCTTGGCCGCAGCTCAAGGGAGTCAAGTTGTCCGCCGATCGCATCATTGAAGGCGCCGATCTCGCCAACAACATCGAGACCTGGATCGTGCCGATGTTGAGCGATGGCCGCATGGTCGCCGTGAGCCGGTTCGTCCCGGTTGAGAACGGGCAGGTGAAACTCGGCGAGGTGGCATTACTCGAGGAGCCACTCCCACGGCTCCCAGACGACCTCGGCGGCGAGTTCGTGCTGTTCATCGATGTCGGCTGCATCGATGACGCTTCGGCGGGCTGCCTCTTTGGCGAGTATCGCTGGGCAGTCCGGCTCGCCGACGGTCGGTTCCAGCTTCCCGACGGCAGCGTGGTCGACGAAGTCCCAGCCAGGCCCGGCTGAGCTAAGCCGCTCTCCCTGGGCTCTGGCGCGCTGCTCGCTCCCGCGCTTCACGCCGACACGTGCCGCAACCAACATCGCGGCCGCCGCGTGTCCGCGGCGTCATCTTGTAGCGAGGGTGATCGAGGTTCTTGAGGCACCGCCACCACACGGCGCGGGCGTAGGTGATCTTCGTTCGCTCTGGCGTCAGCGGTCGGTTGGCGTCGGCGTCCCACTCCTCGAGAAGCTCGAGCCACAGAGTAGCGACGGAGTTCGTCGTGTCGGCCCGCTCGGTGAAGCAGTCGCCGCAGCGGGTCTGGCGGATCGTGCGCTGACTGACAGGAGCACGCCAGGTATGGCCAGCCGCACATCGCCAGTGGACCACGCGATCGGTGCCGGCCCGGATGGTCGCCTTGTCCACGTCGTTGAGATCATCGGCCCATTCTGCAAAGATGTCGGGGAAGTCGGACAGCATCATGCCCCTTACCTTGACTGATGCTGTGCGGCGGCCCGGGCTCACCGTTGCCTGGAGTAACGGCAAGCCGGCAGCGGCGCGCTTCGCGTTGCCGTCAGCGACAATCGAGACGACCGAGCGGGCTTTTGCCTGCGTCATGTAGGTCGTCTGTGCCGCTTCGGCTCGCTCGCGCGCCAGCACAAGAAGCTCCGATAGCGAGCACGGATCCACGATCGGATCGTGGTGAGCGTCCCAATCAATCAAAGGTCGTCCGTGGGCTGCCTCGATCGCGTCCTTGATGATCCGCGCGTAGCGAGCGGTGTCGGCGTCGCCGGCGAGTTCCGCGCGCATCAGAGACAGGAGCAGCTGAAGGCGACGAGCGTTGCGGAAGTTGAAGCGCCGGTGCTCGATGGCGGCATCGACCTTGACAATCATGTTCTCGGCCGGCCCGTTGCCACGGGGGTAGCCGCGGTGCGCTTCTCTGTGCTCGATCTGGCGGCGGATCTGAGCGCCGCGTTGGCCGATCCACTTGCGAATGTGAGTCGCCCGGGCTGATCTGGCCAGCTGGCTGAGTGTGTCCCAGTCCGCCACCGACCATTGTGCGCGGCGAACTGCCGCGCCCATCGCAGGATCGAGGGCCACGGCATCGGCATGCGCAACGGCCTCGAGGTTCTGGCGAAGGTGATACTCGCAAGCGTAGGCGATCGCCTGTGGCCAGCGCGCCTTCACCGCCTCGGCGATGGCGTTCGCGCCGTCGAAGACGACCCACTCCGGTTCGCCGTCCTCGATCTCGGAGAGAAAGTCGAACCACGACGCGGCGGTCTCGTCGCCGGCGAGCCCGATGCGCCAACAGCGCGATGACTCGCTTGGAGCATTCTTGCCCACAGCCATGAGGAGCGCGCCGGCGCGGATCTGCTCGTCGGCGCCCCACGCATCGGCGCGATAGGCCCGAACGCCAAGCGGCTTGGAGTCGAGAACCAGGATCCGTGGCCATGCCTGCGGCGCGATGGCCGCGTCGACCGCCTCACCAAAGGCATCGAGGTAGTCGGCCGCCAAGTCAGCCTCACGGCTGGCGCGCCGTGATCCGAAGCGATCTACCTCGAACCGCTGGGCCTCGAAGCGGGTTGCCTGGCTCGCTTGACGCATCGAAACGCCTCGCCCCAGCCGCACCAGCAGCGCGGCGACTTCGGTTGCGGTGAACGAGTGTCGGACAGCGGTAATGGGACCACCGGACCGGCCAGGCGCCACATCACATGACGGACACGTCGCACCGTGCGGGTGAAGACGCGATGGCTGGCGCCGCGCGATCGAGAACTTGTGCCGCACGCCTGAAACCGGCACGCACACGAACCGCGGTCGATCGAACAGGTCGCCCTTCCACCGTCGCTTGCCGCCCAGAAGCACCCGTCCCTCATGTCCGTCGGGGCAGGTTGGTCGCTCGGTGTTCAGCATGGGCCGGGCCATGACTCACACCGTCGGTCATCAGCGTGACAGCTTCCATGACGCGAAAGTCACGTTCGGGTTATGGACCGCCGGTGCCGCACCTGCAAACTCCTACCTATTGACAGGTGGAGCTGGACGAAGTCGGGGTCGGAGGGGCTGAGGGGGCGCTGCGTCACGGGAGGCTATGGTAGCCCGGGGACCCTCGCCAATCCTCGGCCATAGTGCGCCCTGGCCCCGTCCCGGGCCCGCGTCGGGGCGCGGTAAGATCCCAGCAGCGCACGCCACGCCAGATTCACGCCTGGTAACCGCGTTGCGGTCGGCTGAGCGGGGTTCGCGTCAGATTCACACGGGGTGCGCTCCCAGCGCGCCGGCGAAGACAGATTCACGCCCAGCGTGCAGCTGGCGGGTTCGGCTTCCGAAGGAGGCGCCCGGCGGTTAACTGGCGTGAATCTGGCGGCGACGCGAGGTCGGGGCCGCCGGCGGGGGTCGACGCCGAGCGAGCGCTTCCACTACTCGAACCTCGGCGACAAGACGCTCGGGCTTCCACAGTCGCACCGTACGGGGCTTGGGGCGCTGTAGGCTGGTGCGGTGAGCACGCCGTTCGTCGGCCGCCGGGAGGAGCTCAATCAGCTGTCCGAGCTGATCCACCGCTCTCGTCGGGAGCGGGCGCCGTCGGCTGCCCTTGTCACGGGCGAGCCCGGGACCGGCAAGAGTCGCCTCCTCGCCGAGGTCCTTGATCGCTCCGAGGTCAGCCAGCTGGGTCGCATTGTCGGATTCGAGCCCGTCCAGCCCGTCCCGCTTGCGGCCGCCGGGTCCCTGCTCCGCCAGCTCGTGCACGTCCCGGGACCCGGCCGCGATCTCGATCAACTGGTGTTCGGAGGCGCTGGATTGTCGTTGCGCGGCTTCGTGAACTGCTTCCAGCCTACGTACTGCACCGGTTCCTTCTTGATGTACGAATAGAAGGAATCACGCTTGAGCCACGGCGCGCCGAAGCCGTCCATATGCATCACGATTTGTACTTTTGGATCGAGCTTGATCTTGTCCGCGTCGTCACGCCCTTGCGCGTAAAGCGGTGCACGACGAGCACCTTGGGCGGCAGGTTGTACTTCTCCACCAGGTCGCCAAGGAATCGCGACGCATAGTTGATGTCGGCGGCGTCATACGTGCCGATCTTCTTGCCGGGTCGACCGTCTTCATCGAGAACTCGGGGTCGATGCCGAGGTGCACTTCGGGGCGCTTGAGGAAGCGCTCGAGCCACGGGAGTTCCTGCTGCAACGTGCTCGACCGACCTGCACGTCGACGAACATGATCGCGTTCTTGCGCTTGGCCCAACCGTACACCTTCTCGATCATCGTGCTGTCCATGCCAGACGCACGTTGCCGTCGCGCCCGGGGTCCGCTTGCGCGACGACCGCAATCAAATGCAGCGCGGGCTGCACCGGATGCGCGGGGTCCAACTTGTTCCACTCGGCGACTTCCTGATCGAGCTTGCGCAGCATCTCGTCCGTTTCAAACTCGCCGAGGATGCCCATGCGCTTCGACAGCGGATTGCCGTAGAACGCGATGATGCGGCGGTTCGGCAGGATCGATCCCGGCATCGTTTCCGGCATCTTGGGCGGCCACAACGAATCGAGATCGCTGCCCGCCCCGCGAAACGCGAGGTGACGCTCGCCGGAACCGGAGCCAAGCGCGCCACTCGGTTGCTTCGGCTTTGCGGGTCGTCGGGCGCTCTTCGTGCTCCCCTTGAGTGCCCGGAGTGGGATGTTTTCTTCTTTCCTGCCGACTTCTGTGCTATCGGATTTCGCCGCGGCCGACTTCGACGCCGTAGAGCTTGACGGGCTGCGCCATCGTGGTTCTGGCGGCCAGCGCGGACGATGCGCGACGAAGAGGGCGAACGCGCCTACGGCGCGGCGAACGAGGGGGGTCTGTTTCATGGGCGAAAGATCACTTGTTGGCTGGACGCTTTGCAAGAGGTGTCCGTCACCAATTTCGGCTTTCCTTTGCGGACCTTGATTTCGCGATCGATTTCCAGCCCGAGTTTGCCCGTTGCTTCTGCCCGCACGACAATCCACGCCGGCTCGGCCACCACGTCTTTCAGACGGCCCGTGCTGACGGTGCCAACCAATCGTACCCCGCGCGTGAGTTCCCGATTGATGGCCCGTTCGGTGAGCGCGCTGGTTGAGTCGAGGAGTTCCGTGAGGGGCACCGTGGCCCGGGCGCGCAGCTCTGTCACCAGGTCGCCCTTCTTGAGCCAGGCCAGTCCGCTCACCAGCGAATTCGCCGTGGCGACGTCGAAATCGAGATCGGGAACGGTAAGCACACGCAACACCGTGTCGACGCTGGGAGTGCCGACAAAGTACGCGTCGCCGCTTACCGCACCCTCCATCGAAATTGCGAGTGCCACCCGACCGTCGTTCAGCGGAAAGAGACGCGGCCGGACTTCACCTGCACGCGGCGCCCGTATCGGGTTACACCGCGACCTTTCAACTGCTTCGTTATCAGCTTGCTGGCGTTGTCGTAGCCCGCATCCAGGCCTTCCAGTTCAGTCGCGGTGCCACCACCGTGAGACTGGTGGTACTGTAGTGGTGGGAGCGTGGTCGTCACGTCCGCGGGCTTCGGCCCGTACGCGAGTGTCGGTCGCGCATACAGTCGCACGTCCGCGAGCGCCGAGTCTTCAAGGCGCAATCCGCCCAGTCGCACCTGGTCGGGGCTGATGACCAGCCAGAGGCTGTCGCTGATGCGGATGCTGCGATTGAGCATGTTGTACCAGCGTTCGACTTTCGCGCGGGAGTCGAACGCGTAGACCTTCCGGTCCACCGCAGGCAGCCTCTCCGCCAGCAACGGCGTGATCGCATTCACCACCTTGTCGGTCACGTCGATGTTGAACACGGTCACGCGACACTGATCGCGTTCGGTATCCGTGAACGATTGCACGGAGCGCAATCGGGACTTCGACTTGAAATGCCATTAGGGTGTTTACGCTGATGTCGCTGTGCAACACGACACGAATGCGCGGGCGCTCCTCGCTCTTGATGCCGGCACAATAGCCACTCACGTCGGGGCCGATGCGGGGCTATACCAGCCCTTTCCCTGGTACGACACGATCGTGGTGAGCGTGACGCGCGTGCCGTCGAATGCCACCACAAACGGGGAGCGCGTCGCCTCAAACGCCACCGATTGGCGCTTGTTGCTGGGAATCGTGATGCGATTTCCGAGGTCGCCGAACGGCGAGGCACGACCGCTTCGAGCGCTGCGAGCGCGGGATCGAGCGCGTACGCGATAGGCGCGTCGACGACGGATGGCGCGAGCGGGGCAGGGGCTTTCGCTTGAATTGCCCGGCGATGGCCGCTGTAGGGGCGGTCGTCGACAGCTCCGTCGATCCGCAACCCATCCCAAGGACCATTCCCACCAGCCAGAACATGGCCCCGCGACACGCCGCATGTCCTCATGTTTACGGGTCGTTCGAAGCTGACACCATCCCTCTTACGGATCACTTTGTATATGCACATCGACTTCGGTTCTCGAGTGGCAGTCATTACCGGCGGCGCCAATGGCATCGGCCAGGCGACAGCGCGTCGCTTTGCCGCCAGCGGTGCGCGCGTTGCCATCTGGGACCGGGCGCATGGAGGCCGGTCTGCGTTGGCGTGAAGCATCAGCGAGACGGGTGCAGAATCGTTGTTCGTGACGTGTGACGTGAGCGATCGCGCGAGTGTGGATGCGGCGGTGCGCGCCACGGTCGAGCGCTTTGGTGGCATCGACATCCTCATCAACAACGCGGGCATCACGCGCGACGCGCAGTTGGTGAAGGTGAAGGAGGGCGTTGTCGTTGGTGGCATGACCGACGCGGAGTTCGATTCGGTCGTTGCCGTCAACCTCAAGGGCGTATACAACTGCACGCAGTCCGTCGTGCCGCACATGCTGGCGCGCGGCGGAGGCCGCGTGGTAAATGCATCGTCAGTTGTCGCGCTCAATGGCAACTTCGGGCAGAACTCAACTACGTGGCGACGAAGGCCGGTGTGATCGGCATGACGCAGGTGTGGGCGCGCGAACTTGGCCGTCGCAACATCACGGTCAACGCGGTTGCGCCGGGATTCATCGCCACGGAAATGACCGCAAAAATGCCGGAGAGTGCGCTGACCGAATATGCGAATCACACACCGTTCGGTCGCATCGGCACGCCGGACGATGTCGCAAACGCCTACTGCTTCCTGGCGTCCGACTTTGCGGCGTTCATCAACGGGTCGGTGTTGTCTGTGGACGGCGGCTTGGTGATCGGGACGTAGACGCCGTTTTGGGCTCTTCTTTCGGCGCCGCATACTGCATGCGATCGAGGATCGTCACTGCCCGGCGCGTCGCGACGGAGCCGTTGGGTGGCCAGCGTCGCGGCGATGGCAGGATGGCCGCGAGTCGCGCGGACTCGTCACGCGAGAGCGTCGCCGCACTCTTGCCATAGTGCGCGCGCGGCCGCCTCGGCGCCGTAGATGCTCGGTCCCCATTCGGCAAGATTGAGATAGATGTCGAGGATTCGCTCCTTCGACAGGATCAATTCGAGCCAGAGGGTGAGTGCAGTTCGAGACCTTTTCGCACGTATGAGCGACCGTTCCACAGGAACAGGTTCTTCGCGACCTGTTGCGTGAGCGTCGATGCTCCGCGCAGCCGGCCGCCGCGACGAGTCGCTCGAGCGCGTTGTCGATCTCCACGAAGTCGATGCCGTTGTGGAGATAGAAACGGTCATCTTCCGACGCGAGAACAGCACGCCGCAAGTTCGGCGAGATCTTGTCTCTGATACTGCCGAATGTTTCGGCCAGACGGGTCGCGTGCCGTTGAAGAGGCGCGACACCGTCTGCTGTACCATGACGGCGGTGAACGGTGGCTGCACGACGGAGAGGCCGATGATCGGCACCGGCGCCACCAGGACGAACAGCACGGCGAAGGCGCACCAGCGCGCAACGCGGCGCCAGGTGATGTGCTTCGGCAGACGGGACTTCGATCAACTACGGCTCTCGAAGGTGCGGCGGTGTGTCCGGCGGCTGACGGCGCCAGCGACGATGCTGCCAGAAATACTGTTCGGGGTACCGTCGCACGTACTGTTCGAGTGTCTGGGTGTAACTCAACACGATCGCATCGATATCGGCCTCGCGGTCGCCGGTTGGTTGCACGGGCACCGGATCAATCAAGACGGCATAGCGGCCGCTCGGCTGACGCACGACGGCAACGAACAAGACGGGCACTTCGAACGCAGTGCAAAGACTGCCGGACCGCGTGGTGTCTTGGCTGGTCGTCCGAAGAACGGAACGAACGTGCTGGCCAGGCCGAGTGCATCGTGATCGCTGAGGAAGGCCACGCATCGGTTGTCGCGCAGGAACGCGGCGTGCGTCGACCACGGCGTCCTTGTCGTGAATGACTTCCATGCCGATCTGATGACGCGTCTGGTTGACGTACGCTTCAAAGATCGGGTTGGCCATGCCGCGCGCGATGACGTCGATCGCGACGCCGCGCGCCGCGAAATAAGCGCCGCCGAACTCCAGTTGCCGAGGTGACCGGTCACCAGGATCACGCCCTTGCCTTGCGCGAGTCCGTGTTCGACATGCTCCCAGCCTTCCACTCGCTCGACACGCTCGAGGATTGCTTCTCGGGACGTGCCGGGCATCACCGCCGATTTTTCCATGGACGTGCGTCCCAGGCTTTCGTAGGAACGCGCGGCGAGCGACGTCACTTCGTCGTGCGAAAGCGTCGGGAAGGCCGCCGCGATCTGGCGCTCCGACGACGCCTTT
>CAVVPF010000021.1:0-64949 GCA_963750025.1 uncultured Chloroflexia bacterium
AGCTGTCCATCCTGCTGATGTGGCTCGGTGAGCTGATCAGTGAGCGCGGCCTGGGGAACGGGATCAGCTTCATCATCTTCGCCGGCATTGTCGGCCGCATCCCGCACCAGGCCGCCCCGATCATCACTGGGCCGGACGGTATCCTGCGCATCTTGCCGTTCATCGTGATCGCGGTGATCGTTATCGCCGGCGTGGTCTTCATCAACGAAGGGCAGCGCCGCATTCCAGTGCAGTACGCCAGCCGCGTTCGCGGCCGGCGCATGTACCAGGGGCAGACGCAATACCTGCCGCTGAAGGTGACGATGGCCGGGGTCATCCCGATCATCTTCGCCATCAGCATCCTCCTCTTTCCCGGCGCAGATCGCCCAGTACTTCACCGCCTCGACCATCGATTGGGTCAAGGGCGCGGCCAACTTCGTGGTGCAGAACCTGAGCCAGAACAACGTTCTGGTGTACGGGGTGCTGTACTTCGTGCTGGTCGTCTTCTTCACCTACTTCTATACCGCCTTCCAGTTCCGGCCCGACCAGACGGCCGACTTCCTGCGCAAGAACGGCGGCTTCATCCCCGGCATCCGGCCCCGGCAAGCCGACCGAGGAGTTCCTCAGCCGGGTGACCAATCGGATCACGCTCGGCGGGGCACTCTTCCTGGCGTCGCTGGCGGTCTTGCCGCTCCTGGTGGCCATGGCCATCCCCGGCACGCAGGGGCTGCAGCTGGGCGGGACGAGCATCCTGATCGTGGTCAGCGTGGTGGTCGAGACGATGAAGCAGCTCGAGGCCCAGATGCTGATGCGCCACTACGAGGGCTTCATCCGGTGATGGATGCGGGTCCCGGCCCGACGGCCGCACCCCGCGGGCGACTGATCCTGCTTCTGGTCGGATCGGTCGGGGCTGGGAAGGGGACCCAGGCGGCCGCCCTGGGCGAGCGTCTCGGGCTCGTCCACCTGGCGTCGGGGAACCTTTTCCGGCAGGCGTTGCGCGATGGATCGCCGCTCGGTGAGCGGGCGCGCTCCTTCATGGCGCGCGGTGACCTCGTCCCCGATGAGATCACCATCGACATGTTCATGGAAGAGCTGGCGCGCCCAGCCGCGGCCCGTGGTGCCATCCTGGATGGCTTCCCCCGCACGGTGACCCAGGCGCAGGCGCTGGATGCCATGCTCGCCGCCCGTGGCGAGTCGATCGAGCGCGTGATCTCGATTGAAGTGCCGCTCGAGGAGCTGGTGGCCCGCGTGGCGGGCCGCCGCGTCTGCCCGACCTGCGGGACCCCATACCATCTCGCCGGGGAGCCGCCACGCGTGCCCGGCCTGTGCGATCGGGACGGCACGCCGCTCGTCCAGCGCGACGATGATCGCGCCGAAGTGGTCCGTGCTCGGCTCGCCAAGCAGGTCGCCCCGATGCTGGAGGTGCTGGCTCACTACGACACCGCAGGGATCGTGGAGCGGATAGACGGTCGGCAGCCGATCCCCGAGGTTACGGCTGCCATCCTGCAGGCCTGGCGCGCGATGGTCATCGCTGACCGATGGGGATCCCGGCGGGCTTGGCGATGGTGACCATCAAGCGTCCCGATGAGATTGCCCTGATGCGCCACGCCGGAGGGATCCTCGTCGAGGTGCTCGAGGCGCTCCAGCGCGAGCTGAGGCCAGGGATCACGACTGCGGACCTGAACCTCGTCGCCGAACGGATGATCCGCGACGCGGGAGCGACCCCGTCGTTCCTCGGGTACCGCGGCTTCCCGGCCTCCATCTGCGTCTCGATCAACGACGAGGTGGTGCACGGCATTCCGTCGCCCCGTCGCCGGCTGCAGGACGGGGACGTGGTGGGCCTTGACGTCGGATGCATCTGGCAGGGCTGGCACGCCGATGCGGCCCGCACCGATTCGATCGGCCCCGCCCCGCGCAGAGTCCGCGAGCTGATCGACGCCACCAGCCGTGCCCTGGACGCCGGCATCGCGGCCGCGATCCCCGGCAACCGGCTGGGCGACCTCGGAGCGGCGATCGAGGCGGTCGCCCATGAGCACGGCTACGGCATCGTGCGGCCGTTCGTCGGACACGGCATCGGGACCGCCATGCACGAGAGCCCCAACGTCCCGAACTACGGCCGGCCCGGGACCGGGATGCGCATCGAGGCGGGCATGTGCTTTGCCATCGAGCCGATGTTCAACCTGGGCGGAGACGATGTCCTGCTCCTCGACGACGACTGGACGGTCGTCACCGAGGACGGCAGCCTATCGGCTCACTTCGAGGACACGCTCGCCGTCACCGACTCGGGACCGCAGATCCTGACCAGGAGATGAGGATTGTCGCTGGCTCGATTGCTGGTGTATACTCCTCCTTCCGTGGGTCGCCCTGTGCGGCGGCCTTTCCGTGTGTTCACTCCCAAGCCGGACTCAACAGCTGACTGAGGGTGCGTAGCGCTTGCCGAAGAAGGATGCAATCGAGGTCGAGGGCGAGGTCGTCTTGCCCCTGCCGAACGCGATGTTCAAGGTGCGACTGGAGAATGGGCACGAGGTCCTCGCGCACATCTCCGGCAAGCTTCGCCAGAACTTCATCCGCATCCTGCCAGGCGACACCGTCCGCGTCGAGCTGAGTCCCTATGACCTCACCCGGGGTCGCATCACGTACAGGATGAGATGAAGGTTTCTGCCTCGGTCAAGCCCCGTTGCGAGCGCTGCAAAGTGATCAAGCGCTCCGGCGTGGTGATGGTCATCTGCGTCATCCCCAAGCACAAGCAGCGACAGGGGTAGCACGAGCCTGTGGCACGCATCGCCGGCGTTGACATTCCTCGCGAGAAGCGGGTCGTTATCTCCCTGACCTACATTCATGGCATCGGTCCAACCTCGTCGAGGCAGATCGTGGCGGCGGCCAACGTGCCGGAGGGGTCGCGCGTGCGTGACCTCACCGAGGACGAGGTCAACCGCCTGCGCGAGGTGATCGACCGACGCTTCAAGGTGGAGGGTGACCTTCGCCGCGAAGTGAGCATGAACATCAAGCGGTTGATGGAGATCGGCTCCTACCGGGGCGTTCGACATCGACGCAACCTCCCGGTGCGCGGTCAGCGCACCAAGACGAACGCTCGTCAGCGGCGCGGTCCGCGCAAGACGGTCGGCGTTCGGCGCAAGAAGTAAGCATCCTCACCGAGTCACCACAGGAGTCGCATGGCTGAGCGGAAGCGCGCGGTGCGCGCCAAGAAGCGCGAGAAGAAGAACGTCCCGGTCGGGCACGCCCATATCCAGTCCACGTTCAACAACACGATCGTGACCATCACGGACACGACCGGGAACGTCGTCAGCTGGGGGAGTGCCGGGCTGGCCGGATTCAAGGGGTCGCGGAAGAGCACCCCATTCGCAGCGTCGCAGACCGCCGACCTCGCCGCGCGCCGCGCCATGGAGCACGGCATGCGCCAGGTCGAGGTCTTCGTCAAGGGACCCGGCGCCGGCCGCGAGCAGGCGATCCGCTCGCTGCAGACCGCTGGCCTGGAGGTGACCGCCATCACCGATGTGACACCGATCCCGCACAACGGCTGCCGGCCGCCCAAGCGGCGCAGGGTCTGAGGAGCGATCGATGGCACGCTACACGGACCCGGTCTGCCGCATCTGCCGACGAGAAGGGCTCAAGCTCTTCCTCAAGGGGAGTCGCTGCTTCAGCAAGAAGTGCGCCTTCGAGCGCCGCAGCACGCCCGCCGGGCATGAATACCCAGCGCCGCCGCAAGGTGAGCGAGTTCGGCATGCAGATGCGCGAGAAGCAGAAAGTGCGCAAGAGCTACTCGGTCCTGGAAAAGCAGTTCCGCAACTACTTCGCCAAGGCGGAGCAGCACAAGGGGATGACCGGCGAGAACCTGCTGCGCATGCTCGAGATGCGCCTCGACAACGTCGTCTACCGGATGGGCTTCGCCCGGTCGCGGGCCGAGGCTCGCCAGCTGGTCGCCCACGGGCACTTTGCCGTGAACAGCCGTCCCACCAATATCCCCAGCTTCGGCACCAAGGTCGGCGACCGGATCGAGGTCCGGGAGACGCGCCGTGGCAGAGAGATCTTCAAGACCGCCTCCGAGACGATGAAATCGGCGCAGATCCCCGAATGGGTGAGCGCCGACGGGGCGAAGCTCAGCGGCACCGTGCTCGCCGAGCCCGCCCGCGAGCAGATGCCGCTCGAATTCAACGAGCAGCTCGTCGTCGAGTTCTACTCGCGATAGCAGCAGGAGTCACACCGTTTCATGATTGAACTTGAGTCCACGCCGACCACCCGTATCGAGGAGGTCGAGACGCGCGGCAACCTATCCATCTTCGAGGTCAACCCGCTTGCCGATGGCTACGGCGTCACGCTGGGCAACGCGCTTCGCCGCGTCCTCCTGAACTCGCTCGAGGGGGCCGCGGTCACCTCCGTCCAGGTGGCCGGCGTCTTCCACGAGTTCAGCACCCTCGAGAACGTCAAGGAGGACGTCACCCAGATCGTCCTGAACGTGAAGAAGCTGCGGCTTCGCTCCTTCGCTCGCCACGCCGTCACGCTGAAACTGATCAAGCACGGGGCCGGCCCGGTGACCGCCGCCGACATCACCGAATCGGCGGACGTGGAGGTCGTCAACCCGGAGCTGGTGCTGCTGACGCTCGACTCCGACGCGGGCTCGATCGAGATGGACCTCACGGTCGAGACCGGGGTCGGCTACCGTCCGGCTGAGCACGCAGAGGATCTGCCGATCGGGATCATTCCGGTTGACGCCATCTTCACGCCGGTCCGGCGCGTCAACTTCGTGGTCAGCGACACGCGCGTCGGCCAGATGACGAACTTCGACAACCTGAACCTGGAGATCGAGACCGACGGCACCACCACGCCGAAGGCAGCCCTCTCCGCCGCCGCCGAGATCCTGGTCGGCGAGTTCAGCCGCTTTGCGGAGATCGGCCGGCGCCCGGCTGCCGGCATGGAGGAGCTGCTCCCGCCGATGGGCGCCAACTTGCTCGAGGCGCCGATCGAGGAGCTCGACCTGCCAATGCGCGCCTACAACAGCCTGAAACGCAACAACATCACCAAGATCGGGCAGCTTCTGGCGCTCGGCGACGATGAGCTTCTCCGCATGCGCAACTTCGGCAAGAAGAGCCTCGATGAGATGAAGGAGCGGCTCGCGCTCCGGGGCTTCATCGCTCCGGAGAGCGCCGCGCTGAGCGTCGACGAGTCGGATCTGCCGGCCGCCGCCGAGCTGGACGAGGCGGCGGCCGCCGAGATGGACCGGGAGGCCTAGGAGCGTGCCGCATCGGCTGGCCGGTCGTAGGCTCGGGCGTCCCGGAGCCCATCGGATGCACATGCTCGGCAACCTGGCCGTGGCGGTTCTCCGCTACGAGAAGGTCCGCACCACCGAGGCGAAGGCCAAGGAGGTGCGCAGCCTGGTCGACCGGATGATCACGGTCGCCAAGAAGGGCGACCTGTCGGCGCGCCGCGCGCTGATTGCCGACATGCCGCACGAGCCGCTCATCGTCGAGAAGCTGATGGGCGAGCTGGCGGAAAAGTACGCCGACCGAACCTCTGGCTACACCCGCATCATGAAGATCGGGCAGCGCCTGGGTGACGCGGCACCGATCGTGCAGATCGAGCTCGTCTGAGCCAGACTAGCGCGATCGGGCGAATAACGGAATCGAACGCGATCTCCTTCGTGCCGCAGCGATGCGCACGGGCGGTGATCGAGTACGACGGGACTGACTTCGCCGGCTCCCAGTACCAGCCGAATCTTCGGACGGTGCAAGGGGTGCTGGAGGAGGCGCTTAACAGACTGACCGGCGAGAGGGTGCGAGTCCGTTTCGCCGGGCGAACCGATGCCGGGGTGCACGCCACCGGCCAGGTCGCGGCCTTCTGTCTCGCTCGTCGCTCGCGCGGCGAGGGGACCGGATGGTCCGAGCTGAGGCGACGGTTGAATGCCGTCCTCCCAGCCGACCTGGTGGTGCGTTCGCTCCAGCCGGCGCCGATCGGGTTCGACCCCCGGCGCCAGGCGCAGCGGCGCGTCTATCGCTACCGGATTCGGATGGCGGGCGATCGACGGCCGGTGGATCGGCATCGGACGCTCGAGATCGGTGACCTGCTCGACGTGAGGGCGATGCGCACTGCAGCGGCGGAGCTCCTCGGCGAACGGGACTTTGCGGCACTGGGGACCGATCCGCGGGGTCGCACCGTGCGCCGCCTGACCGAGGTGTCGGTGACGCGGCGCGGAACCAGCGTGGAGATCCGGGTCACGGCCAACGCCTTTCTGAGGCGGATGGTGCGGAGCCTGGTGGCCGTGCTGCTGGAGGTCGGCCGCGGACGGCTGGCCCCCGCGGAGGTTGCCGGTCTGCTGTCGGCGGGGGAGCGGGCGCTGCATGGGCGTGCTGCTCCCGCGCAGGGGCTGACCCTCGAGCGAGTCGTCTATTTGAATGCGAATCGGCGTCCCGGCGGCGGGGCGATGGCCATACGGCCGGAAGCAAGAGAGCGGAGAACGTGAAGACCTACGCAGTCAAGGCGAACGAGATCGAGCGGCACTGGTGGGTGGTGGACGCCTCCGACCAGACGTTGGGGCGGCTGGCGACGCGTATCGCCACGCTGCTCGAGGGGAAGCACAAGCCGATCTACTCGCCGCACCTCGACACTGGCGATCACGTGGTGGTCATCAACGCGGCCAAGGTCAAGGTGACCGGCAACAAGCTGACGCAGAAGCAGTACTACCGTCACTCGAACTATCCCGGCGGACTCAAGGAGGAGAGCCTCCAGGCGCTCATGGCGCGGAAGCCGGAGATCGTGATCGAACGGGCCGTGAAGGGGATGCTTCCCCAGAACCGGCTCGGGCGGGCGATGGTCAAGAAGCTGAAGGTCTACCCTGGTGCGGATCATCCGCACCAGGCGCAGCAGCCGACCGCTGCTGAGCTGTAAGAGGACACGGAACAGGTGAGCACGAGCTACGTCTACGGCACGGGGCGACGCAAGGAGGCTGTGGCGCGGGTGCGCCTGATGCCCGGCGACGGCGCCATCGTGGTCAATGGCAAGACGTTGCCGAGTACTTCGGCGGAGCGACGCCGCTGGCTGCGCTGCGCCTCCCGTTCCGGGTGACCGAGACCGAGGGTCGCTATTCGGCCAGCGTGCTGGTCGCCGGTGGCGGGTTCTCCGGGCAGGCCGGTGCCATCCGTCACGGGATCGCCCGCGCCCTGGTGAGCGCCCACCCCGATGCCCGGCATGCGCTGCGCCAGGCGGGTCTGCTGACCCGCGATCCTCGGGCCAAGGAGCGCAAGAAGTACGGCCTCAAGCGCGCACGCAAGGCGCCGCAGTACACCAAGCGCTGATCAACAGACACCGATCGGCCCCGACGAGCTCGCGGGGCCCCTTTGGTATCATCGCTTGCCGTGCTTGATGCCATCCGCACCTTCTATGAGACGTACCTGCGCGGTAGCTGGACGTCCCTGATCGATATCGGCCTGGTGGCCTTCGTCATCTACTGGATCTTTATCCTGATCCGGGGTACCAGGGCGGTACGCATCGTGCTCGGCCTGTCGATCCTGTACCTGGCCTACCTTGGTGCCCAGCTTGCCGATCTGCGGCTGCTCTCCACCTTGCTTCAGACCGGAGCGGTGGTTGGCCTGTTCGCCATCGTGGTCGTCTTCCAGCCGGAGCTGCGACGGGCCCTCGAGCAGATCGGCCGCTTTGGTTCGTTCAACCGCTTCTTCGTCAGCAGTGATGTGGCCTCGGCAGAGCGCGTGGCTCGCGAGATCAGTCGGGCGGCGCGCCTGCTGGCCGGGTCGAAGCATGGGGCGCTGATCGTGCTGGAGCGTGAGACCGGCCTGGCCGACCTGGCAGAGTCGGGGGTCCCGCTGCATGCGGACCTGCGGGCCGAGCTGCTGGCGACCATCTTCTATCACGGCACGGCCCTGCACGATGGAGCGGTGATCGTCAGCGGCCAGAAGATCCTGGCCGCGGGTGTGCTCCTCCCCCTTTCGCAGAATGTGCTCGACTCTGAGCGCTACGGAACCCGGCACCGTGCCGCCATAGGCGTCAGCGAGCAATCGGACGCGATCGTCGTGGTGGTCAGCGAGGAGACCGGATCCATATCACTCGTGATGCGTGGGCGGATCGAAAGGAATCTCACGGAGGACCAGCTACGCCGCCGGATTTTCAACCTGATCCGACCGCAGGCTCCCCGCAAGGCGGCGCCTCTCCTGCGCCGCACCCTCGAGGGACGCTGGGGGATGCACCCCGAGAGCGATTCGGTGCTGCCGATCGACCCTGAAGAGCGGGTCGTCGAGCCACCGCGCGACCCGCGGGCGCCCACCGGCGAGGGCCCGGAACCAGCCGCCGCGGCGCGCGCGGATCGGCCTTCATAGCGATGCGCTGGCTCCTGCGCAACTGGCATCTAAAGCTCGGCGCCGTGGCGCTGGCCACCGTCCTGTACACCGGGCTCGTCTTCTCCGGCTCGTTCAGTGAGCAGACCTTTCCGCGCATCCCGGTGACCTCGGTCAATCAACCCGACGGCACTTACCTGCTTTCACAGAAGCTGGGGGAGGTCGAAGTGCGCTATCGCGTCTCCACCGATACACCGCCGCGCGTCACTGCCGAATCATTCGCCGTAACGGTCGACCTGGCACGGTATGACATGACCACCTCGCCGGAGGCGCAGTCATTGCCGATTCGCGTGCGCTCCCTGCTCGACGGCATGACGATCCTGGACTTTTCGCCGAAGACCGTCTCGGTCGCCATCGACCGCCTAGGCGAGCGCAGCGTCCGGGTGGTGGTGGATCGTGGTGAAGTGCCGGTGGGGCTCGAGATCGGCACCCCGACCCTGAGCGACAAGCAGGTCGCCGCCAGCGGGCCGGCGAGCCTGCTGCGGCGGGTCGACCGTGCCGTGGCGCGCGTGCGCATCGACGAATCCGGGATCGACGTCTCGGCCCAGGTCGAGCTGGTGCCGGTTGACATCGACGGTCGGACCGTCCTCTCGGTCGAGCTGTCTCCATCGACGGTGCAGGTCGACATCGACGTGCGCACGGTCGAGACCAGCAAGACGGTCCCGATCCGGCCGGTCCTTTCCGGCACCCCGGCTACCGGCTTCGAGGTGGCCAGCGTGACGGTCGATCCGGCCGTCGTCACCCTGCGCGGCGCCCCGGACGACCTGGCCGGCATCACCGAGGTGCTGACCGAGCCGATCAGCCTGGCGGGAGTGCGGGCCCGGGTCAGCGTGGCGGCGACCCTGGTCATCCCGATCGGGACCCAACTTCCGGTTGAAGGTTCTCCGCCGCCGACGGTCACGATCCAGATCAGGGAGATCATCGCGAGCCGCACGCTGCTGATCGGCTTGACCTGCACCGGCCAGCCCAGCGGCAGCGCCTGCCTGCCGCAGCTGTCACAGGTTGCGGTCACGGTGCGGGGCACCGCGAACGCGTTGACGGCGCTCGATCCCGGCACCCTCTCCGCCGTGCTGGATGCGAGCGGGCTGGCCCCTGGATCGTACGATCTGGTGCCGGCGGTCAGCTTGCCTGGCGGGATCTCCCTGGCGGGCATCTCACCCGGATCGGTCACGACGGTGATCGTTCCCGCGGCAACTCCGGCCCCGTAGTCAGCGCGGCGATGGGGCGGCTGTTCGGTACCGATGGGATTCGCGGCGTCGCCAATGTCGATCTGACGCCAACCCTCGCCTGCGACCTCGGTCGCGCGGTGGGGCACCTGTTGGGGGCACCCGGTCGGAGCGTGGTGATCGGCCAGGACACGCGCCGCTCCGGCGACATGCTGGTGGCCGCCCTCTCCGCCGGACTGACCTCGGTTGGGGCCGATGCGGTGCAGCTCGGCGTGGTGACGACTCCCTGCCTGGCGTACGTGGCCGCCCACGGCGACCATGCGGCGGGGATCATGGTCTCGGCCTCCCACAACCCGCCCGACGACAACGGGCTCAAGGTCGTCTCGGGCGGCCGCAAGATCGACGACGAGGCCGAGGAGGAGCTTGAGCGCCTGATCCTGCGCGTCGATTCGCTTCCCGGCATGACCAATGCCGGAGCCGGCCGCGTCCGGCACGATCCGTCGCAGATCGACGGCTACCGGTCCTTCCTGCTGCGCACCGCCGGCGAGGCGCTGGCCGGCATGCGGATCGGGATTGACTGCGCGAACGGATCGGCCAGCGCCCTTGCCCCCGAGCTGTTCCGGAGCCTGGGTGCCGAGGTGACCGTCCTATCCGCCGAGCCGGACGGGACGAACATCAATGTCGAGTGCGGTTCGACCCATCCGCAGCAGTTGGCCGCCGCGGTGCTCGACGGGACGCTGGAGCTGGGGCTCGCCTTCGACGGCGACGCCGATCGGTTGATCGCGGTCGACGAGGGCGGCCGGATCGTCAACGGCGACGCGATGATGGGGATCTGTGCCCTGGCACAACTTGCCTCGGGGACGCTGCGCAACCGGATCCTGGTCGCCACGGTGATGAGCAACGGTGGGCTCGAGCGCGCGATCGAGGCCGCGGGCGGGCGAGTGCTGCGCACGCCGGTCGGCGACCGCCACGTGCTCGAGGCCATGGAGCGGGCTGATGCTTCGCTTGGCGGCGAGCAGTCCGGCCACCTCATCTTCAGGGAGCTGGCGACCACCGGCGATGGGATGCTTACCGCCATCGAGCTGATCAAGACGGTGCACGCCAGCGGGGGCGCCACGCTCGGGGAGCTGGCCAGCCGAATCCCGACCCTGCCGCAGGTGATGCTAAACTCAGCCGTCCGCCGCCGAGATCAATGGGAGGTGGATCCGGAGTTCGCCGCCGCGGTGGCGCGCGCCGAAGCCAGCCTCGGATCGCGGGGACGCATCCTGGTCCGGCCGTCGGGCACGGAGCCCAAGATCAGGATCATGGTCGAGGGAGACGACGCCAACGAGATCGAAGAGATCGCGAGCGAGCTTGCGGCGTTGGCCACGGCCCGGCTGAACTAGACCCAAGGGAGGGCGGCATGTGCGGCATCGTCGGCTATGTCGGCCCACGCAACGCTGCGCCGATCCTCCTCGAGGGGCTGCGTCGCCTCGAATATCGCGGCTATGACTCCGCCGGGATCGCGCTGCTCACCGACGAGGGGAAGATCTTCGTCGAGAAGAAGGCCGGCAAGCTCACCAACCTGACCGATCACCTCAACGGTGGCGCACCGGCGGGCCATCCGGGCATCGCCCACACCCGATGGGCGACCCACGGACGACCCAACGACGCCAATGCCCACCCGCACACCGATTGCACCGGTGGCCTGGCCCTGATCCACAACGGGATCATCGAGAATTACCGCGAGATCAAGGATCGGCTGACCGCCAAGGGGCACCGCTTCGCGAGTGAGACCGATACGGAGGTCCTCGCACACCTGATCGAGGAGCACTACAGCGGCGATCTGGTGGAAGCGGTGCGCCGGGCACTCAACGAGGTGCATGGCGCCTACGCCATCGGTGTCATGCATGTGGATCACCCGAACCGGATCGTGGGGGCCCGCATGAACGTGCCGTTGATCGTCGGCCTCGGCGACGGCGAGGGCTTCCTGGCCAGCGATGTCCCAGCGATCCTTGAGCACACCAAGAACGTGGTGATCCTTCACGAAGGGGATATCGCCGACGTCACCCCCGACGGGGTCAAGATCGTGGGGCTGGACGGCGTCACCGTGAATCGCGACGTCACGCGCATCCGCTGGAATATCGAGGCCGCGGAGAAGGGCGGCTTCCCGCATTTCACCCTCAAGGAGATCTACGAGCAGCCGCACGCCATCCAGGAGGCGCTGCGCGGTCGCGTCGATGCCGCCGGCAACATCTCGCTCCCGGAGCTTGATGCGATCGAGGAGAAGCTGCGCCGGGTCGAGCGCATCTACGTGGTCGGCTGTGGCACGGCGCGCTATGCGGGTGAGGTGGGCGCCCACCTCCTGCAGGAATGGGCGCATCTGCCAGCCGCAACGCAGATCGGCAGCGAGATGCGCTACTCGCCCCCTCCGATCGATGATCGCACCCTGGTCATCAGCGTCAGCCAGTCCGGGGAGACGGCCGATACCCTCGCGCCGCAGAAGCTGGCGGTCGAGATGGGGGCGATCGTGGTGGTCGTCACCAACGTGGTGGGCAGTGCCATCACCCGCGAGGCGGACGCGGTCTGCTACCTGCAGGCCGGCCCGGAGATTGCCGTCGCCTCGACCAAGGCGTTCGTCACCCAGGTCGTGGTGCTCGAGCTGATCGCCCTTCACATGGCACGTCTGCGCGGCACGCTGACCGCTCATCAGCTGCGCTCGTTCGGGCTTGCCCTCCGTGAGCTGCCCGCCCAGGCTGCCGAGACCCTGAAGCTCGCGCCGCAGGTGAAGAAGCTTGCGCGACGCTGGAGCGGCGTGCGCGACGTCATGTTCATCGGTCGGGCGCTCGGCTATCCGATCGCCATGGAGGGTGCCCTGAAGCTCAAGGAGCTCTCCTACGTGCACGCTGAAGGCTACGCGGCGGGTGAGTTGAAGCATGGACCGATCGCGCTGCTCGATCCCGAAACGCCGCTGGTGGCAATTGCGACCCGTGCGGTCACCTACCAGAAGGTGATCAGCAATGTCGCCGAGGTGCGGGCCCGCGAGGCGCCGGTGGTGGCGGTGGCGACCGTTGGCGATGAGGAGATCGCCCGCTACGCCCAGGATGTCCTGTACGTGCCCGAGACGCTCGAGGCGATGGCTCCGGTGATCGCCATCCTGCCGCTGCAGCTGCTCGCCTACGAGGTTGCGGTGGCCCGCGGCGCCGACGTCGACCAGCCGCGCAACCTGGCAAAGTCGGTTACCGTCGAATAGCCGCCATCACGCAGCGCCGCGCATGAGCCGCCACGAGATCGGCGTCGACCTGATCGACATCGATCGCATCATCGCCCTGCTCGCTCGCTATCCCGATCGTTTCCGGGAGCGGGTGCTGACCGAGGCGGAGTCGCGCTACTGTGGGCCCAAGGCCGCGCGAATCGCCGGGCGCTGGGCCGCCAAAGAGGCGATCAGCAAGGTGCTCGGGCTGGGGGTACGCGGGGTTGGCTGGCGCGAGATCGAGATTCTGCCCAACCGGGCGGGGGCGCCCCAGGTGCGCCTCCATGCCCGCGCGGCGGCGCGGGCCGCGGACCTCGGTCTCGAGGACATGACCGTCAGCATCTCCCACGAGCGCCGCATGGCGGTGGCCGTGGCGGTCGCCCATCGCGGTTCGCAGGCGTAGTCGATGGCGGTCATTGCACTCACGCAGCGCTGGGTCGCACAGCGCCTGCCGCCCCGCCCGGCGAGAGCCCACAAGGGAACCTTCGGGCGGCTCCTGATCGTGGCCGGGTCGCTCGAGTACGCCGGCGCCGCCATCCTGACCGGGCTGGGAGCCATTCGCGCCGGGGTCGGACTGGCCTGCCTCGCCACCCCGGAAGCGGTGGGCCTGCGGCTGCTGGGGATCGTTCCTGAGCTGACCTCGATGCTACTGGTGGAGGAGGCCCCGGGCCTGACCGCGCCCGCCGGCTGGCGTCGCCTCGCCAGCGAGGCCCCCTCGTTCTCGGCGACCGTGGTCGGCCCCGGGCTCGGTCGCCAGCCATCGACGGCCCGTCGAACGCGACACTTCATCGGCGAGCTGCGACACCCTGCGGTGTTGGATGCCGATGCCCTCTCCGCCCTGGCCGAGACCGACCGCTGGTGGCGCGGCCTGACCGGACCGCTGGTCCTGACGCCCCACCCCGGGGAGTTCGCGCGGCTCGCGCGCCTGCCCGATGGTGCGCGCCTGCCCGACGACGACGTGGCTCGTGCTGAGGCGGCCCGCGAGGCCGCTGTGCGCTGGGGGCTGGTGGTGGTGCTCAAGGGAGCGCATTCGGTCATCGCCTCACCTGACGGCGAGCTGGTCCGTTCGGATATCGCCAGCCCGGCACTGGCCACCGCGGGAAGCGGCGACGTCCTGGCCGGTGTGATCGGCGCGTTTCTGGCCGCCGGTCTCTCGCCGCTGGACGCGGCGGGCTGCGGAGTGGCGGTGCACGGCGCCGCCGGTCTGCTGGCCGAGGATCGGATCGGTCGCACGGGTGTCGTGGCGCGCGACCTGGCCAACCTGCTCCCCGAAGCGATCGAGCAGCTCCGCGGCGGACGCCCAACGTGAGAGCCCCGGCCCGCAGCCCACATCGGGCCTGGATCGAGATCGATCACGACGCGCTGGTCGCGAACCTGGAGACCCTGCGGGGGATGGTACCTGCGGGATGCCAGGTGATCGCCGTGGTCAAGGCCAACGCCTATGGACATGGCGCGGTGGAGGTGTCGCGGACCCTGGTGCGGCACGGCGTCGAGCGGCTGGCGGTGGCGACCGTCGACGAGGGGCAAGCGCTCCGTGCGGCCGGCATCACCGAGCCGATCAGCGTGCTGTGGGGGATCGGCGAGCCCGAGGCGCGACCGGCATTGGAGGCCGATCTGGAGCCGATCATCACCGACCTGCGCTCGATCGAGCTCGTTGAGCGCGCCGCCGCCGACCTGGGACGGCGCGCCGCGGTCCAAATCAAGGTCGATACCGGCCTCGGGCGGCAGGGCAGTGACCCGGCCGACGCGCTGGCGCTGGCGCTGCGCATCGCGCGCAGCCGGCATCTGCGGCTGGTCGGCACGATGACGCATCTCGCGGCCCCCGGCGACGACGATGCCTACACCGACGTCCAGGTGGTGCGCCTGGCGCAGGTGCTCGACGCCATCCGCTCCGCGGGGATCGATCCCGGCCTGATCCATGTGTCAGCCACGGGCGGCCTGCTGGCGGGGGTGGCACAGTTCGCGGACGCGGTGCGCCCCGGACTGGGCCTCTACGGCCTCGTCCCGGCCTGGGCCGCCGACCGTGATCCGGGGCTGCGCCCGGTGCTGTCGCTCAAAGCAAGGCCACTCCGCATCTTCCGGCTGGCCGCTGGCTCGCCGATCGGCTATGGCCTGCGCTATCGGACCGAGGCGGCGACCTGGATCGCGACGCTGGGGATCGGCTACGGCGACGGCTGGCCGAGGCTGCATCTGAACAACGGTTGGGCGCTGGTAAGAGGTACCCGTCGGCCCATGGTGGGTGCCATCAGCATGGACGGTCTGACGGTCGATCTGGGCGAACGCCATGATGTAACCTACGACGACGAGTTCGTCCTGATCGGCGAGCAGATGAACGCCCGCATCACGGCCGATGAGGTCGCGGCCGAGCGACGAACCATCAACTACGAAGTGACGACCGCCCTCCGCGACCGACTCCCGCGCGTGCACCTGCCGGAGGTCACCGCGGGCGACGGGTGAGGTCGTCGAGCGAGCGACCATGCCACCCCTGACCAAGACCGAGGCTGATCAGTCCAGCGGAACCGATGCCGATGTCGGTCGGCTGGCCGATGAGCTGGATCGCCGCGGATTGAGCGCGCCGGCGGCCCTGCTGCTCGACGCGCACCGTCCGCTGCTGCCGTTGCTCCGCCAGGTTGGGACCTTCAGCGCGCCGCTCATCGGCCCACTCATCGGGGTCCGCCGCATGGCCGGCCTGCAGCGCCTGCTCGACGAGCCCCGCGCCTTCGACCAGCTCATCTCACGGCTTGAGCGGCGTCGCAGCCCGCGGCACGACACCTGATGCCGAACCTCGGCGAGCTGGCCAGCAAGATCGTGTCATGGGCGGTGGACACCGTTGGAGACTCGTCGATACGGCTCGGGTCCGCTCCCACCCTGGTCACGCTGCTCGTCCCGCTGGTCGTCCTCTCCCTGGTGGCTCGTCCAGCGCGACGCTGGGTCGGTCGTGATCTGGGGGCGCTGGCCAACCTGGCTCGGGCGATGGCGCTCGCCGCCGAATCCGGGACCGATGCCACGGTGTCGATCGGCACCGCAGGGCTGGTGCGCGGCGCCTCGGCCGCCGAGCGCATTCAGACCCTGGTGGCGCTGCCGCTGCTCGGGCACCTGGCGCGTGCAGCGGCTCGTGCCGGGGTCCCGCTGCACGTCACCAGCAACGACCCGCTGGCCACCTTCCTGGCGCAGCGCACCCTTGAAGACGCGCACGAGCGCACCGCCACCCGGGAGCGATCGAGCAGCTCGACGGCGGAGTACATCGGCGAGGGTCGCCCGCTGGCGGCCGCGGCTGCCCTTGCGGATCCCGGCGGCCACGGCGTGGTGCTGGTGGCGGGCGGGCTGGCCGAGGAGAGCCTGCTGCTGCTCGGCGGAATGGCAAGGTCGGCGGCGTGGAACGTGGGTGCAACGGCCAGCCCAGCGCAGCTCGCCGGACCCCTGCTGCAGAGTGACGGCGCGGTCATCGGCCCCGAACTGTTCCAGGCCCTTGCCGAGGTCGCGCCGATGAATCACAGCCGAACCGCCGTCACGGCGGCCAACCGCTTGATCACCGGCGTCATCGTCGCACTGCTGCTGGGCTCTGCGGCGATGCTGGCGGCGCCTGGACTCGACCTTGCGCACTTCCTGGTTGGGCGCTAGCCGGATGCGTCGATCGCTCACATCGGCGGCGACGGTGATCGCCGGCGTGCTCATCCTGCTCGATCTGCTGGTGGTGAATCCATCTCTGGGCGCCGCGACGGGAGCGCTTCAGGAGCTGCTGGTCCTGCTGGCGGCCGCGGCCGCCGTGGGCGGCAGCGCGGCTCTGGTGGCTCGGCACGTGCGCGGGCTATTGGATGCGAGCACCGATCGGATCGGCTCGATCGTGCTGCTCGTCGGGATGGGAGCCGTCCTGCTGGCGGGGTTGCGTCCCGGCTCGGCCGGCGCCTCCGATCCGATCGTGCTCTGGCTGGTCGCGGCGCTGCTGGTCCCGCTCGCCACCGCGCTGTTCGCCATGCTCTTCGTATTCCTGCTCACAGCGGCGCGCCGCGGACTGGCGACACAGGGCCCCGAATCGGTGGTCATGCTGGCTGTTGCGGCCATCGCCGTGCTGCTGCTGCTGCCGATCGGGGGCGCCCCGGGCGGCTGGCTGGCGGCCGCCGCCGACTGGGTGCGATCGGTCCCGCTGGCGGGCGTGTTTCGGGGGCTGTTGATCGGGGTCGCCATCCTCGCGGCGGTGACCGGCACGCGAATCCTGCTGGGGGTCGACCGTGGCAGCCAGTAGCCCGGCTCCGGACGCGCCGGAGGTCTTCCGGGTCGAGATGCGACGTCTCGCTCCGCCCATCGGGCTGCTGATCCTGCTGGCTGTCGCCAGCCTTCTGCCGCCCGGGGCGCAGCCCGCAGGGTTGCGCCTGGCCAGCCCTGATCGCACCCGTGTCGAGCAGATGCGAGCACTGGTGGCCGGTCTCCCGTCGCAGTCCGTGGTGCTGGTCGGCTTCGATCCGGACATGGGCACCTATCCGGAGATCCGCGCCACCGTCCGTGCGGTGTTCGACGACCTGACGTCGCACGGAGCGCGGCTGGCCGTCGTCAGCTTCACCCCGGAGGGACGCGCCCTGGCGGCGGCCGAGATCGACCGCCTGGCGCGGCGCGCGGCAGCAGGCGGCGAGACCGCACCGGACGTGCTGGATATCGGCTTCGTTTCCGGCGCGGAGGCTGGCATGGTCCGCGCGGTGAGCAGCATCGTGCCCAGCGCCGCGACGGGGTCTCTGGCCGCATCGATCCGTGCCCGCGGCGACGGGATCGGCGCCTTCGACCTGGTGGTGATCGTGTCGGGCGGTGACCTCGGCGCGCGAAGCTGGATCGAGCAGGTCGGCTCGAGGCTGCGCAACGTGCCGATGGTCGCCGTGGCCCCCACCTTCCTCGAGCCGGAGCTTGCCCCCTACCTGCGCTCCAGCCAGCTGCAGGGACTGCTTTCCACGCTCCGCGAAGGGGTCACCTACGCGGAAGAGATCCCGGTCAGCGGGGCTGCCCGGGATCGTGCGATCCCCGCGCTGCCGATGCTGGTCGGCATGCTGGTCGCGCTCCTCTGGCTTGCGTCGGGAGTCATGCAGCGCGCGACCGGGCGCATCGGACCGAGCTCGCGTCGGGGAGGGCTGACATGAACGGCCTCTTCGCCGCGGACCTGAGCGGAACGCTCGGGACCTGGGTCGGCGCCCTCGCCACCATCGCGGTGTGGTCGTACCTGATTGGCGAGCGGACTGTATTTCGCCTGCTTCAGCATCTCCTGGCGGGGCTGGCCACCGGCTACCTCGCGCTGCTGGCGATCCGGGAGGTGCTGATCCCGCGGCTGGTCGTGCCATTGGTCACTGATCCTGCCCATAACCCGCTGCTGCTCTTTGCCCTGGCAGCCTGCCTGGTGTTGGGTGGGGCGGCGTGGCTCCCTCACCGTCTGGTGGCGCCACTGGCCGGCCTGGTAGTGGGGGCGAGCGCCGCGTTCGCGCTCGGTGGCGCGGTGGTCGGCACCGTTCTCCCACAGTTGGGCGCCGGCCTGGTCGGCCGTGGGTCCGGTGGGTCAGGGCTGGCCAACGGATTGCTGGCGTTGGCGATCACTATTCTGGTGCTGATAGCCTTCCTGCGCGGCGGACGGCAGGGCCGGCTGGCGGGGCGTGCGGCCGTCCTTGGTCGTTGGCTGTTGGTTGGCGGCATCGGCTCATGGTTGGGCTTCTTGCTGGTGACCCGTCTGGCCCTCCTGGTCGATCGGGTCGGCTTCCTGCTGGGCGATTGGCTGGGGCTTCTCCGATGAGCGACGCGGGACGAGCGATCGCGTCGCCACGCGCAACCACCGAGGTTTCGCTCCTGCTCGATGTCGGATCGGCCTGGACGAAGGGGATCGTGGTGGGGCGCAGCGTCGGGCGCTGGCGGATCGCGGCCCACGCCGCACAGCCATCGAGCTGGGACGAGGCCGACCTCATCCAGACCCTGGCGGCCCGGCTGGCAGGCGTGGCTGACCAGCGGCTCGCAGATCGGCTGGTGGCCATCCTCAGCGATGCCCCCCGGATTGCCTGCCACACGCCCGCTCGACCTGGGCGCATCGCCCTGGCAGCCGTCTCGGCCGATCTGTCGGGCCGCGCCGCGCGACGGGCCGCGGAGGCGGCCGGTTGGGTGGTGGCCGAGTCAGCCACCCTCGACGATGGTCGGCCGGCTGCCGAGCGGCTGGCGGCACTCCAATCGGCCGAGGTGGATGCCTGGCTGCTCGCCGGAGGATTCGACGACGAGACCGGCGAGGCCGCCCTGGAGATGGCCGGCCTGGTGGCCGCGGCCCGGGGCGGCGGACGGACGCCCGTGCTGTGGGCCGGCTCGCCGCTTCTGACCGAGCGAGTGGTAAGCCTCTTCGAGGTGGGCCTGGTCAGGGCCCTGCCGAACCCACGCCCTTCCGCCGAGCGCGAGAATCCGCTGCCGTTGCGCCGCTACCTGGAGGCGCTGCTGGAGCGACTGGTTGAGCCTGGTGGCCGCCGCCAGCTGGCACCTGTCGGCTTCAGCCGCGCGGTGGTGCAGCTGGCTCGCGGCGGCGGACGGCGGATCTCCGCGATCGACCTTGGCGCGCGCTACGCCACCTGGGTGCTGGCCGACGCCTCCGGCCACTTCGAGAGCCGCGTCCTGGCCAGTGGCGGGCTCACCTCGCCAACGCTCACCGTTCCCGGCAGCCCGGCCCGCATTGCGCACTCGATCGACATTCCGGTCGACGAGCTGGCGGTGGCCGATGCCCTTCAGAATCTGCGCGCACGTCCCGGCGCGTTGCCGCAGACCGAGGAGGAGCTGGCGATCGTGCACGGTGCCGCTCGCGCGCTGCTCGAACATCTCGTCGGAGATGAGTCAGCGTTTGACAGCATCGACCTGCTGATCGGCGCGGGTCGCACCATCGCCGCTGCTCCCACGCCGGCACACGCCATGGGGATCCTGCTCGACGGAGCGCGCCCGCTCGGTGTGACCCAGCTCGCGATTGATCCATCCGGCGCGCTCGGGCCGCTGGGTGCCCTGGAGGACCAGGAGATCGCTGAGGGCGTCGGGATGCTGCGCGACGACCTGCTGGCGCCGCTCGGGGCTGCGGTCGTGTGTCGCGGCGGTAGGTCGGGCCAGCCTGCCTTCCGGGTGACCGTGCACCGCACCGGCTGGCCGTCGATTGGGCCGATCGAGGTGCGCGGCGGCCAACTTCAGCTGGTCCCGCTCGGCCGTGGCCAGGTGGCCGAGCTGGAGATCGAGCTTGAACCGGGGATCAGCCTCGGTGGGGCCCGGCGCGGCCGTCGGTTGCGCACCAACGTGCTGGGCGGTGCCGTTGGCCTGGTGCTCGATGCGCGCGACGTTCCGCTCCTCCTCCCACGTCGCGCCGGTGACCGCCGCACCATCCTGGCCGCCTGGCGCGATGCTCTCCAACACGACCCACACGTCAGAGTGGGCGAGGCCCCGTGAACGGAGTTGCGATTCACCGGATCCGTCTTCAGCGCGGGAGCGTGGTCACCGTGCGCATCGGTGCGCAGATCCGGCCGGACGAGGTGATCGCGCTGCGCCGGCAACCGCTTGACCCGATTCGCGTCCCGATTGCCCGCCCGTTGCGGCGCGCGCCGGAGGACATCGACGACGTGCTGCAGGTCCGGCCCGGAAGCCGCGTGGTGGCCGGCGAGCGGCTGGCGGGCACGGGTACCCACGAGGTGATCGCTCCGGCCAGCGGGATGGTTCTGGCCATCTCGCACCTCGACGGCACCATCCTGCTGACCCCGTTCGGCGCCCATGAACCGGTGATCAGCCACGTGCGCGGCAAGGTCCGCGCGATTGAAGAGGGCGCCGTCGCGGTTGAGGTCCCCGCCGCGCGTGTCCGCGGCGTCGGCGGGAGCGGCGAGTCGGTGCACGGAGAGCTGGCGATCGGCGTCCAGAATCCCGAAGATGAGCTACGGGCGGCCGCCATCGATGTCGGGGCGACCGGGAGGATCCTGGTCGGCGGCTCACGGGCCTCGGCAGAGACGTTGACCCGCGCCCGTGCGATGGGAGTCGCCGGGATCGTGCTGGGCGGGGTGCTTGACAAGGAGCTGCGCGACTTCGAGGCGATCCAGCGCCGTCGCCGGGAGGCGGGCGGGATGACCGGCTCGTTCGGCCTCCTGCTGCTCGAGGGGTATGGCAAGGTCGGTATCGATCCGCAGCTCTTCGGCTGGCTGCGCAGCCACGTCGGCCGCATGGCCAGCCTGTTCGGCGCCGACGGGCTGCTCTACGTGTACGACGCCGGATCGGCCCCAATTCGTCGTGCGCTGCCGCGCGTAGGCGAGAGGATCGTGGCCCACCGTCGACCGTACCAGGGGCGTGGTGGTGTGGTCGTCGCGCTCCTCGACGGTTTGCACGCTGCCGCCTCCGGGATCCCCACCCGCATGGCGCTGGTGCGCTTCGAGGATGGCCGGCTGGCGCCGGTCCCCCTCGCCAACATCGAGGCCACGCTGGCCGCGACTGACCACTGAACAGGCGCTCTCGTATCCTGTCGGTGATGAAGAAGTCCCCGCTGCCGTCGGCCTCGCCTCCGGCTGGTTGCGCAGCTCGGCGGCGGAGCAGACCCGCGCCTACGGGAGAGCGCTCGGGGTGGCCGCCCAACCCGGAACGGTGCTTGCCCTGGTCGGACCCCTGGGCGCGGGGAAGACGGAACTGGCCAAGGGGGTCGCGGAGGGACTCGGCGTGACCTCGGTGGTCAACAGCCCCACCTTCGTGTTGATGAACGAGCATGCAGGACGCCTGCGACTGTTTCACGCCGATGCCTACCGGTTGATCGAGCCCGATGAGGCCCTCGACGCCGGCCTGCTCGACGAGCGCCAGGCGCAGGGCGTCGCCGTCCTGGAGTGGGCGGACCGGCTGGGTGGGCTGTTGCCCGACCAACGCCTCGAGTTGACGATCGAGCCGGAGGCCGATGGCAGCGACCAGCGCTCAATCCACTGGCTGGCTCGCGGGGAGCAGCACCGTCGACTGGCCGCCACGGCCTTCGGATCGTCATGATCCTGGCCATCGAAAGCGCGTCGGCCGATCCATCGGTCGCGCTGGCCGGCCTCGACGGATCGCCGCTGGCCTCCGACGCATGGACCGGCGACAGTCGGCAGGGGAACCAGCTCCTGACGCGGTTGCTTGACCTGCTGGCGCAGCGCGGAGCCCATCTCCGCGACCTGCGCGCCGTGGCGGTGGGCCTCGGCCCGGGTTCGTTCACCGGTCTTCGGGTTGGCATGAGCGTGGCCAAGGGACTGGCGCTGGCGCTGTCGTTACCGATCATCGGGGTGCCCAGCCTGGTCGCCTGGCTGGCCGCGGAGCCGACCGCCGCGGCCGCCCTGAACCGCGCAGGAGCGAAGGACGCCTACCTGCTGGTCCGGGGTGAGGACGCGCCCCGGATCGTGCCCTTCGACGAGCTGGCGATCTTCGTCAACCGGATCGTGGTGGCGCCACGCGAACTCGCCACTGCCCTCTCCCTGCGCTCGACGATCGCACCGCAGCGAGCAGCCGAACAGGTCGCCGGCGCCGCGGCGGCGCGGCTGGCCGCCGACCAAGTGGGCGATGACCTGGCGCTCCTGGAGCCGGCCTATCTCCGTGCGCCGCGGGGCACTGACCGGCTGACGCCATGGCCGTGAGCACGCCGCCGGTCATCGAGCCGATGCGCATGGCCGATATTCCTTCTGTCCTCGGAATCGAGCGTCTCAGTTTTTCGTCGCCCTGGCCGGCGTACGCCTTCGAGCATGAGCTGACCGCCAACCGCCTGGCGCGCTACATCGTGTCGCGGGTGGGCGGGCAGGTGGTCGGCTTCACCGGGGTCTGGCTGATGGTCGACGAAGCGCACATCACCACGTTCGGCGTCCACCCCGACCATCGGCGGCGGGGGATCGGGCGGCGCATGCTGCTGCGCCTCGCCGAGCTGGCGGTGGAGCTTGGCGCGATCCGCATGACACTCGAAGTGCGGGTCAGCAACGCGGCGGCACAGGCGCTGTACGGTGCCTTTGGCTTCCGCATCGCGGGCCGGCGGCCGAACTACTACAGCGACGACGGCGAGGACGCCTTCATCATGACCACCTCGGAACTGGACGGAGCGTCAATGCGCTCAATGATCGACGCCGAGCGAGCCCGCCTGGCGGCGTCGGAGGACATGTGAGCGGGCCACGAGTGCTGGCGATCGAGACCAGCTGCGATGAGACCGGGGTTGCCGTGGTCAGCGGCGGCCGGCGCATCGAGGCGAACCAGGTCGCCACCCAGATTGCGCTCCACGCGGTGACCGGCGGCATCGTGCCGGAGGTGGCGGCCCGTCAGCAGCTGCGCTGGATCGTCCCGACCATCGAGGCGGCGCTCGACGAGGCCGGCGTGGGATGGGCCGATCTCGACGCGGTGGCCGTCACCCACGGTCCGGGCTTGATCGGCTCCCTGCTGGTCGGCGTCGGGTTCGCCAAGGCCGTGGCGGCGGCCCATGACCTGCCGCTCGTTCCGGTCAATCACATCGAGGGGCACATCTATGCCAACTGGCTGACCGATCTCCCCGGCGCCGAGCCACTTCCGGCCGAGCCGCCGTTCCCGCTGCTCTGCCTGGTCGTGAGCGGCGGGCACACGCAGCTGGTGCTGATGCTCGATCACGGGCGCTATCGGCTCCTGGGCCAGACCTTGGACGATGCGGCCGGAGAGGCCTTTGACAAGGTCGGTCGCCTGCTCGGCCTGCCCTATCCGGGGGGGCCGGCGATCAGCGCCGCGGCGCGGGACGCCCGGCCGGCGACCCGCTTCCCTCGAGCCCGCACTGCGGGTCGCTACGACTTCAGCTTCTCCGGCCTGAAGACCGCTGTCCTGCGCTCAGTGGCGTCGTACCGCGCGCGGGGTGAGCCGCTGCCGATCGATGGCCTGGCGGCCGCTTTCGAGGAGGCGGTGGTTGATGTCCTGACCAGCAAGACGGTCGCTGCGGCCGAAGAGCATGCCGTGGCCGCGGTGGCGCTCGGGGGCGGAGTGGCTGCCAATCGCGCGCTGCGCGCCGTGCTGCGGGAGCGGCTGGCCGCCATCGGCGTCCCGCTACTCGTCCCACCCGCGGAATGGTGCACCGACAACGGAGCCATGATCGGCGCCGCGGCGGGGTATCGCTTCGCCGCCGGCGAGCGAGCCGGCGCCTCGCTGGAGGCGATCCCCAACCTGGCACTGCCATGGCTCGGATCGTGAGCGCAGCCGCGCACCCCGCGCTGGCGCCCGAGCGCCTGGTTCCACCCAGCGCCGGCCAGCTGCGTCGCCTGCTCGCCGCCGAGCGGCTCCGGCCCCGCAAGGCGCTCAGCCAGAACTTCCTGACCGATGGCGCGGTCCTCGACCAGATCGTGGCCGCTGCCGAAGTGCGGCCGGGGGATCGCATTGTCGAGGTGGGTCCCGGCCTCGGGGTGCTGACCCGGCGACTGCTGGCGCTCGGAGCGACCGTGCTGGCCGTGGAGCTCGACGCGCGGCTGGCCGCCTATCTGCGCCGGGAGCTGGAGGGCGTGCCGGACTTCGAGCTGATCGAGGCGGACGCGCTCGCCCTGCACCCGCGCGACTGCTTCGCCGGCGAGTCGTTCAAGCTCGTGGCGAACATCCCGTACCACATCACCAGCCCGCTGCTGCACGCCTTTCTGGAGGGCGATCGACCACCCGAGCTGACCGTGCTGCTGGTCCAGGCCGAGGTCGCCCAACGGGTGGCTGCGCCTTCGGGCCAGATGAGCTACCTGTCGGTCTTCACCCAGAACATCGCCGACGCCGAGGTCGTCGCCCGAGTCCCGGCAGCCGCCTTCGAGCCTGCGCCCGAGGTCGAGTCCGCCATCCTCAGGCTGCGACGCCGGCCTGACCCGGTGGTGCCTCCCGGCGCGGCTCGAGAACCCTTCTACCGGACGTGCAGGCGGGCTTTCGCCAGCGCCGCAAGCAGCTGCATAACGCCCTTGGTCGCGAGCTGCCCGTCACACCGGCGGCGCTGCAGGGGGCCTTTGCCACGTGCGGCATCGACCCCGAACGGCGGGCGCAAACGCTCTCGATCGCCGAGTGGGCGTGTCTGACCGACCAGCTGTCGTTGGATCCGGAATCGGTCGGAGGCGACCGATGACCCCGTTCCGCCTTGAAGCACCCGCCAAGCTCAATCTCTCGCTGCGGGTGGTGGGGCAACGGCCGGACGGATTCCATGAGCTTGAAAGCGTGATGGTGCTGCTTGACCTGGCCGATCAGCTGCTGCTGATGCCCGGCACCAGCGGCCTGCGGGTCGAGTCGCAAGCCACCGAGCCGGTCCCAACGGGTGGACGCAACCTCGCCTGGCGCGGCCTGCTCGCCGGCCTCGGCGCTGAGCCGGACCTGGCCTGCCTCACCCTGCACAAGCAGATCCCGGTGGCTGCCGGACTCGGCGGCGGATCCTCGGACGCGGCAGCGGCATGGCGACTCGGCCGTCGCTGGCGCGGCGCCGCCGAGCACCCAGCTGATGATGACCAAACCGCCCTGGCGACCATCGGCGCGGACGTGCCGTTCTTCGCCGCGCAGTTGGCGGCAGCCCGGGTGAACGGAATCGGGGAGCGGGTCGCTCCGATCGTCGCGCCGACCTCGGAGCTCCACGCGGTCCTGGTGCATCCTCCGTTCCGCCTCCGCACGGCGGATGTCTTCGGCGAGTTGCGCGTCGGCGACTGGAGTACAGGTGGGACCTCCGAGAATCCGCTCGAGCCGGGCGTCAACGATCTGCTCGCGCCCGCGCGCCGGCTGCGTCCAGAGATCGACGATCTTTTCCGGCTGGTGTTGAGCGCCGGCGGGGTGCCGCACCTGACCGGCTCAGGCCCGACCGTCTATGCCCTGGTCGATGACGCGCAGCGTGCAGCGGCCATCGCCGATCGGCTGCGACGTGCCGGCCTGCGCGCGACCGACACCCGCCTGCGCCGTGAACCGGCTAGCATCGAAGTGCTGAGCGACGACGAGGAGGATGCATGAGCGCACGGAGGCAGGTCGAGACGAACGCGGCGCCGGCCGCCATCGGCCCGTACAGCCAGGCGATCTGTACCGACAGCCTGGTCTACACCGCCGGCCAGGTCGGGGCCGATCCATCGACCGGGGTGTTGCTGGACGGCGTCGCCGCGCAGGCGGAGCAGGCGCTGCGCAATCTGGCGGCCGTGCTGGATGCGGCCGGTACCGGGCTCGAGCGCGTGGTCAAGACCTCCATCTTCCTCCTCGACATGGGCGATTTCGCCGCGGTCAACGAGGTCTACGCGCGGCATTTCACGCCGCCCTACCCGGCCCGCTCCACGATGGCAGTGGTTGCGCTGCCCAAGGGCGCCCAGGTGGAGATCGAGGTGATCGCGCTGCACGGAGACAGCGAGTGAGGCTGAAACGGAGTATGCCGGCGTGGTAGCCACCGCGGCCATCGTGCTTGCCGCCGGCCAGGGCAGGCGGATGCGCTCCCAGCTTCCCAAGGTGCTGCACCCGCTGGCCGGCATGACGATGCTCGACCACGTCCTCGCCACGCTGGCCGGCGCGGGGGTGGAGCATCGGGTGGTGGTCGTCGGGCACGGCGCGGAGAAGATCGAAGCTGCCCTGGATGACCGCTCCATCACCGTTCGACAGGATCCACAGCTCGGCACCGCCGACGCCGTGCGGGTCGGACTCGGCCGCATTCCGGCGACCGTGCGCCACGTCATCGTGACCATGGGTGACGCGCCGCTGCTGCCCGCCGACCTCTTCCAGCGGCTGCTCCGCGAGCAGGCCCAAGGCGACACCGCGGTGGCCCTGCTGTCGGCTCGGCCGGATGATCCGAGCGGCTACGGCCGCCTGGTGCGCGAGGCCGATGGATCGGCCAAGGGGATCATCGAAGAGCGGGACGCCGATGCCGCGACCCGCGCCCTTGGTGAGGTCAATGCCGGAACCTACTGCTTCGACGCCCGCTGGCTGCGGGCCAATATCGGCTCCGTGCCCGCTTCACCATCCGGCGAGTACTACCTGACCGACCTGATCGGCCTGGCGGCCTCCGGTGGTCGCCGCGTGGCGGTGGTCATCGCGCCACGCGCCGAGCTGGCGATGGGGATCAACGACCGGGTCGGCCTGGCCGTCGCGGAGCGGTTGCTGCTCACCGAGATCGCTCACCGACACATGCGCAACGGGGTGACCATCGTCGACCCGCCGAGCACCTTCATCGACGCCACGGTGGAGATTGCGCAGGACGTCCGCATCGAGCCGTGGACGGTGCTGGCCGGTGCGACGCGCATCGGGCCGGATGCGGTCATCGGACCGCACGCTCATCTGCGCGACGCCTCCATCGGGGCGCGCAGCACGGTGTGGGCCAGCGTGGTGGAGGCCTCCTCGGTCGCTGAGGACGTGCAGATCGGACCCTACAGCCATGTGCGGCCAGGCTGCCTGATCGGTCCACGCAGCCGGATCGGAAACTATGCGGAGCTCAAGCAGGCGACCGTCGGAGCAGGCACCCAGCAACACCACTTCAGCTACCTGGGCGATGCCGAGGTTGGGGACGACGTCAACATCGGCGCAGGTGCCGTGACCGCCAACTTCGACGGCATTGCCAAGCATCGGACCACCATCGGTGATGGGGCTTTCATCGGGGTCGATACCATGCTCCGCGCACCGATCACGATCGGCCCCGGAGCGCGCACCGGCGCCGGCGCGGTGGTGACCCGCGACGTCCCGGCGGGCAAGACCGTGGTCGGCATGCCGGCCCGCCCGATCGAGAAGCGCCGCCGCACCTCATCCCGCGACAATGCCTGAAGGAGGGGGCGGCACGACCGGCAACCCGCTCATCAACCTTGCCCTGGTGCTCGCCCTGATCCTGGTGGGCGGGTTCTTCGCGGCCTCGGAGATCGCCCTGATCACCGTCAAGCGGCACCGTCTCAACCAGCTGATTGGCGAAGGGAGCCGCGCCGCTCGGGCGGCGCAGCGCCTTACCGAGGACCCCAGCCGCTTCCTGGCCACCATCCAGATCGCCATCACCTTCCTGGGCTTTCTGGCCTCGGCGGTGGGCGCCATCTCGCTCTCCGGCGTGCTGGCCGAGACCATCGAGCTGATCCCGCTCGGCTTCGTCCAGAACGCCGCCAGTGAGATCAGCATCGTGCTGGTGACCCTGCTCATCGCGCTGGCCTCGATCATCATCGGCGAGCTGGTGCCCAAGACCCTGGCCCTCACCTTCGCGGACCGCTTCGCCCTCTTCGTTGCCCGCCCGATCGGCTGGTCCGACCGAATCCTGCGCCCGATCGTCTGGTTCGTCTCGACCGTCTCGAACGTCCTGGTTCGCGCCCTCGGCGGCAGGGACCGGCCAAAGGCCGGCTACCTTTCGATGGAGGAGCTGAAGATGCTGGTCGAGACCGGCAGCGAGCAGGGCGGGATCGAGGAGGAGGAGAAGGAGATGATCCACGGGGTCATCGAGCTCGCCGAGACCCAGGTCCACGAGGTGATGGTGCCGCGCATCGGGATCCGCGCGGTGGAGGTCAACGATTCGATCGACGAGGTGCTCGACATGATCGTGCGGGCCGGCCACTCGCGGCTGCCGGTGTACGAGGAGAGCCTCGACAACATCGTCGGCATCCTGTACGCCAAGGACCTGCTGCCCTACCTCAAGCGCGAGGCCGGAGATCCGCCGCAGATCGATATTCGCGCGCTTGCCCGTCCCGCGGTCTACGTCCCCGAGACCAAGGCGGTCGATGACCTGCTGCGGGAGATGCGCGGCGCCCACCGGCACATCGCCATCGTGGTCGATGAGTACGGTGGCACCGCGGGGCTGATCACCCTCGAGGACGTGGTCGAGGAGATCGTCGGCGAGATCCAGGATGAATACGACCGCGAAGAGTCGCTCGTCGAGCCGCTGTCGGACGACGATCAGATCGCGTATCGGCTCGACGGACGAGTCAGCATCCATGACCTGCGCGACCTCTTCGACCTGCCCGATGCCGAGGAGGAGGACGAGGACGAGTACGACACGGTCGGTGGGCTGATCGTGCACCGGGTGGGCAGGATCCCGCTGCCCGGCGCGGTGGTGCAATTCCGCGACGTCACCCTCCGCGTCGAGACGGCCGAGCCCCGACGCGTGGCCAAGGTGATCGCCACCCGGCCGAACGCCGCGAATTCCGGCGGAGACGGAGAGCCGGGCGAGGCGGGCTAGGTCGCGATCACGCTCTCGACGAGCGCCCTCAGCTCCTCGATCTGCTCCTGCGGGACCGGCAACGCGGTGGCGCGGCGCACCGCTTGGTCGCGGAGGCGACGGGCCTCGCGCTCGGTGTGCCGGCGTGCGCCGCTGCGCTCCAGGATCTCGAGCACCTCATTCACCTCGGCATCGGTCATGGGTGCATCCGCATCGGCCGCTGCAGACCCATCGGTGGCACGGATCACCGGCTGATAGATGGCGATGAGGCGCGCCCGATCCGCTGCGGAGGCGTGCTGCAGTGCCCAGACCAGCGGCAGCGTCTTCTTGCGCTTCCGGACGTCGCCCGCCTCGGGCTTGCCCGAGGCGGCGCTGGTCCAGAAGGTTCCCTTCACGTCGTCCGCGACCTGGAAGGCGAGGCCCAGGTCGTTGCCGAAGCGTCGATAAGCCGCGACCACGTCCTGGTCATCGGTGGCCATCATCGCCCCGGTCTCGACCGAAGCCCCGATCAGCGCCGCGGTCTTCCTGGCAATCATCTCCATGTACTCGTCGACGGTGACATCGGTTCGCCGCTCGAAGCTGATGTCCAGGTACTGCCCCTCACACAGGGCCAGGCAGGTCTCGTCATAGACCCTCATCAGGTCCAGCAGCTTCTGCGGCTCGTACGTCTCGTCATCCATCAGCCGATAGAGGGCCAGCCGCGAGAGTGCGAACAGGGCGTCGCCGGCGTTGATGGCCAGCGGCACGCCCCAGATCGCCCACAGAGTGGGCCGATGGCGCCGCTCGCGATCGGCATCTTCGATGTCGTCGTGCACCAGGCTGAAGTTGTGCCCCAGCTCTACGGCCGCGGCCGCCGGCAGCGTCTTGCGGTAGTCGCCGCCGAGCGACTTGAAGGCGAGGAGGCCGAGCAAGTGGCCGCATCCGCTTGCCGCGCGGCCCGGTCGGCTGGTCGAGCCCGAGGTGGTAGGCGAGCATCTCGTAGAGCGGGCGAGCAGGTCCATCGCGCTCGCCGATGACCGATAGCATCTCTGCCTCGATCTCGACCAGCAGATCGTTAAACTCGGTCCTGATGTCCACCGTCCTGATGTCCACGCGCGAAGGGTACCCGACGTCGATGCGCCCGTGAGCCGAGCGCGTCTCTATAAGACCGAGGCGATCGTGCTGCGCAGCATGGATCTCGGGGAGGCCGACCGGGTGTTGACCGTGCTGACCCCGCGCCTCGGCAAGCTGCGGGTGATCGCCAAGGGGATCCGCCGGCCGCGTTCGCGGATCGGCGGCGGCTCTGGAGCCGTTCAGCGACGTGCACCTGGTGCTTGCCGTCGGCCGCACCTTCGACGTCGTCACCCAGACGGCTCTCGAGGACCCGCACCTCGGCCTGCGCAACGACCTGTATTCGACCGCCGCGGCCTGGTACCTGGTGGAGCTGGCCGACCGCTTCTGCGAGGGAAGCTCCGATGCGCATGCCGCGTTCCGGTTGCTGGCCCAGGGTCTTGCCGCGCTCGATGCCTCGCCCGACGAGGTCTCGCGCGACGTGGTGGCGCGCTGGTACGAGCTGCACCTGCTCGGGGAGATGGGATTTCGGCCGGAGCTGTCCCAATGTCTGGTCTGCGGCGCCCAGATCGAGCCCGATGGGAACGCCTACTCGCCCGTCGGCGGAGGGGTGCTGGGTCCAGAGTGCGCCATGGGGCGCCAGGCAGCCGGCCGATCTCGTCCGATGCGCTCAAGGTGCTGCGTCACCTCCAGCGCAGCGAGCTGACGGCGGTGCTGCGCTTGCAGCTTCCCGCCGCCGTGCAGCGCGAGGTCGAGCGGCTACTGCACGACACCATCTCGGCGGTGCTGGAGCGGGAGCTGCGCAGCCGCGACTTTCTCGACGAAGTGGCCGCCCGGGAGGCCCACGCCGCGCGCTAGACTCGACCGCCCAGCCCATCGGTCAGCATCGGTCGCATCCGGAGGACCCCCGCACCCGTGCCTGCCCCGAGCATGGAGATCATCGTCAGTCTCGCCAAGCGGCGCGGATTCGTCTTTCCGTCGAGCGAGATCTACGGCGGGATGGGCGGCTTCTGGGATTACGGACCGCTGGGCGTCGAGCTGAAGAACAACGTCAAGGCGGCGTGGTGGCGCTCGATGGTGCAGCTGCGCGATGACATCGTGGGGCTCGACACGGCGATTGTCATGAACCCGAGGGTCTGGGAGGTCTCCGGCCACGTGGCCGGCTTCAGCGACCCGCTGGTCGATTGCCGCAACTGCAAGCTGCGCTTTCGCGCCGAGGATCTCAAGGGCGCGCCGTCGGAGATCGCCTGCCCCAATTGCGGGAACCGAGGCACCCTCACCGAGGCGCGGCAGTTCAACCTGATGTTCAGCACGCATGTCGGCCCCGTCGAGGAGAGCGCCAGCGTCGCCTACCTGCGCCCCGAGACGGCCCAGGGGATGTTCGTCAACTTCGCCAACGTGGCAACCACCACGCGCCAGAAGCTGCCGTTCGGGATCGCCCAGATCGGCAAGAGCTTCCGCAACGAGATCACGCCGGGCAACTTCATCTTCCGCGACCGCGAGTTCGAGCAGATGGAGATGGAGTTCTTCGTGCATCCGCGCGCAGGAGGACGAGTGGTTCGCCTACTGGGTCGCCGAGCGACTGCGTTGGTGGACCGATGAGATGGGCATCGGACCCGACCGCCTGCGCCTGCGCCCGCACGAAGCCGATGAGCTGTCGCACTACAGCCGCCAGACGACCGACATCGAGTACGCATTCCCGATGGGCTGGTCGGAGCTGGAGGGGGTCGCCGATCGCACCGATTTCGACCTGTCGGCGCACGCCGTCGCTACAGGGAAGGCGCTGAGCGTCTTCGATGCGGCAACCGGGGAGCACCTCACCCCGTTCGTCATCGAGCCGGCGATGGGGGTTGACCGCGCCGTTCTCACCATCCTGCTCGACGGCTATGCCGAGGAGCAGGTCGCCGGGGAGAAACGGGTGGTGCTGCGCATCAAGCCGTCCCTGGCGCCGATCAAGGCCGCCGTGCTGCCGCTGCTCCGCAACCGGCCCGAGGTGGTGGAGCGCGCCCGCGCCCTCGCCGCCGACCTCAAGATGCGCATGGCGGCGACCTACGACGACACCGCGTCGATCGGCAAGCTCTACCGACGCCAGGACGAGATCGGCACGCCGTACTGCGTGACCGTCGACGTCGACTCCCTGACCGATGGCGCGGCTACCATTCGTGAGCGCGACAGCATGACCCAGGAGCGCGTGGCGCTGAGCGCCCTGCCTGATCGCCTGGCCTCGCTCCTGGCCGGCACGTCCCGCTGGGAAGGCGTCGAGCGCCCTTCCGCCGCGGAGTCGGACGGGTAGATCGATGACGGTTCCCGCGTGACTTCGTCCGTCCACGGCGACGAGATCCTGCGGGCGACCACGGAACGGCTCCTGGAGCGTCCCGGCGACGACGCCGCCCACGAGCTGCGGGCGCGGGCATTGCTGGCACTTGGCCGCCTCGACGAGGCGCAGCAAGATGCCGCCGCCGCCGTTCGCCTCGACCCCGACGAGGTCCGCTACCGTGAGTTGCTGGCCGAGGTGCTGGCAGCGCGAGGAGCCCATCGTGACGCTGCGCTTGAATTCGCCCGGCTGGCGCGTAACGACCCCCGGCAGGTGGCCTGGCCGCTGGCGGAGGCGAGCGAGTGGCTCGCTGCAGCGGATGACGTGCAGGCGGTGGAGGCTGCCCGCCAGGCGATTCGCCTCGATCCGACCAACGCCGATGCGCATCTCGTGCTGGCTCGTGGTCTGACCCGAATCGGCGACGTGAGCGCAGCGCTCAGGGCGGCAGTTCGAGCGGCCGAGCTGCGTCCGGGCGACAGATCGGCCCGCGAGGCGCTCGCCGACGCCCTCTGGCTGGCTGCCCGCGCCGCCGAAGCCTTCGCTGAGTTTTCTCAGCTCGCTGTCGAGCTCACGGGCGTGGACCGGGCGCGCGTCGTCGCCAAGGCGCGGGCACTTTACCGCCAACGAGCCGGGTGGCTCGGTCAGCTGATTGCCACGCTACCGCCACTCTTCGCGCTCGCCATTCGGCGCGGATGGGTGGCGCTTCGGTGAAGGTCGGCGATCTGCGCGAGCACCTGGCCGCGGCCCTTGCCGGCGCTTTGCGCCGACCTGAGCCGGAGGCGGTGGCGCTGACCGCGGATCGGGTCAAGGCCATGGCGGTCGCCCTCGCCGGCCTCGACGCCGCCGCTGAGGTGAACCCCGAAGCGCTGGAAGTCGGAACCCGCCTGGCCGCCATCATCCTCGGATTCCATCCGGAGCACGTCCGCCGGCTGATCCGGGCCGGCCGGCTGCGAGCCCAGCGGGTCGGCGGCGACCATCGCATCAGGGTTGCCGATCTATGGCCGCTGCTGGAGGCCCGCTACCGACCGCCGGGCCGGCGCCGCGTGCCAGCTCCCCGCCACCCGAACTGACGGGCGGTCGACCCGGGCGCGACGGCATCGGACAGGTACAATCTGACCTCCCCGAGACAGGCAAGGAGCACCGCCCCGCCGCATGGCCACGACCGCCGACAAGCTGATCTACACCTTCCACGAGGGGAATGCCTCGATGCGCGCCCTGCTCGGCGGCAAGGGCGCCGGCCTCGCCGAGATGACAAACGCCGGGCTCCCGGTACCGCCGGGTTTCACGATCACCACCGCGGCCTGCAATGCGTACTATGCCAATCAACGCGAGCTGCCCGTCGGCCTCTGGGCGGATGTTCAGGAGCATCTGGCGGATCTGGAGAAGCAGACTGGCAAGCAATTTGGCGATTCGGCCAATCCCCTTCTCGTGAGCGTGCGATCGGGTGCCGCCTTCAGCATGCCGGGGATGATGGACACCGTCCTGAACCTGGGGCTCAATCCGGAGACGGTCACGGGCCTGATCGCGCTGACCGGCAACGAGCGATTCGGCTACGACGCCTGGCGCCGCTTCGTGGCGATGTTCGGCCGGATCGTGCTGGACATTCCGGCAGGCGCCTTCGACGAGCCGTTCGAGGAACTGAAGCAACGTCGCGGCGTGAAGCTCGACACCGAGCTGGCAGCCGCCGACCTGCGCGCGATCGCTGAGCGCTACCGCGAGATCGTGCAGGAGAAGACCGGGTCACCCTTTCCGACCGACCCGTACGGGCAGCTCGAGCTGGCCATCCGGGCGGTCTTCGACAGCTGGTTCGGCAAGCGGGCGCACGACTACCGCGAGTTCAACAAGATCCCGCACGATCTCGGCACCGCGGTGAGCGTGGTCACCATGGTCTTCGGCAACCTGGGAGCCGATTCCGGGACGGGCGTGGCCTTCACGCGCGATCCCAACACCGGGGAGAAGGTGCTCTACGGCGAGTATCTGACCAATGCGCAGGGGGAGGACGTGGTCGCCGGCATCCGCACCCCGGCCAAGATCAGCCACATGCGCGACGAATTGCCCGCCGTCTACGCCGAGTTCGAGGCGATTGCCGAGCGGCTCGAGCGCCACTACCGAGACGCGCAGGACCTGGAGTTCACCATCGAGCGCGGCAAGCTGTTCATGCTGCAGACGCGATCGGCCAAGCGCACCGCCCCTGCGGCAGTGAAGATCGCGGTCGACATGGTGGCCGAGGGAATCTTGACCCGTGAGGAAGCCCTCGGTCGGGTCGAACCCGCCCAGATCGTGCAGCTCCTCCTTCCTCGCTTCGACGAGGCCGCCAAGGGGCAGGCCCAGGATCGTTTCCTGGCCAAGGGCCTCAACGCGTCGCCGGGCGCGGCGACCGGCAAGGCGATCTTCGACCCCGATCGGGCCGAGGAGGCCAAGGCGGCAGGCGATCCGGTGATCCTGGTGCGGATCGAGACGAGCCCCGATGACGTCCACGGCATGCTGGCCGCTCGCGGTGTGCTGACCGCTCGCGGGGGCGCCACCAGCCACGCCGCAGTGGTCGCCCGCAGCATGGGCCTCCCATGCGTGGCGGGGGCCGAGACGCTGCAGATCAACTATGCGACCCGCTCGATGCAAGCCGGCGATGCCGTCGTCAATGAAGGCGAGATGATCAGCATCGACGGGACCACCGGCGAGATCTACGCCGGCGAGCTGCCGACCATCGAGGCGCGCTTCGAGGACGAGCACGACCTGGCGACCCTCCTGGGTTGGGCCGATGAGGTCCGACGCCTCGAGGTCTGGGCCAACGCCGACTACCCGCGTGACGCGGAGCGTGCCCGCGCTTTTGGCGCCCAGGGGATCGGCCTGTGCCGGACCGAGCACATGTTCTTCGAAGAGGATCGGCTGCCGACCGTGCGCCGCATGATCCTCAACGCCACCCGGGCGACCGATGCCAAGCGTCGCCGCGACGCGGGTCAGGCGCTGTCACCCGACGATCAGGAGGCGATCACCGTCTTTGACGCCGCCCTGGCAGAGCTCGAGGGCCTCCAGACCCACGATTTCGCCGGCCTCTTCCGCGCGATGGACGGCCTTCCGGTCGTCATCCGCCTGATCGACCCGCCGCTGCACGAGTTCCTGCCCAGCCATGACGATCTGATCGCCAAGGTGACCCGGCTCTCCACCGTGCTCGAGATGACGCCATCGGGCGACGTGCCGGCCGGCATGCGCCAGAGCTGGCCGATGCGGAGGAGCTGCTTCACGCGGTCGAGGCCATGCGGGAGCAGAACCCGATGCTGGGCATGCGTGGCTGCCGGCTGGGCCTGCTCATCCCGGACATCATCCGCATGCAGGCACGGGCCATCCTGGGGGCCGCCGCCCTTGTGGCTGCGGAGGGGCGCACGCCTCTCCCCGAGATCATGATTCCGCTGGTCGGGCACGTGAACGAGCTGTCGGAGACGCGGCGCATCCTCGAGGCAGAGGTCGCCGAGATCGTTCGAAGGTCGGGTCGCCAGGTGGCCTACAAGTTCGGCACCATGATCGAGGTACCGCGCGGGGCACTCACCGCCGACCGCATTGCCGAGCAGGCCGAGTTCTTCAGCTTCGGCACCAACGACCTGACTCAGATGACCTTCGGCTTCAGCCGCGATGACGCCGAGGGCAAGTTCCTCCTGCAGTACGTCGAGCGCAAGATCCTCCCGGAGAACCCGTTCCAGGTGCTGGATCGCGATGGCGTCGGGCAGCTGGTGCGGCTGGCCACCGAGCGAGGTCGGGCCACCCGTCCCGATCTGAAGGTGGGAATCTGCGGCGAGCACGGCGGTGACCCCGCCTCGATCGCCTTCTGCCACGAGATTGGACTCAACTACGTGTCGTGTTCGCCGTTCCGGGTCCCCGTCGCCCGGTTGGCAGCGGCGCAGGCCGCCCTCGCCTCGACTGAGCCCCGCGACCGGTAGCCGCCCCGGGAGCCCGCGCGGTGCCTTCTATGGCGTGACGGCATCCTTTGAGTTCGAAAGTGCGCCCGTCCCCACCGCGTTGATAGCGGCGATCCGATAGGTGTACGTCAGCCCGGATGTGAAGCCCACATCCGGGTAGTTCCATACAAGCCCGACCACGGCAATCTCCACGCCATCCCGGTAGATTCCGTATCCGGTGACGGGACTGCCACCGTCGTTGCTTGGGGCGGTCCACATCAGGTCCACTTCCCCAGACGAGATCGGAGTCGCGCTGTCTAGCGTCGGAGCCCCAGGCACCGTCGGGCTCGGCGTAGGCGTAGGCGTCGGCGTCGGCGTCGGCGTAGGTGTCGGCGTTGGCGTAGGTGTCGGTGTCGGTGTCGGTGTCGGCGTTGGCGTAGGTGTCGGTGTCGGCGTCACCGTGGGTCGCGGGGTGACGACCGAACGGGATGTCGTTATCGGCAGGGGAGTCGGGAACGCCGTCTCCAGCGCTGCGGGGCTGGAGACGGCAGGCGTGCCCGTGACCTCTGGGCTGGCCGGCTCTGGGGTCCCGGTGCCCGGAGCCACCTGCTGTTGGGGGGTCTCGATCGCCGCGGCCACGCCAGTGTCGGGGGGTGCGTCCCGAATGCCGGCAACGAGTTGAGCTGCGCCCAGGCCGGCCACGGCCGCGCCCACGACCACGCCTGCCAGCACCGTTGCCAGGCGGCCGGCACCGATGAGGGCACCTCCCAAGTCCCGGGATCGTCGTGGCGGCATCTGGGCTGCGAGCCCTGGGTCGACCGCCCCGAGCCGATCGTACGCGGCGATCGACGCCTGGCAGCCGGGGCAGACCGAGGCGTGGACGGCGAGATCGCGTGCCGGCTCGCCCGCCGCGCCACCGGCGAGCCAGGCCAGGAAGCGGGCGTGAGGGTCGTTCACAACGCTCGCCGAGGCGCCGAGGCGGAGGCGAACGCGCGCTCGGCAATGCCGTGCACCCGGCGGCTCAGCTCGCCGGCCGGCGTCGTATCGCTATCCACCTCGCTGCTGGCCACCGCAGCCAGGTAGCGCCGGGTCGCGCGGGCGACCACGCGGCGTGTGGCGCTTGAGCTGGTCCCGAGGATTGCCTCGACGTCCATCGGCTCGAAGCGCTCGATGATGGTTGCGGCCACGGCGGCCCTGCCCCCCAGGGAGAGGCTCGCCAGCCCGTTGAAGGTTGCCTCATCGACGCCCAGCTTGGCGAGTGCTGCCCGCCTGGCCGCGGTCGACGGCGAGCCGGGGAAAAGACTCGCGTGACGCAGCTGGCCGAACGCCCGGACCCGCAGCCAGGCTGCGGCGCGCTCGGGGTGACGCAGGGCGGCGGCATGTCGCGAGCCTACGGTCAGGGCATCGCCCGCCGTCCGCTCGGCGCGCCGAGCGTCGCCCAGCGAGACGATCAGGGCGAAGCCATGCAGACGCGAGCCGTGCAGGTCGCAGAAGGCGGCGCGCAACAGGTCGTCGTCGCGCATGGCGGCCGATGGAGTGAATCGCGTCGTGGTTGATCCTCCCGGGGCTGGCAGCCGTCCGGCGCGCAATCCTGTGCGGTCCGGAGCGGAGAAGTGTAGATCGGGTTGTCCACCCGTGCGTCGGCCGGACCACTTGGGACCCCATTGACAAGGTGGTAGAATTACCTCAATCCCCTTGACAAACCCCTTGACAAGGCGCCGCCGAGCGCAGGACCTGCTTCTCCCGTGACCCCCTCAGGCCTTGCTGCCGAGATCAAGTCGAAGCTCCCCGTCGTTGACGTGGTGGGCGAGACAGTGCAGCTCAAACGGGCTGGCACCGCCTATAAGGGTCTCTGCCCGTTCCATGTCGAGAAGACGCCGTCCTTCATCGTCAGCCCCGACCGGGAGACCTGGCACTGCTTTGGCTGCGGTGAGGGAGGCGACATCTTCTCCTTCCTGATGCGTCGCGACGGAATCGACTTTCGCGAAGCGTTGACCCGCCTCGCCGAAAAGGCCGGGGTTGAGCTGTCGGAGCGGACCGCGAAGGAGGATCGGCTGCGGCGACGCCTCCGCGAGGCGTTGGAGGCGGCCATCGCGTGGTATCGCGAGGTGCTTCTCCAGGCCCGGCAGGCCGAGAGGGCGCGAGCCTACCTGGCGGAGCGCGGGCTCGAGCTGGAGGCGCTCGAGCATTTCGGGGTCGGCTATGCGCCGAACACCTGGGACGCACTGACCCGTCGACTGATCGGGCGAGGCTTCAGCAACGAGGAGCTGATCGGCGCTGGCCTGGCCTCTCCGTCCAACCGGGGCGGCGTGATCGACAAGTTCCGCGGCCGGATCATCTTCCCGATCCGCGACGCGTCAGGTCGCGCGGTTGGTCTCGGCGGCCGGATCCTTCCCGGAGCCGATGGTCCGAAGTACCTCAACTCGCCGGCCGGGCCGCTCTTCGACAAGAGCCGCACCCTGTTCGGCATTGACCTCGCCAAGACGGCCATCCGCAAGGGCAAGCTGACCGTCATCGTCGAGGGCTACACCGATGTGATCGCCGCGCATCAGGCCGGCTTCACCAACGTGGTCGCCAGCCTGGGGACCGCCCTCACCGGCGGACAGGTCGAGCTGGCCACGCGCTATGCCGATGCGGTGGCGCTCGCCTACGACGTCGACCTGGCCGGGGAGGCAGCCACCCAGCGTGGCCTGCTCGAGGAGCTCGGACCGGACCAATCGGTGAGCAAGGTGCGCGTGGTGCGCATCCCCGCCGGCAAAGATCCCGACGAGCTCATCCGCGGCGACCCCGCGGCGTGGCAGAAGGCGGTCGCGGATGCGAAGCCGGTGATCGAGTACTTCATCGATCGCACCGCAGCCGAGGTTGACCTCGACACTGTCTCGGGCAAGCGCGAGCTGACCGGGCGCGTGCTCGCCCTGCTGAAGCGCGTCGGCGATCCGGTCGAACGCAGCCTCTACCTGCAACGCCTGGCCCGGCTCGTCAACGTGGAGGAGCGCGTCCTGCTCGAAGCCTTGGCGCGCGAGCCGATCCGACGTTCGGCGCGTCCGGCGGCGCCCGCTGAAGCTGCCTCTAATGGGAGGGGAGCGGCCCTGGGCTCGCTTGAAGCGGAGGCGCTTGCGCTGCTGCTGCGCTATCCAGCCCTGGTGGGGGAGCTTCCCGCCGAGGGAAGCCTCCCGTTCCAGGATGCGGCCGCGCAGGCGCTCGCCGGAGTGTGGCGCCAGCGCGTCCTGGCGGGCGGCGTGACGGCGGGCGACCTGGAAGCGTTCGTGGCGGAGCTTGACCCGGCGACCGCCGGCTTGGCTCGCCAGCTGCTCAGCCTGGTGGCGAGCTCGGACCAGGCGGAGCCGCTCGACCCGGAGCGGGCGCGGGCGGCGCTGCGCACCGTGCTGCTGCGCCTGCGCGTGGCCCGGATTGATGAATCCATGCGCGATGGTCGCCTCCTCCTTGAAGAGGCACAGCGTGACGAGGATCCGGAGCGTTTGGATGCGCTGGAGCGACGAATCGTGCAGCTCGGCCACGAGAAGGCCGAAGTGACCAGAGCGATGCAGGATCCGGCCCCTGCGGCCGGCGGAAGAAGGAGCTGACCAGGTGACCACCACTAAGAGCCGTGAGAAGAGCAAGCCGGCCGAGCCCATTGATAAGGCCGCAGTAGCTGCTGTCGATGGGCTGCTGGCCCGCGGTCGCGAGGATGGGTTCATCACCCACGACCAGATCCTGCAGACCATCCCGCAGCCCGAGGCCCACCTGGGCGAGATTGAAGAGCTGTACGCGGCGGCGGAGGAGAGCGGCGTCGAGGTCTTCGACGCCCAGAACAACCCCACCCTGATCGCCGAGCCCGGCACCGACGACGAGGTGATCGCCGCGGTGAAGCGCGAGCGGACCGAGGACGATCTCGAGGCGCTGGCGGCCGACCTGATCGGTATCGATGACCCGGTCCGCATGTACCTCAAGGAGATCGGCAAGGTTGCCCTGCTGACCGCCGAGGAGGAGGTGGTGCTGGCCAAGGCGATCGAGCTGGGAGAGCTGGCGGTCGAGGATCCGGCGCGGGCCCTGGTCAACCTGTACACCTGGGTCACCAGCAACTCCGAGCCCAAGGCTCGCGCGATGGCCGCGATGCGTGCCTTCGACCTGCCCAAGGAGTCGGCACGCGTCACCCGCGACGCTGTTGACTGGTCGTTCGCGCGCGGTGAGACGATCACTCTGCCGGCGGTCAAGCTCAACAAGGCGCGCAGGGCGGCGGACCTGGACGATGAGGCGCGCGAGCGGATCATGCACGCCGAGGCGCTGCTCAAGCTGCTTGGCGGGGATCCGGTCGAAGGGCTCAAGCAGGCCATCCTGTTCGGGCACTCCTACCGCTTCCGGGCCATCGATCACGCGGGCGCGCCCGAGCTGGTCGAGCTGGAGCGCTGGGCCCGCGAAACGGCGCAGGGGATCGTGCGCGCCTACATCGAGGACGGCAACGACGCTGCCTACCTGCATGAGCTCGGTTACGACCCGACCATCCCGCCGGAGGTGGCACTCGAGAAGCGTTCCGGACGCCTGGTCGAGCAGAGCGTCGACGCGCGCAAGCGTCTGACCGAGGCGAACCTGCGCCTGGTGGTGAGCATCGCCAAGAAATACATCGGCCGTGGCATGAGCTTCCTGGACCTCATCCAGGAGGGGAATATCGGACTCATCCGGGCGGTCGAGAAGTTCGATTACGAGAAGGGCTACAAGTTCAGCACCTACGCCACCTGGTGGATCCGGCAGGCGATCACCCGCGCCATCGCCGATCAGGCCCGCACCATCCGCATCCCGGTCCACATGGTGGAGACCATCAACCGCCTCATCCGGGTCAGCCGCACGCTGCTGCAGGAGCTCGGTCGCGAGCCGAACGTGGAGGAGATCGCGCGGCGTATGAGCCGCGACGAGATCATCCGCGAGCTACGCGACAAGCTCCAGCGCGAACCAACCGAGGCAGAGACCGATGAGCGGGAGGCGGCGGGTCCGCAGACCGTCTCTCCGGAGAAGGTGCGCGAGATCATGAAGGTCTCCCAAGAGCCGGTCAGCCTGGAAACTCCGATCGGCGAGGAGGAGGACTCGCACCTCGGCGACTTCATCCCCGATCTGGCCAGCGTTGCGCCGGCCGACGCTGCCAGCCACCAGTTGCTCAAGGAACAGGTTGAGGGTGTTCTGGACAGCCTCACGCCTCGGGAGCGGCGCGTCCTGCAGCTGCGCTTCGGCCTGGAGGACGGCCGCAGCCGGACGCTCGAGGAGGTCGGCCGCGACTTCAACGTGACCCGCGAGCGGATTCGCCAGATCGAGGCCAAGGCGCTCCGCAAGCTGCGCCACCCGAGCCGCTCGCGAAAGCTCAAGGACTACCTGGAGTAGGACCGATGCGTGCCGCCGGCGGCTTTGACCACCTGCGGCGCCGGCCGGTATCATCGGCCCGTGCCACGGGCCCCATGGGGTCGCCACGCGTTCCGGCGTAGCTCAGTGGTAGAGCGGGCGGCTGTTAACCGCTTGGTCGTAGGTTCGAGTCCTACCGCCGGAGCCAAGTTCCCGATTCAGATCACGCGGTCTGGGCGCCGTACTCCGCCGGATGGTCGCCGCGATCCTTGTCGCCGGTGCGGGCGATCATGGCCAGGGTGGCTTCGACGGTCATCTCGTTGGCATCAGCCGCCCGCTTCACATCTTCGTAGGTGATGTTGATCTCAGGCTTGCCCATGGTGTCATGGGCGCGCAAGCAGCCGCAGTTCAGGCACATCTCGTCCTGACCCCCTTTCTCAGGTCGCGGATCGTCCGGACCCGCCGCGTTGGGTGGGAACAGCCGGACAGGACCGGCCTACATGGAGACAGTCCTGTCGGGAATGGATCGAGCTTGTGGAGACTTGGCCGCGAGGCCGAGATCACCTCACCCGCCGCCAAGACCACGCGACCTCCTCGTGAAGCTCACGAGGAAGAGGACCGCGATCGCCCCGAGCGTGGCGATGAAGATGCTCTCGATATTGATGCCGTCGACGGAGCCGATCTTGAGCACGGTGGCTGCGACGTACCCGCCAAGGAGGCCACCGACGATGCCGAGAACGATCATCATCAGCAGACCCTCACGGGAGCCCATGATCTGGCTGGCCAGGAAGCCGGCGATGGCGCCGACGACGATCCATGAGAGAAAGCCCATTCCCATCGAATTCGTTCCTTCCGTGTCGCGCGGCCGTGCTCCGGCCGACGCTGTCTGCGGACGAGGCCCTGCCCGCCTGGGGACCGCGACGCGGTCAGGCGATGATGTCAGGCCGACTCGCGCCGGAAGATCCCCACGGCCCAGATCGCGATCAGCTCGAGGATCGTCCAGCCGACGAAGGCCACGATGGCGGTGATATCGAGCACCGAACCCGCGGCATGGAGGTAGTCCGTCCGGAGGATCCCGTCGAACGGCGCGACGAACAGCTGGCTGACGTTCAGGATGCCGGACACGAGGCCGTTGGCTTCTCTGGCGTCGAGCAGGAGCAGGACGAAGCGCGCTCCGATGACGATCTGGATCAGCCCGAACAATAGGACGATGACGCGCCGGGTCATCTCGGAGGTTCCGGGGCCCGTCGTGGTGGTGCGCCGACTGTCCGTGCGTACTGTCTCTAACCCCGGGTCCGTCTGCGACGGTTCCTGGGGGGTGGCGGGCGTGGGCCCTTGGGTGACGACCGTCTGGTCGACTTCATCGTTCTGCATGGCTTTCTCCCTTGCTCGGTGGGCATCCGGGGAAGCGGGGCAACAAATCCACCGCCGGGCGACGCTCCGGCCACTACCGTGCCTGCATTGAAGCATCGGACGGGGGTATTGGTCAACTGGAGTTGGAACATCGCACTGTGGGATGGAGCAGTGATGGCACCATCATTTAGAGTCGTGCTCAAGCAGGCGCGCGAGGTGCGGCAGCTGTCGGTTGTCGACGCGGCGCGGGCGGCCGGCATCTCGGCGGCCTGCCTGGGCAAGCTTCGAGAACGACGCGGTCAAGAAGCCCTCGCCGCATGTCCATTTGCAGAGACGTTAGGCCCCTGGAGAACTGAAGCGAGATGCTTCACACCGACGTAGACGGTCTTTCGGTCGCCTACCAGCGGACAGGTGACGGTCCGGCCCTGGTTCTGCTGCACGGATTCACCCACGATTCACGGGTGTGGAAACCGCAGCTCGACAGCCTCTCGGGCCGGTTTGCCGTGATCGCGTGGGACGCACCGGGCGCGGGTCAGTCGCCCGACCCTCCAGAAACGTTCGAGATCGACGACTGGGCGGATTGTCTGGCGGGGTTCCTCGACGCGGTCGGGTTTGAGCAGGCACACATCGTTGGCCTTTCTTGGGGAGGGCTCCTCGCCCAGGAGTTCTATCGGCGCCACTCCGCCCGTGTGCGGTCGCTTGTCCTGGCGGATACGTACGCCGGCTGGAAAGGTTCGCTTCCCGAACCGATCCCCGAGGAGCGTTTGGCGGCCTGCTTGCGCGACGCCTTGCTGCCGCCCGGCGAGTTCGTGCCGAAGTATCTACCGGGGATGTTCAGCGAATCCCCGAGGCAGGAGGCCCGAGAAGAGCTGGAACGCATCATGTTCGACTTCCACCCGATCGGTTTCCGACTGATGGCTACCGCGTTGGCGCACGCCGACACACGCGATCTCCTTCCAAAGATCCGGGTCCCCACTCTGCTGATCTGGGGTGACGCGGACGCCCGTTCACCGATGGCCGTCGCGCACCAGATCCACGATGCGATGCCCGGCACAAGGCTTGCGGTTATCTCCGGGGCTGGGCATGTCAGCAACCTCGAACAACCGGCCCAGTTCAATGCGGAGGTGCGTGACTTCTGCCTTTCTGTCGGATCAGGTGACCCCTCCGTCCCTGCAACCGCCGGCGGTCCGCCGGCGTCCGGTGGTCTATGAGACGTATCGAGCTGCACCCCACCCTCGGAATTGCGGTCGTCGTCGGCCTCCTGCTGGCAGCCTGTGTCGGGCCGGGCGGCTCCGCGGGGCCAACCACGGCGCAGGAGGCTGCGAAGCTCGCGCTCGCGCAGGAAGCGCGTTTCACCGGCATCGCACCGCGCGACGACAACCTGATCGGCCAGGCCGCGTGGTACGAGGTTCAAGCGGCAAGCGATGGCTGGCAGGTGACGATCCGGATTGGATGGGGCGACTGCCCGTCAGGTTGCATGAACGAGCACCGCTGGGTCTACACGGTCGGGCGCGACGGCAACGTGGAGTTGATGCGCGAGGATGGCAACCCCTTGCCGAGCGCCCCCGGCATCAGTGGCATCGCCAGCGCTGGACCCGTCTGCCCGGTCGTCACCGACCCGCCCGATCCGGCCTGCGCTGATCGGCCGGTCGCCGGGGCCGTCCTGATTGTCACCGATCTGAACGGATCCGAGATCGCGCGCGCCGTGACCGACGCGGACGGTCGGTTTTCCATCGAACTGGCGCCAGGCGCCTATCAACTCGTTCCGCAGCCGGTCGAAGGGCTCATCGGAACGGCCGCCGCGATCGACCTTCGGGTTGAGGCGGAGGGGCCGCTCACCGATATCCAGGTCAGCTACGACATCGGCATTCGCTGAGGTGACCGCCGCCGATCAGTGATCCGGCGGCTCGAAGTCGGGGTCAACCGGAGCGGTCGGGCCCACGTTGTCGAGCGTGGGGAGCAGGATCCAGACCATCACTCCCATCGCCGCGGCGAATATCACCAGCAGAATAGAGCCGGATGGCTCACCGCTGAGCAGGAAGTACGAGATCCCGACCGCCAGGATCAGGACCGGCAGGGCGAGGTATTTGATCAGCGCCATGTGCGCCATGATACCCGACGAGATCCGCGCGCCTGTGTCGGCCGAGGCGGGCAAATCTGTGTAAATCTACGCATCAGCAGATCCACCCGCAGTCGGTGCGCGCCACCGCGCGTTCGGCGGCTGGTCGCAGGCCGCTGGCTGGCTCATTCCCTCGCACCAGCGGCCGCGTGCTCAGGATCTCGTCGCTTTCGGTCAGCGTGGCGCGCCTGACGGTCGGGTCGGCGACCGGGGAGCTGGCTTCCGCGAGAGCCAACGCCGGGCCGGTCGGCCGGACCTCAGGGCCGTGGCTCGCCGGTCGAGCCGTCACCAGGGTGCCGTCGGGGTAGGGGAGCCACAGGCCGCGCAGGCGCGCAACGAAATGCTCCGCCATGCCAGGGACGAGCATCTCCACCCGACCGCCGCTGGTGCGGCGGTATCCGCGCGGGCGCTCGCTTGCGTGCACCCGGTCGACAAAGCCGCGCTCCAGCAGCTCGCGTACGGCGACCGCCACGCCATCGGGAGCGTCGACGTCTGACCGTCCACCGCGGAACGTGGCACGCCCGATGACCTCTGGCGGGCCGCTCGGTCCGGTCGAGCGAAGCAGCTCGTAGACGATGGTATCTTCGGTCCGCAGGTCCGTCGGCCGCTCGATCACGGCGGCAGGATAGCCGATCGACCTCTTAGCCTGGGACGGAACCACGCACCCGCGGGGCCGGCGGCTTGGGTAGAATCGGTCGGGAGCAGGAGACGGAGGAGACGGGTGAGCGCAGGCGACGAGCGCGACTATCGCAAGATGGTGACCGCCCAGGCCGACGAGCAGATCGACCACTGGGCGGCCGATCTGTTCATCGACTTCGCGAAGCGCCGCGGGGTGGGGACGGCGATCGCTGCCTTCTGCGAGGTCGCGGGCATCGACGCACGCGGCTTCCAGCGAGCGTTCCTGGTGGGGGCGGACCAGACCACGTGATCGGCATCGACACCGGCGGCCAGCTTGCAGCTCCGATCTTCGAGTTGCCACGGGCAGTGGCCGGGCTGCGTCGCACGGATCCCGAGGCGCGCCGCAAGCTGGTCGACTTTCTCGTCGCCCAGCGCGACGTCATGAACTACACCCCCTAAGGCCGGCTGCTCCCAGCGGGGCTAGGCTTCGCGGGTCGCCCGGATGATGGCGATCGCGTTCTCCAACTTGAGCTTGGTGATCGTCAGGTTGCGGGCCAGGTTGTCCCGGTTCGTGTCGGGGATCTCGTCGAGCAGGTCGCGCTGGGACAGGATGACCACCAGCTCGATCGATCGCCTCGGCCAGTTTCGCCCGGTTGTCGACGAGGGCATCGTCGGTCGCCCGCACCGCGGCCACGTGTCCGGCCACGGTCCGCGCCCGCCGCTTCGGCTTGGTCAGCGCCGGCTCGTCAGGCGCCTTCCCTCCAGTGATCGCACGCAACTTGGCCAGCGTCAGGTCGCCGGCAGCCACGCGCTTGGCAAGGCGCCTTCTGGTTCGTTCGTCGCCGATCTTCATCAGCTCATAGGCATGGCTCAGCGTGTCTTTGCGCACGGACACCAGCTCTCGGATCTCAGGCGGCGCCTCCGCCAGCCTGATTCGATTCTCCACGTACCCCTTGTCCTTGCCGATCTTCTGCGCGAGCTGGCGCACCGAGTAGCCGAGGTCCGTCATCTTCCGGAACATGGCGGCCTCCTCGAGCGGCGAGACGTCCTCGCGCTGGAGGTTCTCGATGATCGAAACCTCGATCGCCGTCTCCTCGTCGAACTCGACGACGATGGCCGGGATCGTTTCGCGCTCTGCCATGCGTGATGCGCGCCAGCGCCGCTCGCCAGCGATCAGCTCGTACTTGCCACCGATCGGTCGGACCAGGATCGGCTGCAGGACGCCGTGCTCGCGGATCGAGTTGGCAAGCTCGATCAGGGAATCCTCCTCGTACGAGAGGCGCGGCTGCGCGGGGTTCGGCAGGATCTTCCCAATGGGCACCTCCCGAATCTGCGCGCGCGTCGCACGCGACTCGATGAGGGAGACGGTACCGGGTGCCAGATCGGTCGCCTGCGCCTCGTCAAAGAGGCGGTGAATGTTGTCGCGGAAGGCCGGGCGCTTGCTAGCCAAGTTCGATCACCTCGCGCGCCAACTCGCGGAAGGCGTGGGCGGCTGCCGAGTTCGTCGCGTACTCGGTGATCGGCTTTCCGGTCAGCGGCGCCTCCCCGAACTTCACGGTGTTCTTGATCATGGTGTTGAAGACCCGATGGTCACCCAGCTCTTGCAGGTTCTGGAGCATCTCCCGAGCGAGGACGGTCCGTCCGTCAAAGAAAGTGGCCAGCAGGCCGAGGATCTCAAGGTCGTGGTTGAGCTTGAGCTTGATGGTGTTGATCACCTTGATCAGTGAGGTGAGGCCCTTGATGGCGTAGTACTGGGTCTGCACCGGGATGATCACTCGCGAGCTGGCGACCAAGGCGTTGATGGTGAGCAGTCCAAGGGTCGGCGGGCAGTCGATGATGAGCACGTCGTACTGCCGATCTGCCCAACCCGCCAGCGCGTCGCGCAGCACCATCTCGCGCCCGATGGCGGTGAACAGCTCGACCTCGGTCGATGCCAGCTCGAGCGTCGAGGGCGCCACCGACAAGCCTGGCATCCCGGTCTGGCGGATCACCTCGTCCAAGGGCACGCGGTCATCGGAAAGGACGTCGGCCATCGAGTGGTGAACATCCGATAGCGAAATGCCCAATCCGACGGTCAGGTTGGCCTGTGGGTCCATGTCGATGCACAGCACGCGGTAGCCGAGTTCGGCGAGAGCACCTGCAAGGTTGATTGCGGTGGTCGTCTTGCCGACGCCGCCCTTCTGGTTCGCGATGGAGATTACCTTTGTCAAGACGTCACCTTCCAGCAGGGCGGGCGGAGAGCGGAGGTCGCGACAGCGACGACCCCGATGATACCGGGACGGCCCGCCTCCGTGCCATCGGAGTTATCCACAAGGTGGGCCGCATGTCGGCGTCTTTGTGCAAAGACAAGCCCGTATACTCGGACTTGTCCACCATCCATCGGGCCCATAGCTCAGTGGTCAGAGCATCCGGCTCATAACCGGCGGGACGCAGGTTCGATCCCTGCTGGGCCCACCAACGTGCGGAGGACGCCCAGTGTCGACATCGGAGAAGCTCGCGCGTCTGCGGCAGCTGCGCGAGGAGGCGAAGCTCGGCGGTGGCGCACGCCGCATCGCCCAGCAGCACGAGCGCGGCAAGCTGACCGCGCGGGAACGGCTCGAACTGCTCCTCGATGAAGACAGCTTCAGCGAGCTCGACGCGTTGGTCACGCATCGCGCCACCGATTTCGGGCTCGACAACGAGCACTACCTGGGGGACGGCGTGGTCACCGGCTTTGGTCGGATCGACGGTCGCACCGTTTTCGTCTATGCGCAGGACTTCACCGTGTTCGGCGGCTCTCTCTCGGAGGCGCATGCCGAAAAGATCTGCAAGGTGATGGACATGGCGATGGAGGTCGGAGCGCCGATCATCGGCCTGTCGGACTCGGGCGGTGCTCGCATCCAGGAGGGCGTCGTCTCGCTGGGCGGGTACGCCGAGATCTTCCTGCGCAACACCCTCGCCTCGGGGGTCGTGCCGCAGATCTCCGTGGTGATGGGACCCTGCGCGGGCGGCGCCGTTTACTCGCCGGCGATCACCGACTTCACGGTGATGGTCGACGGGAGCAGCTACATGTTCGTCACCGGTCCGAACGTCGTGAAGACCGTGACGCACGAAGAGATCGACCTCGAGGGGCTCGGTGGAGCGCGGGTTCACAACGAGACAAGCGGAGTCGCGCACTTCCTTGCCGCGGGTGAGGCCGCCGGCACTGGCGCTGACCCGCCGCATGCTCGGCTATATGCCGCAGAACAATGTCGAGCTGGCGCCGACGACGGCGGAGTGGGCGGCCCCTGAGGTCGACGGCGCCGACGTTGGACGCGTTGGTCCCGGACTCGGCCCAGCGCTCGTACGACATGCATCGGGTGATCAGCGGCCTGATCGATGCAGGCTCATTCACGGAGGTGCACGCGCACTTCGCGCGGAACATCATCTGCGGCTTCGCCAGCGATCGAGGGGCGCAGCGTCGGCATCGTCGCCCAGCAGCCCGAAGTGCTGGCCGGCGTGCTGGACATCGATGCGTCAGATAAGGCGGCTCGCTTCGTCCGCTTCTGCGACTGCTTCAACATCCCGCTGGTGACCCTGGTCGACGTGCCGGGCTTCCTACCCGGGGTCGACCAGGAGCACCGCGGCATCATCCGGCATGGCGCCAAGCTGCTGTACGCGTACTGCGAGGCGACCGTCCCGAAGTTGACGGTCATCACCCGCAAGGCGTACGGCGGTGCGTACGACGTCATGAGCAGCAAGCACATCCGCGGCGGATCTGAACTACGCGTGGCCGACCGCCGAGATCGCGGTGATGGGCGTCGAGGGGGCGGTGAACATCGTCTTCCGAGACCGCATCGAGGAAGCCGACCGACCCCGACGCCGAACGCACGCGGCTGGTAGCGGAGTACGAGGAGCGCTTCGCGAACCCCTACGTGGCAGCCAAGTACGGCTACCTCGACGAGGTGATCTTGCCATCCGAGACGCGCGCTCGGCTGGCCACGGGGCTCCGCCTCCTGGAGGGCAAGCGGCAATCGGTGCCGGCCAAGAAGCATGGCAACATTCCGCTCTGAGGCCTCGTCTTTGCGCAAAGACGAGGCGGCCCCGGGGCCGCCATTCCGGCGGCTGCTGATCGCAAATCGCGGAGAGATCGCGATCCGGGTGATGCGCGCCTGCCGCGACCTTGGGATCGAGACGGTGGCGGTCTACAGCGATGCCGATGCGCACGACCTGCACGTCTCGCTCGCCGATCGGGCCGAGCGGATCGGCGCCGCGCCGGCCGCCGAGTCCTACCTGTCGATCGATGCCATCCTGGCAGCGGCTCGGCGATCGGGCGCCGAGGCCATTCACCCGGGATACGGCTTCCTCTCGGAGACTGCCCTGTTTGCCGACGCGGTGGAGGCGGCTGGCCTGGTCTTCGTCGGGCCCCCGGCGGCGACCCTGGCTGCGCTCGGCGACAAGCTGGCGGCGCGACGGACCGCCACCGCGGTCGGTGTGCCGATCGTTCCGGGGTTGTCGGTTGAGCTGCAGACGGATGGCACTGGGCCCTTCGCGGACGAGCTGGCGAGGATCGGCTTCCCGGCCCTGCTAAAGGCAGCTGCCGGTGGTGGCGGCCGCGGCATGCGTCAGGTCGAGGGGGTCGACGAGATCGGTCCGGCCCTGGCGCTGGCGCGGCAGGAGGCGAGGGCCGCATTCGGGGACGGAACCATCTACCTCGAGCGCCTGGTGGCCCCGGCGCGACATGTCGAGGTGCAGCTGCTCGGTGATCGGTTCGGGAACCTGGCGGTCCTCGGCGAACGGGAATGCAGCGTCCAGCGGCGCCATCAGAAGCTGGTGGAGGAGACCCCGTCTCCCGCGGTCACGCCGCGGATTCGCGAGGCGCTCTTCGACAGCGCGCGCCGAATCGCCAAGGCGGTGGACTTCCATAACGCAGGGACCGTGGAGTTCCTGCTCGACGCCGACGGAGCGCACTACTTCCTGGAGATGAACACCCGGCTGCAGGTCGAGCATGGCGTGACGGAGCTGGTGACCGGGCTCGACCTGGTCGGCTGGCAGATTCGGGTCGCCGCCGGCGAGCGACTGCCGGATGATCTCCTTGACGCACCGCGGCAGGGCCACGCCATCGAGGTGCGCCTGTACGCAGAGGACCCGCACGATCACTTCAGGCCGTCGGCCGGGACGGTCACTGCCTGGCAAATGCCGTCAGGCCCCGGCGTTCGCGTCGACGCCGGCGTCAAGGGCGACACCGCGCTGGCGCCGGAGTACGACCCGCTGCTCGCCAAGCTGATGGTGCATGGTGCCGATCGGCCGGCTGCCCTGGCGCGCCTGCGCAGGGCCCTCGACGAGACGGTCATCGGCGGCGTGCAGACCGATCTCTCGTTCCACCGCTGGCTTGTGGACGAACCGGACTTCGTGGGAGGGGCGTACCACACCGGGCTGATCGCCGAGCGATGGGGGGATGGACCGCCGATCTCCGCCGCGGATGCCGCGATCGCGGCGCTGGTCGCCGCCCGGGCTCGCCTCCAGGGCGTCGCTGGCGCCGTAGTGGGCCGGCGGCGGGATGGGGTCGAGCGCCCCGGCGACGGCCCGTGGGCAGTCGAGGCCCGGCGACGGGCAATCGAGGGGCGGCGCCCCGGATGAGTGAGCTCGAGCTGCGCGTGTCGGACGACGCGGTTTCGCCGGCCGAGGGCTGGACGTTCTCCTGGCTCGACGCCCGTCGAGGGATCGCGCGGCTCAGCAATGGCATGCAGTTGGTCATTGCCCTGGCCGAGGGATCAGGAAGCGACTGGGTGGTGACCCTGCACGGTCGACGCATTCCGGTCAGCGTCATGACCTGGCGGGAGAGGATGCTGGCCGATGCCGAAACGGCGACCGGGAGGACGGCGGGACCGGTGTCGGTGACCGCCACCCTCCCCGGGCTGATCGTGGCGGTGGCGGCGGTGGTCGGGAACGAGGTGGCCGAGGGAGACGCGCTGGTCACGATCGAGGCGATGAAGATGCAGAACGAGGTCCGGGCGCCTCGAGCTGGCCGGGTGACCGAGGTGCACGTCGCGCCGGGGAGCCGGATTGGAGCGGGAGACCCACTCCTCCGAATCGAGTAGCTCATAAGGCCGCGCCGCCGCGTCGGCCGGCTCACCGGCATCGGTACACTAGGCCGTGATGAGCGATCCTGGACAGCCCGTGCATCGGTCAACCTTGGGGAGCAAGGTCCGCACCGTCTACCGCCCGACCGACCTCGCGGACCTATCCGCCGACGAGGCGATCGGGGAGCCGGGCCAGTACCCCTTCACCCGTGGGATTCACCCCGACGGCTACCTCGGACGCCCCTGGACGATGCGCCAGTACGCGGGCTTCGGCTCCGCCGAGGAGACGAATCGGCGCTTCCGCTACCTCCTGGCGAGCGGGCAGACCGGGCTCAGCGTCGCCTTCGACCTCCCGACGCAGATGGGCTACGACAGCGACGACCCGATGGCCATCGGAGAGGTGGGGCGGGTGGGCGTGCCGATCGACTCGATCGCAGACATGGAGCTGCTCCTCGACGGGATCGCCCTGGACCAGGTCAGCACCAGCATGACCATCAACGCCACCGCGGCGATCCTGCTGGTCCTGTACGAAGCGGTCGGTCGTCGGCGGGGGATCGGTGCCGATCGCCTTCGCGGCACGATCCAGAACGACATCCTCAAGGAGTACATCGCCAGGGGCACGTACATCTTCCCGCCGGGCCCCTCGATGCGGCTGGTGACCGATACCTTCGCCTACTGCCACGCCGAGATGCCGGCCTGGAACACGATCAGCATCAGCGGGTATCACCTGCGCGAGGCGGGATCCAGCGCGGTCCAGGAGGTCGCCTTCACCCTGGCCAACGCGATCGCCTACTGCCAGGCCGCAATCGAGGCAGGACTCCCGTTCGACGATTTCGCCCCGCGCCTCTCCTTCTTCTTCGCGGCGCACAACGACCTCTTCGAGGAGGTCGCGAAGTTCCGCGCCGCGCGACGTGCCTGGGCCGAGCTGGCGCGCGACCGCTTCGGCGCCCGCGACCCGCGAAGCATGGCGATGCGCTTCCACGTGCAGACCGGGGGCAGCACTCTGACCGCCCAGCAGCCCGACACCAACGTGGTGCGCACCACCGTCCAGGCCCTCGCCGCGGTGCTCGGCGGGGCCCAGTCGCTCCACACCAATGCCCTCGACGAGGCATTGGGATTGCCCACCCCATCCAGCGCCCGCCTGGCGCTCCGAACGCAACAAGTGTTGGCGTACGAGGCCGGCCTCACCACCCCGGTCGACCCGCTGGGCGGTTCGTACTACGTGGAAGCGTTGACGAATGAGCTGGTCGAAGGGATCCATGCCGAACTGGCCGAGATCGAGCGACGCGGTGGGACGCTGGCGGCCCTGTCCGACGGCTATCAGCAGGGGGCGATCGCCGATGCCGCCTACCGATTCCAGCGCTCGCTGGAGGCCGGCGAGCGAATCGTGGTCGGGGTCAACGCCTTCACCGAGGGGGGTGACGAGCAGCGTCCGCAGCCGCAGCCGATCGATCCGGAGGCCGAGCGGCGCCAGGTGGAACGCACCCAGGCCATTCGGGCGGCTCGTGACCCTGCAGCGGCAGGCCAAGCGCTCGCCGACCTTGAATCAGCCGCCGCCGGGACCGAAAACCTGCTTCCGCGCATGCGCGCCTGCGTCGAGGCGCAGGTGACCCTCGGGGAGATCAGCGGCGCGCTCCGGCGGGTCTGGGGGGAGTACCGACCATGACCATCGGGCCGATCGACCACGTCGCGATCGTGGTTCGTTCGATCGAGGAGGCGCTGCCGCGCTACCGCGCCATGTTCGGCTGGGAGCCGCTCGATGAGCCGCATGTCTTTCCCTCGCAGCGAGTGCGGCTCTGCTTCCTGCCGACCGGCCCGGAACCGGCGGCGCGCATCGAGCTGGTCGAGCCGGTCGACGAGCAAAGTGGGGTGGCCCGCTTCCTCGCGGAGCACGGCGAGGGCCTGCACCATGTCTGCCTCCGCAGCGTGGACCTCGTGGCGGACCTCGCCGGACTGGCGGCCGCCGAGGCCGAGCTGATCGACCGCGAGCCGCGCCCCGGAGTGCACGGGCAGGTCGCGTTCATCCATCCGCGCAGCCTCAACGGGGTGCTGTGGGAGCTGCTGGGGCCAGTCGCTGGAGCGCCTCGGGACGCATGAGGAGCGGCAGATGACGGATTCGACCTTCCCTCCACCTGACCGGCCATTGATCCGAGGCGAACGTGTCTGGCTGCGGCCGCTCGAGGAGCGCGACCTCCCAGCCTATGTTGCCGGCATCAACGATGTCGAAGTTGGGGGATTGGCCGGCTATCGGATGCCGTTGAGCGTGCCCATGGCGAGCGCGTGGTTGGCCCGGACCCTCGAGCAGACGCGTGCGGGCGAGGGCTACTACTTCGCAGTCTGCGAGCTCGGCGACGAGCGGTTCATCGGCACGACCTGGCTGAAAGAGGTCAGCCTGGTCGACGGCAACGCCGAACTTGCCATCTTCATGGATCGCGACCACCTCGGCAGTGGTTGGGGGACAGACGCCCAGCGCGCGCTGATTCGTTTCGGCTTCACCACCCTGCGGCTCGGCCGTATCTATCTCTTCGTGGACGCCGACAACGCGAGGGCAATTCGCTCATACGAAAAGGTCGGATTCATACGGGAGGGGCTGCTGCGTCGCTCGCGCATGTTCGCCGGGCGGCTCGTTGACTCGGTCATCATGGGATTGCTGCGGGACGAGTGGACAGCTCCGGACGAATCGGCGGGTTAGCGGACGCCGGCCTCGCGCAGGAGGGCGGGGATCTGCGACGGACTGTCAGCGACCCGAATGCCGGCCGTCTGGAGCGCCAACCGCTTTGACTCCGCGGTCCCGGCGCCACCCGAGATGATCGCCCCGGCGTGCCCCATTCGCCTCCCCGGTGGAGCAGTGCGGCCGGCGATGAAGGCGGCCATCGGCTTGCGCACCTCGCGCGCGCAGAAAGCGGCGGCTCGCTCCTCCTCATCGCCCCCGATCTCCCCGATCATCACGATCGCCTCGGTCTCCGGGTCCTGGTTGAACATGTCCAGCAGGTCGACGAAGTTGGTGCCGACAATCGGATCGCCACCGATCCCGACGCAGGTCGTCTGGCCGACGCCGGCATCGGTCATCGCCTGCACCACCTCGTAGGTCAGCGTCCCCGAGCGGCTGACGAGGCCCACCGGACCGGGCCGATGGATGTTGCCCGGGATGATCCCGACCTTGGCCTGTCCAACCGACGTCGCGCCGGGGCAGTTGGGGCCGATCAGCCTCACGCCCTGCTGACGGAGGACCCAGTAGACCTGCAGCATGTCGAGGGCGGGGATGCCCTCGGTGATGCAGAAGATGAGGCGGATCCCGGCCTCGGCCGCCTCGAGCATGGCATCGGGGGCGCCCGCCGCCGGCACAAAGATGCAGCTCGCATTGGCGCCCGTCTGGCGCACCGCCTCATCCATCGTGTCGAAGACCGGCACGTGCCCATCGAGCGCGGACTGGCCGCCCTTGCCCGGGGTCACGCCGGCCACGATCGGAGTGCCGTACTCGAGCATGGCGCGGGAATGGAATTCGCCCTCGCGCCCGGTGATGCCCTGCACCACCAGTCGCGTGTCGGCGTTGACCAGGATACTCACGGCAGCTGTCCGCGGGACGCCGCCACGGCCTTCGCTGCCGCATCGTCGAGGCTCTCGGCGGTGATCAGGTTCGCCCGGCGCAGGATCTCCGCCGCCTCATCCGCGTTGGTGCCGACGATGCGCACCACCATGGGCACGTCGCGGGTCGAGCGTGGCGCGTGCCTCGACGATGCCGCGAGCCACCTCGTCGCCGCGGGTGATCCCGCCGAAGATGTTGACCAGGATGGCCCGCACGTTCGGGTCGTCCAGGATGATCCGGAAGGCGGCCGCCACCCGGTCGGCCTTGGCCCCCCCGCCGATGTCCAGGAAGTTGGCCGGCTCGCCCCCGGCGAGCTTGACGAGGTCCATGGTGGTCATCGCCAGCCCGGCGCCGTTGACCATGCAGCCGATGGTGCCGTCGAGCTTGATGAAGTTGATGCCAGCCTCCCGCGCGGCCGCTTCCGAGGGCTCCTCCTCGTTCAGGTCGCGCATCGCCTCGAGGTCGGGATGGCGGGGCAGCGCCGAGTCGTCGAGCACGATCTTGGCGTCGAGCGCCAGCAGCTCGCCGTCATCGGTCACCACCAGCGGGTTGATCTCGGCGAGGTCGGCATCCGACTCGACGAAGGCGGCGTACAGCCCCGTCAGGGTCTCCGCGAAGGCCGGGCGCAACTCTGGTTGGATGCCGAGGAAGAAGCTCACCCGTCGCACGTTGTGGCGCTGCAGGCCGATCAGGGGGTGGAGCGGCAGCCGCAGGATCGCCGCCGGGTCGGACTTGGCCGTCTCCTCGATCTCGACGCCGCCCTCGGCGCTGGCGATGATGGTGATCGTCTTGCCCCCACGGTCGAGGATCAGCCCCAGGTAGTACTCCTTTGCGATCTGGGCGGCGGGCGCCACCAGCAGCGTGCGGACGGTGACCCCCTTGATGTGCAGGCCGACGATCTCGCGCGCCCGTGCCTCCGCCTCGGCAGGGTCGCTCGCCAGCTTGACCCCGCCGGCTTTGCCCCGTCCGCCGACCAGCACCTGGGCCTTGACCACCACTGGGCCGCCGATTCGCTCTGCCGCTGCCCGAGCCTCCTGCGGGGTCTTGGCCACTTCGCCGGGGAGCAGGGGCACGTGGTGCCTGGCGAGGATCTCCTTGCTTCGGAACTCCTGGAGCTTCACGCAGACCTCTGTGGCGGAGGGACGAGGGCGGGCCGGCAGATTGTAGTCGTCGACCCCGGCGGGGAGAGACCTGATCCTCGTACACTTGGACTCCGTACCGCCGACGCTGTGATCGGCGCGCACCGGGAGCAGAACCCACTTGAGCTACGCCATCACCCTTATCCCCGGCGATGGGATCGGTCCGGAGCTGGCGGATGCCACCGTCGCGGTCCTCGAAGCGACGGGCATCGCCTTTGCGTGGGAGATCCAGCAGGCTGGAGAGGCCACCATCGCAGCGGAGGGGACGCCGCTGCCGAATCGGGTGATCGACAGCATTCGGCGCACCGGCGTCGCCATCAAGGGCCCGATCACGACCCCGGTGGGGAGCGGCTTCCGCAGCGTGAACGTCGCCCTGCGGCAGGTGCTGGAGCTGTACGCCAACGTGCGACCGGCGCGCAGCATGGTCGGGGTGCGGTCGCGCTACACCGACGTCGACCTGCTGATCGTGCGCGAGAACACCGAGGATCTGTACGCCGGCATCGAGCATAGGGTGGGCCCCGATGCCGCCGAGAGCATCAAGATCATCACCCGCGCGGCCAGCCAGCGGATCGCTCGCTACGCCTTCGAATACGCCGTGCGCAACGGCCGTCACAAGGTCACCGCCGTGCATAAGGCGAACATCATGAAGCTGACCGATGGCCTCTTCCTGGAGAGCTGCCAGCAGGTGGCCGCCGAGTACGACGGGCGGGTCGTCTTCGAGGACCGCATCGTCGACAACATGTGCATGCAGCTCGTCCAGAAGCCCGAGCTGTACGACGTGCTGGTGCTGCCCAACCTCTACGGCGACATCATCAGCGACCTGGCGGCGGGCCTGGTCGGCGGCCTGGGTGTGGCCCCCGGAGCGAACATCGGCGAGCACGCGGCGGTCTTCGAGGCGGTGCACGGCTCGGCTCCCAAGTACGCGGGTCAGAACAAGGCGAACCCCACCGCCCTGATCCTGTCCGGAGCCCTGATGCTGCGCCACATCGGCGAGACCGAGGCCGCCGACCGTGTCGAATCGGCGGTCCGAACGGTGATTGCGGAGGGGAAGACGACCACCTACGACCTCGGCGGCAGCGCAGGCACTCGCCAGTTCGGCGAGGCGGTCGCGGAACGCGTCCGTCCCTCCTGAGCCGAGGAATGAACCGCCGCCCGATGTTCGCCTACCGGATCTCGTGGTCCCAGCTGGCCTGGCTCGGACACCGCCTGTCGGGGATCGGCGTCCTGGTCTACCTGTTCATGCATATCGTCGAGAACGCGACCCTTGCCTTCGGTCCGAACGTCTACGATCTCACCCAGACATTCTTCCGGAATCTGCCGGTTCGACTGGGCGAGATCCTGTTGATGGCGGCGCTGGTCTATCACTCGCTCAACGGACTGCGGGTGATCGCGATGGACTTCTGGCCATCGACCACCGCCTGGTATCGGCCGCTGACCTACGGCGTGATCATTGCCACCGCGCTGGCCATGATCCCGCTCGGCCTGGTCATGATCACCCCCTACGCCCCCTGGGGTGGCCAGTGATGGCCGGCCAGGGACGGCGCATCTGGCCGGTGCCGGGCGATCCGCTGCGGCGCAACCCTTCGCGCGCCGCTACGCCACGGCCCGCCGATCCCGGCTTCGAGCGATTCATGTGGTACTTCACCCGAATCAGCGGGCTGCTGCTGGTGCTCCTGGCCCTGGGCCACATGCTGATCATGCACGTGCTGGTGCAGCTCACCGGGCAGGAGATCAACTTCGCCTTCGTCACCAGCCGATGGGGGAGCCCCTTCTGGCGGATCTACGACCTGCTCCTGCTCGTGCTCGCCCTGATCCACGGCGTCAACGGGGCGCGCATCATCGTCGGTGACTACATCGAGCGGGGCGGCCTGCGCAGCCTGCTGATCGGTCTCCTGCTGGCGGTTACCTTCGTCTGGCTGCTGATGGGCATCTTCGTGATCGTGACCTTCGATCCGAACAGCGCCCGCCCCGTCGGGCCCTTCTCATGAGCCTGCGCACGACTCCCGCCCACCGTGCCGCGCTCCGCACGCATCAGCTCGACGCGGTGGTGGTCGGCGCCGGCGGCGCCGGCCTGTACGCGGCGCTCGAGCTCAAGAAGGAGCTCGGGCCGGAGGCCCGCATCGGCGTCATCAGCAAGCTCTACCCGACCCGATCGCACACCGGGGCCGCGCAGGGCGGCGTCTGCGCCGCGCTGGGGAACCTCGAGGAGGACCGCTGGGAGTGGCACTGGTTCGACACCGTCAAGGGCGGCGATTACCTGGTCGACCAGGATGCGGCCGAGGTCATGTGCCGGGACGCGCCCGAGACGGTCATCAACCTCGAGCACCTGGGCCTCCCCTTCAACCGCACCCCGGAGGGGTTGATCGACCAGCGGCGCTTCGGAGGCCACACCCGGAACCAGGGCGAGGCGCCGGTGCGCCGGGCCTGCTTCGCCGCGGATCGGACCGGCCACGCCATCCTCCAGACCCTCTACCAGCAGTGCATAAAGCACGAGGTGGCCTTCTACGACGAGTACCAGGTGCTCGACCTGCAGATGCCCGACGGGCCGGGGGTGCGGTCACCGGTGTGATCGCACTGCAGCTCTCCACCTCCGAGCTCCACTCGTTCCGGGCAAAGGCGGTCCTGTTCGCCACCGGTGGCTTTGGCAAGATGTTCAAGGTCACCAGCAACGCGCACACGCTCACCGGCGACGGGGTCGCGATCAGCTACCGGCGTGGCCTGCCGCTGGAGGACATGGAGTTCTACCAGTTCCATCCGACCGGCATGTACAAGCTCGGCTTCCTCCTCTCCGAGGCGATGCGCGGCGAGGGTGGCTTCCTGGTCAACGGACTCGGAGAGCGCTTCATGGAACGCTACGCGCCGACCATGAAGGACCTCGCCTCACGCGACGTGGTGAGCCGCAGCATCTACCTGGAGATCGCAGCCGGGCGCGGGGTCGACGGTCAGGACTATGTCCATCTCGATGTGCGGCACCTGGGGGCCGAGGTGCTCAACAAGAAGCTGCCCGACATGAGCGGCTTCATCCGCACCTATTTCGGCATCGAGCCGCTCACCGACCTGGTCCCGATTCAACCGACCGCCCACTACGCGATGGGCGGCATCCCGACCGACATCGACGGGCGAGCGCTGGCCGATGAACAGGGGACGGTGGTCCCCGGCTTCTATGCGGCCGGCGAATGTGCCTGCGTCAGCGTGCACGGCGCGAACCGGCTTGGCACCAATTCGTTGCTCGACATCCTCGTCTTCGGGCGACGAGCAGGAATCGCCATGGCCGAGGCCGTTCGCCGGGCGCCAGAGCCGGTGGTGGATGGAGACGCCGAACGCGCGGTGGGGCTGTGGCTGGCCGACCTGCTGTCGCGCACGGACGGCGAGCGCCCGGCCGTGATCCGCGCTGAGCTCCAGGAGGTCATGTTCACCCATTGCGGCGTGTACCGAACCGCCGCGCTGCTGGAGGAGGGTCGGCAGCGCGTGCATGCCCTTCGGCAGCGCGCGGAGCACCTGGTGGTCCAGGACAAGGGGACCCGCTACAACAGCGACCTGGCCGAGGCACTGGAGCTCGGCTTCCTGCTCGACTGCGCCGAGGCGACCGTCGAGTCGGCGGCTGCTCGCCATGAAAGCCGGGGTGGGCACGCTCGGGACGACTTCCCGGATCGGGACGATCAGCACTGGCTGAAGCACACTTTCGCCTTTCAAGCTCCTGACGGTGGCGCCCCGCGGCTCGCCTACCGGCCGGTGACGATCACGGAGTTCCAGCCCAAGCCACGGGTCTACTGACCGATGGACGTGCAGCTGCGCATCAAACGCTTCGATCCTGACAAGGACACGGCGTCGCACTGGGAGGAGTACACGGTCCAGGCCGATCCGACCGACCGCGTGCTTGACCTGCTCCACCAGGTCAAGTGGTACCAGGACGGGTCGCTCACCTTCCGACGCTCCTGCGCGCACGGCGTCTGCGGCTCCGACGCGATGTTGATCAACGGTCGCAACCGGCTGGCCTGCGAGTACCTGGTCAAGGACGCCGGGCCGAACGTGACCGTCGAGCCGGTGCGTGGAAGCCGCGTATTCAAGGATCTGCTGATCGACCTGGATGGCTTCTGGGAGAAGTACCGCGCCGTGATGCCGTACCTGGTCGCCGATGACGTGCCCGCCGACGGCCGCGAGCGACGCCAGTCGCCAGACGAGCGGGAGCGCTTCGACGACACGAGCAAGTGCATCCTGTGCGGCGCCTGCACCACGGCCTGCCCGTCCTTCTGGAGCAACCCCGACTACATCGGTCCGGCGGCGATCGTGAACGCCCACCGGTTCATCTTCGACAGCCGCGACACCGCGACCGAGGAGCGGCTGCAGATCATGGCCGATGCCGACGGGGTGTGGCGCTGTCGCACGATCTTCAACTGCGTCGAGGCCTGTCCGCGCGGGATCAACATCACGCGGGCGATCCTGGAGGTGACCGCCGAGGTGGAGAGCGCGGCGACGTGAGCCTGAGCCGAGCCCAAGCCGTCTGCTGATCCATACCGATGGCGCGGCCCGCGGCAATCCCGGTCCGGCCGGCCTGGGCGCGATCCTGCGCGAACGCGGAGACCGGGCAAGTGGTCGCCGAGCTGGCCCGTTTCCTGGGGATCCGCACCAACAACTACGCGGAGTGGACCGCGGTGGAAGCGGCTCTCGAGGAGGCGCTCCGCCTCGGCGCCACGCACGTCGACCTCCGCATGGACTCCGAGCTGGTGGCGCGCCAGATCTCCGGGCGCTACCGGGTCAAGCACCCGGACCTGCGGCCGATCCACGCACGCGTGATGGTCATGCTCGCCCAGCTGCGCGGGTACACGGTCGCCCATGTGCCGCGCGAACTGAACAAGGATGCCGATCGATTGAGCAATATCGCCGTCGACGAGCGGCGATAGGTACAATGGGCTCCCTGGAGGCGGCTGGACGGCCGCGGACGCGCACGTCGAAAGGCGGCGTTCGAGGAAAGTCCGGGCTCCATAGAGCAGGTTCGCGGGTAACGCCCGTCCGCCGTGAGGCGAGGACCAGCGCCACAGTGACGATGCCCGCGCAAGCGGGAGTGAAACGCGGCAAGCTCGAGCCGGAGCAAGACCGAATAGGAGGGCGAAAGGCGGCGTTCGCGCCGCAGCAGGCGGCTCGCTCAGCCCTCGGGTAGGTCGCTCAGATGGATGGCCGTCGCGGCGCCGCAAGGCGCCGGCACAGAACCCGGCTTACAGGCCGCTCTCCAGGGACTACCCGCCAGGCATGCGGCGGCACGGCGATGCGATCAGTCCTCGGTCGGCGCCGCCAGACGGTCGTGGCGGTGCAGGCATTGCAGATTGCGCGCGCCTCATCCATGGTGCCGAGAGGAAGCGGGTGATCACGTCCGCCCAGCAGGCAGTCGGCCTGAACGCGTGCGCCCGCCGGGTTCGGGCAGGATCGAGACGAAGCGCACGCGGCAGCGACGGATCCGCCCCCGCCGGGGGATCGAGGCTCGCGATGAAGAATCGATCGATTCGATTGCCACGCTGATGCCGCCCTCTCATCGACCGGTGACCGGTCTGCGGCCACCGGGCATCCACCCTACGAAGCGGCATCGGAGCTCGCAATGGCGTCTTCGTACCATCCGACGGGGTCCGGACGGCTCCGCGCCGGCCCGCGTCGCCCGCGCTAGACTCAGCACCGGAACCCGCCGCGCTGAATGCGGCCACACTGGAGGACGACGAGGCGGATGTTCGGGCGTCGACAGCACGAGGAGCCTGAAGAGGCGGTCCGTGAGCGCGACCGGCGCGCCCTCTTCGCCGAGCTGGCCAAGCGCCCCGACACGGTCTGCCCGTTCCTCGGCTTGGCCGGGGCACGGGCCGGATACCACGATGGGGTGACCCCCGAGCACCGTTGCTATGCATTCGGCGACCCGGCCGACCTATCCAGCGAGCAGCAGGAGCGCGTCTGCCTGCAGCGCGGCTACGGGAACTGCCCACGTTACTTGCGCGGGGTCCTGGTGATCCCGACCGAAGAGCTCGAGGCGTTGCGCCGGCCGCAGCCGGCGGCGCCCCCTCCGCCACCTCCCCAGCCGAAGGCGGTGTCAGCCGCGGCCGGCGGACGGCGGCGGGCCCTGTTGCTGGCCCTGGTGCTCGTCCTTCTGGCTGCCGGCGGTGCAGGGGCGGGGTTCGTGCTGCTGGGGAACGATGGCACCGCCGTAGTACCCACCCCATCGGCGACTCCGACTGCGGAAGCCTCCATCGCATCACCCACCGCTCCGTTGTTGACTCCCACCGCGGAGCCGGCGTCGCCGACCCCTGCGCCCGAGACCCCGGTCCCGGATCCAACGCCCCGACCTGGCGATACGTTCATCGGCTACGAGGTCACGGTGCTGGCCGGCGAGAACATCATCTTCAAGGTCAGCGAAGACGGCAAGATCCTCGAGCAGTCCACGGCGCACTACAGCCGCTTCTCGCGCGCCCCGGTCGACCGCGTCCGCGCGTCGAACGACCTGCAGCACTGGCGCACCAGCTCGGGGTTTTTCACGGGCTGGTCGTACATCAACGGACGATCCGGCCCTTTCCTGATCCGCGAGGTCTATCGAGGGACCGACGGGCAGTTGCGCTACATCATCCTGCCCGACAGCGAGATCTAGCGGCGCAGACCTGACCTGGCCACGGGCCGTCCGTCCGAGCGTAGTCGCCGCTCCCCTTCCGCAAGAAACCCCTTGACGGTGAGCCCATGCCCTGTAGAATGGCGCCCTGTGGTGGAAAGTGGGGCCAAATGGGGACAGGTGGTAGATAGCGCGGATGGATCGCTCGGCCTTTCTCACTGGCGAGTTTCGGCACGTTCTCGACGATCGTGGTCGGGTGGCGGTGCCGGCGCGCTTTCGCGCCCGGCTCGGCGAGGGGGCGACGCTCGCTCGTTGGCTTGATCGGTGCCTTGGACTGTTCCCGCAGGACGAATGGGAAGAGCTCGCCACCAAGTCCGCGCTCTGCCGCTCACGAATCCACGGGCACGGGAGTTCGCCCGCTTCATGTCGTCGGGCGCCGTCGAGGTCGAGCTCGACCGACAGGGTCGCGTGCTCGTCCCCGGATATCTGCGCGAGTACGCAGGCATCGAGAAGGGGAAGTCGTCGTGGTCGGGGCTTTGAATCGCCTCGAGATCTGGGCGCCGGCGGCATGGGAGCCGTATCGCTCGAAGATCGAGGACGATCCGGAGTCGCTGGCCGAGCATCTCGCCGATCTTGGAATCTGAGAGGTCGTGACGCCATGACGCACGCCACGTCCTCGCCATTCATGCGTCTCCGGGCCGATCGGCCCATCGTTCGACCAACGAGGTGCAGCCGCGAATGGGAGAAGGGCACCTGCCGGTCCTCGTCGACGAGGTTCTTGCCTCGTTGGCGGTGGTACCCGGCAGCTCCGTCGCAGATTGCACGGTCGGCGGTGGTGGGCACGCCGAGCGGCTCTTGGAGGCATCGTCTCCGGATGGTCGCCTGCTCGGCATCGACGCCGATCGGGCGGCCATCGCGGAGGCGCATCGGGTCCTTGCGCGTTTCGGCGCCCGAGCCGTGCTGCGCCAGGCGAATTTCGCGGCAGCTCTACGACGTCGCGACCGATGCCGGCTTCATCCCGCTCGACGCGGTCCTCTTCGATCTGGGCATCTCGTCCTATCAGCTCGCCGATCCGCGGCGCGGCTTCAGCTTTGCGGCCGATGCGCCGCCGGACATGAGATTCGATGAAGAACGTGGTCTATCGGCCCTCGACCTCGTCGACCGATCGTCGCAGCGAGAGCTGGCCGGAATCCTCGCGACGTTTGGTGAAGAACGCCGTGCAGGCCGCATCGCGAAGGCGATCCTGGCGGCGCGTGCGGAAGGGCGGCTCGTGAGCGCCGCCGACTGGCGCGGTCGTCGCGGCTGCCGTCCCGGCCGCGGGGCGGACCGGGCCGCATCCATCCCGCCACGCGCACCTTCCAGGCGCTGCGCATCGCGGTCAACCACGAGCTCGAGGTGCTCGCTCCCGGCCCTGGCCGGCGCCCTGGCCGCTCTGCGACCCGGGGGCCGCCTGGCGGTCATCGGCTATCACTCCGGCGAGGATCGGATCGTCAAGCGTTCATCGCTCGCGAGAGCCGTGACTGCGTCGAGGCGCCACTGCCGCCGGTGTGCACCTGCGGCCATCGGGCGCAGCTGCGGCCCATCACCAGGAGGGGCGTCAGGCCCAGCCCCGACGAGGTCGGTCGGAATCGTCGCGCCCGTAGCGCTCGGCTGCGGGCGGCCAACAAGGTCGCTCCCGCGAGCGCGTAGCAGGCAAGAAAGAGGAGGATTCCCGTCGCCGAGGACGACCACGCCACCGGCCAGCAGACGGCGGACCTACAACAGCCGCCAGCGTGAGCTGCGCGAACGCCATACAACCAGGGCGATGGGCTGGGGAGACCCTGCGTCCGATCGAGCAGGCGGGGTGCGGTCGAGCTCGACGACACCTTGGACTTCGACGCCGCCAGAGAGCTGGGCGATCCGCCTCCTCGCGAGAAGGGCGAGCGCCGCCTAGATGGCCGTGGATCGGGGCGCGCCCGGCGAGCGGGATCGGCGTCTTCGGCCGGCGATCGCGGGTACGTCCGCGCAGCCGTCCGCGACCCGCATCCCGACGCGCAGCCGCATCCCGACGCGCAGCCGCATCGAGCCTGTCGTCGATCCTGATTGCCATCGCAGTGGCTGCCGGATTGGCGCTCTTCTATCTGAG
>CAVVPF010000022.1:0-155000 GCA_963750025.1 uncultured Chloroflexia bacterium
CCTTGGTCTCGCCTGCCTCCATCGACCCGGCATTGCTCACATATCGACGGTGGCAAAGGGATGGCCCTCCGCGAGCCCAGGCGCGTGCGCGCCCGCCACGAGCGGGGTCGTCGCCGTCGTCTCGTCGAACCAGATGTACTCATCGAACTGCGGCGAGACCCGTGCGGCGAAGTAGTGGCTAGCGCGCTCGGTTTCGGGCCGGTAGACCACGCCAATGGCACGCTCCAGCCGCGACTCGGTCAGCTCGCGATGCAGCTCGGGATCCCGGACCTCGTCTGGCCGCAAAGGCAGTACGAAGGAGGTCACGCCGGCGTCATGGCACAACCGCTCATGCGAATCGGCGTGCGACGGACGCACTCTCATCACCTCCATCTCGGCGCCCCAGGTCGGCGCGGCGGCGACCGTGCCGGAATCGGTGCCGAAGCCGATGGCGCGTGCCTGGTCGGCGAACCGCTCCTTCACCAGCTGGCCTACATTCAACTCGCCCCGGATTGCGAACTCGGTATGCCGTGCGTCGCCGAGATGCGAGTTGTGCGCCCACACGATCCCCTTGGCATCCGGGCCATGGAAGGCGAGGAGCGCCTCGAGCGTCTCGAACATGTGCCGATCGCGCAGGTTCCAGGACTCGGCACCGCCGTAGTACATGGCACGGTAATAGCGCGCAGCGTTGACCGCCACGCGCGCGTTCTGTTCGGCGTCCAGGAAGCGCTCCCCCGTCCCGGTGAGGTACTCACCGCGCCGGGCGCGCAGGTCGTCGAGCATGGCGAGGACGTCCGCCTCGCACTCCTCGTACCGGCGACTGAGCGCGGCAAGGCCATAGCTGGCCGGGTCGGACTCGAACGGGCTCAGGCAGCCGTAGCGCTGCCGCGCGATGCGAGCCGCGTCCGGATCGACCTCGTCGAGGTAGTCGAGGACGCCAGTGATCGACTCGTACAGGCTGTAAAGATCCAGCCCGTAGAAGCCGACGGCCGCGCTGCCCGTCGCCTTGGCATCGTCGTTCCGATTGCGAAGCCACTCCACGAACTCGAGGAACTCCAGATTGCGCCACATCCACGTCGGGAAGCGGCCGAAGATCTGCCGCGGGCGCTCGGCGGCGTCGGGTCCCCGTCGGACGTAGGCGTCCACGGCCGCGGCATCGGGCCAGTCCGCCTCGGCCGCGACGAAGCTGAAGCCGTGGCGCTCGAGGAGCTCACGGCTGATCCGCTGGCGCATCCGATAGAACTCGCTGGTGCCGTGTGACGCCTCGCCGATGAGGACAAGCCTCGCCGAGCCGATGCGCTCGATCAGAGCCTCAATGTCCGCGGAGTCAACCCCGTCGAAGGCCTCGGCTTGGGCCGCGATGCGCTCCGGCAGCGTGGCCGCCTTCGCCGGCGCGCTGATCGCCGCCCGTTCGCCCAATCCGGCGAGAAACGGCACGAACTGCACTGGGCCAAGGTCCTCCGCCTCGAGCGTGTCCGGACCGGTGCGTCGAATGCGATGAAGCGTCTGGAGCTCGCCCACCCCACCGACCGGCACGACAAGCCGACCACCGATCGCGAGTTGGTCGAGCAGCGGTTGCGGGATCCGGGATGGCGCCGCGGTGACGAGGATGGCCTCGTACGGAGCCGAATCCACCCAGCCGAGCGACCCATCGGCGTGATGGACGTCGACGTTGTCGTAGCCGAGGCCACGCAGCGCCGCGGCTGCGCTTTCCGCGAGGGCGCGGTGGCGCTCCACGGTGATGACTCGCTTCGCCACCTTCCCGAGGATGGCGGCCGCATATCCGGATCCCGCACCGACCTCGAGCACGCGGTCGCCGGGTTTCAGCTCGAGCGCCTCCGCCATGAGCGCCACGATGTAGGGTTGCGAGATCGTCTGGCCCTCGGCGATCGGCAGCGGCGCGTCCACGTAGGCGAACTCGGCCAGATCGGCCGCGATGAATGCCTCGCGCGGAACGTCGCGCATGGCCTGGAGGACCGCCTCGTGACTGATGCCGCGAGCGACCACCTGGCGCTCCACCATCTCGTGGCGGGCCTGTTTCGTGGAATCGGGACCGGTTGGACTCCTCGTCACTGTCACATGGTACCGTCGAATGCCCGGATGGTCGGGCGGCCGATGTGGGCAAAGACGAGACGTCGGATGCCGGCGTCGCGAGCGAGGCGGCTAACCTCCAGGGCCGGCGCGTGGCCGCCGGCGCCTCTGGCAAAGCGGATGGGGCGGACCCAGGCGGCTGCCTCGGCGAACATGAGATCGGCACCCGCCGCCCAGCGTGGAAACACCATGAACTCGGGCGCCCACACGATCCGTTTGCCGGCCGCCTGGATGAGGTAGCCGTACGTCGGAGGGCTCGTGTGGAAAACCGCCACGGGCTGGATCATCAGGCCCGGTCGGACGAACGGCGCAACAGCCGGTTCGAAACCATGGGTCCCGGCGAGCCGGCGGATTGCGGAACGAAGCTCGCCGAGGGCATCGCTGCACGGCGGACTTCCTGGTCGCCTGGCATTAAGTGCGCGTAAATCGACAGGGTGAGCCCTGGGTCGCACGGGCGGGCTGAGATCCGCAGGATCGGGTTCACGCGCCGAGTGACAGCTTGAGTTCGACAACGCCGTCGGCGACGTACTGGACAGCCAGCGCCGCGAGAAGCAGCCCGAGAACGCGGGCCAGCCGTGCCGATGCACGGAGGAAGACGTAGGCGACGACCAGTACGATGGCGGCACTGACAAGCAACGAGCCACGGCGGACGAAGCCTGCTTCCCGGATAGTCCCGCTGGGTGGGAATGCAGCGGTCAGCCCAGTTGGCGCACCTCGAGATCGGTCCCGCGCAGGATCTCCAGTTGCGTCGACCCGCCACCATCCCGGGAGAACCGCAGGTCCGCACCACCGCCACCAACGCGCAGGCCGCGAAGGTCCACACTCGGCAGCCAGGTCGGCAGCCGCGGACGGCGGACGACCAACCGTCGTTCAAAGCCGTGCGGCTCGAGGCCCAGCATGGTGGCCAGGAGCATCGGCATGGCGCCCGCCGCCCAGGCCTGGGGGTGGCAGGCCACGGGGTAGGGGATGGGCGAGTCGAACTCGGCGCGGCTGAAACCGGCGAAGAGCTCCGGCAGGCGGTGGCCGGGGAAGTCGACTGCGGCTTCGAAGAGGCCGGTGAAGACCCGCTCGGCCTCGGCGTCGAGCCCGTAGCGCCGCAGACCGGCCACGATCAAGGCGTTGTCGTGAGGCCAGACGCTGCCCAGGTGGTAGCTGAGCGGGTCGTAGCGCGGTTCGGTGATGGCGAGCGTCCGGATGCCCCAGCCGTTGAACATTCGTGGCCCGGTCATCACGCGGCCCGTGATACGCGCCTTCGGCGCTGCCACGATCCCGCTCCACAGCGCCTGTCCGGCGTTCGAGGCCAGGGCGCGCAGCGGACTGCCGTGCTCCTGCAGGCCCAGGGCCAGGAACCCACGATCGGCCAGCCAGAAGTGACGGTCGAAGGCGCGGCGCAGGGAGGCGGCAACAGAACGCAGGCGGCGGGCTCGCCCACGCTCGCCGTCGCGCTCGAAGAGGTCGGCCATCTGGCGGTAGGCCTCGTAGACGTATCCCTGGACCTCGACCAGCCGGATCGGCGGGCGACCGAGGCTGCCATCGGCATCCCCGATGGCGTCGCCGGAGTCCTTCCAGCCCTGGTTGACGAGCTTGCCGTCGTCTCCGCCGTCATAGCCCAGGAACCCGTCCGCATCGACCGCACCCTCGATCCAGGCCAGCGCGGCCTCCACGTGCGGACGCAGCTCCCGGAACAGCTCAAGGTCGCCGATCCACTGGGCGTGGTGGCCGAGCAGGCAGAGCCAGAGCGGCGTGGAATCGATGCTGCCGTAGTACGGGGTGTGCGGGATGAGGCCCAGGTGCGCGTACTCGCCGAGGCGCAGCTCGTGCAGGATCCGGCCCGGTTCCTCCTCGCGGTAGCTGTCCTGCACGGTCCCCTGCCGAGCCGCCAGCAGGCGCAGGGTGGCGGCGGCGATCGAGGGGTCGTAGGGCAGGACCTGGAGCGCCGCGATCAGGCAGTCGCGCCCGAAGAGCGCCACGAACCACGGCACCCCTGCGGCGAAGTACTCCTCGCGACCGTTGGTCGAGATGAGCATCCGCAGGTCGGCGAATGAGCGCTCGATGATCCGCTCGAAGATCGGCGAACCGGTCGCAACCTCGACCTGGTTGTCGAGCCAGGGCGTGGGCGGAGGTGGCCGGTCACGTTCCGCGCGCCGGGGACGCTTCGGGGCCACGCCGGGGGGCGGTGCATCCGGCACTGCCGGCGACTCGACCGCGGTGGTGGACACCATCAGCTCGTAGCGGGCTCCCGCCGCCAGGTCGAGGTCCCATTCCGCCCCATTTTCATCGGTGCGGTCGGGCGCCGGTCGGAACTGGAGCCAGGTCGTGCGCACGAAGCCGTCCCGCCCCTCATAGGCGAGGCGCACCCGGTCGCCATCCCAGGCCAGCCCGTGGTGCCGTCCATCCCTCCGGTGGACCAGGCCGCGCACCTCGAAGATGTCTTCAAAGGCCGATGAAAAGGCCAGCCGCACCGGCGTCCGGAGCGGGGCGGATCCGCGGTTGCGAAACCACAGGTCGTCGAAGACGGTTCGTCGCGCCCCGTCGAGCGTGCGGCGCAGCTCGACGACCAGCTTCTGGCGAGGGAGGATCTCGCCGCCGGCCAGGCCGATGTCGACGTCGTTGGCCAGCTCGATGACCGCGACGTTGCCCCGGGAGTCATCGGTCGCCCTCGGCTCCAGGACCACGCCGGCTACGGCCAGCTGGAGGGTGGACAGGAATCGGCAGTCGTGCAGGTAGAGGCCGAAGCCGTGGCCCACCGTCCCGGGCACGTTGCCCGATCGGTCCGTGACCATGAACAGGTCGCGATCCTTGAGCACCATGGCGTCGGCGATGCTGCGCACGAAGAAGGCGTCGCGACGGCTGGAGACCCGGCGATGCCGAGTGGGAGCGACTCGCGGGGGAGCGACTCGCACGGCTGGGGCGCGCTGTTCCGTCACGACCCAGACTCTAGCCGGGCGGCCCGATGCAACGTCCGCGCAACGCGCAGACGAGGGCCTTTCACCCGCTCGAGCCCCCTCACGCCCATACTGACCGCATGCACAGCGCCACGACCGGAGAGACCGGCCGGCTTCGGATTGCGCTTGTGGCACCGCCGTCGGAGGCTGTGCCACCCGCCAGGTACGGCGGAACCGAGCGGATCGTCTACGAGCTGGCCGTCGAGCTGCATCGCCGCGGCCACCACGTGACGGTGTTCGCCAGCGGCGACTCGGCCGTGCCCTGCGAGCTGGTGCCGACGGCGCCCGCGGCCCTGCGCCCACTTTCCCAGGATGACGATTGGGACGGCTGGACCCTCGTCACCGTTGGCGAGGTGCTGCGGCGCGCCGAAACATTCGACATCATCCACTCCCATCTGGACTGGACTGGGATCCTGCTCGCCCAGGCTACGACGACCCCGACCGTCTCGACCTTCCACGGGCGGCTCGATCGGCCCTTCGCGGCAACCCAGCTGGAGCACGCGCCGCCTGGCCTGGTGGCGATCAGCCGCAGCCAGGCATCGGTGCATCCCTCGGTTCCGTGGGCGGGGATCGTCCACCACGGCCTGACCTTCGACGAAGCGGCATTCAGCAAGGAGCGGAATGACAACCTCGTCTTCGTCGGGCGCATCCGCGAGGAGAAGGGCATCCTCGACGCCATCGAGGTCGCGCGACTCACCGGTCGACCGTTGAAGATCGCCGCCAAGATCGGTCCGACGCCATCCGAACAGGAATACGCGGAACAGGTCTTCAAGCCGGCGCTTTCCCAGGCCGACACCGAGTTCCTGGGCGAGCTGACCGGCCCGGAGCGGGATCGCCTGGTCGGCGCCAGCTACGCCGTCCTCATGCCGGGGGCCTGGCCCGAGCCGTTTGGGCTGGTGGCCATCGAGTCGCTGGCGGTCGGTACGCCGATCATCGCTCGTCGGGTCGGCGCGCTGCCGGAGCTGATCCGCCATGGCGTCGATGGGTTCCTGGCGGACGATCCGCCGCAGATGGCCTTCCTGGTCGATCGCGTCGCCGATCTCGACCGGGCCGCCATTCGATCGCGCGCCCTCAAGCAATTCTCGGCTGGCCGCATGGTCGACGACTACGAGGAGATCTACGCCCGCATGCTCGCCAAGGGAGCCCAGCGGACGCTGGATGAGGAGCTCAATGGCACCGGGCTCGTGCCGGTGAAGCACGCGGGTCGACGCGCCAGGGCACCCCAGCCGGTCGGGGGCTAGCGGAAGACCCCGAGGGCCCCCGGCTGCACCTCGAAGGTCACGGGTGTGGTACCGATGGTGTGGCCATCCGCGTGAGCAGGCAGCACCCGCCTGCCTCTGCGCACGGTGACGCGCCTCGCGCGCAGCACCTCGATGCGCGGCTCGCGGCGCTCGCGCCCGCGCGCGACACGGAGGAAATGGCGCACCACGTCCAGCTCGCTCATGCCGGTGAAGACTGCGATGTCGAAGAGGCCGTCGGCCGGATCCGCATCGGCCTGGTCGAGCGGGAGAACCTTTCGCGAGTGACTGACCGAGGTCCGCTGCAAGCGTGTCCCGTCACCTGTCGGGGATGGAATCCGGTGCTGCGCGCGTTGCCTGCGAGGTGGTCGGAGGAGCCACGACCTGCCCTGGTGTCTGAGCCCTTATCTGAGCCCTTATCGGTCGTGTCCCATGCGTCCCATGTTGCCCATGCTGTCCACCGAGTCGCATGGCGGGACGTATGGCACGGAATACAGCGCATCCGGTATGCGGTACCAACTCACCACAATATCTGGTAGTCCTTAAGCCCAGTGAACTCCAGATGTTGTGGTTGGCGTGGCACCGAGTCCTTAATCGCTCACGATGGGGGCGACGAGGTGCCGCAGCCGGCGGCGGATGACGATCAGACTGGGGCGCTTGACAGCGCTATTATGTCTGACACAATTGAGCAGGTGAGATGGCAATCCGCTTCCACAGCTCAGCCTCATGGCACGGTATCAGCCATGATCGGTCTCGGTACGTCATCGAGCATTGCGTCTGCCCGCTGTACTCAGACGGGCCCGACGAGGAAGACCTGGTCGTCTTCCTGGGACCCGACCAGCGGGACATTCCCTTGGAGGTCATCGCGATCGAGTTGGCCGATGGCGATCTCCTCGTCATCCACGCCATGCGGCTGCGGCGGAAGTACCTCGATGACTACGTGAGGGTGATGGAATGTCAGCCAGAGTAAAGACCAAGCACGGCCGGACGCTGTCGGCCGGGGACGTCGATGCGTTGGCACGGAAGGCGGAGCAAGGCTTCGATCTCTCGACGTGGCAGCCGCGGCGCGGCCGGCCATCGCTCGACGCAAGCACTGGGAGCCACTCGCCGCGCGTCTCGGTCCGCGTCCCGGAAGCTCTCCATCGCAGGGCCACCGCGCGCGCGGCCGATGAGGGGAGAAGTGTCAGCGACGTCGTCCGCGACCTGCTCGAAGGCTACGCGTCGGACGGCCCAGTCGAGCCGGCTGCCTCGGTCCGTGCGGACCGGGGCCGCGCCCGTTAAGGAAGCCGATCGCGGTGGAGCCAGAGCGTGCCGCCAGCTGAACTCTGCGGACCCGTCCATCGCAGATCTTGTTCGCGCGTCTGCCTGTGGGAACTCTTGACCGCGACGTCACGTTCATTTGTAGTTCCCGCATGACGCGGCTTCGTCGCGCGATGCTGGCGCTCGGGATCGTGGCTGTGGCGGTAGCGCTCTCGCTCGCGTGGTACGTCTACGGCACATGGCCCGTGCCGGAGGGCTATTCCTTCCCGCGCCATTCGATGTTGGGCGGACCGGCCGCCCTATATGTCGGCTCGCTCGAGGACGCGGACGGCTGCATCCGGACGGCGGGTGACCAATCCTTCGCCGTAATCTGGCCTCCGGGGTATCGGCTGAGCCTCGAAGGTGGCGAGCCCGTCGTCCATGGAGGCGCGCGGGACATCGGCATGGGCGAGCTGATCCGGATGGGCGGCGGGTACTACGAAGATGGATCCCCGCCACCCGGGGCCCGCGATGTCGATGATTGCTCGCCGCCCTACTTCCTTTCCACCGGGTTAACCGACTGATCGACGTCGGCCCGGGGGCGAACCAGCAGGTCGGGCGTAACCTCGGTAGTGACCGCCGGTCGTGCTGCTGTGCGGGCGTGGCATCTCGCGTGCATGCCGTCGCGCGGGGTGCCGGACCCGGAGCATCATGCCAGCCGCGTTCTCGTCGTTGACGACGATCGGCATGTCGTCGCGCTCCTGCATGATGCGTTGGGCGTGCACGAGATCGAGGTTGGCAGCGCGCGCGATGGTTCGCAGGCGCTGAGCTGGATCCGCACACACGGCGCACCGTCGGCAATTGTGACCGACCTCGACATGCCGCGAGAGGATGGGAGGCAGCTTCTGGCTGCACTCCACCGGGATCCGGCTCTGGCCGCGATCCCGGTGTTTGTCCTGACCGGCTCACCTGTGTCGTCGACCGAACTCGATAACGCTGACGGCGTTGCGGTCCTCAACAAGGCGACGCAGCTGTCGGAGTTGGTGGCGCTCGTCGTGTCAGCCGCAACCGACGGACATTCCTCCCCCGCAGCGGTGGAGGTCGCGACCGCCGAAGCTGATGTGCCTAGTGCGCCGGCCGATTCGTAGCCGCTACCGAGTGCACAAAACCCGCCGGGGCCGACGCGCGCCCCGCGACGGGCGAGGAGCCCGACCCAGACGCCGAATCCAAAGCAAGGGGCGTGACGCCCTGTAATTGGTCGCCGAGTGACGCGGCCTGGCGTGCCGAGGACGCGCCTCGATGCCAGGTTGGCGTCGGACGGCGAGCCCGATTCACGCGCCTTCATCCTTCGCGCGCTCGATCTCCTTGTCGGACAGGACGCGGACGTCCCGTTCCGCCGTCACGTCCGCCGGCGGCGTGAAGCGCAACCCTCCCATGTACGGGGTCGGTCGCTTGCGCCGATAGTCGAGGAAGTCCTTCGCGTAGGAGTCGCGCCTGCTCGACCGTCTTCGCCCCGGTGACGATGTCATGAGTGAGGTTGAGCGCGAGGAAATTCGCCTCCTCGTCGTGGCAGTGTGATGACACCTCGATCGCGGCGTCAAGAACGCCCAACCCGCGTGCCGCACGGCTCCGGAACCTGGCCACCCACACCGTCTACGGCATCGGTCTGTTTGGTTCGGCGCTGGCCCTCTCGATCCCTCTGGACCTGAGGATCGATCCGCTTCCGGCCCCCGGCGAACCGTCGCGTACCACCGGCCCGGAGGGCCGGCGTCGGGGAGGCGTCGGAGTTATGTCGCCTCCGCCGTGGCGAGGTGGCGAATGCCGGTAGTGGCTCAATTTGGATTTCCGCCGAGTAGGATGGCTGACGGGATGAACGAGCCAAACTGGGAGGAGGTCCGTCGCCGAGCACGACGCAGGGCCGGCGCAACGATGGCCCTCATCGTCGGTCCCATCGTTCTGTTCGTGGCAGCCATCAGGAGTCTTGAGCCGCACGACTACCCGGCTGGGGACATGCGGAATGAACCGCTGTTCTGGATCGTTTTCGGCGTTGCGATGCTGGTCGTTATCGGCGCACTCATGGTGGGGTCCATCCGCGAGCTTAGACGGCGGTGACGACTGTGATCGGTTGCCTCTCACGCATAGCCCGGCTAAACTGTCGGCATGAAACGATCCCCGATGCCCCGTGATCCGAACCAGCGCGCGAAGGCCGTTGTGGACCTCGCGACGGGTCAGCGTGCCCCGGAGTCGGAGCGGGTCAAGGACCCGGCGGCGATTGCGCGCGGGCACCTGGGCGGCGTGAAGGGCGGCAAGGCGCGGGCGGCGAAGTTGACCGCCGAGCAGCGCAGTGAGAGTGCGCGGCGGGCTGCCAAGGCCCGTTGGGCCAAGGAGCGCTAGTCGGTCCAGCCGTGCATTAGCGCGGCTAGCCGCTCCCGATACACCCTGAGCGCTGATCTTGTGACGAGAAGCGGTGTCTCGCGGGCACTGCGCGGCACCCTGATCAGACCGCTCATCTCGTCCCAACGTTCGGGATACGACGGCTCTAGGGCTTCGCGGACCTCGGTCAACCACTGGTGGAGCCTGCCGCGGAACGTCTCGACCACGTTCTGGTCCTCCGGGTTGGGGAAGGTCGCCATCTCCTCGTCCAGTCGAGCGGCCGTCCGTTGCAGATCGGCGAGCACGTCCGAAGGCTTCACGATCCCATCCTATCCGTCGCGACACACTGTTGTCGCGACTCTTACGCATAGTGTCAATATGAATCGCCTCTCCGTCGCAGAACGAGCGCAGATCATCGCGTGCTTGGTCGAAGGGAACTCCATTCGATCTACCGCCCGCTTGACCGGCGCTGCGCGGAACACGATCACCACCCTGCTCGTCAATCTCGGCAAGGCCGTTTCCGAATACCAGGACCGAACCCTGCGGAACCTGCCCTCCACCCGTATTGAGTGCGACGAGATTTGGTCCTTCTGCTATGCCAAGGCCAAGAACGTTCCCGAGAAGTACCGGGGCGACTGGGGCTACGGCGACGTTTGGACGTGGACCGCCATTGACCCCGAGTCGAAACTGGTCGCGTCGTGGCTGGTCGGCTGGCGTGGAGAGCCGGAGGCGGTGGACTTCCTGCGCGACCTCGCCTCTCGGCTGGCAAACCGCATCCAACTGACAACGGACGGGCACGTCGCCTACCCCGCCGGAGTTGAGCGCGCGTTCGGCTCCAACGTGGACTATGCGCAGCTGATCAAGCATTACGGCGTCGAGCACAGTGAGGACGCGTCCCCCACGGCGCGGCGGTACTCGCCAAACAAGGTCACCGGGCAAGAAGTTCGCATCCTCAATGGCGACCCAAACCCGGACCTGATCTCCACGTCCTACGTTGAGCGCAACAACCTCACCATGCGCATGTCCATGCGACGCTTCACGCGACTGACCAACGCCTTCTCCAAGAAGGTCGAGAATCACGCCGCGATGGTCAGCCTGCACTTCATGGCCTACAACTTCGCGAAGCCGCACGGGGCGCTCGGCAAGAACCGGACCCCGGCGATGGCGGCTGGCGTGGCGGATCATGTTGTGGACCGTCCAAGAGATTGCGGGGCTACTCGGTTCGTAGGTGTAAGTACGGGAGGCACCATGGCTGACTATCCAGACGTGTACGCAGACGGCATCACCATCACCGTCAATCCTCTTGGGATCGCCGTCACCTTCACTCGCAGCGATCCGGCCACTCCTGGGGTGACTGAAACTGAGCGTCGCGAAATCGTGGCCCGCGTTCGGCTGCCCCGACAGGTGGCGGAGGGCTTGGAGACCACGCTGCAAAAGGCCCTGGCCCTTCAGGGCAAGGACACGAAGAGCATTACTCACTGAGGGTCCTCTCACGCATCCGGCGTAGACTCTCACGCATGACGAGTGGGAAACTTTGGACGTGTCCGATCTGCGGCGTGGCAGGGAAACGGACCCAAGAACACGTCTTTGGTAACTGGCTATCTGAACTGTTCGGGATCAGCAAGCACCCGATCGCGCTGTTCAGCACGAAGGGCGGCAGATTGTGGGCTTCGCGTGGATTCGGGACCGTGGTGGACGTTTGCGCCAGGTGCAACAACGGATGGATGAGCGCCATTGAGGGTCGCTTCCAAACTGCCTTCTCCCGCGCCATCCTGGGGCACCCGGCAACCTTCACTGAGGCCGGCCTAGCGACGCTCGCGCACTGGTCGGCGTTAAAGGCAATCACGCTGCAGCCGCACCTTGCAGGCATGCGTGAAGAAAGCCATGTACCGATCGGTCACGTGGCTTCATTGCCCTTTGGCACTCCGGCTGGGACTCGCGTGTGGCTCGGTGCCTACACCCCGGTCACACGCTATGTCTTCTGGCAGAACGTCCCGATGGGATTGAGCCACCGGCCACCATCCGGCGACTCCAGCTGGACCGGATACATAATGCTCATGACCGTCGGCCACCTGATGGTGGTCGTGCTCGGATTGGATGCCGAGTACGGTGACGACTTCACTGTGATCGGTCTGCCAGATGGAGTCTTCCGACCAGTCTGGCCGCTCACGGGCGGCACCTTCGAGTGGCCCCAATCCGGAGGGTTGATCCTGAATGATCGAGGGATCGCAACCTTCTGGCCGCCGAAGGACAGGGAGTTGATCGCGTTCGGTGCGAAGTAGGCGGCTCTTCACGCCTCACCCCCAGGCGGGGCATAGCGCCCCCCTCCCCAAATTGAGCCACTACCCGAATGCCACCTGTGTTGACAAGCATGTGCTCACAATCGGGTAACGGCCGTACCCTTATCCGTACCCTGTAGCCGGTCGGAACGACGCGGACCCGGCCGGGTGCCACCGGGGCATTCGTGCTCAGCCGGACTCCGTCGGACCCTTTCGGCGATTCCGGTATGCGGTACCAACCCACCACCATATCTGGTGGCTCGAAGACTCTGCCTCTACTAGATATTGTGGTCTGCACTCTGACCGCATGAGGCTAGCGTTCCTTAGACCACGGTCGATTACGTGAGGGGCTGGACACGGCCGCGGACCAACCCGATCATGCCCCCCATGACGGGCGAGATCATCGGGCGGGAGGGCGAGCTCTCTGTAGTCCATGCTTTCCTCGATCGTCCGGCCGAGGGGCTCAGGGCGCTGGTGCTGGAGGGTGAAGCCGGGATCGGGAAGTCCACCCTCTGGCTGGCCGGGGTAGCATTCGCGCGCGAGCGGTCATTCACTGTTCTGACATCTCGTCCGGCGGAGGCCGAGCGGACGCTCCCCTACGTAGTGCTGGGCGACCTGTTCGCCGCCGCCGAGCCCGAAGCACTGGAGAATCTGCCCGCCCCGAGGCGCCGCGCATTCGAATCGGCGCTGTTGCGAGAAGAGCCTGACCTCCCGGTCGACCCTCGCGCGCTCGGCGTCGCGATCCTCACGCTTCTGCCCATGCTAGCGCCCAGTCAGCCGCTGGTGCTCGCGATCGACGACGATCAGTCGATGGACGCATCGTCGGCGGCCACGCTTCGGTTCGCGTTACGGCGGTCGATCCGCCAGCCCGTCCTTCTTTTCATCTCGAGGCGCCTCGATGGTGCGCCGGCGACAGCGCTCGAGGAGGCGATCGACCCTGCCGCGGTCACGCGGCTCCGCGTCGGTCCGATGAGTGTTGGCGCCGTCCAGCTTCTGCTACGAAGCCGGCTGGGACTCTCGTTCCCGAGGCCGACGCTACTGCGACTCCATGAGGCGTCCGGTGGCAACCCGTTCTATGCGCTCGAGCTTGCCCGCGCCAGATCAATGGATCCGGCGCGCGACCTGACCGTGCCATTGGCGGTTCCTCCCAGACTCGAGCGGCTCGTCGCTGCACGGGTCCAGGCGCTTGACGCGCCGACTCGGCGGACGCTCCTCCTCATCGCCGCACATGGTCGCATGCCGGTCGGGCTGCTTCGCGCCCTTGAAGTAGCGCCCGAGGAACTCGAAGCGGCGCGTGCAGCGAACGTGATCGAGACCGCAGACGGCGTCGTTTCCTTCACGCACCCGTTGCTGGCTTCCGCGCTCTACCAGGGGACGGCCAGCGAGGAGCGTCGCAGCGCCCATCGCCGGCTGGCGACGGCGCTCGACGATCCGGTCGATCGCGGCCGGCACCTCGCGCTCGGCACGGACGAGCCAGACGACGAACTCGCCGCGACCCTCGAAACGGCAGCGAGCACAGCCCGTGATCGCGGGATGGGGATCGCTGCCGCCGAGCTTGCGGAGCATGCCCTGCGCCTTACGCCACCCGACGCCCTCGACCACTGGCACCATCGCGCCATTGCCGCTGCTCGCGCCCACCTGGAGGCGGGCGAAGGGAGTCGCGCGCGCGCGATCGCCGCCGATGTACTGGCGCGGGCTCCAGGAGGCGCACAGCGGGCCGAAGCGCTCGTCCTCGGTTCGGAGCTGGAGGACCCGGGTCCCGCCGTGGCTCTCCTCAAGCAGGCTCTGGCCGAGGCCGCCGGGGTTCCTGCACTCGAGGCCGCTATCCACGCTGGTCTGGCCGAAGTGGGACGTGCGACAAAGGGACGCGCGTGGGCGGAGCGACACGCTCGCGACTCGCTGCGGCTCGCGGAGCGGCTCCACGACGATGCGCTACGCGCGAGGGCGCTTTCGATGCTGGGGCAAGATCGCTTCGAACGCGGTGATCCGCACGCGCTCGATCTGGTAGAGCGGGCGCACCAGCTCGCCACCTCGCTCGCCGATCCCCATCGGGTGAGCTGGGCTGATAGGTCGCTGGGTTTCGTCCTGACGTTCTCGGGAGACTACGGACGAGCGCGCGAGTGGTTGGAAGGCCAACTCGCCTACTGGCAAGTCCGCGACGAGCGGGTGCGGTCGGAGCTCCTCTGGTTTCTCGCATTGGTGGAGGTCTGGTCCGGCCGGTGGAACATCGCCAGCGAGTACGCCGACCAGGTGCGAGAGATCAGCGTCCAGTACGGGGAGGATCCCACGGATCATCTGTCGCCGGCCCTCATCGCGCTGCACCGCGGCCAGATCGCGGTCGCGAGGGATCACTCGCAGCGCGCGTTGTCGCTGGCCAAGGGGCACCTGCTGCCCCAGCACGTCGCCATTCTGGGCGTCTGTGATCTGTGGAGCGGAAGCCCGGAGGCCGCGCTCGTGAATCTCATTAAAGCCGAGCGTACGGCCGACGTCCGCGGCTGGGATGAGCCGAACATGCGCTGGTGGCGCGCCGAGTATGCAGAGGCGCTGCTCCAGCTCGGTCGCAGAGATGACGCGGCCCAACTGGTCGCCGACTGGGAAGTGGCAGCTGTGCGACTCGGCCGTGAGCGTGTTCTGGCCCAGGTGCTGCGCTGCCGAGGGCTGATCGCGGCAGCGCGCGGCGACCTCTCGACGGGCCTGCACCTTCTCGAGGAGGCCGCGGGCCGACACGAGGCGGCTGGTGACCCGTTCAACCGCGGACGGGCACTCCTCGCGCTCGGCGTAGTCAGGCTCCGCTCGCGCCAGAAACGCACGGCCCGGGCGGCGCTGGAGGCTGCCCTAGCGGGGTTCGAAGCGCTCGGCGCCGCGGGCTGGGCCGCCACGGCCCGCGCCGAGCTCACTCGCATCGGCGGGCGCAAGCGGATCGAGGGCTTGAGCCCTTCGGAGCTGCGCGTCGCAGAACTCGCCGTCGAGGGCCGCACCAACCGCGAAATCGCATCGGCCCTGTTCCTCGGCGAACGCACCGTCGGGGGTCATCTGACCCGCATCTACGCCAAGCTCGGGGTTCGGTCCAGGACTGAGCTCGTGCGGAAGCTGCCTCCACCAGAGCCGATGTCACGCGGAGGCGCGAGCAAAGTCGAGACGTCCTGACCTTTCGTACGCAGTCGGCACGCGCCTAGCGTCTTGGCCATGCCGAGCTACCTCGTCGAAACGTTCCTCGCACGCGGCGCCGCCGGCGAACGCCACGCGCGAGAGCGGCGGGCGAGCTCGGCCGCCGAGGCGCTGACGCGAGAGGGAACGCGCGTCCGCTTCGGTGGGTCCATCCACGTTCCCGAGGACGAACTCTGCTTCTTCACCTTTGAGGCGCCGTCCGGCCGCGAGGCCGCGCTCGTCGCCCAGCGGGCCGGCCTCGAGCCGCTGCGCGTGGTGGAAGCCGTCTCGTCAATCGAAGGAGACAGGTGAAATGCGCAACCGATTCATGTTCGCACTGACCGCCGCACTGCTCGGCGTGGTGGCTATCGGCGGAATGGTGCTGGCCACGGACCCCTCGGGGGTGACCGGCACCCCGATCGCCAAGGGACAGTTCGGCGAGATCGACGCGAAGACGCTCTTCGAGCAGCTGGCAGGCCCGAATCGACACCAAGGGCGAATCCGATCTCTACGTCTTGGAGAACAGGATCGTGCCGGGCGGGACGTTCGGCTGGCACTCGCATCCTGGGCCGAGCCTCGTGATCATCAAGAGCGGCGCCCTGACCCTCTACCGAGGAGATGATCCTACCTGCACGGCGGAGGTCTTCGAGGCAGGGTCGGGATTCGTCGATAACGGCGGCGATGTCCACCTCGTCCGTAATGAAGGCACAGTGGACGCGGTCGTGATCGTGACGTCGCTCGTTCCCAGGGGCGCCGAGCGGCGCATCGACGAGCCGAGCCCCGGTAACTGCCCCTTCTGATCTTGGGGCACAGCACGCGAGATTCGGAGGGTGAACAGTCTGCCCACCCTCCGATTCGTCCCTCGGGCTTGCAAATCCTACCCGCGTGGATATGTTGGCCGTTCCATGAGCCCTTATCCGAGCCCTTATTTCGGCCGTCTCAGGCGTCCCACCGCGGTCAGATTCGCCCACCAGAACCGACGTGGAACGTGTGGGTTGCTGCACCCGGAATCCGGTATGCGGTACCAAACTCCGTTTACGTTCAGCCGGGTCGAGATGCGATCCGGCTGAACCCTTATCTGAACCCTTATCTCTTCCGGGACGACAGCGGCCGGGGGAACTTCACCGATCACGAGCAAAGCCGGCCGCGTTGGATCGTCCCAATAGGGTCGCCAGACGGGCAGTCGCGTGAGGCGTTGTCAACGGCTGGGCTTCACAAGATCGACGCGTAGTATGCAACTGACGATGCGAACCCCTCCTCGGACGAAGCGATGCTGACTCTAGATGTCTGCTCGCCTGCGCCGGATCGGGCGAGGGGATTCCGCAGTACGGGAGGCTCACGATGCAGGCAGACACCGTCGACACCCCACCCGCGGCTCCCCAGGTGCCGCCGCATGCGCAGGTCATCCGGAGATGCACTAGTTCGGCGCCAGGTCGGGCGGCTCACCATCATCCAGGCCAACATGAACCCCGACCTTGCGATGGGAGGCGAGCTCCTGCAGAAGACTGGCGCCGCAACGTGTTCACGGTCTTCGGCGAGCCTGACATCTAGATCCGCTCAGCGGGCGGGACCGATGGCGACCGCCTCGTGGCCGAGATCCGCGGCGTCGATGTGTACGATCGGACCACCGCGGCCATCCGCTCGGACTCTCCACCGACGACATCGCCTGCTGGTTCCTCGACACCGCCTACAGCGAGGAGGCGTTCTTCGTTCGCCATGCGTACTTCGCTGGCGGCGACCGGCCGTACGAGAAGTTGGCGAAGACGCTTCGTGCGGAGATCGATGAGGCTGCCTGGGAGTCGCTGGACTCGACGGTGTCGCGCCCGTTTGAGCGGCCGTCAGCCGGCAAGATCGCAATGAGGGTGATCGGGACCCGATTCACAGGAGCCGGACCGATGACCAGCCCGTCCGCCCGTCAACGGGTGATTGCGCCCGGACATGGGGAGAGCAGCCAATGAGTGAGGCTGATCACCAGCGCTTCATGCGGATGGCCATCGCCATGGCCCGCAAGAGCGCCATCGAGGATCGGACCGGCAGTCCGTTCGGCTGCGTGATCGTCCGCGACGGAAAGGTGGTGGGGTCCGGCGTGAACCAGGTGCTCGCCCGCCACGATCCGACCTGCCACGGCGAGATCGTGGCCATTCGCGACGCGTGCCAGCGGTTGGCCACCCACGACCTGAGCGGCTGCACCGTCTACACCAGCTGTGAGCCGTGCCCCATGTGCTACGCCGCCGCCTGGTGGGCCCGCGTCGAGGCGGTCTACTACGCCGCCGCCATCCAGGATGCCCTGGACTACGGCGACTTCGACGACAAGCCGATCTACGACGCGATCGCCCTGGACGGCCCGGATCGCGCGGTGCCTGCCATCGAGATCCTCCGCGACGAGATGGTCGCGGTTTGGAAGGAGTTCCACGCCATCCCGGACCGGGTTCATTACTGACCGATCTGCCCGCGTACCATCCTCGGTCACCCGGATGACTGCGAAAGGACGACCCATGACGATCACGACCAGCCGATTCGCGGGCTTTCAGCCGGAGGCCATCCAGTTCCTGCTCGAGCTGGCGGTGAATAACGATCGGTCCTGGTTTCAACCGCAACCGGCGGCCCGCGTCCGCTCCAGCAGCAGGTTCCGTTCAGGGACGTTGCGCGTCATCGCGGCGGCCCGGTAGGTGGTTAGCGCGTCCCCGACACCTGCCGGGGACGCCATCGGTGCGAGGCGTATCGCCCGCGCGGTGGTCGAAGGCTCGAAACCTGGAAGGGTGCACGTACACCCTCCGGTTGGAGGAGCCACGACCTGCACGGGTGGGGTGGCTGAGCCCTTATGTGAGCCCTTATCGGCCGTGTTCCATAGGTCCCATGTCGCCCATGTTGCCATTCGCGTCGCAGGGTGGGACGTATGGCACGGAATACCGCGCATCCGGTATGCGGTACCAGCACTCCTCGATCAGGCCGATTCGTGCTCAAAACGAGGCGAAATGGCCTCGTGCGGCGGTCATCTGAGCCCTTATCTGAACCCTTACTCGTCGGGCGCCGGTTGGTAAGGCCTCTCCAGTGCGTGATTCGGGGCTCAAGATGTGGTGCAGGGTGAGCCGGGGGCACTAGATATCGTGGTCGGTGCCGTCGGCACGCGTCGAGCGCTTCACCCGATCGCACATAGCTTGCGGACAGATAAGTTCCGTCATACCACGCAGCGGCAACACACGTACGCGCGCGTCCTTTCGCCATTTTAGATGGTGATCGGGTCGCCCCTGGTCGCGATAGACCGCCCTCGTTGGGCGGCCCACCGCGACGAGCCGTGCCTTCCGTTGGCGGTTACGGAAGAGCGGTCAGCTTGACGTAGGTGCTGAGCCCGCCCGCAGTGGAGCCAAGCGTCCAGCCCGTCGGGGCCGGCCGCGAGGCGTCCTGGGTCCGCAGCTGGATCACGACGCTGCTCGTCATGCACACCCCGGCGCGCACGACTTGGTTTGCGTTAAGGCCGTCCGGTCCAAGCAACGCCTTGTCGGTGGCGTTCGGGCACGCGGCAGGATCCAACAGGTACTGCTCGGTGGTGACGCCGAGGATGGCCGGGAAGAACCCGATCGGCGCGTGACCCGGCTCGGCCTTTCCGTCGTGGATGTGCCAGTTGTTCGCGTTGTCGCTTGCCGCCACCGGAGTGGAGACAAAGACGGCGGTCAACACCGTCGCAAGAATGACAAACCGACGCATTTCTTACCTCTTTCACTTTCATTGACGGGACGCGCGCCGCCGCACCCTTCTGAACGGTCCCGGCGAGGCTGGCGTCCCTGTTTCCCGTCGGCGACTACGAGCTGGCCGGCATGATCTGGATCGTCCCGATGAAGCGCCCGGTGTCGGGGTCGACAAGCTGGCTCTCTTCCTGGACCCGCGCGCCGGCCAGCCAGCCGCTCGTCACGCTGCCGTTCAGCACGACGCGTCCGGTGCTGAAGTTGATCTGGCCGCTGACGAGCGCAGTGAACGATCGACTCGCCGAGTTAACCTCGACGGTGGCGCTGAAGTGCTGCGTGTTGCCGATGACGCTCTTGTCGAAGAGCGTCATCTCGATCGTGCCGCCGCCCTCCACCGTCCCGAGGTAGTAATCAGGTGCGGCCCACTGCTTCTCGAACTCGAGGACGACCGGCCGCTGTGCCGCCGCCACCGGTGTCCCAACCAGGAGGATCGTCATCAGTGACACGACGATGCTCATTACCCTGTTCATCACCTATCTCCTTGCGATAGCGTCATCTCCATCACGGGTTGGAGCGTCCGAGCACGCCGGCTTCTGCCGGAGACGGCAGCGATGACCGCTTCGGCGGATCCGATCGGGTCGAACGCCCAGCCCTCCACGACCACCCCCAGCGATCGCTGGTCGCGGACGAGGGCTACGCTGGTCACACCCAGACGGGCGAGCGCCGAAAGCGCGTCCGAGCGAAGGCAGGCCTTCGTTCCGACCGGCATCAGCACCAGCAAGATCGCCATCGTCACACCTCAACCGCAGGGGGTTCGCGGTGACGCTATGTGTGACGAGCTCTCCGGATCATCGGGGAATTCATGTACGTTTCGTCCCGACCTCTGCCAGGCGCGCCGCGAGCTCGGTGCGATTCCGAACCTCGAGCTTGCGGAAGAGGTTGACGAGATGGCGCTCGACGGTTTTCGGGGAGACGAACAGAGTCGAGGCGACCTCGCGGTTCGTTGCGCCTGCGGCGACGAGGCGCGCCACTTCTTCCTCCCTCGCGGTGAGCGGCGCGCCGGCTGCGCCGCGACGCCAGGTGCGCACGCCCAGCAGGCGCAGGGACTGCTCGGCAAGGTCGCGGACCGTCTCCGCCCCGCGCTCGCGTGCCGCGACCGCGGCATGCTGGAGCACGACGACGGCTCGTTCGTCGCCGATGGCGACCAGGGCGCGCCCGAGGTCGAGCCGGATCCAGAGCGCCGCGAGCCGGTAGGGAGACGACTTGCCCGCGGCGACCGCCGCCTCGAGCGCGACGACACGCTCCTCGGGCTTGGCCGCCGCGAGCGCACCGGCGTGACCGTGCGCGAGCCGATCGAGGTCATCGAGCGGGAATTCGAGCCGATCCCTCCGTTCCACGGCCATGCGCGCGGCATTGTGCTCGCCGATGCGGCTCAACGCCTCAGCCGCCAGCAGCAGGAGCTCGCCGGTGCAACGGGGGCAACCGACGGAGGCCGCACATTCGTCGGCTGCCTCGAGCTGCGAGTGGACCGTCTCTGCCGCCTCCGTGCCGTGGAGTCGGGCCGCCCACACGGCGCGATCACCGTGCAACACGATCCGCTGGTGCTCATTGGCCTCGTGCGCGATCTCTTGCTCCAGGAGCGTCAGCGCTTGTGCAACGTGGCCACGTTCAAGCCACACACTGGCAGCGACGCGCGCCACCCGGTGCCGAGCGCGCGGGACGTCGCCGACGCGCCGGGCGAGCTCGCTCGTCTCGCGGACGATCGCCTCAGCCTCTTCGAGCTCGCCGATCAGCGCGAGCGTCCGTCCCAGCCAGAAGCCCGCATCGACCGCAAGCCGTGGCAGCACCGCCCGTTGCGTATCGGCCCAGACACGCCGGAAGCGCGCCAAGGCCTGCCGCACTCGACCGTTCTGGCGCAGCGCCACGCCGAGGGCGAGCGCGGCTTCGAGGACCTCCTCGAGGCCGACGCCGCGGGCCGCTGTCTCGCGCTGCTCCGCCGTGCGCAGCAGCGCCTGAGGATCGCCCTGCTGCATCGCGGCTTCGTACTCGAGGCGCAGCGCATCCAGCAGGGCGCGCTGAAGCTTCGAATCGTGACGTCTTGGGCGAGCTCGCTTGCTCGCGAGCCGCCTTGCGACCGATGCCGCCTCGCGGGCAAGTGCGCGGCCCTCCGGCCCGCGCTGCTCGAGCCACAGGCAGATCGCGGCCTCATGCGTCGTTTGCTCCAGGCTCAGCACCGCGTCATCGCGCAGAAGGTCCCGGCTTCGTGAGAGGAGCTCGCGTGCTTCGTCGGCCCTCCCGAGCGCATACGCCGCGCGGGATGCCTCCAGTGCGGCCGACGCCCGCGTTGCACGAGCTTCGGCTCGCTCTGCCACCAGCGACCACCGCGCCAATGCCTGCTTATGCTCCCCGAGCTCGTAGGAGAGCGCTGCCACGTTGGCCTGGAGAGCAACAGTTTCGGGCGCCAGCGGGTCAGCCTCGTCCGCCAGCACACCCAGCTCCTCGGCGCCGTCGGTCCCCAGGAGCCGGCGCTGGGGCGAGGTTGCGAGCCTCCCGGCGAGAGCCAGGACGGAGAGGCCGGCCGCCCGACGATGCTCCAGCGCAAGTCGCAGGAGTTGGAGATCGCCGCCTGCGTCACGCTCGAATCCTGCCGCGAGTCGACGATGGATGCGAAGGCGAACTTCCTCGGGAAGCTGTGCGGCGGCGGTGGCCCGGATCAGGTCGTGGGCTGGCTGCGCGGCGCCCCCGTGTATCTTGGCCAGTCCTCGCTCGACGAGCACGTCCAGGGCGGCCTCGACGCGTTCGGGTTGACGGTCGAGCAGCTCGGCGGCCGCGGCGACCGAGATCGGACGTCCTGCCAGGGCGAGCGTTCCAAGCAGCGTGGCGGCGACTGGACCTGCCCCGCGCAGACGCCGCGTGAGAATCTGTTCCAGGCCGCGCCCGGCTTTGCCGTAGAGCACGAGCGCTTCGAGCCAGAAGGGGATGCCATCGGCCCGTCGCCACAGCGTGCCTGCGGCTTCTGCATCGAGCCCGGGATCGAGGGCCTGGGCCAGGGCCGTCCCGTCCTCCTGGTCCAGGGCCCCGAGATCGATGCGGTGCAGGCAAGCCTCCGGCATGCCATCGAATAGTTCCTCCCCGGGTCCGCCGGGCCGTGTCGCGGCCAGAATGGCGAGTCGCTGGTGCGACTCGGAGGCAGCACGCACCAGGTAGTGGCACAACGACAGCGAGAGATCGTCGACCCACTGCAGGTCATCGATGACGAGCAGTGCCGGCTCCACGGTGCGAAGCGCACGACGAGCAGCCTCGAAGATCCGAAGCGGCTCGAACGTGCCGGCGTCGGGTCGTGCCTCCGCGGCCGGCCCTTCAGCGACCGAGCCGAAGACCAGCGCATCCAGAGTCTCTCCGTGGCGCGGGATGGCAACCAACGCGCGGAGGAGCCCTGCCGCGGCGGCCAGCGGTACGCGGTGCTCGGACTCGAAGCCGACGACTGCGAACGATTGGATGCGCGGCGCCAGCCTGCGCGCCTCGGCGAGGAGCCGGCTCTTGCCGCAGCCGGGGACACCGGTAACCAGCGCGGTGGCCGGCCCAGCCGAAGTCGCGACGACCTCCGCCAGGGCTCGGAGCTCCATGGTTCTGCCGACGAAGGTGCTCACATCGAAGAGCCTACGCTCGCCAGCCGCACCCGGAAAGAGGCGGTCCGGACCGATCTGTGGTGGGGGAGCAGGCAAGAGGACAGCGCACGGACGGCGAGGCTCGCGATCAGGTGGTCGTCATGACCTTGCAGTGCCGGGCAACCCGTGACCGTATAACTGCGCACTTTCGCTCGGCCTCCCGCGCTCGTAGCACAGCGCTCAGGCGGAAATGCTTGGCATGCAAGAGGCCGCTGGTTCGAGTCCGCCGGTGACAGAACTCCGGGCGCGTTCGTGGCAACCGGACACTGACAGCGACCCGAGTCGCCCGACGATCGATGCGTTGTTAGTGCGGATCCTTCACCTGCCTTGGACGCCATCCGGGTCTGCGCGCGTTGCCTGCGGGTTGGTCGAGAGAAGCCACGACCTGCGCGGGGTCTCTGAGCCCTTATCCGAGCCCTTATGGATCGTGTTCCATGCGTCCCAGGTGACTCATGCCGCCCACCATGACGCTCGGTGGGACGCATGGCACGGAATACAGCGCATCGGGTATGCGGTACCAAATCTGCCGTCTTGTGCTCGGGCAACGGCCCTAGCGCGCCAGCAGCTCGCCCAGAATCGCCCCGATCAAGTCCACCGCCAGCGTCAGGCCCTTGTCGGCCAGGTCAGGGCGTCGCGGCGGCAGCGGGTCACGCACAAGCCGCAGCGCGTACAGCGCTCACCGTCCAGCGCCGTGCGGCCGTCCACGACGTGGATGGCACCGTACACGCAGGAGGTCTCGCACACGCCGCAATCGTTGCAGGCCTCCAGGTCCAGCAGCGGGACCTCCGGCCTTCCAGCCGGCCAGCCCTGGGTCAGGGCTGCTCCCACCACCTCGCGGACCGATGCGTGGCCGTGCGCATCGAGCCAGGCATCTAGCTCTCTGGCGATCTTGCCGAAGACCGATGGCCCGCGCAGGATCGCCGCGGTGCAGACCTGCACGGCAGAGGCGCCCGCCATCAGGAACTCGACCACATCGGTCCCGCGCGTGATGCCACCTACGCCGATCACCGGGAGGTCGACCGCACGGGCGATGTCGCGCACGCAGCGCACCGCCAGGGGCTTGAGCGCCGGGCCCGACAGCCAGCCATACCCGTTCTGGCCGCCCAGTCGCGGCATCCTGGTCTCGATGTCGAGCGCCAGTACCGGGCCAAAGGAGTTGATGGCGGCGATGCCGTCCGCCCCGGCGTCCTGGGCGAGCCGCGCCGCGCCGGCCATGTCGTGGCCATGCGGGCTGACCTTGACGAAGACCGGCACGTCGAGCGCCCGCTTGGCGGCGCGGACCGCGCCGACCATCGGTCCCGGATCCGCGCCGATGTAGTGCGTCGACAATTCGACCGCGTCGGCGAATGGCCTGACTTTGGGCGCCAGCTCCCCGATCTCCTCCGCGGTGTAGCCCAGGCTCACGATCAGCGGCAGCCCGGCCGTGCGGGCCAGGGCGTACTCGTGCTCGAGCCACTGCTCGGGCGGCAGCTCGGACCACAGCTCGGTGTTGACCATGCCGTGCGGGATCTCGGCCATGTTCGGCTCCGGCGGCTGAGCGGCGCGCACGGAGATGGTCTTGGCCACCAGCGCTCCCGCCCCGCCCTTGGCACAGGCCAGCATGGCCGCCCCGTCGCGCACCGGCGGGCCAGCCGCGGTCAGGATCGGGTTGCGGAACCGAAGGCCGCACACCTCCACGCTCAGGTCGGCCATCACTCTCCTCCTGTGGTCGCCAGCAGCCGGGTGGGGCTGAACGGGTGCGGACCGATCCGTTCCAGCCTCCCCCACAGGCGGCGGGCCTCCTCGCGCGCCTCGAGCAACAGCTCCGCATCGTCGAGGCGCGTCAGCCTCCGGTCGCGTACCACGACCTCGCCGCCGACGAGCACGTCACGCACCGATGCCGCCGACAGGCCGAAGATCCAGTGCGAGGCCAGCGAGGAGTCCGTCATCTGTGTCGGAGCCGCGTAGTCGAGGACCACCAGGTCCGCCGGCGCGCCCACCTCGATCCGCCCCAGGCCCGGCTCGCCGAACAGGCGCCCGGCGAGGGCGCTGCCCTCGGCCAGCGGGGCCAGCGGCCAGCCGTCGGGCGTGTCGAGCCCATCCTCTCGCAGGCGGAGGTACGCCACGCGGGACTCCTCGAACATGTCGGCGCCGATCCCATCGGTCCCGAGCGCCAGACGTGGCCCCAGCCACGCTAGCGGCGCGCGCCCCACCGCGTTGTTCATGTTCGAGCGCGGGTTGTGGGCGACCGTGACGCCCGATGCCCGGAGAACCTCAGCCTCGGCCGGGGTCAGGTGAACCGCGTGCGCCACCAGTGAGGCATCGGTCAGTGCGCCGGCGTTGGCCAGCCGATGCGTGGCCCGATGGCCGAAGCGTGCCTCGGCATCGGCTTGATCGGCCTGGTCCTCCGCCAGGTGGACGTGGATGCCGGCCCGTGACTCGTGTGCGAGCGCGACGCAGGCGGCCAGCGTCTCGTCCGACAGGGTGAACGACGCGTGCGCACCAACCATGCCGCGGGCCAGCGGCCAGCGGCCCTCGGCGACGCGCCGCAGGAAGCCGCGGTTCTCCTCGACGCCCGCGCCGGCGCGCTCCAGGCCATCGCGGTCTGTCACCTCGTAGCACAGGACGGACCGGATGCCGACCTCCTCGAAGGCCTCGGCCAGCACGTCCAGCGAGCCGGCGATCGCGTTCGGCGAGGCGTGGTGGTCGACCAGCGTCGTGGTGCCGGCCAACAGCGCCTCGCGCGCAGCGACCAGGCCCGAGGCGCGGATTGAGGCGAGGTCGAGGGCGCGATCGAGGCGCCACCACACTCGCTGCAGGATCTCGAGGAACGAGGTCGGCGGCGGCAGGTTGTAGGGCATACCGCGTGCCAGGGCAGAGTAGGCGTGTGTGTGAGCGCACACGTTGCCGGGCACGACCAGGCACCCGTTGCACTCAATGCGCTGTGCGCTGCCCGCCTGGTCGAGCCCCGAGCCGACGGCCACCACGTGGCCGCCTGACACGTGGACGTCGCCACGGACCACCGTGGGTGGGTGCAGCGAGCGGACGACGGTCGCCCCCGCGAGCAGCAGGTTCATCGTGGCCCCCCCACCCGGCGCGGCTCCCCGCGCCCGCGCCGCACGACGCGTGGGACCGCCGCCCGCGCGGCCGCGGAGTCGATCATCGGCAGGCGCCTGCGGCGAATGCCATCGAAGGCGTGGAGTGCGCCCGCCACGGCGGCTGCCGTCGGCACCAGCACGGCCTCACCGGCGCCCTTGGCGCCATACGGCCCTTCGGCCTGCGGCTCCTCGATCAGGATGCACTCGACCGGGGGCATGCCGGCGGCCGGGATGATGTTCAGGGACTTGAGCGTATCGGTCACCGGTACGCCGCGGTCGACCACGAACTCCTCGGACAGCGCGTAGCCGAGGCCCATGTGGACGCCGCCCTCGACCTGGCCCTCCAGTGCCAGCGGGTTGATCGCGCGGCCCACGTCGTGGGCGGCCACGACCCTGGCCAGGCGCCCCTCGTCGTCAAGAATGACGACCTGGGTAGCCCAGCCGTAGGCCAGGTGGGTCATCGGTTCGGGGTCGCCTTCGCGCAGCTCGGTCGTCCAGTCGACCACGAACTCGCCGGGGAACTCCCGCCCAGCGAGCTCCTCCAGCCCCTGGTCGCCCCGCGCGAGATTCAGGCGCCGGGCAGCGTCGAGCACGGCCTGGCCACCCAGCACGGTGGCGCGGGATGCGGTCGTCTCGCCTGTGTCGAGCTCGTGCTCGGTGTCGACCACGACCCGGATGCGGTCCACGGGGATCTGCAGCTCCTCGGCGGCGATCTGGGCCAGGGCGGTATGGATCCCCTGCCCCATCTCGGTCCAGGAGTGGAACAGCGTCAGCGTGCCGTCTGCCTCCGGGCGCAGGATGGCGCGACCTCGTTCGGCCATGCCGTTCCCGATGCCGGTGTTCTTCGCACCGCAGGCGATTCCCGCGTAACGGGCGGACCGATAGGCGTCGCGTACCGCCAGCAGCGTCCGCCGCAGGCCTACACCGGAGGTCAGCCGCTGACCGGTTCCGAACCGATCGCCGACCGCCATCGCGTTCCGCCAGCGGATCTCCCAGCCGTCGATACCGACGCGCTCGGCGAGGACGTCGAGCAGCCCCTCCAGCGCGAAGGTGACCTGCGGCACGCCGAATCCGCGCATCGCCCCGGCAGGTGGGTTGTTGGTGTAGACCGCGCGCGCTTCCACGTCGACGTTCGGGACCCGGTATGCACCGCAGGCGTGGCCCGCCGCGCGCTCGAGGACCTTGGCCCCCACGCTGGCGTAAGCGCCGGTGTCACCGATGATCCGGGCGCGAACGGCCACCACGTGGCCCTCGGCATCGCAGCCCACCGTGTAGGTGAGGTTCATCGGGTGGCGCTTGGGGTGGAGGCGAAGGCTTTCCCGTCGCGACAGGGCCAGCAGCACCGGCCGCGCGCTGAGGAAGGCGAGGAGCGATGCCTGCGCCTGGACCGAGAGGTCCTCCTTACCGCCGAATGCGCCACCGGTGGCGACCTGCGAGACCCGGATCGATGCCTCGGGGAGTGCCAGGAACGCGGCGAGCTGGCGCCGGTCCTCCCAGGCGCCCTGCCCCTGTGAGAAGACGCGGAGTCGCGGGGCGTCGCCGTCGCCCGACGCCGCCTCCGGCACGGCCAGCACCGCCTCCGGCTCCAGGAAGGCGTGCTCGATGCGCTGAGTGTAGAAGGTGTCCGATGCGACGTGTGCCGCGTTTGCCAGCGCGGCCTCCACGTCGCCGCGCCGAACGACTGAGGTGGACAGCAGGTTGCCACCCGGGTGGATGCGCGGCGCATCGGGCTCGAGCGCCTCCTCGGGGTCGACCAGGGGGGTGAGGACCTCGTACTCGACTCGGACCAGCTCGGCGGCCTCGCGTGCCGCGGAGCGCGTCTCGGCGGCGACGGCCGCCAGCACGTCGCCTACGTAGCGGGTCTCCTCCCCCTCGGCCACGAACGGCGGCCAGTCGCGCTCGATGAGGCCACAGAATCGCTCGCCGGGCACGTCGCGCCAGGTCACCACGCGCACCACGCCCGGATACGCCTCGGCGGTCGCGGTGTCGATGCGCAGCACGGTGGCCCGAGGATGATCCGAGAAGCGCAGGGCGCCGTGCACCATCCCGGGGACGTGCATGTCGGCCACGAACGGGTGCTCGCCGAGAACCTGCTCCCGCCCGGCGTACTTCGGGACGCGACGGCCCACCGCCCCCGGTCTCCCATCGGTTTCGGCCGGCCGTACCCCGCGCCGGCGTGCGGCCACGTCCTCGATGGCGTCGATCACCTTGACGTAGCCAGTGCAGCGGCAGACGTTGCCGGCCAGCGCCCGGGCGATCTCGTCGCGGGACGGTTCCAGCGTGCGGGCGAGAAGTGCCTCGGCCTTCATGACGATCCCCGGCGAGCAGAAGCCGCACTGCGACGCGCCGCCTCGCACGAACGCATCGGCCCAGTCGGCCCGGCGTTCAGCGGACAGCCCTTCCAGGGTGCGCACCTCGCGATCCTGGAAGCGCGAAGCCGGCTGGGCACAGGAGACCACCGCGCGCCCGTCGACGATGACGGTGCAGGCGCCGCAGGAGCCTTCCGGCGCGCAGCCGTCCTTCATGGAGCTGAGGCCGCACTGCTCACGGAGCAGCTGGAGCAGGCTCTCGCCCGGTCGCTCCTCGACCGTGACCCGCTCCTCGTTAATCGTCAGCTGCATTCGGTCGCCTCAGCCCGCCGCGGGCGGGCCATGTGGCCCTATGCCCTGCGGCCGTTCCCTCACGACTCTATGGGGGCGGCACGGAACGGGGGTGTGCCGTTCGTCCTGAGGTACAGGGCCGTCGGTCCCCATTCTGGAGAGGATGCATGGAACGTCTTGGGCTCGCCACCGGGCTCGTGGACCGGGCAGTGTACGAGCGCGCGCTCGCGCGCTTCCGCGAGAACGGCATCGTGATGCCGACCTTCGCCCAGCTGGCCGACCCGTTCAGTGTCGCACCGGAGATCCTCGCCGGGCTGGCCGAGATCGACCCCGACGCCCCGGACCCGCGCAACCTGTTCCGGGTCCACTGGCACAACGGGGCAGACCGCAGGACGCGCGTGCCGCTGCCGGACCACCTGCTGCTGCCCAGGGAGCTCACCGGCGTCGAGGCCCCGATCGTGGTGGCGCTGGCCGATCGCTTCCCAATGATCGCCTCGCACAAGGTGCTGGCGGCGTATGGCTGCCTGGCGCCGCGCCTCGTCACCGGCCAGTTCGACCCGACCTCGCAGCGCGCTGTCTGGCCATCGACCGGCAACTACTGTCGTGGCGGCGTGGCCATCTCGCGGATCATGGGCTGCCGCGGCGTGGCGGTCCTCCCGGAGGGGATGAGCAGGGAGCGCTTCGACTGGCTGGGGAGCTGGGTCTCCGACCCGCATGACGTGATCCGCACCCCGGGCACCGAGAGCAACGTCAAGGAGATCTACGACCGCTGCGCCGAGCTCGCGCAGGACGAGCAGAACGTCATCCTCAACCAGTTCTCCGAGTTTGGGAACCACCTGGTCCACTACCTGGCCACCGGCCAGGCCCTCGAGCGGCTGGCGGTCGCGTTGGCCGAGGAGCGGGCCGAAATCCGGCCGTGGGGCTTCGTCGCTGCGAGCGGCTCGGCCGGGACGCTTGGCGCCGGCGACTACCTCAAGGAGCGCCACGGCACTCGCATCGTGGCGGTCGAGGCGCTCGAGTGCCCGACCATGCTCGAGAACGGCTTCGGCGAGCACAACATCCAGGGCATCGGCGACAAGCACATCCCGCTCATCCACAACGTCATGAACAGCGACTACGTGGTGGCAGTCAGCGACCGCGCCACCGACCAGCTGAACGTCGTGTTCAACACGGCCGAGGGGCGGGCCTTCCTGGCGGACCATCGCGGCGTCCCGCAAGCGCTGCTCGACCAGCTCGGATCCCTGGGGCTGTCAAGCATCTGCAACGTGGTGGCCGCCATCAAGGTCGCGCGCCAGGCTGACCTCGGTCCGGACGACCTGCTCCTGACGGTGGCCACCGACGGTGCGCCGATGTACGCCTCGGAGCTCCACAAGGTCGTCTGGCGGGACTTCCCCGACGGGTTCGACGAGATCGCCGCCGGCCAGGCCTTCGGTGAGCACCTGCTGGGGGCGGGCGCCGACCACGTCATGGAGCTCACAGAGCGCGAGCGAACCCGGATCTTCAACCTCGGCTACTACACCTGGGTCGAGCAGCAGGGCGTCTCGATCGCCGACTTCGTGGCGCGGCGTGACCAGCGGACCTGGGCCGAGATTCGCGCCGTCCTCCCCGCCTGGGACGCGCTGATCGCCGAGTTCAACGCGCGAACGGGCGTTGCGAGGGTCGCATGAGCCCGACGACGGCCGCAGCCACCTCCGACCTCGACACCGTCCCGGGCCTTCCCACCACCCTCGCCTGCTGCGGCTGCGGGTACCGGCTTCCACACAACGAGCCGATTCGCCTGCGCTGCCCGATAGCCCGGCCGGGCGACGACACCGATCACGTCCTGCGCCGTATCATCGAGCCGTCACGCCTGAGCTTCCCGAGCGACCAGGACCCAAACCCGTTCGTCCGCTACCGGACGCTGCTCCACGGCTACCACGTGGCGCTCGCCGCCGGCTGGTCGGACGCGGACGTGGCTCAGTTCATTCGCCGCCTTGACCACGAGGTGGAAGCCGTCGACGGTCACGGCTTCGAGGTCACGCCCTTCGCCCGCGCCGGCGAGCTGAGCGAGCAGCTGGGCTTCGAGCATGACGGCGGCATCATGGTGAAGGACGAGACCGGGAACGTATCGGGCTCGCACAAGGCGCGGCACCTGTTCGGCGTGCTGCTCGAGCTCGAGCTGGCCGGCGGCGACCCCGGCTCGAGCGATCATCCGTTGGCGATCGCCAGCTGCGGCAACGCGGCGCTGGCCGCGGCCGTGGTCGCGCGTGCCGCCGGCCGGTCGCTCCACGTCTTCATCCCGCCCGACGCCGACCCATCGGTCGTCGCCCGCCTCCGCGCCCTCGGAATCGACCCCGCCGTCTGCGAGCGCGAGCCGGGCATGACCGGTGACCCGACCTATCTCCGCCTTCGCGAGGAGATCGCTGCCGGCGCGATCCCGTTCACGTGCCAGGGCAACCTCAACGGCCTGGCCCTGGAGGGCGGTGAGACGCTCGGCTGGGAGATGGTCTCCGACCTCCTCGCTCGCGGCGAGCGACTCGACCACGTTGTGATCCAGGTTGGCGGCGGCGCGCTCGCCTCCTCGTGTATCCAGGCCTTCAGCGAGGCCCGCGACCTGGGCGTCCTCAGCGGGCTGCCGCGTTTCCACACGGTCCAGACGCGCGGCGCCTTCCCGCTCGTGCGCGCCTACGAGCGCGTTGCCGCCCGTCTCCCCGACGGCGCGGACGAGGCTGCCATCGAGGCGGAGCTGGCCTGGGCGGCCACCCACCGCTCGCAGTTCATGTGGCCGTGGGAGACGGAGCCGCACTCCGTGGCCGGCGGCATCCTCGACGACGAGACCTACGACTGGCTCGCGGTCGTGCGCGGGATGCTGCTGACCGGCGGGCGCCCGGTCATCGTGGACGAGCTGGCGCTGCGCGACGCCAACCGGCTCGCCCGGACGAGCACTGGCATCAACGTGGACCACACTGGATCCGCCGGCTTGGCCGGCGCGATCGAGCTGCTGCGGCGCGGGGAGATCGGTCCCGGCGATCGCGTCGCTGTCATCTATACCGGGACCCGCCGCCAGGCGGCGTCACATGGAGAACCGTCATGAGGAGCTTCCTTGGTCGCGACATCCTGACGTTGAAGGACTTCAGCCGCGAGGACTTCTTCCGCGTCTTCGAGGTCGCGAACGACCTGCGACCGCACGCTCGCGATCGGCGCAACGGCGACCTGCTCAAGAACAAGACGCTGCTGACGGCGTTCTACCAGCCAAGCACCCGCACGCGCCTCTCGACCGAGGCCGCCATGCACCGCCTCGGCGGAGGCGTGCTCGGCTTCAGCGACGCGAAGATGACCCGGGCCGGCGACTTCTACCAGGAGTCTCTCAAGGACACCTTCCGCATGCTCGAGTCATACGCGGACGTCATCGCCATCCGGCACTTCCAGGAGGGCGCGCCCGCGGAGGCGGCGAAGTGGTCATCGGTCCCGATCATCAACTGTGGTGACGGCTGGGGGCAGCACCCGACCCAGGTGCTGACCGACCTCTACACCATCCTGCTCGAGCGAGGGACACTGGACGGGCTGACGTACCTGCTCGTCGGCGACATGCGGATGCGGACGATGCACTCCATCCTGCACGCCCTGTCGCAGTTCGACGCCGAGGCGATCGTCGTCTCGCCGCCGGACATGTCGCTCCGTCCCGAGTTCAAGGCGGAGCTCGACGAGATGAGCGTGGCCTATCGCGAGGCGAAGGCGGTCGCCGACGTCATCGGTGAGGCGGACATCATCTACATGGAGCCGGTCGTGCAGGCCGACTACACGCAGTCACGCGTGGAGCGCAGCGCCGAGGTGGGGCTCACGCCGGTCGCCTACCAGGTCACCGCGGAGCTGATGCGCACGAAGGCGAAGCGGAGCTCGATCATCCTGCACTCCCTGCCACGCATGGACGAGCTGACCGCGGACGTCGACGAGACGCGCCACCAGCGCTACTGGGTCGAGGCCTCGAACGGCGTCGTGCTGCGCATGGCGCTGCTGGCCCTCGTCCTGGGCGCAGCAGAGTAGGAGGACGGATCGATGCAGACCGGGCTTCGTGGCCGCGACCTGATCAGCCTCTCCGAGTGGACGACCGAGGAGATCGACACCATCCTGGAGGTGGCGTCTCAGCTGAAGCGCGAGCGCGCGCTGGGGATCCCGCATCCCCTGCTGCGTGACCGCGTGCTGGCGATGCTCTTTTTCTTCAGCTCCACGCGCACCCGCGCCAGCTTCGAGGCCGGCATGGCGCAGCTGGGCGGGCACGCCCAGTTCATCGAGAGCCGCACGACCCAGATCGCCCACGGCGACACGGCCAGGGAGATCGGCGAGATTCTGGGCCGCTACAACGACGGGATCGCCATCCGGCACGTCGACTGGGGCGAGGGCAACCGCTACATCCGCGAGGTGGCCGAGGCGTCGCGGGTGCCGGTCCTGAACATGCAGTGCGACCTCTACCACCCCCACCAGGTCCTGGCCGACCTGATGACGATCCGCGAGAAGATCGGCAACCCACGCGGCCGGACGATCACCGTCTCGTGGGCGTACGCCGCCTCCTACCAGAAGCCGATCAGCGTGCCGCAGGACCTCATCCTGCTCGCCACCCGCTACGGCATGAACGTGCGGCTGGTCCACCCACCGGAGTTCAAGCTGATGCCCGAGATCGTCGATGCCGCGGTCGAGAACGCGCGCCGCTCGGGGGGCTCGCTCGAGCTGATGGACGACTTCGACGCGGGATTCCGCGGCTCGCACATCGTGTACGCCAAGTCCTGGGGCGCCCTGCTGACGGCCAAGGATGAGGCCGATGGCGCCGCCATCGCGAAGCGCTACACCGACTGGATCACCGATGAGCGGCGCATCTCCCTGGCCGCCGAAGACGCGATGTACATGCACCCGCTGCCGGCCGACCGGAACATCGAGGTGACCGATGCGGTGATCGATGGCCCGCACTCGGTCGTCTACGACCAGGCGGAGAACCGGCTGCACGTCCAGAAGGCCGTGATGGCCCTGACGATGGGCTGAGGAGACGACCGATGGCCAAGTCCGTGCTGGTGGTTGCCATTGGCGGCAACTCGCTGATCAAGGATCCACAGCACATGAGCGTGCCGGATCAGTATCGCGCGCTCGGCGAGACGAGCGGGCACATCGCCCGCATCATCAAGGACGGCTGGCAGGTGGCCATCGGCCACGGCAACGGCCCGCAGGTGGGCTTCATCCTGCGCCGTTCCGAGCTCGCGGCCCACGAGCTGCACGAGGTGCCGCTCGACGTGTGCGACGCCGACACCCAGGGCGCTATAGGCTATGAGCTGCAGCAGAACCTGGGGCACGACTTCCGACGGATGCGGGTCGACCGCCAGGCGGTCACCGTCGTGACGCAGGTCGAGGTCGATCCCGACGACCCCGCGTTCCAGCACCCGAGCAAGCCGATCGGCTCGTTCATGGACGAGGCCCAGGCGCGGCAGCGGGCCGAGCGTGATGGGTGGGTCGTGCGCGAGGACGCGGGGCGCGGCTGGCGGAGGGTGGTCGCCTCTCCGCGGCCGTTGCGGATCGTCGAGGAGCGGGCTGTCAAAGCGCTGCTGCGGGACGACTTCGTGGTGATCACCGTGGGCGGCGGCGGCATCCCGGTCGTCACCGATGAGCACGGGGACCTGCGCGGAGTCGCCGCCGTGATCGACAAGGACTTTGCCTCGGCGCTGCTGGCGGTCACCATCCGCGCCGACGTGTTCATGATCACGACCGCGATCGACCGCGTGGCGCTCGACTGGGGACGCCCGGAGCAGCGCTGGGTCGGCCGCCTAACGCTCGCCGAGGCGAAGGTCTACCTGGCCGAGGGCACCCACTTCGCGTCGGGGAGCATGGCGCCGAAGATCGAGGCCTGTATCGAGTTCCTCGAGCACGGCGGCGGCGAGGCGGTCATCACCAGCCCGGAGAACATGGAGCGAGCGTTGGCCGGCGAGGCGGGAACGCGGATCGTCGCCTGAGTCCGGGGGCAGGGCGTCGGCGACGATGCGGGGTTGGTTGGGGTGGAGACAACGGAGGGCGAGGGTGTCGTGGTCGATGTGCCACCAGAGCACGCCGTGACGACGAGCGCGAGGACGACGGTGAGGATGACGAGCAGCTGACGCAGGAGGTCTTGCGGCACGCGCAAGAGGTTCATCCCGAGGCTGGTTTCACCGAGGATGCACCGCGACGCGACCTCTGCCAACGCCTTCCTAACCGATCTCGCTTCGCGTCTCCGCACACGGGTCCAGCTCACCACAGACGGTCACCGCCCCTATCTCGATGCCGTCGAGCGGGCGTTCGGTGGGGATGTGGACTTCGCGCAGCTCGTCAAGTTCTACGGAACGGAGCCGGGCGAAGAGCGCAAGTTCAGCCCGCCAGTCGTCCTCTCCGAAGAGGTCCGCGTCATTCAGGGCCAGCCCGACCCGGAGAAGATCAGCACTTCCGGCGTCGAGCGCCAGAACCTCACCATGCGGATGGGCATGCGCCGCTTCACCCGCCTGACCAACGGCTCCTCAAAGAAAGCTGAGAATCACGCGGCAGCGATCAGCCTCCACTACATGTACGTCAACTTCGCTCGGCCCCACAAGAGCCTCGCTAACCCGTACCCCCGGACCCCGGCGATGGCGGCTGGTATCGCGGATCACATCTGGACCTGCGAAGAGATCGCCGACCTGCTCGACTGACAGCCCCCTGCGGCACGATACTGGAGTGTGAGCCAGATGTTGCGGCCCATTGGGATTGCCTTCGCGCTCGGGTTGATCGCGGCGGGCGCCGTGGCCCAGGTGGCGACAGCTTCCCTCGTGCTTGCGCTCACACCTTCGAGCGGGCCGAGCGGAACGATGGTCCGCGGCGCGACGATCGGGAGCGGCGCGGTTCTACTCGCGAGGAACGAACGGCTGCCGCTGTTCCTCATCCCCGACGCCGCCGCGAATGACGTACACGATTCGTCCGACAGGCGCCTCATCAGTGTCGGCGAGCTGGTAGTGAACGATGCCGGCGACGGGACAGCATCATTCGCCATTCCTGACGTTTCGCCCGACGCCTACACCGTGATGGTCTATTGCGAGCCATGCGCGCCGTCGAGCGCGGGAAGGACCATGCTCTCGGTCGGAGAGCTACGGGTAACGCCAACGCTGCCCGGTACCGATTCCGAGGCAAACTGGCGAGGCATCCTCGTCGGACTCCTACTCGCCATCGCGGCGGCCGCGACTCTTGTGGTGGTCAAGCGGCGCTCACCAAACTGAAACACTACCCGACAGTCCGTCACAGCGCCCGCTCCCATTTCTGAAGAACCGATCCGCTCCGATCCTGAAAGGAACCCGATGAGCCACTTCTTCACGGGCCTCGGGCAATTCTCGGTTCGCTTTCGCTTCCTGATCGTCGTCGCCTGGATCGTCGTCACGGTCCTTGCGGTCCGCTTCCTGCCGTCCCTCGCTGATGTCGCCCAGGACACCACCAGCGGCTTCCTCCCCGCGGACTCCCCCAGCATGCGGGCGGCCGCCATGGCAGCACCCTTCCAGGGCGACTCGTTCGCCGTCGCGACGCTGGTGGTGGCCCGCGACGGGGCGCTGACCGCGGAGGACAACGCCGCGGTCGACCGGCTCGAATCACGGATCGGCGGCCTCGACAAGGTCAAGCAGGTCATCGACTTCGGTATCTCGCAGGACGGCGGGGCGCGCCAGGCGCTGCTCCAGCTGACCGTGGTCGCCTTCAGCGGCGGCGCCGAGGCGCAGGGAGTGATCGACGCCATCCGATCGACCTTCGACGACCCCTCGCTGCCGACTGGCCTCGACGCGCACCTGACCGGCCAGCTGGCGGCGCAGCTCGATGCGATCAAGGCGTCGGGTTCGTCGCAGGACCAGACCCAGCAGTTCTCGCTCCTATTCATCGTCGTGCTGCTCCTGCTCGCCTTCCGAGCCCTGCTCGCGCCACTCGTGACGCTGATCCCCGCGGCCTTCGTCCTCGTCCTCTCCGGGCCGGTCATCGCCGAGTCGACGAAGATCGGCATCCCGGTCTCGTCGATCACCGAGCTCCTGCTCATCGTGCTCATCCTGGGAGCGGGCACGGACTACGGTGTCTTCCTGGTCTTCCGGGTGCGCGAGGAGCTTCGACGCGGCCTGACGCCGCACCAAGCGGTGATTCGGTCGGTGAGCCGGGTCGGAGAGTCGATCACTTTCTCGGCCTTCACCGTCATCGCCGCGCTGGTGAGCCTGGTCCTGGCCGAGTTTGCCTTCTACCAGAGCCTCGGACCGGCGCTGGCGATCGGTATCGCCCTGATGCTGGTGGCCGGGCTGACGCTGCTGCCGGCGTTGCTCGCCATCTTCGGTCGGGCGGTATTTTGGCCGAGCGGCACGTCACCGCGGAGCCGGGAACGGCCCGGCATCTGGGACCGGATAGGCGTGATTGCAACGAGGCGACCCGGGGTGACGCTGGTGGCCGGTCTTGTGCTCTTCGGCGGCCTGGGTGCCACCCTGCTGACGACCAGCATCGCCGGCTTCGGCAGCGCCCCGACCAGCCCGAGCGGGACCGATTCGGCGGCCGGCACGGCGCTGATCGAGGCCCACTTCCCGTCATCCGAGACGAGCCGAAGCGCAGTTTTGCTGCAGTTCCCGTCATCGGTCTGGGACGACCCATCGGTCCTCGCTCCGGCCCAGGAGGGCCTCGCCGGCCTGACGGAATTCACCGGCCTGGGCGGACCGCTGAACCCGAATGGGGTTCCCCTGACCACCGATCAGCTGACGCAGCTCCACGCCACCCTCGGCCCGGCCCAGCAGCTCCCACCGGTGCCGACCACCACCGAGGTCCCGACCGATCTCTACAACGCCTACCGGGCGACAGGCCGGCTGATCAGCCTCGACGGCCACACGATCCAGTTCTCGGTGCAGTTCGGCACCGGCGATGCCCTGAGCCCGGCGGCGCTCGAGACCGTGCCCGCCGCGCGCGCCGACGTCGATCGCGTGGCCCAGGCGGCAGGAGCGTCGGCGAGCGGAGTCTTCGGACAGATCGCCTTCGCCTATGACGTGAGTCACATCTCCAGCACCGACCTGGCCCGGATCATCCCGATCGTGGCGGTGCTGATCGCCCTGCTGCTCGCTATCGTGCTCCGCAGCCTGGTCGCGCCGGTCTACCTGGTGGCGAGCATCGTCCTGTCGTACGTCGCGGCGCTGGGGCTGGTCGGCATCGCCTTCGTCCATCTCGGCGGGCAGGACGGGATCAATTTCATCCTGCCGTTCCTGATGTTCGTCTTCCTGATGGCCCTAGGATCCGACTACAACATCCTGATCATGAGCCGCATCCGAGAGGAGGCCCATGAGTTGCCACTGCGCGATGCGGTGGCGCGAGCGATCGGGCGGACGGGCAGCACCATCACCACGGCCGGCATGATCCTGGGAGGCACCTTCGCGGTGCTTGCCGTCGCGGGTGGCTCGGCGGGAGGCGGCCAGATCCAGCAGATCGGCTACGGCGTCGCGGCGGGCGTCTTGATGGATACCTTCCTCCTGCGATCGCTGCTCGTGCCGTCGCTGGTGGTCCTGCTAGGTCGCTGGAACTGGTGGCCGTCGCATCTGGCACGGACACCCGACCACGACCCATCGGCCGCCCTAGATCCGGACGTAAGGATCTAGACGAGGACGCGGACACGGATCAGCGTGAGGCAGGACCGGGATCGCCTGGCATAGTCACCGGACGTCGACATCGGAACCCCCACGATGACCTGCTCGTGCCCGTCGAGTGGTTGGCTCGCAACGCTTGGTGTCGCTGTGTGCAGCGGGATACTGTTGGAGCCAGTAGTGCTCAAAAGCACCTCCTTCTGATCGGCCCGAGAGCGGGACCACGCGAAGCACGAATCGGACGGTACTCGGGGGCTGCCTTTTTGGGACGGGTCGGCGCGGGCCGGCGCCGACCGCTCGGACCTCCCGGCCAGCTCGTCGGCCCTGGAGTCTTGGGAGTCGCTGACGGACCGTCGGACAGGGTGTCCGCCCCGTCGGCCCGCCCACCTGGTAAGCCGACGGTAAGGGCCGGCCGCGCTTTGGCATGGGACAAGGGCGACGGTGAACGCTGCGAAGCGGTGGGATCTCCGGAGGAATCCGCCTTATGTCGGAGTTGCGCGACCGCGTCAAGCGCGACGCGGTAAGGCTCGGATAAGCGGCGCGGGGCTAGTCTCCCTGCTGGCCGGGTATCCGTGGCAGCGTGGCCAGCCGCGAGGGGATGGCGAGGGGGTGGCGTGGGCTGGTTGGGATGCACGGTGCGAGTCTCGGGGTTACTCGCCGCGTGCCCGCGAGGCAATGAAGGCGATGGCGACATCCGCCCCAAGAATCCGACCAACCTCGACCCGAACGTCCGCGTAGGGTCTGAACAGGTCGCTTATGAAGGCGCGCAGGGTGCCCTGAAGGCTGGCATCGACTGACCAGCTCTCACCAGCTGGAACCGCCAGGACCTTGTGGTCGATCTCGTCGTTTTCGATCTGCTCCAGGAGGCCCACTGGCTCGGCTCTCACGATCGTGCCGCTCCGGATCCGCTCAGCAGTCAGCACAAAGCAATCGACCGCACTTCCGTCGTCCGTAATCGTGCCCAGGATGAAGCCGTAGGGAAACGGGTAGGCAGCTGAGACCCGGCGCTCGGACCGCAGCTCCAATGTCGTCTCGTCGAAGACCCGTCGGACGTTCGAACCCGCCTCCGATTCCACGAAGACCCGCACTGTCGTATCGGTCATGTCACCGTTCCCAGTGTCTCATCAACCTTCGGGCACGAGCAGGAAGTTGATGCCGTGGGAGACCGGGTCGCCCGCGTCGTGGTGCGGCCAGTACGCTTCCCAGTCCCAGGTCCGGCGCCCGACAACGTTGGTGGGACTTAGGGGCCCGTGGCGCTGGCCTCCGGTAGCGTCGCGTGGTAGCAACAAGGACGGACACCCACGGTCATCGACCATGCCGGATCGGCTACTCTGAGCGTGGCGGAGGCTTCGACGGACGTCCGCGGACGCTATGGCCGGGACTGCAAAACCGCGCCCTCGGGTGTGGATCTCAGGCGCCTAACAGCCCGGCAGCACGAAGCCAATTGTCGCGTCGGATGATCCGCACGGGCCATGAGGTCACTGGTGTTGGGGCGAGTCCAGTGTCGCCCACCATTGCTTCTTCGGAGGATTTCGACCACTAGGGCCTTCCGATCCTCAAGGCGAGGTATTGGGATGCACCCACGCTTACCAACGGCCACCAACTGACCTTCGACCAGGAGGTGGAGTGGTCAGTTCCCCAGGAATGCCCCCGGCATCGTCATGCACCCGTGGGGATTAGCCTCCATGAACATCGGGACGACCCCATTCCCGGAGATCACTCGCGCCGCAAAGGTCCCTTGGTTGCACGCCGCATCGGGCAGCATCACGTGATGGGGAGCCTGCGCAAAGGCGACCCCGGCGCTGAGCAGGGCAAGACTCGCACCCAGGGCGAGTGCCGCGAGTGGCCTTCGCATAGTCTGTCCGTTACGCATTGGTTCTTCCTCTTATCCCTACACGGCAGGACGCTGCACACGGCCTCCATTGCCTTCACCCGGAGGATCCGCGCTCGTGCGCCTTGTGTCCATTCGCCGTTCGGCGTATCTTCGCGGGCGTGATGCGGCTGCCACGGACCGATCTCGAGGGGATTCTGAGCTTCCTCGTCGATGTCGGCGACCTCGAGTTCGACGAGCCGTACCCCGTCGAGGTCGTCGCCCGCCTCCAGGACCTTGTCCCCTGCGATGCGCTTACGTACCAGGAGGCCGATCTTCACGCGAAGCGCTTTCTCGCGTTGGTTGGGATCGGCCCGGACGACGAGGCCGACGAGGCCGACGAGGCCGACGACGAGGAGCTGTACTGGAGAGTCGGGCCGTGCCCGATCTCCGACTACCGCGCCCGGACGGGCGACCTGTCCGCGGTCAGGATGTCTGACGTGATTGGCCAGCGGCGATACCACGAGCTGCCCATCTTTCGGGAGTACTTCCACCCGGCAGGGCTTGACCACATGATCGACGTCGGCCTGCCCGCCGCTCCGCGGCGGCATCGCTCGTTCATCCTGTTCCGCCGAACGGGGGCGGGCGACTTCTCCGAGCGCGACCGCGCCGTCCTCGAGATGCTCCGACCGCACCTCGGCGGCCTCGAGGCGCGCGCCGCACTGCGATGGCGGCTGTCGGAGGCGCTAGGCACGCAACACGGCGACGGCAAGTCCAGCGCCTACACCCAGCTGACTCCGCGGGAGCGCGAGATCGTCGTGCTGGTAGCCGAGGGCAAGACGAATGCGCAGATCGCTGCGCAGCTCTGGGTCGCACCGAGCACCGTGAAGAAGCACCTGGAGCACGTGTACGAGAAGCTTGGCGTCGGCAGGCGGACGGCAGCCGCCACGCTTGTGCATGCCATCCACTAGCTGGACTGATTCCATACCTGCCAGACGCCTGATCGCGTCCGGGCCTGTCTGACATCAGCCTTGCCCGCAGAAAGTGGGAGGGGGGTCAGACCTCCTGGTTCCCGCTTCGTGTGCCCCCCCGGTCATGTCCCGCCCAGGTCGATGGCGACCTTGGGCCAGGTGTCACCTGTGGGTTGTGAATCGGTCCGGCGGAGGCGGCCAGCGAGCGTGCCCGCCAAGAGTAGGGGGGAGTCGTGGAGCGGCGAATGGGTGGCACCGTACAAGCGAAACGTCATCGCGTAAGGGGCGTGTCGGTCTGTCAAGGTTTCCGTCCGGGGATGTTGACTTTCTAACCGAGTCGCCGGCGCATGAAGGCAAGCCACTTAGAGCCTGTGTATGAAATTCGCCCGCAGGCTTGCCGTGTCCAGACGCATGCGCGACGATCGGCCCTGTGTCTGACCCATGGGCCTCCGCGTCCCGATCAGAACGGTCCCATCATTGACCTGCGGCGTATTCGGCGAATGGTGGCAGGCGAGGTAACCCAAAGGCACGAGAATGGAGGCACCCATGGGTCAGATCCGGCCGGCGGTTCGCGCCGCGATGTCGTCGCTCGAGGCGCGCGACACGGTAGACCGCAGCGACGGCACGCCCCGTGCCCAGCGACTGCGCGCCATCCGGCCTGAGGTCGGCGCCTTCCTGCTGACTCTGGCCCTCGCGAGCCGCTCAAGAACCATGGTCGAGATCGGCACCAGCGCCGGTTACTCAACCCTGTGGCTGGCTGCAGCGGCCGAGCACACCGACGGTCGGGTCATCACCTTCGAGATCGACCCCGCTAAGGTCGAGCTGGCGCGCGCCACGTTCGCCGCCGCGGAGGTCGACGATCGGGTCGAGTTGCGCGCGACCGATGGCGGGGTCGGGCTGGTCTCCCTCGCCGGCATAGCCGACCTCGTCTTCCTTGACGCCGAGAAGGAGGACTACCTGCGCCTTCTTCGAGCCGGCCATCGAGGCGCTGCGCCCGAGCGGCCTGCTCGTCGCCGACAACCTCATCTCGCACGAGGCCGACCTCGCCGCATTCCGCGAGCGCGCCCTGGCCGATCCACGCCTGCACGGCCTGGTGGTGCCGATCGGGCGTGGCGAGCTGGTCGCCGTCCGCGTCTGACCTGCACCCAGGGTCGAGCTTGTGCCCCGCCACTCACCGATCAGACAGACTGGGAGGCTGTCTTCACGCGCCACCGCGACACGTTCTATGGCACGAAACGGTCTATCTCGAACGGGAGTTTTCATTCACAGGGCCTCAGTACGCCGGTGGACATGAACTTGCCATCAGGTCATTGCGGCGGCCGTGAGTCCAGTGTCGCCCACCAACCACCCCTTTCACGCTCAAATTGACGGCTTGACTGCTCCGCGGTGCCCACGACGACCCGCACGTGTGCAGTGCGCAACCAGTCGGCGACGCGTGTCGTCGCCGACGACCACGCCGAGCCGGCGGTCTGTGGTCAGGAAGACCTCGTCGCATGGCCGGACGGTGGCAGAGCCGGCGACGCCGGCTCCTGCGGGATCTCCCCGAGACGGCGGTAGTGGAAATCCCTGATTGACGGCCGGCGCGGCGGCAGCCAGCATCGGTCCAGGAGGTGAAACCGATGCAGATCCTGCGTGCCAGCCTGGTGCGGCTCCCGTTCGTGGCCCTGGCGGCGCCGGCGGCGGCGCCGTCGCTGCTCACCGGTCCCGTGCAGTGAGCGGCGAGCAGCAGGTCCTCGAGACGCACGCCCTGGCCAAGCGCTATGGGCGCCGGACCTGGGCACTGACCGGGATCGACCTGACCATCCCGCGCGGCGGGATCACGGCGCTGGTGGGTCCCAACGCTGCCGGCAAATCGACCCTGATCAAGACCTGGGTCGGCTTCGAGCGGCCGACCCGCGGCGGGGTAACGGTGGCCGGCATCGACCCCTGGCGCGATCGCTCAGGCGCGCTGGCGCACCTGGGTTACGTGCCGCAGTCGCCGTCCCTCTACGACGCCCTCAGCGTGGACGATCACCTCGATCTGGCGGTGCAGTTGCGTCCCGCCTTCGACCGAACCTACGCCGCACGGCGGCTGGACGAGCTCGGCATTCCGCGGGAGCAGGGTGCGAGGTCGCTGTCCGGCGGGCAGCAGGCCCAGGTGGCGCTGGCCCTGGCCCTGGGCACGCGCGCGGAGATCCTGCTCCTTGACGAGCCGCTGGCCAGCCTGGACCCCTTGGCCCGCCGCGAGTTCCTGCACGTCCTGACCGATGCGGTCCGGGCCGACGGCGGCACGGCGCTGCTCTCCAGCCACATCGTCACCGACGTGGAGCAGGCCTGCGATCGTCTGATCGTGCTCGGCGTCGGACGGGTGCTGCTGCACGACACGGTAGCGAAGGCCCTGGCCTCGCATTGGATCGCGACCGACGGCGCGGCGACGCCCGGCGGCAAGCCGATCGCCACCTTCGCCGGCCCGGTCGGGGAGCGCCTGACGCTGGTTCGCCAGGCACAACCCGCCATGGCGGCGGAGCTGCGTCAGGCCTCACTGGAGGAGGTGGTGCTCGGCTACCTGGCCTCCAGCCGCGCGATGCCCGGCGAAGCGGCGGCGTGAACCGGCTCGGCTCCTGGCCGGCGCTCTCGTTCCGGCTCCATCGCTGGGAGGTGCTCGCCTCGGCGGCCGGTGTGGCCGTGCTCGCCGCGGCGATGCTGTGGTTCAGCTGGCAGCTTCGCACGCTGGCTGCTGGCGAGCCTGGCCGCCCCGACCCAGCGGCCTATGTGGCGGGCTGCGAGCAGCTCGCCCAGCGCTTCGGCGACATGAGCGGGTGGGGAACCCAGCTGCTCTACCTGAGTTGGGGCGCCCCGTTTGGGATGGGGCTGGTGCTGGGCGTCCCGCTGGTGGCCCGCGAGCTGGAGCATCGAACCGCGAGTCTCGCCTGGACGCTGAGCCGATCGCGCGCCTGGTGGCTGGCGGGTCGCGTCGCCTTCCTGGCTTTGGTCCTCATCGGCTGGCTGGTGGTGCTGGCCATTGCCAGCGAGGTCCTCGCGTCGGCCGTGCTGCCGACCCTGCACCTCGACCGCGACTTCACCTGGTATGGGCGGCGCGGCGGGTTGATCGTGCTACGCGGCCTGGCGGCGCTGGGGATCGGGGTGACCATTGGCGCCATGCTCGGCCGGTTGCTGCCGGCCATGCTGGCGGCGGCCTTCGCATCGGTCCTGCTCTTCACCGCGGTCAGCCTTGGCATGGACCGATAGATGGAGACCGATGCCATCGCCCAGCCCTACGGCCTGGATCGCGCTGGCGGCCGCTTTATCGGCCAGCGGACCGAGCTGCCGAGCGGCGAGCTGGTCACCTCGGCTGAGCTGCAGCGGCGTGGCCTCTTCTACGAGGCGATCGACCCCGACGGCGGGCTATACGCCAGCGTAGAGGATGTCGGCCAGCCGGAGAAGATCATCGGCTGGGACCGCGAGCTGATCGTCCCCGGGCGGCTCTACCCGCAGATCGTCGTGCGCGAGTCAGCGGTGGTCGGTGGCGTGGCGCTGCTGCTGGTGCTGGGGGCGGCCGGCGTCGTCGTCCGCCGGAGGCCGGGATGATGCTGCGCGCCTTCAGGCTGGCTTTCGCGATGCAGCGTTTCGAGCTGCGCCTGCTGCTGGGCGCCGCCGCCCTGCTGGTGGTGGCCGCCCTGCTGATCGCCGGGCAGACCCGCGCGGTGCGGACCGAGCAGCTGGCCTGCTACCGCGATGCCGCGCCGCCGGTCGAGGGCTCGGTCGGTTCGCCGTGTCCCCAGTTCGATCCGACGCTGAACCTGCTCGCCACTGCGGCCACCTTCGCCACGGTAGGCGCCATGGCCACGCCGTTCGTGCTCGGACTGTTTCTTGGGGTTCCGATCGTCGCCCGCGAGATCGAGGGGCGGACGGCGCCGATCGCCTGGACGCTGAGCCGCTCCCGAAGGCGCTGGCTTCTCCACCGGGCGGCGCCGGTGGTCGCGGTCGTGGTGCTGGCCGCGCTGCTCGTGGGCATCGCCGGCGAGGTGCTGACGCGCGCCGCGCCGTGGAACGAGGGGGTGGACCCGGGCTTCAACGACTACGGCGCGCGCGGGGGGCTGGTAGCGGTGCGCGCCCTGGCGGTCCTGTCGCTGGGGCTCGCCATCGGCGCCCTCGTCCCGCGCCAGCTGCCGGCGCTGCTGCTCGCGGCGGCGGTGACGCTGGCGCTGTTCGTGGGCGTGGAGTTGGTCAGGGACGATCTGATGCGACGGGAGGCGGTGCCGCTGACGTCGCAAGAGCAGCAGCAGGGAGCCTCGCAGAAGATCTACGACTCGGCGCTCCGCGACGACGCCACCGGCGAGCTGATCTCGTACGACGACTACTATCGCGACCACCCCGGAGCGATGCAGGGCGAGTTGCCGCCCGGCGTGACCCCGGTGGTGTACACGGTTCCCGGCGCCCGTTACGGCGACTTCGTGCTGCGTGAGTCGGCGATCCTCGGTGCCGTCGCGGCGCTGGCGCTTGCCGTCACGACCGGAGTCGTCAGCCGTCGGCGTCCGTAGGCCGTCATGCGCAGCGCATTCGTCCTTGCCTGGCGCATGCACCGATGGGAGCTCGGGGCGGTCGCTGTCGCGGCGGTCGTGCTCAGCGCGATCGCGCTGTCCATAGCCGCAGACCTTGACCGGCTGGCGGCGGCGTGTCGGGCCGCGACGGAGCTCTTTCCGCCCTGCGGCAGCCTACGGGACGCAGGCCTCGTGTATCACACCGAGAGCCAGATGATGATGTACCTGGTGCGGGACGGGATGGGCGTGCTGCCGTTCGCCGCCGGCGTGGTCCTGGGCGCACCGCTCATCGCCCGCGAGCTGGAGCACGGCACCGCCCTGCTGAGCTGGCCGCTGGCACGCTCCCGCGCCCGCTGGCTGTGGATCCGCTTCCTGCCGCTCGTCCTCCTGGGCCTGGGGCTGATGGCCATTCCGGCCATGGCCGGCGAGGTCCTCGAGCGAGCGCTCCATCCCGTGATCGACGCAGGCGCCAGCTTCGAGGCGTACGGCATGCGCGGGCCGCTGCTGGCGCTCCGATTCCTGCCCGCGGTCGCAGCGGCAGCACTGGTCGGCGCGCTGCTCGGCCGGCAGCTGCCGGCGGTGCTCGTGGCAAGCGTGGTCGCCGCTGCCATGGCTTTCGGCCTCGGGCTGACCCCGCCGCTGTGGCTACAGCCCGAAGAACAGCCGGAGGTCTTCCAGCCGATCGAGAGCCTGGGCAGCCTGTACGTCACGGTTCGGTACCGCGACCGCGACGGGTTCTGGATCAGCGACGAAGAGGCGTACGCGCGGATGAGCTGGAATGGCGAAGGCGAGGAGCCGGACCCGACGCAGATGCCGCAGGAGGTGATCTTCGTGATCCCCCGCGAGCGTTACCCCGAGGTCGTGCTCCGCGAGTCGGCCGCTCTGGTTGGAGCCGGGCTGGCCCTGAGCGGCCTGCTGCTCCTCACGGTCCGGCGGCGGCGGCCGGGCTGAGCGTGCATCCGCCTGCCATCACTGTCCGGGAGTAGACTCAGTTCACCGTGAAGCGCAGGCGCAGCCGTGAGCATGACGAAGCCGAAGCCAGAGAGCAGGCTGGGGCTCGGCGTGATGCCCTCATAGCGGAGCTGAAGGCTCGACAGGGTTTGGGGCTGCAACTGGAGCCGCCAGGCCCGGCTGACACGGCAGCGCCGCTATCGAACCCCCCCGAGACGAGTGTCGCGGAGCCTGAGCCGAGCTGACCCCAAGGCTCGGTCACGACCCAGTTCGTCGCCGCGATCGGCTCTTGGAAGGACATGTCCACCGTCCGCAGGCCGCCTCTCCACCCGGGAGGTGACCTGTGGAAACGAATGTGGATAAGTTGGTGGACAGATCCCCTTCGCATGGTGGCTCGAGGCTCGTACCATTCGGCGCCGACGCCTATCCTTTGGTGCGCCGAGCCGATTGAATCGGTCGACCAACAGCCAGCCCATCCAGTCATCGGAGGCAGCATCACCCATGCAGAGGCGGCCGACGGCGTCCTCCGCGCGACCGGGCCAACCGGATGCACTGGGCGAAGCGCCGCCCGCCGATGTCGCCGATTTCATCCGCTTCTGCCACCACCGTCGCCCGGTCGGCTGGCCAGAGCTGTACGACGAGATGTGCGCCGTGGCCGCTCGCCGCGAGTTCAACGGCTGGGATCACGACCAGTTTGCGGCCCGCGGCCTGACCTTCAGCCTCTTCGAGATGCCGCGCCTGGCTGGCTGGGTGCGATCGGTGCTGGCGACCTCGCGCGAGGTGCCTGACGCGGGGAGCATCGGGCAGACCATCGCCTGAGCGTCTGGTGGTGGCGGTGTAGCTCCGCCCCGCGATGGGGTGACGCGACAGGCCTCCCCCGCACATCAGAACGGGCGAGTTCGTCGTGTTGCGCGGAGCCCACTCGAGTTATCCACACGCGGCCCTTGCGTGGGGTCGGGCTATCCACAATTCGGCCCGATTTCGTTGCTCCGCGGCAACGCTCAGTAAGTGTGGCGGCGCGCCATCTCCCGTTCGATCATGCGCTCCATGACCATGTACTGCTCGATCCGGCGGCGCAGCTCGTTCGCCTCGGGGATGTAGAGGTGGACGTACTGCTGTAGCTCCAGGCTGAGCTTCCGGCTGAACATCCGCGCATGGTCGAGGTTGCGCCGCAGGAGGACCTGGTCCATCCGGCGGAGGTGCTCCTCGTTGAGGAGGTCCTCGTCCCGCAGCAGCTGGAGATCGGTGTCGATCTGCCTCGGCTGCAGGGTGACGGGGGCGATGATGCGGTCATCGGTCATCTTGCGGCGCAGTCTAGCCGACCGTCAGCGGCTTATCCTTGGGGTGGCGCGTCCCCGTAGCTCAGTGGACCAGAGCGGCTGCCTTCTAAGCAGCGGGTCGCAGGTTCGAATCCTGCCGGGGACGCCATAGCAACCGAGACGGTCTCGGGCAGCGCGACAAGGAGATGATCGCCACGCGCGTCTCGTACGCCAACGCCTGCCGCTACTGCTCTGCGGCCCACGCCGGCCGGGCGATGCTGCTGGGCGTGCCGGAGGCGATCATGGAGGCCCTCCAGGTGGTGGCCATGTTCAGCGCCTTCAACCGGATGGCCGATGCATTCGGCGTCGAGTTCGCCGTGCCTGCGCCGGTGGCTGAGGCCGCCCGCGCCTAGGTGAACAGGCGTCGCCCGGCCTCCTGGAGCGCCGGCACGCCGCGGATGTCGGAATCGAGGAGCGGTACCACCGCGCGCACGTCGCCGTCGAAGGTTTCGCCGATCTCGCGCAGGTAGCCCTTCTGCATCGCAATTCGGTTGCGGACGAACTCGCCGCCCTCGCCGGTGCCCTTCGTCTGCGTGGCATCGATCACCATGTTGACGATCACGCCGCCGACCGGGATCCCGAAGTCGGTGAACCAGCCGATGAAGCGGCGGATCACCGCGATGGGCAGCGCCTCGGGCAGCGTCACGAAGAAGAATGCCGTCTTGGCCGGGTCGGTCAGCAGCTCCCGGGCATGCTCGATCCGCCCGCGGAAATCGACGAGGTAGGTCATCAGCGGGTCTTCCTCCTTCTTCTTCGTGAAGGAGAGGGCCTCGCGCAGGGTCTGCGCCTCCTCGCGCGACTTCAGCATCTTGCTGACCCACAGGCCGTAGACCTTGCTACATGCCCAGCAGGCGGCGGGCGTTGGCGGTGGGCGCCGTGTCGAAGACGTAGACGTCGTACTCGCCGCGGAACATGAGGTCGACCATGTTCTCGAACATCGCCGATTCCTCGAACGCCGGGTTGGTCGTGGCCGCCTCGACAAACTCATCGGCCTTGGTTTTGATCTCGGCGAACTTGAGGAACCACTGGCAATCTTCTCGCGGATTTCCCGCTTGGAGCGTTCGATCGCCTCGCTGGTGTCGATCTCCAGCGCCCAGAGGTTCTCGACGCCGTTCACCGGGGTCTGCTTGCCGAAGACGTCCTGATCCAGCAGGCCGGAGAGCGAGTGGACTGGATTGGTGGAGGCCAGCAGCACGCGCTTGCCCCTGGCGCGCCAGCTCGACCGCCGTCATGCCGGCCATGGCCGTCTTGCCGACCCCGCCCTTGCCACCGAAGAAGACATAGCGCAGGCCTGGGTGGGCGGTCATGAAGTCGGCCATCGAAGTGCTGACCAGGCGGGTCGGATCGGTCGCGACGCTCATCGTGGCACCTCTCCGTACATCAGCGTGGCGACGCGCTCGATCATCTCCAGCCCGGTGACGTCGCGCTCCAGCTCGGGGACGTGAGCGCGCACGTCGCGCCCCAGCTCGCGCTCGATCTCGGCCAACTGGCCGCGTTGCATCTTCATCCGGTTGCGCAGGTAGGCCGGCACCCCCTCGCTGTCGAGTGACTCGGGCAGGACGCGATTGACGATGTAGCCGGCGACCGGCACATCGAAGCTTGGCGAACATCTCGGCTGCCTTGCGGGTGTCGATGAGGATCATCTGCTCGGGCACGACCACGAAGAAGAAGGCGGTCCGATCTCGATCGGTCAGGATGCGGGAGGCGGCGTTGATGCGCTGCCGGATGTACTGGAGCTCGGCCAGGATCTCGTCCTCGGCCACCTCCTTCTGGCGCCGCATCCGTGCAGCCACCTCCTCGTACTCGCGCATCTCCTCACGAAGGTGGGTGATCTTGCCGATCCACTCGTCGTAGATCTTGGCCATCGACAGGTAGTAGAGGGCGTGGCCCAGCGGCACGAGGTCGTAGATGTAGTAGTCGTAGTCGCCCTCGGACAGGATGTCGACCACGGCGTCGAAGATCGCCGACTCCTCCATCGCCGGCTCGGCGCTGGCGGCGGAGATGTAGTCCTCGATCTCCTCGGGCACCTTCTCGAGCCCGTACATGTCCAGGATCTTTGGCGCGCACCTCATCCTGGTAGTCGTTGATGTGGCGGTCGGCGTCGATCTCCTGGGCCCACAGGTTGTCCATGACCTTGACCGGGCCCTTGCCGAAGATATCGGTCTGGAAGATGTCGGACAGGCTGGCCTGGGGGTCGACGCTGAAAACCAGGACGCGCTTGCCCTGCTTGGCCAGCCAGTAGCCGGTCGCCGCCGAGAAGGTCGTCTTGCCGAGCCCGCCCTTCCCCCCGAACATGATGTAGCGGCGATCAGGGTGGGCGTTGAAGAAGTCGGCCAGCGCCGTCGTGCGGCCCTTGCCCGCCTCAGTCTGCACGGTCATGGCTAGAACATCGCATCGGTCACATCCTTCTCGCGCAGCATGCTTCGCTTCCAGGTCGAGATCTGGGGCACGACGTAGGGGAGCAGGCGCAGGGAGTAGTAGGGCGGCAGGATCGGCACCCCGACCAGGTCGCCCATGGTGATCAGGATGAAGAGGTGCTCCATGCTCGCCCGGCTGCGGAGGGCGGAGCGGGTCATGTCGTGGGCGGCCATCCCGTAGGTGACCTCCCGGAGCTTCCAGACCAGCCCACGCAGCCCGCCCGAGCGCTCCTCGGGTTGCTCTTGGTCAGCCATCGTTGCCTCCCGGCTCAGACGCCATGCAGCTCATAGTCGTGCTCCTCGCTGAAGTGGCGTTCGCGCAGGACGCGGCGCTTCCAGGTGGCGACCTGCGGGACGACGAATGGCAGCAGGCGCAGTGAATAGTATGGCGGAATGATCGGCAGACCGATCATGTCGCCGACGCAGGTCACCATGAAGATCGTCTCCAGGTTGGCGCGCATGGCGACCGACTGGCGCGCGAACTCGTGCCCGGTCATGCCGTAGAGGAATTCGCGCAGCGCAGCTCGCAGCCCTCCATCTGCCGCGGCGCGCTCGTTGGTCACGGGCCCTCCCGACCAATGTGGATCGGTCCAATCTAGCACCCGCCCGCCAGAGCCGCTTGACCGATGCCCGCCATGCTCCGTACAGTCGCCTGCACTACTCATGTCCGATCTCTCGGCCTTTGGCGCCTCGCTCGCGATCGCGCTGCTCGCGGTGGTCATGCTGTGGTTCGCCTTCGGCACCCAGCGCAACATCCGGCGCGGCAACGAGCTGCTCCGCTGGCTCCAGGATGGGCTCCCGCTGCTCGGCGAGCGGACGACCCTGCGCTGGCTGGGAAGCTCGGTCGTCGAGCTGCGCATCTCGCAGCCCGAGGCGCCGTTTCGCGAGGCCGAGCTCCTGGTGGTGCTCGAGCCGCGCGACCTCGGCGCGCTGTGGGCGCTCGCTCACCGCCGCGGCCGCCGCGACTTCCTCGTCTTGCGCGTGCGCCTCGTGCGGGCGCCGCGCTTCAACGCCGATCTCGCTGATCCACGGAGCTGGACAATGGGCGATGTGCGGCATCGTTGGGCGGGCGAGCGCGCGGAGTCGAGCTGGAGCGGGACGTGGGGCGGGACGCGGCTCGAGGCGCGTCACGACGCGACCGTGAAGCTCGACGAGTTGCGCGGCTGGTGGGAGCAGCTGGCCAGCGTCAGCGGAGGCGTCTGGCGGATGTCGGTCAGCCCGACCGTGCCGCACCTGGAGCTCCACCTCCTGCCGCCGGCCGACGGCGTCAGCTCGCTGCGGCTGATGGGAGCCATTCGCGAGGTGGCGCGCCAGGTCGCGCCGGGCGGATAGCAAACGAGTGGGGCGGGCCCGGAGGCCCGCCCCACCCAAGGCGAAGCGATACAGCTTCAGGCGCCCGGCGCCGCCGGCGCGGGAGCCGGCTCGGCAGGCAAGGCCCGGTAGCGGCCCCAGGCCTTCCACGCGTCGAAGGCGATGAACAGCGCCGCGACGACCAACAGGAGCGAGATCGCAATCATCGCCCAGGCGCCGATAATGGAGATCGGCGCCGAGCCCTCGCGGATCACGATCGTGACGTAGAGGTTGTACGCCGTCACCAGGCTCGCCGCCACGGTGGTCACGTACATGAACAGCATGGGGATCCCGGCATAGGCCGGGTTGCGCCGCGTCGAGGCCAGCCACAGCGTCACCAGCAGCAAGCTGAGCGCTGCCAGCAGCTGGTTCGAGGCGCCGAAGAGCTGCCACAGGTAGACCCACGTGCCGGACAGCACCAGGGCCAGCACCAGGACCGACGAGATGATCGTCGCGATGTGCTGATTCTTGAAGCCGACCCACGTGTCGCCCAGCCACTCGCCCAGCGTCACGCGCATGACGCGAAAGACGAGCTGCACCACGGTCAGCACGATCACAACGAACGCGCCGAAGCCGAGTGCCGTCCCGAAGGCCAGCGGCACGAGGCCGAAGGTCGCCACGTTCAGCAGGTTGCCGACCCCCGCGGCGAACGCCCCTGCTCCAGCCCCGCCGGCGATCGCCACCGCCGTCAGCGACAGGAGGCCCAGCGTGTTCTCGCTGAACATGCCGCCCGCGCCGACCGGCAGCGCATCGGTCTCGTACTGAAGCTGGCGAGCGGTGCCGACCGAGCCGATGAGCGCGTGCCAGCCGGAGATGGCGCCGCAGGCGATGGTGACGAAGAGCATGGGCCACAGCGTCTGGATGGCGCCCGTGGCGACCTTGGGGGCGAAGTCGGTGAACGCCTCGAGCTTGAAGGTGGCCACCTCCGGTTGGAAGAACGGTGCCAGGATGGCGCCCACCGCCGAGAGGCCAATGGCCAGGGCGGTGATCCAGAAGCCGATGTAGTTGACCGGCTGCGCGAAGCGCCAGATCGCCAGGTTGGTGCCCAGGTAGCTGAAGGCCAGCAGGAAGAGGCACCAGAACACGAAGCTGGGCAGGACGTTGATCTCGCCCGTGGCGGCGTTGAAGACCGCCGTTGACGGTCGCTGCTTGGTCTCGGGGTTGACCGCCGGAACGCGCGGATCGGCGTTCGTCGGGTCGACCACGGTGTAGATGGGAGTTCCATCGCCGTTCAGCGTGGCATTGATGCCGCGCACGACACCGCTCACCGGCCCGGTCTCCCAGGTCGGTGGCTGGCCCTGCTGGAAGGTCACGCCCAGCGGACCGAGCACCATGGCCAGCAGCGTACTGACCACGATGAGGAGGGTGACCTGGATCAGGTCAACCTTTCGGCGGTAGATGAGGTAGCCACCGAGCATCCCCATCGCGGCCAGCACCAGGATCCCGAAGGGGACGTCGGGTCGGGCGTCCAGCACGGCCGCCATGATCCCGACGAAGGCGCCGCCGATTAGCAACAGGTAGAAGAAGATAAACACGAACAGGATCGTCCGCGTGCGCGGGCTGATGAGCCGGTAGGAGATGGCCGAGAGCGAGTTCCCATCGTTGCGCACGCTCATCATGATCGCGCTGTAGTCGCTCGCCCAGCCGATGAAGGTGACGCCGATCATCAGCCAGAGGATCGATGGCAGCCAGCCCCACAGGTTGGCGGCGGTGATGACGCCGACGATGGGGCCGGCGGCGGCGATCGACTTGAAGTGGTAGCCGTACAGGATGAAGCGGCTGGTCGGCATGAAGTCGGCCCCGTCCATGTACATGGTGGCCGGCGTCGCGCGCTTCGGGTCCGACTGAATGACGACCCTATCGATGCGGCGGGCGTAAAAGTTGTAGGCGAGGTAGATGACCACCGCGCCGATGACCACGACCCATAGTGAACTCATGCAACCCTCCCGTTCAAAGGAGCGCGCACAAATGGCGGGGGCAGTCACCCGGATGGTGAGCCTGCCGCGCCGTCTAGCGCGCTGGCGTCCCCATATGGATCTTCCCTTTAGGCCACTCCTCTCCCTCCCGAGGACGACACGTAGCGGTCGATGACGCGATCGACGGCCTCAAAATCGGTACCGATCGCCGTCTCGCGCCCAGCCACGATCGTTGCCGGGTAGCGGCGCACGCGGTGGCGCAGCGACTTCCAGACCCCCTCGATCGAGGCGGCGTCGATGACGGAGACGGCGAGCCGGTCGGGGTGGCGTTCGAGCAGGCGATGGACCCAGTCGGACACCTCCTGGTATTCATGGGCCAGGTTGTCCGGCAGCGAGCTGGAGGCGGCCTCGCGTTGCACGGGCTGGCCGATGCCGATGCCCTCGAACACCACCTCGCAGTGCTGGCAGTGGCGGAAGACCGTCGGCGCGTAGGTGATGATCTGTACGCTCACGTGCTGCATCGAACTTCCCATAAGGACATCAGATCCATCGGTTCCGCGCAGGCCGCGAAGACAGGGTACACCCACCTGACAAGGGAGCTGGGGCTGCGGCTCAGATCCCGCGCAGCAGCCCGCCGTCGACCGGGATGAGGGCGCTCGTCACGTACGAGGCGGCATCCGAGCACAGGTAGGTAACGAGGCTCGCCAGCTCGTCCGGCCGTCCATAGCGTCCCGCGGGGATTGCCGCCTGTGCCTCGGCCTGCACCTCCTCCAGGCTGCGGCCCTCGCGCTCCGCTCGTTCCCGATCGAGCGAATCGATGCGGGCGGTATGGACCCGGCCGGTGAGCACCCCGTTGATCGTCACGCCGTCGGCGGCCACGGCCACCGCAGCGGTCTTGAGCCAGCCCGCCAAGGCGGAGCGGCCGGCGGTGGAGTAGACGAGGCTGGGGATCGGCTCGCGGACCACCGACGACATGAGCGCCACCACACGCCCATGGCGCTGCGCACGCATAGCCGGCAGCAGGGCGGTGGCGATGGCGATGGGCGTGATCGCCAGCAGCTGGAAGGCTTGGCGCCAGCCATCCGGATCGGTGGCGAGTGGGTCGACCGTGGGCGGGCCTCCCGCGTTCAGGACGCAGATGTCGATCGTGCCCAGGCGCTGGGCGGCCTCGACCACGCGGTCGGCGGCAGCCGGGTCGGCCGCGTCTGCGGCCAGCGTCTCGACCTCCGCGCCATGAGCCTGCCGCAGCCGCTGCGCGGTGGCGTTCAGTTGGTCTTCGCTGCGCGCCCAGAGCAAGAGGCGGCAGCCCTCAGCGGCGAGCGCTTCGGCGACGGCCGCGCCCAGGCCAGCTGAGGCGCCTCCGATCGCGGCGGTCCGTCCGGTGAGCCCGAGCTCCATGCGCCGATTATATGACGGCTGGCGCGAGACCCCGATGCTAGCCGGTCCCGGGAACGACATGCGGTGCGCGTCTTCGCCAGCCGCGAACAGCACCGCCTCGAGCAGCAGACCGGCCGTCCAGGCCGAGTGTGCCCATCGCCGACTGGTGGCCGACTGGCAGCCGGAACGGGCGCGGGCGCCGCAACTGGGGGCGCGCAAGCAGCGCGGCAGGATCTCCCCAACCTCCTGCGCTTCGGCTCAGCGATTCGCCCTCACCCACCTTCAGGATGCAACGCGCTGAGATAGAGACACACTCTCTGCGGATCGGCGGGCTCGAGCCGAAGATCAGCAAGCATTCGACGCTAGCACTGGCATCGGTCTTCAACTGATGTCCGCGCAGTTCACCCTCAATGAATCGGTCCATGCGCGGGACGCCACTTTCAACTCGAGATAATTTCGCCACTCGCCGCCTGGCACCGACACAGGACGATCAGACGAGCCGGCCGGGATCCTCGAGCGCTGCGATGACCTGGTCGAGGAAGGCCGCCGCGGGGACGCCATCCACGACGCGGTGGTCGAACGTCAGACTGAGCACGACCAGCGTCCTGGCAATGATCGCCCCATCGATGACGGCCGGCCGCCGCCGAGCTCGACCGAGCCCCAGGATCGCTGCCTGGGGCGGGTTGAGGAGCGGGGTGAATGCGTCGATTCGGTAGCCTCCCAGGTTGGTCACGGAGAAGACCGCGCCCCGCGTCTCCACCTCGGCGAGACGAGCTGAGCGCGCCCGCTCGGCGAGGTCGGCGATCTCGCGGTCAAGCTGCTCGAGGCTCTTGGCGTCGGCCTGCCGCACGACCGGAACGATGAGCCCGTCATCGAGCGCGACGGCGACGCCGATGTCAATCCGCTCCGGAAGTCGGAGGCCCTCGTCCGTCCAGGCGGCGCCGAGACGCGGGTGGTCGCGCAGCGCGAGCGCGGAGGCGCGCACGGCCGCCGCGGTGTAGGTTGCCCGCTCCTCGGAGCGGGCGCTCAACGCGGCGAGCAAATCGGCGAGAGCGGTGACGTCGGCTTCTGCGGTAAGCGTCAGTTGGGCAGTCTCGAACAGACCGCTCCGCATCCGCTCGGCGATCGCTCGGCGCATTGGCGTGAACCCCACCAGTCCGGCTCGGGGTCGCCCCTCGCCTTCGGGCGCCCGCACGTCCGCCTCGACTATTCGCCCGCCCGGCCCCGTTCCGGTGATCGACGCGAGGTCGATGCCCAGCTCGAGCGCGAGTCGCCGCGCGGCCGGCGACGCGGCCACGGGCTGACCGACGGGTGCGACCGGGGCGACGGCCGGTGGAGCCGAGACCGGAGCATGAGCCGATGCAGCTTCGACGGGTTGCTCAATCGCCTCAAGGACCGCGATCGGATGTCCCTGGACGATCACGCCGCCCGGTTCAACGAGCAGCTCGAGCGTTCCGCTCGCGGGCGCCCGGACTTCCGCGCTGATCTTCTCCACCTGCACCTCGGCCACGAGGTCGCCTTCGCGGACCGTGGCTCCTGGCTCAACGAACCACGTGACGAGGATCCCTTCCTCGACGGACTCGGAAATCCGCGGCACGAGGATGTCCTGCCGCATCGGTCTCTCCTTTCGGTCACCGCTGGTGCTAGCGCGAGCGGCGCTGCCGGATGCTGAACCGGCGGCGCCGCTCGGATGGTCGACCGAGCCCCAGGCCCGCGCGGTGGGCTGGGCCTAGCACGCGATGGCCACCGCCGGGCCCGATGCGACCCGAGCTGCTTGGTGTCGAGGTGCAGCAGCTCGCCGGGCGCGGCGCGCTCGTAGCGGATGACTGGCGGCCGGGGCTCGAGCCGGTCGAGGCGTCCCAGACCGTGCCGGCGCAGGAGGGCATACACCGTCGAGCGCGGCAGGCCGGTCTGCCAGGCCAGGCGGTGCGGGCCGACCCGCAGCTCGCGGCGCAACGCGGCACAGCCGCTCACCGAGCTCGGCCGGATGGCCCGCGCCTGGCGGCGCACCACGCTGCGACGATCGACGAGGCCGATCGTTCCCTCGCGCCGGTAGCGGCTCCACCACTTCGAGCCGGTCTGGCGGCTGATGCCGGCGGCACGCGCCGCCCGGCTCACCGGCCAGCCGCCGCGATGCGCTCGACCAGGACCGCCCTGCCCCGCGGGGTGAGGCAGGCATTAGCATGTGACACGAGGGCCCCTCCTTCGACTGTGGTTTCGACGCCAACAGCCGAAGGATACGGGCCCTCAACCCGTCAACAACCTGATTGGGAACTAGAGCTAGCGGCCCATGAGCTGCCTTGCGGCCGCGGCGATCTTGTCGCGATTCGGCAGGCAGAATTGCTCGAGTGGTCGGCTGTAGGGGATGGGAACGTCCGGGTAGGCCAAGCGGGCGGGCGGCGCATCGAGATGGTCGAAGGCTCCCTCGATCGCCGTCGTGATGACCTCGCCGCTCATCCCGAAGCTCTGATAGTCCTCGTCGACGACGAGGAGCCGATGCGTCTTCTGGACGGAGGCGATGATCGCCTCGCGGTCGAGCGGGACGAGCGAACGCAGGTCGAGGACTTCGGCCTCGATGCCGTCCTTCGCCAGGTCCTCGGCCGCGTCGAGAGCGCGGTGGACCATGAGTGAGATCGTCACGATCGTGAGATCTCGACCCTCGCGCTTCACGTCTGCCTTGCCGATAGGGATCTCGTACGGCTCCTCGGGGACGTGTGCCGTCGCACGCGGGTTCGGGGTCATCCAGCCGAGTCCCATGATCCCCTTGTGGAACATGTAGATGACGGGGTTGTCGTCCCGGATCGCGGAGATCATCAGGCCCTTGGCGTCGTACGGCGTTGAGGGCACGACGACCTTCATGCCGGGGAGATGGGCGAACACCCCATAGAGCGTTTGCGAGTGCTGGGCGCCGTCGCCATAGCCGCCGCCGATCGCGGTCGTGACGACGACGGGCACCTTCACGTTTCCGCCGGACTCGTAATGGATCTTCGCCATGTGGTTGTAGATCTGGTCCATGCAGACGCCGAAGAAGTCGACGAACATCAGCTCGGCGATCGGCCGCATGCCCGAGATCGCGGCCCCGACCGCCGCCCCGATGAACGCCGTCTCCGAGATCGGCGTGTCCATCACCCGCTCGGGTCCGAACTTGGCGAGCAGGCCCTCGGTTGCCCCGAAGATCCCCCCGTACGCGCCGATGTCCTCGCCCATGACGAAGACGCTCGGATCGCGATCCATCTCCTGGGCGATCCCCTCCGAGATCGCCTTCGACGTCGTCAGCAGGCGCTTCGTTTCGATTGCCATCGAGTGACCTCCTCTCTGCTCATGCGAAGACGTGCTGGAGCGCCGCCGAGGGCTCCGGATATGGACTCGAGCGGGCAAACTCGATCGCGTCGTCAACCTCGGTTCGCGCCCGGTCCCAGGCGCTCAGGGCGTCCTTCGCGGTCAGGACGCCGGAATCGATCAGCCGGCGCTCGAACGCTCGGACTGCGTCCCGCTCCTGGAGGAGCGCGAGCTCCTCCTTGGTCCGGTAGACCTGCGGGTCGCCTTCGAAGTGGCCCAGCAGGCGGTCCGTCTTGACCTCGATCAGTGATGGGCCGCCGCCGCGTCGGGCGCGGCTGACGGCCTCGCCGGCTGCCTCGTAGATCGCGACCGGGTCGTTGTCCGGGACGAGCACGCCGGGGATCCCGTAGGCGGCCGCCCGATCGCTGTTGTTGGCAATGGCCGTCGCCTTCTCCTTCGGCACGCTGATGGCCCAGGCGTTGTCCTCGCACACGAAGACCACGCCGAGGCGCCACAGTGCCGCGAGGTTCAGCGACTCATGGAAGGCTCCCTGGTTGGCGGCGCCTTCGCCGAAGAAAGAGACCGCGATGTCGTCCTTGCCCTGCTTCTTGAAGGCGAGGGCATGGCCGACGGCCGTTGGCATCCCTTCGGCGATGATCCCGCTGCAGCCGAAGTTCGTGGCCGGATCGAACAGGTGCATGTGGCCGCCCTTGCCGTGGCCGAGGCCGGTCTCCTTCCCGAAGATCTCGGCCGCGAGCTGCTTGATGTCCATGCCGTGGGCAAGGGCGATGTGATGTGGCCGGTGGGTGGCGGTGACCGCGTCGGTCGGTCGCAGGTGGGCGGCGACTCCCACCGCGACCGGCTCCTGGCCGGCCGCCAGATGCATCTCACCCGGGACGGGCCCGGCCGCGATGTCAAAGGCCGGTGTCTTCCCCTCGAAGTAGACCTTCTGGATGGTCTCCTCGAAGAGTCGGATCCGAACCTGCTGGTAGTGCATGTTAAGCAGCGTCTCGTTGCTGGGCATCGCTTGACCTCCGTGGTCAGGTCTGATCGATCGCTCGGTTGGGACAGTCCTCAGCGCTCACCTCCTCCTAGCGGGCCAGCCGGTCGCGTGCCAGGCTGGCTCCGAGTAGCGGCTCCGGAAGAGATCGGTGGCCACCGCCAGCTCGGACGCCCGGAGACCGTCGGCCTTGACTCGGCGCTCCCACGGGCCGCCGGCGGCCGCCCTGAACGCCTGGACCACGGCGTGGTCGACGAGGGCGTGGAGCGCGTGCCGGGCGGGCGGACTCCCACCGGCGGCTGCGCCCTCGTCGAGTTCGCGCGCGAGCGACGTAACCGGAACTCGTTCACTCTTCGTCAGTTCCCAGCGGCGGTTCCCGGGGTCCCCGGGTCCGGCCAAGGTTCGCTCGAGCGCCTCGAGGTCGGCGTCGACGAGCAGGGTGGCGTGGACGAGTATGCTCCGGTCGCCGACCCACGCGGCGATTCCGCAGAGCTTCCGCCCTCGCGCGAAGAGGCCGCGCCGGGCCGGCTCGGCCGCGATCCCGAGGGTCCGCACGGCCGCCGCGAGCGGCTCGATCATGGCGCCGTAGAGTCTCAGGAGGCCGCCGCCGAGACGGCCTTCGACGAGTGGATGGTCGCGCCGTGCCACGAGGCTGACGTTGAGGTTGCCGGCGTCGTGATAGACGGCCCCGCCCCCGGTGAAGCGGCGGTACACCGGGGCGCCGAGCTGCCCGGCGGCTCCCAGGTCCACTTCCGCGTCGGCCACTTGGAAGCGGCCCAGGATGACGCACCGGTCGTTGCGCCAGAGCCGGAGGATGGGCTCGGGCCCGGCCGTGCGGGCGAGAGCCTCATCGACGGCGAGGTTGCGCCTCGGCTCACGCTGGCCGTCGTCCGCGATGAACCGAAACGGCGGGGCGATCATCGGTCTGGCCCCCGCCCGGCGAACGCGCCGCTGCGGGCCGCTGCCCGAAGCACGCCGTGCGCGTCGAGGACGCGCGGACCGCCGGCCGTCAGGCGGACGCTGGCGCTCATCCCCGGCTCGAGCACGATCTCGCGCTCGCCATCGAACGCGAGTGTCAGGCCTCGTTCGTCGTCACTCGATGGAGGATGCCCGTTCCCAAGAGCGGGTCGGCCGTCGGCCGGGGTCGGCCAGCCGCGCCTGACCGGCTCGCCGAGCGTGACCGGCTCGCCGAGCGCCAGCACCCGCCAGTCACGGATGCCGACCGGGACAAGCTGGCCCGGCCCCAGGGGCACCGTCACTAACGAACCGCCCGGGCCGAACCGCACGTGGAGCGCATGTGGCGGCTCGGCGTCGAGCGGGCTGATCATCCCGCCGAGCCCGGCGAGGCCCGTGAGCGCAGGGTCGCTCCGAGCGACTATGGCCTCGACGAGGAGCGCCGGGTCCCAAAGCGCATGCGCGCCAACCCAGCCGCAGCGCACGAGGGCCACGTCCACCAAGGCGATCATGGTCGCTTCGAGCTGGCCGTCGAGGCGGACCTCCAGCCTCGGTGCCTGCCATACGTGTCTCGCGAACCGCTCGGGATCGGAGGCGTAGATGCCGGCCGCCAGCCCCGCCGCCGTGGGATCGATCGGCGTGCCGAATGCGTTGTTCGTGCCGCCCGGCAGCGGCACGAGGAGGGCGGACGGCCAGCCGTGCGCGACCGCGCGATTCGTGCCGTCCCCGCCGATCGTCACGAGGCAGGCGACGCCGGCCTCGGCCATCGCTCTTGCGGCAGCCGCGGTGCCGGCCGCGTCGAGCGCCTCGGGACCGTTAGGCAGCTCCACCGCGCGGAGGCGAAGCCCGACGCGGCCGTCGAGGGAGAGACCGGCCGCGTCGAGCATGTCGACCGCCCGCTCGACGACGTGGGTGGGTTCCGACATGAACAGCACGGTCTGGACGCGCCCGCCGATCAGGCCGCGCAGGACGCGCGCGACGGCGTTCACGCGTTCGTGGACGTCGATCGTACGGGCCAGCGACGTGAGACGACGCACGTCACGCGATGCACTCGCGTTGACGATGAGTCCGACCCTCGTCCCGCGCTTCATCCCGTCCGCACCCTGCCCCTTGCCGGTAACCCGGAATGCCCCTCTCCGCCGGCGGGATGTCCCAAGCTGCCCACCGGGGAAGAACCGCCAGTGTAATCGCGTGCACCGGGCCGGGTAAGGGCACAACGGCCCGTTCGCGCCCGGGCCACGCGAACGGGAATCGGCGGGCCCGGCGGCGACGCCGGGCTTGGTCTCGACCGCGAGAACTCCAGGATTTCGCCGACAGCGGCGACCGGCAGGGCGAGCAGCGTGAGCCGGCTGACCTCTCTCGAACAGCCCATGAGCGAAGCCGATGCGCTCGACCCGCCAAGCAGGTGGCCACAACGCTTGGCGGGGGAGACTTACGAAACAGCCGCGCTAGGCCCAACGGCAGCCGGGTGACAGAAAACCTGACATCGTAATCTGTCACCGTAGCCGGACCGTCCGGAAGGTATCTACACCAGGTTCGACGATGGCGACCCGATCAGCCCGAGCCCACGAGTGCCGAGGCAAGGGGAGCGCCTAGCGGGAACGCGGTCCCCATGCCGGGGGCACGCCGAGCACCGCTCATCAGTCTGGCCTTCAGCGACCTGCCTTACTCCGTGATCGGAACGCTTCCGAGGTCAATCTCGATCTGAGGCCACCCTGTGACGTAAGGTCGGCGCAAGTCCTCTTGAGCCTCCGTCCTCAGTGTCCCAGGACACGGCCCGCTCAGGCCGACCGAGGTTCTAAGTCCAACTCTCGCCGGCCGACGATCGGAATGTTTGCTAACGCGGCCCCGTCACCTGCCGGGGACGCCACTTGTTCAGCCCACCGGCGGGCCGACTCCGCGTGGCGTCCGCCGCGTTTCCTCGGACTTCACCCCCTCATGCGGCTCACGCACCACCAGGACCGATACCGGCGCGTGGAGCAGCACGCTGCGGGCTACGCTGCCGAGCACCAGGCGGGGCAGCGCCGACAGGCCGCGCGATCCAACCACAATGAGGTCGGCCTGCGCCTCCTGAACGGCCTGGATCAGCTGCGCGGCGGGGTCGCCATCGCGCAGCTCGACCGAGGCGGCGAAGCCGGCCCGGGTCAGCTGCTGGCATGCCCCGGTGGCCACCTTGGCCAGCTCGTCACGAAGCGCGTCGACCGCGCTGTCGCGCAACTGCACCCAGGACGGGTAGAAGGTCGCCTCGAGCGAGATTGCCCATGCCGGCGGCGGGACCGTCACCGCGACGACGCGGGCCGGCACGGAGCGGAGGACGGGCCAGCTTGAAAGCGTCGCGACCGCCCGTTGCGCGCTCTCCGAGCCGTCCACCGCCACGACCATGCCGTGCACCGCCGGGCCGCGTGCCACCAGCACCGGGCAGGTCGCGTGATCGACCACTTCGGCCGACACCGAACCGAGCAGGATGCTGGCCAGCGGCCCATGGCCGCGGGTGCCGATCACCAGCAGGTCCGGCCGCAGCGCGGCGGCCTCCTCCAGCAGGGCGGTCGCCGGTCGCCCGCGAACCACCTTGGTGTCCACGATCCGCGACGGCGCGCGGAGCGGTGCGGCGGCCTGGCGCAGCGAGTCCTGCAGATCGGCGACCAGCATCTCCTCGGCCTCACGAGCATCGTGCGGGGTCACCCCGAATTCGCGCACGCCGAACAGGTCGGGGCCGCGCTCCAGGGCTTCCACCAGGCTGATGGCGGTCCCCGCCGGCCACGCCAGATGCGCGACCAGGTCGCGCGCCGCCTCGGCGCCGGCGGAGCCGTCGTAGGCGAGCATCACACGCATGGTCGGTACCTCTTTCCTTTGTCAGTGGGGCCGGCGCGGGCAGGGCGTCCCGCAACCGGTGCCCGAGAGCAGGGTCTGCCATCGCGACAAGCGTCGATAGGGCCATCCGGTCGTATCGGGCGTGACCGCTGTCCCGTCGATCGGTCCGACCGGCACGTGGCACGCCCGTGCTGGCGCGCCAGCATCGGAGACGAAGGAGTCTCACCATGGAAGCGGTGACGCGGCTACACCTGGAGAAAGCGTTGGCCGGAGAGGCAATGGCGTCGCTGCGCTATGCGCTCTTCGCCGATCGCGCCGAGGACGAGGGCCTCGACGATGTCGCCGAGCTCTTCGAGGAGATCGGCAAGCAGGAACGCAAAGAGCACTTCCGCGAGATTGCAGAGCTGCTCGGGCTGGTGGGCAGCACCCGGCAGAATCTCGAGGCGGCGCTGGCGGGCGAGGTCACCGAGCATCGGAGCCTCTACCCGCTGTATGCCGGTGAGGCGCATCGAGCCGGTGATGAGGCGGTCGCACAGCGGTTCATGGAGCTTGGCGGCGACGAGCATCGCCACGCCGACCGGCTGCGTGGCGCCATGGCGGCCCTCGACGCGCTGGCGGTCCCCAGTCGATAAGCAGCAAACAGCCGGCGGCCATGGCGGTCATTCACCCGGCCGCCCTCGTCATCGGCAGCGTTCGGAGGGCACCCGTGACCAGCACCCCGCTCGGCCTCAGCTGGGTCGTCTGCAACGCGGAGACGCGCAGCGTCGTCCGGCGCTCGGTAGCGTGTCCGTTCCGCGGGCCGACGCCGGGGACCGTGTGCCTGGGTTGCCGCTTCCTGGTGACCAGCTCGCTTGAGCGGGCCCGAGAGAGTTGGTGCGCGGCCGTCCCGGATCTCGAGCTAGGCGACTCCGTGCAGCGACGCCGCCAGCTCGATGCGGATCGTCTCGCCGCCCGGCTCCAGCGGATGGCCGCTCCACGGCAGCCCGGTATGCTCGAGCAGGGCATGGATTGGGGCGTTGCCGGTCAGCATGGTCGCCTCGAGCGCGAGCACGCCGCGGCGGCGAGCCGACCGGATCGCGGCGTTGAGCAGGTCTCTCCCCAGGCCACGGCCCCGCCAGCGCTCGGCGACGGCGACCCCCACCTCCTCGACACGCCCGCCGGCGCGGTCGCTGATCGGCTCGAGGCACAGGTGCCCGATCACCTCGCCGTCGTCGCCGATCGCCAGCAGCCCGTCGCCGGCGCGCTGCCGGGCGCGGGCGAAGCGTTCCGCCTGCAGCTCGCCGATCCCTTGGCAGGCGCCGAAGAACCGGGAGCGCCGGCTCTCTGGGCTGAGGCGCGCGTAAAAGGCGGCGATCGCCGGGCCGTCGCCCGGCCGAACGTGGCGGATCATGCACGCAGTCTGCCCCGGCGCCACCGGAACCGGCGAGTGCCGTTGGCCCCGTCGGGGCCAGCCGTTCGGTCCCTCCTGATCGTGCCGTTCGTCTCTCACCGCTGACCCGATCACGGTCGTAGACTCCGGCCATGCGCATCGTCACCGCCGCCGAGGCGGTCGCCGGGATCCGGTCAGGCCAACAGGTCTTTCTGCACGGCGGCGCCGCCACGCCATCGGTCCTGCTCGATGCCCTGGTGGCCAGGGCGTCGGAGCTCGAATCGGTGAGCATGGTCCATTTCCACACCGAGGGACCCGGTCCGCACCTCGCCCCGGAGATGGCTCCGCACTTCCGCCACAAGGCGCTCTTCATCGGCCCGAACGCGCGGCGCGCCGTGAACGAGGGGCGCGCCGACTATGTCCCGGTCTTCCTGTCCGACGTGCCGGACCTCTTCACCTCCGGGACGCTTCCACTCGACGCGGTGCTGCTCAACGTGACTCGGCCCGATGCGCACGGCTTCTGCTCGCTGGGTCCCAGTGTCGACGCCGCGCTGGCCGCCTCGCGTGCCGCCAAGACGGTCATCGCCCAGTTGAACGCCGCCCTGCCGCGCACCCTGGGCGACACCTTCGTCCACGTCTCGAAGATCGATTTCGGGGTCGAGGTCGACATCCCGCCCTACGAGCACATCGAGGCGCCGCCCGGACCGATCGAACGACGGATCGGCGAGCACGTCGCCGAACTGGTCAGCGACGGGGCGACCCTGCAGCTGGGGATCGGCGCCATCCCGGCCGCGACCGCGTTGGCGCTGCGGGACAAGCGCGACCTGGGAATCCATACCGAGATGTTCACCGATGCGGTCATCCCCCTGGTCGAATGCGGGGCCATCACCGGAGCCCGCAAGGAGATCAACCGGGGCAAGATCGTGTCGGCCTTCCTGATGGGCAGCCGCGACCTGTATCGGTTCGTGGATGACAACCCGATGGTCGAGCTGCGGCCGGTCGACTACACCAACGACACCGCGGTCATCCGCCGCTTCAGCCGGATGGTGGCCATCAACTCGGCGATCGAGGTCGATGTCACTGGGCAGGTGGTGGCCGACTCGATCGGCCCACGTTTCTACTCCGGCGTCGGCGGCCAGATGGACTTCATCCGTGGCGCCGCCCTCTCGGCCGAGGGGCGCGCCATCATCGCCCTGCCGTCGACCGCCGCGGGCGGCACCGTCTCGCGCATCGCGGCGATGCTGCAGCGAGGGAGCCGGCGTGGTGACGACGCGCGCCCATGTGCGCACCGTGGTCACCGAGTGGGGCGTGGCGGAGCTGCACGGCCGCACCGTGGCCGAGCGCGCCCGAGCGCTGATTGCCATCGCGCACCCGGACTTCCGCGACGACCTGCTGGCCCGCGCGCGGGCGGCCCACTACTTGTAGGGCCGGATCTCAGCGACGCATCGAGAGGACGACCGGCGCCTCGGAGCGCTGCGCCTCTTCGAACTCCTCGCGCGAGTGGATGCCGCGGTAGCCCTCCGACACGACCGCCTGGCCGCAGATGCCGCCCAGCGAGTTGCCCGGCCCCGGCAACACCAGCACGTCGGGCGCCTCCTCGCGGAGGGCCACTCGGAGCGAGGTGGCGAAGCGATACGGCGTCGTCACCTGCTCGCCCAGCGTGTAGTCGCGCAGCGCGGCGGGGTCGGTCGACCAGGGGGTCCAGCGCGCACCGCGCCCGTCGATCAGGGTGGCCGCCGGGGTCCGCCAGGCGAGGTCGCTCAACTGCACGCGCGCCTTGGCCGCCACGTGCGCCACCAACGGGGTGTGGTAAGGGCCGTGCAGGGCCAGGCGCAGCGGGAACTGGCGCTCGCCGAGCTTCACCGGCTTCAGCCGGGCGAGGAGGCTGGCGATCCCCTTCTCGTCGCCTGCCAGCACGGCGTAGCCGCCCAGGTCGATGCTCTCGTGGATCTGGCCTTCGCCGTTCGAGCGGCTGTCGGCCAGGACCGCGGCCACCGCGGCCTGGAGCTGGGGTTCCGGCCGCCAGGCCGCATCGGTCAGCGGATAGATCACCTGGCCGCCCGGACCTCCGGCGGGCAGCGGCTCCTGCTGCAGGATCGCCATCTCCTGCACCAGCTTGAAGGCGTCGTCAAAGTGCAGGGCACCGCTGACGCCGAGCGCGGTATACCAGCCCATCGAGTTGCCGAGCACCGCGGTGAGGCGGTGATCGCCGGCCGCCGTCTCGGCATCGAGCATCGAGACCAGGAAGATGAGCGGCGAGGCGTTGACCGGCGCCAGGTGACGCGCCGGGTCGAAGCGGCTGCTGCGGTCGAGTTCCAGCAACGGCTCGAGGCCGTAGGACGCGCGCAGCTGTTCGGCGCGCTTGACCCAGGGGTGGTCGGCCTGCAGCGAGCCGAGCGAGGCGGCAGCGTAGGAGCCGCGACCGGGGCAGACCAGCACGGCTCGGGCCGTCATGCCCGGGTCCGCCCGCCCACTGTGGTGAGCGCCGCGGCCACGATCTGGTCCACCCCAACCAGCACCAAGCTGGTGGCCGTGCCCAACGGCACGAAGCTGTCAACCGCGCGGACCGAGCTCAGCCGCCGCCCGATCCCGGCCTCCGCCAGGTCCGCGATCAGCGCATCAGCCACACCCCCGCCGGTGCGCCGGCACTCGTCGACCACCAGCACGTTGCCGATCGCCGTGGCGTGCTCGCGTACCGCCTCGAGCGGCAGTGGGTTGAGCCAGCGCAGGTCGAGCACCTCGGCGGCGATCCCGTGGTCCTCCTGCAGGCGGCGCGCCGCCTGCAGGGAGAGGCGCAGCCCGTTGGCGTAGCTGATGATCAGCAGGTCCGGATCGGACCCGTCCCGCGGCGGGTAGATCCCCACCTCGCCGGGGAGCAGGAAGGCGGGCGGTGCCGGGTAGTCGGTCAGCCAGCCACCGTCGCCATCGGCCTCCAGGTCCTTCTCGTGGTAGAGGGCAATCGGCTCCAGGAAGACGACCACCCGCCCGTCCTCGGCGCGCCATCGCCAGCGATCCGCGCAGCATGCGGGCCGCATCATCGCCACGGGCCGGGACCGCCAGCACCAGGCCGGGAATGTCGCGCAGCGCCCCGATGCTGTTGTCGTTGTGGAAATGGCCGCCGAAGCCCTTCTGGTAGGCGAGGCCGGGGACGCGCACCAGCAGCGGGTTGCGGAACTGGCCGGAACTGAAGAACTGGAGCGAGGCCGCTTCGCCGCGGAGCTGGTCGAGGGCGTTGTGCAGGTAGGCCAGGTACTGGATCTCCGGCGATCGGGAGCAGGCCGATATGGGCAGCTCCCTGCGCGATGCCCAGGATCGAGGTCTCGTCGAGCAGCGTGTCGAAGACCCGTCCGATGCCGAAGCGCTTCTGCAGCCCGTTGGTCACGTTGTAGACGCCGCCCTTGCGGCCAACGTCCTCCCCGAACAGGAGCAGCTCCGGGCGACGTGCCAGCTCGTCGGCGAGGGCGGCGTTGAGACAGCCGGCCAGCGTGCGGGCGTTTGGCAGGGTCGCCTCTTCGGGCAGGGTCCCCCCGTGCACTTCGCGACGAGCTGCGGCCTCGAGGAGCGGAGTCGCGGCCCTGGCGGCCACCCGCTCGGGATGGTACGGGGCGAGAGGCGCGATCACCTCCTCGGTGGTCTCCAGCCGCGGTCGACGGGCGGCCTCCTCGGCGGCGGCCATCACCCGCTCGCGGGCATCGGCCACCAGCGCGCTCAGCTGCTCGGGGGTGGCGGCGCCGGTTTCGATCAGGCGACGCGCGTTGCGCAGCAGCGGATCGCGCGCCTCGTTGGCGTTGATCTCGGCGGGGGAGTGGTAGACCTGCTCGGCGTCGCTGCCGGCATGACCCCACAGGCGCACCGTGCGCAGGTGCAGGAACGCGGGGCGGCGCGCGCCGCGCACGTAGTGCACCGCGGCCGCCACCGCGTCCCAGACCTCGTCCAGCTCACCGTCGGCCGGGTCGTAGCGCAAGTGCTCCATGCGCGAGAAGGTCTGCTCGATCCAGTCCTCCGGGGTCGGCACGCTGATGCCGGTCCCGTTGTCCTCGCAGATGAACAGGATCGGCATCGGGAGGCCGATCTGGACGGCATAGCGCGCCGTGTTGATCGCCGACAGGGCGCTGGCGTGGTTCGCGCTCGCGTCGCCGAAGGAGCAGGCCACGATCGCGTCGTCCGGCAGGTCCGAGGCCACCCTCAGCCGTCGGGCGCGGGCCAGCGAGAAGGCGAGCCCCATCGCCTTGGGCAGATGGCTGGCGATGGTCGAGGTCTGCGGCGGCACCCACAGCGGGCGGCTGCCCCACACCTTATGACGTCCCTGGGCGATCGGGTCCTCGCGGCTGGCCACGATGCCGAGCAGGGTGTCGAAGGCCGGCGTGCTGCCGGGCAGCTGCCGCGCGCGCGCCATCATCAGGGCACCGGAGCGGTAGTGCAGGAAGACGGGATCGTTGATGCGCAGCTGCGCGCCGATCACCACGTTGTTCTCATGGCCGGCTGAGCCGATGGTGTAGAAGGACCGATTCGTCTTCTTCAACTCGCGCGCGGCCACGTCCAGCTCGCGGGAGAGCACCTGGTCCTCGAACAGCTCGACTGCCTTCCGCGCGGTCAGGCCGCTCCCGGGACGCAGCGGTTCGCCACCGGCCAGGAGGACGGCCGCCGGCCAGGACTGGAGGAGGACGGCATCGAGGGCCGCCTCAACCATGGCGACGCGATCGAAGGTCATGCGGCTCACGACTCGTATTGGCGGGATCGGCGGCGGAGGGCTCCGAAATGATAGCGCCGATAAGCCGGCGGTAATCGTGCGGTAAGGACTCGTGGTGTCCCCTGTCACCCCACGGCGCCCGATCTGGTCGGCGTCGATGAGGCAGCAGGGAGATCCGGACCAATGCACAGCTTCATCGCGGCCCATCACGCCCACACCGGAGGCGGTTGGCCTTCGTAGCTCCCGGTCAGCCGCCCATCGAGATCAGGACGATCCCCGCCGTCGCCAGGCCAACCGCCGCCAACCCGAGCCGTGGCAACCGCTCGCCCAGCACGCCGCGGGCCAGCAGCATGGTGACCAGTGGATACATGCCGGAGAGCGCCGCCGCAACGCCGGTGGGGATCGAGGCGAATGCGATGACCACCAGACCATTGGCGGTCACGTCGGCGGCACCCGCGGCCACGATCAGGCGGGCGTTCCGCCGCAGGCCGGTGCCCTGGCCGCGGATGAGCGCCGTGCCTCCGATCAGGACCGTGGCTGCCGCACGGCTGGCGATCAGCGCCCATAGCCGATCGTCACGCGCCGCCAGGTCGACGAAGACGAACCATCCACCGAATCCGACAGCGGCGACCGCCGCGAGCATGAGCGACCGTGCGTTGACCCCGTGCGCCATCGCCGCGCTGGCCGCCACCGCCGCGGCCACCGCGCAGGCCACCCCCGCCAGCTGGATCGGAGCGACCACGACGCCCTGCAGGAACGCTCCCACCGACAGGGGGATGACCACGGCGCCGACGCCTGAGATGGCCGAAACGAGACCCATGTTGCCCATCGCCAGGCCCGCGTAGAGGGCGGCCAGGCCGATCCCCCCGAACAGGCCTCCGATGGCGGCCAGCAGCAGGGTCGTTGGGAGTGGCGCTGCCGGATGGAGCACGGCGGCGAGGCCGAGCAGCACCAAGAGCCCGGCGGCCTGGGCGCCGCCGGTCACCGCCAGTGCGGTCGTGCGCCGTGCCGCGATCCCAGCCACGAAGTCGCCGGCGCCCCACGCCACGGCCGATCCCAAGCCCAGGATGACCCCGAGTCCCAGCACCGCGTCCTCCGCCATTCTCTTGACATGCAAGCAGCCCAACGGCACAGTGGGCCAACCTCCGAAGCAGCCTACCCGAGGCCGTTCTTGCCCGTCGAAACGATGGCCGCATTCCAGGGCACCGCGCATACCGATGAAGCGACCGCCGGCTCGGCGCGTGCGGTGCCCGCTGTTCGCCTGGAGCGCCTCGTCAAGCGCTTCGGCGACGACCAGGTGGGTCGCCGGGTGGCCACCTTCGTGGAGCACGACGGGACCTTCCCGGTCACCGCCGTCGACGGGATCGACCTCGACGTGCGCGACGGGGAGTTCTTCTCGATGCTCGGCCCGTCGGGCTCCGGCAAGACCACCACCCTGCGCATGATCGCGGGCTTCGAGCTGCCGACCGAGGGTCGCATCCTGCTGCACGGTCGGGACGTCACCACGGTTCCGCCGTTTGACCGCGACGTGAACACCGTCTTCCAGGACTACGCCCTCTTCCCGCACATGTCGGTGGGCGAGAACGTGGCCTACGGGCTGATGGTCCGCAAGGTCCCCAAGGCAGAGCGGGTGACGCGCGTGACCGAAGCGCTGCGGATGGTCCGCCTGGAGCAGTACGAACGCCGGCGCCCGGGCCAGCTCTCCGGCGGACAGCGTCAGCGCGTCGCGCTGGCCCGGGCCCTGATCAATCGGCCCAAGGTGCTGCTGCTCGACGAGCCGCTCGGCGCCCTGGACCTGAAGCTGCGCGAGGAGATGCAGATCGAGCTGAAGGCGATCCAACAGCAGGTCGGAATCACCTTCATCTACGTCACCCACGACCAGGAGGAGGCGCTCACCATGAGCGACCGCCTGGCCGTCTTCAACCACGGCCGAATCGAGCAGGTCGGCAGTCCGGCCGATGTCTACGAGCGGCCGAAGACCACCTTCGTGGCGGGGTTCGTGGGCACCTCGAACCTGCTCGCCGGCGAGACCGCACGAGCGGTGATCGGCAGCGACGGCACCTACACCGTCCGACCCGAGAAGATTCGGCTGGCGGCACCGACCGCCGAAGCCGGGCCCGATGAGCAATCCGCGCTGGGACACGTCCGAGAAGTGGTGTACCTTGGCGCCGATACGCGCTACTTCGTGGCGCTGGACGTCGGCGGTGAGCTGGTGGTGACCCAGCAGAACCTCGAGACGTCGTCGATGGAGGCGCTCGCCGCGCAGGGTCGGCCAGTTCGGTTGATCTGGAGACGGCAGCATGTGTTGTCCCTGGCCGGGAGCCGGGGATCGGCGGGGGAAGGAGAGGGAGCGGAGAGCCCATGATGAGACTGCGAATCCCGGCAATGATCGTGGCGGTTGGCATGGTCGTCAGCGCCTGCAGCCAGGGCAGTACGCTGCCCAGCGGCGCGCTCGCATCAGTTGGTCCCGGCGAGGGGGAGCTCGACCTGGTGATCTGGACCGGATATGCCGAGAGCGGCAAGAACGATTCGGCCTATGACTGGGTGACGCCGTTCCAGGACGCAACCCAATGCATCGTCAAGACCCAGGACGGCACTGACTCGGCCAACATGGTGCAGCTGATGCAGACCGGCCAGTACGACGGTGTCTCGGCCTCGGGCGATGCCACGCTGCGCCTGATCCGCGGCGGCGAGGTCGCGCCGGTCAACCTTGACCTGATCCCCAACTACGCCAATGTGTTCGCCGGCCTGAAGGATCAGCCGCACAACACGGTCGACGGGGTCTCGTACGGGGTGCCGCACGGGCGCGGCGCCAACGTCCTGATCTACAACACCGACACCTTCCCCACCGCCCCCACCAGCTGGTCGGTGGTTTGGGAGAACGACTCGCCGGCGACCGGCAAGATCAGTGCCTACAACTCGGCCATCTACATCGCCGACGCGGCGCTCTACCTGATGAAGCACAAGCCGGACCTGAAGATCACCAACCCGTACGAGCTGGACGACGCCCAGTTTGCCGCCGCGGTCGACCTGCTCAAGCAGCAGAACAAGATCATCGGCCAGTACTGGGGCACGGCGGCCCAGCAGATCGAGAGCTTCGCGGCGGGTGACATGCTGGCTGGGACGACCTGGCAGTACCAGGTCAACCAGCTGACCGATTCACCAGTCGCCGCCACGCTCCCCGACGAGGGGTCCACCGGCTGGTCGGATACCTGGATGATCAGCTCAAAGGCGAAGCATCCGAACTGCATGTACAAGTGGATGGACTGGATCATCTCGCCAACGGCCAACGCCCAGGCGACCGTCTGGTTCGGCGAGGCGCCGGTCAGCCAGGCTGCCTGTGTCGAGGCTGAGAAGCTGTCGCCCGGCCACTGCGACACGTTCCACGCAACGGACGAGGAGTACTTCAAGAAGATCTACCTGTGGAACACACCGTCCAAGGAATGCGGCGACGCCCGCGGAGCTGTCTGCAAGGACTTCACCGACTGGACCACCGCCTGGACCGATATCACCGGCGCCTGATACGTCCGGTGATTCGCTGAGCAATCGACGCCCGGAGGCCCGCCATGGGCCTCCGGGCGTCACCTTCATCGACCGATGAGTTCATGACGACGCTTCCCCCAGATCAGCCGCCGTCGCGGATGAGGCGCCTGGCGGTCTTCCTGCATCGGCACCCGCGCCTGCAGCTGCGGCTCCTGCTGGCCGCCCCACTCGCCTGGCTGGCGCTGGCCTATCTCGGCTCACTGGCGATCCTGTTCGCCAACGCCTTCTGGCGACACGACTCGTTCACCGGCAAGGTCGTCTTCGAGCCGACACTCGAGAACTTCGCGACGCTGTTCGGCACCGAGGTGTACCGCACCCTGGCCCTCCGCACCCTGGGGATGGCCGCCGCGGTGACGGTCACCTGTGCGATCCTCGCCTTTCCCGTGGCCTACTACATGGCACGGATCGCCTCGCCTCGCGTGCGCGGCCTGCTGGTGGTGGCCCTGTTGATGCCTCTCTGGGCGAGCTACCTGGTGAAGGTCTACGCCTGGCGCACCATGCTGCTGGGCAACGGGTTGGTCAACTGGCTGCTGCAGCCGTTCGGGCTGCATGGACCGGGCACCGGCGAAGTGGCGATGTGGCTGGTTTTCTCCTACCTGTGGCTGCCGTACATGGTGCTGCCGATCTACGCCGGGCTGGAACGGATCCCCGGGTCCCTGCTTGAGGCCTCGGCCGATCTCGGCGCGCGTGCCGGCTTCACCTTCCGTCGGGTGGTGCTCCCGCTCGTTCTGCCGGCGGTGGTGGCGGGCTCGATCTTCACCTTCAGCCTGACCCTGGGCGACTACATCACCCCGCAGCTGGTCTCCAACACCAAGCTGATCGGCAACGCCATCTACGACTCGCTTGGCGTGCCGAACCTGCCGCTCGCTGCCGCGATCGCCACTGTTCCGGTGGTGATCATCGTCCTGTACCTGCTCGCTGCCCGGCGCACGGGCGCCTTCGAGTCGCTCTGATGGAAGAGTCGCGCTTTGTGCGAGCGGGCCTGCGGCTGGCGACCGCGGTGGTCCTCCTCTTCGTCTACCTGCCGCTGGTGGTCATCGTGATGTACGCCTTCAACGAGAGCCGCGTGCAGGCCTGGCCGATCGCCGGCTACTCGCTCGAATGGTTCGCCCGCGCCGCTGCCGATGACTCGGTTCGGCAGGCATTCGTCAACTCGATCCTGGCCGCCAGCGGTGCGACCGCCATTGCGCTGGTGCTCGGCAGCATGGCCGCCTTCGCCGTGCAGCGCTTCGAGTTCTTCGGCCGTGAGACGGTGACCTTCCTGGTCATCCTGCCGATCGCCCTGCCCGGCGTGGTCACCGGCGTGGCGCTGAGCGCCACCTTCAGCACGCTCGGGATCGACTTCGGCCTCTTCACCATCATCGTCGGCCACTCCACCTTCTGCGTCGTGATCGCCTACAACAACGTGCTGGCCCGACTGCGCCGCACCTCGCGGTCGCTCGAAGAGGCGTCGATGGACCTCGGCGCGGACACCTGGCAGACCTTCCGCTATATCTTCCTGCCGTCGCTTCGCACCGCCCTCATCTCCGGCGGCCTGCTCGCCTTCGCCCTCTCCTTCGACGAGGTGATCGTCACCAACTTCACCGCCGGACCCGGCGTCGACACCGTGCCGCTGTGGGTCCTCTCGGCCATCCAGCGCCCCAACGCGCTGCCGGTCGTCAACGTGGTGGCGACCGTGCTGATCGCGCTGTCGGTGATCCCGGTCTACTTCGCGCAGCGGATCGGCGGCAGCGAGACGGCCGGGGTTACTCGCTGAGCCCGGCGTCGGCCGGCCACGGTGCGGCTCGTCCGATCGGGCGCCCGTTCGCGTCGCGCTCCAGCTGGTGGGACCCTCCGGTCGGAGGCTCGTAGCGCAGCCGGCTGACCGGCTCGCCGCCGATCAGGTGGCGGGAGATGATCTCGTCGATATCGGCCGGCGTGACCGCCGCGTACCAGACCGCCTCGGGATAGACCACCACCATCGGGCCGTTGCCGCACTGGCTGAGGCAACCGGCGTGGTTGACTCGCATCCGATCGGCCAGTCCGGCAGCTTGGACGCCGGCCTTCAGCGCGGCATGCACGCCCAGCCCATCCCCGTCGATCGAGGGGCACCAATCGCCGCGTGTGCAGACGAAGACATGTCGTTCGTAGACGGGCATCGGTGCGGAATGTACCCCTCGTTGCGGACCGAAAGTACCGGGGCTCCCCAGCCCACCCCAACCTTACTATCCGACCAGAAGCCACGCGGTCTCCACCACAGGGGACCGTGGGCAGGCACACGGCACCACACACGGGTGAAGGAATCCGCCACCGATGATCAGCCAAGAGGTCGGAAGACTGCTGACCGCGACCGAGGTCGCCAGCATGCTTCATCTGCACGTGAACACGGTCAAACGGCTCGGCGACCGCGGCGAGATCCCGTTCTATCGGGTCTGCAAGCGCGGCGACCGCCGGTTCCGATACGACGACGTGCTGGATTTCCTTCGCCGCGCCAAATAGCCACCCCCATTGATGTCCGTTCCGGCTAACGCCGGAACGGCCCCGTTCCCCGCCAGGGGGCGCGCTACGACCGCCGAGGTGCCAAGTTCTCGGCGGTCGTTTCGTTGTCTGTGATAATGCGCCGACCCATGGACGACGAACCCCGCCTGCGCCTCGCCGAAGGCCAGCGCCTCCTCGACTCCGGCGAGATCGACACGGCGCTGCGCATCCTGGCCCCGCTCACCGGCCACCCCGACACCGACCTGGCGGGAGCCGCCTGGCTGGCAATCGGAACCGCCCGCTACCGGCTCGACGACGAGCCCGGCGCCCTGGTCGCCTGGCGCGAGGCGGCGCAGCGCGGGGGATCGACGGCCTGGCTCGGCTGGCGCTCGGTGGCCGAGCAGGAGGTGCGCGACGGACACCTCGAGGAAGCCGTTGCCGCCTACCGCGAGGCCGATCACCGCGCGCCGCCTGATGAGCGCGGCGCGATCGCCAATCGGATCGCCTGGCTCCTGAAGGAGACCGGGCACGACTTCGCCGCGCGCCGCCAGTTCAACCGGGCGCGGGGTGCGTACGCCAGCTACCAGGCCTGGGTCACCTGGGCGATCGTTGCCGTCGTCGTGGCCGTCTTCCTTCTCGACGGCGCACTCTCAGGCGGGTCAGGTTTCTCGCTCTTCGGGGGCGGCGGCCCGCTGGCCGAGGCGGGTGCGGTCTACGGTCCCGCGGTCGCGCACGGCGAGTGGTGGCGCCTGATCACCGGCGCCTTCCTGCACCTGGGGCTCCTGCACATCGGCTTCAACATGTACGCGCTGTGGCTCTTCGGCCCGATCATGGAGCAGATGTACGGCCACCTGGAGTACGCCGTCATCTACCTGCTGTGCGCCCTGGGTGGCAACGTGCTCACCATCCTGGCGGCACCACGCATTCCGGCGCTCGGCGCCTCGGGTGCCATCTTCGGCCTCTTCGGCCTGGCCTTCGTCGTCTCGCGCCGGCGGCATCTGCTGCTGGGTCCGCAGGCCCGAGCCATGCTCTCGCAGGTCGGCACCCTGCTGGTGCTGAACCTGATCATCACCTTCAGCGTCCCGGCGATCAGCTGGACCGGCCACGTCGGCGGCCTGGCCGTGGGCGTTGTGATCGCAGCGCTGCTGGCGCCGGCCAACGTTCCGACGCTGGGCGGCATGTGGCGCGCTCCGGATGGGTCGCTGATGGCCCGACGCATCTCACCGTCGCTGCGCGTCAGCGCCTACCTGCTGATCGCCGCGGTGCTGGTACTGGGTACGTACGCGGCGATCCTGCAGCTGGGCTAACCGGCACCCGACAGCCGGCTATCATCGGCATGCATGTGCTACGACGTCGACGCCCACCCGCCTCTGCCGCCGATCCGTGGTGCGGCGCTTGATGCGGGCGACCTGACCCTCATCTCGGCCGACGGGACGCCCGTGGCGGCCTATGGCGCTCGCGCCGCGCAACCGGGTGGAGCGGGGATCGCGGTGCTGCCCGACGTGCGCGGCCTGCATCCGTTCTACGAGGAGCTGGCGCTGCGCTTTGCCGAGGCAGGCGTGCAGGCGATCGCCATCGACTACTTCAGCCGCACCGCGGGGACCGGGCGTCGCGGCGCGGACTTCGACTACATGCCCCACGTCAGTCAGGCGCGTCACGCCACGTTGAACGCGGACGTCGCGTCCGCCGCGGCTCACCTGCGATCCGAAAAGGGCGGCGCGGCGGAACGGCTCTACACCGTGGGCTTCTGCTTCGGTGGGCGGCTCAGCTTCCTGCAGGCCGCAGCCGGGATCGGCCTGGCGGGGGTGATCGGCTTCTCCGGGTGGCCGGTCGGGTTGAACCGGGCCGGGCTGCCGGCACCTGCCGACGAGGCGGGCCGCTTCACCTGCCCGGTGCTCGCCATCTGGGGCGGCGGTGACGAGGGGATCGGGCCTGACGCCGTGAAGCGCTTCGACGCGGCCCTGGACGCCGCCGGCATGACGCATCGGACCGTCACCTATCCCGGAGCGCCGCACTCCTTCTTCGACCGGCGGGCCGTGGAGCACGCCGCCGCATCCGAGGACGCCTGGCGCGAAGTGCTGGACTTCGTCGGTCTCGCCGCCCGCTAGGCGCGACCGTCAGACGCCCGGGACCGGCTCGCTGCCCGAGACGGGGGAGGGAGTCGCCGGGCGCATCGGTCGCAGGTAGCGGAAGAGCACCGCAGCGAGGTAGCCGAGCCAAGCGATCAGCGTGGTCCACTCGGGGGTGGCCGTGTAGCCGAAGACGGCCCGCAGCATCTGACCGAGCAGACTGCCGCCATCCGCCGAGTGGGGCAGTACGCCGCTGATGTCGAAGGCGGTCGCCGTCCCGAAGCCGATCAGCCCTGCCTCGATGAACTCGTGCATGGCGTGGCTCACCAGGCCGGCGGCGATGAAGACGAGCGCGATCCCGGTCCAGCGGAAGAAGGTCGCCAGGTTGAGGATCCGCGCGCCGCGGTAGAGGCCGTAGCCCAGGATGGTCGCCACCAGGAGGCCGAGCAGTGCGCCGACCAGGGTGCTCGCCGCGCCGGTCTCGGCGTCGCTGGCGGCGGTCACCTGGCCGAGCAGGAAGAGGCTCGTCTCGATCCCCTCGCGGGCGACCGCGGTGAAGGCCAGCACGGAGAGGCCCCACACGCTCCCCTCGGTGAGGGCGCGGTCGATGCCGCTGTGCAGTTCGCCGCGGATGTTGGCCGAGGTGCGCCGCATCCAGAAGAGCATCCAGGTCACGACACCGGCCGCCAGCAGCATGGCGCTACCCTCGAAGTACTGCTCCGCCGGCGCGGTCAGGCCGCCGATGGTCACGAACAGCGCGACCCCCACCGCCACGCTCAAGGCGATCGCGGCTCCTGTTCCGAGCCAGATCGTGCCGAAGTGGCGGGTGTTCCCGGTGCGCGCCAGGTACGCCAGGATGATGCTGACGATGAGCGCGGCCTCGACGCCCTCGCGCAGGCCGGTGAGCAGGCCGGTGGTCAGGAAGCCGATCTCCAAGGGTCCCTCCGTCACGATGTGGGGCTGGTGGCGCCGATCCACGGGGGAGCCTAGCCGACCCCCGAATGGTCGTCAACTGAAACCCTACCCGATCAGTCAGGATTACGCCCGACCGATCCTGCCGGGCCTCCGGAACGCGTCGCTGGGGCTAGAATCGTGGCGTCCCAACCCCGACCCCTGCGGAGACCTGATGATCGATCTTGCCCTGACCGATGCGCAGCGCGAGGTGCAACGCACGGCGCGCGCCTTCGCCGAGCGCGAGATTCTGCCGCGCATCCACGAGCTCGACTCCACCTCGACCTACGACCGCTCCCTCTACCAAAAGATGGGGACGGAGGGCTTCCTTGGCCTGCCGATCCCGGAGCGCTACGGCGGCGCCGGCATGGACTACATCGCCTTCGCCCTGCTGTGCGAGGAGATGGAGCGCGCCGACACCGCCTTCCGGGTTGTCCTATCGGTCCACACCGGCCTCAACTCGCTGACCCTGCTGCAGTGGGCCAACGAGGATCAGAAGCAGCGCTACCTCGTTCCGCAGGCCCGCGGCGAGAAGCTCGCGACCTTCGGCCTCACCGAGCCGGGGGTAGGCAGCGACGTGGCCAACCTGTCGACCACCGCCCGCCGGGACGGCGATCGCTACCTGCTCAACGGCAGCAAGATCTGGATCAGCCTGGCCGATGCAGCCGACAACTTCCTGGTCTTCGCCACGGTTGACAAGAGCGCCGGACACAAGGGGATCACGGCCTTCATCGTCGAGCGCGGCTTCCCCGGCTTCAGCACCGATTCGCTGCACGGCAAGCTCGGCGTGCGCGCTGGCAACACCGGGATCCTGTACTTCAGCGACTGCGTGGTGCCGGTCGCCAACCGGGTCGGCGAGGAGGGCGAGGGCTTCAGCATCGCCATGAGCGCGATCGACCAGGGGCGCTACACGGTGGCCGCCGGCTCGGTGGGTCTGGCGCAGGCCTGCCTGGACGCATCGATCAAGTACGCCCATGAGCGAAAGGCGTTCGGCGAGGAGATCGGCCGTCACCAGCTCGTCAAGCAGATGATCTCGAAGATGTACGCCGGCATCGAGGCGGGGCGCCTGCTCGTCTTCAAGGCCGGCTGGACCAAGAACGCCGGAGCTCGCAACACGCGGGAGACCGGCCTGGCCAAGTGGTTCTGCACCGATCACGCCGTGCAGTGCGCCCTCGACGCGATCCAGATCCATGGTGCCTACGGCTACAGCGACGAGTACCCCGTTGAGCGCTACCTGCGCAACAGCAAGGGCTCGGTCATCTACGAGGGAACCAGCCAGATCCACACCCTAATGCAGGCCGATTACCTGCTCGGCTACCGCGCTGACAAGCCGCTGCGCATGCTCCAGCCGCCCTTCGAAGGGGAGATGTAGGGGGCAGTCCCCAGGCGGCGCTGCTCTCCCGACCCCGACCCCGACCCGCCTCCGCCTCCTTGCCAGCAAGCAACGTGGTTCGCATTAGACAGGCCGCCGCACGCCAGATCGCTCGTTTGCCTGGCTGTCCACGCTCGGCCCCCGCCCGTGAGGTCGGATTCGCTGTCGTCCGGCGCGTCTAGCGTCAGCCTCACTGCGATCTGAGGAGTTCGCGAACAGCAGCATCCCCTCTGGCGCACCCCGCGGGCGGCGCAGCCATGCTTCGACCGCTCTTCCTCTCACGCTGAGTCGTGCGAACAGCCGCGGGTGAGAGCCGATCCGACGCCGATTCGTGCTGCTCTCGGCCACGACCAGGATCGGCACCACGGAATCAGCTCGCCAGCCGCGCGACGTCGCAACGCCGCTGGCAACCCGACGTTTGACGTCCAGTGCGCCGAGTAGCTCCTGCACGTCGCTGATCACGGTCTTGATCTCGACGACAACCACGGCGCGCGAATCGGCGTGGTGCGCCAGCAGGTCGATGCGGCCGCGATCGCCGTACCGGTTGAAGCTGACCTCGGCAGCCACCACCCAGCCGATCTCCTCGAGTCGACGCGCGAACCCCTCGGCGAGACGCGAATGGTCGCGGTCCCGAAGTCGCGCCAGCTCCGCGCCCCGATAGCCGGCATCCCAGCTGAGCCGCAGTTCGAGCTCGGCGCAGATTCGCCGGAGTGATCTGACTGAGACGCGATCAGCCCGGCCCCGTTCGAGCAGACCGACGAGTCCGCCACTGACCCCAGCCCGTCGCCCGAGATCGATCTGGCGCCATCGGCGCCGATGGCGCAGGGATCGCACCACGCCACCCAGCTCCGCGTCGTTCATGCGCCGATGATGACGTCGCGTGCTTATTGCCCGATGATGAAGCGTCTGAGCAGCCGGATCACCTGTCTGGCGGGTGGACGGGCCGGAGGCGCGTGGCGGGACGGTCGGGCGGGCGCGGGCTGAGGGCCAGCAGGGCCAGGAACGCCGCGGGCAGCAGGACCAGGATGGCGGCTGCCGTTGGGAGGTCGTAGGCAAAGGTCACGGGGTCCGGGCCATGGAAGCGCGCGATGGGGAGGAGGCCGATCGCAAACGCCCACCAGAGCGCGGCCGCGGCGGTGACGGGCACGATCAGCAGCCTCCTCCACCAGCCGCCGACGACGGCCACCACCAGGCCGCCCGAGCCGAGCCCCAGCACGGACCCGACCAGCGCCAGCACGACCCCGGTCGGCCTCCAGGGCACTCGCCCGATCCAGTAGCCGTCGACGAGCGTGTAACCGGGGTTGTTGAGCACCTCCACCCAGGCGTACACCAGCAGCACGGAGGGTCCCACCACCAGCAACGCCAGCGAGAGGCCGGCCAGCTGCTGGCCGCGCCTCACCAGGCGACCTGCGGCGTCGAGCGGCGGCGGGGCGCCGGTCACTGACACGTCGTGCAGCGCTCCAGGAAGCGGCCGTCTGAGCGCGACATGGGCGGCACTATACTCGCCGCCATGACGCGCACCATCGAGCTGTTACTGGGCCTGACCCTGCTGGTGATCGGCATCCTGGTGCTCGCCAGCGAATGGCTCGGCACCTGGTTCGCCGGGCTCGGAATCAGCCGCGAGCTGCTCGCCTGGTGGCCGATCCTGGTCATCGGACTGGCCCTCTTCTTCATCGTGCCGGCCCTCTTCGGCGGCCACCAGCGGCGACGGCTGCGGGCGGGGATGGCGATCCCCGGCGCGTTCCTGGGCGGGATCGGCGGTGGGCTGCTGTACACCAGCCTTGCCGACCGCTGGTCGGCCTGGTTGTACCTGTGGACGGTGGTCCCGTTTTCGATGGGGATCGGCCTCTACGCAGCCGGCTGGATCGCCGATCTGCCGGCCTTCAAATGGATCGGATCAGGATTGGCGCTCGGCGCCCTGATCGCGTACCTCGCCTTCGCGACCGCCTTCGGCGGCGAGGCGTTCCGCCTGATCGGCTCGCTGGGGATCATCGCGCTGGGGCTGGCGCTGATCGCCGGCGGTCTCGCCGAGCGACTGAGCCGCAAGGGAACCGGCTAGGGCCTATCCGCCGAAGAGAGTGGACACGGTGGCCACTGCCGCCACCGCCCCGACCAGGCCGGGCATCAGGAGCCGCCGCAGGCGTGACTGCATGGCTGCCGCCCCCGGCGCCACCAGCGAGGCGGCCAGCGCGCCGACCGCCCCGGCGACCGCAGCCGCGAGGCCATGGGCCAGCGACGGCGAGGCCGCCTCGACCTGTCGCTCGCCGGACATCACCAGCCCGATCAATACCGTCGCCACCGCGGCGAAGAGGCCAGCTCCCAGCGTGCCGGTGAAGCTCCGCAGGCGACCGATCTGGGTCGCCCCCACCGCGGCTGCTCCGCCGGCGAGGGCGATGGCAACCAGCCAGGTCCCCGGCAACGGCGCGTCAGTCGAGCGCGGTGCTGCCACGAGGAACCAGGCCAGTGCTGCCAGCGGGCCGGCCAGCATGCCGGCAGCCACCATCCAGGTGAGCGGCCGCGTCCAGTCCTCCGGGTCCTCCGGCGGCACCACCGCACCGAGGCGCACGCTCACCGGGACCAGCTCGTCGTCCGATGGCTCCGTCACGCGGGGACCGCCTCGCGCATCTCGCGCAACTCGCGCAGGCTCGGCACGGTCGCCATCCGCAGCCCCAGGATCCTGGCGCCCAGCTCGCGTACCATCCAACCCGCTGCGGCACGGACCGCGCGGTCCTCGGCCGAGATGGCCAGCGCCGCCAGGGCATGCAGCTCGGGCAGGGCGGCAGGGGTGTCGAGGTCGTCGTCCATGGCCGCCAGGAAGCGGGAGCGGTGGCCCGCAACCTCGGGTGGCAGGTTGCCGGGGTCGGCCAGCGCCGGCGCCAGTGGATCCACCTCCTCGGCGAGCTGCGCGGCGCGCCGCAGGCGTGCGACCGTGACGGCAGAGGCGTCGAGGTCTGCGGCGTCGAACTCCAGCTCGGCGCGGTAGTGGTGGCTGACCAGGTAGTGGCGGATCGCATCACCGCTGTACGCGCTCAGCAGGTCGCGAACCAGCACCAGGTTGCCCAACGACTTGCTCATCTTCTCGTTGGCGTAGCGCAGCATCCCCGCATGCAGCCAGAAGGCGACGAACGGTCGCTCGCCGCTGGCCGCCTCGCTCTGCGCGGTCTCCGATTCGTGATGCGGGAAGATGAGGTCGCCGCCTCCTCCATGGATCTCGAAGCGGTTTCCCAGGTAGGCGGTGCTCATCGCCGAGCATTCGATGTGCCAGCCCGGGCGACCGGCGCCCCACGGCGCGTCCCAGGCCGGCTCGTCGGGGAGCGACGGCTGCCACAGGACGAAGTCGAGCGGATCGCGCTTGCCGGGCATCTCTGGCCGGTTGCCACGCTCGTTGGCGATCGGCAGCATCGCTTCACGCGGCAGGTGCGAGAGCTCCCCATAGCTCGGCCAGGAGGCGATGCTGAAGTAGACATGCCCCTCGGCCACGTACGCATGGCCTTTGGCCACCAGCCGACGGATCATCTTGAGCATCTGCGGAATGTGCTCGGTGGCGCGCGGATAGTGGTCAGGCGGCAACCAGTTGAGGGCCGCCATCTCGGTCAGGAAGGTGGTGACGTGGCGGTTGCCAAGGGCCAGGTAGTTCTCGCCACTCTCGCGCGCTTTGCGCAGCATGTCGTCGTCGACATCGGTCAGGTTCTGCACGTACACCACCCGGTAGCCAAGGTACGCCAGGTAGCGATGCAGCACGTCGAAGCTGAGGTAGGTGAAGGCGTGGCCCAGGTGTCCGGTGTCGTAGGGCGTGACGCCGCATACGTAGAGCCCCACCGGTCCGGCACCGATCGGCGCGAAAGGCACCAGCTCACCGCGACGCTGGTCGAAGAGGGTCAAGGTCACGGCGCGGATTCTAGGGCTCCGTCTTGCGGAGTGTCGGGAACGGCTTGGTAGAATCGGGGCGGGTCCGCCCTCGACCGAACGTTATGGAGTCTTCAGAGACCATGTGGGACGTCCTGCGCTGGTTCGCCGTCTTCGCCATCGCCATCCTGGTAATCGTGGCTGGCCTCTTCCTGATCATGGGACGCCAGCTGCCGATCCCCAACTTCTAGCGGCTCACCACAGTTCGGGCTTGGCGCTCATCAGGAAGCCGATCAGCCCGACCGCCGCCCCCATGCCGTAGGCGAGGTAGCGCTGCCGGCGCACGGTCCGCCGCCATCGCTGCTGGTCGCTCCCGGGGTCCAGCCGCGCCAGGCGCCGCAAGTTGGGCCGTGACAGCACCCCGGCGATCGCCAGGTTGGCGGCATACACCGCCAGCGCGATGAGCAGCCACGGCTTGCCCAACAGCTGAGTCCCGAGGCTTACCACCAGACCTGCCCCGGTGGCCAGCAGGCCCAGGCCGATCAGCAGGCTGCCGTTCCCCTGCATCGCCATCAGCGCCCGGGTAATCCGGCCGGGCGGAGCGTCTTCGAGGGCCTTTCAGCAGAAAGGGGAGGAGGAGGCTGGGCGCCAGCAGTGAGACGGCGAGCGCGATGTGCGCCACCAGCAGGGCGGTGAACCAGCTCACCGCAGGGGGTCCCCGTCGCCCAAGCCGCGCGCCCTCCGAAGCCAGCGCAGGCGGGTGGCCGTGGCATGATGCCGCTCCATGCGCCTGCGTCCGTACCTTACCCTGCTGCGTCACAACCGCGCCTTCAGCCGCCTCTTCGCGGCGCAGCTGATCAGCTTCGCGGGCGACTGGTTTGCGACCGTGGCGGTCCTGGGCCTGGCGCTCGAGGTGACCGGCTCTCCCGCGGTGGCGTCCCTCTTCCTGGTGGTGCAGACCGGCGCATTCGCGCTGGCCTCGCCGATCGCCGGCGTGCTGGCCGACCGATTCGATCGGCGCCGGCTGATGGTGGGCGCCGACCTGGCCCGCATCCCGGCGGCGCTCGCGTTCCTCCTTGCGCGCGATGCCGACACCCTCTGGATCGCATTCGCGGCGGCGGCGCTCCTGTCCGTCGGGGCCGCCCTGTTTGAGCCGACCAGCTCGGCCTCGCTGCCGAACCTGGTCGACGAGGCGGAGCTGCCAGACGCCAACATCCTGATCGGCTCGTCGTGGGGGACGATGCTGGCGGTCGGGGCGGCACTCGGCGGCGCCGTGGCCGCCGTCTTCGGCAGGGACGTGGCCTTTGTGGTCAACGCCGCCTCCTTCGCCGCCTCGGCGGCGCTGATCCTCGGGATCCGGCGCTCCTTCGTGCAAACGCAGCCCTCGGGTGGCACGGAAGCCGGGGCCCAGAGAGGCCACGCTGGGGTCGTGGCCTCGATGACCATCGTGCTGCGCTTCGCCAGGGGCAATCGAACGCTGGCCGCGCTGCTGCTGTCAAAGACGGCCTTCGGCGTCGGCAGCGGGGTGATCGTGCTGCTGGCCGTCTTCGGACGCACCGTCTTCGCGGCAGGCGACGCGGGGATCGGCATCCTGTTCGCGGCGCGCGGACTTGGCGCGCTGCTCGGCCCCTTCCTGGTGCGCGGTATCATGGGGACGAGCGAGCGAGGCCTGATCCTGGGGATTGCCGCGTCGTTCGTGATCTTTGCCGTGTGCTACAGCCTGCTGCCCCTGGCGCCGATCCTGGCGCTCGCCGCACTTGCCGTCTTCGGCGGGCACCTGGGAGGCGGCGCGCAGTGGACCCTCTCCTCGTATGGCCTCCAGCGAGCGGTGCCGGATGCCATCCGCGGGCGCGTTTTCAGCTTCGACTACGGGCTGGTGACGTTGACCATCACCGCTTCCACGCTGGTCGCTGGCGCGCTGGCCGAGCACTTCAGCCCGGCGATCGCGACCTGGTCGATGGTCGGTCTCGCCGCCGTCGCGGCAAGCGGCTGGATCGCTTTCTCGCGTCCGATCTGGCGGCGAAGGTAGGATCCGCCCATGCGCTTCTTCGACGCTGACGCCGTTCGCGCGGCGGTTCCGATGTCGGAGCTGCTGGATGCGGTCGAGGCCGCGTACCGGGACGTCGCGGCTGGACGCGATCGATCGCCGTTGCGCAGTCGTGTGCCCCTGCCGGCCGGTGACCTGCTGCTCATGCCCGGGGTTCGCGACGGAGGGACTGGCTCGACCGTGAAGCTGGTGACCGTTACCCCGGGCAACGCGGCACGGGGACTGCCGACCATTCACGCGGTGGTGCTGTGGTTCGATGCGGCGACCGGTGAGGCTCGGGCGGTGCTCGATGGGGCCACCGTGACGGCCATGCGCACCGGCGCCGCGGCAGGCGTGGGCACACGGCTGCTGGCGCGCGCGGACGCTTCCGTCCTCGCCCTCTTTGGCACGGGCGCCCAGGCGGCCTGGCAGGTCCGCGCAGTGCTCGCCGCGCGCCCCATTCGCGAGCTGCGCGTCTACGCGCGGACGCCTCGCTCGCGCGAAGCCTTTGCCGCCGACATGGCAGCCGAGCTGGGCCTGGGCGTGCGGGTGGTCGCCGCCGCGTCGGCAGAGGAAGCGGTGCGGGGAGCAGAGGTCATCTGCTGCGCCACCACATCGTCCGAGCCGGTCTTCAGCGCTGACTGGGTGATGCCCGGCGCGCACGTGAACGGGGTGGGTGCGTATCGGCTCGACATGGTGGAGATCCCACCCGAGCTGTTCGGGCGCGCCGCCTGCGTCGCGGTGGACGCTCGGGCCGCGGCCCTGGAAGAGGCAGGCGACCTGGTGGCCGCCATCGATCGGGGCATTCTGGCCTCCGATCAGTTCGTCGAGATCGGCAGCATCGAGCGGGACTGGGCTGCGCAGCGAGATCGGCAGGCCATCACCATCTTCAAGAGTGTGGGGCTGGCGATCCAGGATCTGGCCGCCGCCGAGCTGGTGATCCGCCGAGGGGACGCCTAGGGGCCCGGCGACCCCAGCAGGAAGGCGAGTCCGTCGCTCCGCGACAGCCGTGCGACAAGGCTGGCCAGGAGCTTCTCGGTCGCCGCTCCCCAGAGCGCGCGGAACGTGATCGCCGGCATCGTGGATGGTGCCCCGACGAGGGTCGCCTCCGCGTCGCGGGCGGGCCAAGCGTGGCCGGGCACCCAGGCGTCAGCCCATGCCAGGACGCGGCGCATCGCCGTCGGGCCGAACTCCCAGGGCGCGAGGCTGCCGCTGAATGCGTCCTGCGTTGACAACTCGGCGGAGGTCGCCACCACCGGGTCGGGGTCGGGAGGTGGCGGCGGCGGTGGCCCATTGGCGTCGGTCACAGTGACCTGGCCTCCGCCCGGTAGCTCCTGCGGCGGGGGAGGCGTTGGCAGCGGAGTCGGCACCGAAGTCGCCACCGGCGTGGGGACCGGGGTTGGCTTTGGCGTGGCGCTCGGCACCGGCGTCGCAGTCAGGCTGGCGGCCGGAGCTGCCGTGGGGACGGCGCTCGGCACCGGCGTTGGGGTCGGCGTGGGGACCGCGGTGGGGGCCGGCGTCGGGGTCGGTACGGACGTGGGGGAAGGGGTGGCGACCGGCGCCGGCGCATCGGTCACCGTGACGCCGGGGTAGAAGTAGATGAGCACGATCTGCGCCGCGGTCTTGCCCGCCAGGCCACAGGCCTGGGTGCCCCATTGCCACATCTTCCAGCCGTTGGCGTTCGCGCCGCAGACTTCGCCGGAGGTGCCGGCGTTGTAGTAGGTGGCGAAGATGGCGCCGTTCTTCAGCACGCGAGTCGGCCAGGTAGCGTCAACGGCGGCCGCTGCAGTGCTCCAGGTGGCCTTGGACGGATCGTAGACCTGGTCGACGGTGTCATCCCGCAGATCAAAGCACGCGCCGTCGGCGTTGACCCCGCCGCGCCAGTGCAGCACCTGGTACCACGCGTAGCTCTTGACGGCCAGGGCTCCGGAGCGCAGCGACTCGGCCGTCCATGAGCCGATCCACTCCCGCGACAGGACGTTCTTGGTGTAGACGCGGAAGTCGACGGTGTCGACGGCGCCGGTCGCGTGCCGGAAGACGCGGATGGTGGGCGGGGGAGCGGACTGCGAGGTCCAGTTCGAGCACGACGCTGCCGCGAGCTGCGGCGGCAGGCCCGGGAGGGCCAGGCCAAGGCTGGTGGCGACCGCCAGGGCGGCCGCCATGACGGTGCGTCGTGACATCGGAGACCAACCGTAGGCCCCATCGGACCGCACCCCAATCCATCAATGGTCCTAGACCGATGGTGCCGCCGGGGCCCATCGATGCACTCGCTCCCGGATCCGATCGAAGCCCAGCTCGTTGCACAGGGCCAGGAACGGTGCCCTTGGGACGCCGCCCCAGGCCAGGCTGTCGAGGTCTCCGACGATCGGCGCATCGCGATTGAGGGTCGCCAGGCGTCGAAACAGGACGGCATCGGCGCGCTGGTCGCGCAGGACGGCCGCCAGGCGCACGGCGTTGCGCATCGGCAGCTCCCAGTCGAGCGGGGAGTCGGGGATCGACTCCAGGTGGCCGAAGCGAGCCAGGATGGTGGCCGCGCTCTTGGAGCCCCAGCCGGGGAGCCCCGGAAAGCCGTCGGCGCTGTCGCCGACGAGTGCCAGGTAGTCGGGGATGCTCTCCGGAGCCACGCCGAACTTGGCGATCACGCCGGCCTGGTCATAGGTGATCGATCGGATCCGATCGCGCAGCACCACCCGTCGGCCGGAGACGCACTGGGCGAGGTCCTTGTCGACGCTGCAGATGACGATCTGCTCAACCCGTGGATCATCCGCGAACCGCGCCACGGCGGTGGCGATCGCATCGTCGGCCTCTTCGGCGACCATCGGCCAGGTGACGATCCCCAGGGCACGCAGCGCGCGCTCAGCGTCCCCGAACTGCGCCAGCAGGGCGGGGTCGATGCCGGCGCTGCTCTTGTAGCCGGGGTACAGCTCGTTGCGCCAGCTCTCGATCACGTGATCGGTGGCGGCCGCCAGGTGCGTCACGTCCGGTTCGCGCAGGAGCGACAGCATCGAGTCGATCAGCCCGCGAATGGCGTTCACCGGACGCCCGTCGGGCCCGACCTCGGCGGGACGCGAGTAGTAGGCGCGGAAGAGCTCGAAGGTGGCGTCGACCAGGTGGAGCTTCACGCCGTCGAGGATACCGGTCGATAAGTGGGCGGTAAGCGGTTGCGTGCCAGGCTGCTGCGCGCGAGGGGACGGCGCGGGCGCGTGCCCTGCGATTGACCGGTGCCGCTCCGCCGGTGCCGGACCGCGTCGCTCCCCCGCGGATCAGGCTGCCCGGCGTCAGACGGCGAGGGGCTCTTGGTACTCCCCGTACACCCCGCGCAGCAGGTTGCACATCTCGCCGATGGTCGCGTAGGCCTGGACCGCCTCGAGGATCGCCGGCATGAGGTTCACGTCACCGCGAGCCGCTTCTTCGTGTAAGCGAGTGATCGCCCGCAGGTGGGCGTCGGCATCGCGCTCGGCGCGGACCCGGATCAGGCGGTCCAGGTGCCGGCGCTCCTGCTCCTCGCCGACCTCCAGCAGCGGGATGCGCAGCACCTCCTCGGGATCGGCCTGGGTGGTTACGCCCACCGTCTCACGATCGTGATCCTCGAGGGCGCGGGATTGGGCGTAGGCCGCATCGGCGATCTCCGCCTGCGGATAGCCGGCCTCGATGGCACGCACCATGCCGCCCATCTGGTCGATGCGGCGCAGGTACGCCCAAGCGGCCTGCTCGGTCTGGTTGGTGAGCGTCTCGACGTAGTAGGACCCCGCCAACGGGTCGACCGTGTTGGCCGCGCCGGACTCCTCGGCGATGATCTGCTGCTGCCGCAGGGCGAGGAGGGCGGCCTCTTCGCTGGGGACAGCCCACGCCTCGTCGTACGCGTCGGTATGCAGGCTCTGCGTCCCACCGAGCACCCCGGCCAGCGCCTGGATGGCGACGCGGGTCAGGTTGTTGAGTGGCTGCTGCGCGGTGAGCGACACGCCGGCCGTCTGGGTGTGGAAGCGCATCCAGGTGGAGCGCTCGTTCTTGGCCCCGAATCGCTCGGTGCACAGCTTGTACCAGATCCGGCGCGCCGCCCGGAACTTGGCGATCTCCTCGAAGAAGTCGTTGTGGCTGTTGAAGAAGAAGGAGAGGCGCGGGGCGAAGTCGTCGAAACGCAGGCCGCGCGCGAGGGCATCCTCGACATAGGCGATCCCATCCGCGATGGTGAAGGCCAGCTCCTGCACCGCCGTCGAGCCGGCCTCGCGGATGTGGTAGCCGCTGATGCTGATCGTGTTCCAGCGGGGCATCTCCCGGGTGCCGAACTCCACCGTGTCGGTGACCAGCTTGAGCGATGGGCCGGGCGGGAAGATGTACTCCTTCTGGGCCACGAACTCCTTGAGGATGTCGTTCTGCAGGGTCCCGGTCAGCTGGGCGCGCGGCACGCCCTTCTGTCTCGGCGGCCGCGATGTACATGGCCCAGATCATGGCCGCCGGGGAGTTGATGGTCATGCGAGGTCGAGATCTCGCCGACCGGCAGCCCATCGAGCAGGATCTCCATGTCGGCCAGGCTGCTGACCGCCACCCCGCAGGTGCCGAACTCACCGGCCGCCATCGGCTCGTCGTGGTCGTAGCCGTACAGGGTCGGCATGTCGTAGGCGATCGACAACCCCGTCCCGCCCGCGGCGATCAGCTTCTTGAAGCGCTGGTTGGTGTCCTCGGCGGTCCCGAAGCCGGCGAACATGCGCATCGTCCACAGGCGCCCGCGATAGCCGGTCGGGTGGATGCCGCGGGTGAAAGGCGGCTCGCCGGGAAGGCCGAGGTCATCGATCGGGTCCCAGCCGCTGAACTCGCCCGGTGGGGGGCTGAACGCATAGCGGGGGCGGTCGCGGTCGGGGTTATTCGCCGGGTCGCGCAGGTCCGACGGAGTGTAGATCCGCTGCGCCTCGACCCCCGACTGGCTGATGAATCGGCGCCGCCGCTCGGCGCCCGCGTCGAGCGCGGGCTTCAGGCGGTCGGTCTCCCAGCGTCGCTGGTGTGGGGCCCAGCGTTCGTCATCGGTCACCCGGATATGTTGCAGGCTGGACCGATGTTGCCGCAAGCGTGGCAGACTGCAGCATCCAACCAACCGCGTGCGTCGGCGGCCCAACTTGCGTCCGCACCGACGCGCAACGCCACCAGGAGGCAGCCATGGCTCCCCGCGTCATGACCGTGAGCGGACCGCTTCCGCCCGACCGGATCGGCTTCACCCTTCCGCACGAGCACACCGGCCTGTCGCTCTGGCACATCCCCGGCCGCTGGGACTACTGGGAGCTGGCGCCCGATGAGCTGACCCTGGCCGACGAGTTGGGCGACTTTCGACGCCGCGGTGGCTCCACCCTGGTCGACCTCACGCTGGACGGCGTGGGGCGTGACCCGGAACGCCTGCGGCGTGTCGCGAGCCGGACCGGGGTCCAGATCGTGATGGGCACCGGCTGGTACCACGAGGCCTACTACCCGCCCGAGGCGAGGATCGACCGGCGCAGCGTCGACGACCTTTCCGGGCAGATGGTCGCCGAGTTCACCGATGGTGTGGCCGGCACTGGGATCCGTCCCGGGATCATCGGCGAGATCGGCGCCGACAAGCCGTGGGTCAGCGCGCTCGAGGAGAGGGTCCACCGCGCGGCGGCGCGCGCGGCGCAGGCGACCGGCATGGCGGTGACGACGCACTCGGTGCGCTCGCCGGTCGGCCTCGCCCAGCTGCGGATCTTCGAGGAGGAGGGCCTCGATCCGAGCCGCGTGGTGATCGGCCATGCCGATTCCCACCCGGTTCTCGACTACTACCTGGCCATCCTCGATCGGGGAGCCAACCTGCAGTTCGACCTGCTCGGGCATCGGTCCGGGACGGAGGAGGCGGGGGAGCCGCGCCTTGTCGAGCTGATCGTCGAGTTGTTGGAGCGAGGCTACGGGGCGCAGCTGCTGCTCAGCCAGGACGTCGCGCATGACCGACACCTTAAGGTGAACGGGGGGTTCGGCTATACCTACCTGCAGCAGCACTTCTTGCCGATCCTGCGCACCGGGGCGGTCGGGGAGGGCGAGATCGTGCAGATGACGATCGACAACCCGCGTCGCATCCTGACCATCCCGTGAGGCGCCGGGGGATCTCGGTCATCGGCCGTGCCTGAGCCGCGCGATCCGGTCGCCGACCTGCGACACATCGCGTTTCTGCTGGAGGCCGCCAACGAGCCGTCGTACCGGGTGCGCGCCTTCCGCAGCTCGGCGGCCGCCCTCGAGCGGTTGCCCGCCGGCGAGGCCGCGGAACGCGCTCGGCGGGGCACCCTGCGCGAGCTGCCGGGGATCGGCGAGGTGCTCGAGCGTACCGTCACCGAATCCCTCCGGGGCGAGGAGCCGGTCTACCTGCGGCGACTGGAGGCGACCGGCGGCCAGCCGGTCGCCGAGCTGGGCGCGGCCCTGTGTGCGGCGCTGCGCGGCGATTGCCACATCCACTCCGACTGGTCGGACGGCGGGTCGTCGATTCGCGAGATGGCGGAATCGGCGCGCGGCATGGGGCACGTGTATGTGGCGCTCACCGACCACTCACCGAGCCTCAAGGTGGCCAACGGGCTCTCGGCCGAGCGGCTCAACGACCAGCTCCGCGAGGTGGCGTCGCTCAACGAGGAGCTGGCGCCCTTCCGGATCCTGACCGGCATCGAGGTCGACATCCTGGCCGACGGGTCGCTCGACCAGGACCGTGACCTGCTCGCGCGGCTCGACCTGGTGGTCGGCAGCGTGCACTCGGACCTGCGGATGGCGAGCGGCCTGATGACGCGGCGCCTGGTGACCGCCCTGGCCAACCCCCAGCTCGATGTGCTCGGCCACCTCACCGGCCGGATGGTGTCGGGCCAGCGCAAGCGCGCCGGTTCGAGCTTCGATGCCGAGATCGTGTTTGCCGCGGCCGCCCGCTTCGACAAGGCGATCGAGATCAATGCGCGGCCCGAGCGGCTGGATCCGCCCAAGCGCCTGCTGCGGCTGGCGGTGGAGGCGGGCTGCCGGGTGGCCATCAACTCCGACGCTCACGCACCGGGACAGCTGGCCTGGCTGCCGTACGGCTGCGATCGGGCGGCCGCCTGCGGCGTTCAGGCCTCAGCCGTCGTCAACTCATGGGAGGCCGATGCGCTGGTCGGCTGGGCGCAGTCTCACCAAGACTAGAAGACCGGCTAGCTGTGGAGCCCGGACCCTCTGCGGTAGCCGCCGGGCGGGTCTAACGGCCAAGATGGACGCTGGGAGCCCCTCTGGCTGGCCGATGGAGCCGCGGGGCGGCTGGGACGGCCAAGCATCGGCCTGAAGTTGGCCGTAAGAGCCGTGGCACGGCTGTGCCCGCTCAGTGGGCGCGCCCCGCAGCGGGCTCAGGTCAACAACGTCCGTGGGAAGCACAGCTGGCGCCTACCGCGTTCGGCGCAGCCAGCGCCACCCGAGAAGCATGACCACGAGGGTGGTGACGCCCCACGCAAGGTAGGCAAGCGCGACGGGGATTCGCTCGCGGAGCGTGTCGTCATCGGCCATCTGGAACGGCGGCAGGATCGCATTGGAGATCCCGATCACGGCCATCGCCGCGCCGAAACCCAGCAAGATAGCGACAGCGAGAAGACCGACTCCAAACGCGACGCTTCTTGCTGTTATCGGAATAAAGAGCAGGTCCTGCTACTCGGCGGCGAGACCGATCCGCCCCTCGCGGCGGACGAAGCGCGGACGGTACTTGGGGTTCGAGACCCGAGCGTTCACGGTCGCCGCATCGAGCGGCTTGGCGCTCCGGGGCTGCCGATAAAGGCCACGCTCCGTGATGGCACTCGCCAGCTCGGCGGCGGTCTGCGGTCCGCGCTCGCCGATGACGGCGGCGATCTCATCGTGCAGCGCCACCTTGGCGCCCGCCACCTTGGCGCCCCCGGCCTTGGCCCGGGTGGCCTTGGCCGCCGTGCTCGTGGTGGTCCGTCGCGGGCTGCGCACCTTGGCGCCAGGGGTCGAAGTTGCGGCCTTGGCCACGGCGGAGGTGGCCTTCGGCGGCCGCCCGCGACGCTTCGGCTCGGCCGCCACCACGACCGGTGTCGGCTCTGCGGCGACGACCGCGGGAGTGAGCGCATCGAGGCGGCGAGCCAAATCGTCGATGCGGGCAGACAGGGCCCGCAGGGCGTCGGGTGCGGGCGCGGGCAAGGCGGCGGGCGCCGAGGGAGCGACGCTTCCGGGCCGGGCAGCATCGAGCCGCTCCTCGACCCAGCGGGTCACCAGCTCACCGGGGCGCACGCCAGCCTCGGCGGCCAGCAGCTTCAGGGCATTCAGGCGCCGTGGGTCGAGCCGAATCGACATGCCGCCGTCGTCCATCGGTCGTGGGGCGAATCCACCCGGACGCGGGCCGCGAGCCGGAGGCGCGAAGTCGTCGCGCGGACGGGGTGGTCGGTCAGCGAAGTCGTCGCGCGGACGGGGTGGTCGGTCAGCGAAGTCGGCGCGCGGACGGGGTGGTCGGTCGCCGTAGGACGGGCGCTCGCCCATGGGTCGTCCAGGGCCGCTGGGTCGGCCGCCGCCTGGGCGTCGGTCCGGTCTTCGATCGTATGGCATCGGGCCAACCATAGTCCCTTGGCGCATCGAGCGCCAGCCGACGGCTAGAAGCTCCCGCTGGCGCCGCCCCCACCGCCGCCTCCGCCACCGCCGAAGCCGCCACCGCCGGAGGACGACGGCGGGGAGGAGCCAACGCTGCCGATGGCGCTGAACATGCCGCCGATGTCGGGCATCCCCGAGCCGGAGAAGATGCCTCCCGAACCGGCGAAGATCCCGCCTCCCTCGGTGGCGGCCAGCGAGCCCGGAGCGTTGCCCAGCCAGAGGGGGTAGTAGGCAACCCCGCGCGCGACGGCGTCAGCGGGTTGATCCTCGAGGCCGCGCTGCAGCACCGCCGCGACCTGGGCATGCAGGCCCAGCGCGAATCCCCAGACGACCGCCTTGTCGGGCGTATCGGCCAGCATGCGCACCGTCTCATCGCCCACCACCTGCTCCATGTTGCGCGCCTGCTCCAGCGTCTTCTCCAGGGTGCGCCGATAAGCCTTCAGCATGGCGTCCACGTAGGCGCCCTCCCTGGTGCGCTGCGACATCGCCTGCCCGAGGCCAAAGGTGGCGAGACCACCGATGCCGGTCGCAGCCCCCAGCAGCGTGGCGCCCGACATGGGGATCGCGAAGCCGGCGAATACCAGCAGCCCGCCGAGCACCATCTCGCCGATGCCGATCCCGCTCCACAGACCGATCACTGGCGCCGAGAGATGGGAGAGCCAGCCCAGGCGCATCGCCTCCCGCTCGAGGGAGTCACGGATCGGCCCGAGCGCGTCATTGAGGCTCCACAGGCGCTCACGGCTGAGGATCGCGCTGCCCCCTGCGTGACGCCGGAGGAGATCCCACGCCTCGCGCTCCGGCCTCCCGAGCTTGCCGCCTGTCGGCGGGTCGTCCCGGATCTCGAGGGCAGGGTCGAGCAGCGGGTTGGGGTCATCGTCGGCCTTGGTCTTGCCGACGCGGTCGAGGTTCTGGAAGGCGATTCGGCCGGTGCTCGCCAGCCCCACCAGCACGGTGTTCAGGGAGTGCTCGTTGGCGCGCCCCTGGCGCACCAACGTGGCCAATGACGGGGTCATGCCAGCGGGTGGACCGGCCATCAGGATCGACGGCGAGTCGAGCACGCCGGGATCGCGGCCCGCGCGCCGCCAGGCCCGGAACGCCACGCCGACCGTCAGCAGCAACGCGATCGGCGCCACGACCAGGCCGAGCGCCGCATTCACGGTGCGCAGGAAGGTGAGCCGATCCGTCGCGGGCGCTGTGATCGCCGAGCCGATGACGTCGACCGCCGCCACCAGCCCCGCGCCAAGCTGCTGCTGCTGAGCTGCCGGCACGATCCATTCGTCGATGACGCCCTTCAGGTCACCCTCGGACAGGTAGGCGCGCAGGAAGCCGGACCCTCCGTACAGGCTGACCTTGCCGTGGATCAGGTCCGGCTGCAGGCCGACCATGATCACCAGGCCATCGTCAAAGCCCTTGCGCCCGACCCCCCACTGGTCCATCAGTGCCCGCGCCGCGGCCAGGTTCGAATCCTCGCTGGCGGTCGGATCGACACGCGCGTAGACGGCCAGCTCGGCGCCGCTGCGAGCCTCGATCGCGTCGATCTGCGCCTCCAGGCCCGCCTCGAGGTCTGGCTCGATAGCGTCGGCGACGTCATAGACCGCCTGCCCATCCACCGGGTCGGGGAAGGCGGGACCCTCGTAGCTCGGCCGCGGCCAGCCGAGCAGGAAGACGGCCACGATCGCCAGCCAGAAGGCCACGAAGGCGGCCGACACCCCAACTCGGATCCGCGGCCATGCCTGCATAGTGCGCAGGATAGCCTCAGCTCAGGAGCAGAGGATCACCACCGCGGCCGGCTCCACCGGGAGCCCGGGGATGCGCTCGTCGAACCTGATCGAGGCGCCCGCGGCGACCTGCGCCGAGACGATGTCACGAACCCGCAGCGTTGCCCCGCCGGCGTCGCGGGCGGTCAGCTGGCATTTCGCGCGTCCCGCCTTGGAGCCCTCGTTGGTGACCTGCAGCGTCGCGACCACGCCATCCGGCGGATCGCTTCGAATGGAGAGCACCTGCCCGCCGAACGGCCCGATCCCGCGCAGCGACAGGCTCGCCCAGAAGGCCATGATCGCCACCCCGGCCACGATGGCGACCACGATCGTGCCGTGGTACTGGGTGGCCGACGGGGTCGCCATGCCCGCCCGGTTGCACACCTCGCAGATGGTCTGGTCCTGACCGATTTCGCGGCCGCACTTGTAGCAGTGGCGCCCTGGGTGATCCGCCTGAGCGCTCATCGGGCGCGGCCCAGTCGCTCGCCGGCCGCGATGCGCACGGAGAGCTGGTTCTCCGGCGGCGAGAGCGGGCAGCTCCAGATCGGGTCGTAGACGCAGGAGGGCTGGTAGGCGTAGTTGAAGTCGAGCACCAGCTCGTTGCCGCTCGAGCCCAGGTCAGCCCCCTTGGCCGAGTCCCACAGGTAGCGCCCGCCGCCGTACGTCTCCTGGCCGCTGGTCGCGTCGCGGAACGGGATGAAGATGCCGCCGGAGTATTCATTCAGCCAGTAGACGGCCAGCCGGCAGGGCGTGTCGTTGACGCTGAAGCTGACCCAGCCGATGCGGGCATAGGGCATGCCCGGCCCTTCGCCGGAGCGCGGAACCTCGAGCGGCGGAGCGGCGGGATCGGGCTCCAGCGGGGCAAGGAGGCGCAGCGTTGGGTCGTGGCGCCAGTAGGCCAGCCCGCGGAAGTCGTGGCGCGTGCCGGCCGGGATCGGCGACGAGGAGTGCTCGGCGAAGAGCCGATCCTTGGCCGCCCGGAAATGGAGGAGGCGCGCCGGCTCGGCGCGCTGATCGTCCCGCAGCGCGTCATAGATCGCCGCCATGCGACGACGCCAGTCGGCCAGGTCGAGGTGTTCGGACATCGGTCGGCAAGTGTAGGGGCGGCGCCGCCCGAAGGCAGCGCCGCCCATCGGTCTCGCGAAGCAGGTCCGAGCTACGTCACCAGGCCCATGTCGGCCAGCCACTGGGCGGCCACGTCCTCGATCGACTCCTGGTTGACGCTGACCCGCACGTTGAGCTTGGTCAGCTCGTCGGTGGTCAGCTTGGCCGAGACTGCGTTGAGGGTCGCCTCGAAGTCGTCCGGCGCTGCGTCGAGCAGGTCGTTGCGCACCACCGGCGCGATGTTCTGAGCGGGGATGCAGCTTCTTGTCGTCCTGGAGCAGGACGAAGTTGTAGCGCTCGATATCGGCCTGGGTGGTGCACATCTCGGCGACGTCGATCCCGTTCGGCTCGTTCAGCGCGGTGGCCATCTCCCCCGAGCAGGCCGTCAGGTTCTCGACCTGCAACGTGGCGATATCGATGCCGTACACGTCCTTCAGCCCCGGTCCGCAGGATGGGTTGGTGCTGCACTCGAGCGGCAGGCCCCAGACCAGCTGATCGGCCACCGCGGCCAGGTCGCTCATGGTGACCAGGCTGAACTGGTCGGCGGTCTCCTGGCGGACGACGAAGCCGTCGCCATCCTGGGCCGGCGCCGCGTCGAGCACCGTCAGGTTCTTCGGCCCCAGCACCGCGGCCAGGTTCGCCATCGTCTCGCTGGTGTCGCCGGTCGCCTCGCCGCCCAGGAAGCGGACGAGCGAGCCGATGTACTCCGGCACCACGTTGATCGCATTGCTGTCGAGCGATCTCATCGCCAGGTCTCGTGCGCCGAAGTCCTGGCGGGTGACGGTGTACCCCTGCGCCTCGAGCGCCTGGGCGTAGATCTCAGCCAGTAGCAGCGACTCGTCGAATCCCTCGGAGCCGATGGTCACGGTCGGCTTTGGCGCCCCGCTGGCGCTCGGTGATGTGCTGCCCTCACCCGTCGTGCAGGCGCTGACCAGCAGCGCCAGCAGCAACGCCCCAAGGGCGAGCGTGCGGTACTTCCGCATCGGGTCCTCCTCGTGTCTTCAGCCGATGCGCCGCGGCGCGACGCGTGGCCGCCGAGCGAGTCTAGCAGCGGAGCGTGAATGGCTCGTGACGGCCCCATGACGGGCCGCTCGGCTGACCTCTACAAGCCGGCCTGACCGGCCTGCCCCGGCTCGTTGAAGGCCCGGGAACCGGCGGCGATGCGCTGGCTCGGCGAGACCACCAGGCGCTGGAGCACCGCGAAGAGCACCTCCACCGCCATCGACAGCCCAGCGATCATCAGCGCCCCGGCAAAGATCTGCGGCCGGTCCTGGATGGCGATCCCCTTCAGCACGAAGAAGCCCAGGCAGTCGGCCGAGATGACCGCGCCAAGCGACGCGGTGGCCACCACCTGCACCGCCGCGGTACGAAGGCCGGCCATCACCAGGCCGGCGCCGACCGGCAGCTCGACCCGGGCGAGGACCTGCAGCTCGCCCATCCCCATCCCGCGCCCCGCCTCGACCAGGTCGCGGTCGACCTCGCGGATCGCCGCGTAGGTGTTCGTCACGATCGGCGGGATGGCGAGCGCGATCAGCGCGATCAGGGTCGGGGCGAAGCCGAAGCCGAGGCCCAGGCGCAGGCTGATCGGGAAGACGATGCCCAGGATGGCGAGCGACGGGATCGCGCGGCCGACGTTCGACAGCCCGATCGCCAGGAAGGCCCCGCGCCCGGTGTGGCCGATCGCGATCCCGATCGGCAGCGCGATCAGCACGCCGCCGACCAGCGCCGCCCCGGAGAGCGCCAGGTGGCCGCCGAGGTGAACCGGGATCGAATCCCGGCCAGTCCACTGCTCGGGGGCGGCAAACCAGGCGACCACCTGGCCCAGGAACTCCATCGCTCAACCGCTCCTGGCTCGCGCCCAGGGGGTGAGGAGCCGCTGCAGGGCCACGAAGCCGAGGTCGGCCAGCAGGCCGAGCAGGACCGACCCGACCGCCCCGACCACGATCGCGGTCGGGAAGCCGGCCCGAATCCCGCGCTGCACGATCAGGGATCCGAGATTGCTCTGCCCGATCAATGCCGTAATCGCCACCAGCCCCACCGTCGTCACGGTCGCGATCCGCAGGCCGGCCACGATCGTCGGCAGGGCGAGCGGCAGCTGCACGCGCCACAGCAGCTGCCACGGCCCGTAGCCCATGCCCAGCGCCGCCTCGACCACGTCGGGCGGCACTCCGTCGAAGCCGGCCACGATGTTGCGCACCAGGATGAGGAGCGTGTAGCTGACGAGCGCCACCTCGGCGGTCAGCAGCGTGACGCCGGTGAACGGGATCAGCAGCGCAAAGAGGCCGAGGCTGGGGATGGCATACAGCAGGCCGGACGCGCCGATGACCGGGCCGTAGAGGCGTCGCCAGTGGACGATCAGCAGCGACAGGGTGAACGAGAACACGAACCCCACGCCGACCGCGATGACGGTCATCAGGACGTGTTCCCAGGTCCGCTCGCCGATATCGCCCAGGTTGGCGACGATCCAGTCCCAGCGGATGAACGGCTCGTCGGGTGTCACCGCGGCGCACCCGCCCGCAGGAATTCAGAGATGGCGTCCACACTGATCAGGCCGAGGACCGCGTCGTGCTCGTCGACGACCACTCCCATCTGGACCGATGAGCCGAGCATCGTCGACAGCGCGTCACGCAGCGTGGTCTCCGGCTGGAGCGTCGGTGAGCCGGGGGTGGCTTCGTCGGCCGCTATTGGGCCGTCGCCGTCGAGGTCGTGGCGGCCGATCCAGCCGAGCGGTCGCTCGCCGGCGTCGAGGAGCAGCGCGTAGTCGGCCCCGGCCGCCTCGAGCCGCCGGCGCAGCTCGCCCCGCGGCTCGCCGACGGACGCGGTGAGCGGCTCGATCAGCGGCAGGTCGCTGACACGGCCCAGCGAGAGTCGCTTCAGGCCGCGATCGGCCCCCACGAAATGCTCGACGAACTCGCTGGCCGGCGCCGCCAGGATGGCCTGCGGCGTGTCGTATTGGGCCAGGATCCCGCCACGCTGCAGGATGGCGATGCGGTCGGCCATCTTGATCGCCTCGTCAACGTCGTGAGTTACGAAGACGATCGTCTTGCGCACTTTCGCCTGCAGGCGAAGGAACTCGTTCTGCAGGCGGTCGCGGAGGATCGGGTCGACCGCCCCGAAGGGCTCGTCCATCAGCATCACCGGCGGATCGGCGGCCAGGGCGCGCGCCACCCCGACGCGCTGTCGCTCGCCTCCGGAGAGGGCCGCCGGGTAGCGGCCGGCGTACGTCGCCGGGTCGAGCCCCACCAGCTCGAGCAGCTCGTGCGACCGTTCGCGGACCCGCGCTTCGGGCCAGCGCAGCAGGCGCGGCACGACCGCCACGTTGTCCGCGACCGTCATGTGCGGAAAGAGGCCGACCTGCTGGATGACGTACCCGATCCGGCGCCGCAGCTCGACGGCCGGCAGCGCCATGACGTCCTCTCCGTCGATCCTGACGCGACCGCTGGTCGGCTCGACCAGCCGATTGATCATCTTCATGGTCGTCGTCTTGCCGCAGCCCGAAGGGCCCACCAGCACGCAGATCTCGCCGGCGGGGATGGTCAGCGACAGATCCTGGACCGCCGGAGGCGTGCCGGGCGGCCCGAACCGTTTGCTGAGGTGCTCGAGCGCCACAACGGCACCGGTGCTGCCGGAATGCGCGGTCTGCGTGGCGGTCACCGGACGAATGATACGGAGGCCCGCGTGCCCGATGCCGACGCGGCGTCGGCCAGCTGGAAGATGCGGACCCCGGACTCGGAGAAGACCAGCGTCCAGTCGGCTGCCCCTGCGAATTCGGTGCGCGGGAAGCAGTCGCGCGGCGGGCCGGTGTCCAGGAGGTAGCCGGCCCCCAGCGACCGGGCGATCCGGGCGGCGTTGGCCGGATCGTTGCCGCAGTAGATCTGGTCGATCTGGGCCACGCGCTCATCGGGGTCGTAGCCCAGGTTGGCGACGTACACCGAGTACGTGAGCAGGCGCAGCCTGCCGGCCGCATCGGTCGGCGAGTTGAGCCAGCCGTTGGTGACGAACACGCTCGCTGGCGGCGTGTGGGACTCGATCCACCGCTCAGCGTCGAGCTCGGCCGAGCCGAGCACCTGGAGGTGGTTGAGCGCGGTCCAGGCGGAGACGAGGAGTGGGGAAGGAACGCTGAGCGCCATGACCAGGGCGATCGCCGGCGCCGGCCAGCGGCGGATCAGCCAGGCGGCTGCCAGCGCCACCGGGATCCACATCGCCTGGAAGTACTTGTTCATGTCGAAGGCCACCACGCTGACCTGCACCAGGTTCGGCACCGCGAGCAGGAGCACCAGCCAGGCGGCCAGGAAGGCCCGCCGCGGCATGCGCGGCGCCAGCAAGGCCGTGATCCCCAGCAGGAATGGGACCCCGAGGTTGGTGGCGTAGAAGAAGATGACCGCGGCAGTGCCGTCCACCAGCGGAGCCGATTCCCACCCCGCGACCCAGCGCAGCTGACCCGAGCCGCTCGAGGCAACGAACGGCGGCACCGCAAAGGGGATCGCCAGCAGATAGGGCGCGAGCAGCAGCGCGGCGTTGCGCGGCGCGTCCCGGTCGAGCAGCCGACCGCCGATCAGGACCCACAGCAGCGCGATCGCCAGGAAGGCCGGGAAGAAGAAGAAGTGGAAGGGCGCCAGAAGCGCCCCCAGCAACCCCGCCAGCCCGATCAACGCAGGTCGATCCACGCGGCCCGCGGCGCGCGCGCCGCGGGCCGGCAGCCCGGCCACCAGTAGCAAAATGGCGCCGAGCAGGATCGGCAGCCCCGCGGTGGTGGCGCGGTGCACCAGCAGGCCGGTGCCCATCACCGATGGGATGCGGAAGTACGGCCACGATACCTGGCCGGCGGCGTCGTACCAGGAGTTGTCATACGAGTTGGTGCTCACCAGCCCGATCAGGTCCCCGCCATGGGATCCGAGGTCAACGATCAGCCGGATCCAGCCGAGGCCCCCTCCGAAGATCACCAGTACCATCGCCAGCAGCGCTGCGCGCCGCGCCCGGTCCCCGCGCAGCAGCGCACGAGCGAGTCCGTGCACCAACAGGGCGAGCGCCCCGGCGAGGATCGCGGAGCCGGCCACGAAGCTGGGCACCGCGAAGATGCCGGCCGCGCGGGCCGCGATCGCCGCATGGAAATCGGCAAACCAGTGGTAGACCAGCGGCGCCCCGGCGAAGTAGGGCACCTGCGGCGGGAAGTTGCCCGCGTTCAGCGACTGCGCGATCGAGAGATGCACGCCCAGGTCGCTCCAGTTCGAGCCACCCGCCGCGACGCCATCCGGCCCGATCTGCCACAGACCCTGGTTCAGGACCAGGCCCACGAAGACGGCGGCCAGGCCGGCAAGGGCGAACGCGATCGGTTCGCGGCGCAGGGCTCCCCAGGCGGACCCTGCGCCGGCCCGCAGGCTGCTGCCGCCGCGTCGCGCCACCGCCAACGGGATCGGCAGTGCCAGCAGCACCGCCGCGCCGAAGATCGTCTCGCGGCGGTAGCCACCTGACGCCAACGACAGCCAGTAGACCAGGTGCGCGCTGATCGCCACCGACAGGACGATCGCCAGCCCCAGGCGCCCGGTGGCGCCGATCCGTGGGCGGACCGCCGCCAGGATGCCCCAGCCGGGGACCACGTACAGGAGCGGCCACACGACCACGGTCGCCAACGAGGGGACCAGCCATGCGCCGATCAGGGCAATGCCCACCCCGATCGCGGCGATGACCGCCGCGACGACGTGACGGTCGCTCGCAGAGGCGGTCTCGGACGTGGTGGAGGCCGGCTCGATCATCGGGCTCGGATCATAGTCGAGCCCGATGCGGGGTCATCCCGGGCGCGGCGTGCGCAGGCTGGACGGCAGCGGCTGGTGTGGATCGAGCAATGCCACGATCTGCTCGACCTGCGGCTTGCTGAGCAGGCGTTCGGCCTCGATCGCGAGGGCGAGGCTCTCCGCGTCGCGGAAGATGTGAATCCCCGGTCGCTGGTCGGCCTCCCAGTCGACCTGTACTCCGCGAGGCGTGAGCAGCGCCGCCTCGACCCGTGATGGAAGCATGGCGCGCTCGAGGTAGCGCTCGAGGCGGTGGCCGCTCAGCCGCGCTGCCGTGATCGAACCCGCGTCCCAGGGGACCCAGGAGCGGGTCGCCGGGTTCCACTGATACCAGTGGCCATTCCTCTTGCGGAAGCGACCCGGCTCGGCACGCAGGGTGATCGCCCAGGTGCCGCCCGGCCCGACCACGACAGCGCCGATCGGCTCGCGGCCCCCGGCCGCAACATCGGCCACGAAATGGAAGCGGTCATCCAGCCGCGCTGAGAGCGAGCGTGCCAGCCGACCGCTGGCGGCGCCCGGGTGGGCGAGCCGGTGGACCCGTGACGGAGCTCGGTGGATGAGCATGGCGGCAAGGGCGAGTCTACCGCCGGAGGTGCCCGGAGCCTAGTCCCGGGGCACGGCTGGTAGGATGCCGCCGATGGATGAATCAACGCCCGACAGCCTGATCCCCGAGGCGATCCGCACCCTGCTCGTCGAGCTCGGCGAGGATCCATCCCGCGAAGGGCTGCGCGACACGCCGGATCGGGTGCGGCGCATGTACGCCGAACTGACCGACGGCTACCGCACCGATCCCGAGGCCCTCTTCAATGGCGCCGCCTTCGAGGTTGACTACGACGAGATGGTGGTGGTGCGGGACATCGAGTTCTACTCGCTGTGCGAGCACCATCTCCTCCCCTTCTTCGGCAAGGCGCACGTCGGCTACCTGCCGCGCGGCCGGGTCATCGGCCTGTCGAAGATCCCGCGCGTGGTCGACATGTACGCCCATCGGCTCCAGGTCCAGGAGCGGCTGACCCAGCAGGTGGCTACCTCCCTGATGGAGCGCCTCGAGCCAAGGGGGGTCGCCTGCGTGATCGAGGCCACCCACCTGTGCACGGTCATGCGCGGCGTCCGAAAGCAGGAGGCGACCATGGTCACCAGCGCCATGCTCGGGACCTTCCGCCGCGATGCCAAGACCCGCGGCGAGTTCCTGACCTTCATCGGTCGGACGGCCGAGCGCTAGACCGATGCCCTACGCGCCGCTCCTCTCCGAGGCGGAGATCGTCGAGGGCCTGCGGGCACTTCCGGAGTGGCGCCGCAGGGGGCAGCGCTCACCAGGACGGTGGCCTGCGCCACCTTCCGCGACGCGATCGCGCTTGTCAACCAGGTCGCCGACGCCGCCGAAGCGGCCAATCACCACCCCGACATGCAGGTCGTCTGGCGTCGGGTGACCTTCATTCTGACGACCAAGTCTGCTGGGGGTCTGTCGGCCAGGGATCTGGCGCTGGCCGCGCAGATCGACTCGGTGATCGCCGCGCTGGTCGCGCGCGACTAGAATCGGCGGCGATGACCGATGACGCCCACACCTCGCCCATCCGCGTCCTGATCGCCAAGCCCGGCCTGGACGGCCACGACCGGGGCGCGAAGGTGCTGGCCCGCGGCCTGCGCGACGAAGGCTTCGAGGTGATCTACACCGGGCTGCGACAGACGCCTGAGATGATCGCGGACGCCGCAGAGCAGGAGGACGTCGACGTGGTCGGCATGTCGATCCTGTCGGGCGCGCACATGGCGCTGCTGCCGCGCGTGGTGGAGCTCTGTCGCAGCCGGGGGATGGACGACGTGCTGATCGCCGCCGGCGGGATCATCCCCGACGCCGACGTCGCGAAGCTCAAGGCAGCCGGGATCGCCGAGGTCTTCGGTCCGGGCACCAGCATCGGCCAGATCGCGGGCTATTTCCGCGAGCACGCGCGCCGGCGCGCCTGAGGCGCGTGGCCGACCACCGGGAGCTGCTGCGCGGCACGCTGGCCGGGGAGCGGCGGGCGCTGGCCCGGCTGCTGACCGCCATCGAGAACGACGCTCCGGGTATACGCGAGGTGCTGCCGGATCTCTTCGCTGGCGGCCATGGCGCCCACCTGGTCGGCATCACCGGGCCACCCGGCAGCGGCAAGTCGACCCTGGTCAGCGCGCTCACCTCCGAGTGGCGACGGCGCGGTCGGCGGGTCGGGATCGTGGCGGTCGACCCGAGCTCGCCATACACCGGTGGATCGATCATGGGTGATCGGATCCGGATGATGGACCACTCCGCGGACCGCGACGTGTTCGTGCGCTCGATGGCGGCGCGCGGCGAGCTGGGCGGCCTGGCGGCCGCCACCTGGCTGGCGGCCGCGGCGCTGGACGCCGCCGGCTACGACCCGATCCTGATCGAGACGGTCGGAGCCGGGCAGAGCGAGATCGAGATCGCCCGGCTGGCCGAGACGACCGTGGTGGTCGAGGTGCCCGAGATGGGCGACGAGGTGCAGGCCATCAAGGCGGGGCTGCTGGAGGTCGCCGACCTGATCGTCGTCAACAAGGGGGATCGGCCCGGCGCCGAGCTGGCCGCCCGGCAACTGCGCGCCATGCTGTCGAGCGCCGGCGGTCGAGTCGCGCGCACCCCGCCGCCGCTGCTGATGACCACCGCCACGCTCGGAGAGGGGATCACAGCGCTGGTCGACGCCATCGACGCGCACCGGGCGCAGGCGCGTTCCCCGGAGCAGGCGCGCGAGCGGACGCGCGAGCGGGCGCGCCACCAGATCATGGCCGCGCTGGCTCACCTCGGGGCACGCCGCGCCGCGGCCGACCCGCAATGGGAGACCACGCTGGATGCCGTCGCCGATCGCCGCCTCGACCCGATCAGCGCCGCAGGGCGGCTGCTAGGCTACGAATCATGAGCATCGAGCGGGTCTTCGTGATCGGCGCGGGGCTGATGGGGCACGGCATCGCCCAGGTCAGCGCGGCGGCCGGCAAATCAGTTACCCTGGCCGACCGGACCATCGAGCTGGCCGACAAGGGTCGGCAACGGGTCGCCGGCAACCTTGCCCGCCAGGTCGAGAAGGGGAAGCTCGCCGCCGACGAGGCAGAGACCGTCCTGGCCCGCATCACCACCTCGGCCGGCGCCGACGCGGCAGGCGGCCACGACATCGTCATCGAGGCGGTCTTCGAGGACGAATCGGTCAAGCGTGAGGCCTGGGCCAGCCTGACCGCCGCCGCTGACCCGGGTGCCATCTTCGCCAGCAACACCAGCAGCATCAGCATCACCGCCCTGGCCACCGCCACCGATCGGCCGAGCCGCTTCATCGGCCTGCATTTCTTCTCACCCGTCCCCGTCATGACCCTGATCGAGATCATTCGTGGCCTCGAGACCGATGACGCCACGGCCGCCGCCGCCCGGGGCTTCGCCGAGCAACTGGGCAAGACGGTGATCGAGTCGAAGGATTCCCCCGGCTTCATCGTCAACCGCATGCTCGGGCCCTTCATCAACGAGGCGGTTTTCGCCCTGATGGACGGCACCGGCACGGCCGACGACATCGACACGGGCGCCAGGCTCGGGCTGAACCACCCGATGGGCCCGTTGGAGCTGAGCGACTTCATCGGCAATGAGGTCATGCTCAACGTGCTCGACGTGCTGTACCGCGGCTTCGGCGATCCGAAGTTCCGGGCCGCGCCGCTCCTGCGCCAGATGGTCACTGCCGGGCAGCTCGGCCGCAAGACCGCGCGCGGTTTCTATCGCTACGACGAGAAGGGCACCAAGATCGGCTGATGGCCAGCACCTCGACACCCGTCCGGTCGGACCCATTCGCCCTCAGCGAGGAGGAGCGCAGCGTCCGGGAGACGGCCCGCGAGTTCGCCCAGCGGGAGCTGGCGCCCACGGTGGCGCAGCGGGACGAGGACGAGCACTACGACCTGTCCCTCTTCCGGCGGATGGGCGAGGCAGGGCTGACCGCCATCCCGTACCCGGAAGACCTCGGCGGGGCGGGCCTGTCGTACTTCGCGTGGGTGCTCGCCTGCGAGGAGATCGCGGCGGCCGACATGGGGATGGCGGTGAGCCTCTCCGTCCATGTGCTCTCGCAGATGTGCATCTTCACCTTTGGGACCGACGAGCAACGGGCCCGCTTCCTTCCCGCCATGACCTCGGGAGCCCAGCTGGGCGCCTTCGCCCTGACCGAGCCGCAGGCCGGGTCCGATGCCGCGGCGATCGGGCTCCGGGCGGAGCGCACCGACGCCGGGTATGCTCTGACCGGCACCAAGGTCTGGATCACCAACGCCGGGGCCGCTGATCGCTACGTGGTCTTCGCCACGGTCGACCGGGCGCGCGGCCGCGAGGGGATCACCGCCTTCGTGGTCGAGGCGGACACTCCCGGCTTTCGGATCGGGGCCCACGAGAAGAAGATGGGGATCCGCGACTCCGCGTCGGCCGAGCTGGTCTTCGACGGAGCCCCGGTACCGCTCGAGAATCGCCTCGGCGCAGAGGGCGACGGCCTGCAGGTGGCGCTCGGATCGCTGAGTGCGGGACGGGTCAGCATCGCGGCGGCCTGCACCGGCCTGGCGCGAGCGGCACTCGAGCACGCCGCTCGCTACGCCGTGGAACGCAAGCAATTTGGCAAACCGATCGCCGAGCAGGAGATGATCCAGGCCATGCTGGCCGACGCCGCGGTGGCGGTCGAGGCCTCGCGTCTGCTCACCTGGCGCGCGGCGCGCCTGCGCGATGCCGGCCAGCCGATCACCGGGGCGAGCAGCATGGCCAAGATGTACGCCTCGGACACGGCCATGCGGGTCGCCACCGATGCGGTGCAGATCTACGGCGGCGCCGGGTACAGTCGCGAGAACCCTGTCGAGCGCCTGATGCGCGACGCCAAGGGAGCGCAGATCTACGAGGGGACCAACCAGGTCCAGCGGCTGATCATCGCCCAACAGCTGATCGAAGAGATCCGGAGGTCCAACAAGTGACCATGACGCCCGCCGAACCTGCGGCCGCCGTTGAGCTCGACGCCCCGCGCCGGCTGGAGACCCCGATTGAGCCGCTGAACCTCCCCGACGAGGTCCGCGCCGAGAGCCTGGTGGCGCTCGTTCACAAGAGCGTCGTGCGCTACCCCGACAAGGAGGCACTGCGCTGGAAGCTCCCGAAGTCGCGACGCCAGACCGGCGGCCCGCCCGAAGAGGAGGCAGCCGAGTGGACCAGCACCACCTACCGCCAGACATGGGACTGGATCACCCAGGTGGCGATGGGCCTCAAGCACCTGGGGATCCGCGATGGCGACCGGATCTGCATCATGAGCCGGACCCGACCGGCCTGGCTGGCAGCCGACCTCGGATCGCTGTCTCTGGGCGCCATCACCTGCCCGATCTACCCATCGGTCGAGCCGAGCCAGGCGGCGTACGTGATCAACAACGTCGGAGCGCGGCTGATCTTCGTCGAGAACCTGCAGCAAGCTGCCAAGATCGAGCAGGTGCGTGGCGACTGCCCGACCCTCGAGTTCGTGGTGGTCATTGACGACCGCGGCCGCCTCCCCGAGGGAGCCATCGACTTCGACGACATCTTCGACCTGGCGACCGTCGACCCGGGCGAGATCCGCGAATGGACCAAGTCCTGGACCGGGTTCGGGCGGGACAGGGTGGCGACCATCGTGCACACCTCGGGCACAACCGGCAATCCCAAGGGCGTGGTGCTGACCCACGGCAACATCCTGCACAACTACGAGGCCGGCATCCAGGCGGTCGACTTCAACGAGCACGACGTCTTCCTGTCGTTCCTGCCGCTGTCGCACATGACCGAGCGGGCGGCCGGGCAGATCGTGCCGCTGGGGCGCGGCTGCACGATCGTTTATGCCGAGCCGGCGATCGAGCGCCTGGCCGCCAACATGGCCGAGGTGCGCCCGACGGTGATGGTCGCCGTGCCGCGCCTCTACGAGCGCCTCTACGCGCGGGTCACCGCCACCGTCGAGGCAGGGCCGGCGCTGCGCCAGCGGATCTTCGGCTGGGCTCTGGGGCTGGGCCGCGCCAAGTACGCCAACCACCTGGCCGGACGGCCGGACTCGGCCTGGCTTGGCCTTCAGCTCAAGGTCGCCGATCGGCTCGTCTTCCAGAAGATCAAGGCCCGAACCGGGGGCCGGGTGCGCTACTTCGTGTCCGGCGGCGCACCCCTGAGCCAGGAGATCGGCGAATTCTTCTCGGCGATGGGGATGCTGATCCTGGAGGGCTACGGCCTGACCGAGACGGCGCCACTGCTGTCGATCAATCGGCCCGGCGACTACAAGTTCGGGACGGTCGGCAAGCCGGTCGCGGAGACGCAGATCCGGATCGACCCTGACAGTGGCGAGATCCTGGCCCGCGGGCCGCAGGTGATGCAGGGCTATCTCAACCAGCCGGAAGAGACGGCCAAGGTGATCGACCCCGATGGCTGGTTCCACACCGGCGACATCGGCGAGCTGGACCCCGACGGCCGCGTCCTGATCACCGATCGGCTCAAGAACATCATCGTGCTGGCCAACGGCAAGAACGTCGCCCCCGCACCGATGGAGATCGCGATCCAGACCAGCAGGTACATCGCCCAGGCGGTGGTGCTCGGTGACAACCAGCCCTACACCGGCGTGTTGATCGCGCCCGATTTCGAGCAGGTGAGCGCCTGGGCGACCGCCAACGGGATCGCTGCCATGTCGCCCGAGCAGCTGATCGAGGAGCGAGCCGTCCAGAAGCTGATCGACGGCGAGGTGAAGGCCAAGCTGGAGGGGTTCGCCATCTTCGAGCGGCCTCGTCGAGTAGCACTCCTGCCGCGCCTCCTCTCCGAAGAAGAGGGCGAGCTCACGCCGTCGCTCAAGGTCAAGACCCGGGTCGTGGTCAAAGCCTGGGCCGGCAAGGTCGCGCAGCTCTTCGGGGAAGAGGAGAAGACCGCCGACTGACCTCCTCCGCCAGCGCCCTTCAATGATGGTCGTGGCGGTACCATTCCCTCCATGAACGACGTCTACATCCTCTCCGCGGCACGGACCCCAATCGGCAAGTTCGGAGGTGGGCTCTCCACCGTTCCGGCCACGGAGCTTGGGGCCACGGCCATCCGCGCCGCCGTGGAACGCGCCCAGATCGACCCGGCGCACGTCGACGAGGCGATCATGGGCCAGGTGATCCAGGCCGGCGCCGGGCAGGCCCCGGCACGCCAGGCCGCGCTGAAGGGCGGTCTGCCCGACGGTGTTTCCGCGACCACCATCAACAAGGTCTGTGGCTCCGGCCTCAAGGCAGTGATGATCGGCGCGGCCGCCATCCGTGCCGGCGACGCGGAGATGATCGTGGCCGGCGGCATGGAGAACATGAACCTGGGGCCCTACCTGCTCCCCGGGGCGCGCGCCGGCTACCGGTTGGGCAACGCCGAGCTGGTGGATGCCACGGTCCACGACGGCCTGTGGTGCTCCATCTGCGATGTGCACATGGGGATCCATGCCGAGCGAGTGGCCGCCAAGCACGAGGTTAGCCGCGCCGCCCAGGACGAGTTCGCGGTGCGCTCGCACCAGCGGGCGCTGGCTGCCATCGCCCAGGGGCGCTTCCGCGACGAGATCGTGCCGGTCGAGGTGCCGGGCAAGAAGGGCCCGACCATCGTTGACACCGATGAGAACCCCCGTCCCGACACTTCGCTGGAGGCGCTCGCCCGCCTGAAGCCGGCCTTCCAGCCCGATGGTGGCACCGTCACCGCCGGCAACGCCCCCGGCATCACCGACGGCGCCGCCGCGCTGGTGCTCGCATCGGCCGATGCGGTGGCTCGGGACGGCCTGGCGCCGATCGCGCGGATCCTCGGTTACGCGCAGGCCGATGTCGCCCCCGAGTGGCTCTTCGAGGCGCCCATCAACGGGGTCCGCCGCCTCCTCGAGAAGCTGGACGCTCCGCTCGACAGCTTCGACCTGATCGAGATCAACGAGGCCTTCGCCGCGCAGGTGCTGGCCGACGGAAATGCGCTCGGCTTCGACTGGGAACGGGTCAACGTCAATGGCGGCGCGATCGCGCTCGGCCACCCGATCGGTGCATCGGGCGCCCGGGTGCTGACCACTCTGCTCTATGAGCTGCGACGACGAGGCGGCGGACGTGGGCTGGCCACCCTGTGCCTGGGCGGTGGGGGAGCGGTCGCGCTTGCCGTGGAGACGCTCTGAGGCCAACCGCCGTTCGGCACGTGGCCGCGTGACCTTCAGCAGGTGACGCCGCGCGGGGAGGCACTCGTATAATCGCAGCGTTTGCGCCCCGGCCCGCTTGCGCACCACTCTCGCGGAGGCGCCGCGCGGCACACGTACTGGAGGCTCCAGAACAGAACGCCAATGGCAAGTCCGAATCCGGTCGCGGAGGCGCCGAACATCTGGGCGGTCGCCCAGGAACAGTTCGACCACGCCGCCGAACAGCTTGACCTCGACCCCGGCCTGCGCCGCGTCCTGCGCGTCCCGCAGCGTGAGCTGACCGTCAACTTCCCGGTCACCATGGACGACCGCCACGTGGAGGTCTTCACCGGCTATCGCATCCAGCACAACGTGAGCCGCGGACCCGCCAAGGGCGGCATCCGCTACCACCAGAACGTGACTCGTGACGAGGTGGCCGCTCTGGCGATGTGGATGACCTGGAAGTGCGCCGTGGTGAACATCCCCTACGGCGGCGGCAAGGGTGGCGTCATCGTCGACCCCAAGAAGCTGTCGATAAGGGAGCTCGAGGGGCTCACCCGCCGCTACACCACCGAGATCAGCCCGCTGATCGGGCCGGACCGCGACATTCCGGCGCCTGACGTGAACACCAATGCCCAGGTGATGGCCTGGATGATGGATACCTTCTCGATGCACCGCGGCTACACGATCCCCGGCGTGGTCACCGGCAAGCCGATCGCCATCGGCGGCTCGTTGGGCCGTAACGAGGCGACCGGGCGCGGGGCGGTCTTCACCCTGCAGCAGGCCAGCCGGGCACTGAGTGTGCCACTTGCCGGCGCACGGGTCGCGATCCAGGGCTACGGCAACGCCGGCTCGATCGCGGCTGCGCTGCTGGCTGCCGAGGGAGCGGTGATCGTGGCGGTCAGCGACTCCACCGGCGGCATCTACAACCCCAAGGGGCTCGACCCGGCCAAGGTCAGCGCGTGGAAGCGAGAGCATGACACCGTGGTCGGATTCCCCGGATCCGAGGCGGTCACCAACCGGGAGATCCTCGAGCTCGACTGCGAGATCCTGGTCCCGGCGGCGCTCGAGAACCAGATCACCGCCGAGAACGCTCCACGCATCCGCGCCAAGATCGTCGCCGAGGCGGCCAACGGGCCGACCACGCCGGAGGCCGACCAGATCCTGTTCGACCGCGGCGTGTTCGTCATCCCCGACATCCTGTGCAACGCCGGCGGCGTGACGGTGAGCTACTTCGAGTGGGTCCAGGACATGCAGTCGTTCTTCTGGACCGAGGCGCGCATCAACGAGAGCCTGAAGGAGATCATGGATCGGGCCTTCGAGAGCGTCTACGCGATGAGCAAGCTGCACGGCGTGCACATGCGCATGGCGGCCTACATGGTCGCGGTGGCGCGCGTCGCTGAGGCGACCACCCTGCGCGGCCTCTACCCGTAGGGGGTACCCTCACCCAACGACCGATGCGGGCGCTGGCCGATCGCCGGCGCCCGACCGGCATCGGGCACGTCACAAGGAGGGCGCCGCCATGCTCGATCACGAAGAGCGATTCCTCTTCCGTGAGGAGATCCTGAACCTGGCGACCTCCCTGGCCGATCCGGGAGCGCTCGACAACGTCGAGGACCTGCTGGCCGAGGTGACCACCTCGCCGCGCTTCGACTCCGACGTTTTCATCCTTGAGCGCTCGCTGCAGGTCATGCTCGGCAGCCGAGCCGGCTCGACCCTGGTCGGCCTGCTGACCGTCACCCGCGAGGTGTTCGACGAGGTGGGGGAGATCGGGCTGCCACCCGACGTCCACGAGCGGCTGGTCGGCTGGCGTGCGCGTTTCGGGCTGGCGATCGACAACGCCCTGAACTTCCTGAACAACCCCGACGGGATCCAGGGCCACAGCTTCGGCACCCAGCAGACCCATGCCGAGGGGGGAGTCACCCTGCAGGGCCGGCTGACCCTGGTCCGCTACAACAATGAGCCGCAGTTCTTCATCGCCGATGCCGACGTGCTGCTCACCGTGGCGGCCGACATGATGGAGCGGCTGGGCGCACACCTCGAGTCGGAGATGATCGAACCCGAGCTGCTGGCACGGCTGCGCGAGGGAGTCGATCTCATCGAGCGGCGCAGCAAGCCGCGGGCGTGAGCGCCGCGCCGTACCATGCCCGGCATGACCGCCGCAACGTCTCCTGTCGAACGGCTCCCGTACACCGGCGATGACGAGGCCGATCGCCTCCTCGCCACCGATCCGCTGGCCCTGCTCATCGGTTTCGCGCTTGACCAGCAGGTGAGCGTGCAGAAGGCATTCTCCGGTCCCGCCGAATTGAGACGCCGCATCGGGCACCTCGATGCCGTCCGGATCGCGGCCCCCGATCCAAGCGAACTGGAGCGCGTCTTCCGCCAGCGCCCCGCCCTCCACCGCTTCCCGGGGGCCATGGCCGGTCGCGTGCGCGCACTTTGCGCCTTCGTGGCGAGCGAGTACGGCGGCAGCGCGGAACGGATCTGGACCGACGCGGCAGATGGAGGTGACCTGCGGCAGCGGCTGCTGGCCGTGCCGTCGATCGGGGAGATGAAGGCGTCGACCCTGACCGCCGTGCTGGCGAGGCGCTTCGGGCTGCAGCTGCCTGGCCTCGAAGCCGTGCTGCCAAAGCACCCGACCCTGGGCGACGTGGATTCGGCCGAGACGCTGGCCAGCTACCAGGCTGGCAAGAGGGCCTACAAGGCAGGCATGCGAGCAGGCGGTGCCGGTCGCCCGCGTTAGCCGTGTCTCCCACCGACGTTGTTGGCATGAGTCCGGCGAGCGGGCATGGCCATGGCGCGGCTACAACGGCCAACTTCAGGGCGATGCTTGGCCGTCCAAGCCACCATGCGGCTAATCGGCCATCTAGAGGTGCTCCGGACGTCCATCTTGGCCGTTAGAACCACCTGGCGGCTGCGGCAGGGGGTCCAGGCTTTCAGGCCGCTAGCCGCTCAACCGCTCAGTTGCGCAGCAAGGCGCCCGGCGGGAGACACGGAAGGAGGCCGGACGTGGGCACTCGCCGGCCTCCTCGTGCATCGCGGGGGCGCCGGTCGCGTGACCGGTGCCCGCGGTGACAGCCAGCATGATACGGATCAGGCCCCGTACGTCACTAGTACTTTGTGGCCTCCGGCCCCGGGCCTCCGATCGCGTCAGGCCACGTCCCAGGCAAGCGGCATGTTGTCGGTGAGCCGCGTCCGTCCGATCCAGACCGCCACCAGCGCGAGCGCCGGTCCGGTCACCCGGCTCAGCTCGGCCAGCGTCGCGGCGTCGGCCACGCTGATGTAGTCGGGGCGCGCCATCGGCTCGGCCGCGATCAGATCGGTCATCCGTGCGCGCAGGACCTCGGCCGAGCGCTCTCCGGCGTCGTACTCATCCTTGGCCGCTGACAGCGCCGCGAAGAGGCAGGTCGCGGCATGCCGCTCCTCGATCGAGAGGAGCGCGTTGGCGCTCGACAGCGCCAGGCCGTCGGTCTCGCGGATGGTCGGGCAGATCACCAGCTCGACGTTCAGGAACAGGTCGCGCATCAGGCGGCGCAGCACCACCACCTGCTGGGCGTGGCGCTGGCCAAGGTAGAGGCGGGCCGGGCCGACGAGGTGCAGTAGCTTCAGCATCACCGTGGTCAGCCCGTCGAGGTGGCCCGGTCGCGAGGCGCCCTCCAGCTGCCGGGTGAGGCCCTCGACGGTGACGCGGGTCAGGTCGTCGGGCGGAAAGAGGATCGCCGCCTCGGGCAGGAAGACGACATCGGCCGGCTCCCGCTCGAGCAGGGCCAGCTCGCGCCGCTCGTCGCGATGCAGCGGGCCGCCCTCGTCGAGCGATCGGAGGACTCGCCGGGTTGACGAAGCAGCTGATCACCACGCAGGCGTTCTCGGCGCGGGCACGCCGGACGAGCGACAGCTGCCCGTCGTGCAGCACGCCCATGGTCGGGCACGAAGCCGACTGAATCACCGGCCAGGCGACGCTCCAGGATCGCTGCCCGCAGGTCGTGGATGCTCCGGACGACCTTCACCCTCAGCGTCGCCGGGTGCGGGTCGGTCGGGCCGCGTCCGTCGGCCGGGCCTTGCGATAGCGGTCGGCAATCAGATCCCATAGCCGTTCGGCGACCTGGCGCTTGGGCAGCATCGGCCAGTCGGTGAGCGCGCCTTCGGCGCTGAAGACGGTCACCTTATTGTCGTCTGAGCCGATGGCGTCGAACGGGCCGCCGACCCGGTTGGCCACGATCAGGTCAAGCCCTTTGTCGCGCAGCTTGGCGAGGGCGTTCGCCTCGAGGTCGTTGCTCTCCGCGGCGAATCCGACCAGGAATGGGCGAACCCCATCGGCCATCTCGCCGACCTCGGCCACGATGTCCGGATTGGGAACCAGCTCAATCTGCAAGCCAGCCCCGTCGCGCTTGATCTTGCTACTGCTGGTGCGCCGCGGAGCGAAGTCGGAGACGGCGGCCGCCATCACCAGGATGTCGGCTGCCGGAGCCGCCCGCAGCACCGCCTGGCGCATGGCGGCGGCGGTGGTCGCCTCCACCACGGTGACGCCGCGCGGTGCCGCTGACGGTCATGCTGCCGGCGACCAGGGTCACCGTCGCGCCACGATCCCGGGCCGCCTCCGCGATGGCGGCTCCCATCTTGCCGCTGCTGCGGTTGCCGATGAAGCGGACCGGGTCGATCGGCTCGCGCGTGCCGCCCGCGCTCACCACGACCTGCAGGCCGTCGAGGTCGCCCGCGTGCGCGAAGAGCTGCTCGATCGCGTCGACGATCGTCTGCGGCTCGGCGAGGCGGCCGACACCGGTCAGGCCACTGGCCAGCGCTCCGACCTCGGGCTCCACGATCCGGTAGCCGAAGCCGCGCAGGGTCTCCACGTTGCGCTGGGTCGCCGGATGGGTCCACATCCCCGCGTCCATCGCGGGGGCCACCACCACCGGCGCGCGGCTGGCCAGCGCTACGGCGGCCACGGCGTTGCTCACCAGGCCAGCGGCCAGCTCGCCCAGCAGGTGTGCGGTGGCCGGGGCGATGACGATGGCATCGGCCCCATCGGCGATCTCGATATGGGCGATCTGCTGCTCCGAGTCAAGGGCCATCAGGTCGGTCAGGACCGGGCGGTGCGAGAGCGAGCCAAAGGTGAGCGGCGTCACGAAGCGGGTGGCCGCGGGGGTCATCACCACGTCGACCAGGGCGCCGCGCTCAGCGAGGAGGCGCACGAGGGAGACGGCCTTATAGGCGGCGATGCTGCCCGACACGCCAACCGCCACCCGTCGCCCGGCCAGCGGCCCGCCCGACGTGCTCATCGGCTGGCTCCGGGCTCGGCGACCGTGCGTCCGACCCGCACCCGGATCGCCTCATGCGCGTAGCGAATGCCGCGCAGGGTCAGATCGGGCTCGATGGCGTCGATCCCCGGCACCTCGCGCAGCCATGGCTCATGGGTGTAACCACCGGTCGCCACCACCGTCACGCGGCTGTTCGCCGGGGAGCGTTCCAGCAGCTCGCCGCGAAGGGCGGTGAGCAGGCCGCTGACCAGGCCGATGTAGCCGAGTACCATCCCGCTCTGCATCGCATGGACGGTGTTGGTGCCGATGGCGCGTGCCGGCCGTCGCAGCTCGATGCGGGGGAGCTTGCTGGCATAGCCGACCAGCGCCTCGAGGCTCAGCCCCAGGCCGGGGGCGATCGCACCGCCGATGTAGGCTCCCTCCGCGCTGACCAGGTCGAAGTTGGTGCTCGTGCCCAGGTCGATCACGATCGCCGGGCCGGGGAATTCGGTGCGGGCAGCCAGTGCATTGCACAGCCGATCGGCCCCTGCCTCAGCCGACCGGTCGATCTCGATCGCCAGGATGCCGTCCAGCGAGCCAGCATCGACGATCACCGGCTCGAGCCCGACACGGCCCCGGAGGAAGCGTTCGAAGGTCCCGGTCAACGGAGGCACCACCGAGGCGAGGGCCGCAGCATCGAGCTCCTCGAGCCGATGTCCGTCGAGCGCCGATCAGGGCCGCGGTCAGGGTCGCCACCTCGTCCGCAGTGGCCGAGGCTCGGCTGGACACCCGCCACGAGCCGACCAGCTCGTCATCCTCGAAGAGGCCGAGCGTGATGTTCGTATTGCCGAGATCGGCGGCCAGCAGCTTCACGCGCCACATCCTACCAGCCGATCTGTATGCCTCCTCGCCGTCGGCCCCGGTGCTAGACTCGCCGCCGACCCCAACCGTATCGCGGCGCATGCCGATGAGCGAGCCGATGACCGAGGCGCGAGCCAAGCTCTACATCAACACCGGCGTGGTCACTGATCGAAGTGACATCTACAACATCCTGCGCCCGCTCCTCAAGCAGACCGTCAGCTACACCTACCATCGCGGTGGCCAGGTCACCAGCCAGCGGGACCGGCTGGGTCGAGCGGATCGTGGTCGATCACCCCGAGATCGCGAGCTACTTCACGCCGCTGTCGATCTGCCTCAACCTCGACTCATTCGACTACCTCCAGTTCGACACCACCTCCGATCAGCTTCTGGTTTACACGCTGGTGATCGGCGAGGAGCGGGTGGTGCTCGAGTTCGCGGCCAGCGGTCCGCGTGAGCTCGACTACGACGAGCAGCCCGGCGGCCGCCCGCTGCCGCGCAACGCCGACGAGCTGGCGCGCGACCTGCGCTTCATCCAGATGGAGCTCCTCATGTCGCCGGAGGCGACCGACGACGACGAGGACGCCTAGGTGGCGTCCGGCCTCACCGTGAAGCGGACGCGCCAGGTGCCGCTCCCGTACCAGCGCAGCGTGCTGCTGAACGGCCTGCGAGTCATCACCCAGACAATGCCGGCCGCCCGATCGGTCTCGGTCGGCCTGTTCGTGGGTGTTGGCTCGCGCTACGAGGAGATGGGTCGAGCCGGCCTCTCCCATCTGCTGGAGCACCTCGTCTTCAAGGGGACGGTCGGCCATCCCGACCCCGGCGGCCTGTCCGAGGCGATCGAGGGCTCTGGCGGGAGCGTCAACGCCGTCGACTGATCGGGAGCTGACGGTCTACTCCGCACGGGTACCGGCCGAGGCGGCTGGCAGGGCGCTGGAGGTGGTGGCGGACCTCGTGCTGCGGCCCCTTCTGCGGCACGCCGATCTCGTGGCTGAGAAGCCGGTGATCGTCGACGAGATCCGCATGTACGTCGACTCGCCCGGCGACCACGTCTTCAGCCTCTTCGACCAGCTGCTCTTCGGCGACCACGCGCTGGGTCGCGAGATCGCCGGCAGCCCGCGCTCGGTGCGTCGCGCGACGCACGCATCGGTGCTCGAGCATTGGGCGCGCTGGTATCGACCCGAGCACCTGGTGCTGGCGGTGGCCGGTCGCATTGACCACGAGGTCGTGCTTGACACCGCTGCGGCCTGGTCTCCCCACGCCCCGGTGCAGGCGGCGTCTGCGGCCGGCAACGGGACCTCGAGCACGTCGCCGCGTCCTCCGATCGGGGGTCCTCCCGGCGCCGTGCGGGTCGACCACCGACGACTGTCGCAGGGCAACCTGTGCCTCGGCATGCCCGGCGTTTCCCGGGATGATCCGGACCGCTGGGCGCTCGACCTGCTCGGCGCAGTGCTTGGCGACGGGATGAGCAGCCGCCTCTTCCTGGAGCTGCGCGAGCGGCGCTCGCTGGCCTATGACGTCTCCACCTTCGCCGCCACCTACGCCGACTGCGGGACCTTCGGGGTGCATGCCGGTTTCGACCCCGACAAGGCTGGGCAGGTCGTGGCCGCGGTACTCGCCGAGCTGGAGCGGGTCGTCCAGGAGCCGGTCCCCGCCGCGGAGCTGGAGCGTGCGTGCGCGTACACTCGCGGCCGATTGCTGCTGCGCATGGAGGATACCGGCGCCGTTTCGGCCTGGCTCGGCACCGGGGAGAGCCTGCTGCCACGCATCCTCACGGTCGACGAGGTGATCGCCCAGCTCGAGGCGGTCACCGAGGAGGACCTCCTGCGCGTCGCGCGACGCTTCGTACGGCCCGAGCTGGCTCGGCTGGCCGTGCTTGGTCCATTCCGCTCGCGCCTGCCATTCGAGCGCATGCTGGCCCGATGAGCGACCGAGCCGCTCCCCGGGCGGCGCCCACGAAGTCGGACACCTCCAGCATCGACCTGTTCGCCGATGACCTGGCGCTGGCTCGTGCCCAGATCGATTCGGGCCTCTCCTCGCTGGCCGACGGGATCCTGGTCCGCCACATCGCGCGGCTGGAGGTGGCTGGTCGGGGCGCACTCGACCAGCTCGACGCGGCGCGATCACTGCTCGCCGAGGCGATCTGGCGCCAGGGTCGGCCGGTCGCCGCCGGAGCGATCGTGGACGCCATCCGCAGCGGGAGCGCCGAGCGCAAGCGACCGATCGTGACCCTCATCGAGGCGGAGGCGCTGGCGGCCAGGGGAGAGGCCGAGCAGGCGGCGCGGCTCGCCGAGCAGGTGGTGGCGGCGATCGGGGCGGACGAGGCCTGGCGGCTGCGTGCCGGGGCGCCATCGCGCATCGCCTGGCCGATTCCACCTTCGTTCCGAATCCAGGCCCGCCCATCCGGCGCCACGCCGGGCGGCGCAGCGCCGCCCGGCGTGGCGCCCACCCCGGAGCGCACGGCAGCGGCCCGCGCCCGCCTCGACGTCGCTCGCCAGGCCTACGCCGGGGCCGAGCTGGATGAGGGAGACCGTCAGCTGGGGGCCGCGCTGCGCCTCGATTCGCGCGTCGCATCGGACGGGCTCGCGCTGCTGGAGCCGACCCTGGAGCCGAAGCCGGCGGCGGACCGTCTGCTACTCTACGGCGACGTGCTCCGCGCCGCGGGGAGGGATGCCGACGCCGAGGCCGCCTTTGATCGCGCCGCGCGACCTGACCCCGAACCGACGCTCAAGGAGCCGCAGCCCTGATGGAACGCACCCTCGTCCTGGTCAAGCCCGATGGCGTGCAGCGCGGCCTGGTCGGCGAGATCGTGTCGCGGTTCGAGCGCAAGGGCCTGAAGTTGATCGGCCTCAGATTCATGACTGTGTCGCGCGAGCTGGCCGAGCGTCACTACGCGGTCCATGCCGGCGAGCACTTCTATGCGGCCCTCGTCGACTTCATCACTGCCGGGCCGATCGCCGCAGTCGCTCTGGAAGGCCCTGATGCCGTGGCGTCCGTGCGCCGCATGATCGGACGCACCATGCCGAACGAGGCCGAGCCGGGGACGATCCGTGGCGACTTGGGGATGAGCGGGCTGCGCAACCTGGTCCACGCCTCCGACAGCCCGGAGACCGCGCTGGAGGAGTTGACCCTGTGGTTCGGGTCGGACCAGCTCCAGAGCTACCAGCGCGAGGTCGACACCTGGGTGGTGGCCGAGGAACCAAAGCGCCCGTAGTCGGGCAGCCAGGCCGCAGGCGTCGACGCCGGCGTGTCGGAGAGACCGGCGTAGGTCGGCTGCGCCAGGAACCCCATGCGGTCGATCGGGAAGTAGCGGACCCAGGCCCTGCCGATGATCAGGTCGTGGGTGATCGGGCCGAAGTAGCGCGAGTCCTGGCTCTGCGGACGGTTGTCGCCCATCACGAAATAGGAACCGTCGGGGATCACCCATGAATCGGTGCCCTGCGCGTCGCGTGGAATGCTGGGTGCCGTCGTGCCGTCGATGCCCAGGACCACGTATGGCTCCTCGAGGTGCACTGCACTCCCTCCCGAGGGGGTCACGTAGACCCGGCCGTTCTGCAGGCTGACCGTATCGCCCGGCAGCCCGATCACGCGCTTGATGAAGGGGACCCCGCCCTGTCCGAATCCGGCCGGCGGCTGGAAGACCACGATGTCGCCGCGCCGGTAGTCGTTGAAGCGCGGCGAGATCTTGTCGATCAGCACGTACTCCGACGAATTGATGGTAGGGATCATGGAGTTCTGCTCGACCTGGAACGGCTGCGCCACGAAGTTGTGGATCAGCAGGTAGATGACCAGGGTCAGGACGAGGGTTTCAACGATCTTGAGCGCGCAACCGAGCCCGCGCCGGGTGCCGTTCGGCTCGCTTTGGGCGGGCTCCCCGGCGTTGGGGGTCATCTCCGGGGAGTAGGTCATCGAGCCTCCGTGAGTGCGGCCGGGGAGCGCGGCCGGTAGCATAGCGCACGCTCTCGCTTGCCTCCGAGCCTCCGTTCGGCGCGGCGCTTTTCAAGGCCGCACCTATAATCGCGAGGTCCATTCGCGACCGGTGACGGGCCGCCCCGAGCGCCCGGGGGGTTCTTTGACGATGCGCGGCGCTCTCCTACGCAGTCTGGTGGTCTTCGGGATCGGCGCCGCCGTGCTGATCGCCATCCTCTTCTACGCTTCCACGGTCGATGGGCGCCCGCCCACGGTGCTTCGCGTGCTGCTCACCCAGCACCTCTCCAGCGACCCATCGGTGGCGCTCACCACGTCAAGCATTGAGGTCGATTTCTCCGAGCAGGTCGAGCATGCAGGGGCGCAGGCCGCCTTCCGGATCGAGCCGTCGGTGCACGGCTCATTCAGCTGGAGCGGCACGGCCATGACCTTCACCCCGTCGAGCCGACTGCCATTGCGCTCCTCGTTCGTCGTCCATCTCGAGCCCGGGGTTCGGGATCGGGCAGGGAATGGCATGTCGACCGCCTCCACGCCGTTGACCTTCGAGACGGTCGGCAACCCGGCGGTGCTGGCCTCAACTCCTGCCGACGGCGCGCAGGCGGTCCCACTCGACGCGGTCATCGAGATCCAGTTTTCGACCTTGATGGACACCGCGTCGGTCGAGCGCGTGCTGACGATCACCCCCGCCACGCCGATCCAGCTGCGATGGGGAGGGGAGCGCCTGACGATCGAGCCGAGCGAGCCGCTGCTTCCCAATCGCCACTACACCGTCCATGTCGGAACCGATGCGCGTGACCAGGCAGGCACCCCAATGGAGGCGCCCTACCAGCTCAGCTTCGAGACGGTCCAATCGGGCCTCGGTACGGTCACCCTGGTGCCGGCGGCCGGGGTCGAGGGGATCGCAGTGACCTCGCCGATCGCGATCCTCTTCGACCGCCCCCTCGACCCTCGCAGCGTTTCGGGCGACCTGCTGACCATTACCCCGTCGCCCGCCGGCTTGCTCGAGGTCGTGGCCGCTCCCGGCGCCGCCGGACTCGCCGACGATGGACTTCGCCTGCTCCGCTTCCAGCCGTCCGGCCCGCTGGCCGCCAACACCACGTACGAGGTCAAGCTGACGGCCGGCCTGCAGGGGGCCGATGGATCGCGGATGGTCGATGAGCTGACCTGGCGCTTCACCACCGGGGCGCCATCGACCACGCTGAGCAACCAGGTGGTCTTCCTCTCCGACCGCGCCGGGATTGCGAACCTGTGGGCCATGAACCCCGACGGCACCAACCACCGCCAGCTGTCGGCAGAGCTGTCGCCGGTTGTCGACTACGCCATGGCTTCCGACGGCCGATCGTTCGTCGTCGGCGACGGAGCGGGCCTGGTGCTGATGGATGCCGATGGGAGCGACCGTCGCGTCCTGACCGAAGCCGGATTGATCGAGTTTGACCCCAGCTTCTCGCCCGACGGCACGCTGATGGCGTTCGGCCGCGCCGATCCGGCGACCGGCAACGGGCTCGGCATCTGGACCCGCTCCGCGGATGGCGGAGATCCACGCGCTGTCGAGCTGGTGCCGGCGGTCGGGGCCACTCCGACCCCCTCCACGTCGCCGACCCCGCAGGGCAGCGCGGCCATGCTCCAGGTGCCCCTGCTCCGCGCGCCGCGCTTCTCGCCCGATGGCACCCGGCTGGCCTTCGTCGACGAGAGTGGCAGGCTGGAGATCCTCGATCTCTCGCCGCGCCGCCGCCAGTCGGTCAGGCTGGATGTCGTCACGCCGCCGGTCTGGCTCCCCGACTCGAGCGGGGTCGTGCTGACGGTCCTGCCCGATCTGGCGTCGGCGGCCACGCGGCTCCTCCCCGCTGGCAGCGCCGCGACTCCATTGGATCCTGGACGGATGCACCTCTCCCCCGATCGCATCGCGGCACTCCGCGTGGTCCGGGTCTCTGCCCGGGACGGCGTGGTCAGCGGCACCTCGTTCGGTGCCGGCGCGACGCGTCCCGCGGTCGATGGCAGCAGTCGCTACGCGTATCTTGCTCTCGACGCGACGGACGGTCTGGGCGGCCGCCTGTGGGCCACCACCGCCGGCGGCGGCGCCAGCGGCGAGCTCCTCCGCGACGGAGCCGTGCGCGAAGCATCCGCCGACTTTGCACCCGAGCCGGGGATCGTGGTGGTGGGGCGCATCCCGCTGGCCGGGGCGGGAGAAGGAGCGCTCGACGGGGTCTGGCTTGTCGACCTGGCGACCGGCCGAGAGACGCAGCTGGCGGTCGACGGCTGGCTTCCCCATTGGCTCCCCTGAGGTTGACCCGTCACCGGATGGACGGCTACCATATCGACGCCTCGCTGGCGGGCGCGTGACCGTGCAATCCCCGCCGGCGTTTCCGTGTACAGAACCAGGTTGAGAAGCGAGAGCGCGCTCGAAGGGCTGCGGCCAGTCGCCCAACCGCTATCGGAGGATTCATGGATCTCCACCCCATCGTCTGGGTGATCCCCGTCGCCGGGATCGCCGCCATCGCGTTCGCGCTCTACCTCGCCTGGGACGTCCTGCGTGCCGACACTGGCACCCCTGCCATGCAGGAGATCGCCGGCACCATCTTCGAAGGGGCGGTGGCCTTCATCCGGCGCCAGTACCGCACCATCGGCCTGCTGGCGATCGGTGGGGCGGTCCTGATCGGGCTGGTGATCGCGCTGGTCGAGGGCAAGGATGTCGCCGATACGACCATCTTCGGCCCGGAGCTCGGCATTCGGACCGGGGTCGCCTTCCTGGTCGGAGCGGCCTGCTCGATGGCCTCGGGGATCATCGGCATGTTCATCAGCGTCAAGGCGAACCTGCGCACCGCGGCGGCTGCCCGCAGCAGCCTCGTCCGCGCGGTGCAGATCGCGATGCGCGGCGGCGCCGTATCGGGCTTCCTCGTGGTTGCGCTCTCGCTGCTGGGGGTCTATTCGATCTTCACCCTGTATGGCGGCTTCACCCAACCCGAGCAGGCGCCCTTCCTGATCGTCGGCTTCGGCTTCGGGGCGAGCTTCGTGGCCCTCTTCGCCCAGCTGGGCGGCGGGATCTACACCAAGGCGGCGGATGTCGGAGCCGACCTGGTCGGCAAGATTGAGGCTGGCATCCCCGAGGATGACCCGCGCAACGCCGGGGTCGTGGCCGACCTCGTCGGTGACAACGTCGGCGACTGCGCCGGCCGTGGCGCTGACCTCTTCGAGTCGACCGCCGCGGAGAACATCGGCGCCATGATCCTCGGCGTGGCGGTCTGGCGCCTCGCCACCGCGGCCGGTTGGCCGCACCCGGAGGCCTGGATCTTCTTCCCGCTGGTGGTGCGCGCCTTCGGCCTGCTGGCCACCATCGTGGCCATCTTCTTCGTCCGCGGTCGCGAGGACGAAGACCCCATGAACATGCTCAACCGGGGCTACTGGGTGACCACCATCCTGTCGGTGGGAGGCCTGGCGCTGACCACTTCGCTGATGATGAACACGCCCGGCACGGTGGGCGCCAATGGCATCGCGCCGTGGGTCTGGTTCTTCGGGGCCGGGCTGGTCGGCCTGGCCACCAGTGTCGCATTCGTGTACATCACCCAGTACTACACCGCGGGCAACTGGCGACCGGTCAAGGAGATCGCGGCGGCAAGCCGCACCGGCCCTGCCACCAACATCATCTCCGGCGTGGCCGTCGGCTTCGAGACGACCGCGGTCACCGCCATCACCATCGCGATCGCCCTCTTCGCCAGCCATTGGCTCGGTGAGCAGGCGCTGCCCAACGGGGGCATCTTCGGCACGGCGGTGGCGACCATGGGGATGCTCATGACTACGGCCTTCATCCTGGCCATGGACACCTTCGGCCCGATCACCGACAACGCCGGCGGGATCGCCCAGTTCAGCCACGCCGAGGGCAAGGCCCGTGAGATCACCGATCGTCTCGACGCGGTCGGTAACACCACCAAGGCACTGACCAAGGGATATGCCATTGCATCGGCCTCGCTGGCCGCCTTTCTGCTCTTCTCCGCGTACATCGACAAGATCAACCTGATCCAGACCAACCGCCATCGCCCGGACCTCATGATCACCTCGGTGAACCTGGCCGATGTCAACGTCTTCATCGCCGCGCTGATCGGCGCCATGCTGGTCTACTTCTTCAGCAGCCTGGCCATCCGCGCGGTGGGCACGGCGGCGCAGGCGATCATCGTTGAGGTGCGGCGCCAGTTCCGCGAGATGCCCGGCATCATGGATTACACCCAGCGCCCCGACTACGCGCGCGTGGTCGACATCACCACCCGCTCGGCGCTGCGCCAGATGATCCTGCCCGGTGCGGTCGCGGTTGCCACGCCGATCGTGGTTGGTCTGCTCCTGCGTCAGGAGGCGGTCGCCGGGCTGCTGATGGTCGGCACCATCGCCGGCGTCCTGCTGGCCACGGTGCTGAATAACGGGGGCGGGGCGTGGGACAACGCCAAGAAGTTCATCGAGGCAGGACACCTGACCGATGACGAGGGCAACGTTATCGGCAAGGGGACCGACGCCCACGCCGCGGCGGTCGTCGGCGACACGGTCGGCGACCCGTTCAAGGACACCGCCGGGCCTTCGCTGCACGTGCTGGTCAAGTTGCTGGCCACCATCAGCCTGGTGCTCGCGCCGCTCTTCGTCCGCTAGGCGTCGCTCATGCAGCTCGTCCTCCAGGCAGCGCTGATCGGCCTCCTGCAGGGGCTGACCGAGTTCATCCCGGTCAGTTCCAGCGCGCACCTCGAGCTGGCTCCGTGGATCTTCGGTTGGCAGCGTGACGGGCTGCTGGGCAGCCTGTCGTTCGACGTCTTCCTGCACCTCGGCACGCTGATCGCCCTGCTTGGCTACTTCGCCCGGGATTGGATCCGCCTATTGCGCGCCGCCGGTGCGAGCCTGGTTGAGCGGCGCATAGGCCAGGATCACGACCGCCGCCTGGCCTGGCTGCTGATCGTCGCCACGCTGCCGGCGGCGGCCATCGGCTTCGTCGGTGAGGACCTGATCGACAAGGTGCTGCACGGCGATTCGAACGCGCTCCGGCTGGCCATCGCCGGTTTCGTGGTGCTGGGCGCAGCAGGACTCTGGCTCGCCGATCGACTCGGCTCGCGCCGCGACCGGATCGAGCAGCTCAGCGCGGGCAAGGCGGTCGCCATCGGCCTCTCCCAGGCGCTCGCCCTGCTGCCGGGGATCAGCCGCTCGGGGGCCACCATCTCTGCCGGCCTTGCCTTCGGCCTGACCCGCGAAGCAGCGGCGCGCTTCAGCTTCCTGCTCGCCACCCCGATCACCCTGGGCGCGGGACTGTACGGCTCACGGCACCTGCTGGCCGAGGTGCACACCGGCAATGAGTGGCTCGCCATCGCGGCCGGATTCGCCGCCGCGACGATCTCCGGGATGCTGGCGATCGGCTTCCTCCTGCGCTGGCTGCGCAGCCGCTCGGTGACCGTCTTCAGCGTCTACCGGCTGGCCTTCGCCGCCCTGGTCGTGGGGCTGGTGGTCGCCGGCCGCTGAGGTCGCTCGGAGCGCGCCGTTCCTTTGACAGCAGGCACCCCCCGGCCTACAATCGCGCGGCGCCGGCCGCCCGAGGCGTCCGACGCCCGATGCCAGGCCAGGGCCGGCTTCAGGAGTGCCACCGTGACGCGATGGGGCGGCCTGAAGCGCTTTTTGTTATCCGATCCGGTTTCACGCATCGTCGCCGACCCCGACGTGACGATGCCGGCGCGGCCCTCTCGGTCGGACTGCCGCATTCCTGAGTGAAGGGGGAGGCATGAACAACAAACCCGTCTACTTCACCGCCGAGGGGCTCGAGAAGCACAAGGTGGAGCTGCGCCAGCTGATCACCATCGATCGACCGCGGGTCGCTTCAAGGATCCACGATGCCAAGCTGGACGGTGACATCACCGAGAACGCGGAATACGAGGATGCCAAGCAGGAGCAGTCGTTCCTGGAGGGCAGGATCGCCACGCTCGAGGCGCAGCTCAAGAACGCCGAGCTGATCGAGCCGGGCAACGGCGATCGGGTCGGGATCGGGTCAACACTCGTGATCAAGGGCCCCGACGGCGAGGAGTCACTTACCATCGTCGGCTCGGCGGAGGCGGCGCCGCGCGAGGGTCGTATCAGCAACGAGTCGCCGGTTGGCGTTGCGCTGATGGGTCACAAGAAGGGCGACAAGGTCACCGTCGAGGCCCCCGCCGGCCCGGTCACCTTCACGGTCGTCCGCATCAGCTAGACCGCGGCCCGATCACCATGTTCTGGGCCGACGAGCTGGCGGCGCGCCTGAGCGGCCCGCAGATCGTCAACGACTCCAAGACCCCCTCGGGGACGGTCCACGTCGGCAGCCTGCGCGGTCCGGTCATCCTCGACGTCATCGTCCGCGCGCTGCGCGCGCACGGATTGCCGACCACCCTGCTCTACGGGATCGAGGACCTCGACCCGATGGACGCTCAGGCGCTGCTCACCCCCGACGCCGTCGAGCGCTCGATGGGGATCCCCCTGGCCCACGTCCCGGATCCCGCCGGCGACTGCCATCCCTCCTACGCTCGGCACTTCGCCGCGCTCTTCATCGACACTTTCGCGGGGCTGGGGATCCATCCCGACCGCTACTACTGGATGAGCGAGATCTACCCGACGGGGCAGCTCGACCCGTTCATCCGCACCGCGCTCGACGGTGCTGAGGTGGTCCGCGACATCTACCGACGGGTGAGCCATGTCGAGCGCCCCGCGGGCTGGCTGCCGGTCCACCCCATCTGCCCCACCTGCGGGCGCGTGGGGACCACCCTGGCCCGCGACTGGGACGGCGAGACCGTCGCCTTCGAGTGCCTGCCCGACCTCGTCGACTGGGCGCGCGGCTGCTCCAGCACCGGGCGCCTGTCGCCGTTCGGCGGCGCCGCCAAGCTGCCCTGGAACCTCGAGTGGGCCGCCCAGTGGAGCCTCTTCGGGGTGACCATCGAGCCGTGTGGCAAAGATCTCGCCACGGCGGGCGGGTCGCGGGATCGTTCCGACGCCATCGCCCGCGAGGTCTTCGAGCGGGAGCCGCCCCTGAACTTCCCGTACGAGTTTCTCAATATCGGTGGGCACCGCATGAGCACCTCAAAGGGGCGCGGCGCCGCCGCGCACAAGATCGCCGAAGTCGTGCCACCGGAGCAGCTGCGTCTCCTGTTCGTGCGCCCACGCCCGAACCAGGTGATCGAGTTCGACCCCGACGGGACCGATGCCATCCCGCGGATCTTCGACGAGTCGGACCGCATCGCCGCGGCCAGCGCCGGGCGCGAGGTGCGCGGCGAGCTGCCGCCGGACCACGCCCGCGTGTTTGCCGCCTCGCTGGTCGACCCCGCCGCCGATCTGCTGGCCGAGGGATCGGCCTACCGCGCCCCCTTCGCCCATCTGGCGCTGCTCCTCCAGGTGCCCGGCGCGGACCTGCGGGCACGGGTCGAGGCGGAGAAGGGCGGCCCGCTCACCGACCACGAGGCGACCCTGCTCCAGCTTCGGGCGGCTGCCGCCCGTGCCTGGCTGGACACCTACGCCCCCGAACGAGCCAGGATCGAGGTGCGGCGCGACGCGCTGCCCGGTGCCGCTGCCCAGCTGAGTGCCGAGCAGCGCCGGGCGCTGGCCGCCATCGCGGTGGCCGTCGAGCAGGCCGCGTGGGATGGGGAATCGCTCCAGACCCTCATCTTCGAGGCCGCCAAGGCGCATGGGCTCGGGTCGGGGCAGGTCTTCGCCGCGCTCTACCTCGCCTTCCTGGGGCAGCCATCCGGACCGCGCGCCGGCTGGCTGCTCGCCTCGCTGGAGAAGCCATTCGTCGCGGAGCGCCTTCGCGCCGCCTCGTCGCCCGATACCCTCCCCGCATGATCTCGCTGCAGCTGATCCGCGACGATCCCGACGCGGTCCGACGCGCGGTGGCTCGCAAGGACGATTCCACTGAGCCGATCGACCGCCTGCTGGCGTCCGATGCCCGCCGCCGCTCCCTCGAGTCCGATGCGAACGAGCTGCGGGCTCAACGCAATGTCGGGAACCGCGAACTGGGCGAGCTGATCCGCGGCGGACAGGGCGAGCAGGCCGACGCGATGAAAGGCAGCATGGCCGCTCTCTCGGTCCAGATCGACACCTTCGACGTTGAGCTCTCAGCCCTGGACGCCGCCATCGAGGCCGATCTGCTGCTGGTCCCCAACCTGCCCCACCCATCGGTCCCGGATGGTGCCGGCGCCGCGGACAACCCGGTCATGCGCAGCTGGGGCGACCCGGCCGCCGCCGGCAGCGCCCCGCCTCACTGGGAGATCGGGGAGCGGCTCGGACTCTTCGACCTCGAGCGCGGAGCCAAGATCGCCGGCTCGGGCTTCATCCTCTACACGGGGCCCGGCGCGCGCCTGCAGCGCGCGCTCATCGGTCTCATGCTCGAGCTGGCCGACCGGCACGGCTACCGCGAGCTGTGGTCGCCGATCCTGGTCAACGCCGCCTCGGCGCGTGGCACCGGCCAGCTGCCCGACAAGGAGGCGATGATGTACGTCATCGAGCGCGACGACCTGTACCTGATCCCCACCGCCGAGGTGCCGGTCACCAACGTCTATCGCGACGAGATCCTGGCCGCTGACCAGCTTCCCATCTACCACGCCGCCTACACCCCCTGCTTCCGCCGCGAGGCGGGGGCCGCCGGCAAGGACACCCGCGGCCTGCTGCGCGTCCACCAGTTCGACAAGGTCGAGATGGTGAAGTTCGTGCGCCCGGAGACGAGCTACGACGAGCTTGAAACCCTCACCCGCGATGCGGAGGAGGTGCTCGAGGCGCTGGAGATCCCGTATCGCACGGTGGAGCGCTGCACGGCGGATCTCGGCTTCGCCCCGGCCAAGGGATACGACCTCGAGGCGTGGTCGCCCGGGGTGGGGAAATGGCTGGAGGTCAGCTCGTGCTCCAACTACACCGATTTCCAGGCCCGCCGCATGAACCTTCGCTACCGCCCAGGGGCCGATGCCCGGCCGGAGCTGCTGCACACCCTGAACGGCTCGGGGCTCGGCATGAGCCGCACCTACGCCGCCCTGCTCGAGACCCACCTCCAGCCCGATGGCTCCGTGCGCATCCCGGCCGCCCTGCGACCGCACTTCGGCGCCGACGCCATCCGCTGACCGATCGACCGAGTTCTCACGGCCGGTCAGCGTGCTTTCTACTTCGCTCCCTCCTTTATCACTTCTCGCCCAGCTCGCGGCGAGCGACGACGATGAGGCAGACGCAGCGGCCGCACTGGGCGTCACCCGGGGGCCGGGCGGTCCGGCGGGCCGAGGACAGGACGTTCGGCTCTGGCGGGGTGCGGGAGGCGGCCCGCACACTGGCGGGACCAAGGCCGAGGCCGATGAAGAGCACGCCTGAGCCACCCCCGTGAATGATCGGAGTACCCTCATTCGAACCGCCTTCGTCTCGACCTATCCCCCGCGGCGCTGCGGGATCGCCACCTTCACGCATGACCTGGCCGCAGTCGCGGGCTGGCATGAGATCGTGGCGCTCAGCCCGCCGGACCACCAGTCGCCGTACCCGCCTGAGGTCCACCACAGGATCCGGCGCGACGAGGCGGGAGACTATGCCCGCACTGCCCGTGCGCTCAAGCACTGCGGGATCGACGTCGTGTCGATCCAACATGAATACGGGATCTGGGGCGGAGCCGACGGCGAACACGTGCTGGAGTTCCTCCACGCCCTGGAGATCCCTGCCGTGGCGACGCTGCACACGGTGCTGCGTCATCCAACGCTCCGGCAGCGACAGATCCTCGTCGAGCTGGTCGGCGCGACCGCAGCGACGGTCGTCATGTCGCGCGCCGCGGCCGCGCTGCTGACCCGGGCCTACGGGATCGATCCGAGCCGGGTCGAGGTGATCCCGCATGGGGTGCACAACCTGCCGCTGGTCGATCCGGAAACGATGAAGCCGGGTCTTGGGCTTGGCGGCCGCGCGGTGATCCTGAGCTTCGGCCTGCTCGGGCACGACAAGGGCTATGAAGTCGCCGATCGAGGCCATGCCGACAGTAGTGGCCGCCATCCCGAGCGCCCGGTACGTGATCCTTGGAGCAACCCACCCCGAACTCCTCCGCCATGAGGGCGAAACGTACCGACAGGCGCCTCGTCGCCCGGGTCGACGCACTCGGCCTGGCCGACCACGTTCAGTTCGTCGATCGGTTCCTGGGTCGGGTGGAGCTGAGTCACTGGCTGGAGGCCGCCGATGTCTTCGTGACGCCGTATCCCAATCTCGAGCAGATCGTTTCCGGCACACTGGCGTATGCCATGGGCGCGGGCAAGGCGATCGTCTCGACCCCCTATGCCTACGCCGCCGAGCTGCTGGCGGAGGGTCGGGGCATCCTCGTGCCGCCCGGATCATCCACCGCCCTCGCCGCGGCCTTCATCGCGCTCTTGCGAGATGCGAACTGGCGTGCCGAGTTGGGAGCGCGAGCGTACAGCTACAGCCGGGCGATGATCTGGCCGGAGGTGGGGAACGCCTACCGTCGCCTCTTCGCCAGGATCGCCGGCAGGCCCGCCGTCCCGGAAGCCCTTGCGGCAGCGCTGGCCGCGACCAGTGTCTGACCGAGCGCCACTCTATCCAGTCAGCCGGCACCATCTTGAAGCGATCTCCGACGAGATCGGGATCATCCAGCATGCGCAGGGCGCCCTGCCCGATCTCGCCCACGGCTACTGCACCGACGATGTGGCGCGTGCGCTCCTGGTGGATCTCCTTCACGCTGCGGAGATCGGCTGGGCGGAGGTCGCGCCCAGCGCCTGGCGTGCCATCCGCTTCCTCGAGAGTGCCTTCGCGGACGACAGCGGACGCGTTCGCAATTTCCGGGGCACGGCCGGCGACTGGCTGATCGGGCCGAGCTCAGAGGACGCCCATGCGCGGGCGATGATGGCGCTCGGACAGGCGGCCGGGGTCGTGGCCGACGATCGTTTCCGCAGTCTTGCCATCTCGCTCTTCCAGCGGGGCCTGCCCGGCACCGCGCAGCTGAGGTACCTGCGCCCCCAGGCCGCTGCCCTGATCGGCTGCGACGCGGCGGTCCGGAGCGGTCTCGGCGGGGAGACGGAGGCCACCTACCGGCGGTTGGCGGCGACGCTCTGGCATGGGGTCGAGTCGGGGACGACGCCCGGTCCGTGGCCGTGGCCGGAGACCGTGCTGACGTATGAGAACGGGCTCATCCCCCGTGCGCTCATCATCGGCGGGCACCGGCTCGGGTACCCGCACATGGTCCGCCGCGGGCTGGAGCTCCTGGACTGGCTGGTGGACGTGGAGAGCTCGGCCAGCGGCCACGTGTCCGTGGTGGGCAACGCCGGTTGGTGGGCTCGCGACGGGGTGCGAGCTCGATACGATCAGCAACCGATCGAGGCCACCGCCCTGCTCCTGGCCGCGGAGGCTGCCCTCGAGGTGACCGGCGACGAGGACCACCGATCGACCATGGAGCGCTGCTATGGCTGGTTCCTTGGGCGCAACGACGGCGACGTGGTCATCGCCCTCCCGGAGCGGGGAGCGTGCCACGACGGGCTCACGCCGTCCGGCGTCAATCGAAACCAGGGTGCCGAGTCCAGCCTGATGTGGCTGATTGCCCTCGAGCGCATCCGGCAGCTGCGCCGGACGGGCGACGCCCGCACCTGCGATGCTGTGCCCGTGCACGTGCCGCTGTGACCTCTCCGCAGACGGATGGGCTCTTCGAACGCAGCCCACGCAATCCCATCCTCACGGTTGAGGAGCTGCCCTACCCGGCCAACGCCATCTTCAACCCGGGGGCCGCCCAGGTCGGGGCCGAGACGCTCCTCCTGGTTCGCGTGGAAGACCTCCGGGGCATCTCGCACCTTCACGTGGCGCGCAGCGTCGACGGTGTCACCGACTGGCGCTTCGATCCCGCACCACTGCTGGTACCGGAGCCCGATCGTTATCCCGAGGAGATCTGGGGCTGCGAGGATCCCCGGCTCACCTGGCTGCCCGATCGCGATGAGTGGGCCATCAGCTACACGGCCTACAGCCGACGGGGGCCGCTGGTTTCCCTTGCCACCACGACCGATTTCCGGAGCGTGCAGCGGCTCGGCCCGGTCATGCCTCCCGAGGACAAGGACGCCGCGTTGTTCTCGCGGCAGTTTGCCGGTCGATGGGCCATGATCCACCGACCGACGCCGCTGCACGGGGGCCCGACATGTGGGTCTCCTACTCGCCAGACCTCCGCCACTGGGGCGACCACGCGCTCCTCCTGGAGGCGCGGGATGGCGCCTGGTGGGACGCGGGCAAGATCGGCCTGGGACCGCCACCGATCGAGACCCCGGACGGCTGGCTCGTCCTGTACCACGGCGCCCACCTCACTGCCGGCGGAGCGATCTATCGTGTCGGCTTCGCGCTCCTGGATCTCGAGGACCCCACGATCGTGCTCCGCCGAAGCGACGAGTGGGCCTTCGGCCCGCGTGAGCCCTACGAGGTCCATGGTGACGTTCACCATGTCGTGTTCCCCTGCGGCTGGATCGTCGACGAACTCCGCGACGAGGTTCGCCTGTACTACGGAGCGGCCGACACCCGGATCGGTCTGGCGACGGCCCGGTTGAGCACCGTGCTCGACTACCTGCGTGCCTGTCCGGCGGGCGAGCAACGGCGCCGGGGAGACCCGAGCGAGGGCGGCTAGTCCTCCTCGACTCCTTGGGAATAAGGTCCCACGCTAAGATTGAGTTCGGGAGGGGTGGCAGAGCGGACGAATGCGGCGGTCTTGAAAGCCGCTGACTACACCTTACCGCTCATCCCTGAGCGTGAGACCGCCGCCATTGCCCCGTTTGTGGGGTCTCGCACCCCACCATACACCCCACCCTTGGGGTCTATGGACTACATGGTCGCCGAGCGGCGCGCCCGGCCGCGAAATGCGTGGACCGACTGAGATGCCTCCTACAGCTCAGGATGACCTGATTGCCTGTCAGGACGCCTCAGTCCCTGGGGACGGCGAACGCGACCGATCTCCGATCAGGGCCGATGTGCGCCGCGACGGCTGTCAGCAGCTCAGCCATCCTCAGCGGCTTGGCGAGGAAGGTGTCGCAGCCGGCCTCCTCCGTCGCCGCACGGTCGGCGGCCAGGACGCGCGCCGACGCGACGATGATCGGCATCCGGCTGGTGGCCGGCGCCGCTCGAAGCTCCCGGGCCAGCTCGAGGCCGCTGCCGTCAGGTAGGCCGATGTCGAGCAGCACCAGGTCCGGATCCTGCTCGGTGAGCCAGGCGCGGGCGTCGGCCAGCGAGCCGACCACCGCCAGGCGATAGCCGGCCGGCTCGAGGACGGCCCGCAGCAGGGCCACGTTGCGGGCTTCGTCCTCGACGGCCAGGATGAGCGGGGTGGCGCTCACGTCGTCGGTTGTCCGCTCACCCGGTCGAGCCAGGCGCGGAGGGCAATGAGCGCCTCGTCGCCCTTGGCCAGCACGGCCAGCACCTGACCGTTGAGGCGCTCCTTCTGCGCGTCGCTGAACTCGTGACCGGTGATGACCAGGATCGGGATGCCGGCCGTGGCGGGATCGGCCTTGAGGCGCGCGGCGACCTCGAAGCCGTCGAGGTCGGGCAGCAGCAGGTCGAGCACGATCAGGTCGACCGCCTCGGATCGTGCCCGCTCGAGGCCCTCCTCGCCGCTGGCGGCTTCGACGACCCGGAAGCCTTCGGGCGCCAGCGCACTTCGGTAGAGGGCGAGGGCGGCGGGATCGTCGTCAATGGCCAGCACGCTCACCGTGCGCTGGCGAACCTTGGTGGTCAGGCTCAGCCGCCCGAGCGCGGCGAGCAGGGTCTCGCGCGAGACCGGCTTGACGAAGTAGTCCACCGCGCCGAGCCCGAGGCCGAGCGCGGCGTTGTCGACGATGGTGATGACCATGACCGGGATGCCGCCGGTAAGCGGGTCGGCCCGGAGCCGCCTGAGCACCTCCCAGCCGTCGAGCCCGGGCAGCAGGACGTCGAGCAGGATGGCGGCTGGCGTCAGCTGGCGGGCGGCGTCCAGGCCACTCTCGCCGTCGGCCGCCACGGCGGTGCGGTACCCCGCCTGGCGCAGCTGGAGGCGCAGCAGCTCGGCGGCGGCGGCATCGTCCTCGACGATCAGCACCAGCGGTCCGGCGCCCGCCTCGGGCTCGACCGCGGTTGGCTCGGCGACCGCCACCCGGCGCAGTGGCAGGACGACGCTGAAGCGGCTCCCGGTCCCCGGCGTCGAGTCGAGCTCGATGCGCCCGCCGTGGGCCTCCACCAGGCGCCGGGTCAGGGCCAGACCCAGTCCGGTCCCCTCGCCTGCCCCCGGGGTCAGCTGCTCGAAGGCGGCGAAGACACGCTCCTGGTCGGCTGGCGCGATGCCGGGGCCGGTATCGCTGACCGTCAGCCGCATCTGGTCGCCGTCACGGGCGAGGGCGACCGTCACCCTGCCCTCGGGTGGCGTGAACTTGATGGCGTTAGAGAGCAGGTTGTAGGCGACCTGGCGCAGGCGCGCGGCATCCACTTCGGCCAGCAGCGCCGGCAGCTCGGCGGCCTCGATGCTCAGCCCCTTGGCCTCGGCCAGGGGCCGGACGGTGGCCAGCGTCTGCGATAGCAGGGCGGCCACGTCGATCGGCTCGTGGCGCAGCTCGAGACGACCGGCCTCGATCCGCGACAGGTCGAGGATGTCGTTGATCAGCTCGAGCAGGTGCAGCCCGGCGCCGTGGATGTGGCCGGCGTACTCGCCGACCTCCGTTGCGGCCAGCGGCTCGCCACCCGGCGGGGCGAGCAACAGCTCACTGAAGCCGATGATGGCGTTGAGCGGCGTCCGCAGCTCGTGGCTCATCGCAGCCAGGAAGTCGCTCTTGGCGGCGCCGGCCCGCGCCAGCTCGACGTTGGTGGCGGCCAGCCGCTGGGCCAGGGCGCTCCGCTCGGCCAGCACCGTCTCGCGCTCCACCGCCGCCAGGGTGCGTGCCCCGAGCAGCTCCAGCAGCTCGAGGTCGTCCTCGGCGAACAGGGCCGCGCCGCGGGTCCACAGGTGGAGCGCACCGCGCTGCGCGCCGCCGCCGAAGCGGAGGACGGTCGGGGCCGGCGTCCCCTCGCCGGTCAGTCCGCCAACGAAGACCGGGGCCTCGCCCGCATCGTCGCTCAGCCGCACCTCGCAGCCGAGCGCGCCGGTCAGCCCACAGGCGGCTTCGACCAGCTGTTGCCACAGGCGCGCCGTCCCCGCACCCGGACCGATGGCGGCGAGGGCGACCATGAAGCGGTAGGCGACCGCCTGCTGACCGAGTTGGCGCAGCCAGCGCGGCGGCACGAAGGCGAGCAGGAAGGCGAGCCCGACCACGACCACCACCCCGCGCGCCACGGCCGAGGCGAGCGCGCCGCCGGCGGCGGCGATCAGGATCGCGGCAGCCAGCAGGGCCATGGCCGTCGCGGCGGCCAGCAGGCGCGAGCGCGCGAACCCGGCGCGGCGCAGCGCCTCGCGCCCAAGGATCAGCGCCGCCGCCCCGTCGCCGATCAGGAAGTAGCCGACCGCCAGCAGCACCGTCAGCGGCTGGCTGGTGCCGAGCCCCAGGAGAGCCCCGACCGACAGCAGATAGCCGACTACCGTCAGCGGCGCGACCCAGCCGGGCAGCGGCCGCAGGTGACGGGTCAGGCGCAGCGCCAGCCCCGGCTGGGCCAGCAGCAGGACGACCCCGACCTGGTTCAGCGCCTCGGGCAGCTGTGGCCACAGCGCGCTCGCGAACTGCACCGCGAAGAGGCCGGCCAGCGTGCCGAACAGCAGCGCGATGTCGAGCGTCAGGGGGCCGGGCCGGCGCCGGTACGAGATCAACGCGGCGCCGAACAGGGCGAAGAAGAGGATCTCGTAAGTGGCGGTCAGCAGATCCATCAGACGGATGCTAGCGCAGCGCCGACCCGCCGAGTCACGCAGCTAGACCGTTGCCAGCGGGACCGGGAACGGCGCGCTCTGCTCGGCCGCCTGGTCCAGCCCGCCGCCCTCGATGGCCTCGACGAACAGGCGCGCCAGCTCAGGATCGAACTGGGTGCCGGCTGCCCCATGGATCTCGGTCAGCGCCTCGACCACGCTGCGCGCGACCCGGTAGTGGCGATCGTGGGTCATGGCGTCGAACGCGTCGGCCACGGCCACGATGCGCGCCCCGAGCGGGATCGCCTCGCCGGCCAGGCGATCGGGGTAGCCGCGCCCGTCCCAGCGCTCATGGTGGTGGCGGATGATGGGCAGGAAGCCGGCGCCGGCACCGAGCGGGCGGCAGATGCGCTCGCCGATCTCGGGGTGGCGGCGCATGAGCTCCCACTCGGCCTCGTCGAGCGGCCCGGGCTTGGTCAGGATCGCCTCGGGGATGCCGATCTTGCCGACGTCGTGGAGCAGGGCGCCATAGGCGATCGTCTCGGCGGCGGCGTGGTCGAGACCCAGGCGGTCGGTCAGCCGCGCCGACAGGAAGGCCAGGCGCTGGCAGTGGTGCTCGGTGATCGGGTCCTTGGCCTCGACCGCGTTGGCCAGTGTGGCGACCACCGCATGGGCGGTCTCCATCCGCAGGAGCGCGGCGCGCAGGCGCAGCGCGCTGCGGAGGCGGGCCAGCAGCTCGGGCTGGCGGAAGGGCTTGGCCAGGTAGTCGTCGGCGCCGGCGCCCAGGCCGGTGACGAGGTCGTCGAGCTGGGCGCGGGCGGTGAGCATGATGATCGGCAGGGTGGCGTTCCGCGGCTCGGCGCGCAGGCGGGCGCAGACCTCCAGGCCGTCGATGCCGGGCAGCCCGATGTCGAGCACCACCAGGTCCGGCCGCTCAGCGTCCACCGCGGTCAGCCCGGCCTCGCCGTCGGCGACGGCCAGCACCCGGTAGCCGGCGGCTTCCAGGACGCGTGTCATGAGGAGTCGGCTCGACGCATCGTCCTCGACCACCAGGACGCTTGCGCGCGCGGAGGCCGGACGAGGTCTGTGGAGCGGGCGGCTCGGGCCGGTCGCGCGCTCCAGCACGGCGGCGGGCGGGACTCCGTTGGATGCGGGCAGGGCCAAGACAACCCCCTCAGGCTATGTAGGGTCAGCATGCGCCGGCCCAGCGGCGGGTACGATAGGACGAAATCCCGACATACCGACGAACGATGGTCCCCGCCGCTCGAGGCAGACCATCATCCATCGCGCGTGCCGATTTCGTAGCTGCTGCCGGCCAGCGCGGACGCGTGCAATCAGCAGCGGAAGTGCCACCAGCGTTCCACGCTAAGATTGAGTTCCGGAGGGGTGGCAGAGTGGACGAATGCGGTGGTCTTGAAACTGGCCGCTATTGACGTTTCCGCCTCAGACCGCACCTTCGGCACGCTGCAGACTGCTGTGGTACCACGCTGCTGGCCGGTGTAAGCCACAGCGTAAGCCACAGGTGTGACTTAGCGCCAGCGCCAAACCCCGTTCAAGCGTTGTCCTTCAGCGGAGCGTACGGATCGGCAAGCATGTTTTACGACACTCTTGCCGCGCTGGCCTCGAGGTACCTGGTCCCACCCATGCGGAGGGCTGTGACGGCCGCCGCCAACCGGCGTGCCATGTGCTTCGACACATAGGCGTCCAGCCGACCGGGATCCACGAACGCCCACTCGTGCAGTTCCTCGGGAGGAAGGCGGAACCGCTGCGTCGTCTCGCTATCGAGCATCCCGCCGTCGAACAGCAGCATCAGACCCTCCGTCTTGGGATGGCGAGCCGGCAGCCAGTCGACCACCAGGAGGCGCCCGATGGGAAGAGAGGTGCCCAGCTCCTCGAGCACCTCGCGCGCGACAGCCGCCGCCGGCGATTCACCCGCCTCGACGGCGCCGCCGGGGACCTCCCAGGTGGGCTTGTAGGTCGGGCGGACCAACAGAATGCGGCTGGCCTCGTCTCGGCAGACAAGTCCCGCCCCGATCCGCTTCGTCGCGAGGGATGCGTAGTACCGAGCCTTTGCTTCGACACTCTCGTCCATCTGTGGTCGGAGTTTGACGACGTAGCGGGGTCTCCTGCAACGTAGGGGGCGATGGACGGCGATTCGAGATCTGACGCTCCACCCTCGCTGCTGCTGATGAAGGGTCCACCCGGCAGCGGCAAGAGCACGCTCGCACGTGAACTCGGGCGGCGGCTGCGCTGGCCGGTCATCGACAAGGATGATGTCCGCGATCTGCTGCCCGATGCCATTGGCGGGATCTCATACGAGGCCATGCTGGCCATCGCGCGGCGGCAGCTGCAACTCGGCCTGAGCGTCATCGCGGACAGCCCGCTTGGCTACGGCGAGAGCTACCGGAGGGCTGTCTCGCTGGCCGCCGAATGCGGCGCGCGGGTCGCCGTCATCGAGTGCGCCTGCTCCGACGAGACGATTTGGCGGCAACGGATCGAGGCGCGACACGGGATGCAACTTCCCGCCCATCACACCACCGACTGGACGCGGGTGGAGGACTTCTTTGCTCGCACGTCCACCGACGCCTACACCGTCGACGTCGCGCACCTGCTGGTGGACACTGCCCGAGCCGACATTGGCGCGAGTGCCGAAGCTGTGCTGCTGTGGCTGGGCAGCCGAACCGAGCGTTGACTCCAGAACCGTTCGAGCGCAGGCTGCCGCCATGGGCGATCTCATCGACCTGCCAAGCCCACTGAGTCGATGGTTTGCGGATTCGCGGGGGCGATCCCTGAAGGCGACCTGGCACGCCGAGGCCGAGCTGGTCGTCCTGAGCCTGTGGGAGAGCGATCGTTGCGTGGGCACCTTCCAGCTTCCGGTGGCCGACGCTCCACAGCTCATGGTCCTCCTTGCGGAAGCGGTCAAGGCCTGGGCCGCCCAACCTCAGCCGGTCGACCTCCACCTCGACGCCGGGCTCTAGCCGGGGACCTCCGGCTCGGACTCGGACGAGTTCAGCATGGCCTATTGGATCACGAGCCTGGCGCTCATCGGATTCGGCATCCTCGCTGCGGCGAGCATTGGGCAGCCGTTCTTCCTGGCCGGACTCGCGATGGTCTTGCTTGGCGCGTTTCGCGGGCGTCCGCTCATCTTCTGGCCTCCGCTGCTGGCGGTCATCGCCTACAACCTCGCGTTTCTGGCGGTCGCACCGTTTTACTGCACGGCCAGCTCCACGGTGGGAAGCACAGCGACCACGGTCTGCTCAAGCCTCATCGGCCTGCGCTACGCCGGCGAGGGCATCTACAACCCCTCACTCATGCCGGCGGTCTGGGTTGGCCTGACCTTCGCTGGACTGATGGCGATCGCCGTCCTCGCATTCCTGCTGTGGAAGCGTCGAACGCGGTCGAGCGCACCAACCGGATAACCGCGTCGGCGCCGCCCGACCCGATCGCCCGGTGACCCCCGCGCCGATCGTCAGCCGCATACTGGCGTCGATGACCATCGCGTCTCGCTTACCCGCGCTCGTATTGCTGGTTCTCGTCGTGGTCGCAGCCGCTTTGCTGGTGGCCGGTTGGGGAGTCGCGGTCGGTGTCGGCGTCTTGGTTGGGCTGCTGCTTGGCCTTGTCGCAATCCTCGCGGCGATGGCGATCGCGCAACGGTCCGGCGGATCCGCGAGCTTCTCGTGGATGAGTGCCGGGCCGAACCCGACCGAGCCTGACCACACCCTGCTCGCACAGCATCACCGCGAGTTCATGCGCGTGGCGGCGATCGACTCCGGGGACCTTCGACGGGTCATCGCGGTGGGTGCGGCGGTCGAAGCGGGTGGTGTACGGCTGGAGCTCATCGCGGTCGAACTGCGCACCGATGGAGGCCTTGCCACCCTCGTGGCCCAGACGCGACCGCCCATTGGCCCGGCAGGCCATTTCGCCGAGGTCCGCGTCAGCGACGATGTCAATACGGCCTACGTCGCCGCCGGGCAAGGCATGGGCGGTCCGACTCCGACCACAACCCGCCACGAAGTTCGCTTCGCGCCCGCGCCGCCGGAGGTCGCCGCGGTCTTGTCGATCACCATCGACCGCTTCATTGACCCCTTCCCCAGCGGTGCGATCCCGATCGATGGTCCGTGGACCTTTGAGATCCGCCTTGGGAACTGAAGCGCGCGGTCGAGCCGGCTCGCCGTGATCCGCCGCGTCGGGCTCATCCTCATCATCCTCACGCTCGGCACGGTTCTGCTCCTCGATGGTGTGACCGAGACCATTGCCATCACTCCACCGGGCGGTGCCGAGAGTGCCTTGCTCGTCGACCGCTGGCTGCAGGCCATGGCGGGAGCAGACGCCGATCGCGGCTGGAGGTACCTGTCGGCAGACCTCCAGGCCGAAGCCTATGGTGGTGATGAGTCGCTCTACCTGGCGGAGGTCGGGGCCGTCGACTGGGAGGCGGTGCGCTGGGGGAAGACCGAGGGCAGGACCGATGAGGGCTTCTGGTACGGCTACACGCCCTTGCTTTCTGACCCGCGCACCCTGCCGCGCTTTCTGCACGAGCGCGACCTGGTGGCAGCCTCCTGTGCCGATCGGGCGGCCACGAACATCTTTACCAACATGCCCAGTACGTGGTTCCACGCACCTCGCCTGGAGGCCGTGCAGACAGGCGGATCGGCAGGTCTCTGCGAAGAGCTGTTTTACGCAGATACGGGGCCGATGCGGCCGCCGGCCGATCTGGTCGGCTGGGCCTGGGCCACCGGAGGCAACGACAGCATTCGGGTCGAGGTCATCGATGAGACAGGCCTGGTGCGGGAGGTCAGTGGCGGCCGCGACCAGCCACTGGTAGAGGGCGATGTCACGGTCTCCGACTTCGCGGCCGGCCAGGTCGGTGTGGCCTGGGTGGGCACCGACTGCCCCGACCCGGTCCAGATTATCGTGGGCGGCAATGAAAATACGATTGATCTCGAGCTGGTTGTCTTGGAGCGACCCGACGTGGAATGCGGTGCGCGCTCCCGCACCTACGAGTCGATGCTGCGGTTCTCGGGCGAGATCTCGGCCGACGAGATCGTGGCCACGCGGCGCTGACAGTCCGCCGATTGGCAGCCGAGCCAGGGAAGGGCGGCCTGGCGTCCTACTCCGCCCGCGCCTCAATAAGGCCCCACGCTAAGATTGAGATGCGGAGGGGTGGCAGAGTGGACGAATGCGGCGGTCTTGAAAACCGCTGAGGTGCAAGCCTCCGTGGGTTCGAATCCCACCCCCTCCGCCAGCCTTTTCCGAGCACGAAACCGCCCATGCGGCCCCCTTCGCGTGCGGCTTGACGGTCAGCTCATCTCGCTTGACCGGGCGGCACCATCGGTCTAGACTGACCCTCCTCCATCAAACGTTCGTTGGACTGGCCCGCGCCAGCGGAGACCGATGAGCGCCAGCACACCGACCCCCACCACCGCCCCGGTGCCCGCGCGGCCGCGCGAGGCCGACCTGCTGACCGCCGCGACCCGCCTCTTCCGCGAGCGCGGCTTCCATGCCACGTCGATGCAGGACCTGGGCGAGGCGTTGGGTATGAACCGCGGCAGCCTTTACCACTACATCGCCAGCAAGGATGACCTCCTGTGGGCGGTCCTGACGCGGGCCTTCGACCTGCTCGAGGCGCGGGTCTTGCCCCTCCTGGAATCGGACGCTCCTCCGCTCGAGCGCCTCTCGGCGGCCATCCGCGAGCACCTCCGCGTCGCCGCGGACCACGCGGACGAGCTCTCCCTCATCCAGATCGAGCTGCGCTCCCTCTCGCGCGAGCGGCTGGCCGAGATGATCCGCCGCCGCGATGCATACGAGAGCCTCTGGCGGCGGACCATCGAGGAGGGAGTCGCCGACGGCTCGCTGCGCGCCTTCGACATACGACTGGCCGGGACCGGGATCCTGTCGGTCTGCAACTGGTTCACGCAGTGGTACCGGCCTGACGGGTCGCAGACGGTCGACGAGATCGCCGACATCTTCACCGACCTCTTCCTGATCGGGCTGCGCCAACGGACCGATGCTGCGGCGCCCTTCCCGGAGACGGCGGTATGAGCCCGACAGCCCACTTCTCCCGCGTGGTGGTCGCCGGCGCCGGAACGATGGGCGCCCAGCTTGCCTGCCTGCTGGTCGGGTCGGGCTCAAGGGTCACGCTGCTCGACGTCGACGCCGCCACCGCAAAGGCAGGGCTCGACCGGGCCGCGAAGCTGCGGCCCTCGCCGCTCTATGTGGCTGCCCACCTCGACCGGATTCGTGTCGGCGGCCTGGACCAGCTCGAGGCAGCGATCGCCGACGCCGACTGGGTCTTGGAGGCGATCGTCGAGCGGCTCGAGCCGAAGCGACAGCTCTTGGCCCGCGTCGAGACCGCCCTCTCCGCCGGTGGCGGCTGGATCGTCACCACCAACACCTCCGGCCTCTCGATCGCAGCGCTGGCCGAGGGCCGCGGCGAGGCGTTCCGGCAGCGCTTCTTCGGGACCCACTTCTTCAACCCGCCGCGCTACGCTCGCCTGCTCGAGCTGATCCCCTTACCGGAGACGGATCCGGAGGCGGTGGCCGGGCTGGCCGACTTCGCCTCACGCCTGCTCGGCAAGGGCGCGGTGACTGCGAAGGACACACCGGCCTTTATCGCCAACCGGCTCGGCGTGCACGGCATGCTCACCGCGCTGCGTCTCGCCGCGGAGCTCGGGCTGGGAATCGACGAGGTCGACGACCTCACCGGGCAGCTCATCGGGCGTCCAAAGAGCGCCACATTCCGCACGCTGGACCTGGTGGGGATCGACGTGGCGGTGGCGGTCGCCGACCACTGCTACGCCTCGCTGGCGGACGACCCACAGCGCGAGGCCTTCGCCGTGCCGCCGGTGCTCCGCCAGCTGATCGAGCGCGGGGCGTTGGGCGAGAAGAGTGGCGCCGGCTTCTACCGCAAGCAGGACGGCGAGATCTGCGCCCTCGAGCTGGAGATCGGGCGAATACCGACCGCGGCGCCGCATGGCGTCGGGTGCCGTCGAGATGGCGCGCAACGAGACCGATACAGGCCGTCGCCTGGCGATGCTCCTCGCTGCTGAGGACACCGCCGGCGAGTTCCTGCGCCGTCTCTTCGCGGCCGGCCTGAGCTACGCGGCGACCATCGCGCCGCGGATCGCCGACGACGCATGGAGCATCGACGCCGCCATGCGCTGGGGCTTCGGCTGGTCGGCGGGCCCGCTCGAGACGATCGATGCGCTGGGCACCGAGGGCCGCGAGCGGCTGCGGGCCGAGACCGCCGCGCTGCCCGAGCGCTTCTACGCCAACGGCGCCAGCTTGAGCTTCGTGACGCACGGGCTGGTGCCGATTGCGCAGCGCCCCGGGGCGCTCGACCTGGGCGCGGCCGGCGCACGGGCACGCGAGGCGCAGCTGCCATCGAACGCAGCCGCCAGCGTGGTCGAGCTGCCCGACAGCATCCTGGGGCTGGAGCTGCACGCCAAGCTGAACATCATCGGCCCCGACACGCTGGAGATGCTGACCGCGCCATCGCGTTGGCCGCGCGAGCGCTACGACGGGCTGGTGATCGGCACCGCGGCGACCGACTTCAGCGCCGGCGCCAACCTGGCCCTCATGCTCATCGAGGCGGAGGAGGGCGAGTGGGGCGAGCTCGAGCGAGCCGTCCGCCGCTTCCAGGAGGCGACGACCGGGCCTGCGCTACGCGCCGGTGCCGGTGGTCGTCGCGCCGCGGGGCCGGACGCTGGGTGGCGGCGACGGAGCTCGTCCTGGCCGCGGACCGCGCGCAGCCGCTCGCCGAGACGTACATCGGCCTCGTCGAGACCGGCGTGGGGCTCATCCCGGCCGGTGGCGGCTCGACCGCGATGGCGCGCCGGGCGGCGGCGTCGGTACCCGACGGAGTGCAGGCGCGAGACCTGTTCCGCCGTTCCAGCCGTCTTCACGACGATCGGCATGGCCAGGGTGGCGACGAGCGCCGTCGAGGCGCGGAGCTGCTGCTCCTGACCGCCGCGACCAGGTCACCGCCGACCCGGATCGCCAGTGGACCGATGCGGCCCGCACCGCCCGCACCCTGGCCGACGCTGGCTACCGCCCGCCGGCCCCCATGCCGATTCCCGGTGCTCGGCCGCCGCGGGATCGCCGCCGCCGAGGCGCTCTCCTACAACCAGCTGGTGGCGCGCCAGATCAGCGAGCACGACCGGCGGGTGGTCCTGGAGCTGGCGCGGGTGATGAGCGGAGGCAACGTGGCTGAGGGGACCCGCGTGGCGGAGCAGCACCTGCTCGACCTGGAGCGCGAAGCGTTCCTGCGCCTGCTCGGTGAGCAGCTGACCCGCGACCGGATCCGCCATACCCTCAAGACCGGCAAGCCGTTGCGTAACTAGGAGGTTTGCACACCGATGCGTGACGCCGTCATCGTCTCCGCCGTCCGGACCGCGGTCGGCAAGGCGCCGCGCGGCACGCTGCGCGAGACGCCGCCGGAGGAGCTGGCGATGGCCGCCGTGCGCGAGGCGCTGGCGCGCGCGCCGGGGCTCGACCCGGCCGAGGTCGAGGACCTCGTGCTGGGCTGCGCCATGCCCGAGGGGGCCCAGGGGCTGAACATCGCCCGCCAGGTGGCGCTCGGGGCGGGGCTCGCCGACAGCGCGAGCGCCATGACCATCAACCGCTTCTGCGCCTCGGGGCTCCAGGCGCTGGCTTTGGCCAGCGCATCGGTGCAGACCGGCGTGTACGAGGTGGTGGTCGCCGGCGGGATGGAGTCGATGAGCTTCGTACCGATGATGGGGCACCACTTCACGCCCGACCCGGCCCTCTCCGACACGCGGCCGCAGGTCTACCTGTCGATGGGCCTCACCGCCGAGAACGTCGCCGAGCGCTACCGGGTGAGCCGCGAGGATCAGGACGCGTGGGGCCTTCGCTCCCACCAGCGGGCTTCGGCGGCGCAGCGCGCCGGGCGCTTCCACGACGAGATCGTGCCGGTCACCGCGCACCTTACCGAGGTCGACGAGGAGGGCCGACCGACGGTGCGGGAGGTGACCTTCGATGCGGACGAGGGGATCCGCCACGACGCCGACGCGCAGAAGACGTCCCAGCTCAAGCCGGTCTTCGCCACCGGCGGCACGGTCACTGCCGGCAACAGCAGCCAGATGAGCGACGGCGCGGCGGCGATGGTGGTGATGACCGGCGAGCGCGCCGCACAGCTGGGGCTCACCCCGCTCGGCCGGCTGGTGAGCTTCGCGACCGCGGGCGTCGACCCGGCGTTCATGGGCATCGGCCCGGTCGACGCGGTGCCCAAGGCGCTGCGCAAGGCCGGCCTCTCGCTGGACGAGATCGCCCTGGTCGAGCTGAACGAGGCGTTCGCCGCCCAAGTCGTGGCGGTGGTGCGCCAGCTGGGCCTGGACGAGGAGCGCACCAACGTCAACGGCGGGGCCATCGCGCTCGGCCATCCCCTCGGCGCCACCGGCGCCAAGCTGACCGCACAGATCCTCTCCGAGCTGTCACGCCGCGAGGCGCGCTACGGCCTGGTGACGATGTGCGTCGGCGGCGGGCAGGGGGCGGCGGGCATCATCGAATGGCTGGGCGGCCGACAGGTGGCGGGCGCATCGGTTACCGAGCTGGCAGGCGAGGCAGACGAGCCCCGGGGGGCAGCAGCATGACCACCGAGACCCGGGAGCAGGCAGCGGCGGCCCCGTCGGGTGGCGCCTTTATCACCGGCCCGGTCGAGCCGGGGAGCGTCTTCACTCCGGAACGCCTTTCGGACGAGCACCGCGCCATCCGGGCGGCAGTCGAGGCCTTCGTGACGAAAGAGGTCGGCGTGCGCCGCGCGGCGGTCGAGGGGCGCGACTACGCCGTCCATCGCCTGCTGCTCGAGAAGCTGGGCCGCGACGGCTACCTGGGGATCGATGTGCCGGAGGAGTACGGCGGGGCGGGCCTGGACCGCATCAGCTCGCTGGTGGTCAACGAGGCGATCGCCACCTCCGGGTCGTTCGCCGTCACCCACTCTGCCCATACCGGGATCGGCACCCTGCCAATCGTCTTCTTCGGCACCGATCGAGCAGAAGCGCCGCCATCTCCCCGGGCTGGCGGCGGGCACCACGGTCGGCGCCTACGCCCTCACCGAGCCGGCCGCAGGCTCGGATGCGATGGGGATCCGCACCCGGGCGACGCGACTGCCCGACGGCTCGTGGCGCCTGGACGGGGCGAAGCAATTCATCACGAACGCCGCCTTTGCCGACCTGTTCACCGTCTACGCCAAGATCGATGGGGAGCAGTTCAGCGCCTTCCTGGTCGAGCGTTCGACCCCCGGCCTGTCGATCGGTGCGGAGGAAGAGAAGATGGGCCTGCACGGCGCATCGACCTGCCCGGTGACCCTGGATGGCGTGGTTATTCCCGAGGGCAACTTGCTGGGCGAGCCCGGCAAGGGGCACCGGGTGGCGTTCAACGTGCTCAACGTCGGGCGCTTCAAGCTGGCAGCGAACTGCCTGGGCGGGATGGGTCCTGCCATCGGCATCGCCACCCGCTACGCGGGCGAGCGAACCGCCTTCGGCCGCAAGCTGGCCGAGTTCCCGCTGATCGGAGCCAAGCTGGCGGAGATGACGACCCGCACCTACGCCGTGGAGTCGGCCATCTATCGGATTGGGGGACTGCTCGACGCGCGCCTCGCTGCCGCCGAGGACGCCGCCTCGCCGGAAGCCGTCCGCGCCGCACTCGAGGAGTACGCGGTCGAGTGCAGCCTGGCCAAGGTGCTCGCCTCCGAGGAGCTCGGGTACGTGGTCGATGAGCTGGTCCAGGTGCACGGCGGGTACGGCTACATGGAAGCGTACCCAGCGGCCGCAGCCTACCGCGACGCGCGGATCCACCGCATCTGGGAGGGAACCAACGAGATCAACCGGCTGCTGGTGCCGGGGACCCTGCTGAAGCGGGCCATGACCGGCCGACTTGACCTGCTGGGTCCGGCACGGCGGGCGACCGACCTGCTGATGGGCGGCGACCTGCCGAGCTTCGACGGCACCTTTGCGGCCGAGGAGGCGATGGTCGCCGGTACGCGCGCCGCCACGCTGCTGCTCGCCGGGGCGGCCGTCCGGCGCTACGGCACCGGGCTTGATGAGCAGCAGGAGCTGCTCAGCGGGCTGGCCGACCTGGCGATCGACCTGTTCGCCATGGAGAGCTCGGTCGAGCGGGCCAAGCAGGCCGCCGCGGCGGAGGCCGCGACGACCTCGATCCATGCCGACCTGGCCCGGCTGGCCGTGGCGCGGCGTGCAAGCGCCGTTGAGCAGCGGGCCAAGGCGTTGGCCGCGTCGGTCGCCGAGGGCGACGAGGCGCGGACCATGGTGGCCGGCATCCGGCGCCTGATGCGCGGTGAGCCGGTCGACCTGGTCACGCTCGGTCGCCGCGTGGCCGCCTCGGTGATCGCCCGCGGCGGATACCCTGTATGAGTCTCTAGGGCAAGGAGGGGCATGATGACCACTACGCAGCAGGAGAGCACCGCGGAGCACTGGTGGGTGGCGCACTACGAGCCGGGGGTGCCGGCCGAGGTTGAGATCCCCGCCATTCCGGTCGACGGGCTCCTGCGCCGTACCGCGGAGCGGATGCCGGACCGGACCGCGCTCGTCTTCTTCGGAGCGAAGACCTCCTATGCCGAGCTCGACCGCGCGGCCGACCAGTTCGCCCACGCGCTGCGTGGCATGGGCGTCGAAAAGGGGGACCGGGTCAGCTTGCACCTGCCCAATACCCCGGCCTTCGTGATCGCCTTCATGGGCGCGGTGCGCGCCGGCGCGATCGCGGTGCCGATGAACCCGCTCTTCGTCGAGCGCGAGCTGGGCGTTCTCTTCGAGCAGGTCACGCCGAAGGTATCGGTCACGATCGACCTGCTCGTGCCGCGCATGCGCGCGGTGATCGCGGCCGGCGGGGCGGGGGTGCCCGGCCGCCTGGTGGTGACCGGCATCCAAGATTCGCTGCCAGTGCCGATCAGGTGGCTCTACCCGCTGAAGGCGAAGCGCGAGGGCCGGTGGAACCCGCAGCCGCACAGCGACGAGACGCCCAACCTGTTCCGCTTGCTCCGCGCCACACCGGGCGAGCGCGTCGAGTCGGCGGCCACCTCCGACGACGTGGCGGTGCTGCAGCCGACCGGGGGCACCACCGGCATCCCCAAGGCGGCCATGCTGAGCCACCGCAACCTGGTGGCCAACGCGCTCCAGGTGACGGCCTGGATTCCACGGTACGCCGCCGGTGAGCCCCCGACCATCCTCTGCCCGCTCCCGTTCTTCCACATCTACGGGCTGACGGTCGACATGAACTACGGCATGCTGGTCGGGGCCACCCTGGTCCTGCTGCCGCGCTTCGACCCCAAGCAGGTCCTCAGGGCCATCGCCAAGTACCGGCCGCAGCTCTTCCCCGGCGCCCCCATCATGTACCAGACCCTGTCGCACCATCCCGAGGTCTCGAAGTTCGACCTCTCGAGCATCGATGCCTGCATCAGCGGCGCCGCACCGCTGCCGCCCGAGGTCCAGGCCGACTTCGAGCGGATCACCGACGGTCGCGTCTGCGAGGGTTACGGGCTGACCGAGGCGTCGCCGGTCACTCACTGCAACCCGATCCACGGCGAACGGCGCAACGGCACGATCGGGCTGCCCTTCCCATCGACGGATGCCCGGGTGATGGACGTCACGACCGACCGGCCTGCAGGGCCGGGTGAGGTGGGCGAGCTTGAGGTTCGCGGGCCCCAGGTGATGGTCGGCTACTGGCAGCGGCCCGAGGAGACCGCAGCGGTCCTGCGCGACGACTGGCTCCGCACGGGCGACCTGGCCAGCATGGATGCCGACGGCTACTTCACGATCGTCGACCGCATAAAGGACCTGGTCATCGTCGGCGGCATGAACGTTTACCCGCGCGAGGTTGAGGAGGTGCTGCTCACCCATCCCGCGGTGGCCGACGCGGCCGTCATCGGCGTGCCCGACGAGCGGCGCGGCGAGGTGCCATATGCGTTCGTGGTGCTCGCGGAGGGCAAGATCGCATCGGTGGCGGAGCTGCTCGAGCACTGTCGCGCCAATCTGGCGCGTTACAAGCTGCCGGCCGAAATCGAGGTCCGCTCCGAGCTGCCCAAGACGATGGTCGGCAAGGTGCTGCGCAAGGACCTGCGCGCCGAGCTGCTCGCCAAGCGGAAGCCGTAGACCAATGAGGCTGCGCGATCGCCGTCCAAGAAGTGGCGCGGTGGCCCATCGGCCACCTTACGATCTCGCTCGTCCGCGGGGCTGCGGGTTGACGTAGCCTGTCCGGCATGACCGCCTTCGTTGCTACTGTCGTCGATCAGATGTTCGCTTCCGCTGCCTCGGGCCAGGGGTAGATCAGGGGTAATGCCGCCTCGGGCGCTGTGGCGACTGGTGGGACGCCAGCCCGACTCGTGCGTAGAATCAGGCGCGGAGGGGTGGCAGAGTGGACGAATGCGGTGGTCTTGAAAACCGCTGAGGCGCGAGCCTCCGTGGATTCGAATTCCATCCCGTCCGCCAGCCGTCAGGCATCGCCGCTCAACCGCCACCTACTCCTGAGGCGAGTACGGATCACGGTTTCCGACGGTTCCCACGCCAGATACTCCGCTGGCGAGTACCAGGGCCCGATTTGGCGCTCGAGCGCGGATCGGCACTCACCTGGCGAGTATCTGGCGCCCGATGAGCCCGGCCGATGGTCATCACGGTCGTTGACCTGACCTGGGGCACGGTCCTGGCGACGTCGGTGGCGAGGATCGCCACCTTCGCGGCGCTGCGCCTCGGCCTGACCTCAGGCCGATCCGGCAGGGGGCACCTCGTGATGCTGCCGGCAGCGTGCCTCGTACTTCTCGTCGCCGAGCCCGCCGATCACGATCAGCGGCGAGTCCGCGGGCGCCGGGCGCCCGCCAATCAACCGTTGGGTGCGCGTCGCCGGCTCGCCGCAGACGACGCAGATGGCCGTCAGCTTGGTGACCTGGTCGGCGAGTGCCATCAGCCGCGGCATCGGGCCGAAGGGGATGCCGCGGAAATCCTGGTCGAGCCCGGTGACCAGGACCTGCTTGCCCGCTTCGGCCAGCCGCCCGATCACCTCGGGCAGCCGCTCGTCGAAGAACTGCCCCTCCTCGATGGCCACGATATCGGCGTCGCCGACGAGCGCCTCGATCTCCCGGGAGTCACCGACGCTGACGGCCGGATGGTTCGCCCCTGACCGGGAGATGACCGTCACGTCATCGGTCCGGGTGTCGAGCCGTGGCTTGACGAGGATCACGCGGCGTCCGGCGATCGAGAAGCGCCGCAGCAGGCGCAGCATCTCGTCGGTCTTGCCGCAGAACATGCAGCCGCAGATGACGTGCACCCAACCCGACGTGTAGAACATCGCTGCCCCTAATCGCCGACCACGGCGATCCCCTCCTCGGGGAGCCCCAGCTCGGTCGCCAGTGCTGCGCGCATCACATCGGTCGGCGGCTCCTGCCCGGTGATCAGCCGGAAGGTTTCCTCAGAGGCGGCCAGGAAGGAGCCCTGCCCATTCGCCACGCTGCCGCCGTGCGCCTTCGCCTCGAGCATCAGCGGCGTCGCGGCGTGGTTGAGGACAAGGTCCAGAAGGAAGAGCTCCTTCGGCAGGAGTCCTTCGGGAATGGGGCTCGTTCCCTCCTCGACCCCGATCCCGCTGGCGTTGACCACCAGCTTGGCGCGGCCCAGCTCGGCCTCGAGGATGGTCTCGTGCCAGGGCATGGCACGTAGCTCCATGTGCTTGGCACTGCGCGCGAAATGGTTGACCAGCGCCTCAGCCCGATGCAGATGACGGTTGAAGACCGCAATGTGCAGGAATCCGGAGCTGATCAGCACGGCCACCACAGCGCGAGCACCACCGCCGGCGCCGAGCACCACCGCCTGCCGCGGCCACTTGCCCTGGACGCGCGGCAGGATCGAGGCGAGGCCCACCCGGACCCCAGCCACGTCCGTGTTATGGCCGCGCAGCCGCGCCCGTTCGCGCACGATCACGTTCACCGCGCCGGTGGCACGCGCATCGTCGCTCAGCGCGTTGACGATCGAGGCGGCCTTCTCCTTGTGCGGCGCGGCGATCAGCGCCCCGGCGTACTCCCGCCCGCGCAGCGCCTCGATGGCGTCGCCGAGCTGGTGCGGGCGGCGTTCCCAGCGCTCGATCTCCAGCGCCAGACCGGAGGCCTCAATGGCAGCGCTCTGCACCGCCTCGACGGCGGAATGGGTGAAGGCTTGGCCGATGACGGGGATGCGTTGCATGGCTGGCTCGGTGGGCTGGATCGGTCGAATTGGGCGGGCCGGGACCGGCCGCCGGAGCGTCGTCCCGATGGGCCCATGCTATCATCGGCGCCGCTCGCGGAGAGGTCGCATAGTGGCCTAGTGCGGCGGTTTGCTAAACCGTTGAAGGGGGTTTCCTCTTCCGAGGGTTCGAATCCCTCCCTCTCCGCCACCGTCGTCGCGCACGTGCCCGTAGCTCAGTGGATAGAGCGTCAGGTTGCGGACCTGAAGGTCGGAGGTTCGAGTCCTCTCGGGCACGCCAAACTTGCCGGCTGCCCGGTCCCCGGGTACCACGCCACAGCCGCGCCCGGCGTTGCCTTCGACCGCGACGGCCAGTCGCGCTAGTCGAATTTCACTGACGCGAGGATCGTGTCGGCCTTCCTCGTGAGAGAGTCGAAGGTCGTGCCGTCGAGCGAGTCGACGAATATCGCGACCACCCCTTCGGCTGAGGTCAGCAGGTAGAGCCGCTGGACCTCGATGCCCGCTGATCCCCAGTCCCACTGCCAGGGTGGCTTTGCTGATGGGTCGCTATCCTTGAAGAACGTCACGCACGCCTGTACCGGGCAGTCCGCCGGCCCCGCCGCCGCTGTGGCCGCGACCTTGATGTCCATGGTGAGGCCGCTCAGGCCGCCAATGGTCGCCGGTGCCGCCGCTGTGACGTCGAGCAGCGGATTGCCGGCCAGCCACGTCGCGAGCTCATCCACGGTTGGGCCGACGCTCGCCACGTACCCTCCCAGGGCATCGGTGGCACGTGGATCGCGAAAGAAGGCGATGGCATCTCCGGGATCCGCGATTGGCAAAAGTTGGAACACGAAACCCGCGTCCGCGATGTTCTGCCATCCGGCCTCCGGCACGCTGAACGTGATCTGCGGGTTGAAGGCGGTCGTGGTGTAGACCTTGTTGGCCTCGAGCAGCCCGAGGCAGATGTGACCCTGCTCGCAGGTTCCGTCGGTCGGCAGGTCGGTTGGCCGAGGCACGGCCAGCGGCAGCTGCGTTTGGGTCGGCTCCGCTGTTGAAACCAGTGACGAGCTTGGCACTGCCCTTGAACTTGGCCCGTTCGCCCCGGCCTGGCAGGCAGCCAGGAGAAGGCCGAGGCCCGCGATGACGATCCTGGGCATTGCACCCGATTGCGGCACGTCTTAGCTCCTCCGACCGGTATGGCCGATGAACTCGCTCCAGCCGCGGAGTGTAGCGTTCATCACCGGTCTGTTCGGATCCCGCCGGGAGCGAATCAGATCCAGCACCAGCCGACCGGCGGGGACGAGCTCGCGTCGCACAGCGATCCGCCAGGCCTCGCGCAGGGGGCGCGGGCGTACGTCGGGCCTATCCTGGCGACGACCGCCAAGTGCGCCTCTGCTAGACTCGGCCACGGGCCCCCAGCATCGGCGCGGCACGCTCGAGGAAGCATGAACTACGAGCTCTACATGGCCGAGGCGATCGCCGAGGCGAAGCGCGGCGCAGAAGAGGGCGAGGCACCGGTCGGTGCCGTGGCCGTCCTCGATGACGCCATGATTGCCCGCGACCACGACCGCATCCTCCTCCAGCGCGACCCGATCGCCCATGCCGTCCTGCTGGTGGTGCAGGCCGCCGCCCGCAAGCTGGGCACGCGGCGGCTGTCCGACGTAACCATTTTTGCCACCCACGAGCCCTGTGCCATGTGCGTGGGGGCCCTGCTGGCCGGACGCGTCAAGACCCTTGTCTTCGCCCTCTCCGACGAAGAGCAGGGCGCCGCGGGAGGTGCCGTGCAGCTTGCCCGGGGCGAGGGCCTTGGCCACCAGGTGGCGGTCATCTCCGGGGTACGGGAGGCTGAGGCGCGCCGCCTCGTGAGCGCTGCACCCGCGAGCGTCTGACCCGGGCGGAGCCCCGATGACGGTCTGCTCCGCCCCACCGGGGCGGCAAGAATCCTCTGCTAGACTCCCGGCCGGAGAGGTGTCCGAGTGGTTTAAGGTGCCGCTCTCGAAAAGCGGTGTGCGATGAGCACCGTGGGTTCGAATCCCACCCTCTCCGCCATCTCGCTCACTCGCCGTGCGTGGTGCCGCATCTGCGGAGAGGTCGCCTAGTGGCCTATGGCGCCGCATTGGAAATGCGGTTCGGGGAAACCCGTCGGGGGTTCGAATCCCCCCCTCTCCGCCATCGATCCGAATTGACCGATCCGGCCGCCCCGTCTACCATCGCCGCGGCCGTGCTAGGTGGGGAACTAGCGGTGCCCTGCACCCGCAATCCGCTACAGCGGGGCTGAATTCCCGGCCGAGGCCGATCTGCCTTCGCCTCCCACGACATCGATCGACGTTGAGAGTCGGGTCCCACGCAGCGAAGGTCCGTGAACCCCGTCAGGTCCGGAAGGAAGCAGCGGTAAGCGATCGCCTTCGGGTGCCGTGGGGTTACCTGGCTGGAGTCGGACGGTGGACGCGTGCGCGAGAGCTGTCGGTCGACGCCGGGTGCACGGCCATTCATTCGCCGCTTCGGTGTACGCTCAGGAGACCATGGTCAAGCCCGCTGCCGCCGAGCTGGAGTCTCCTCCCGCCACCGTCGTAGGAGCCGATCCCCAGCAGGCCCTGTACCGGCGCTGGCGGGCGCAGCGCTTCGGCGAGCTGATCGGCCAGGACCCGATCGTCACCACCCTGCGCAATGCGGTGGCCACCGACCGGATCGCGCACGCCTACCTGTTCGTCGGTCCGCGGGGCACCGGCAAGACCTCGACCGCGCGGATCCTGGCCAAGGCGATCAACTGCACCGAGCGGGCCGGCGACGGCGAGCCGTGCGACCGCTGCGCCGCGTGTGTCTCGGTGCGCGAGGGGCGTGCCCTCGACGTGATCGAGATCGACGCCGCCAGTCACGGCCTGGTCGAGGACGCGCGCGACCTGGTGATGCGGGCCCTCACCGCGCCGGCCGTGCTGCGTCGGCGGGTCTACATCATCGACGAGGTGCACATGCTCAGCGCGCATGCGTTCAACGCGCTGCTGAAGCTCATCGAGGAGCCGCCGCCGCACGTCGTCTTCATCCTGGCCACCACTGATACCCACAAGGTCCCGGCCACCATCATCAGCCGCACCCAGCGCTTCGACTTTCGCCGTCTGTCGGAGGAGCTGATCACCGGCAAGCTGATGCGGATCGCCGATGCGGAGGGGGCCACCGCTGATCCCGATGCCCTCGCCCTGATCGCCCGCCTGGCGGACGGCGGGATGCGCGACGGGGAGTCGCTGCTCGACCAGGTGCTGGCCTACGCCGGAGATCGGGTGACCGCCGATGCGGTGCGCGAGGCGGTCGGGCTGGCCGATGAGGCGACCATCGTCGAGCTGGTGAACGCCCTGGTCAGCGGCGACGCGCACCGTGCGCTGGAGCGGATCGAGGACCTGGCCGAGCTTGGGCGCGAGATGGGCCAGGTGGCCGCCCAGGCCGCCGACGAGGCCCGCCGGCGCCTCCTCCGTTCGGCCGCCGACCCGCAGCTCGCGCGACGCCTGGCCACGATCCTGCGCGCCCTGGCCGAGGGAGCCGGCGCCGGGGCCCGCGAGGGCCGTGCTCGCCTGGTCATGGAGCTGCTGGCAGTGGAGGGGTCAGCAGCAGGTCAGCCTGCCCCCGCCCCCGCAGCCATAGCACGCGCAGACGCCCCGCCGGACACGCGTCCATCGCCGCCGCTCACATCGACGCCGGCTGCGCCAACGCCGACCACGCGGGTGGCGATGCCGGTTATCGAATCGACCACC
>CAVVPF010000022.1:160000-164212 GCA_963750025.1 uncultured Chloroflexia bacterium
CCTCGGCGGAGGCCAATGGGCCGCCGTCGCTGCTGTCTTTGCTGCCACCGCCCGCCACCAGTACCTTGCCATTGCGCAGCAGGGTGGCCGTCTGACCTGCGCGGACCCCGTCCATGTTCCCGGTGACGGTCCAGGACCCGCTGCTCGGGTCGTACAGTTCGACGGTGGCCAGTAGGCCGCCGTTGCTGTTGCCGCCCACCACCAGCACCTTGCCATCGAGCAGCAGGGTGGCCGTGGGACCGAAGCGGCCCTCGACCATATTCCCGGTGGCTGTCCACGACCCGCTGCCCGGCTCGTACAGCTCGGCGGATCGAGCCGTTGCTGCCGCCGCCCACCACGAGCACCCTGCCATCGGTCAACAGCGTGGCCGGGTGACCGGGGCCGGCCTCGATCATGCTCCCGGTGGCGGTCCACGACCCGCTGGTCGGGTCATACAGCTCGGCAGATGCCAATGGGCCGCCGTCGCCGTCGGTGCCGCTGCCGCCGCCCGCCACCAGCACCTTGCCATCGCGCAGCAGCGTGGCCGTGTGACCGAAGCGGGCCCCGATCATGTTCCCGGTGGCGGTCCATGACCCGCTGCCCGGGTCATACAGCTCGGCGGAGGCCAGTAAGGGGAGGAAGGGGCCGCTGCTGTCGCGGTAGCCGCCCGTCACCAGCACCTTGCCATCGAGCAGCAGCGTGGCCGTGTGAGCGACACGGCCCCCGCCCATGCTCTCGGTGGCGGTCCAGGTCCCGCTGCCCGGATCGTACAGCTCGGCGGAGGCCGGTAGGCCGCTGTGGCTGTTGCCGCCCACCACCAGCACCCTGCCATCGGGCAGCAGCGTGGCCGTGTGACCGCCGCGGGCCTCGATCATGCCCCCGGTGGCAGTCCACGACCCGGTGCCCGGGTCATACAGCTCGGCAGAGGCCAATGGGCCGCCGTCCCCGTCGCCGCTGCTGTAGCCGCCTGCCACCAGCACCTTGCCATCACGCAGCAGCGTGGCCGTGGGGCCGATGCGGGGCGTGGTCATGTTCCCGGTGGCGACCCAGGCACCGGCTACGTGCTCGTCGGGGGTCGAGGACGGTGAAGACGACGGGTCAGCCGTCGGGGAGGGAGTCGCTGAGGTCTCGACGGACACGGGCAGCTTGACGATGCCCGACCCAACCAATGCCGCACCGCCGATGATCAGGGTGAGCAGCAGCGTGACGACAATCAGGACCCACGAAAGACGGCGGGTCGTGGGCTGCATGGCCATGGCTCTCTCCTCGATGTCATACCAGAGGTTCGGCGCCGACACGTTGTCGAGCGTCCGGAAACGGGTGTGCAGATCAGTCATCGGTCATCACCCAGGAGAACGCGGAGATGCTTCCGGCCCCTGCTCAGATGAGCGCGGACGGCAAGCGGATTGATCCCGGTGCGGCGCGCAATCTCGCGCACCGGGCAGTCGACGTAGTAGTGCAGCACGATGACGGCCCGCTGCTGGGGCGTGAGTCCCTGGAGCGCGGCGAGCAGTTGCTCATCGGGGTGAGCGTCTTGAAAGGCGCCCTCGGGCATCGGTCCATGCAGCAGGCTGGACCCGCGCTTGAGATCTCCCTTGGCCAGGCGGAAGGCCGAGCGCCAGACCCAGCTGCGCGCATCTCGGATCGCCGAGCCTCGGCGCAGCGCCTGGGCAAAGGCTTCGGCGACCGCGTCAGAGGCCACGTCCTCATCGCCGGCGAATGCGTACAGCGCCCGCCACAGGCGACCACCGTCCTGCCGGTAGACTGCCTCAACCTCGCTGGTTGCCGCGACGGGAGTCACCATGGTCGTCACTATGCCTATACAGGGACGGTTCGGCACCAAAAGGTGACAGCCGCGATGGAGGCGCAGGCTAGCGCGCGTTCAAGCCGCTACGGCCTCGGCCAATGCACGCGTCGCTGCACGGTGCCTGGTGGCTGGTTCGCATACTGTGAGGTACGGACCACCAATCGCTCGGCCGTCGGCCAGCCCGTCGCCTTGACCGTGGAGAGCGCCGAGTGGTACAGTTGCGGGCCTTCGCGTGGAGGCCGGTGAGGCCGGCCCGCGATGGTTGTCAAAAACCCCATCAGTCATTGATCCCCTGATCGCTGCGCGCGACCCGCGTCGTGCCCATCGGTCAGCGGACCACGCTGAGGCTCCGCCACTCGAGGCGGACGCGACCTTAAGAACCGAAGACTGGAAGCATCGATTTCGTCGAGGATGAATTCCGACGCATCGCGCGGCCGAGAGGTCGTGCGAGCAACCAACGCGCATCGGCCAGCAAGCGTGCTAGCCGCGTGAAGCGTTAGGTCAAGCTACTAAGGGCGTGCGGTGGATGCCTTGGCGCCAAGAGCCGATGAAGGACGTGGCAGGCGACGAAATGCTTCGGGGAGCTGCGAGCAAGCGTTATAACCCGGAGATATCCGAATGGGGAAACCCACCCAGGGTAATGCCCGGGTACGGCCGACTGAATCAATAGGTCGGTCGAGGAAACCGAGGGAACTGAAACATCTAAGTACCTCGAGGAGAAGAAAGACATTCCGTGAGTAGTGGCGAGCGAAAACGGAGGAGCCCAAACCATGGCTGCGTGATAGGCCACAGCCGTTTCAGTCATGGTGTTGTAGGGCCGGCCGGCGGGTGCAGTGAAGCCCGCGAGGAGTTACCAATCGGTTCGCTAGCAGAAGTGGCATGGAAAGGCCAGCCGCAGAGGGTGACAGCCCCGTAAGCGAAAGCGATCCGACTCCTGGCCGTGTCCCTGAGTACCACGTGGAAGGTCTCTCATGTGGGAAACCGGGCGGACCACCGTCCAAGGCTAAATACTCTTGGCGACCGATAGTGAACCAGTACCGTGAGGGAAAGGTGAAAAGCACCCCGGGAGGGGAGTGAAATAGCACCTGAAACCGCATGCCTACAAGCAGTCAAAGGGTGTTGCCCGGAGGCTTCGGCCGCCGGGTAGCCTGATGGCGTGCCTTTTGAAGAATGAGCCGGCGAGTTACTTGTACGTGGCGAGGTTAAGTCCGTGAAGGACGCAGCCGCAGCGAAAGCGAGTCTGAATAGGGCGTTTGAGTCGCAGCAAGTAGACCCGAAACCGAGTGAGCTACCCATGGGCAGGTTGAAGCGGGAGTAATGTCCCGTGGAGGACCGAACTCACTAGCGTTGAAAAGCTAGGGGATGACCTGTGGGTAGAGGTGAAATGCCAATCGAACTCGGAGATAGCTGGTTCTCCCCGAAATAGCTTTAGGGCTAGCCTCGGGGGTTCAGTCACGGGGGTAGAGCACTGAATGGGCTAGGGGGCTTTCCCGCTTACCAAACCCAATCAAACTCCGAATCCCGTGATTCCATACCCCGGGAGTCAGACTGCGAGGGCTAAGCTTCGTGGTCAAAAGGAAAACAGTCCAGACCGACAGCTAAGGTCCCAAAATCCAGGCTAAGTGGGGAAGGATGTGGAGTTGCACAGACAACCAGGATGTTGGCTCAGAAGCAGCCACCATTTAAAGAGTGCGTAATAGCTCACTGGTCAAGTGATTCCGCGCCGAAGATCCAACGGGGCTCAAGCCTGGTACCGAAGCTTCGGATCGTGCGCACCTTCGGGTGCGGCGGTGGTAGGGGAGCGTTCCGTCAGCAGTGAAGGTCGACCGTGAGGACGGCTGGAGTGGACGGAAGTGCGAATGCCGGCATGAGTAGCGAAATGCACGCGAGAAACGTGCACGCCGTATGTCTAAGGTTTCCTGAGGAAGGTTAATCCGCTCAGGGTTAGTCGGGCCTAAGCCGAGGGCGAGAGCCGTAGGCGATGGACAATCGGTTGATATTCCGATACCGCCAGAGATCGTTTGCACCGCAAGGTGCCTGGCTCGTGGACGCTGGTGCGCTGAGGCGACTTCGGTTGTCGAGGCAGCCATTGAGAAGCGGGCTTGGGAGCAAGGGCGTGACCGGGAACGGTAGGTTGAGCGCACTTTTGGCTATGTGCGTCTAAGCCGGTAGGGGGAGAGGACAGGCAAATCCGTCCTCTCATTACTCCGAGCAGCGAATGAAAGGCGAAAGCTGATTCGACTGAGCCGATCCTGCAAGAAAAGCGTCTAGCGAGATCAAAGGCGACCGTACCGCAAACCGACGCAGGTAGACGGGTAGAGCATACCAAGGCGATCGGAAGAACCCTCGTTAAGGAACTCGGCAAATTGACCCCGTAACTTCGGGAGAAGGGGTGCCTCGCAGCGGCCCACCTTGTGTGGGAGGCT
>CAVVPF010000023.1:0-32905 GCA_963750025.1 uncultured Chloroflexia bacterium
CAAGCTGGCGGTTCAGCTCGGCCAGCGCGGACGATGACGTCGTTGACGCCGCCTGGAACTGGAGCACCTGCGCATCGGCCTCGGCGATCTGGGAGCGCAGGTCTTCCTGCTCCTTCTCCAGGTCAGTGACCTGCCTGGCGAGCACCTGCTGCACCGAGGTGGTGAACTGGGTGCGGTCGGGCGATCCGTTCCACTGCGCATACCCGACGAAACCGATGACGATCAATGCAAGCGCGATGCTGACCGCCCACTGCGGCCGGACGAGCAGTCTTGGACGCGAGCGACGGCCGGTCACAGCGCTGACCCAGGACGACGAGAGCGCCACCACAGTCCGCCCACCAGCAGCGTCACGACCGCTACGCCGCCGGCAAGGTAGAGGCCGATCGGCACGTCCACAGGCGCCTCTGGGGCGGGAGCAGCCGAGGCGGAGGGGCTGGCATTGGCCACGGGAAGCGGCTCGCTGGACAGGCGCGGCTGAGGTGGCATGTCGACGTTGGAGGCCGGGACCGGCGCAGGGCTCACCGGCTGGGGCGCGTCGACCCCGAACGAGGCGAAGTACTCCGCGTACAGCTGCTCGGCCGGAATCCCGGTCCCCGCCAGCAGGGCCTCCACGTCGCTGGCGCCGGCCTTCCAGGCCGCTGCGATCTTGGCGATCGCGCCGCGGCCGTGACGGTCGATGATCAGCTGGATCATGGTCGCGCCCTCGGCATACGACAGGCCGGCAGCCTGCCCGCCGATCGGGAACTGGTCGATGATCGCGTCGAACGCCAACAGCCCGCCGCTCGACGCCTCCCCCGCCACGGTCGTGTGCTGCGGGTCAGCCGACTGACGCTCAGCCCAGGTGGCCAGCCCCTCGTTGAACCACTTGGCCGGCCCATGGAAGGGGTTGTCGGTGGCGTCGTGGAAGACGACGTGGGTCACCTCGTGGGTGATCGTCGTCTCCAGGTAATCGGTCGAGCCGCCGCCCAGCCACATGAAGATAGTGCGCAGCTGCGGGAAGGTGGCCGCTCCCGTCCACTCGCGCGCCCCCGGCCCGAGCGCCCCGAAGAACTCGTCGTGGGAGACGTACACGAAGATGTCGATCGGGCCGGACAAGGTGTCGCCCAAGAGTGTTTCCGCGGCGCTGGCGGCATCAGCGGTCAGCTTGCCGAAACGACGAGCCTCGGCCTGCGCGCTCCCATACCAATGCACCGTTGCGTCACCGATGCGTGCCTTGTGCCAATCCAGGCCGGGCCGATCGTCGTCGTACAGCAGCGTCCCATCGGGCGAAAGGCTCACTCGCCCGGCATCGGTCGCGCGCCAGCGGTAGGTGATGCGGGTGTTCGGCGTGAGCGACCGGGCGGCGGCATCCCAGCGGTAGGTGGCACTGCTGCCACTCGCCTCCACGGGCGCGACCAAGGTCGCATCCGAGCCCTCGAATCGCAGCAGCAGCTCGAGACGATCCGGCGCGCGGCCGGGCAACGCCACGGAGAAGGTCATCTCCACACCGTAGGTGGCCTCGGCGTGGATGGCCCCGAAGCCGGTGAAGCCGCGAACGGGCGCGGCCACCGCGATCGAGCATGGCGGCTGCCAGCAGCAGCGCCCCGGGGATGCGGCGGCTCAGCTGTCCCATGAGACCCGTCCGAAATCGGTGATCCCGACGGTCAGGTTGCCGAGTCCACGCAGTCCGGGCCTGGCCAGCCACCAACCGGCGCCGTAGGACCAGGGGATGACCGGCGTCTCCTGGTCGACCCGCACATCGACCGCGCGATAGGCGGCCGCCTGCGCCGACGTGCCGACCGCCGCGGATGCGGCATCGAGCAGGCGCAGGAACTCGGGGTCGTTCCACCGCCCGTAGTTGCTGGTGGCATCCGGCAGCAGCAGGAGGCTGTACAGGGCGTACGGGGACGGGTAGTCAGCGATCCAGTTGATGGTGAAGATCTGCGGCGGGTTGCTCTCCAGGGCCCGCAGGTAGTCACGGAAGGCCATCGACTCCACGTTGATCGTCACCCCCAGCTCGCGCTGCCAGATGGCGACCGCCGGCCCAACCCCCAACCCGGACCCATTGATCGTGATCGTCCCGAGCTTGGAGCGATCCGAGTAGCCCGCCTCGTTCAGCAGCCTTCGAGCCTGGTCCGGGTCCACATCCTGGTCATCGGGCAGGCCGGCCGGCCACAGCGCGCGAGGCACGATGCTCGAGGCCGCCACCGCCCCGGTCGGCTCGGCCAACGCCACCAGCCGGGTCCGGTCGAGGGCCAGCCCAAAGGCACGCCGCACGCGGGCGTCGTCGAACGGCGGCCGGGTGGTGTCGAAGCCAAAGTACTGGACGCCGAGTGCCGGAGCCCGATGCAGGGCAGGCCCGAGGTCATGGTCATACGCAATCCAGCCTGCATCTGCCGACCCGATGGTCGCCAGGTCGAGCTGGTTGTCGGCAAAAGCGGTGGCCGCGTCGCCGGGTAGATCGGTCACCCAGCGGATCTCCTCGATCGGTGGCGGTCCGGCGACGTAGTCCGGGTTCGCCGTCAGCACGAGGTCGACGCCGTCCATGGCATCGGCCTCATAAGGGCCCGAGCCGACGAACGAGCCGATCTTCTGCCAGTCGGGAGAGGCGTCAGCCGAGCGCGGCACGACGAAGGCGGTCGGGGTGGCCGCTATCGACAGGAAGTAGCCCGCCGGGTGCTTCAGGTGCACGACCAGGGTCAGCGGGTCGGCAACCTCGATCCCGACCCCATCCTCGGGTCCGCCGGCCAGTCGCTCGGCAGCCCCCTTGATGATCGACAGCACGTCCGGAGCGGTCGAGTGGGTGGCCGGATCGAGAACGCGCAGCCAGGAGCGGCGCACATCCGTCGCGTCAAGCGGGCTCCCGTCGTTGAAGATCAACCCTGATCGGAGGTGGAAGGTGTACGTGGCGCCGCCGTCACTGAGCGACCATGACCGGGCGAGGGACGCATACGGGTTGCCCTCCTCGTCGAGGCGCGTCAGGCCCGCATACAGCTGGAGCAGCAGCTGGACGTCGGTCGCGCTGTCGATGAAGGCCGGGTCGAGCGTCGCAAACTCGCCGCCCTGGTAGCGCAACACGGGCAGAGGCGCGGGCTTGCCCTCCGCCCGGTGTGTCGGGAGCGACGAGGTGAGAGTCAATAGGACGACTGCGACACCCGCGATGAGGCGCGGCAGCCGGCCTCCCGAGGTCAGGCGGCGCATGCGACGGCTAGTATACGGGGCCGTGCAGTCCACCCACGAACACCGTTTTCGACCGCAACCGGCGGGCAGCCTGACCCTTCACCAGTTCGTCGAGTCACTGCGCCGCTGGACGCCGGAGATGCGGCAGATCGCCCAGATTGCGCTGACCCGCAGCGAAGCTGAGCGGCAGGGCTACCTGCAGGGGTTTCACACCCGACACCACGAACGGGAGCCGCAGGCGCTCGACTCCTTCGTGCGGTGGGCCTACTCGGACCCGCGCCTTGACCATGTGCCGGGGCTGCTGGCCGACCTGGAACGGACCGATGCGGACTATTCCCTTGCCCTGCGCCACGAGGCCGAGGTGCTCGTCCGGCTGCGCGCCGAGGGCAAGACGCCGGCCCAGCGCGTGCACGATTACCTCTCGCTGCTCGGAATCGAGGGGGCGGAGCCGGTCCGCGCTGCCATCGCCTCGCTGCTTCCCGCGGGGACCGGGGAGGAGGCGGTGACCGCCACTATTCGCGAGATGAGACGCCGCTGGTTGGAGCTCTACGGCGATGATCCCTTCTTCGCCGAGGACTGACCGATGAGGGGGCCGGCCGGCCGCTGGTCTGTGGCTCTGGCGGTGTCGGTCGGCCTGGCGCTCGTCGGCCCGATGGTCGTCACGGCGCATGCTGAGCTGGTCAGCAGCTCCCCCGGTGATGGCGTCAGCGTGCCGGAGGCACCGCCGAGACTGACGATGACCTTCACCGAGGCGATCGACCCGATCACCGCCTTCGTTGAAATGTCGGCCGAGGACGGCTTGGCCATTCCCGGCCTCGGGACGCTGATCGTCGACCAGGCCGGCACCACCGCCACCGTTCCGCTCCCGACCCTGCCGCCGAGCCTCTACACCGTTCATTACCGGGTCACCTCGGCCGACGATGGCCACGTGCTTGAGGGCAGCTGGTACTTCCTGGTTGATCCGACCGGCACGCGCCCACCGCCCGGCATCGCGGGGGCCAGCAGCTCGCTCTCCTCCGGCCCGGCCACGGTCCTTGCACGCTGGCTGGCGCTGCTGGCCGGCCTTGCGCTGCTGGGCACCGCCATCTTCTGGATCGCCTCGGCGCGGCCCGCGCTGACCGGGCTGAGCCTGGCTCCAGCGATGCTGCAGGCCCCCTGGCTCACCCTGGCGGCCTGCAGCGCCCTGGCGTTCACCGGGCTCGCCATCCACCTGACTCTGGCCGCCGACCCGCTCTCCGCCGCGGTTGGCTCGGGCGGTGTCGGATTCCCGCTCGACTTCGCAGCTCCCTTTGGATCGACCCGGTTCGCGATGGCGATGCGCGTCTCGCTGGTTGGCTCCGGGGCGGCCTTCCTCCTCGCCCTCAGCCGCCGATCCGTGGTGGCGGTCGGCCTGTCCGCGGCCCTCTTCCTGGCAGGCCTGGCATTGGCAGGCCACCCAGCCGCGTCGGGCGGAGCCCCCTTCGGGTTCGCCGATTGGCTGCACCTGGTGGCGGTCGCAACCTGGCTCGGCACCCTGCCCGGCTTTTTCGTGCTGCTGCGCCGCCTGCGCGGCAGCGACGCCGCCCGGACCGCGATCGGCGGGGTCCTGCGCCGGCATTCGCGCCTGGCCCTGGTGACGGCGCCCGTGGTGGCCCTCACCGGCGTGGCCAACTCACCGTTGCTGCTGGGAAGCTCCCGCGCGCTGGTGGCCAGCGACTACGGGAACCTGCTGATCGCCAAGGCACTCCTCTTCAGCCTGGCGGTGGCGATCGGGTCGGCCAACTTCTTCCTGGTACCCGCCAGCTCACTGCGTCGCTCGCTGTCACTGATCGGCGCTGAGCTGCTGATCGGCGTCGTCGCGGTGCTGGTGGCATCCGGCTTGGCGACCGGGCAGCCGGCGGCCAACCGGCCGGCGGTGATCGTCCGCCCGGCGATCCGCGCCACGCAGCTCTTCGGCGCTGCCGGGGAGACGACCGTGCACGTCGCCGTCAACCTGCCAACCCCGGGCGTCCAGCGGTACCAGGTCAGCGTGGCAGACGCCCTGACGGGCGCCTTCCGGACCGACGTTGAGCGGGTGACCCTCGTCTTCCGACCGCCGGCGGGTGGCGGCCGAACCGAGCAACGCGTGCCCCTGGCGCACAGCCTGGAGCCGTGGCTATGGGGCGCCGTCGGGGCCTACACACCGGAGGTCGGTGACTGGCAGCTGGGCGTGGTGGTGCAACGCACCGGGCAACCGGAGGTATCCACCCTCTTTGACCTCAGTGTCGTGGTGGCGCTGCCACCCGAACTGGTGCCACCGCGCTCCAATGGGATCGACGTGCCGGCACCGCTGGCCATGGTCTGGAGCCTCTTGCCGGCAGGGACGGCGGGCTGGGTCGTGTCGGCCGTCCTGTTCCTCCTGGCTGTTGGACTGGCTCTCGTGAACCGTGGGGGACGCTCAGCGCGCCTGGGCGCGTTCCGCGTCCTGCTGCTCCTGCTGGCCGTCGTGGCCGGGCTCGCCGTCGGAGGTCGAGCCGTGGTAGAGGTGGCCAATGCGCCGCCGGCAGCGGCCGCCGGCGCGGTCAATCCGGTCGACCCGGGCCCCGCATCGGTAGAGCGCGGGCGCAGGCTGTACCTGGCCAATTGCTCCTCGTGTCACGGAGTCTCAGGCAGTGGTGACGGACCTGCGGCCGACTGGATGCTGCCGGGCCCAGGCGACCTGCGCAGCGTCGTCCCGGCGCTCAGCGATGGCACGCTCGCGTTTCGCATCAGCAGAGGCGAGGCCGGCACACAGATGCCGGCCTTCGGCGGAGTCCTGACCGATAGCGACCGATGGGACCTCGTGAACTACCTCCGCAGTGCATTCTCAGCGTCGCCTTGACGAACGCGACGCCGCGGTCCCTCCGCTAGGATGCCCGTGTCATGCGCGCGCGCCAATCTCGCAGCCCCCTCGCCGTACTGGCCATTCTCGCGCTGGCCACCAGCGCCTGCGTGGCCGGGACCGGCCTCCCATCCGACTGTGCGACCCCCAGCGTCGAGCGCAACGCCACGCTGTCGGGCAATCGGCTCAACCCGCAACGAATCGACGTCTGCAAGGGCCAGAAGGTGACCGTCAAGATCGACGTCCAGCAGAGCGGCGAGCTGCACTTCCACGGGTATGACGACCAGGTCCCCGAGACCGAGGTGAGCGCCGGTCAGCCGGTCAGCTTCTCCTTCGACATGACGCACCTTGGGCAGTTCCCAATTGAGCTGCACCTCTCCGTCACCGGAGAAGAGGTAGAGGTCGGCATTCTGACTGTCCATGAGCCATAGGCGGCTCGCCGTCCTGGCGGCGGCCTCGGTCCTGGCGAGCTTGACAGCCCCGTTACCCGCGGCGGCCCACGCGCTCGGGCAAGTCTTCACCCTGCCGGTGCCGCTGACCCTGTACCTCCTCGCTGCGGCTGCCGCGGTCGCGACCGCGTTCGTGGTTGCCGTGGTGGTGGCAAGGCCGGCCGGGCTGATTCCGGCGTACCGCCATCGCCCGGTGCGGGACGTCACCACGCGCTGGGGTGCCCCGCTGCTGAGCGTGATCGGCGTGCTGTGGTGGTTCGGCACCATCGCGGTCGGGTTCGTGGTGGATCCCATCTCACCGCTGGCCGCGGTGCTCTTCTGGATCATCATCTGGGTTGGCCTGCCGATCATCACCGTACTGACGGGCAATCCCTGGCCGTCACTGAGCCCCTTCAGGACCGTCTTCGCCCTGCTCGAGCGCGGCGCTAGGTTCATCGGCTTCGATCGCATCGACCTCGGTCTGCGCTACCCCGTCAAGCTCGGCCGCTGGCCGGCGGTCTTCCTCCTCTTCGTGACGGTCTGGTGCGAGCTGGTGCTGCCTGACCGCACCACGCCGCTCACGGTGGCCTCCCTGCTGACCGGCTACACGCTGCTGACCCTGGTGGGCATGACGCTCTTCGGTCGCATCGGCTGGTTGCGCAACGTCGAGCTGTTCGAGGTCTACCTGGGCTGGTTCGGCAGGGTTGGCCCACTCGGACGGCGGGTGGTTGAGCCCGATACCTGCGCCGATTGTGCCGAGGGCTGCGACCCGGCACATTGCGTGGACTGCCCCGAGTGTGCCGCGGTAGCCGAGCGTGGCGAGCGTCACCCGGAGCTGCGCCCCTGGTTCACCGGCCTGACCGAAGTGCGCCATGCCGGGTGGTCCGATGCAGCCTTCATCGTCCTGGCGCTGGCCGCTGTCAGCTTCGACGGCCTCTCGGAGACGGCCGCCTGGGGCGCCGTCATGAACCCGCTCTTTCCCGCCCTGACGCCGATCGTCGGGCCGCTATGGACGGTCCTGGTGCTGCAGACCAGCGGCCTGCTGGTGACCTGGGGTGGCTTCCTGGCCGCGTTCTCGGCGGCCGCCTTCCTGACCCGTGCCATGCACGACCGCGCCATCGAGCCCGAGCCGCTGGGTGCCACGGTGGGCGCCTACGCCGCCACCCTGCTGCCGATCGCCGGCGGGTACCTGATCGCGCACTACTTCACCCTGCTGGTGCAGGGCGTGGTGTGGCTGCCGGCGCTGCTGGCCGACCCGATCTCCGGCGTCGCGCCACCGCTCGACTGGATGCCGATCAGCGTGATCTGGTACCTCTCGGTGGGAGCGATCGTGATCGGCCACATCGCCGCCGTGGTACTCGCCCATCGTCTTGCGCTGCGTGACGCCCCCGGCCGCCCGCTCCTGGCCGGCCTGCCGCTGGTGATCCTGATGATCGGCTACACCGTCTTTTCCCTCTGGATCATCGCGCAGCCGATTACCCTCGAGCCCGGCAGCAGCCCCGCCGCGCTCCTCGTGCGCTGACCATGCAGATCAGCCTGGCCCTGGCCTTCGTCGCCGGCATGCTGAGCTTCGTCTCGCCGTGCGTGCTGGCCCTGGTACCGGTCTACCTCGCCTTCCTCGGTGAGAGCGCCGCGGGACGCGACCGGGTGCTCCCCCAGGCGCTTCTGTTCGTGGCTGGCTTCAGCATCGTGTTCGTGGCGCTCGGCACCTCCGTCGGGCTGCTGGGCAGCGCGCTCTTCCGGATTGATGGCGCCCGGCAGGCCGCAGGCGCGGTGGTGATCGGGATCGGTCTGTTGACCACCGGGCTGTTTGGTCCGGTGCTGGACCGATTCATGCGCATCGGAGTGCGCTCAGACTTCCTGCCGGTGGCCCGCTCGGCGCGCGCGGTGGCCCTCGGCGCGCTGGTGGCGATCGGCTGGACGCCGTGCATCGGCCCCGTCCTGGGCGCCATCCTGACCATGGGAGCCTCCAGCCAGGACGCCTGGGTGGCAGCCGTGCTGATGGTGGCCTATTCCGCCGGTCTGGCCGTCCCATTTGTCGCTGCGGCGGTCGCGCTCCCCCGCCTGCGACCCCTGATCGAGCTGTTGCGGCGCCACGCGCGTTGGGTGCAGCTCATCTCCGGACTCTTCATCATGGCGGTCGGCCTCCTGATCCTGACCAACGCCTTCGCCCGGATGGCCGGACTCTTCACGTTCTTCATCTAGCCAGAGGCAGACCGATGCATCCCGCCCTGTGGCTCGCGGTTGCCATCACCTCGGAGATCGTGGCCACCACGTCGCTGAAGCTCTCCGACGGCTTCACGCGGCTCGTCCCCTCGGTCGTGGTGGTGGTCGGCTATGCCATCAGCTTCTATGCCCTGTCGGTCAGCCTGCGCAACTTCCCGCTCGGCGTGGTCTACGCCATCTGGTCAGGCGTGGGCACCGCCGCCATCGTGGTGATCGGGTTCGTCCTCTTCCACGAGGTGCTCGACGCGGTCAAGCTCGGGGCGATCGGGCTGATCATCATCGGCGTGGTGGCCCTCAACGGAGCGACCCTGGCGGCTCGCTAGGTGTGGGTTGGCGCCCCCGGAGGGAATCGAACCCCCGACGCAGGCCTTAGGACGGCCTCGCTCTATCCGCTGAGCTACGGGGGCGGCGCTGTATCCATCGTACCGCGACAAGGGGGCGACAAGCGGCGGCCAACCCTATCATCGGCCCGTGAGTGCTCGGCTGGTCCTCTATGAGCGTGACGGCTGCCACCTCTGTGACGAGGCAGTCGTCCTGCTGGATCAGATGGTCGGACCTGACGGCTACGCTCGGGTGGACATCGATGCCGATGACGACCTGATCCTGCGCTACGGCTTCCGCGTGCCGGTGGTTGCGCTCGACGGAGTCGACCGCCTGGAGGCGCCGATCACCGCGCCGGACCTCCGCGCGCTGCTCGAGCGAACTTAGGATCCGCTCGGAACCGCTGGTTCCACGATCAGCGTGCCGTGCATGTCCGGCGGGTGCACGATGCAGTGGAAGTAGTACTCGCCGGCCGGCAGTGCGGCGATCGAGTAGTCGATCGTCGCATCGGGCCCGGTGATGGTGTCGCCGCGGAACTCCTCGTTCACCTTCGAGGCACCGTCGTAGATCGCCACGTCGTGCGGGGTCCCCTCCCGGTTGATGAAGTGGATCGCAAAGGCCTTGTCGGCCGGCGCGATCATGCACGGGGCGCTGAACCGCATCGCGTTGGCCGAGATGGTGATCACCCCCGAGGCATCAGCTCGCACGCAATCGGCCGTCGAGACGGTCGCTGCGGGCCCAGCGCCGCAGCCGGCGAGCACGGTCAGCATCAAACCGACCATCAGCCGCCTCACGACTCGCGCACCCGGAAGCCTCTCTCGGTCGCCTCGATCTGCAACGGCAGCTCGCCGGGATCGTGGGTGAAATAGCACCACCATCCCTCCGCCGCGGCACGGGTGACCAGCTGGTTGCGGACCTCGACCGCCTGGATCGGATAGTCGTCGAAGGCGCTCGTCCAGCGCACCGGGATCTGCCAGCGGGTGGGGATCAGGTCGCCCCAGAAGATACCGCGCTCCCCCGCCGGCTCCGCGTGCCCGGGGTGGGGCACTCCGAGCAGGACCGCCTGCGACCCGCGTGTGTGCCCCCCGGTACGGATCACGCTCACGCCTTCCACCAGCTCCACCTCGCCCTGCACCTCCGCCAGCTGGCCGGCAGCACGTACCAGGTCGAGCTGATCGACCTCCATCACGCCAGCCAGGCGCAGCTCGTCGCCGTGCGCAGCCTCGACCTCGATCGCGCTGCACGACGTAGCGGGCCCGCGGGAAGTTCGGCACGCCGGTCGCGCTGACCATGCCGCCGGCATGGTCATAGTGCAGGTGGCTGACGACCACGAAGTCGATGCTCTCCGGGTCGATCCCGACCGCACGGAGCGCCACCGCCGGATCGCCACCCTCGACCCCCAAGATGTCGCGGTCCTTCTCCCCCATGCGGCTGCCGGTGCCGGTCTCGACCACGATGCGCTTGCCACCGGCCTCGATCAGCAGCAGGTTCAGCCGACAGAGCAGCCGGCCACGCTCATCGGTCTCGACCACGCGCGACCAGAGAGGACGCGGCACCACCCCGAAGAAGCCGCCGGCATCGGGCCGAAACCAGCCGGCCCGCACCACGCGCACCCGCACGCCACCGGCAAAGGTACGCGCCTGGCGCACCGGGGTGATGGCGTAAAGCAGCTCGGGCACGACGTCTCCGGTTGAGGACTCGACGGGCGGGGCGCTAGCGCCGGATCCGACCTCGTTCGAAGTCGCGATGGTACAGGCTGGCGGTCGGGTCTCGCTGGCCGCGGTACTTGCTGCCGATCCGCGCGTCGCCGTACGCCACCTCGACCGGGCTCAGAGCCGCTGAAAGCTGATCTGGCCGATCTTCATGCCGTCATACAGGGTGATCGGCAGGTTGGCGACGTTCGACAGCTCAAGGGTCAGGTTGCCCTCCCAGCCGGGATCCACGTAGCCGGCGGTGGAGTGGATCAGCAGGCCGAGCCGTCCGAGGCTGGATTTGCCCTCCAGCCGAGCCACCAGGTCGTTTGGCAGCTCGACTCGTTCAAAGGTCGAGCCCAGCACGAACTCGCCCGGGTGGAGGATGAACGGCTCATCACCACCGATCTCCACCAGCTCGGTCAGCTCGGGCTGATCGGTCCGGACGTCGATGTACGGGTAGCGGCTGTTGCGGAAGACCCGGAACCGGTGGTCGAGGTGCAGGTCGACGCTCGACGGCTGAACCGCCTCGGGGATGTACGGGTCGATCACAATCCGGCCGGCCGCGATCTCGGCGCGGATGTCCCGATCGGAAAGGATCACCCCTTCTCCGCGGGCGTTCGCTGCTTCATCAGTCGGTCGACCTCGCGCTTGAGGGTCGAGATGTCCTCGTAGCTGTGATAGACCGATGCGAACCGGATGTAGGCCAGCTGGTCGATGTCCCGCAGCGCCTCGGTCGCCAGGCGGCCGATCTCCTTGCTGGTCACTTCCGGCGCGCCCCGCGCACGCAGGCCGCTCTCGATATCGTCGACCGCCTGTTCCACACGCGCCAGCGTCACCGGGCGCTTCTCCAGCGCGCGCATCAGGCCAGCCTGCAGCTTGCCTCGGTCGAACTCCTGCCGGCTCCCGTCACGCTTGATGACGGCCAGGCGTGCCCCCTCGGCGCGCTCATAGGTGGTGAACCGAAACGAGCACAGTTCGCATTCGCGACGGCGACGAATTGTGCCGCCGCTCTCCAGGTCGCGCGAGTCGATGACCCGCGTCCCCTCCTCGTTGCAGCGTGGACAGCGCATGCAGGTTCCCCGTACGGACTACACCAGTGGTGGTACCGAACAGGAGGGTACCACAAGATGTGGGCGTTTGGTCTCTCAGATACGTCGGATCCTGGCCGCGACCGATGCCTCCGCCGGCCGCCCCGGCTCCCAGGCCAGCAGGGCGGCAACCAGCTCGCGCATGCGCATCTGGGCGTGCAGCAGGTTCAGGTGACCGCGCTTCCAATAGATCGGCGGCTCCGCATCATCGGGCGGCCGATGTCTCTGGCGCGTGATGCCACAGCCGCGCTCGGCGGTCACGATGCCGCGCAGGGCACGTTCGAGGTTCGCCTCGTACTCGGCATGCAATGCATGCAGCTCCTCCGGAGCGACCATCTCGCGCATCTCGGCGGCGGCGGCGTCGAGCCGCACCTCGCCCTCGTCGAGGCGGGCGCTCGCCGCGTCGAGTTCGCCCGCGTGGCGGCGAAGCGCATCAACCACGCCGACCAGCTCGGCGAGCTCCAGGTCGATCTCGTTCGTGCGCTCCTCGAGGTCCTTCCGATAGCCGCGCAGGTCGCGCGGTGCACGGTGGCCGGGCCGGCGACGCGAGAGGATGGGCATCGGCTAGGTCTCCTTTCGGCGCTGGATCTCGGCGGTCAGGCGCGGCACGATGACAAATAGGTCGCCGACCACGAAGAGATCGGCGAACTCGCCGATCGGAGCATCGGGGTCCTTGTTGATGGCGAGCACATTCTCCGCGGTCTGCATCCCGACACGGTGCTGGATCGCCCCGCTGATCCCGCAGCCGATGTACAGCGCAGGCTTGACCACCTTGCCGGTCTGGCCGATCTGCAGCTGGTAGGGCACCCAGCCGGCGTCAGCCGCGGCACGACTCGCGCCGACCGCCCCGCCGAGCGCGGCGGCCAGCTCGTGGAGGGGCGCAAACCCATCGGCGCTGCCCACCCCGCGTCCCCCGGCCACGATCACGGTCGCCTCCTCGAGGTTGGCCACCGCCGCTTCCGCGGGATGCGACTCGGCGATGCGCACTCGACCGAAGGCGCCCGGGTCCACCTCCGGCGCAGTGACAAGCGGGGCCGTTCCGGTGCCGCCTTCGATCGGGGTGAAGGTGCCGGCCAGCAGCAGCACCACGGCGGGCTGCGGGGCGCCGTCGATCGGCTCGCTGATGGTGATGACCGTCCCCTGGAGGGTCCCCTGTTCGGTGCGCACCCGGCCACCCTCGATGCTCACCGCCCGCGCCGGCCCGAAGGCCGGCAGGCCGAGCAGGCCGACCAGCGCCCCGGCCAGGTCCCTGCCGTTCTGGGTGGCCGGGGACAGCAGGGCGAGCGGTTGGTCGCGCAACGCGGCGCCGGCAGCGGCAGCCAGCGTGATCGCCGGCACGTTCGCATCGCCCAGCAGCACCACCCGGGCAGCGCCCGCGGCTCCCAGCGCGGCTGCTCCCGCCGCGCCGGGCCCGTACGCCAGCGCCACCGCTTCTCCTCCGCTTGACGCGGCGAGCTGTTGAGCCCCTGCCGCCAACTCCAGGGCGCTGCGGGTTGCCTTGCCATCGGCGAATTCGGCCAGGAAGCAGATGTCGTGGCCCATCAGATCAATCTCCGGGCGGCGAGCCAGTCGGCAATCCGGGTCACCGCTTCGTCGGGACCCAGGTTCTCCACCCGCTCGGTGGGCGGCTTTGCCTCTGGCTTGCGCGCCTCGACGACGCGCGTCAGGGAGGCGCCGTGCAGGTCGGCGGGGGAAAGGCCGAGGTCGGCCAGGCTCCAGGTCTCCATCGGCTTGCGCTTGGCGGCCATGATCCCCTTGAGCGAGGCATACCGTGGCTCGCCGATCTGGTCGGTGACGCTGGCCACCACCGGCAGCGGCGCTTCCACCAGGTCGAACCCGGTCGCCGTAAGGCGGCGAATCGTCGCCGTTGAGCCCGCGAAGCTGAGCTCGGATCCGTAGGAGAGCAAGGGGACGCCACGCAGCGCGGCCACTGCGGCGGGCACCAGCGAGCCGCGGGCGTCGTCGGAGGCCATCCCCATCAGGGCCACGTCGGGCGCCAGTCGATCGAGCGCTGCGGCCAGGACCCGGGCGGTGGCCCACTGGTCCGATCCGACCAGGGCCATATCGGTCACCAGGTAGGCCTCGTCGCCGCCCATCGCCAGGGCGCGGCGCAGCGCCTCGGCGGCCTGCTCTGGCCCCATCGACAGGTAGCCGACCGTCTCGACCGACCCGCTCTCCTGGAGGCGCAGCGCCTGCTCGATGGCGTATTCGTCCAGCGGGTTGATGACCGCTTCAGCGGCAGCCCGGTCGAGCCGCAGATCGGCGGTGTAGCGCTTCTCCGCCGTGGTGGCGGGCACCTGTTTGAGGCAGACGATGATCTTCACGCGTTCGTCTCAGCTCCTTGCTGGCGCTTGGCCCGGTGCGCGACGCCCGCTCGCTGCAGGAGCTGACGCGCTACCACCAGGCGCTGGATCTGCTGGGTCCCCTCGTACAGCTGCGTGATCTTGGCGTCGCGCATCATGCGCTCGACAGGGTACTCGCTGATGTAGCCGTAGCCGCCCAGTACCTGCACTGCGTCGGTCGTGACGCGCATCGCCACGTCACCGGCCACGAGCTTGGCGCAGCTCGTCCAGTACGACAGGTCGGCGGCGTCGGCATCGACAGCGGCGGCGGCGGCATAGGTCAGCTGGCGGGCCGCCTCGGTCTGGCTGGCCATGTCGGCGAGCATGAACTGTACCCCCTGGAGATCCGCCACCCGCTCGCCGAACTGCTCGCGCTGCGCGGCGTAGGTCACCGCGAAGTCGAGGGCCCCGCGGGCGATCCCCACCGCCTGGGCCGCGATCGACAGGCGCGACCGGTCGAGGGTGGCTAACGCGATTCGGAACCCGTCGCCCTCCTCGCCGAGCCGGTTGGCCACCGGCACCGGCACCTCGTCGAAGTTCAGCTCGGCGGTCGGCGAGCCGCGAATCCCCATCTTGTGCTCGAGGCGCGGAGCCGAGAAGCCAGGCACATCGGTCTCCACGATGAAGGCGCTCATCCCCTCGCGTCCGCCGGCCTCCGGATCGGTCAAGGCGAAGACGGTCACCAGGTTGGCGATGGAGCCGTGGGTGATGAAACGCTTGCTGCCCGACAGGCGGTACTGGTCCCGGTCGCGCCGCGCACGCATGCGCAGCGCCGACACGTCGCTCCCGGCGCCTGCCTCGGTCAGGCCGAAGGCCACGAGCCACTCGCCGCTGGCCAGCTTTGGGAAGTAGCGCGCCTTCTGCTCCTCGTTGCCGGCCAGGGCGATCGGCAGCGAGCCGAGCTTCTGGACGATGGGGATGAGGCTGGTAGTGGCGTCGGCACGGGCGATCTCCTCGACCACGATCGCCTGTCCGATGTTGTCAAGCTCGGTGCCGCCGAAGCGCGATTCGAAGGAGATCCCCAGCAGGTCCTGCTTGGCCAGCAGCTCCTTGAGGTCCCACGGAAACTCGGCGGTCTGGTCGATCTCTGCGGCCCGAGGCGCGATCCGCTCGTCGGCCAGCTCACGCACCATGGCGCGCAGCTCGTCGTGGTCAGCGGTCAGCCGGTAGGTCACGCGGGGTCCTTTCGCTCTTTGGGCAGCCGGCTCGCGGCGAGGTCAAGGATAGCGAATCGAAATGGCCCGGCAGCCCGCCGGGGAGCGGCCGACTAGGGCAGCGGCCCCTGGACTTCGACCTGGTCGGCGTTGCGCCTGGCCCGGTAGGCGACCTGGCGGGTGGAGGCGGGACCATGTCGCACCGCTCCATCGGTCAGTCGGAAGGCGGAGCCGTGCCAGGGGCAGACGATCGTGTCGCCCACCAGCTTCCCTTCCGAGAGCGGGCCACCCGCGTGGGAGCAGGTCTCCTTGAGGGCATACACCAGGTCGCCGCGGCGGATCACGACCAGCGCGGTGGCGCCCAGCATCGCCTTGACCGGGGTCGCCTCCGGCAGATCGGCCGCCGGCAGCACCGCGGTGAACTCCTTCGCCTGCTTCCCCCTCGCGAAGGCATTGCGGTTGACCATGTACCCGTACTTGAAGACGACGTGGCCGCCGATGTAGGCACCCAGGCTCAGCACCCCGAAGCCGCTCAGCAGGAGTCCGGCGGCCAGCGCACGGGCATCGGCCAGCAGCCCCACGAAGGCGCCGATGAACAGGAGCGTGCCAATGATGTTGATGAGCCCGTGCAGGCCGACGATGTTCCGCTCGTCGCCAGAGGCGGTGTCCTTGAAATCGGTCAGGCCGCTCACCATCGCTGCCAGCCCGCTGAGCCAGGTGAGTCCGGTGATCCAGATCAGGGCAACCTGCAGATCAGCCACGCCAAGCCAGATGAGGATCTGCAGGAGCAGGGCCGCGGTTGAGCCGCCGACCACCACGCCGACCACCACCGGATGCACGGAGTGGCCGAGCCACGAGCCGTTCAGGAAGTCCTGGAAGAGCTTCCCCGGTCTGCCCAGCGCCCGGAAGCACGCGTCGACCGCACCTGCGGCGCTGTTCCACAGGCGGGCCATGGGGCGGGCCCAACGTTCCAACATGCCTGCCCCATGGTACGCGACCGGATACGCCTGTTCCTAACCGGCCACCTCGACCGCCCAGTCGCGGAAGACCGCCAGGTAACGGTCCAGCTCGTCATCGGTGTGCTGCACCGAGATGGTCCACTGGTCGTCGGGAGCCGGCGGGATGAGAATGCCGCGGTTGGCCAGGAAGTAGAACGAGGAGGTCCACAGCTCGTCGTCGAGGCCGATGAAGTCGCGGTAGTTGGTGACGCGCTGCGGGGCGAACATCACGATCCCCTTGGGACCCACGTTGATGGCGTACCCTGGCAGGCCGAACTCGTCGACGATCGTCTGGCTGCCCGCGGTGAGCCGGTCGCCCATCGCCTGCAGCCTGGGGTAGACATCCGGCGTCAGGACCTTGGTGAGGATGGCCAGCGCGGCGGCCATGACCAGCGGCGAGCCGTTCATGGTGCCCATGTGGGCGACCCGCGCGGTGCCCCCGAACGACGAGTGCGCCAATCCCGACTCGATCAGCGGCGCCTTCGCACCGCCCTCGATCACGCGCATCACCTCGTCGCGACCGCCGAAAGCGCCGATCGGCGTACCGCCGCCGATGCTCTTGGCCAGGCAGAAGAGGTCCGGCTGGACGCCGAAGTACTCGGTGGCGCCGCCATAGGCGATCACCACCCCGGTCTTCACCTCATCGAAGATCAGCACCGCGCCGTGCTCGGTGGCCAGCTCGCGCAGCCGCTCGAGGAAGCCGGGCTTTGGCGGGACGACACCGATGTTGAACTGGACCGGCTCAACGATGATGGCCGCGATCTCGCCGCGATGCCGCGACAGGATCTGCTCCACGATCTCCGGCTCGTTGAACGGCGCGACGACCGTCTCCGCGATTCGGCTGCGCGGGATGCCGGCGCTGGTCGGCACGGTGTTCGGTGCTGTGACGTCGCCCATGCTGCTGCGCGGCGGCTGGATGCTGACCAGTACGTCGTCATGGTGGCCGTGATACCCACCCTCGAACTTGAGGATCTTCTCCCGGCCCGTAAACCCGCGCGCAACCCGGATCGCGTCCATGGTCGCCTCGGTGCCGGAGTTGCTGAAGCGGATCAGGTCAGCGCCGAACCGGCGCTTCAGCTCCTCGGCGACGAGCGCCTGCTCCTCGATCGGGAAGGTGAAGGCGGTGCCTATTTCCACTCGACGCTGGAGCGCCTCGACGAAGGCCGGATGGGAATGCCCGGCCGCCAGCACGCCCAGGGCCATGTCGAAGTCCAGGTACTCGTTGCCGTCCACGTCCCACATCCGCGAGCCACGCCCCTCGGCGATGAAAAGTGGGTACGGGTCGTAGGTCTGGAAGGAACTGGCCACGCCAAGCGGCAGCGAAAGGTGAGCCCTCGCATTCAGCTCAGCGCTGCGCGGAGTACGCGCCCGATAGGCGGTCTCCTCGCGCCCCGTGATCGCCTTGATCCGCTGCCGGTCGATAACGCGTCGCTCTACCTGGTCCCCCATCGGTGACTCTCCTTCACAAACCGCAATTCGACCATCGTCTCAGTTGAGCGGATCCCCTCGATCCCGCCAAGCCGATCGGCCAGCACCCGCAGCAGATGCGCATTGTCCTCGCAGACCACTTCGCAGATGACGTCGAAGCGCCCTGCGGTGATGACCACGTACGTGATCTCCTCCAGGGCAGCGACCGCAGCGGCCACCTCCTCCAGCCGATCGGGATCGACCCGCAGGCCGATGAAGGCCGGCTGCCCAAAGCCCATCGCCAGCGGATCGGTGACCCCCACCACCTGGACCACCCCGCGCTGCATCAGCCGTTCGGCTCGTTGTCGCACCGTGGCCTCCGGCACCGCCAGCTCGCGACCGATGCGGGCGTACGGGCGCCGGCCGTCATCCTGGAGCGCCTTGATGATCGCCTTGTCCAGCGCATCGAGCGTCGGACGGGGGGCGCGGGCGGTGAGGGTTCGCATGGCCATCTGGCCGGATGGTACCCGTTGGCGGCCAACTGGGTCAACTTTCCGCAGAGACTAGGGCCAGATCCTGCGAAATCCGCGTGATTGCACCGCCTCGAGAGCGCTCTCCTGGTCGGTCCATGCGCCGGTCGCATCGGCCAGCAGCTCAGCGACATCGCGAACGGCCACATCGGTCCGATCGAGATCGGTCACCCCGTCGCGCAGCATCACCAGGCAGAAGGGACAGGCAGTGGCGATGGCACCGGGCGAAGTAGCCAGCGCCTGCTCCGTCCGGCGATGGTTGATCCGCTGTCCCTCGCGCTCCTCCATCCACATGCGCGCCCCGCCGGCCCCGCAGCACATCCCCTTGCGGTGGTGCTGCTCCATCTCCACCACCGTCTGCCCGGGAACCGATTCGACAACCCGCCGACCCTCGTCGTAGACCTCGTTGTAGCGGCCCAGGTAGCACGCGTCGTGGTACGCCACCACCGCCTCGTTGTGCTTCTCCGGAACCAGCCGGCCATCGGCGACCAGGCGGTCGAGCAGCTGGGTGTGGTGGATCACCTCGACGCCGGTCAGCCCGAACTGCGGGTACTCGTTGCGGATGGTGTTGAAGCAGTGCGGACAGCTGGCCACGATCGTCCGCACGCTGTGTTCGTCATGGGCGGCCGTGAGGGTGGCCACGTTCTCCTCCGCCAACATCTGGAAGAGGTACTCGTTGCCCGCCCGTCGTGCCGGGTCGCCGGTGCACGTCTCGCGCGTTCCGAGCACCGCAAACGGCACGCCGGCCTGCTTGAGCAGCGCAGCCATGGCACGCACCACCTTGCGGTTGCGGTCGTCGAAGGCTCCCGCGCAGCCGACCCAGTACAGGACGCCGCGGTGGTTCACCCCGTCGCCCAGCACCGGCACGTCCATCCCCTTGGCCCAGTCGAGGCGGGCGCTGCGCGGCTGGCCCCAGGGGTTGCCCGCGGTCTCCATGTTGCGGAAGGCGACGTTGAGCTCCTTGGGGAAGCGGCTGTCCTCGAGCACGAGGTTGCGACGGATCTCGACGATGCTGTCCACGTGCTCGATCAGGACCGGGCAGCCCTCGACGCACCAGCCGCAGGTGGTGCACTGCCAGACCGCCTCCTCGGGGATGGCGTTGTCGACCAGGGGCAGGGAGAGTGCCTCGAGCGCACGCTGACGAGCGGCGCTGAGCGCCACCTCGGCGGCCTCGGCCCCACCATCGGCGCCCCCCTTCGCAGCACGCTGAGCGCCCGCAGCCAGGGCCAACGCCGTCTCCGAAGCCATGATCTGGTCGCGCAGGCCTTCCATGAAGTGCTTGGGAGAGAGAGTCTTGCCGGTCATGCTCGCCGGACAGAACTCCATGCAGCGTCCGCACTCGGTGCACGACAGGCCGTCGAGCAGGTGGCGCCAGGTCAGGTCCTTCAGGCTCTTGGCCCCGAAGACCAGCTCCTCGCCGGGAGGCGGCTCGGCCTCGAGGTCCATCTTGCGCAGGGCGCCCCGAGGCTCGAGGTTGCGGAAGTAGACGTTCGGCTCGCTGGTCAGGATGTGCAGGTGCTTGCTGTACGGCAGGTAGGTGCCAAAGGCCATCACGAAGCCCAGGTGCAGCCAGGCGAAGATCCCGAAGCCGGTCGCCGCGGCCGAGGCGCCGATCGGCTCGGCCAGCAGGGAGAGCGGTCCGGCCAGCAGCGCCACTCGTCGTGCAGGCTCATCCGGCTGCGCCACGAAGCGCAGCGCGTCGCCGGCGATCTCGGTGAGCACCACGCCAAGGATCATGGCCAGGATCACGAAGGCGTCCCGGCTGAGTCCCAGCCGGGCGGGACGGCGCACGATCCGGCGCCAGGTGGCGTAGCCAAGGGCCACCAGGATCAGGCCCATCAACAGGTTGGCCACCGCTACCACGGCAAGCCAGGCGATCCCATCCAGCGGCCACGCCAGGACGGTCTCCACCAGCCCGTTGGTGAGGTAGTTGCCGGTGGTCACCAGCAGGATCAGGAAGCCCCAGAAGATGGCCGCATGCATCAGCCCCGGGCCCAGATCGTTGAGCAGGCGGCGCTGGAAGATGACGTACACGACCACGCCCCAGATGCGCCGCAGGGGCTGGTCGAGGCGGTCGATCGGGCGACCGGCGCGCAGTACCGCCAGATGGCGGCGGGCGCGTAGCCAGAAGAGCCCCGACGCGGCCGCAACAGGCAGCACGATCAGCGGGTAGAACGGGATGTCAACCGGCATGCGGGCCCATCCTACCCGGCCGCCACCGGCCGACGGGAGGCCAATCCAGCGTTAGTGGTCGCCGCCGGCAAGCTGGTCCAGGGCGTGGCGCAGGACCGGCAGGAGCGCACCCAGTGATTCCTCCGCGCCTCGGGAAGAGCCGGGCAGATTCACCACCAGGGTTGTGCCGCGGGCGCCGACCACGCCGCACGACAGGGCGGCCATCGGCGTCGAGGCGAGGCCGGCAGCCCGCATCAGCTCGGCTAGGCCGGGGATCTCGCGATCGATCACCCGGCGCGTGGCTGCCGGCGTGCGATCTCCGGGGGTCAACCCGGTGCCGCCAGTGGTCACCAACAGGCGGCAGCCAGCGTCGGCCAAGCGGGCGATCGCTCCAGCGATGCGCTCCTCGTCATCAGGCAGCAGCAAGGCCTCGTCGCCGACCTCGAACCCGGCCGCGCGCAGCGCAGTCACGATGCGCGGCCCCGACTCGTCGGCTCGCTCCCCCGCGGCCGAACGGGTCGAGCAGGTGATCACGACGGCTTCGTGCACGTCGGACGGCGCGACGGTTGCCTGGGCATGCGACCACGTCCCGCTGCGACCGCCCGCCTTCTCGAGCAGTTCGATGCGCTCGACCACGATGTCGCGCTGGAGCGCCTTTGCCATGTCATACAGGGTCAGCGCCGCCACGCTGGCTGCCGTGAGCGCCTCCATCTCGACCCCGGTGCGGGCGGTGGCGCGCGCTTCGGCGCGAATCGTCACGGTGCCGGCGGCGGCATCCGGAAGCAGCGTCACCTCAACCACGTCGAGCGCGATGGGGTGGCAGAGCGGGATAAGCTCGGCGGTGCGCTTGGCAGCCGCCATGCCCGCCAACCGGGCCACCACCAGGGCGTCTCCCTTCGGACCACCAGCCTCGAGCAGGGTGGTCAGCACGTCCGGCCGCATGCGCACCGTGGCCGCCGCCACCGCGCGCCGCGCCGTCACCGGCTTGGCCCCCACGTCGACCATCCGCGGCGCGCCGTCCGGGCCAAGATGCGAAGGCTTCACGCGATCTCTCCGAGCACGATGGCATCGTACGTGGCTCCGGCCGCTCCCGTCGGCTCCCCCTCCGGAATCACCAGCAGTGCGTTCGCCTGACCCATTCCCCGCAGCTGAGCAGAGCCCTGGCCGCCTGCCGAGCGGGCGCTGAAGCCCTCGGCGCTGCGACGCACCACAACGCGGACGTACGCGCGGCGCGTGGCGTCCTTGGCGATCGGCTCTTCGAGGCGCACCGCCAGGTGCAGCCGCCCATCGCCGGGCAGGCCGAGCATGGCGCGGATCAGCGGCCGCACGAACAGCTCGAAGGTCACCAGGGCGCTCACCGGATTGCCGGGCAGCCCCACCGCCGGACGGCCACCGATAGCGCCGAAGGCCAGCGGCTTACCGGGCTGGATCCGGATCCGCCAGAAGTCGAGCGCGCCCATTCGCTCGATCGCGGCGCGTACATGATCGGTCCGTCCCATGCTCACGCCGCCGCTGGCGACCAGCAGGTCAGCCTCTGCGGCCGCCCGCGACAGCAGCGCCTCGATGACGGTTGGATCGTCCGGCGCGCGCGGCAATACCAGCGGCTCGCCACCCGCCTCCCTCACCGCGGCCGCCAGGGCGGCCGAGTTGGCGTCGTGGATCTGGCCGGGACCGAGGGGGGCGCCGGGGGCGGCCAGCTCATCGCCGGTCGAGAGGATCGCCACCCTGGGATGGCGCCGGACCGCCAGCTCGCCCAGCCCCAACGAGGCGAGGAGTGCGAGGCCGCTGGACGTGAGGGGTGCGGCCGGCACCTCGAATCGGTCCCCGCGACGCGTGTCGTCACCCGCGGCGCGCACGTGTCGGCCGATCGGCGTTGTGGGCAGCCTGACGGTGCCGTCGGGGAGCTCGGTCGCCTCCTCGACCGGCACCACGGCGTCGGCGCCGGACGGCACCGGAGCGCCGGTCATGATCCGCATCGCCTCGCGCGGACCGATCGCCGGCAGGGCGCGAGCGCCGGCCATCGCCTCACCGACCAGCCGCAGCTGACCCGGCGTCTCGCCGGCTCGCACCGCGTAGCCGTCCATCGCCGAGTTGGCGAAGGGCGGCACGTCGAGCGTTGCGAAGATGCTGCGTTCGACGAGCACCCGGCCGGCGCCATGCTCGATCGACACGGTCTCGGCGTCGGTCAGCCGAGCACCGCCGATGACGCGCTCGAGCGCCTCCTCGACCGACAGCATCGGCCTAGGCGCCCAAGCGCATGCGGGCCTCGATCAGGCGCAGGATCCCTGCGCGGCTGAGCAGGCCGAGCACCGTGCGGCGGTCATCGGCGACCACCGGCAGCTGGTTCACCTCGCGTTCCTGGAGAAGCTTCAGCGCGGCCTCGACCTCGTCATCGGGCCCGATGGTGGCCAGATCGGCATGCCGGGTCATGATGTCAGTCACGCGCGCCGGCCCCCAATCTTCGCGCGGTACCCGTCGAACGTCCGAGAGGGTCACGATGCCGGCCAGGCCGCCGTCGTCATGGCGCACCAGGAAGGAGCGCGCTCCGCTGCGCAGCAGTCGCTCATTGACAAGATCGGCGACGCTCTCGTTGGGAGTCACCGAGGCGGGATCGGTCTCCATCACGTCGCGCACCTTTACCCCCCGCAGCGAGCGCTCGACGCTCATCTGGGCCACGGTTGATTCGGCGGCGCTGGAGAGGAACCAGCCGATCAGCGCCAGCCAGACGCCGCTGAACAGCAGGTTGCCGCCCTGGAAGATCAGGTAGACGCCGCCGGCGATCAGCAGGTACCCGAAGAGCCGGCCGATCGCCGCGGCGTTGCGGGTGGCGGCGTTGCGATCGCCGCGCATCTGCCAGAGCACGGCACGCAGGATGCGGCCGCCGTCCATCGGGAAGCCGGGGATCAGGTTGAAGAGGCCCAGGGTCAGGTTGATGAAGCCAAGCCAGCCGACCGTGGCCGACAGGATCGGCTCGGCGAGCGCGCCGCTCAGCACTGCCAGCACCGCCCCGATGGCCAGGCTGGTCAACGGCCCGGCAGCCGCCATCACCGCCTCCTGGCGCGGGCTCTTGGCCTCATCCTCCAGGCTCGCCGCGCCGCCGAAGATGAACAGGGTGATGTCGCGGACCCGCAGGCCGAAGCGGCGCGCCACCAGCGCGTGCGACAGCTCGTGGGCAAGCACCGAGGCGAAGAAGAGGAGCGAGATGGTGGCCCCGACCACCCAGTAGAGCGCCGGCTGCCAGTTCGGGTAGTTCCTGGGTAGCTCTCCGGCCGCGAACGAATAGGTCACCAGCAGCGCGATGACGAACCACGACGGGTGCAGGCCGATCTCGATCCCGGCAATCCGCCCGATCCGAATCGATTGGCCCATGCTCCGAGTGTAGCCGAGCCTCAGCCGCTGGCCGACGACCGGCGCAGGTCGCGTCGCGCCACCAGGGCGCCAAGCAGCGCTCCGGCGACGATCGATCCACCCGCCAGGAGCGATGCGTCGAACCACAACGGTTCGGGAAAGAGGCGGATCAGTCCCGAATCGGCGCTGAACTGCCAGGTCCCCGCTGCGAAAAAGAGAGCGTGGAAAGCGGCGAAGGCGGTATCGAAGGAGATGGCAAAGGAGGCGGCCAACGCGATCGACGCGCCTCCCACCAGCGCCGCGCCGATCAGCAGCAGCCGGCCCCGCCGCGGCCGCTCGCCGCGCAGCCGCCACCAGCCGAGGATGAAGACCGCCACCGCGGTGGCCTCGATCGCCACCAGCGTGCGGACCAACCCACCGACGTCCCGCATGTGGCTGCGCTCGGGATCGGTCAGGATCGGATCCCGGCCGGCGAGGCTCTCGTCAAAGTCGCCGTTGCGGAACAGGTCTGCGAGCATCGGTGCGGTCACCGCGTCAATGCCGGCCTGGTCGGTGGCCAGCGCGGCCGGGACGCCGTGCCGCCCCTGCTCCCACGACACGAACCATGGGTTGAAGAGGAGCAGCGGGCCGCTGAGCAGGATCAGCAGGGCGGCTGCCCAGGCGAAGCCGATGGCGTAGGCCCGTGGGGCGGTGGTCAGAGGACCTTGCCCCCCATGCGCCCCGCCCCGATCACCATCGACAGGATCCAGCCCACGATCGAGACGACGATGGCGCCGAGGAAGGCGGCCCCGAAGTCGGCGACCGAGAAGCCGAGCTGGAGCTGCTCACTGATCGCGCTGGTGAGCATCAGCATGGCGGCGTTGATGATCAGCAGGAAGATCCCCATGGTGACAAGCGTGATCGGCAAGGTGAGGATCCGCAGGATCGGTCGCAGGTAGGTGTTCAGCAGGCTGAAGGCCAGCGCCACCAGCAGGAACTTCCACCACTCGCCGACGAAGCTGATGCCGTCGATCAGGAAGTCAGCCGCATAAAGTGCTCCGGCATTGATCAGGATCTGGATGATGCGCTCAGTACCCATGCGCATAGCCTAGCCGATGCCCGTCCGCTCAGGCGGGCAGCAGATGGCCGCGCACCCAGGCACCACGCACCATGGCCGGGTGTGCCCGGAAGATGAGGCGGCTCAGCATCTCCTCCACGCCATCGGCCACGTGAGAGCCCATCCCTTCCAGCGGCAGCGTGACCGATGGATCGATCACCACCAAGTCGGCCTCCTTGCCCTCCTCGACTGAGCCGATCCGGTCGTCGAGGCCAAGCGCTGCCGCGCCGCCCGAGGGTCCCCATCCGCAGCCAGTCGCCCGGTGACAGCGGCGCGGCGTCGGTCAGGCCGGCAGCCCGCAGCGCGTTCTGGGTGTAGGCGCCGGCCCGCATCACGCTGAAGAGCGACGTGTCCGGACCGCCCGCCACGTCGGAGCCCAGCCCCACCCGCACGCCGGCCGCCAGGTAGTGCGACAGTGGCATCGTCCCGCTTGCCAGGAAAAGGTTCGAGCTGGGACAGTGGGCCACCGCGGCGCCGGTCTCCGCCAGCCGCGCCACCTCCCGATCGGAGAGGTGGATGGCGTGCGCCAGGATGGCTCGCCGGGTCAGGCCGCCGGCACGGTCGTAGACATCGGTGTAGTCGATCGCGTCCGGAAAGAGGCGTCGCACTTCGGCGATCTCGCCGCGATCCTCGGAGAGGTGCGTCTGCCAGTAGGCACCGGTCTCCGCCGCCGCCTGCGCCGAGAGGCGCAGCATCTCGGCGGAACAGCTCACCGCGAAGCGCGGCGTGAACGCGTAGGCCAGGCGACCGTCATCGCGACCGTGCCAGCGCGCGCAGATCTCTGCCGACTGGCGCAGCGAGAGCTCGAGCATCTCGGCCGGATCACGATCGGTGTCATAGCTCAGGCGATCCATCATCACCTTGCCGATGACGGCCCGGATGCCATGCGCCTCGGCCGCCCGGAAGCAGGCCTCCAGGCTCTCCGGCCACAGGGCTCCATAAGCCACCACGGTGGTCGTCCCGGCCCTGGCAAAGGCTCGGAACGCGGCCGGCGCGATAAGCTCGGCGGTGGGCGCGTCGAAGCGCTGCTCGAGTGGGAAGATGTAGCGCTCGAGCCAGCTGAGCAGATCCAGCCCGGCCCCCACACCCGCGTTCGGTAGCTGGGGCAGATGGGCGTGCAGGTCGACCAGCCCGGGCATCACCACCCAGGGACGAAGGTCCAGCAGCGGGCCCGCCTCAGCCGCGCCGTCGTCCAGCCAGGCGGCGACCCGCGTCAGGCGGCCGGCGGCATCCACCTCAATGCGTGCGTCCGGCTCGAAGCGCAGCCCGCCGCCGGTCAGCGGCGTGAGCAGCTCGGCGCGCAGGACGAACGGCGGCGCAATGGGGAGTGGGGCCAGATTGGTCACGGCGGGATGCTACTGCCGCCGCGCCTCCCCGGCTACGCCACGCTGCTAATGACCGCCCACCGGCTGCGCCGCTCGCCCGAGCTTGACCACTGGCTCGAGGAGTGTCTCGAGCGCCCCCGGATCGGTCTCCTCGAGGTCGTACCGAACGCGGACCACCGGCTTGTTGAGAGACAGCACCCGTGTCAGGTCGATGGGCGTGGCTGCCAGCACCAGGTCGGCCGGCACCGCATCCAGGGTGGCTGCCAGCTCGCGGGTCTGCTCCTCGCCGTAGCCCATCGCTGGCACCAGCGGCCCGAGGTCGGCATAGCGCTCCAGCACCTGGGCGATGCTGCCGACCGCGTATGGTCGCGGATCGACCGGCTCAGCGCCGAAGCGGTGCGCCGCCACGATGCCGGCACCGAAGGTCATCCCGCCATGGGTGAGGGTCGGCCCATCCTCGACCACCACCACCCGTGCCCCATCGATCGGCGAGTCGACTCGAACCGCTGAACGCGCCTCGAGGACGGTGGCGCGCGGGTTGAGCCAGGCGATGTCGGCGCGCACCTGGGCGACCTGCCCGACGCTCGCGGAGTCGATCTTGTTGATCACCACCAGGTCGGCCATCCGCAGAGCCGCCTCGCCGGGGTGGTAGTGCAGCTCGTCGCCGGCGCGCAATGGATCAGCCACCACGATCAGCAGGTCCGGCCGGTAGAACGACAGGTCGTTGTTGCCGCCGTCCCACAGGATCACGTCCGCCTCCGCCTCGGCGGCGGCCAGGATGGCGGCGTAATCGACCCCGGCAAAGACCACGCGGCCCGCGGCGATGTGGGGCTCGTACTCCTCGCGCTCCTCGATGGTGGCGTTCGCCGCATCCAGGTCGGCCGGCGTCTCGAACCGCTGAACGCGCTGCGCCACGAGGTCGCCGTACGGCATCGGGTGGCGCACCACCGCGACCCGCAGGCCGGACTGCGCCATGATCTCCGCGACGCGCCGGGTGGTCTGGCTCTTGCCCGATCCGGTGCGGACCGCGCAGACGGCCACCACGGGACGATGGGCGGCCAGCATGGTGCGCGCCGGGCCGAGCAGGACGAAGTCGGCACCGGCGGCCAAGGCGCGCGACGCTGCATGCATCACCGTTTCATGACTGACATCGCTGTAGGCGAAGACCACCTCGTCGATCGCCTCGCGCGCCAGGAGCTCGTCCAGCTCGGGCTCCGGCACGATCGGGATCCCGTCCGGGTAGAGCGGCCCCGCCAGCTGGGGGGGATAGCGCCGCCCGGCAATGCCGGGGATCTGGGTAGCGGTGAACGAGACCACCCGGTAGGCGGGATCGTCTCGGTAGACCACGTTGAAGTTGTGGAAGTCGCGACCAGCGGCTCCCATGATCACCACCCGGCGCGCCATGGCAGGGTACCCTCCATGCATTGCGAGGTCGGGTCGTGGACGACCCGTCACCAGCACGCTGGGTCAGCCGCGCGTGGCGGCCTAGTGCCGAAGAGCACCCCCGGCGGGGGTCAAACGTCGCCGAGGGCCGCCCGACTCAGTCGCGGTCGGCGGCCGACGACCCGGTCCGGAACCGGTAGACCACCAGGAGGGTGGCGAGTCCTACGGTGAAGGCAACGGTGTTGGGAACCACGATCGCCAGGTTGCCCAGCGCCACGCCGTAGGCGAACCACAGCGCAAAGCCCACCTCGAGGACCGCCAGATAGGCCACCGACACATCGGCTGACGAGCGTCGGACCAGCATGCGACGGATCTGGAGCGCCGGCGACAGGGCCATCACGACGCCGTACGACGCGGCGATCACGCCGAGCGCGTCGGTCACGCGGAGAATCTCAGCTGGGTCATGGAGCGGGCCCATGGTAGGCGATCAGTAGGCGTTGACGGTCAAATGGAGTAGACTCGGTCCATCCTCCCCTCTCGGGAGGTTCCCGCGTGGTCGTCAGGTTCCTTCTCGAGCCGGCCGTGCGTCGTCGGCTCACTTCGAGAAGAGAACGAGGTTTTCATGACCACAGGTACCATCAAGAAGGTTGTCTCCGACCGAGGCTTCGGCTTCATCGCAGCCGAGGACGGCAAGGAGTACTTCTTCCACCGTGACGGGCTCGATCGAACCCTTGAGTTCGATCGCCTCGTCGGCGGCGAGAAGGTCACCTTCGAGGTCGAGTCCAGCCCCCGCGGTCCCCGCGCAGGCAAGGTCTCGGCCGCCTAGCACCGATCTCCACCCGGGCGCGCAAGCGTCGGGGTAGCGATTCGACGGAACGCCCGGTCCGCAAGGACCGGGCGTTTCTTGTATCTGTCGGTGAGCGGTCATCCCTGGTCTTCGCGCGGTCTATTGCCTCGTCGATCGCACGTCCGACCGGGCGGCGGCCCTGTCGATCCGGGAGAGCCGCGAGGCGATGGAGGCGGCCGAACAACGCGGCGGCGACCAGCGCATCCAGGCGGTGCGAAACTTCGGCGGAAGTCTGGTCAGCGTCGACTGGAACCTCTGACGGCTACGGCTTCTGTCGTCGACGGAACACGACGGCCAAGGCGCCCCCGAGCACGGCGATGACGATGACGGCGATGACGATCTCGTTGGGTCCCATGTCTGCCTCTCTGTCTACTCGAACAGGTCTGGGTGCAACAGCCTATCGGCAAGTATGCGGCAATGGCGTGCCCGAGGGAGCCGGACGCGGTGGCGCCATACGCTAGCGCATTCGCATCGTTGGACGAACCGAGGAGCTGGATGCGGTACGCCGGCCGAAGCTTGCCTGACGTTGGTCGGGACGAGAGGATTCGACCCGGCAGATACCAGGTGCCGCAGTGTCGTGCCACAGGTCGTGATGCGGTCGATAATCGCCGCGTGACAGGGGCGGATTACACCATTCACCACGATAGAGTCCTTGTGACGACCGGAATGTCGGGCTCCGTCCGTTGACCGCCGAGCTCACCTCGCGCGAGCGCGCGGTGCTCGCGGCCGTGTGCGACACGTTTCAGCCTCCCGACGGCGCGGGCGACCGCAGGCTGCTTCTCGAGCGGGTCGTCGGTCTCATCGGCTCGCTTCCCAACCTGGACGACCGCATGCGGTTGAAGCAGCTGCTCGGCGCGCTCGGCTCGCCGTTTGTGAACCTCGCGTTGGCGAGACGCTTTGCCCGGTTCGACAGGCTCGACCTCGACGGGCGAGTCGCGGTCCTGCGTGGGTGGGGGGACAGCCGCATCCAGCTCCGGCGGGCAGGGTTCCAGGCACTCAAGCGGCTCGTCAACGTGGCGTACTACAGTTGGCCGATGGCAGACGGTTCCCACCCGGCCTGGCGCGCGGCGGGCTATCCGGGCCCGCTGCCACCGCCGGTTCCACCGCGCGGCGGCCGGCTGCCAACGGTGGAGGTCATGGAGGACGCGACCTTCGACTGCGACGTCGTGATCTGCGGCTCCGGGGCGGGCGGGGGCGTGGCCGCGGGAGTGCTGGCCGACGCCGGTCTCAGCGTGATCGTCCTGGAGAAGGGCGAGAACCTCGGCCCGGGGGAGTTCACCCAGGTGGAGGGCGACATGCTGTCGGCCGCCTACCTCGACGGCGGCCTGCTGATGACCCAGAGCGGCTCGCTGCCGATCCTCGCCGGCAGCTGTCTCGGTGGCGGGACGGTCGTCAACTGGACGACGAGCCTGCCCCTGGGCGATGCGACGCGCCTCGAGTGGGACCGCCGGTCGGGGCTTTCGCTCTTTTCCGGCCGCAGCTTCGCGGAATCGCTCGCGCGCGTTTCGGCGCGTTCCGGGGTCAACATCGACAACTCGGACCCCGGCGTGCGCGATCAGGTCCTGGAGCGCGGCCTCCGAGCCTGCGGCTGGCACGTGGACGTCATCCCGCGCAACGCGACCGGCTGCCCCAACGGGCTCGAGTGCGGCTACTGCGGCTACGGCTGCCGGCAGGACGCCAAGAACTCGACCGCGAAGACCTATCTCGCCGACGCCATCGCGGCAGGCGCGCGGATCGTCGTTCGCTGCGACGTCGAGCGCGTCCTCAGCGAAGGCGGCCGAGCCGTCGGCGTGATCGGCACCGTGCGGCGCCCCGACGGTCGTGCCGTGCGGCTCACCGTGCGGGCCCGCGCGGTTGTGGCCGCATGCGGTGCGCTCCACACGCCCGCCCTCCTCGCGCGTTCCGGCCTGGCCAACCCGCTGATCGGTCGGGGCCTCCGCCTGCACCCGGTCTCCGCGGTCGTCGGGTACTTCGATGAGCGCGTCGAGCCGTGGAGCGGCATGCTCCAGACGCGCCGCTCGGAGCAGTTCGCCGACCAGGACGACGGGTACGGCGCGATGTTCGAGACGGGACCGGTGCACTGGGCGCTGCCGGCGAGTGCGTTCGGCTGGGAGAGCCCCGAACAGCACAGTGCCGACATCCGGCGCCTGGCCAATCTGAGCATCTGTGGCGTCCTGCTGCGGGACCGCGAGGGTGGCCGCGTCGTGACCGGACGCGACGGTCGGCCGCGCATCCACTACGAGCTCTCGGCGTACGACGCGCATCACATGCGCACGGCGATGCTCGGCGCGGCACAGGTCCTCGCCGCCGCCGGCGCGTGGGAGCTCATGACTCTCCAGCAGCCGCCGGCCCGCGCGATCCCCGGCGCGAACGGCTGGCTCGACGACTTCGCCGACGCCCTGGACGGACGTGGTCTCGACCGATGCCGGATGGCGCTCATCTCCTTCCACCAGATGGCGAGCTGCGCCATGGGCGCCGTCCCCGGTCGCGGCGTCGTCGACGAGACGGGTGAGACGTTCGACCTCCGCGGTCTCTTCGTCGCTGACGCCAGCGCGTTCGTCACCTCGAGCGGCGTGAATCCAATGATCACGATCATGGCCATCGCGGACCACGTGGCCTGGGGGATCGCCGAACGATGGTGACGCGCAACGGCGAGTGGCGGGGCGCGGAGTCGAGAGGATCTTGAGTCGAGGCGAGAGGACTTGACCCGGCAGATACCAAGTGCCGGGTGATCGTGCCGGCTTCCGTCTGGTCGACGTTCGAGGCGGCCCGATCGACGAAGTGCATACACTGGGTCTGTGGTCACGTATCAAGGAGATAGGGCGCCGAGCGCCGCCGCCGCTCCATCGGTTTCGCGCTCTGACGGGGCTGAGGCGGGGAGAGATGCTGGTCGGCCTGATCCTGCTGTGGCGACCGGTACGGCTAGCTGGAGGTTCTGACCGATGGAGACGCGGCTCGGCGTCCTGCTCTGGACCCAGGCGACCGACTGGCCATCCCTCGAGGGGACGGCTCGCCGTATCGACGAGCTGGGCTACGACCACCTGTGGGCCTGGGATCACCTGTACGCCATCTTTGGCGACCCGTACCAGCCGATCTTCGAAGGCTACGCGACGCTCGCCGCGCTGGCCCGGGTGACACGCCGCGCCCGGCTGGGGCTGCTGGTCGGCGCCAACACGTTCCGCAATCCGGGCCTGGTGGCGAAGGAGGCCATTACGCTCGATCACCTCAGCGACGGCCGCGCCATCCTCGGCATCGGCGGCGCCTGGTTCGAGCTGGAGCACACCGCCTTCGGCATCGAGTTCGGCACCGGCTTTGGGCAGCGGCTCGACTGGCTGGACGAGGCGGCCGGCGCGATGCGCGCCCTGCTCGACGGCCAGGAGGTCACCTCGAACCCCGGCGGCCGCTACGCCTTCGATCACCTGCGGCTGGCGCCGCCGCCCGTCCAGGGCCGTCTGCCGATCATGATCGGCGGTTCCGGCGAGCGGAAGACGCTGCGCACCGTGGCGAAGTACGCCGACATGTGGAACATGATGGGCAGCGTCGAGCTCGCCCGCCACAAGGTCGAGGTGCTTCAGGCTCACTGCGAGGCGGTTGGCCGCGATCCGGCGGAAATCGAACTCACGTTTGGCTGCAAGCCGCTGATCCGTGACTCCGCTGCCGAGGCGCGACGGGTCTGGGAGGCGCAGATGGAGCACAACCGCACCCCGTTGAGCGAGGTGGAGAGCGACGACACCTTCTGGATGGGAACCGCCGAGGAGATCGCGCAGATGATGGTCGAGCGCAAGGAGCTCGGCTTCCACACCTTCATCGCCGAGCTCCCGGCGCCTTACGACGCCGAGACGATCGAACGCTGGATCGGCGAAGTCAAGCCGATGGTCGACGCCGCGTAGCGGAGACCTCGCCCGGCACGCTGAAAGGCGTGCCCGCCGTTTCGACGCGAGCCCATCAGGAGCGGCTCCAGGGAAGGCGACAGAGGTGCGGCATCTGGAGGGTAGTCAGGAGCCCCGCCGGCGACTCATCGCGTCCCTGACGGAGGTAGGTATGGCGCGGTGGCGCGAGGCCGTGCGACCGCGTCGTGGCCCGGCACCAAGTGACCGAGCCTTGCCATCGGGCAGCAGCGTGACCGTGTAGTTGAGGCGGGCCTCGATCATCCCCCCGGAGATAAGGAGAGGGTGGGCCGATGCGGGCCACGGGCCAGATGTCCCGGTCTGGCAGGATGAATGGCCCGATACCGACCGAGGTCGGGCGGGCGGCCATCCCGATAAGGTGATCCCGATGTCACGTCCCCGTGGGGCCGTTTGGCGGGTGCCTTTCCATGCGGCTTAGGCCACAGTGCTCCGGGGCTTCATGGCCCGCTTTGAGAAAGGAACACTCAGTGACCACACGGTTGAGAAACCTCGGACTCGTCCTGACAGTCGTCGGCCTCGTGTTCGCGGGTATCGGCGCATTTGCGTACACCCAGCAACAGGCGGGCGCGACCTCGCTGCAGGCCTACAGCAAGGCCCAGAACGTGACCCTGTCCTACAACGACGACGGCCAGTTGGTGGA
>CAVVPF010000024.1:0-19268 GCA_963750025.1 uncultured Chloroflexia bacterium
CGGCATCGTGGTCGAGGCGATCCTCACCAGCCTCCTCGTCTTCGCCGTCATCGGCACCGCCATCGACGGGCGGGCGCCGAAGATCGGAGGGCTGGCAATCGGGCTGGCGTTGACCGCCGATATCCTGCTCGGCGGCCCGCTCACGGGGGCAGCCGTGAACCCGGCCCGCTGGTTCGGTCCGGCCGTCGCGGCCGGCGCCTTCGCCAATTGGTACGTGTGGTGGATCGGGCCAGCGATCGGTGCGGCCGCTGCCGCACTCGTCTATCGATACGCGTTGGCGGAGCCAACCTAGGCGCTCTTCCCACGGACGCTGTTGACATGAGCCCGCAGCGGGGTGAGCCCAGCGGGCGGGCATAGCCGTGGCACGGGAAGCGCCCGTCGAGAGGGCATAGCCGTGGCACGGCTCTTACGGCCAACTTCAGGGCAATGCTTGGCCGTCCCAGCCGCCCCGCGGCTAAATCGGCCATACAGAGAGGCTTCCGGCGTCCATCTTGGCCGTTAGACCCGCCCGGCGGCCGCGGCAGAGGGTCCGGGCTTCGGACCAAAGCCGGTCGCGCCTCGACACTTGCATCGGCCGCTCGAGTGTCAACAACGTCGCTCGTCAGCATGGCTGGCCGCCGGACACGGCGAGTGGCGGGCCCGCGATCGGGCCCGCCACTCCATGGTTGCCGGGTCGCTCTAGCGGATCTCGGCGGTGGCTCCGGCCTCGGCCATCTTGTCCTTGACCTGCTCCGCCTCTTCCTTCGTGACCCCCTCCTTCACCGCCTTGGGGGCAGCGTCGACGAGGTCCTTGGCCTCCTTGAGGCCCAGGCCGGTCAGCTCGCGGACCGCTTTGATGACCAGGATCTTGTTCGGGCCGACCTCGGTCAGCACCGCATCGAACTCGGTCTTCTCCTCGGCCGGAGCGGCTGCTGAGTCACCACCGGCGACGGGAGCCGCGGCAGCCGCCGCGGGCGCGGCCGCCGTCACGCCGTAGCGCTCCTCGAACGCCTTTACCAGCTCGGACAGCTCCAGGACGGTCATGCTGTCGAAGGCCTCGAGGATCTGGTCCTTGGTCAGGGTCTTTGCCATCTGAATCTCTCTCCGTTCATCTCGTCAGGCGGCAGAGCCGCCCTCGCTTGCTCGCTTCTGGTCGGCCACTGCGCTCAGCACGCCGACGAGGTTTCGTAGATTCGCCGCCAGCACCCCGGCCATCCCCGCGATCGGGGCGACCATGCCGCCGGCGAGCTTGCCGAGCAGCACGTCGCGGCTCGGCAGGGTTGCCAGTCGCTGGAGCCCGGCAGCGTCGATCGCTACCGATCCCAGCAGGCCGCCCCGCAGGGAGACCACTTTGCTATAGGGCCTGAAGGCCTCGAGCAGCGCCTTCGCCAGGGCAACCTCGTCGCCGCTGATCGTGGCAAGCGCGGTGGGACCGGCGAGCATCGGCTTGAGCTCGGAACGGCCCGCCTCGTCGGCGGCGATCTTCAACAGGCGGTTCTTGGCGACGTGCAGCTGCACGCCGCTGGCGCGCAGCGACCTTCGGACCGACTGGATCTCGGAGACCTTCAGGCCCCGGTAATCGGCCACGGCCATGGCCGAGCTGCTGCGGATCAGCTCCACAAGCTCGGCAATCGCCTGGCGCTTGGCATCGGTCGGCATCGGGTTGTGGTCCACCTCCTGGTATGAGAAACGGTCCTCGCGCGCGTCAGCACGAGGACCGCATGGCGGATCCACTCATCGTGCCTCGGCGTGCCGCCGGCCTTTCGCGGGCCGGCAATTTGTCCGGGAGTCTCACCCGGAACGCATCGCTGTCTCTGGCTGGTGTTCGGTTGAGGGCCGATGGTACCCGGTTGCGGCGTGGTTCGGCAAACGCAGCGTCAGCAGCGCGTCATGCGCGTACTGCTCAGCGGTGGAGGCTTATGCCGCGGCTTCGCCTTGGCGGGCCGGCGGCATGCGCGCAATTCTCACCCAGTGATCAGTAACGTCCTCACCGGGACCATCGCGTGCGCTACGTCTCCGGTCCTGAGAAATAGCACGATGCGTCGCGGACGGCCCTCCCTAAGCGCTCGCCGTCGCGAGGGCGGACGGGATGTCGATATGCAGCCCCGGGCCCATGGTGGGGGCCAGAGTCAGGGTGCGCATGTAGGTGCCCTTGGCGCCGGTCGGCTTGGCGCGGTTGATCGCGTCGACCAGGGCGTTGACGTTGGCCGCCAGCTGCTCGGCGGTGAAGCTCACGCGCCCGACCGGCGCGTGCACGATCCCGGCGCGGTCGACCTTGAACTCGATCCGGCCCGACTTGATCTCGCTGACGGCTCGCTCGATGTCGAAGGTCACGGTTCCTGACTTCGGGTTCGGCATCAGGCCGCGCGGCCCCAGCTTCTTCCCGAGGCGGCCGACGGTGCCCATCATGTCCGGGGTGGCGATCGCCACGTCGAACTCGAACCAGCCGTCATCGATCTTCTTGACGATGTCGTCCCCGCCGACCTCGTCGGCCCCGGCGCGCAACGCCTCCTGGGCCTTCTCGCCCTGGGCGAAGACGATCACCCGGAGGTTGCGGCCCGTGCCGTGCGGCAGCACCACCGTGCCGCGCACGAGCTGGTCGGCATGCCGCGGATCAATGCCCAGGCGCAGGTGCGCTTCGACGGTCGCGTCGAACTTGGTGATCGACACTTTCGGCAGCAGCTCACACGCCTCGTCCACGGTGTAGCGGCGCTCGGCCTCGATCAGCTTGGCCGCATCGGTGTACTTCTTGCCGTGCGCGGCCATCAGTCGGTCACCTCGATGCCCATGCTCCGCGCCGTGCCGGCGATGATGCGCATGGCGTGGTCGACGTCGTTGGCATTCATGTCGGCCATCTTGGCCTCGGCTATCTCGCGCAGCTGACGCTTGCGTGACCTTGCCGACCTTGTCGCGGTTGGGCTGCGCCGAGCCACTCTCCACCCCGGCGGCACGCTTGAGCAGGGCGGCCGCCAGCGGCGCTTTGGTGACGAAGGTGAAGGAGCGGTCCTCGTAGACCGTGATCTCGGCCGGCACCACGTAGCCGGAGAGGCTGGCGGTGCGCTCGTTGAAGGCCTTGATGAACTCCATGATGTTGATGCCGTGCTGGCCCAGCGCGGGGCCGACCGGCGGCGCGGCGGTGGCCTTCCCCGCGGGCGCCTGCACCTTGAGGATGGTGCGAATCTTCTTTGCCATTCAAGTACCTCCGAGGTCCAAGCGGGGCGGGTTACGCCCCTCCCTCTCTAGAGCTTGTCGATCTGCAGGAAGTCGAGCTCGACCGGGGTCTCCCGGCCGAAGATGCTGACCAGCACCTTCACCTTGTTCCGCTCGGGGTTGACCTCGTCGACGGTGCCGATGAACTCCGCGAACGGGCCGTCCTTGACGCGGACGCTCTGTCCCTTGCTGAATTGGAGCTTGAACTTCGGCGCCTCGACCCCCATCTGCTTGAGGATCTTCTTGACCTCGCTCTCCATGAGCGGGGTCGGCCGGTTGCCCGACCCGACGAAGCTGGTGACGCCGGGGGTGTTGCGCACCACGTACCAGGACTCATCGGTCATCACCATCTCGACCAGCACGTAGCCGGGGAAGACCTTCTTGTTGACAGTCTGCCGCTGCCCGTTCTTGATCTCGATCTCCTCCTCCATCGGCACCAGAACCTGGAAGATCTGGTCCTCCACGCCCATCGACTCGATCCGATGCTCGAGGTTGGCCTTGACCTTGTTCTCGTAGCCGGAGTAGGTGTGGATCACGTACCACTGCTTGCTGGTCCGCTCGGCCGCGTAGGCGTCGTCCGGCTGGGGAGCTTCGCGGGAGAGGCGTGCCGCCTGGTGCGCCTCGCTCTCGCGCTGGAGATCCTTGCTCACTGCAGCACCTGCGCGACTGCAGCGTGCAGGACGCCGTCGAGCACCGCGATATAGGCGCCCACCGCCACCGACACGGCGATGACGATCAGCGTCAGATTCCTCACGGTCTGAAGAGGCGGCCAGGAAACCTTCTTCAGCTCGGACCAAGCCTCAACGAGGTATTGGCGCAGGTTGCGGAACACGATGGCTTCAGCTTGCTCCTGAGTCGCGAATTGGATCTCGATCGGTTGCCCGGACGGGGCTGGCAGGGGCGACAGGACTCGAACCTGCAACCGCTGGTTTTGGAGACCAGTGCTCTACCAGTTGAGCTACACCCCTACGGCTAGGCTCCGCCTACTTTGTCTCACGGTGCAGCGTGTGCTGCCGACAGCGGGGACAGAACTTGTTGAGCTCCATCCGTCCCGGGTCGTTCCGCTTGTTCTTCCGCGTGCTGTACGTGCGCTCCTTGCAGGTGGTGCACGCCAACGCAATCACGGGGCGATTTTCGGTCTTGGCCACGGTGCGGTGTCCTCGTCAGTCCCCCGTCGCCGCCCACCCTTAAATAGGGCCGGTCACCAGGGGAAAGCCCGGTGATTCTAGGCTGGCGGCGTGGGACTGTCAACGACGTCCCGCCCGTCCGGACGGCGCGCCAGCACGACCCGGGTGAACGGCAGCCGGATGTCGCTGAAGACCTCGATGCTCACCAGGAAGCCGATGAAGATGAACACAATGCCCAGCAGCTCCCCCAGGAAAAAGCTCCATGTGATACCAAAGCGGTTGAGGCCGCTGGTCAGGCCGGGGACGAAGCCGCCGAGCGCAATCAGGAGCGTAGCCGGGACGCGCGAGTTCAGTGATCCGGCTCGGAATGCGCGAATCGCCCCGGGAATCGAGGCGAGGAAGTTGACGACCACCGCCACCCCCCGGCCGACGGCGCCGACCACCGGCGGCCCGCCCTCGATGCGCAGAATGCGCCGCTTCGGCATGAAAATGTAGGCGGAGTAGATCGCACCGAAGACGAGCGCAAACGCGCCAGTGATATTGAAGGGCGGGGTGAGGATCCGCAGGTTGCTGGGGAAGGCGGTCCCCACCGGTACGCCGGTAGCCGGGTCAAGCGCGTACCCGAGCACGGGAAGGGGCGCCGACAGCACCAGCACGGTGACGATCGCCGAGGCGATGCCCAAGATGGTGGCTGCCACCGGCGCGACCAGGCGCCGGTCAAAGCGGGTCACCACAGCAAGCGCAAGCGCGCCCACCGTCGAGAAGGCGACCACGGCCACGACTGCGCCACCGGATGTGGGGACTCCCTCCTTCGCCCGCGCTGCCGCGGCAAGGATGCTGAAGAGCCCTCCTGCGAACAGGCTGAAGGCCACGAAGTACCCGAAGCGGGTGCGGTTCAGCAGGAAGACAGTGCCCAGCCCCAGGTATGACGCGACTCCGAAGGCGCCGATCAGGTACCAGACGCGGTAGAGCGGCTCGCTCCAGCCAACAGCTCCCCCGATGAACTCGGTCCCGGCGCTGATCCCGTACCACAGCAACCCGATGGTCCAGACGAGCTGGTACGGCTGCCGGCGACGGACCCACTGGTCGCCGACCATCGCCGCGAAGATGAATGAGAGGAGCGACGACAGAAACGGGAGCACGACGTTGGGATTCACCGCTGGTCAAGCCTCCTGCACACAAGCCGATCTGGCCACCTGCGAGAGGTGGAGCCCACGTCCGGGCTCGAACCGGAGACCTCTTCCTTACCAAGGAAGTGCTCTGCCAACTGAGCTACGTGGGCGTGACGCGATTGTGCGCGAGAGATCCGATGTTGGGCAACCATCGGACTACCTAGGCAAACCTATGTATCAGATCCCTCGCCGACGGGCGAATGTGCTGGTGGGCAGGGAGGGAATCGAACCCCCACAGTCGAAGACGGCTGATCTACAGTCAGCGGAGCTCACCACCTGCTCAACCTACCCACGGAAGCGACCGACACATGGTGCACTGTCGACCGGACGGGAGTATAGCGAAGGGCCCCGGGCGACTCAAGGCGGAGCTGTCCCAGGCGCGCACCGATGACCCTTTGAGCTCCGATCCGGTGTCGCCGCCTCAAGCGCATCGCCAGCGCCGCACGGCGCGTAACGGTCGGCCGTCACGACCGTTGTCATAGGCAGACACCATGCGGATGTCGGCCTGCCGGCTCCGCGCAAAACCGAAACCACGCGAGGAACCTTTACCTGATGAACCACAAGAATCGTCGCGCAAGCCTCATCCGCGCCGGCCTGCTGGCCGCGGTCCTCACCGCCGGCGGCGCACTCGTCGCTTATGCCGCCCTCCCATCCGCCGCGGACGGCGGTCAGGCACATCCCGCGGCTCGAAGCGACAACGCAGCGCAGGGTACCAGCGACGCTCAGGGCGCCGATGAGAACGCTGCCGACGGCAGCTCGACCGCCTCTGACAAGATCGCCGCAAACTGGGACCGCCTGGACGCGACGCTCAGCGACGTCATCGACCGCCTCACGAACGGGCATGCTGCCGACGCGGCAGTCAGCGCGGTGCAGAACGTGATCGATCGCCTGGGCGGCGACATCGGTCTCAACCGAGCCACTGACGCTGTCAACGGCGACGCTGGGGGCTCCAACCTGCCCGACGTGGTGACGAACCACCTTGGCCGGCCATAGCCACACGCAGACGCGCGGCATGACCCCGCGGGTACGCTTGCGGAGGCATGACCGAACGTGACGAGATCGAGGGCCTGGTCGAACGGGTCCAGGAGGGCGACTCTGCGGCGTTGGGCGCCCTCTACGATCGTCTCGCCGAACGCATCTATCGCTTCTCGCTTTTCCGCGTCGGGAATCATCACGACGCCGAGGATCTCACCCAAAGGACGTTTCTCAAGATGATCGAGGCACTGCCGCGCTACCAGCGGCGCGGAATCCCGTTCGAAGCCTGGCTCTTCCGCCTCGCGCGCAACGCGGCGATCGACCTGATGCGGGGTCGACGCTCGCACGAGCCGCTGGAATCGGCGAGTGAGCTGCGCAGCTCTGCGCCGGGACCGGAGGCCGCCGCAGAGGAGGCAGCCGAGCTGGCAGCCGCCAGGCGGGCGATCGAGCAGCTGACGGCGGAGCAGCGCGAAGTGATCTCGTACCGATTCGCCGCCGGCCTGACGCCTCGCGAGATCGGGCTCTTGATGGGCAAGCGCGAGGGCACCGTCCGCGCGCTGCAGTTCCGCGCGCTCAATGCCATGCGGAGGTTCATCCGCGCCGAGGAGGCGCCGCGCGCTTCCTCCTCCATGGAGCCTGAGCGACCTCGATGAACGACGAAACACGGACCGCGCTGCCGGATGACGTGGGGCTCGCGGAGGAGCTCGAACGTCAGCTTGCAGCCGCGTTGGAGCCGGAACCGGTTCGCCTCCGGCGCGTGCGCGCTGCGGTGCTGGCGAGCTACCAGGCTACCTTCGAACCGGCTGCCCGACACTCGGCGCGCCCCTTGCTTCGTGGCTGGGCGATGGCTGCCGCCTTCGCCGCGATGCTGGTCGGCGGCGCGGGCCTGGTGGCTGCCGAAAGCGGTCCGGGACAGCCGTTCTACGCGGTCCGCCTCGCAATCGGCTCGCTGCTGCTGCCGAGCGAGGCGGCGGCTCGCGACCGCAGCCTGGCGACAGAGCTTGATGATCGTCTGGCTGAGGCGGGTGCGGCGTCCCGCCATGGCGACGCGGCAGCCCTGCGGGCCGCCCTCGAGGCCTATCGCCGCACCCTCAGCGAGCTGACCAAGGGCGGGATCGACGATGCGTCGGTGATCAGCGACCTTCAGCGACATCGGGATCTGCTGGCGGGGCTCGTCACAAGCGCTCCCGGCGATGCCCGGGATGGCCTGCGGCAGGCCCTGCACGACGCGGAGCAGGCGGCGACCAGCATGCCGAATGCGATCCCCAGCTCGGCACCACAGGCCACCCCGCTTGGCAATCCGCGCGAATCCAGCCCACCCAGCCACCGACCCTGAGATGGAGCCGACGGAGGGAATCGAACCCCCAACCAGCGGTTTACAAAACCGCTGCTCTACCGTTGAGCTACGTCGGCCTTAAGGACCGATTCTAGTCGCCGTTCACTAAGGATCGCTGCCGGACGGTCTCGAAGAGGAGCAACGCTCCGGCGGTGGCGGCGTTCAGCGAGGCGACCTGGCCGGCCATCGGGAAGCGAACCAGAAGGTCGCAGCGCCGTCGCGTCGCGCCCGACACCCCGCTCCCCTCGCTTCCTACCACGATCGCCAGCGGACCTCGCAGATCCTCCTCCCAGGCGGTCGTGGTCGCGTCCTGGTCGGCGGCCACCAGGCGCAGCCCACCATCCTGGAACTCGCGGATCGCCGCGCCGAGGCTTTCAACGCGGGCCAGCAGCAAATGCTCGCTGGCACCTGCCGAGGCTTTCACCGCGGCCGCCGAGAGCGGCGCCGCGCCGCGCTCCGGAAAGACCACGCCGTCGACGCCAGCTGCTTCAGCCGAGCGCAGCAGCGTCCCGAAGTTGGTCGGATCCTGCAGGTTCTCGAGGATAAGGACCAGTGGATCATGCTCGCGCAGCCGAGCGCGGGCCAGGATCTCTGACAGGTCCGACCAGCGCCGGTCGGCAACCTCGAGCAGCACCCCCTGGTGACCCTCGAAGCCGGCGAGCCGTCGCAACTGGTCCGCGTCCACGGTCTGAATCGGTACCGATGCCGAGCGCGCGGCCGCCAGCAACGCCTTGAGCTCGGGGCTGGGACGCGAGCCGGCCACCACCAGCAGCCGGTCAGCGGAGCGACCCGCCGCCAATGCCTCAGCGACCGGGCGGCGCCCGCCGATCCACTCGGTCACGACCGGGTAACGACCGCCACCGCAAACGCCGCAATCCCCTCTCCGCCGGCGAAGCCCAGCCCGTCAGAGGTGGTCGCCTTGATGCTCACGCCGTCCGACGCGAGGCCGATCAGACCTGCGATCCGGGTGGTCATCTCGTCTCGCCGCGGCGCGATCGACGGGTGAGCGGCCACCACCGTCAGGTCGAGCGAGACCGCTCGCCAGCCGAGCTGGCCAAGATGCGCCACCGCACCTGCCAGCAGCTCCGCCGAGTCCGCGTCACGCCATCGGTCATCGTCGGATGCGTACAGCGTGCCGATGTCGCCTGCCCCGGCTGCCCCAAGCAGCGCGTCGATCGCCGCGTGGAGGGCCACGTCGCCATCCGAGTGGCCTGCCAGGCCGGGCTCGCCCGGAAAGAGGAGTCCCCCGAGCCGCAGTTCACGTCCCGCGTCGAAGCGATGCGCGTCGAACCCGAGTCCAGCTCGCTCCCCGTGCGAAATGGGCGGCGCGGAGATCGGAGCCAACGCGGTGGCCAGGGCTCCGCGCAGCAGCGCCTCATCGCCCGGCGCGGTCAGCTTGCGGTTTGTCCGCTCGCCTTCCACCGCGACCACGCCGATGCCAGCAGCCGCCAGCGCCGCCGCCTCATCGGTCGCGGCGCGGCCCCAGGCCTGCGCCTCTTCGAGCGCCGAGCGCATGTTGGTCAGCGTGGCGCCCTGCGGCGTCTGCGCGGCTACCAGCGCTTCGCGATCGACCGCGGCCACCATACGGCGCCCCGAGCCGTCGAGCCGCTTGATGGCATCCTGCAAAGGCACCGTCGGGATGACCGCCAGCCCGGGCCGTACGGCGGCCGCCACGCGGCCCATCAGATCGGTCGACGCGGCCGGACGAGCGGCGTCATGGATCAGGACCACGGTGTCGTCAGGGAGCCCCTGGCGCGGTGAGCTCGGCGATCCCCGCCAGCGCAGAACCGGCCCGCTCCGCGCCACCGGCCACCACCCAGCACCGATTCGCGCTCGCGGGCGGCAGTGCCTGGCGGAAGCGTTCGAGCGCATCGGCCGGCGCCACCACCACGACGCTGCTCAGTCCGGGCACCGCCAGCAGATTGTCCAGGCTCCAGCGCCAGACTGGGCGACCCCACAGGTCGATCCACAGCTTGTCGCCGCCCATGCGCTGGCCGCGACCGGCCGCGACCAGGACCGCGGCGATCGGTCCCGCCACCTCAGGCGTCGCGCGGCTGGGCGAAGATCATGCGGCCAGCGACGGTCTGCAGGACGCGGGTGACGGTGATCCCGACCTCGCGCTGCATAAAGCGGCTGCCGCCCTCGACCACGATCATCGTCCCGTCGTCCAGGTAGCCGACCCCCTGCCCCGGTTCCTTTCCCTCCTGGATGATCTTGACCATCATCTCCTCGCCCGGATGGACGACCGCCTTAACGGCATTGGCCAGCTCGTTGACGTTCAGCACCCGGATCCCCTGCAACTCGGCGACCCGGTTGAGGTTGAAGTCGTTGGTCAGGATGGCGGCGTTGCGGTCGCGCGCGAAGGCAACCAGCTTGGCATCGACCTCACCGATCTCCGGGTAGGTCTCTTCGCTGATCTCGACCGGGGTGATCGATTCCTTCTGTAGCGCCGAGAGCATCTCCAGCCCACGGCGCCCCCGGTTACGGCGAATGGCATCAGGCGAATCGGCGATCCGCTGCAGCTCGTCGAGCACGAAGCGGGGTGCGATCAGGGTCCCGAGGATGAATCCGGTGCGTCCGATGTCCACGATCCGGCCATCGATCACCGCGCTGGTGTCGATCACCACCAGCTGTGAGATGCCCCGGCGACGCCCACCGGGCAGCAGGCCCACCAGGGCGGGGACGAGCACGTCACGCTTGTACATGGTCGCCCACAGCGTGCCCAGCGCCAGGAGGACAGCCGTCACGGGCGGGAGCACCGATCCGAGCGTACCGCCGATCGACCCGAACGGGATGCCTGCCAGCACCCCCATCACCAGCCCGATCACGATCGCCGATACGCCAAGGCTGAACTCGCCGGCTCCGGCCTCGGCCAGTCGGTCGACCGCCCATCGGGCGGGGCGTACGGTGACGTACGGGATCGCCAGGTAGCCGAACAGCAGCGACGCCACCACCATCGCCATCAGGAAGGCAGGACGATTCGCGTCGCTGATCCCCCGACCGGCGCGGTCCAGAACAAGGAGTCCGAGCCCGAACCCGCCTAAGGTTCCGAGCAGGGCGCCGACCAATTGGATGACCTTGGTCATGAGCTGATAAGACCGTCTATGAAGCGCTTTTCGCGGCCGAATGATCCGATGAAGCCGATGAATGCGATGAAAAGTCGGGCCGCGACCCGCCCTGCGGCGGGCGGCCACCTTAGCACGCGTTGCCTCGAGGCGACAATGGCCGGCCCGGCCTCTAGTCCTCGCTGAGGGCCAGACTCAGCGCCTCGCGCAGGTCGGTGGCCGGAGCCAGCCGGATCACTCCGGACGTTCGGGCATTGGGTGCCGAACCGCGCTCCGGACCGGTTATCAGCCTGGTGAAGCCGAGGCGTGCAGCCTCGCTGAGGCGACGCTCGGCGCGGCTGGCGGTCCGCACCCGACCCGACAGCGACAACTCGCCCGCCAGAACGGTACCTTCGACTACGGGGCGCTCGCGCAGTGATGAGGCGAGCGCGGTGGCGACCGCCAGATCAGCAGCCGGTTCGTCGATACGCAGGCCGCCGGCAACGTTGACGTACACGTCGTGCCCGGTGAGATTCAACCCGGCATGCCGCGCCAGTACGGCTATGAGCATCAGCACTCGGCTAACGTCGATGCCGGTCGTCGCGCGGCGGGGCGAACCGTAGCCGGCGGGGGCGACCAGCGCCTGGATCTCGACCGCCAGCGGTCGCGTCCCCTCTAAGGCGATGGTGATGGCGCTCCCGGCAACCGGTGGCTGCTCGGACTCAAGGAAGAAGCGACTGGCGTCGGGTACTTCGACGAGGCCTTCGCCGCGCATCTCCAGGACGCCCACTTCATCGGTGGATCCAAAGCGGTTCTTGGCGGCTCGGAGCAGGCGAGTGGTCCCCAGCCGCTCCCCCTCCAGGTAGATCACCGCGTCGACCAGGTGCTCGAGCGTTCGCGGCCCGGCGACGTTCCCCTCCTTGGTGACGTGGCCCACCAGCGCCACGCAGGTCGCACCCGCCTTGGCGACCTCGGCCAGCCGAGTGGCCACCTCTCGGACCTGGCCGACGCTGCCCGCCGGCCCGGTCAGCTCCGAGCTCGACGAGGGTCTGCACCGAGTCGACCACGGCCAGGACCGGCGATGAGGCGTCGATGGCACCGATCGCGGTGGCCAGGTCGGTGGTGGCCACCAGTCCCACGCCGTCCACCACGGCGCCCACCCGTTCGGCGCGGCCGCGTACCTGTGAGGCCGATTCCTCTCCGGTGACATAGAGGGTGGCGTGGCCGGCGGCGGACAGCCGAGCGGCGAGCTGGAGCAGCAACGTGCTCTTGCCGATCCCCGGGTCTCCGCCGAAGAGGACGATCGAGCCGGGCACCAGGCCTCCGCCCAACACGCGATCCAGCTCACCGATGCCGCTCGCCAGGCGGTTGGCCTCAGCGCTCGAGACCGCGCCGATCGGGGCGATCGCCGCGGCCCCGGCCGCCGCAGCTTGCATCCGGCTGCGGGCCGCGCTGGCGACACTGGGCGCCGGGCGCACGGCCACCGTCTCGACCAGGGTGTTCCATGCCTCGCAGGAGGGGCACTGCCCGGCCCACTTCGGCGAACTGGCGCCGCACTGCTGGCAGAGGTACACGGAGCGGGTGGCTGACATGGGTCGTCCCATCTTGCCACGCGGTCGCGTACCGCGCGGTTATCGGGCGATCAGCGGGACTTGGCGGGCACCCGCTGCGGGCTGCGGCGCTCGATGGTCAGGCCATCGGGCGTGGCGTCGACCACGATCGTGTCGCCGGCCTCGAAGGTCGCCTGCAGCATCTGCTCGGCGAGCGGATCCTCGATCTGGTGCTGAATCTCGCGACGCAGCGGGCGCGCGCCGAACGAGAGGTCGTATCCCTTGATGATGATCGCGTCCTTGGCCGCATCGGTCACGACCAGCTCCATCTGCTGGCCGGCCAGCTGCGCCGTCACCCTGGCCAGGAGCAGGTCCACGATCTCGCGGATCTCCTCGCGGGTCAGCTCGCGGAAGACGACGGTCGCGTCGATCCGGTTGAGGAACTCGGGACGGAAGAGGTTCTTCAGCTCGCCGAGCACCTTCTCCTTCATCCGGTCGTAGTCGGCCGCCTGCTCGGCGACCGTCTCGCCGGCGGCAGCCCGGAAGCCGATCCGGCTGTCTTTCTGGAGGAGCTGCGCGCCGACGTTGCTGGTCATGATGATGATCGTGTTGCGGAAGTCGACGCGGCGGCCCTTGGCATCGGTCAGGTGGCCATCCTCGAGGATCTGCAGGAGGATGTTGAAGACCTCCGGATGCGCCTTCTCGATCTCGTCGAGCAGCACCACGCTGTAGCTCTTGCGCCGGACCGCCTCGGTCAGCTGGCCGCCCTCGTCGTACCCGACGTAGCCGGGAGGCGCCCCGACCAGCCGCGACACGTTGTGGCGCTCCATGAACTCGCTCATGTCGATCTTCACCAGGGCGTCCTCGGAGCCGAACATGAACTCGGCGAGCGCCTTGGCAAGCTCGGTCTTGCCGACGCCGGTGGGGCCCAGAAAGATGAAGGAGCCGATCGGGCGCTTGGGATCCTTCAGGCCGGCCCGGGCGCGACGAACGGCCTTGCTGACGGTCTCGATCGCCTCCTGCTGGCCGATCACGCGCTTGTGGAGCGCCTCCTCCATGTGGAGCAGCCGCTCTGACTCCTCGGCGCTGATGCGGATCACCGGGATCCCGGTCCACATGCTGACGACCTGGGCGATATCCTCCGCGGTGACGACCGGGACCTCCTTGGCATTCTCCTCCTGCCAGGCGGCGCGCAGCTGCTCGATCCGTTCCTTGCCCTGCGCCTCCTCGTCCCGCAGCCTGGCGGCGGCCTCGTAGTCCTGCCCGGCGATCGCCTCGTCCTTCTGGCGGGTGATCTCCTCGAGGTCGCGCTGCGCCTCCTTGACGTTCGGCGGGGCCGACGCCTTGCGCAGGCGCACCCGCGAGCCGGCTTCGTCCATCAGGTCGATCGCCTTGTCGGGCAGGGCGCGATCGGCCACGTAGCGGACCGACAGGTCGACGGCAGCGCGCACGGCCTCGTCGCTGATCTTGACGTGGTGGTGGTCCTCGTAACGGGATCGGATCCCGAACAGGATCTCGATCGCCTCGTCGACGGTCGGCTCCTCGACCATCACCGGCTGGAAGCGTCGCTCCAGGGCAGCGTCCTTCTCGATGTACTTGCGGTACTCGTCGAGGGTGGTGGCGCCGATGCACTGCAGCTCGCCGCGGGCGAGCGGCGGCTTGAGGATGTTGGCGGCGTCGATCGCGCCCTCCGCAGCGCCTGCGCCGACCAGGGTGTGCAGCTCGTCGATGAAGAGCACTGAGTCGCTGCTGCTGCGCAGCTCGTCGATGATCTTCTTCAGCCGCTCCTCGAACTCGCCGCGGTACTTGGTGCCCGCCACCAATGAGCCGATGTCCAGGGTCAGCACCCGCTTGCCGACCAGCGTCTCGGGGACGTCGCCGCTCACGATCCGCTGGGCCAGGCCCTCGGCGATGGCCGTCTTGCCGACGCCTGGCTCGCCGATCAGGGCGGGATTGTTCTTGGTGCGGCGCGACAGGATCTGGATGACCCGTTCGATCTCCTTCTCACGGCCGATCACCGGATCGAGCTTGCCGGCGCGCGCGGCGTCGGTCAGATTGATCCCCAGCTGGTCCAGGGTGGGCGTCTTGGAGGGGCGCTTCGCCTCCTGGGCCGGTGCGGTGCCAGTGCTCTGCGAAAGGACATGGATCACCTGGTGGCGGACCTTGTCCAGGTTCACGCCCAGGCTCTCGAGCACGCCCGCGGCGATCCCCTCGCCCTCGCGGACCAGCCCGAGCAGCAGGTGCTCGGTGCCGATGTAGTTATGCCCCAGCCGGCGCGCCTCGTCGATGGCCAGCTCGATCACCCGCTTGGCCCGCGGGGTGAGGCCCACCTCACCGACCACCGGGCGATCTCCCCGCCCGATGATGAACTCGACGGCGGTACGGACTTTGGAGAGCTCGACGTTCATGTTCTCGAGGACGCGGGCGGCGACCCCTTCGCCCTCGCGCACCAGCCCGAGTAGCAGGTGCTCGGTGCCGATGTAGTTGTGGTTGAAGCGCTGCGCCTCATCCTGGGCAAGGGTCAGCACCTTGCGTGCCCTGTCCGTGAATTTGTCGAAGCGGTCCATGCTCGCGTCCCAGCGTGATTCGCCTGAGTGTACGGCACCACCGCTGGGCGGTGCCTTCAATAGGTACTAGGTCCTGAGCGGGGAGAAAGGCTCATCGGCGCAGCGATCGCCAGCGCGAGGGACCGATGGGCCACGAGTCAGGCCTCGGGCTGCGCCTCTGCCACCGGCTCGGCTTCCGCCACCGGCTCGGCCTCTGCCACCGGCTCGGCCTCGGCCACCGGCTCGGCCTCGGCCACCGGCTCGGCCTCGGCCACCGGCTCGGCCTCTGCCACCGGCTCGGGCTCGGCCTCTGCCACCGGCTCGGCCTCGGCCTCTGCCACCGGCTCTGCTTCCACCATCGGCTCGGCCTCGGCCATCGGCTCAGGCTCCGTCATCGGCTCTGCTTCCGCCATCGGCTCAGGCTGCGCCTCTGCCACCGGCTCGGCTTCCGCCATCGGCGCGGCCTCGGCCATCGGCTCAGGCTGCGCCTCTGCCACCGGCTCGGCTTCCGCCATCGGCGCGGGCTGGGGCTGCGCGGCGCGGAACTGGTCAAGCAACCCTGACTCGGCGAAGGCCGCAGCCATCGTGTTGTCGATCCCCTCATCGGGCTCGCTGATGGCGTCCTCGGGCCGGTACTCACGCTCGCGTCGATCGCGACGCTCACGCCGCGGCGGCCGGTCCTCGAACTGCTGCTGGGGCGCTGCCGGGGTGGGCGGTGCGGCCGGACGCTCCTCAGACTGCTTCAGCGAGAGGCCCAGGCGATGGCGCTCCGAGTCGAGGCTAATGATCTTCAGCTTGAGCTCGTCGCCCTCCTTGACCACGTCGCCGGGGTGGGCAACGCGCTGGTTGGACAGCTCGCTGATGTGGATCAGTCCCTCGAGCCCCTCCTCAACCCGCACAAACGCGCCGAAGTTGACGAGCTTGGTGACGGTGCCGGCGATGACATCGCCGATCGTGTACTTGGCCACCGACTCCTGCCACGGATCGGGCTGAAGCCGCCGGATGGAGAGGCTGATGCGGCCACGCTCGTGGTTGATGTCGATCACCTCGGCCTCGACCTCGTCGCCGATGGCGTAGGCGGTCTCCGGGTTGTTGACCTTGTTCCACGAGAGCTCGCTCTTGTGGACCAGACCGTCGATCCCACCCAGATCGATGAAGACGCCGAACGGAGCGATGCTGCGGACGGTGCCCTGGACCTTCTGCCCGACCTGGAGGCTGCTGAACAGCTCGTCGCGCTTTTCGCGGCGCTCCTCGTAGAGGGCGACTTTCTCGGACAGGATCAGTCGATTGGCTTTGCGATTGACCTCAAGGATCTTGAGCCGCAGCGTGCGCCCGACAAAGGGCTGAAGCTTCTCGGCGATCTCCTGGGCGGCGTCGCGCGGCTGCTCGTCACGCGGGCGGCGCGGGAAGTCGACGATCTGGCTGATCGGCACGAAGCCGCGCACTCCCAGGTCGACGATAAGGCCGCCCTTGTTGTGGTCGATCACGCGGGCATCAACGATTTCGCCGGCGTCGAAGCGCTCCTGCATGGCGCGCCACTTGCGCTCCAAACCTGCGCGGCGCAGCGACAGGACGGCGTGTCCCTCGGGCGATTCCGGCTGCAGAACATAGACCAGCACCTCGTCGCCGACCTTCAGATCGGGCGAGCCTCGTCGTTATCGCGCGGCCCGCGGCGGCTCATCAGCTCGCGATTGGAGACGACCCCCTCGCTCTTCCCGCCGAAGTCGACCAGGATCTCGTCCGGGTCGATGCGCACCACGGTCCCCTCGACCACGTCGCCGTGCTTCAGGCTCTTGACCTCGTTGGCCGGATCATCGAGCAGTTCTGCCATGGTCATCGGCTCGGAGCGTTCCTCGGGGGCCTCAATGGCGATGGCCATCGGCTCGGGCTCCGGCTCGGCGGACGCCGCCATCAGCTCGGGCTCCGGCTCGGGCTCCGGCTCGGCGGACGCCGCCATCAGCTCGGGCTCGGCCATCAGCTCGGGCTCGGGCTCAGGCTCGGCCATCGGCTCGGGCTCCGGCTCGGCGGACGCCGCCATCAGCTCTGCGTCGGCGGTCGTGGGCTCCGGGGAGACCATCGGTTCAGCCGTCTCTGCCTCGGCCTCCGGCGCGACCAGGATGGAGTCCTCGGTCGGGGGCTCGAGCTGATTCGTTTCGTCGGTCAAGTGCGTGTACGCTCCTGCATGTGAAGTCCCCGGCAAGCACAACGCCCTCCGCAGACGGAGGGCGATTCGTTCGACAGCTGGGTCAGTTCGAAGCTGCCTTCATGGTCGATCAGACGACTCGGGTGGTCCTCGGTAACGGCCAAAGGGAACGGCGCACATCCGCGCACGACTATGCGGTTGTCTTGTCCAGAGCCGGCGGAGCATACCACACGCTTCAAGGCCCACCCGATGCCTGAGCTGCCCGACCTGACCGTCGTTGGAGAGCAGCTCGCCGTACGGATCAGCGGCAGGCGCATCACTGGGGCGGAGGCTCCCACCCCGATCATCGTGCGGGCCACCCCCCAGGAGCTGGAAGTGCTTATTGGGATGACGGTCGGGACGGCCCGGCGGCGGGGCAAATTCCTGCTCCTGCCCTTCACCGGGGAGGGAGGGCGACAGAGGATCCTGGCAGCCAACCCGATGCTGGCGGGACGCTTCTGGCTGCTCGACGACCACTCCGCCAAGGTTCGAGCGCGCACCGGTCTGCGCCTCCGATTCGAAGGCGGCGGCGAGCTGCGATATGTCGATCGCGAGATGCTGGGCAAGCTCTACCTGGTCGAGCCGGATGGGCTCGACGCGATCCCCGGCTGGACTGAGATGGGCCCCGATGCGGATGATCCGGAGCTCACCCTCGAGCGCTTCCGCGAGCGGATCCGACGCCACCCCGGAGAGCTGAAGTCACTCTTGCGCAATAGCCGATTCGTGGCCGGCATCGGAAACGCCTACAGCGACGAGATCCTGTGGGAGGCGCGCCTGGCCCCGCTTCGGCGCCGCAGCACGCTGCGCCCCCAGGAGATCGATCGGCTCTACGCCGCCATGCGCCTCGTGCTGGGCGAAGCAATCGACCGCCTGCGAGAACTGGTCCCGCCAGAGATCCAGACCCAGCACCGTGAACTTCTGAAAGTACATCTGCGCGGCGGTCAGCCCTGCCCTCGCTGCGGCAAGGAGTTGCGACAGGTCGGCGGCGCGGAGGCCACCACCTTCTGCAGGACCTGCCAGCCGCCATTCGCGACCCAGGGCCTGCGCGACTCCCCCGATCAGGGGATGATCAGGACCTGGCCGATGTTGATGATGGTGGTCGTCAGCCGATTGGCCGTGCGAAGGGCGTCCACCGTTGTGCCGAAACGAGCGGCGATCAACGACAACGAGTCACCGGCCTGGACCACGTAGGTCCGCGGCGACGGCGCGACGCTCCCGGTTGGCGCCGGGGTGGAGGGCAATGAGGCGGTCGGAGAAGGTGTGGCGCTGGTCGCCGGGGTCGCGCTGGGCACCACCGACGTTCCGACCGATGGACTGGGCGTGGCTGAACCTGCCGCCGGGCTCCCCGTTCCCTCGCCGAACAGGCCGGCGACGCTCCCGACGGCGACGGTCAGCGCTGCGGCGATACCGAGGCCTCCCAGCACCAACAAGCGGCGGCGGCGTCCCGACCCACCGCCCGCCAGACTGCGCCACGCCGGCTCCGGCTCCATGATCAGCCGGGTGGATGAAAAGGCCAGGTCCGGCGGCACACCCACGGCCCCGCGCGCCGGCCCGGGCCGCCCGCGCATCGCGACCAGGCGCTCGCAGCGGAGGTGGGCCTCGGACAGGCACAGCTGCACCTGACGGGTGCGCTCCAGCACGCCGGGCGGGTCAAGTGCCAGGCAGACGTGCTCCGGGTCGTAACCGTCGACGACCGTGCGGTGGTCGTCGGCCAGGGCGAGTAAGGGGCAGATGCGCTCCACCGCCCGAGGATACAGCGGTGCGGCCGATCGGGCCCGCGCGCCCGCCGCGGAGTCGGGCTGGAAATGAATTATCCCGGCGACGACCTATTTTCCCAGGGAGTTGCCCCCCAAGTATCTTCGGCGCTGGAGAGCTTAACTTCCGTGTTCGGGATGGGAACGGGTGGATCCTCTCCGCTAGCGTCACCGGGATAAATCTTCAATTGGCGCGACCCACCGTCGATGACGGCGAGCGAACCATGGACTGGAAGCCATCGAATCGTCGCGGAGCCGGCCGACGCCGGCTTCCGAACGCGATCCAGCAACGTGCTAGACGCGTGAAATTAGGTCAAGCCCTCGACCATTAGTACCGCTTAGCTGAACGCATTACTGCGCGTACACGTGCGGCCTATCAAACAGCTAGTCTCG
>CAVVPF010000025.1:0-51234 GCA_963750025.1 uncultured Chloroflexia bacterium
CGCTTGACCCGGAGGCGCGGCGGCTGGCGGGACGCTATTTCGTCGCCCCGATCGGCATCCCGCTGGAGGCGGAGGAGGGGATCGTGCCGCTCGACGCGGTCTTTCCGCCGGCGCGGATCACCGAGGTCACCTGGCAGGAGCCGGCCTCGGCACCCTGACCTACGCCGCTGCCGAAAGACCCAATGGCCACTCAGCGGCCGCGCGGTCGTTGCGGAGCGTCAAACCGCACCTTGCGAGGGCCGGATTGTCGCTGCGGGCGCACATTCGGCCACGCGCTGGCCACTCGGGCTCCCCGGTGGCGCATCCCCCTGGGGCTTGGTGGCCGGCTGCTCTCCGGCTTGACGAGCGCCGCGCCGCGAGGAGCCCGCGGTCAGTCAGGCGCCGCTGCCGGGTTTGACCAGTGGCTCGCCGTAGCCACAGGCCGGGCAGCTCTCGGCGGTCCATGACTCGATCTCGATGCGACCCAGCGGCAGGATCGGGCAGCCCAGCTCGATCGGCCCGGCCGAGCGATCGACGATCACCGCTGCGGCCAGCGGGGAAGCCCCTGCCGAGCGGACCGCGCTGACCGTCTCGAGCAGCGAGGCGCCAGTGGTCAGGATGTCGTCGACCAGCACCACGCGCTCTCCGGGGCGCACCGGCCAGCCGCGGCGCAGCGCTCGGGTGCCGCGCTCCATCGGCTCGGCGAAGACGCCGCGCACCGTGTCGCCCAGCTGCGCCTCGAGCTGGCGGGCCGTCTCGAAGGCCAGCAGCACGCCGCCGGTGGTTGGGCCGACCACCAGGGTCGGTCGCAGCTCGACCAGCGCCGCCGCCAGGCGCCGGCCGATCTCGACCGCCAGGGCGGGGTACTGGAGCACGGCGAACTTCTCGAGGTAGCGGTCCGAGTGGCGGCCGCTCTTCAGCAGGAAGTGGCCGTCGACGCAGTGCGCCGGCGCGCCTCGAACAGCTGTTCCACGCTTGCTGCGCCAGGCTCTCCCTCGGCAGGGCGTGCGGCCGGGGCGGCGCGACCGGCATCGGCTCCATCGGGCTACTCGTAGACCGCGCGTGAAGTCGACCGCCGGGTAGCGTTCGATAGCGCGTCGGTGACCCACTGCAGCACGTCAACCGGGTCGTAGACATCGGCGATGGTGCGCGCATCGGTCACCGTCAGGCCGATCCGCCGCGGGTCGTGGTCGAGCGCGGCACCCATCGGCAGGTCGGACAGGTCCAGGCTCGTCTCGAAGCGGCCGTCCGAGCGCAGCAGCAGCACGTCGCTCTCCTCGTCGAGCAGGACCAGGTCACCGGTCCTGGCGAGCACCTCCTCGGCGTTGGCCGCGAACTCGCGCAGTGACCTGCTTCTGCTGGTTGCCGATCTGGGTGCGATACGCGTCGGCCAGCTGCCAGAGGCGCTGCGCGGCGATCGTCTCCTGCTGGGTGGACGGCAGCCCGGCCTGCCAGTCGTCGTCGTGTGGCTCCTCGGCCGACCTCCTCGTGCGCGGCCAGCTCGTCGGCCGAGACGAGGTGGCTGGCCGGATCGCGGGCGGCCTCGATGATCCAGGCGAGGATGTCGGCCGGGTTGTAGAGCTCCACCACCTCGCTGACCGCCTCGACCGTCTGCTCCTCGTCGTACCACTCGCCGTCGGCGGGGTCCTGGTAGGTGAGTCGGGTGGTCCAGCTCTCGTCGACCGGGTCGAAGACGAGGTAGTCCTGCTCGTCGTCGACCAGCTTCATCGGACCGATCTCGCGGAGCCGTTCGCGGTTCGCATCCAGGAAGCGGCGCAACTGCTCCGTGGCCTCGTAGATGAAGTCGCGTCGCTCCAGCTCCGCCTCGGCGGCAAGCTCGCGCAGGGCGCCGATGCGCGGCGTGCTCACGGCTTGTAGACCAGGTCCGGGCCCATCCGCTCCCGCAGGAAGATGATGTGCTTCTTGTCGAAGATCGACTTCCGCCACGCGGTGGCCCGAAGCCCGCGCGTGGCCGGATCGGCGTAGAGGCGGTCGAGGACGGCGTAGTTCGGCAGGTCGAGGATCAGCACGTTGTTCCATTCTGACCCCTCGGTCACGTTGAACCAGCCGATGAAGCGGATCCCGTATTCCTCCTCGTAGCGCTTCGCCGTGCGCGGGAAGAGGTGGCGCATGCCGCGCTTGAAGATCGCGTCGCGGCCCTTGCGGACGTTGAAGAAGGTGACCATCAGCGGCATCACTCGGCCTCCTCTCCGTCGTCCGGCGTATCGACGCGGTCGGCTCCTCCGCGGGACGCCGGCGCTCGGTGGTGATCACCCTGGCTGCCGGCCTCGCCGCGCCGATGCTGCGGCCGCGACCCCGTCGTCGATCGGCGAAGAAGACGCGCAGCAGGAAGACGCTGGTCATGCTCACGAAGAAGAGCAGGCCCATGTCGATGAAGAGGAGGACCGTGAGCAGCCAGACCGGCCAGTTGAACGAGAAGAGGCCACACGGGAATGAGGAGCAGGATCCCGGCGAACAGGATCGCCTGCCAGATGAAGCAACCAAAGCCGGGCCCTTCATTCGGGTCGAGCTCCTCGTTCGTGCGGATCGACATCCATCGCTCGCTGCGGGCTCCCATCGTGGCGGCCCGCATGGTCCCATATCCGGCGCGACCCCGCTCGAAGGAGTCAGGCAGACCAGGGGAGTTGGTCGAGGCCGTCGCGGTAGGTGATTCGGCCGTCGGCCAGGGTGAGGCGAACCACGCCCGGGCAGCTCCCTTCCCAGCAGTGGCGTGTTGGAGGAAGCCGATGCCAGTCGCTCGGGCTCGACCCGCCAGCGAGCGACGCCATCGAAGAGCACGAGGTCAGCGATGGCCCCGGGTCGCAGGCTGCGCCCCTCGCCGATCAACCGGGCCGGAGCGCTGCCCAGCGCCTCCAGCAGGCGCGGCAGGCCAAGGCAGCCGGCCTCGACCGCGGCCAGGCCCAGCGACAGGGCGGTCTCGAGGCCGATCATGCCCGGCGCGGCGGCCGCGAACTCCACCGCCTTGCGCTCGCGCGGATGCGGGGCATGGTCGGTCGCGATCGCGTCGATCGATCCATCGGCCAGCCCGGCCAGCAACGCCAGCGCATCGGTCCGGGTGGGGAGCGGGGGGTTGACTCGACAGGCGGAGTCATAGGCCAGGCTGGGGTCGAGCTGCGCACCGAAGGGATCGGCCGCCACCCCGCTCGGCTCTTCCCATGCGAAGGCGCGGTCTCCCGCCACCCAGGCGTCCGTGGTGGCCAGGTGATGCGGCGTCACGTCGCAGGTCACTCGCAGGCCGCGCGGATCGCGCGCGGCGGATCGCCTCCAACCCGGCGGCGGTCGACAGATGAGTGAAATGGACCCAGCCTCCCGTCTCCTCGGCCAGGCTGATGTCCCGCTCGATGATCGACAGCTCCGCGCTGGCCGGCCAGCCCGACAAACCGAGCCGCGTGGCGTGCGGGCCGGCGCGCATCACGGTGCCTGCGGCCAACGAAGGGTCCTCGGCGTGCTCGATCAGCGGCAGTCCCAGGGGAGCGAGGTAGGTCAGCAGGCTCGCGCGCCACCCGCCCGGAGGCGACTGCCTGGCCGTCGTCACTCACCCCGACGATCCCCATCGCCGCCAGCTCGCCGATCTCGGTGATGCGCTCACCCTCGCGGCCGCGAGTGGCCGCGGCCACCACCCGCACCCGGCAGGCCTTGCCCCTGGCCCGCTCGTGGACCAGGGCCACACGCGCGGGCTCGTCGAGCGGCGGATCCGTATTGGGCATGGCGCAGACGGTCGTGTAGCCGCCGTGGGCCGCGGCTCGGGTGCCGCTCTCGATGGTCTCGGCGCGCTCCATTCCCGGCTCGCGGAGGTGGGTGTGCAGGTCGCACAGCCCGGGCGCGGCGACCAGGCCGGCGGCGTCGATCCGCGGCGCGTTGGAGGGCAGCTGCCCGGCATACGCGATCAGGCCGTCGAGGATGGCAAGATCACCGACGCGATCGGTCCCATCGGCGGGGTCGACCAGGCGCACGCCGACCAGGAGCAGTGTCGCCGGCTCATCGGCCAGCGACCCGAAGCCGATCACTCGGCCAGCAGGGCCAGCACGGCCATGCGCATGGCGACCCCGTTGACGACCTGGGCGCCGATCAGGCTGCGCTCGCTGGCAGCCAGCTCTGAGCTGATCTCGACCCCCTCGTTGGTCGGACCGGGATGGAGCACCGGCGCGTCGCTGCGGGCGTGCCCCAGCCGTCGGGTGTCGAGGCCCCAGCGCATGGTGTACTCCCGCAGCGACGGGACCCCGCCGCCCGCGTCGCGCTCGAGCTGCACACGGAGCGTCATCACCGCGTCGGCGTCCGCCAGCGCCTCCTCGATCTGATGCGCGACGCTGACCCCGGGCCAGCCTTCGAAGCCGCGCACCCAGGCGGGTGGCCCGGCCAGGCAGACGGTGGCACCCAGCGCGGTCAGGGTATGGAGGTTCGATCGGGCCACCCGCGAATGGGCGATGTCGCCGACGATGGCGATCCTCCGCCCTTCCAGGGTGCCCAGCGCATCGCGCAGGGTGAGCGCGTCGAGCAATGCCTGGGTGGGATGCGCGTGCGGCCCGTCCCCCGCGTTGATGATTCTGATTGCCACGCTGCGGGCTGCCAGGTACGGGGCCCCGCTCATCGAGTGGCGGAGGATGACGGTGGTCACCCCGGTCCGTTCCAGGGTGCGCAGGGTGTCGACCAGCGACTCGCCCTTGGTCACGCTGCTGACGTCGATCGGCAGCTCGACCACCTGCGCCCCGAGCGCCTCGGCCGCCAGCTCGAAGCTGACCCGCGTGCGGGTCGACGGCTCGCAGAAGGCGAGGCCCACCACCTCGCCGCGCAGCAGGTCCTGCGGCTCGCGCCGGGCGCGCCGTTCGCGCATCTCGACCGCCAGGTCCAGGCAGCGCTCCAGCTCTTCGCGGGTGAGCTGATCGACATCGAGCAGGTGTCGGTGCGGCCAGCGGCCGGCCTCTGCGGGATTGCTCCCGGGCCACGAAGCAACAACGCCACCGGCCGAAGGCCGATGGCGAGATGGCGTGCTGCCGGCGATCTCGAGCATGTGTCCGATCTCCTTGGCGGCCTCGCAGGACCGTCCTTAAAGGGTTCGCCGGAGTATAGCGCCTGCCTCAGTGGCCGCGCCTATGGATGTGGAGCGCCACTGCCAGCCCGGCCAGTCGCTCGGCATCGGCCAGGAATCGAACCGATCAGCTCCTCAATGCGGGCCAGGCGGCTGCGAACGATGTTGTCGTGCACGTACAGCTGCCGCGTTGCCTGGGCGGCGTTGCGGGTCCCCGAGGAGATGATGGCCGGGCACCGCGAGATCACCTCGTATGGCGGCTGGCGCGCCTACATGGTGGCGCGTGAGCGGGGCGAGCTGGACCAGGCCTCTGCCTCGCCGTTAACCAGCGGCGCGCGGTCCCCGGTCACTGCATGCTCACAACGGCCAAGGTGAGGCCCATTCGGGGCCGTGCATGGCCGCATGGTCACCCTGTGATTGGCGGTGGCAAGAACCGGACCCAAGATGGCCGTTGTAGCCACCTGGTGGCTGCATTGGACGCGCGACAGCCCCCCTCAGGCCTCGCCCCCATCTGGCCGGGTGATCACCACTTCGTCGGCGGAATCGGTCTCGACCAGGCGCACGTGCACGATCTCCTCGCGGCTGGTCGGCAGGTTCTTGCCGACGTGGTCGGGACGGATCGGCAGCTCGCGGTGCCCGCGATCGACCACCACCGCCAGGCGAACCGCCCGCGGACGTCCGTGATCGGTCAGGGCGTCGAGCGCAGCTCGGACTGTGCGCCCCGTGAAGAGCACGTCATCGACCAGGACCACGGTCCGGCCGGCGATCTCTGGCATCCCCTGCGTCTTCTTGACGATCGGCGCGTGGGCCAGCTGCGTCAGGTCGTCCCGGTAGAAGGTAATATCCAGCGCCCCGACCGGCAGACTGACTCCCTCGTGCTGCTCGATCAGGGCGGCGAGACGGCGAGCCAGCGGGACCCCGCGGCTGCGGACCCCGACCAGGACCAGGTCATCGGTTCCGCCGTTGCGCTCGACGATCTCGTGCGCGATGCGGGTGAGCGCGCGACGCAGCTCATCGGCATCGAGGATGCGGCGTTCGCTCATGTGCCGCGAGTGTAGCCCGATGGCGCCGGCCGGCGTCCGCTCATGTGCGGCGCGTCAGGGTCCGAAGACGGCTGGCCCGTTCCAGGGCGGCGGCTCCCCGCCGCCGCCGATCTGCCGAGTCGGCCCACCGTCGAGCGGCACCAGCTCCAGCAGCGCCGATGGCGGGTCGCCGATCCCGGCCGAGGCTTGCCCGATGGTCACCACGGCGCCGGTTCCGTCCGGCGTCAGGATCACGTCAACGACCCTCTCCTCATCGCCCAGCACCAGCCGGAGCCGCGACGCGACGCTCAGCAGTCCCGCGCTGATCCGCCCGACATAGATCTCGCGCTGGCTCGGATAGGTGCCGTCAGCGCTCTGCGGGGCGCCGGTCCAGGCGCCATTCCAGAAGGCAACCAGGTCGCTGTCCGGACCCCATGCGAAGCTGCCAGAGGCGAACGCCTCGCCACCGACCGGGACCAGGTCCGTGAAGAGCGGAGTGCCGAGCCACGGCGAGGCGGGGCCGGTCGACCGGAAATCGCCTGAGATCTGCGGCATGCCATCCCGCGCGAACCGCCACGTCCCGCCGTCCGAGGTCATGGCTCCATTCCAGAAGAGGGCGTGGTTGCCGTCCGGTGAGAGGAGCGGGAGAAAGACGCCGTCGATCCGCTGGAGGTTCGGATCCGCGAAGAGCGGCACGGCAGCGGTCCACGGGCTCTCGCCCGCCCAGCTGATCAGGAGGGTCGCCTGCTTGTCGCGCAGGAACGAGGCGGCATAGGCGTTACCGGCGCCGGTGATATTGGAGCGCTCGCCGGTTGCGACGCCGAAGACCCAGGCATCGGCGCTGCCCGGGGCGCCGTCGTTGGCGGGGCAGCCGGACGCCGGGCCCAGGTCGACCGCGACGAGCGTGTACGCCAGGAGGAGGCTGTCCGGTGACCAGGCCAGCCGATCGGTGAACGGTGCGGCCTGCGAGCAACCGACGGCAACGACCTTGCCATCGCTCAGGTGCAGCGCCCAGACCTCGTTGGCTCCGGTTTCGCCCTTCTCGGTGATGTAGGCCAGCCAGCTGCCGTCAGGCGACAGCGCGGCGGCGATCGGTGCTCCGGAGACCGTGCCAGCGCTCATCGATGCGCCGGTGGCGTCGTTCACCAGGGTCAGCCGCAGCGACTCGAGGGGGGCGCCGTTCAACGACAGGTAGCCGAGCTTGGCCAGGCCGGGTCCCGGGGTGGGTGTGCTCGACGGACTGGCCGCTTCGCTTTCGGTGGGCGATGGGGCGACCGATGCCGAAGGGTTCGGCGAGCCGGTCTGCCCGACCGGTCTCACCGTCAGGTTGCCCAGGATCACCACCGCCAGGATCGCAGCAGCCACCGTGGCCAGCGAGGCGCCAACCGCCACCAGCGAACCCCACCGCCGCCACCAGGGCGACCCCGACAGTCGACCGGACTCGATTCCCGAGCTCACCCTGGCCCCCAGGTCGCGCGGCGGCGTCACCATTCGCAGCCCGGACACCAGGCGCCGCTCCTCGCTGAACGCGGCGAGCGTCTCACGACAGGACGGGCAGGTGCCCAGGTGCTCGTTGAGCTCCCCCCTCTCCAGTTCAGTCAGGTCGCCGGTCAGCGAGGCGCTGATCAGCTCCTCGACGTGGTCGCCGGGTCGTCGTGTCATCGGACCAGTCCTTCCGCCGCCAACTGGCGACGCATCTCACCGCGGGCGCGGCACAGCAGCACGCGCACCGCGCCGGGGCTCATGCGCATCATCTCGCCGATTTGCTGCGCGTTCATCTCCTCCAGGTCGGAGAGAAGGAGGCATTGCCGATGGTTCGGCCGCAGCCGCAGCAGCGCACGGCTGATCCGCTCGTCGAGGACAGAGCCCATCGCCTGGGCCTCAGGTCCTGGCTGCGGATCGGCAGACTGGAACGGCTGGCCCTCCTCGACAGGGAGTCGCGTGACGTGTCGGCGCCGGCGGATCTCGTCGATCGCGGTGTTGGTCGCGATCCGATAGACCCAGGTGCGGGTCGAGGTCGCGCTACTCAAGGTATCGAGCTTGCGAAAGGCCTTGATGAAGGTGTCCTGCGCGATATCGGCGGCGCGGTCGGCATCTCCGACCATGTGGAGCGCGTAGTTGAAGATCGGCGTCGACAACTCGGCGAAGAGCCGGTCGAACTCAGCGCGCAGCGCGGCGGATCGTTCGTGCGGCACGGTCATTGGCGACGCGAGATCCATCGCTGTACACGACGCGCGGCCGTTCGCATCTGTTACGGGCTCCCGCGCTGCAGATGCTGGCGCAGCACCTCGGCGGCGTACTCGGGTGCGGCCGGGTTGACCGCCAGCGCCGTCGCCCGCTCGAGGCCGGCGATCACGCGGAGGCGCGGGTGCAACTCCCAGTGCCAGTGGAAGGTCTGGTCAAGGCGCTCTCCGGCCGGCGCGGTGTGCAGGATCAGGTTATACGGCGGATCGCCCAGCGCGTCGAGCGCCCCGAGCGTGCGCTGCAGGGTGGCCGTGGCGGCGGCCAGGTCGTCGTCATCGAGCGTGGTGAAGTCGGCGGCATGCGCCCTCGGCACGATCATCAGCTCAAAGGCCGATCGCGATGCGGCCGGCGCAAAGACGATGAAGCGCTCCTCTGCCAGCACCAGTCGCTCGCCGGCCTCCTCCTCGGCGCGCGCCAGGCCGCACCATACGCAGCTGCGGGTCTTGATCACGTGGCGCGCACCGCCGCCGATCTCCTCGGCGACCCAGTGAGGGACCTGCGGGATGGCGTACAGCTCCAGGTTGAGGTGGCCACTGCGCGACCCGGCCTGCATGCCATAGTTCTGCACCGCCTGGATATAGAGCGGCTCGTCGTCGGGCCGCGGCTCCGCGGCCAGGGAGCGCATGGTGTCCCGCAGGCTGCGCAGCAGGTTGGCGGCGAGGCGGGGTGGGGCGTCGGCCAGCCGCTCGTGGTGGCCACGCGGCGCCACCAGGATCTCCCATGAGCCGCTCGCGGTGCGCGGGTCGAGGAGAGGCAGCTGGGCGGCCGACTCCCTGCCGGGGTCGATCCGCAGGAACGCATCGTTGCGAAGCGTGACGCGGCGAATGGTGGTCTCTTCGGCGGCCTCTGCGGGCGGGGTCGGGTCGTCGTCGCAGTGACGACAGTGCGTCCCTTCGACCGGCGTGGCGCGCACTGCGAACGAGGCGTGCTCGAAAGTGCGGTCCGTGACGATCGCCGACCACCAGCCGGTCACCGGGTCACGTCGCAGCTCGAACACGCTCCGCATCGTAGCGGAAGAGGGAGCGGGAGCCGCCTTCAGGCCGGCTTCTTGGGCTCCCAGCTCTTGGCGCGCGACTGCGCTTCCCACTCCTCGCGCAGCAACGACATGCGCAGCACGTCCCAATGGCGGCCGTCGGCGAAGTGCGCGTGGCGCAGCGTCCCCTCGGTCACGAAGCCCGCCTTCTCGTACGAGCGCTGAGCGCGCCGGTTGGGCTCGTACACGTCCAGCTCGATCCGCTCCAGGCGCAGCTGGCCGAAGCCGAAGTCGCAGATCGCGTGGAGCGCATCGGTGCCGTAGCCGCGGCTCCACTCGCCCTTCTCGCCGATGCTGATGCCGAACGAGGCGTGGCCGTCTTCCTGGTTGACGTGGATGAAGCCGGCGGTCCCGATCGGCCGCCCGTCGGCAAGCAGGCAGATGACGAAGTGATACGCGCTCTTGCCCTGCTGCTCGAGCATCGACTCGAACCAACGCTCCTCCATGGCCTGGCTGAACGGGGCGCGGGTTGCCAGGAAACGGGTCGTTTCGGCATCGGCGAACCAGCGCACGAAGGTCGGCACGTCGTCGCGCTCCGCGGGCCGCAGGAAGACCTTCTCGCCGCGGATCACCGGCATGGGAGGTGGAGGGGTCGGCTCGCCGTTCGACATCGGTCCTTCGTGGAGTAGGCTGAGTCCCTCGCAGGATACTAGGAGGACCGATCCCGATGGCCGCTGTCCGTACCGCCACCGTCACCTGGTCAGGCGACCTCACCTCAGGACGCGGCTCGGTGAGCGCCGGGTCAAGCGACGCATTCCGTGATCTGCCGGTCTCGTGGGGCGCGCGCACCGAGGACCCGGAGGGGCGCACCTCTCCCGAGGAGCTGTTGGCGGCCGCTCACGCCAGCTGCTACGCGATGGCCTTCTCCGCCGGCCTGGGTCGTGCCGGCACGCCGCCGGAGCATCTGCACGTCTCGGCCGAGGTGACCTTCGACAAGCTCGAGGCGGGCTGGACGGTGGTCTCGTCGGCGCTCACCGTGATCGGGCGCGTGCCGGGCAGCACCCACGAGGCCTTCGTCGCGGCGGCAGAGGCGGCCAAGGACGGCTGCCCCATTTCGCGTGCCCTGGTCGGGAACGTGGCGCTCTCGGTGGAGGCGACGCTCGAAACGGATGCCTGAACCGAAGGCCCCCACCTCCGAGCGGGAGGCGCTGCGGGCCATTGGCCGCGTCCTCTCCGAGGTCACCGGCACCAGCTTCGAGCTCCAGCCGGTGCTCGACCGGATCGCGGCGGAGGCCACCGCACTGTGCCGCGCCGAGATTGGGTTCGTTTTCCTGCTCGAAGGCGAGCTCTTCCATTGGGTCGCCGGCAATGGCGGCAGTCCCGAGCACTGGGCCTACCAGCGTGCACATCCGTTCCCCGCGACCCGCGAGACGGTGGCCGGACGCGTGGCGCTGTCGAACGGCCCGGTCCACATCCACGATGTTGTGGCTGACGAGGAGTACCGCTGGGGAGGGCAGGCGATTGGTGGCTATCGGACCCTGCTGGGAGTGCCCATCCGCACCGACGACGGGCTGATCGGCGCCTTCGGCCTGGCGCGCATGACCGTCTCTCCCTTCTCCGATGCCGAGATCGAACTCGTGTCGATCTTTGCTGACCAAGCGGCCATCGCAATCCGACTGGCCCGCCTGCTCGGTGACACGCGCGAGGCACTGGAGCGCGAAACCGCGGTCGGGCAGGTGCTGCAGTCCATCAGTCGCTCGACATTCGAGCTTGACGCCGTTCTGCAGACGGTGCTTGACAGCGCGGTCCGGCTGACCCACGCCGACCAGGGCAACATCCTGCGCGAGATGGGCGGGCACTTCCGCGCCAGCGCCTTCAGCTCGGATGTGCCCGCGGAGTTCCGGGAGGTCATCTCCAACCGCCAAGTCGGGCCTGAGCGAGGCTCGGGGATGGGTCGTGCCCTGCTCGAGCGCGGGCCTGTCCAGATCCTCGACGTGCTGGCCGATCCCGAGTACACGCTGACCGATGCCCAACGCATCGTTGGCTTTCGGACGCTCCTCGCCGCTCCCTTGCTTCGTGACGGCGAGCCGATCGGTGTGCTGTCCGTCTGGCGGCGCCACGTGCAGGAATTCACGGCCCCCGAGATCAGCCTGTTGACGACCTTCGCGGACCAGTCGGCGCTGGCCATCGAGAACGTCCGACTGTTCGAGACCATCGAGCGACAGCGCACCGAGCTGGCGCGCTTCGCGCCGCAGGCTGCCGAGCTGCTGTCCAGCGCCGAGGGCCAGCAACTGCTGGCCGGTCACCGTCGCGAGATCACCGCACTGTTCGCGGATCTGCGCGGCTTTACCGCCTTTGCCGAGCAGGCGGAGCCGGAGGAGGTGCTCGGCGTGCTGCGCCAGTACCACGCGGCGGTCGGCGAGCTGGCCGTGGCGAACGAGGGGACGGTGGAGCATTTTGCCGGCGACGGGCTGATGGTCTTCTTCAACGACCCGAGGCCGGTGGTCGATCATCAGCTTGCCGCGGTGCGAACCGCCTGCGAGATGCGCGAGCGGTTCGGGACCCTGTCGACGGCCTGGCGCAAGCGCGGCTACGAGCTTGGCCTTGGGATCGGGATTGCCGCGGGGTACGCCACGCTCGGGCGCATCGGCTTCGAGGGGCGTTACGACTACGCGGCGATCGGCAACTCCGTGATCCTGGCCTCACGGCTGTCAGACGCCGCCACCGCGGACCAGATCCTGGTCAGCCAGCGAGTGTTTGCGGCGGTCGAGGAATTCGTCGAGGCGGATCCGGTCGCGGACCTGCAGCTGAAGGGCTTCAGCCACGCGATGACGGCCTACGCGGTGGGGAGTCTGCGCCAGGCGGCCGGCTAGACCCAGAGAATGCCATTGGCTGGCGGCAGCTTGCCTGCTCGCAATGCCCCCAGCACCCTCCTGGGACCCAAGGGGAATGCCGCGCCGAGGGTCGCCTGCCCGGCGGCTGCGGCCGCACGGTTTGCCGCGGTGTCGGGAACGACCAACACCATGCGGGCAAGCCGGGCGTCGCGTTGTTTCAGGGCTGCGCGCCGCACGAGTGCCTGCATGTCCAGCAGGCGGCTCTCGAGTTCGAATCCGACCCCCAAAGGCGGATCGATGACCACCACATCGACGGCCCGTTGATCCCCGGAGATCGGAATGGGAACCTCCGAGGCCAAGCGGAATGCCGTCGGCAGCAGCGCCTTCAGGCGCCCCATGACCCGGACATGGGGCGCGTCGCGGACCGGCGACCCGCCGGGATATAGCCGGACGAACAGATCCAAGCCGACGACGCCAGCCAGCGCAGCCAGTTCATCGACGGTTGCGGCCGTTGTGCCTCGCTCGATTCTGCTGACCGTCGCTTGAGAGAGCTTCACGCGTCGTGCAACGGTGGCCTGGCTCACGCCAGCCGCGCGGCGGGCCTGCCGGATCCCGGCGCCGAGTTCGAATCGCATGCGGACACCCCGCTGACGACCACGCGTCGCCGGGTCCTCGCGGCTTCCCATGTCGGAAGGGTGGCAGCCGGCTGCGTATCGGCTGGTTATCGGCCACTTAGCGGTCGTTCGTACCTGGGCACCCGTCCGCATGGTCGACCGGGTGGCTATTCACCCGGAGCCTGGTACGTCGGAGAATCCTCTGGGCCAGACCGATCCTCCGACGGGTCAGTCACCCGCTGAATAGGGCGTAGGAGGAGCGCCCCCCAGACGCTGCCCGACGTACCAGCTACGTAGTGAATGGTCCGCGGCCAGCCGTGCCTTGCCGCGAACTAGCGAATCGCGTCCATGATCTCCGGCTGCAGGCCGACGTAGCGCTCCAGGAACTCGACGCGCTCCTGGCGCAGCCGAGCCACCCAATCGGCGTAGTCGTCAGAACGACCCGTGCGCTCATAGAGGAGCCGCGGCTGCAGCAGCTCCGCATCATCGATGCCGGGCAGCGTCACCGCCACGTCGTATCCGAAGTCCGCGTCGCGTTCCCAGGAGATCGTTCCCTCGGCAATCGCCTTGACGATCGCGCCGGAATGCTCGATCTCGACCTTCTTTGACCGCTCGTCACCCTCGACGCCGCCGACCCGCCCGGTGTTCAGCAGGTAGACCTCGAAGTCGCAGCTGTCCAACAGCTCCAGGAAGCGGTTCGCCTGCTGCTCGTCGCGGTGCGGGTAGAACGGGTTGGTGCCCGGCACGCGCAGTGCCTTTCCCTCCTCGGCCTTCCCGCCGGCGCTGGTCCCCTGCGTCTCGCCGAGCATGAAATAGGCGGCGGCCTGCTCGCGGGCGAGGCGCGCCACGGCCGGGATGATGTTGTCGTTGCGGTTCAGGATCAGCAGATGGCTGACCGGGCCGATCTCGCGCGGGTCGCGCCAGATCCCCAGCGACGACATCGGGAAGGTTGCCCGACCGTTCTTGGTGTACGAGGTGTCGAAGAAGTCGACCGGCCCGCCCGCCTCGCTGCTGCGAGACGTTCTCCAGGTAGGCATCCGGCTTGACGACCGCTCCATGGATGGCCGGCTCGTGTCGCGGGTCGAGGCCAAAGGTCTTCGCGAAGCAGCCGTTCTCGGTGCCCACCACCTTGCCGCCTGCAAACAGGCCGATGAAGTCGTCCTGCACCGGCTGGCTGTTGTTCTGCCGGGTGAAGGTGGTGGTGGTCTTGCCGGTTCCTGACAGGCCGATGATCAGCATCGTCTTCTCGCCCGACGTCGGTCGGGACGACCTTGCAACCGGCGTGCATCGCCAGGCCGCCGCGCCCGAAGACGAGGGCGTTCCACATCCGCAGGCCGCCCTTCTTGGACTCTCCGAAGTAGTCGGAGTTGAAGACGCGGCTGACGCCGGCCTCCAGGTCAACGGCGATCAGGCGCTCGTCCGGGTAGTCGGGCATCGGGAGGTTCGGGGTGTAGATCATGCACAGCTCAGGGTCCCAGTCGTCGGCGGCCGCATCGGGTGGGAAGTAGAGCTGCTGCTGCATGCCGGCGATATTGGCGTTGGCCTGCTCGATGTAGAGGCGGACGCGCGAACGCTGCTCTGGATCGTTGCCCAGGTAGCCGTCGATCACCAGCATGTCGACCCCGGCGATGTACTCCGCCTGACGTGCCGCGATCCGAGTGCCCTCGTTACGCGGGATCGCCCTGCCGGTCGTCTCGGCCGGGTCATCGGTCACCAGGTAGGTCGAGGCGGCGGATCTGCTGGTCACCTGGGTCTGCACGTTGTAGTTGCCGAAGCTGGTGGGGCGCGCCTGCGGCATCCGGCTGGTCAGCTCCTGCAGCTCCTCCTGCGACGGGTTCAGACGGACAGAGCGAGCTGCTGGCAGCCGACGGCCCTGTGGGCCCATCGGCGCGGCGCTGGCGTGACGCTCGGCGAGCGTGCTCATGGTCGTGAGTGGTCTCCTCTGCGGCGTGCTGCAAGCGGGCGCGAGGGTGACGGCGTCCAACGCGAAGTTGCGCGCGTATCGTACCAAGTCGAGACGGCTGAAACCTTGTCGGCGCCTCGGGCCTCGATCTGTACATGACGCCGCACTTCCGTGGCGGCCCGAGTTCACGAGGAAAAACGATGCAGCTCAGCGAACGAAACCGACTCTTCCGCGGCCTGGCCATGGCCATCGCCGCTCTCCTGCTGGTGGCAGGGGCCGTCTTCGGTTCCCAGGCGGTCACCAACAGCCAGGACAAGACCGATGCCAACGGGTCGCAGAACGGCTCCGTCGAGTCGAATGACGCCAGCGAGTCCGAGATGGCCGAGCCGAGCGAGTCCGAGGCCCCGGACGCCAGCGAGTCCGAGATGGCCGAGCCCAGCGAGTCCGAGGTCAACGACGCCAACGAGTCGGAGGCCACCGAGTCCGAGGACGCGAGCAACTCCCCTGAGGCCAGCGAGAGCGAAGCCGAGCATGCCGATGGTTCGGCCGGCGCCACCGAATCGCCGGATGAGAGCAACTCCGGCTCCGGCGGCGGGGATCACTGACGGCCACGCAGGGTTGGCGCGGGCGACGTGGCACGATACGGGCGTGGATGACCGCGCCTTGGTCGATGCCGTGCTCGCTGGAGATCGCGATGCATTCCGGCTCCTGGTGGAGCGGGAGCAGCGAGTGGTCTACCGCGCCTGCCTGCGGATCCTGGGTCGACCCCACGATGCCGAAGATGTCGCGCAAGAGGCGTTCGTGATGGCGTATCGATCGATCGCGTCCTACCGGGGCGAAGGCCCGCTCGGCGGCTGGCTGCTGCGGATCGCGACGCGCCAGGCGTTCCGGCGCCTCCGGCAGCGGCGCGAGACGGCGGAGCTCGGCGCTGAGCTCGTCCTCCACGCACCCGGCTCCGATCCGCTGGCTGCGGCGCTCGCCGACGAACGTCAGCGAGCCGTGCGCCTGGCCGTGGCCTCCCTGGGAGAGCCGTACCGCGAGGTGGTGGCCCTGCGTTTCTTCGGCGAGATGTCGCTTGATGAAATTGCGGCAGCCACGCGCCGCCCGCTCAACACCGTCAAGACGCACCTGCGCCGCGGGTTGGAACGGCTCCGGCCGGTCCTCGGCGCGGAGGTAATGGCATGACCCGTCGCCCCTTTGACCCCGGCGAAATCGACCGCGATGCCACCGACCTGGAGTCGGCCGCCAGCGAGCTCGAGCGCTACGCAGCCCTCACCAACGCGGCCGCACCGCGCGACCTCGATGATCGGGTGATGGCCGCTGTCGAGCGCGAGCCGGTCCCGCGTCGAGGCATTCTCGCGCGCTTCGCGCTGCCGGGGCTCGCTGGTCCGGTGGGGCGCATGGCGCGGGCCGTCGTGCTCGCGGCCGCCCTCGTCCTGGTGGTGGGCGGCGTGATGGCTGCCGGACAGCTCGCCCGCATCATTCGTGACGCATCGGTCGGCGACCCGTCTTCGTCGCCGACCGACGTGTTGATGCCGAGTCCCTCGCCGAGCGAGGATGCGACGCCCTCGCCATCGGAGAGCCCATCGGCGACCGAATCCGACGACGCGAACTCCTCGCCGGAGCCGACCGGCACGCCGCGCTCCTCCGACGACTCAGGAGGACGCTTGAGCGGTATGCCCGAGGAGCAGGAGACGCAGAGTCCGTCCCCCACCGCCTCACCGTCGCCAAAGGCCAGTCCCACCGCGACTCCGGAGGAGACGAGCAGCGAGCACCCGTAGGTGCGATAAGCGCTTCGACCGGACCACCGCCCCCGGCCTCGATCGCGCCTATCATCGCGGCTGCGCATCGGCCGCCGTGCGGCGCCGATCCGCGAAGGAGAGGTCGCCGTTCTCACCGAGTCTGATCCGGTCGCGAACACCATGGCGCAGCTCGACGCGGCGGTGGACGAGCTGCGCGAGCGACGGGCTGCCTGGGTGGCGGTCCCACCTGCAGCACGCATTCGCCTCATCGATGAGCTGATCCGAGGGGTCGCCAGGGTCGCCGATCGCTGGGCGGCGGCGGCCGCCGAAGCGGAGGGACTGGCCCCTTCGGACCCCGACGCGGCGGAGGAGGCGATCGCCGGGCCGTACGTCGCCCTGCGGCAGCTGCGGCTGCTGCGCCGGTCGCTGGTCGACATCGCGCGACGCGGTGCACCCCGGATCCCCGGACCGGTGACCACCCGGCCGGACGGTCGCGTGACGGTGCGGGTGGTGCCGGCGGATCGGTTCGATCGGCTCATGTACGCCGGAGTCAGCGCCGAGGTCTGGATGCAGCCCGGAGTCACCGCCGGGGAGCTGGCCTCGACGCAGGCGGTGGTCTATCGCCAGCCTGACGGTGGTGGGGTCTGCCTGGTGCTGGGTGCGGGCAACGTGACGAGCATCGCCACACTCGACGCCGTCTACAAGCTGTTCGTCGCCAACCGGGTGGTGGTGCTCAAGACCCACCCCACCCAGGCCTTCATGGGGCCGATCCTCGAAGAGTGCCTGCAGCCGTTGACCCGCGACGGGTGGTTGCGCATCGTTCATGGGGGCGCCGTTGAAGGCGCCCACCTTGCCCATCACCCCGGCGTCGATGAGCTCCACATCACCGGGTCGCAGCGCACCTACGACGCGATCGTGTTCGGGACCGGCCCGGAGGGGGAGACCCGCCGCCAGCGCGACGAGCCGATCATGTCCAAGCCGTTCACCGCGGAGCTCGGTAACCTCACCCCGGTGATCGTGGTGCCCGGCCCATGGAGCCTGTCCGACCTTGAGTACCAGGCTGATAACGTGGCGACCATGCTCACCAATAACGCGGGTTTCAACTGCACCACGCCGCGCGTGATCATCACCCCGGCGGGATGGAAGCTGCGCCAGCAGTTCCTCAACGGGGTACGCGCCCGACTCCGTGCCACGCAGCTGCGGAGGGCCTACTACCCCGGCGCCGCCGAGCGCTACGACCAGTTCCTGGGCGCGCACCCGGAGGCGGAGCAGTACGGCGAACGCGACGACGACCGGCTCCCGTGGGCCCTCATCACCGACCTCGACCCTGGTGCCCGCGACGAGCTGTGCTACACGACCGAGGCCTTCTGCGGGGTCTTCGCCGAGACCCCGCTGCCATCGGCCAGCCCCGCGGACTTCCTGGACCGCGCCGTGGCCTTTGCCAACGGCGCGCTGTGGGGGACGCTCAACGTCACGCTCATCGTGCATCCCGCCTCGCTGCGCGACCCCGGGACCGCGGCCGCTCTCGAGCGCGCGGTGGCGGACCTGCGCTACGGCACCGTCTCGCTCAACCACTGGTCGGCGATCGGCTTCGCACTGGGAGCCACGCCGTGGGGCGCCCACCCCGGCCATCCGCGCCACGACATCGGCTCCGGGACCGATGTGGTCCACAACACGCTCATGTTCTCTCGCGTCCAGAAAACGGTGGTGCGCGCTCCGTTCCGCGCCTGGCCGAAGCCGATCTGGTTCGGCAGCCATCGCACCGCGCGACGCCTGGCGCCCATGCTGGTCCGTTTCGAGGCAAATCCCAGCCTGCTCCGATTCGCGCGGCTCGTGCCGCTGGCCCTATTCGGCTAGGTCGCCCGGCGGCGGGGAGATCGGGCGGGCGAAGGTCGCAGGCCACGGCGGCCTCAGCCCACCGCGCGCCGCACCCGGGCGCAGCCGGAGCTGCTGGAATCGGTCTTTTGGATGGTGTCCGTTCCGAAGTGGTCTGGACAGACGAAGTGATTGTGGAGCGGGAGACGAGACTCGAACTCGCGACATCCACCTTGGGAAGGTGGCGCTCTACCAACTGAGCTACTCCCGCCCGGAGAGCAGCCGCATTCTAGCGCGGACCCGATCCTGAGCTGACGGCGAGGAAAGGTGCGGCGCTAATGCCCGGCGTGTTCGTCCAGGCTGCGGATGCGGTGTGCCAGCGTTGCCAGGATCTGGCTGGCGACCTCGGGGAATTCATCCATCATGGCATGGAATTCGCGGTGTCCCAGGACGACCAGCCGGCTCGGCTCCTCGGTCGTGATGGTGGCGGTCCGCGTGCCGCCGTCGATCAGCGCGATCTCCCCGAAGAAGTCGCCGGGCCCCAGCGTGTTGATCCGCGCGCCGTCGCGCTCGACCGAAACGTGGCCCGAGGCCAGCACCATGAGGTCGCCGCCGGTGTCGCCCTGGCGGATCAGCATCTTGCCGGCCGGGACGTCCACCTCCTCGGCGAGCTGTCCCAGGCGCTCGATCTGGTGGCTGTCGAGCCCGCTGAAAAGCGGGATCCGATGCAGCAGGTCGAGCTTCGCGTCGCGGGTCACAGGCGCCTCCTCGTTGATTGCGGTGGAGCATACGCGGTCCGCGCCCCGCTGCGAAGCCCCCAGCACGGTGCCACGAGTCACCACCATCGAGGTGGCTTCGGTTGACGGCGGGACCCGCTGCTCGTACCGTCGCTTTGCGGAAATCACGGACCTCCAGAAGGAGACGGCATGTCCAGATCTCGAACTTCGCCCGTTCTCATCACCCTGCTGACGGCTGCCATCCTGGCGCTGGCGCCAACGGCTGCATCCGCCGGACAGTTCAACGGCGGTGGGGTCAATGCGTTGGCGCTCGTCTTCAACCCCAACCCAGTGGTCACCAGCGGCGACCTGACCCTCACCGATCAGAAGGATGCCGACTATCCGGCGCTCAATAACCAGCGGGTGCCGGTGCAGCTCAGCAACCTGGACGGCTCCGGATACCTGTGCGGCGCCTGGGCCTGTGTCGTCAGTGAGACCGGCTCCCGGGCCTTCGAGACCGATGGCACCTACTACTACACCCGGCACGACGATCGATTTGAGCAGGTGATGACGTACTACTGGGTCACGCAGGCGCAGCTGTACCTGCAATCGCTCGGCTTCGGGGGTGCTGGCCCGTATCGGGGCATCAACGACGATTCGCAGGCAGTGCGGATCAACCAATGGGGGGTCGACAACTCGTTCGCCACCGACGCTCCCAAGGACGAGATGCGCTTCGGCAAGGGCGGCGTTGACGATGCCGAAGACGCCGAGGTGATCCTCCACGAGTACGGCCACCAGATCCACTTCAGCCAATCGCCGACCTTCTACAGCACCACCCAAGCTGGTGCGATTGGCGAGGGTTTCGGCGACTATTGGGCCGCGACCGTCAGTGAGGTGGTCGGCGGGCCACAGGCGGACCCGGCCTGCATCGCGGACTGGGACTCAATCAGCTACACCGCAGGTCCAGTCCACTGCCTGCGTCGTCTTGATGCCAACCTGGTCTACCCGACCGATCTCGATGGACGCGTCCATCACGACGGGAAGATCTGGTCGCAGGCGCTATGGGCCATTCGCACCGCCCTGGGCGACGTAAGGGCGGACACGACGATCCTGATGGCGCAGTTCGACTGGACCGGGACGACTATGCCCGATCTGGCCAACCGAACGGTCTCCGCCGCACAGTCTCTGTATGGGAGCGGGGTAGCTCACAAGGTCTGGCAGGCCTTCCATGGCCGCGGGATCCTCTAGCCCGTAGTCTGCACAAGGGCCATGTAGGTCGGCGATCTCGCACGCCCGTACCCATGGGGCGCGTCTCGGGCCCGCCTGTCCGGCATGAAGGGATCGGGCCCCGGCTGAACCGACCCGGGCGCGGCGGCAAGGCGCGAGGTTCGCTACGAACCCGTGCGCAGATCGAGGCTTCCGAACCGCCGTGGGTCGAAGGCGGCCGGGATGTCGACACCCCGTCCGAGCGCCAGGTTGGCGACGAGCCGGGCTGAGCCCGGACCGGTCGAGATCCCCCACGGGCCGTGGCCCGCGCAGACGAAGAGCCGGTCGATGCCCGGCACCGCACCGATGAGCGGTCGTCCGTCCGCTGAGACGGGCCTGGCGCACGCGCGGACCTCGCGGATCGGCGCCTCGAGAAGGGCGGGAACGTAGCGAGACCCTTGCTGGAGGATCCGCTCCACCCAGGGACCCAGGTCCGGCTCGGCCTCGAGGAAGGTGGACCCGGCGACCGACCTGCCGGCGGCGGTCATGAGGCTGAATCGCGGGGCGACGGCGGGATCGTCTGTGGGCTGTCCCGACTCGGGCAGGAGGTGACCAGCCCCGAGGGCCTCGTCCATCTCGGCCTCTTCGAGCACGTGGGAAGGTGGGACTGCCATGACGGTCTCGACCACGACGCCCCACACCGGCCGGATCGGCCGCCAGCGCCCGCTCGGATCGATGATCTCCGAGGTCCACGGTCCGCCCGCCACGATCACCGCACCGGCTGGCTCCACGCTTCCCGCCACGCGCACCCCGATGCAGGCTCCCGCTTCGACGGCGGGGCTGGCCTCACGACCCTGGCGGATGGTGGCGCCTCGGCGCTCGGCGAGGGTGGCCAGGGCGTAGGTCGGCGCGGAGGGGACGATCGGGTAGCCGGCCGAAATCCGGCACGCAATCAGGTCGGGTGCCAGGGTCGGCTCCACGGCGAGCAGCTCGTCCCCCTGCAGCACCGTGGGGGCGAGGTACGGATACGCGGCCTGGAGATGCTGCGCGAGCAATGTCACCACGTCAAGGCGCCGCGACAGGAGCATCAATCCTGCCGGCTCGTCGGCCAACCGGAATCCGGCATCCGGGAGCTCCGCGCCCAGCGCCCGGTACACCTCGACCGTCCTTTCGTACAGTCCAACGAGCGGCGGGTCGAACGGGTGCTGCACCACGCCCGAGTTGCGTCCCGATGCGCCTGCGGCGATCGCCTCGCGCTCATACAGGATGACCCGGGCGCCTTCCCCGGCCAGGAGCGCGGCGGCGGCCGTGCCCACCACGCCACCGCCGATGATGGCGAAGTCAGGAGCGCTCATGAATCAGATGCTATCGCTCTTCAGCAGAGCCCATTCACAGGGCGGCCACTGCTTCTTCGAGCCGTTGCGTGGCGACCGCGTGGTCGGCGTCCCAGGCGAACTGAATCGGCTCGCCGAAGACCAGCTCGACCTCGCCACGCCACGGGTACCCCGGGACGCGCGCGTCGAGGCGCGACATCCGGATGACCTTCAGCTTCATCGGCACAACGGGAGTCGCTCCCTCCACCGCAAGCAGGCCGGTCCCGGATTTGAATGGCTGCGTCGGCCCGCCGACGGTCAGCTTCCCTTCCGGAAAGATGAGAACGCTGAAGCCGCGGTCCAATCGTGCGCCCAGCAGCTCCAGCGACCGTCGGATCCCGCCCTCGCGCGCCAACGGAAACGCGTTCCCGATGAGCCCCGCGCCGAACCCACGGACCGGGTTGCCGAAGATGTCGTCGGCCGCCGCCGCCACCGAGAGGCGCCAGCGCAAGGCGATCGGGAAGCGGGTCAGGATGATCCCCACGTCGTTGTGAAGGCAGTGGTTCGGCGTGAAGAGGACCGGTCCCTTCAGCTCGCGGATGCGCTCCAGGCCGGTGACTCGCACCCGGTACAGGCTGAAGAAGACGGGGACCAGCAGGAGCGTCTGGATGGCGATCCCGGCAGCGCGCACCAAGGGGCTCAGCGGCCAGCCGAAGATGCCGGTGTCGTGCTTCGCGTCCTTGGCCGCTTCAACCAACGCGCTCAGCTGCTCGACGGTCGTCTCCGGGTCAAGATCGGCGTCGTCGACGAAGGCGCCCAGCTCCTCCTCGATCACGCTGAGCAGTTCGACCCGCGCCAGTGAGTCCATGTTCAGGTCGCTCGACAGGCTGGACCCCGGCTGGACCGAGCTGATCGGCACGTTCGCCACCGATGCGACCAGCGCCGCCACCCCGGCCCCGCCGACCGGCGTCGCCGCCGCGGCTTGCTCGGTGTGGTGGGCCGGGCCGCTGCCATTCTCGAGCTCCGCCAACCGGTCGAGGACGAGACGCTTCTTGACCTTGAGCGTGTGGGTCCGCGGGAAGTCCTCGTCCGGCCAGACGGTGACGCCGCGAATCTGCTGGTGCGCGCCCAGGTGGGCGTTGGCGTCGCGGACCACCGCATCGGCCTGGGCGGGGTCGTCCAGCAGTAGAACGGCCTGCACCCGAAGCTCGCCGTGCGCCGGCTGCCAGCCGACCACCGTGGCGTCCCGGAGGCGTGCATCGCGCGACAGCACCGCCTCGATATCCTCCGGATAGACCTTGGTCCCGTCCGGCATGGCCAGCATGTCCTTCTTGCGGCCACGCAGCGTCAGGAAGCCGTCGCCGTCGAGCTGGCCGATGTCGCCGGTGTGATAGAAGCCCTCGGCGTCGATCGCGGCTGCCGTGGCATCGGCGTCCTCCCAGTAGCCGACGAAGACGCTCGCCCCGCGAACCAGCACCTCGCCGTCCTCGGCTATCCGGATCTCCACGCCGGGGACCGCCTCGCCGACCGTCCCGATCCGGTTGCGCGCGGGGCGGGTGAAGCTGACCGCCGGGGAGAGCTCCGTGGCGCCGTACCCCTGCAGGACGTCGAAGCCCATATCGGTCCAGCGCTGGGCGAGGTCGTCCTCCAGCGCCGCGGCGCCGATCGCCAGGGTGCGGAACCGGCCGCCGAACTGCGAGATCACCGGCCGGAAGAGGAGGCGCTTCAGCGGGCGGGGCAGGTGGGGGGCGATTCGATGTAGCCGCTCGAAGCTGGCTCGCTTCCCTGCGGCGTCGACCTTGCGGGCGATCGCCGAGTCGAGCAACTTGAGCCCTGCCGGCACGACCAGCAGCATGGTCACTGCGAACTCGCGGAAGGTGCGCATCAGCACCGCCGGCTGCCTACTGACCGGGTAGACCACCGATGCGCCGGCCATGAACGGCGCCAGCAGGCCACAGGTCTGTTCGAACATGTGCGACAACGGCAGAATCGAGAGGAGCCGCTCGTTGGGCTGAAAGGGGAAGACGGCGCGCAGGGCGGTGGCGTTGGCCACCAGGTTGGCGTGGGTCAGCATGGCGCCCTTCGGCTCGCCGGTCGTGCCCGAGGTGAAGACCACCTCGACCAGATCGCTACCCGCCAGCACGGGGGTGGGCAGCGGAGCCACGTCGCGCGCCCGGTCGGGGAGCGACTCGATCAGCACCACCGGCAGCTTCAGGCCCTCGGCCAGTGGCGTGGTCTGGGTCGAGGCCAGCACCAGCTTGGCGCGGGTGCGCTGCGCGATCTTGGCCACGAACTCGGGTTGGCTGCGGACGTCGAGCGGCACCAGCACGATGCCCGCGAAGAGGGCTCCGAAGAAGCCGATCGCCCACTCGGGCCGATTGACGCCCCAGATCAGAACCCGGTCGCCCCGCTCCAGGCCCTGGTCGGCCAGCACTCGCGCCACCCGCGGCGCCAGTTCGGCGAGGTCGCGGTAGCTCCAGATCCGTGTGCGAAAGCCCGGCTTGATGAGCAACGCGGGGCGCTCACCGTAGCGCTCGGCCGCCTCGCGCAGTAGATCGACCAGGGTCTCGGCCATCTCGCCCGCCCTCCTGTGGTGATTGTGGGCCACGCGGCTGCGGCGAGACAACAGTGAAATCGGCTCAGGCGCTCGCTCGTTTGGCCAGCGCAGCCAGCGTCCGATTCGCCTCGTCGCGCCACGCCGGGTAGTGGCTGAAGACGATCGTCTCGACGTCCAGCTCGGCCATGCGCGACACGCTGGCCATGGCCAGCGGCAGATCCTCGCTGAAGACCGAGCTGGCGAAGGTCACCTTGCCGCGGATCACCTGGAGCGCGTCACCGACGAAGAGCAGCTTGTGGCGTGGCGCGTAGAGGCAGATGCTGCCCGGGGTGTGACCGGGGGTGTGTACCACCTGCAGCCCGCCCAGGACCGGCAGCAGCTGGCCGTCTTCGACCGGGGTCGCCTCTCCGGGGTGCCTCGTGAAGTAGGCAATCAACTGGCCGCGGTTGCGGTTGGCGACCGCGTCGCGCAGGGTCACCTTCAGGCCGTCCAGGTCGGCCGGGTGCATCAGGATCTCGACCTCGCGCTCGTCGGCGATCTCGCGCACCCCACCGATGTGGTCCGGATGGGCATGGGTGCAGATGATTCGGCGCAGGTCGCTCATCGACCGGTCCAGCCTCGCCACCTGCTGCGCCACCCGCTTTCCCGAACCGACCAGCCCCGCGTCGATCAGGGTCAACTGCGGCTCGTCGACCAGGTAGGCGTACACGTTCAACAGCCGAATCGCGTGCACCCCGGGGACGATCTCCACTCGCTACTCCTCGTTGAGGAGCAGTCGTCGGTAGGAGTCGTAGCGGGCTTCGCTGATCTGCCCGGCGGCCAGCGCCGCGCGCACGGCGCAGCGGGGCTCGATCAGGTGACGGCAGTCGTTGAAGCCGCAACCGGACAGGAAGGGTCGCATCTCTGGGAAGCACCAGGCCAGCTCGCTCTCCGGGATCCGCCACAGGCCGAGCTCGCGCAGCCCCGGCGTGTCGGCTACGTAGCCGCCCGTCGTGAGCGGGTGCAGCTCCGCCATGGTGGTGGTGTGGCGCCCCTTGTGCACCGTGCCGCTCACCGGCCCCGTTTCGATGCGCAGGCCCGGTTGAATGGCGTTCAGCAGGGTTGACTTGCCGACCCCCGACGGACCGGTCACCACGCTGACCCGGCCAGCCAGCCGATCGGCCAACTCCTCGACACCGATCCCCTCGCGTGCCGACACCAGGTGGACGGGGTAGCCGATCTCCTCGTAGGCCGAGAAGAGGCGGCGCGCCGCGTCGAGCCCGACCAGGTCGACCTTGTTGGCGACCACCACCGCCCCCACCTCGTTGTGCTCGGCGACCACCAGGAAGCGATCGAGCATGCGCAGGTGAGGCATCGGGTCGGCGCAGGAGAAGACGACCAGCACCTGGTCAACATTCGCCACCAGCAGGTCTTCCTGCCAACCGCCCCGCCCCGGCTGGCGGCGCGAGAAGCGCGAGACGCGCGGAGCAACCGACTCGATCATCCCCTCGCCGTCAGGCTGCATGGCGATCGTCACCCGATCGCCGATGACGACCAGCGCGGCCGACCTGCGCTCCTGCTTCAGCCGGCCGCGGAGATGGCATTCGATCAGGCGCTGATCATCGGTCTGGACGGTGTAGAAGCCGCTCCGGGCGCGCAGCACGATCCCGGAGAGCTCGGTCTGGGCCGCGATCGGCGCGGCCGGCGCAGGGGCAACGTTCAAGGGTGCGTCTCCACTCGGTGAGGTCGAAGGTGGGCGGTGGAGCGCGCCCGACGCGCGATCAGGGCCGCGTTGCGGTCCCGTGCAGGCGAGGGCGCGCGATCGCGATGGTGGTCATCGGTGCGGCTCCTTTCGTCTGCGTGCTGGCGTCTGGGCCGACGGTAGCCATGACCGGCCGCCCTGTCAACGCGTCATTGCCGAAAGTACCCCCCATCGGGTAGTCCTTTCGGGTTCTGGCGCAGGCGGAGACGTCGCAGTCGAATACGCCCAGGCAGCGACCGCTGTCTGGGGGCACGGCTGCAGATCGCCTTCCTGTCGGGAGTCGACCTCTAGACGGACGGAGAAGCAAATGAACCGAACAGAACCCGTGTTTACACCGGACCGGAGCCTGCGTCGTTGGCACCGCCGCCTGCTCATGCTGCTCACGGCGGCCCTCGCCGTCCTCAGCGTGGGCGCCGGCCAGCTCAGTCTCGCCCTCTTCACCGACCAGAAGAGCGTCGCCGGCACCTTCTCGACCGGGTCGATCGTCCTGGACGGGACCGCCATAGCGGGACTGGTGCTGACCACCAGCGCCATGATGCCGGGCGATTCGGTGACCGATGACGTCCTCGTCAGCAACATTGGGACGGCGCAGCTGCGCTACTCGCTGAGCACCTCCAGCACCGACGCGGATGCCAAGGGCCTGCGCACGGTGCTCACCCTGACCGTCAAGACGATCGACGTCACCACGCCGGGCGTCCCGTGCGACAACTTCGACGGCACCTCCGTGTTGGCGGCGACCGTCCTCGGCCCGACCGCGGCCGGCTTCGGAAGCTCTGCGGCCGGCGCGCAGGCCGGTGACCGGAACCTGGCCGCGGCCGCCAGCGAGACCCTCTGCTTCCGCGTCGACCTGCCCTCGGGGACCGGCAACGCCTATCAGAGCGCCACGACCACGACCACCTTCACCTTCGACGCAGAGCAGACGGCCAGCAACCCGTAGGCACCGTTGACGGCATAGGAGGGAGGGCGGGCCATTTGAAGGCCGGGGGCCCTCCCTCCGCATTTTGCGAAGGAGCCAGCATGCTGATCGCGACGGTTCGGACCGCACGGCGCGTCCTCGCCGGGCTCTGGCTGCTCGTGCTGGTCGGGCTGATCGGCCTCGCCGCCCTCACGCATCTGACCAGCACCTTCGTGATCCACGGCGGGTCGATGGAGCCGGCGATCCCGATCGGGTCGCTCATCGTCGAGTCGCCGGTGGCACCGGAGGCCGTGCGGGCCGGTGACGTGATCACGATTCGAGCCGACAACGGCGTGGTGGTCACGCACCGCGTGACCCGCGCTGTCGAGCTCAAGGGCGAGCGCTACTTCGAGACGAAGGGCGACGCCAACCCGGCCCCGGACCCGGTGCTGGTTCCCGCTCGCGCCGTGGTCGGCCGGGTGACCGCCCATCTGGCGTGGATCGGCTACCTCGCAGCCATGCTGGGCACGCCCTTCGGGCTCTTCAGCCTGCTCGCCTTCCTGGTGGCGGGCCTGCTGGCCATCTGGCTCGCTGAGGAGCTCGAGGAGGATCTGACCGAGGTCGAGGAGGAGCGGGGGGCCGCAGGGCTTGAAGGGTCCCGACATGGAGCCGTCGCGTAAGCTCGCCGCATTGCTCGTCGCGCTTTCGGTCGCCGGCTTCGTGGCCGGCGGTGGCGCGCGCGCCAGCATGGCCCTGCTGACCGACTCGAGATCCGTGAACGGCACCTTCACCACCGCGGCGAGCTTCGACTCCGTGCCCCCCACGGTGTCGAGCAGCGTCATCTCCAAGACGGTGCCCTACTGGCCCGGCTTCATCCGCCAGGCCGGCCCCTACTACGTGTACGCCAACGTGACCGACGGTGGCGCCGCGCCCAGCGGCGTCAGCACGGTCACCGCGGACGTGAGCACCATCACCACCGGGCAGACGGCGGCGGCCCTGGTGGCAGGCTCGTACTCGATCGGCGGCGTGTCGTACAACTATCGATCCGCCTCGGTGACCGCCGACGCTGTGCTGGCCGCGGGGTCCAAGAGCTACACCATCACGGCCACCGACGTCGCGGGCAACAGCGCCACGACCCCGGGCTTCAGCGTCACGGTCGACAACACTGCACCGACCGGCACCGATGTGCAGACCACCAACGCCGGGGTGGCCGGGCGCGCGGAGATCGGCGACACGATCATCCTGACCTTCTCCGAGGTGATCGATCCTGAAAGCGTGCTGTCCGGCTGGACCGGCGCCTCGACCAACGTCGTGCTGCGCATCACCACCAACGCGGGCGGTGACCAGGCGACCCTGCGCAACGCGGCGAACACGGCTCAGCTGCCGCTCGGAACGGTCAACCTGGTCGGCACCGGCTATGTCACTGCGACCCGCAACTTCGGCGCGACCGGCACGCCATCGACCATGGTCGCGGTGGGCAACACGATCGTGATCACCCTGGGGACCGCCTCGGGCGCCGTCGGCACGCAGGCGACCGGCAACAACATGACCTGGGTCCCGGTGGTGACCGCCACCGACCAGGCGGGCAACACCTGCCAGACGACGACCGCCACGGAGTCCGGAGCCGTCGACCTGGACTTCTAGACCGCGCGGCGGAGGTGGCGACCGGGATCGGAGGCGACGGCTGCGCCTCAGCTGACGGCCAACCGGTTGTCGGCCTGACCGTCACTGGCACAACGGCATTGTTGTGGGTGACGGCCCGATACGTCCTGGAACCCATGGCCTGGTCCTCTCCGACGGCCCGGTGCGCCATCCCGCCTACGGCGTGGTTCGAGTGACGGCTCGATCGACTTCTCGGCCCGTTGACCTGAGCGGGCAGATCGGTCATCATCGGTCCAACACCGACTAGCCAAGTCGGGATTCACTCCAGGAGACCGATGGCACTCCCCAATCCGGCGCTCGACAAGGTTCCATCTGGCTACAAGTACGGCTGGAACGACCCGGAGATGAAGCCCCTTCATGTCATGAAGAAGGGAGTCTCAGCCGAGGTCGTCGCTGAGATCAGCCGCATCAAGGGCGAGCCGCAATGGATGACCGACCTGCGGCTGAAGGCCTATCGCCACTTCGAGGCGCGCCCGATGCCGACCTGGGGCGGCGACATGAGCCAGATCGACTTCCAGGACATCTTCTACTACGTGACCGCCACCGATAAGGCGGTCTCCTCCTGGGACGACGTGCCGGACTACATCCGCCGCACCTACGACCGTCTCGGGATTCCGGAGGCGGAGAAGAAGTACCTCGCCGGGGTGGGGGGTCAGTACGACTCCGAGGTCGTCTACCACAACATCCGTGCCGACCTGGAGAAGCTGGGCGTCATCTTTCTGGGGACCGATGAGGCGCTGACCAAGTACCCCGAGATCTTCAAGGAGTACTTCGGCACCGTCATCCCGGCCAACGACAACAAGCTGGCCGCCCTGAACACCGCGGTCTGGAGCGGCGGCAGCTTCATCTACGTGCCGAAGGGCGTTCACGTTGACCTCCCATTGCAGGCCTACTTCCGGATCAACACCGAGAATATGGGCCAGTTCGAGCGGACCCTGATCATCGCCGATGAGGGGAGCAGCGTTCACTACGTCGAAGGCTGCACCGCCCCTGCCTACACCACCGCCAGCCTGCACAGCGCGGTGGTCGAGATCATCGTCAAGAAGGGCGCCCGGGTTCGCTATACGACCATCCAGAACTGGAGTCACAACGTCTACAACCTGGTCACCAAGCGCGCCGTGGCCTACGAGGACGCGGTCATGGAGTGGGTCGACGGCAACCTCGGCTCGCACCTGACCATGAAGTACCCCTCCATCTACCTGATGGGCGAGCGAGCGCACGGCGAGGTGCTCAGCATCGCCTTCGCCGGCAGCGACCAGCACCAGGACGCCGGAGGCAAGGTGATCCACGCGGCTCCCAACACGACCAGCCTGATCACCTCCAAGTCGATCTCGCAGGGGACCGGCCGCACCAGCTATCGCGGCCTGGTCAAGGTCTATCCGGGCTGCCATGGCGCCAAGTCGACGGTGCGCTGCGACGCGCTGATCCTCTCCGATGAGGCGCGCTCCGACACCTACCCGTACATGGAGATCGACGAGGAGGACGTCACCATCGGCCACGAGGCGACCGTCTCCAAGGTCGGCGTCGGAGCAGCTCTTCTACCTGATGAGCCGCGGCATGAACGAGGCCGAGGCGGCAGCCATGATCGTCAACGGGTTCATCGAGCCGATCGTCAAGGAGCTCCCCATGGAGTACGCGGTCGAGATGAACCGGCTGATCCAGCTCCAGATGGAAGGCTCGGTCGGCTAGACCGATGGCCATCCAGGCAGCTGCGGCCCTCGATGCCGCAGCCTTGGAACGCGTCTCGCGCCGCGAGCCGAGTTGGCTGGGCGCGCTGCGCCGCGACTGGTGGCGCCGGGTCGACGAGCAGCCGTGGCCCCTTGCGACCGAGGAGGAGTGGCGTCGTACATCGCTCGATGGGCTGCCGCGCGACGGCGAGCTGCTGATCGACCCGCCGAAGGCTGACTACCAGATCGATCCCGCACTGCACGAGCGCGGCGTGGTCTTCACCGACCTGGCGACCGCCGTCCGTGAGCACGCCGACCTGCTGCGGGCGCATCTCGGCCGCCTCGACACCCTCCCCGCCCAGATGCCCTTCTGGGGCCGCTCGCTGGCAGCCTGGACCGGCGGGACCTTCCTGTATGTTCCCGCAGGCGTGGCGGTGGATGGACCGCTTATCGCGCGCACTTTGCTGCCTGACGGGCCGTACACCTACCTGCCGCACACCCTGGTGGTGCTCGAGCAGGACGCCTCGGTCACGCTGCTCGAGGAGCTCTCCTCACCGGATGGCGCCGCGATCTGGTACGGCGGGACCGCCGATCTGCAGGTCGGCTACGGTGCGCGGCTGCGATACGCCAACCTCCAGCGCCTTGGCGACAGCGCGTGGCGGGTCGGTGCCCAGCGGGTGGAGGTCGGCCAGGACGCGGATGTGACGACCCTCAACGCCGAGATCGGCTCGAAGGTGAGCAAGATGGGGCTCGACCTGCGCATGAGCGGCAAGGGCGGCACCAGCAAGCTGCTCGGCCTGCTTGCCGCGGGCGACGACCAGCACATCGACATCAACAGCTGCCAGGACCTGCTGGCCAGCCACACCACCTCGGACCTGCTCTACCTGTCGGCGCTCTACGACCGCGCTCGCGCCGCCTTCTACGGCGTCACGCGGGTGCGTTCGGAGGCGAAGCAGACCAGCAGCTACCAGGAGTGCCGCAACCTGCTCCTGTCGCCCAAGGCCGGCGCGGAGCCGATCCCGGTGCTGGAGATCGAGACGAACGACATCCTGCGCTGCGGCCACGGCGCCACCGCCGGCGCCATCGACCCGATCCAGCGCTTCTACGCCCAGAGCCGCGGCCTGTCGGCCGACGAAGCGGAGCGCATGATCGTGCGCGGCTTCTTCGAGCGGGTGGTCGCCCAGATCGGCTCCGAGCCGATCAAGGCCCGGATCCTCGATGCGCTCGTGCCGCGCATCGGCGCGACCGACGAGGCGGCTGCATGACGACCGGATTCGCGGCCGGCCTGCGCGCGTCCCAGGTGGCCCCCGGCACCGTGGTGACGGTCACCGTGCAGGGGATTCCGCTGTGCGTGGGTCAGACGGAGGACGGCCGCTGGGGCGCCATCGATGATATCTGCACCCACGACGGTGGCGACCTTGGTGACGGGGAGCTGGACGGCAACGCCGTCGAATGCCCGCGTCACGGCGGGCGTTTTGATCTCTTCAGCGGCCGGGTGCTCGCGTTTCCGCCGGTGGTGCCGGTACAGGCCTACCCGGTGCGCCTCGACGGCGACGACGTGGTGGTCGAGCTGCCATGAAGCTCTCCACGCGATCCGAATACGGGATTCGGGTGCTGGTCGCGCTGGCCCGGGCCAAGGGCGATCGGCCGAGCCCGCTGGCCGGCATTGCGCGCGCCGAGAAGCTGCCGCACGCCTACCTGGAGCAACTGGTAGGGGATCTGCGCCGCGCCGGCCTGGTGCACGCGACACGTGGCCAGTCGGGCGGCTATCGGCTGGCTCGCCCGGCCGAGCAGATCAACCTGGTCGACGCGGTGCGTGCCCTGGACGGCCCGATCCTGGAGATGCCCTGCGGGGGGCCGCAGGACCTGGAGGTCTGTTCGCGGCCCCAGGACTGCAGCGTCCACGAGGTCTTCGAGAGGCTCCATGCATCGTTGAGCAGCACCCTCGCTGCCACCACCCTGGCGCAGGTCGCGGCCACCGCTGGCGGCCCGCCCTATCCACGCTCGGTGCGTCGGCGTCGTGCCGCCGGCGCGGCCGCCCAATGACAAGGAGCCATCGGACACGCGCATGACAGATCAGCTGGAGATCCGCGACCTCGAGGTCAGCATCGGGGAGAAGAAGATCCTCAAGGGGCTGTCGCTGACCGTCGGGGTCGGCGAGGTGCATGCCCTGATGGGCCCCAACGGGTCAGGCAAGACCAGCCTGGCCTACACCCTGATGGGACACCCCGACTATCGCGTCACCGCGGGCAGCGTCACGTGGCGTGGCGAGAACCTGCTGAAGATGGTGGTCGACAAGCGTGCCCAGGCAGGTCTCTTCCTTGCCTTCCAGTACCCAAGCGCCATCCCTGGCGTCACGGTCGCCAGCTTCCTGCGCAACATCTACAACGCGGTGCACCACCCCAAGCAGCCGGCCGCGGAGTCCGACGGCGCGATGCCCAAGTACACCGGCATCCCGTTGGCCCGGTTTCGCAAGCTGATGGAGGAGAAGATGGCGCTCCTCCACATGGACCCGGCGTTCGCCACGCGGTACGTGAACGACGGCTTCTCCGGTGGTGAGAAGAAGCGCCTGGAGATGCTCCAGCTGGCGATCGTGAGCCCGACCATGGCGATCCTCGACGAGACCGACTCGGGCCTGGACATCGACGCGCTGCGCAACGTGGCGGAGGGGATCAACGCCACCCTCTCACCCCAGATGGGGGTGCTCATGATCACCCACTATCAGCGCATGCTGAACTACGTCACCCCCCAGTTCGTCCACGTCCTGCTCGACGGGAGGGTGGTCATGTCCGGGGGCGAGGAGCTCTCCCACCAGCTCGAGGCGAACGGCTACGACTGGGTCCGCGAGCAGGTCGGCCTGCCGGCTGGTGTCGGCGACGAAGTCGCCGAGCCCGTGGCGGAGCACGTCTAAACTGGACCGATGGCGATCGAGCCGGCCGCATCCGCCGTGATCCCCGGAGTCTTCTCCGGCGCAGCGCTGCGCGGCGACTTTGCCATCTTCGACACCCCCGCCCGCAGCGGCAAGCGGCTCGTCTACCTGGACGCGGCCGCCAGCGCGCCGAAGCCACGCTCGGTGATCGACACCATCTCAGACACCTACTCGCACCATTACGCCAACGTCCACCGCGGCATCTACGAGCTGTCGGAGGACGCCACGGCGCGCTTCGAGGGCGCACGGCGCAAGGTCGCCCGCTTTATCGGCGCGCCGTCGGAGCGCGAGATCGTCTTCGTGCGCAACGCCACCGAGGCGATCAACCTGGTCGCCTACAGCTGGGGCCGCAGCAACGTGCGGGCCGGTGACCGGGTGGTCACCACCCAGCTCGAGCACCACGCCAACATCGTTCCGTGGCAGCAGCTGACCCGCGAGGTCGGAGCCACCCTCGACTACGTGGCCATCACCGACGACGGGCGCCTCGAGCTCGACGATCTGCGGGCCAAGCTGGCGCAGGGACCCAAGCTGCTGGCAGTGGCCGCCGTGAGCAACGCCCTGGGCACCATCAACCCGCTCCCCGAGATCGTGGAGATGGCGCACGCCGCCGGCGCACTGGTGCTGGTGGACGCCGCGCAGTCGATCCCGCACATGCCGATCGACGTGGCCGCCCTCGGCTGCGACTTCCTGGCCCTCTCCGGGCACAAGATGCTCGGCCCTTCGGGGATCGGGGCGCTCTGGGCGCGTCGCGAACTGCTCGACGCGATGCCACCCTTCATGACCGGCGGAAGCATGATCATCCGCGTCACCATGGACGGCGCCGAGTGGAACGAGGTCCCCTACAAGTTCGAGGCCGGGACGCCGGCGATCGTCGAAGCGATCGGCCTGGGGGCGGCGATTGACTACCTGAACGCCCTGGGCATGGACGCGGTGCGTGCGCACGAACGCTACCTGTTCGAGCATGCCTGGGCAGCGCTCGGCGAGATCCCCGGCGTGCGCCGGCTGGGTCCGGATGACGCCGCCACCCATGCCGGGGTGATCAGCTTCGTGCTCGACGGGATCCACCCTCACGACGTGGCCACCGTCTTCGACAGTGAGGGGGTCGCCGTCCGCGCCGGGCACCACTGCGCCCAGCCTGTGATGCTGCGCTACGACATTCCCGCCACCACCCGGGCCAGCTTCTACGTCTACAACGACCTCGACGACGTCGAGGCGCTCGCCGCGGCCGTGCGTGCGACCCAGACCCTGTTTGCCTGACCGATGGACAACCTGTACCGCGACTTCATCCTGGAGCATTACCGGAACCCCCATAACAAGGGGTACCTGGATCCGCACGACCTGCATTTCGCCGATTCGAACCCGACCTGCGGCGACGAGATGAGCATGACCCTGCGCCTGGACCCGACCGGCTCGACGATCGCCGATGTCGCCTTCGACGGCCGGGGCTGCGCCATCAGCCAGGCATCGGCCTCGATCATGACCGATACCCTGCGCGGGCAGACTCTCGACCAGGTCCGCGCCATGAACCCCAAGGACCTGCTCGATGAGCTTGGCGTGCCGATCGGCCCCGCCCGGCTGAAGTGCGCGCTGCTCGCCTACAAGGTGCTCCAGGGCACCGTGCGGGGCAGCGAGGTCGCCTGGCCCGAAGAGGCAGAGGCGGTCGGCTGACGCGCGCTCACACTTGACCGATCAGACCCGTCCCTTCCGCGAGGTGAGCCCCGCCGAGGCCCTGCAGCTTGCGTCGGAGGGCTACCGCATCATCGACGTCCGCGAGCCGGTGGAGTGGAACGAGGGACATATCCCGAGCGCCACCCTGCTGCCGCTGGCCGACCTGCCGGGGCGCATCGCCGAGGTCGCACCCGACCCGGACGCCCCGCTGCTGCTGCACTGCGCGGTCGGCGCCCGCTCGCTGCGGGCCGGCGCCTTCCTGGTGCGCCTGGGCTACCGCGACGTGGCCAGCCTCCGCGGCTCGCTGGTCGACTGGCGTCGCCTTGGCGGGGCCTGGGAGGCGCCGGAGCAGCTGCTCAGTCCTGCCCAGCAGCGACGATACAGTCGCCAGCTGCTGATCCCCGAGATCGGCCAGGCGGGTCAACGCAAGCTGCTCGACGCGAAGGTGCTCCTGATCGGAGCCGGCGGGCTCGGATCGCCGGCGGCGCTCTACCTGGCGGCGTCGGGGATCGGCACCATCGGCCTCGTCGACGATGACGTGGTCGACGAGAGCAACCTGCAGCGCCAGGTGCTGCACACGGCCGACCGCATCGGGATGTCCAAGACCGAGAGCGCGCGCCTGACGCTGAAAGCCCTCAACCCGGAGACGCACGTGGTCGAGCATCGGCTCCGCCTGGCCGCCGACAACGTGGAGTCGCTGATCGGCGATTACGACGTGATCGTGGACGGGACCGACAACTTCGACACTCGCTACGTCCTCAACGACGCGGCGGTCAGGCTGCGCAAGCCGGTGGTGCACGGCTCCATCTACCGCTGGGACGGGCAGGTGACCACGTTCGTGCCATTCGAGGGGCCGTGCTATCGGTGCATGTATCCGACGCAGCCGCCCGATGAGCTCGCCCCCGCCTGCGCGGTCGCCGGCGTGCTGGGCGTGCTCCCCGGCATCGCCGGCCTGATCCAGGCGAACGAGGTCTTCAAGCTGATTCTCGGGGTCGGGGAGACGCTGGCCGGCCGGCTGCTCATGTTCGACGCGATGACCACCGAGTTCAGCGAGGTGCGGGTCTGGCGCGATCCCGCCTGTCCGGCGTGCGGGGAGGGGAGTTTGGCGTGAGCAGCGTGCGCATCCCGCCGGTGCTGCGCGAGGCGGTGGATGGTGCCCGCACGGTGAGCGCGTCGGGCGCCACGGTGGCCGAGCTGCTCGACGACCTGTTCGCCCACTACCCAGCCCTGGGCAGCCGCCTGACCGAGGAGGGCCGCCTCAGCCCGTTCGTCAACGTCTATCTCAACGACCGTGACGTGCGCTACCGCGACGGCCTGGAGACCCCGGTCGGGCCCGATGACACGCTGATCCTGCTGCCGGCCATGGCCGGAGGGGCGCGCTAGCCCGATGTCGACCGCCGCCCGCGCCGGCGGCGTTTCCGCCGGCCTGCTGGATGCCATCGGCAGCACACCGATGGTCGAGCTGCGACGCCTCGCCCCCCCGGGCGTCCGGCTGTTCGCCAAGCTCGAGGGTGCCAACCCGACCGGATCGGTCAAGGACCGGATCGCTCGGGCGATGGTGCTTGATGCGCTTGCCTCCGGTGCGCTGCGCCCCGGACAGACGATCCTCGAACCGTCGTCGGGCAATACCGGGATCAGCCTCGCGCTGGTCGGGGCGCTGCTCGGCCACCCGGTGCGGATCGTCATGCCCGACAACACCACCCCGGAGCGGGAGCAGCTGCTGCGCCTGTATCGGGCCGAGATCGTCTTCTCGCCCGGGGAGGAGGGGTCGAACGGGGCGATTCGGGTCGCCCGGGAGCTCGCTGCCGCCGACCCGACCGTGTTCGTGCCGTTCCAGTACGGCAACCCGGCGAACCCGCGCGCCCACGAGGAGACGACCGGTCCGGAGATCCTGGCCGCGGTCCCCGAGGTCGACTGCTTCGTGGCCGGGCTCGGCACGGGTGGCACGCTGACCGGGGTGGGCCGCTTCCTCAAGCGCGCGCGTCCCGGCGTGCGGGTGATCGCCGCCGAGCCGCTCCCCGGCGAGCAGGTGCAGGGCCTTCGCTCGCTGGCCGAGGGCTTCGTTCCCCCGGTGCTGGACCAGGCCATGCTCGACGATCGGTACCTCGTCAGCAACCGCGATGCCGTGCTGGGCCTGCGCAGACTGATGCGCGAGGAGGGGATCTTCGCCGGACTGTCGTGCGGCGCGGCAATCAGCGTGGCGCTCCGGGTGGCCGCCGAGATGGATCACGGCAACGTCGTTGTGCTGCTCGCCGACGGTGGGTGGAAGTACCTCTCCTCCCAGCTGTGGACCCGCGACCTGGACGAGCTCGAAGGCGAGCTGGAGGGGTCGCTCCTGTGGTGAGCGGGCTGACCCTGCGTCGCTCCGTGGCTGAGGCGTTGCTGGCCCAGGCCCGTGCCGAGGTGCCCAACGAGGCATGTGCCATGCTCTCCGGCTCCCTGGCGCTCGGACAGGCGACCCGCTATCACCCTGCCCGCAACAGCGAGCAGAGTCCGCTGCGCTACAACGTCCACCCCGATGACCTGGTGCGCATCACGTTTGAAATCGAGGAGGCGGGAGAAGAGCTGGTCGCCATCTTCCACTCGCACACGCGTTCGCCGGCCGTCCCCTCGGCGACCGACCGGCGCGTGGCCATGTACCGCGACCCCTTCTACCTGCTCGCCTCCCTGAGCGACCCTGATGCGCCGCCGGAGCGGGCGCTGCGCGCCTGGCGTATCCACGGTGGGCAATCCTTCGAGGTGCCGCTGACGATCGGGTAACCTGTCGACGATGGCCCTCATCTCCACCGCCAGCGCTCGATTCTCGCCAGAGGTCTACGCCGCTCGCCTGGAGCGCGCCGCCGCGGAGGCCGCGGCGCGAGACCTCGACGCGCTGCTGGTCACCCCGTCACCGGACTACGCGTACCTGCTCGGCTACCGCCCGCCCGAGCTGGAGCGGCTGACCTGCCTGGTGCTGCCGGCCAGTGGCGTTCCCACCCTGGTGCTGCCACGCCTCGAGGAGCCGCTTGCGCGCCACGAGATCGGCCCCCTGGCGGACGCGCTGGAGATTGTCAGCTGGGAAGAGACCGATGATCCCTTCCACCTCGTGAGCACACGCCTGCCCGGCGCCCTGCGGGTGGGGCTGCAGGATCAGATGTGGGCCCGCTTTGCGCTGCGCCTGCGGGCGCTGCTCGACCCCGCTGAGCTGGTCGAGGCCGGCCCCGCGATCAGCGCGCTGCGCCGGATCAAGGACGCAGCCGAAGTGGAGCGGCTGCGCACGGTCGCCGCAGCGGCCGATGCGGCCATGCTGGCCATCACCGCCGAGCGCTTCTCCGGCCGGACTGAAGCAGGGCTGAGCCGCCGGATCAACGAGCTGCTGCTGACGGCCGGCCACGACACCGCCGACTTCGCGATCGTGGCCTCGGGCCCCAATTCGGCCAGCCCGCACCACGGGCCCGGCGATCGGGTGCTCGGTGCCGGGGACGCGGTTGTGCTCGACATCGGTGGCACGCGCGATGGCTACTGCTCCGATACCACACGCACCGCCTTCGTCGGAGAGCCGCCGCCGGATTTCGTGGCCCTGTACGAGGTGCTGCGTCTGGCGCAGGCGGCGGCCTGCGCGGCAGTGGCGCCGGGCGTGCCGGCGCGCGAGATCGACCGCGCCGCGCGCCACATCATCGACGAGGCGGGGTACGGGGAGCTCTTCTTCCATCGCACCGGGCACGGGATCGGGATGGAGACCCACGAGGAGCCATATATCGTAGAGAGCAACGCTGAGCCACTGCGTGCCGGCGACGCCTTCAGCGTCGAGCCGGGGATCTACCTGGCCGGGGAGTACGGGGCCCGCATCGAGGACATCGTGGTCTGCACCGATGCCGGCGGCGAGCGGCTGAACACCACTAGCACCGAGCTGTTCATCGTCGAATAGGGGCCATAGGGGTCGAGCCGTCAGGAACTGAAAGGCGAGGTGTCCCTCACTTGAGGTGCAGCGTGTCCTCGGAGCGCATGTCGCTCACGGTCGGCGCCGTCATCGGCGGCCCAAGCGCACTTTCGGCCTTGGAAGAGGCCGTCAGGTCCGCAGCGCAGGAGCAGCGACTGCCGCGGCGATCGCTAGCGTGCTGGCGGACCCGGTCCCAGACCCGCGTCCAAGGTCGGCACGCGTCGCCGCCGTTCGAGACCAGAATTGGCCGGACGCCGGTCTGCGTTCGGTGCACCGTACCCAAGAACTAGGACCGCCGGGGTCAGACCGTCGCGACGGACACCCGGGTGGCCTCCGTCTTCCCCTTGAGCTCGAGCACGCGCCGCTCGAGGGACGTCGTGTCGAACGCGGCCGCGGCGGCGGCAGCGTCGGTCACGAGCAGCTCGCCGCCGGCCGCAACGGATGCGAGTCGCGCCGTGGTGTTCACCACGTCACCAAGGGCGGTCAGCTCGGGCGCGGTGGCCGACCCAACGGACCCGATGAAGGCGACCCCTGTGTGCACGCCGATCCCGATCGGCAGCCATGGTCCGCTCGGGTCCTCATGACCCGTCGCCCGGAGGAGCTCGAGGCCGGCGTCCACGGCCCGCGCGGCATGCGCGTCGTGCGTCAGCGCGGGGATGAAGATCCCGATGACCTCGTCGCCGACGAACTTGTCGACGATCGCGCCATGGTCAACGAGGACCCGAGACGCCGTGTCGTAGAACCGGCCAAGCTGCGCCCGGAACTCCGAGGGACTGATCCGTTCGGCGAGCGGCGTCGAGCCGCGAACGTCGGCGAAGAGGAAGCTCGCCTCGATCTCGGCGCCGCCGTGCAGCCGCGACAGCAGGCCAAAGCATTCGACGCAGTAGTTCGGGTTCTTCCCCCATCGGCCCCGGCCCATGAGGCGCATGAGCGGGCCTCCGACGCCGCCGAACGGCGCAGCGCACATCTTGCAGCGGGGTTCGCTGGGGAGATGCTTCAGTCGTGCCCTGGTCCGGGCGTAGCGGGGGTCGGTGCCAAGGAGGATGCTCTTCCAGATCTCCTCGGCCGCGAGGCTCCCCGGGGGACGAATGGGGTCGCTCATGTGACGGAGGGTACCGCTGCCGGTCGCGCGGTACCAGCGGGTCGCGGCTCCGCATCCCCCTGGCTCGCGAGACGCGCGCGGTCAGCGGAGCCCGGAGCGACCGGGGCCGTTCTTCCTGTGCACGACCCGGCACTCGTTGACCGGAGGCCCCTCATCGTCGAGCCCGATGCCGCAACCGCTGCCGGCCGCCGCCAGGAACGCCACCGACCCCAGCTTCAAGCGCACCACGCGAGGCTAGCCTGCGGTACTCGCTCGCCCGCCCCGCGGGTGTTCAGTCCGCCTGGCTCCCCCATACCCCGTCAACCAGCAACTTCGCCGTTCCCTCGGTACGAGCCGACCAGGGCAGTGAGCACCCCGTCGATCGCGGCGGTCCCCTCCCGGTAGGCGGCGGTCAGGTCGACCAGTTCGGCGCCGCGCCGGCGCAGGTGCGCCCCGATCGCCTCCAGCACCGGGGTTCGGTAGAAGAGAAAAGCCTCCACCGCCTCGGCCAGCGATAGCCCCGCCTTGGACGCCTCCGCGCCGTACAGGGCGCCCATCTTCTCAGCCTCGCTCAGCAGGAGGGCTCGCTCGGCGCGCTTGCCGGCGGCCACGTATTCGAGCACGAGGTTGAAGGTGCGCTGTCCCCAGCGCCGGAAGTCGGCGCGCTGCTCGGCGCTGAGGCGAGCGTGCCACGGCTGGCCGGCAATGCCGCCGCGCGCCATGCGCCGATGGATCTCGCCGGAGATGGTGCCCGCCGACCCGGTCAGCCGCTCGACCCCATAGCGATGGCGCCGCGGGGCGTTGATCACCGCCTCCAGGCTCGACCGCAGGAAGCGGCGATGCCCGCCGGGCGTGATGAAGCTCTCGACCCGGCCGCTGTCGGACCAGCGGCGCAGGGTGTCCGGAGACACGCCGAGCAGGCGACTGGCGGCGCCGAGCGCCAGCCAGGGATCATCCGCCCCGGTCACTCCTCGCGCGGCTTCGGCGCTGCGCCCGAGCCAAGGTCGCCCCACAGGTGGACCAATGCGTCCATCCCGCCTCGGTAGTTGGCGAGCGGCATCCACTCGTTCGGCGCGTGGAAGTTGCCGTTCGGCGAGGCGAAGCCGACCATCACGCTCTCCAGCCCGATCTCCCTGGCCAGCGCCGCCACCACCGGGATCGAGCCACCCATCCGGTGGAAGGTCGGCGGGCGGCCGAAGGCGGTCTCAAGGGCTCGGGCGGCCACCTGGCAGGCCGGGTGGTCGATCGGCATCACGATCGGCGCTCCGCCCTGGATGGCGGTCACCTCCACCCGTACGGTCGGCGGCGCGATGCGCTGCAGGTGCTCCACCATCATGCGCTCGATCTGGTGATGATCCTGGTCCGGCACCAGGCGCGTGCTGATCTTGGCCCCCGCGTAGGCAGGGATGATCGTCTTGCTGCCCGCGCCCGAGTAGCCACCCCACAGCCCATTGATGTCAAAGGTCGGGCGGGCGGAGAGGCGCTCCAGCAGGGTGTACCGCGGGTCGCCCGCCATTGGCCCGCTGACGCCGATCCGCCGGGCCCAATCGGCCTCGTCGAAGTCCAATGCCGCATAGGCGGCGCGCTCCTCGGCGGTGAGGTCGCGCACCGAGTCGTAGAAGCCCGGAACGGTGACCAGTCCGTGCTCATCGGTGAGCGACGCCAGCAGTTTGACGAGCACGGTCGCCGGGTTCTCCGCTCCACCGCCGTAGCTGCCCGAGTGGAGGTCCTGGAAGGGACCGCGCACCACCACGTCCCAATAGGCGATGCCGCGCAGGCCATAGGTGATCGCCGGCGTGCCGTCGTCATCAGCCATGTCGGTGTCCGATACCAGGCAGAAGTCGGCGCGCAACAGCTCTGGATGCTGCTTGACGAAGGTCTCGGAGGGCTCGCTCTCGTGCTCCTCGTCGCCCTCGAAGAAGAAGCGCAGGTTGACCGGCAGGCGGCCCGTGCCTTGCAGCCAGGCCTCCGCCGCCTTGAGGTGCATGAAGAGCTGCCCCTTGTCGTCGCCGGAGCCACGCGCGTACACAATGTCGTTCTCATAGCGCGGCTCGAACGGGGGACGCACCCATTCGTCCAGCGGGTCCGGCGGCTGGACGTCGTAGTGGCAGTAGACAAGCACGGTCGGAGCGTCAGGGCCCGCGTGCAGCCAGTCAGCGGTGACGATCGGGTGGCTGCTGGTGTCGTGCAGCTGGGCGTGCTCGGCGCCGATGCGGGTCAGCTCGATCGGCCACCCATTGTGCGGCTCGCCTCACCTCGCCGCGCATGGTCGGCTCAGCGCTGATCGAGGGGATGCGCAGAAAGTCGTCGAGACCGGCCAGGTGCTTGTCGGCATGCGTGCGCAGGTACGTGAGGGCGGCGTCCACGCCGCGTTCGGTGGTTGTCATGCGCCGATGATAGGCGCGAGCGCGCGACCTAGCGGAAGAGCCCGAACAGGAAGCCGAAGAAGAGGGCCAGCGCCACGGCGGGCAGGAAGGAGGCGACGCGCAGCGCCACCGGCCAGTCGGGACCGCCGCGGAAGGCGTAGATCGGGATCACCAGCGGGAACCCGATGATGGCCAGCGACCAGGCCAGACGAGCCCGGAAGCTGAGGTCAGGGCGATCCTGCACATCGAGCCAGTAGGCAGCGATCGTGACAAAACCGCCCACCGTACAGATGGCGAAGATCGCCCAGATGACCGGAAGCACGCACTGATCCTAGCGGGCGACGCCCCGGGCGGTCGGCTACTCGCCCAGTTCGGCGTGGCGCCGCGCGAGGTCATCGGCGCCGGTCAGCAGGTCGCCCAGGAAGTGCAGCGGCCGCCGACGCGGCAGCCGTGGCTCGCTGTTGGGCAGCAGAGCGGTCATGGCCGCTCGCACCTGCTCGTCGAGGGCGGCTCGACCCTCGCGTCCATGAGCCTGGCCGGTGGGGATCGGCTCGCCGTACCGGAAGACCACCCGGCGGCGGAACCACATGAAGGTGCTGCCGACGATCGCGCACGGCACGATCGGCACGCCGCTGGCTGCCGCGAAGGCGATCGCCCCATCCTCGAACGGCAGCAGCTCCGTCTCGTGGAAGCCGACGGTTCCTTCCGCGAAGATCCCCAGCACGCCACCCGTGGCGAAGACCCTGCGTACCGCGCGCACCGCGGAGGTCAGGGTCGTCTTCTCCGGGTTGTAGGGAATCACCCCTCCGTAAAAGGCCATCAGCCGATTGCGGAAGCCACGCGAGAAATCGGCCTCCCTTGGCCCGAACCAGGTGATGCGCGGCGTCTCCGGGGTGGCGGCCAGCGCCAGCATCGGATCCCAGCCGTTGTGGTGGTTGAGGACCAGGCAGAAGGGGGCCGGCGGCCAACCGTCAAGGCCGTCTGTGCGGATCTCGAACAAGAGGCGCACCAGCACGAGATTCAGCCCGCGCATGACCCGATAGCGCGGCGTGACCGCGACCCCCAGCTCCCGCGGCCCGGTGCGCCGGGCCCGTTCGTCGGCGCCGGTCATGCCACCGGCGCGGCGGTCGGCTCCGCGGCAGCGGCGCGATGCCGCACAGGTTCCGTGACCCGCCTTAGCGCCAGTGCGCCGATCACCAGCTCCACCGCCATGAGCACGAAGATCGCCCGGTAGGCGAACCCCGAGTTCAGCGCCAGGAGCGCCATGCCGAAGACCAGCAGTCCACCGATGGTGCTTGCGATCGGGCCGGCGCTGGCGACGGCGATGTTGCTGATCCCCATGTACCGGCCGGACTCGGCCTTCGGGATGATGTCGGTCATCAGCGCCCAGTCGACCCCCAGGAAGACGCCACTGCAGATCCCGATCGGCACGGCCGCAGCGACCACCATCCAGTACTCCGGCCCGATCGCCAGGATCCCCGCCCCCAGCACGCCGAGCGCGATGGCGACGTAGAGCACCGGCTTGCGACCGATCCTGCTCGAGATCCAGCCGCCCGGAACGGCGCTCAGGAGGGCCGCCACGGCGACGGTGAGGATGATCGGGAACTGTGACGACTGGGCCTGGTTCGGTTCCATGCCGTGCGCGTTCTCCAGGAAGAAGACGGCGAACGCCTGCAACGACACCAGCGCGGTCAGCACAAACAGTCGGCTGACGAGCAGCCAGACGTAGTCGCGGTTGGCGAGCAGGTCGGTTCCCCACGCCCCGAGTGCGCGCTCGCGCAGCGTCTTGCTGGTGGGGGGAGCCGGGCGGTCGGGCACGAAGAAGACGGTGATCAGCATGGTGACGACCTCCACCACGCCGATCGCCGCGAAGAGGCCCAGGGTGATCTCCGGAAAGCCGACGACCCCCGGCAGCACGGCCACGAAGATGATCGCGAGCCCCGGTCCGAGCAGATTTCCGGCGATGTTGGCGGCTCCCAGCAGGCCGGACGCGATCCCAACCTGTCGGCCGGGGATGAGGTCCGGGATGTAACCCTGGTACGGGCCCTGGGCGAAGTTGCTGCTGAACTGGAGGAGTGCCACCGCTACCAGGAACGCCCAATAGGCCTGGTTCCAGAAGGCCCAGGCCGCGAAGGTCAGGAAGACCAGGTCCATGGCGGTCCCGATCACGATATAGGGCTTGCGCCGCCCCAGTCGCATGCGCGTGTGATCGCTGATCGCGCCCATCGTCGGCTGGACAACGATCGCGATCAGCACCCCGGCTGTGGTGATCGCCCCGATCGCGAGGCCCGCCAGCGGATGGGTCGAGCTGCCGAGCACTCCTTTCGACTCCACGAGGCGAGGAATCACGCTGAAGGTGAAGGCGCCCCACAGCGTCGTGATGGCCAGCCAATAGGCGGTCACCGACAGCAGCTGCATCGTGCTCAGCGCGGACTTCGGACGACCAAACTCGTCCCGGTCCTCGCCGGCGTTCGGCGTGGCGGCGTGTTCCAACATCGGAGACCCTCGTATGCGCCCCGCGCAGCCTACGACTGACCCGGGCCGATGGGAAGACCCTGCCATCCTTCCACTGCGGCACAACTGCGGTAGCCGAACGATGAGCAGCCGATTCCCGGTGCGCGGGGTATCATCCGCCGGTGATCGACCCGATCGCCCTTCAGCTGGGCCCACTCGCGCTGCACTGGTACGGCATCATCATCGCCACCGCGGTGCTGGGTGGCGCGCTGCTGGGGACCGCCGAAGCCCGCCGCAGGGGCGAGGATCCCGAGATCGGCTGGTCGATGCTGCTGTGGGTCCTGATCTTCGGCGTGCTGGGGGCGCGTATCTACCACGTCATCCACCAGTGGAGCTTCTACTCGGCCAACCCGGGGCTCATCCTCCAGGTCTGGAACGGCGGCCTCGGGATCCCCGGCGCGATCATCGGCGGCGCTGCGGCGCTCTTCGTCTACACGCGGGTCAAGCACCTGCCCACCGCTCGCTGGCTCGACATCTTCGCCATCGCAATCCCGCTGGGGCAGGCGATCGGGCGGCTCGGCAACTTCGTCAACCAGGAGCTGTACGGCCCTCCCACCGATCTGCCCTGGGGCATCCCGATCGGGGCGGCGCACCGCATCGGCGAATGGACCGACCTCTCGCGGTTCCCGGTCGACACCACCCGCTTCCATCCGCTCTTCGCCTACGAGGCGATCTTCAGCCTGGTGACGCTGGGCGCGCTGCTGTGGATCTCGCGACGCCTGGCGCATCGGCTGTTCGATGGTGACCTGCTGTTGATCTACCTCATGTTCTACGGCGCCTCGCGCTCCTACCTGGAGACCTTCCGGGTCGAGAACTGGCTGATCGCGGGCCTGCCGACCGCCACCTGGCTGGGAATCGGTGGCCTGCTGCTGGCGGGCGGCTTCCTGTGGTTGCGTCACGCGAAGGGGCTGGGGGACGCCGTTCGATCACCCGCGCCCGCCGGTGGTCGAGGCGCCCGAGGTGCCCGTCGCGGATCCCGCCAGCGCACCGCATGCCGGGGCTGGTTGACCGCACGGGCATCCTGCCCGACGTCACCGCGGCGATCGGCGGCACGCCGCTGGTCGCGCTCGATCGACTGGCTGCCGGCGTTGCGCCGCGGGTGGTCGCCAAGCTCGAGCACATGAACCCCGGGGGCTCGGTCAAGGACCGCATCGCCCTGCCGATGATCGAGGCCGCCGAGCGCGCCGGCCTGCTCAAGCCCGGCGGCATGATCGTGGAGCCGACCAGCGGCAACACCGGCGTCGGGCTGGCCATGGCGGCCGCGGTGAAGGGGTATCGGTGCATCTTCGTGATGGCCGATAAGCAGAGCGAGGAGAAGCGCGCGCTGCTGCGCGCGTATGGCGCCGAGGTGATCGTCTGTCCCACCGACGTCGAGCCCGATGACGAGCGCAGCTACTACCGCGTGTCGGACCGGCTGGCGCGCGAGACGCCCGGGGCATGGAAGCCTGACCAGTACTCGAACTCGGCCAACCCGGAGGCCCACTACCTGACCACCGGGCCGGAGATCTGGGAGGCGACCGAGGGTCGGATCACGCATTTCGTAGCCGGGGTGGGGACCGGCGGCACAATAAGCGGCATCGGGCGTTACCTGCGCGAGCGGAAGCCGGAAATCGTGGTGGTCGGCGCAGACACCGACGGAAGCGTCTTCTCCGGTGGCCCGCCGCACCCATACCTGACCGAAGGGGTCGGCGAGGACTTCTGGCCGCAGACCTACGACACCGACGTCTGCGACATGATCGTGCGGGTCAGCGACCGTGATGCAATGCTCACCGCGCGACAGGCCACCGCGGTCGAGGGGATCCTGATGGGGGAGTCGTGCGGAACCGCTCTCTGGGCCGCGCTGCAGGTCGCCCGCTCGGTCGAGGATCCTGAGGCGCTGTTCGTGGTGCTGCTGCCGGATTCCGGACGCAACTACCTCGGGAAGCTCTACAACGACGCCTGGCTGCGAGAGGTCGGCCTGCTGGGCGCTGACGAGCAGGTCGCCGACTACGACTGGCGAGCGACCAGACCGTCGGCGGTTGTGCGAAGAGGGCGCACGGCCTAGGACGCGGACGGGCGCCGGAGCGGATGGCATGCCACCGGGCGCCTGCCGGGTGCCTGCCGATGGCTGATCCATAATTCTCTGTGGCGGAGGCTTGCGCCGAATGAGCGGCGGCCGGCGCCGCGCCGGTAGCCTGATTCTCAGCCAGTGCGAATTACGCTCCGCGGGGCGGCGCATGAGTTCACCCCCTTGCCATAAGCCCCCACAGCTGAGACATAGCTGCCGGCGGCCCGGTCTCCGTCCATAACGGACCACCAGCCGATAGGCAACTCGCGCCTCGGCGCGGTACCCTTGGCGCTCACCGCATCGCAGCACGCCGCCACGCCCCACCGCGGGGAACGAACCGAGGAGATCATGACCCACGTCGCAGAGCCACTCGCCAGCACCGGCGGCCGGGCAGCCGACGAGCGCGTCAACCACTGGATCAACGGCCGGCGCGTCGCCGGCACCTCCGGTCGCATGGGCCCGGTCTACAACCCCGCCACCGGCGAGGTGGCCCGCGAGGTCGACTTCGCCTCGGTCGAGGAGGTCGACGCCGCGGTCGCCGCCGCCAAGGCCGCCTTCCCGGCTTGGCGCGCCACCCGATCTCAGCAAGCGCACCGAGATCCTGTTCCGCATCCGCAACCTGGTGGAGGCCGCATCGCGCGCGAGATCGCTGCCTTCCTGACCGCGGAGCACGGCAAGGTGCCGAGCGACGCCCTGGGCGAGGTGGCCCGCGGCCTCGAGAACCTGGAGTTCGCGACCGGCATCCCGCACCTGCTCAAGGGCGGCTTCAGCGAGCAGGTCTCGCACCGGCATCGACGTCTACCAGATCCGCCAGCCGCTCGGCGTGGTGGCCGGCATCACGCCGTTCAACTTCCCGGCCATGGTGCCGATGTGGATGTTCGGCAACGCCATCGCCTGCGGCAACACCTTCATCCTGAAGCCGTCCGAGAAGGACCCGTCGGCATCGGTCTACATGGCCGAGCTGCTCAAGGAAGCCGGCCTGCCGGACGGCGTCTTCAACGTCGTGCACGGCGACAAGGTGGCGGTCGACGCGCATCCTGGAGCATCCCGACATCGCGGCCGTCTCGTTCGTCGGCTCGACGCCGGTGGCGCGCTACATCTACGAGACCGGCACGGAGAACGGCAAGCGCGTGCAGGCGCTGGGCGGCGCCAAGAACCACATGGTGGTGCTGCCCGGACGCCGATATCGAGCATGGCCGCCGATGCCGCCGTCTCCGCCGCCTACGGCTCCGCCGGCGAGCGCTGCATGGCGATCAGCGTGGTGGTGGCGGTCGGCGAGCGTGGCCGATCCGCTGGTGGACGCCATCGAGCGCGGCTGCCCAAGATCAAGGTCGGTCCGGGCACCGATCCCGAGGCGGAGATGGGGCCGCTCATCACCCGCGAGCACCGCGACAAGGTGGCCGCGCTACCTCGATAGCGGCGCCGGCGCAGGGCGCCGACCTCGTCGTCGATGGCCGCCAGCACCCGCTCTACTCTGAGCGCGAAGGGCTTCTTCCTCGGCGTCTCGCTGCTCGACCGCGTGACGCCGGAGATGGAGTGCTACCGCAACGAGATCTTCGGCCCGGTGCTCGAGGTCGTGCGCGTCCCGACCTACACCGATGCGATGGAGCTGCTCAACGCCAACCCGTACGGCAACGGGACGGCCATCTTCACCCGCGACGGCGGGCGCGGCGCGGCAGTTCCAGTTCGAGGTCAACGTCGGGATGGTCGGCATCAACGTGCCGATCCCCGTCCCGGTCGCCTACTACAGCTTCGGCGGCTGGAAGGCCTCGCTCTTCGGCGACCTGCACATGTACGGCCCCGAGGGCGTGCAGTTCTACACGCGGGCCAAGGTGGTCACCTCGCGCTGGCCCGATCCGGGGACATCCAAGGTCGACTCGGGCTTCCCCCGCACCCGCTGAGCCTGCCCGCGCCGCCGCCCGGGCTCGATGCTCGGGTCGATGCCCGAGGGCGATGCTCGCCATCCGAGCGCATCGACCACGATCAGCTCGAATCTCGGCCGAATGCTCGGTGGCTGAGCAGACGCAGCAGAGATATCGGCCGTCTGAGGAGGTCCGGGAGCGAATCCCTGTCCATGCGCTCCGATGCCGAGCAGGCACGAATGCGACGCGGCCCCGACCGGCCGACGCGTGACACAATGACGCCCCATGAGTGACCGATTCGAGACGCTGGCCGTCCACGCTGGCGCCGATCCCGACCAGATCAGCGGCGGCGTCTCGCCGGCGATCCAGATGAGCACCACCTTTAAGCAGGACGGGGTCGGGGCACACGCGTGGCGGCTTCGAGTACGGCCGCAGCGACAACCCGACCCGGCAGCGCGCTCGAGGGGGCCATCGCGGCGCTCGAGGGCGGCACGCATGGCTTCGCCTTCGCCTCGGGCCTGGCGGCCACCCAGAACCTTCTCTACCTGCTCGAGCCTGGCGACCGCCTGATCCTGTCAGACGATGCCTATGGCGGCACCTGGCGCCTGGCCGACAAGGTCTGGGCACGCTATGGCGTACAGACCGATGCGGTCGACCTGCGCGACCCCGATGCCGTGGCTGCCGCGCTGACCGGTCCCAGGCCGGCCCGCATGGTCTGGATCGAGACGCCCACCAATCCGCTGCTCAAGGTGGTCGACATCAGCGCCGTGGCGCGCCTGGCGGCGTCGGCCGGAGCCCTGACCGTGGTCGACAGCACCTTCGCCACGCCGTTCCTGCAGCGGCCGCTGGAACTCGGGGCGGACCTGGTGCTGCACTCGGCCACGAAGTACCTGGGCGGACACTCCGATGTGATCAGCGGCCTGGTGGCGACCCGGCGCGACGACCTTGCGGAGCGGCTGCGCTTCCACCAGAACGCGGCGGGCGCCGTACCGTCACCGTTCGACTGCTGGCTGGTGATGCGTGGCATGCGGACCCTGGCCGTTCGCATGGAACGCGCGTGCGGCAACGCGGCAGCGCTCGCCAGCTGGCTGGCCTCGCGCCGCCGAGGTGGCGGTGGTCCACTATCCGGGGCTGCCCGACCACCCGCAGCGCGAGCTGGTCGCGCGCCAGATGCGGCTCCCCGGGGCGATGGTCAGCTTCGAGCTTGCGGCCGACGAGGCTTCTGCCCGGCACTTCGTCGGCCGCCACGCGGCTCTTCACCCTGGCGGAGTCACTTGGCGCTGTCGAATCGCTGATCGAGCTCCCGGCGGCGATGACCCACGCCTCGGCGGCCGGCTCACCGCTCGAGGTTCCGGCAGGCCTGATTCGGCTTTCGGTGGGGATCGAGGCGGTCGAGGACCTGATCGCCGACCTGGAGCTTGCCTTCGCCGCGGCGCTCAGCTGAGCTGATGGCCGACACCACACCGCCAACCCTGCCCGGGGACGGGCCCACCGAGCTGGTCGAGGGGCGCGACGGAGAGCTGGTCGAACGGCTCTCGGGTGGCACTGCCACGGTCCTGCTCATCTGGCTGATCGGGGTCGGCGCGGCGAGTTCGCTGCTTGGTGCCTGGCTGCTGGCCGCCATCGTGTTGCATGTGCGGCTCGGCACGGCCGAGCTGTTCGGCTCCGGCGGCCTGTACGCGGCACTGTATGGGGCCACCGGACCCACCGTGCTGTGGCTGGCCGGGCGCGCGCAGGGGCACTCCCTGGCCTGGTACCTGTTGACCGCGGCGAAGATCGGGCTGGTGATGGCCGCCATCCTGGTTGGAGGTGCGCTCCTGGTCGGCGTGGCGATGGGCGTCACGTTCGGCGCAGGCGCGGTGGTGGTGGGGGTCGCCCTGGTGGGCTTCACCCTGGCGGCGTCGGTCCTGTGGGCGCTGGCCACCTGGTCGGCCGACCGCTACATCGCCGGCGCGCGGGTCTCGTCGGAGGCCGATCAGACCTCGTAGGTGCGCAGCGGCTCCGCGATCTCGACCGACCCGTCGTAGACCGCGCGGGCTTCGCTGAGGGCCCACTCGCCGCCATCGGGGACCGGAATGTGGGTCATCAGCATGCGCTTGACGCCGGCCGAGCGGGCCGTCTCGGCGGCCTCCGACGGCAGCAGGTGGCCGCGGCTCTCCGGCTCCGGGTCGTCCTCCTTGAGCGAGCGAAGGGCCGCTTCGCAGAGGAACAGGTCGGCCTGGTCCGCGATCCGTGGCAGCGCGTCGCAGGGTCCGCTGTCGGCTGAATAGGCGAGAATCTTGTCGGAGTCCTCGTCGACGCCGCGGGCGGTCACCCGGAAGCCCCAGGTGCGCACGTAGTGCTGGGTCTCGTCGGGCTCCAGGCGCAGGTTGCCGATCTCGATCGGCCGCTTGCCGTCGTGCTCCACGAAGATGAAGCTCTTGTCGAAGAAGTTCGCGTAGCCTGCCCCGAGGGCGAGCTCGGAGAGCTGGCCGATGCTGCCGGGCGGCACGATCACCGTCAGGCGGTGCTTGGCCACGTCGATCCACGGGTAGCTGTAGCGCAGGGTGATCAGATCGAGGCAGTGGTCGGTGTGCATGTGGCTGATCACCACCGCGTCGAGCTCATCGGGGGTGTTGCGTCGAAGCAGCTGCGCCACCACGCCGGGCCCCACGTCCATCAGGATCCGCGAGTCGCCCCCCTCGACCACGTAGCCGGCACACGCCTCTCCCGGATTTGGGCGAGCCGGGCTACGACCCAGGACGGTCAGTCGCATGGCGGGTAGTTATGACCGATTCGCGACGCGGCGTCTGTCAGAAATGCGACTCTCCACGATCGTCATGCCTGGCGCTGATCGATCGGCAGGTAGTTCCGCTCGGGAGCCCCCACGTAAGCAAGCACCTAAACTTGAAGTGAAGCGTAGACCACAAAAAAAATGG
>CAVVPF010000026.1:0-19251 GCA_963750025.1 uncultured Chloroflexia bacterium
CGCCAGAACCACTCCGAGCCCGGTCCGATGAACGCCATACCGTCGGTGTTGATGAGTTTCACGTCCGCTCCCTTCTCTAGCTTGCAAGGGAGAAACAATGCGGGGCGCGGAAGGGCGGCACAAGAGCAGCGCGATTCCTAGGCCGAGGTCGCCTGCACGCTGCCGATCGCCGCGGCCGTCGCCGCTCGAGCTCTGCGCGCCGTCAACGTCACCCGGCCCAGGGGGAGCCTAGTGGCCGGCCCTGACTGGCAGCTTATCGCTGGTTCGTGCCCCCGTTTAGTCGTCTCGCCCCTTGTCCTGATGTAGAACCTCGAGCGGGATCTCCTCATAGTCTTCCGAATGCGCATTGATCGCCGCAATCGTCTCGGGATCGTCCGGCAGGTTCGCCTCCGGGCCGGTGAGCCTGTCGGGCCCGCCCTGGCGAGCCTCCTTGCTGGCCCGCGTCACCTGTCCAGCTGCATCGCGCTCGACTCGATATTCGTCTCCGGTCGACCGCTGTCTGAGCCAAGCTACCTCGCTCACGGGATGGTCCTCCTAATATCTTTCGGCCGCCAGAGGGGAGTTGCGACGGCGCCACTTTACTGGCCGCTCATGGGGAGCTATGAGCTCACCTTACCCTCGCACCTCGCGCAGCCGCTTCGCCAAGTCGTTGAGCGCCTGGTGGGCCGTCTCGCCGCTCCCCTCTACTGGCGGCAGCCCCTCAGCTTTGGAGCCATTCTTCGCGCGCGCCCAGGCGACCCAGCGATGACCGTCGACCTCAGGATCAGCGAGCCGGGGTCCCAGCACCACCCCGCGTAGCTCCCATTCGAGCGGCAACGCAGCCTCTGCCTCAACCCATGCTTTCGATAGGCCGGCGAGTGGTGCCATGTCGAAGAGTGTAAGGCGGGGTGATCCGGACGGGGGACCTGGGCGGGATGGTCGCCTTCTCGGGCTTCCTCACCGCGAGCGGCGCGGCGGCCTTCGGCTGGACCGGCTACGCGCCGTTGTCGAACGCGACCTACTCGCCCGGCGCGGGCGGCAACCTGTGGATCATGGGGCTGATCCTGTCGAGCACGAGCGGGATCCTGGGAGCCGTCAACTTCATAGCCACCACCTTCGCCATGCGCGCGCCGGGGATGACGATGTTCCGCATGCCCATCTTCGTCTGGAACATCCTGGTCACCAGCCTGCTCATTCTGCTGACCTTCCCGGTCCTGACGACGGCACTGGCCATGCTCTTCCTGGATCGGACCGTGGGCGCCAGCTTCTTCGACCCGGCCGCAGGCGGCAGCGCCATCCTATGGCAGCACCTCTTCTGGTTCTTTGGGCACCCCGAGGTAGAATGCGGCGGGCGGTCTGGGCCGAGGCATGGCCCGAGAAGTGCACTAGTGGGCGCCTACCACAGTAGGAGGCTGATGATGCCTGCCGGATCAAGCAAGAAGCGCGAACGCCAGTACGAGCACATCAAGGAGGGCTACCAGGAACGCGGCGTCTCGAAGGATGAGGCAGAGGAGCGAGCGGCGCGGACGGTGAACAAGGAGCGCCGCGAGGCAGGCGAGACCAAGGACAAGAAGAAGAGCTGATAGACGGGAGTTGCATGCGTCCCATGTCGCCCATGCTGCCCACCGTGTCGCTCGGCGGGACGCATGGCACGGAATACGGCGCATCCGGTATGCGGTACCAATCAGCCATCATTCGTGCTCAGCCGGCGCCGTTCTGGGGCCGGCTGAGCCCTTATCTGAGGGGAGCGGGGACAGCCCCGAACTGCTCATCGTGGTAGCCGGGCTGGGCGCGGCTGTTCCTGGCGATCGCATCGCCCTCGGCTGCCACGACCGCCGCCACTGAACCTCAACCGGCCGTCGCGGCGCCCGAGTGCGGTGGGGGAGGAGGCTCAGGAGGATGCGGCGGTTCCGGAGGACCGGGAGGTTCCGGTGGTTCCGGCAGTTGCCGCGGACTCTGCTCGGCCGTGATAATTGTCCGCCGTGCTGGGTCAAGCATCGGTCTGGACGTTCGGGTTCTCGCGAGGCAGATCCAGTGGCTCGTCTTCGGTACCTGGCGCGTGGTAGTCCGGCTCGTTCGTCTCGGGGAACTCCGGTGGCGGTAGATCGGGAGTTGGCCCGTCCGGGGGAATGTCGATCCCGGGCTCTCTTCGCTCGGGGATCTTTGGCTCTGGGGGCTGCTGCGGGATCGTCATCGTGGACCTCCTGCTGTGGGTGCGCCGCCTGTGCCGATCGTCAGCACAACCCGGCGAGACCGGGGCTGGCTGGAGCCGCGGCATAGCGATGGACGGCTCTCAAAGCCTGATCGATTCGAAGAGCTGTGCGCGAGGCCGCAGTTATCTGCGTCACGAGGCGCTGTGCTGTCGCATTGCCGCCGGATGTGACTGGCTAACAGCCATCGCCGCCGCCGTCCCGTTGGCAGGCGGCCAGGGCAAGCAGCAGTGCGAGGAAGCCGACGCGCAGAAAAAACGATGGCGCAGGTAGAGGTGGTTTAGCGCATCCGACATCGATCGGTCGTTGCAGCATGGTCCCGAGTTCATGACGTTAGCCTTTCAGATATGCGACGAGGATCTTGTTCATCTCCAGACTCCTTTCCATCGAGGGCTCGGCTGACACTCGTCTCGCGCGCGAGACGGCTCAGTCACGATGGTGGTGCGGCCATGGCTCACCGAACAGGGCCATCGGACCCTGCGCAAAGGTCCAACCGGCATTAGGGCACGCAGACCCGGATTGGCAGGATTAAGGCGACGGCAGAACGAGCCGCACCTACGACTATTCGCCGCAGCTCGGATCCCCGTCTTGAGAGGAGAGATCACGATGGTCATTGCATCTCGCGCCAAGGAGGTGGCCGCCTTGGAGGCACCGACCATGCGCGCGGCCGTCTTCCACGCGCCGGGCGACATCCGGGTCGAAGAGGTTCCGCGCCCCCGTCCCGGTCCGGGTGAGGCCGTCATCCGCGTCACCCTGACCACGATCTGCGGCACCGATGTCCACATCCTGAAGGGCGAGTACCCGGTGCGAGCCGGGCCTGATCGTCGGCCACGAGCCGGTCGGAGTCATCGAGGAGCTCGGCCCCGGTGTGGTCGGGTACGACGTCGGCGAACGCGTCCTGGTCGGAGCCATCACGCCATGTGGCCAGTGCCATGCCTGCCTGAGCGGCAACCTCAGCCAGTGCGGTCACGGCACCGGCTATGAGGCAATCGGTGGCTGGCGCTTCGGCAACACCATCAACGGTGCCCAGGCCGAGTACCTGCTGGTGCCGTTCGCGCAGGCCAACCTGCGCCAAGATCCCCGACACCCTGACCGACGAGCAGGTCGTCCTGCTGGCCGACATCGCCTCCACCGGCTTCGCCGGCGCCGAGTCGGGCAAGGTCCGGATCGGCGACTCGGTCGTCGTCTTCGCGCAGGGGCCGATCGGCCTGTGCGCAACCGCGGGCGCCAAGCTGATGGGCGCCGCGCTGGTGATCGGCGTAGACGGGGATCCGACCCGGCTGGCCATGGCGCGCCAGATGGGCGCCGACGTCGTGCTCGACCCTCAGCTGGTCGACGTGGTCGCCGAAGTCAAGCGCATCACCAGCGGCGGCGCCGACGTGGCGATCGAGGCACTGGGACTGCAGGAGACGTTCGAGAACGCGCTGCGCAGCATCCGCCCCGGCGGAACGCTGTCGAGCCTGGGCGTCTACTCGGGCAAGCTCCAGATGCCGCACGACGCATTCGCCGCGGGACTGGGCGATCACACGATCGTCACCACCCTCTGCCCGGGCGGCAAGGAGCGGATGGAGCGGCTGATGAAGATGGTGGCGTCGGGCCGCTTCGACCCCACGCCGCTGCTGACGCATCGGTTCTCGCTCGATGAGATCGGCGAGGCGTATCGGGTCTTCAGCAACCGCCTGGACGGCGTGCTGAAGGTCGCCATCCGTCCGTAAGGGGCTAGCCCTCGTCGTGGTAACGGACAAGTAAGACCGGACAAGGGAAAGGAGCCAGGCGATGACCAGCGAGAGTTGCCAAGCGATGGGCGAGATGATGGGCGGCATGATGGGTCAGATGATGGCCGGCGGCATGTCGGGGAGCGGGATGATGTGGGGCGGCGTCCCCTGGTTCGGCCTGATCGCCCTGGGCGTGCTCCTGGTGGTCGGGCTGGCGGTCGCGCTCGCTATCACCCGGCGCCCGACCGGCGACGATTCGCGGGAGATCCTCCGGCGACGCTTCGCGCGCGGGGAGCTGAGCGCCGCTGAGTTCGGCGATGCGCTGAAGGCGCTCGGCTAGCTCCAGTTCCCAACCAGGTTGTTGACGGGTGAGGGCCGTACCCTTCGGCTGCTGGTGTCAAGCCACAGTCGGCGGAGGGGCCCTCCTGGTCCATGCCAACGCGCGGCTCACGCCGCGGGGAAGGCGCACCCTGGTCGAGCGCGTCAACGGCGGGTGGACGAACAGCCGGGCGGCCACAGCCGCCGGCATCAGTCGCCAGACCGGCTCCAAGTGGTGGTGATGGTCAATCTGCCCCGGCCGGACATCAGGTGCCGGTGGTTGAGCACCGCGCGGAGGTTCAGGGCGAGGTCGAGTATCAGCGCGCTGCCGCCGAAAAGCGGAATGCGGCGGCTGAACCAGTCGGGCAGGAAAATGTCGGCTACGGATCCGCGCTCCGCGCCAAATTCCTCGGCGAGCGGCGTAAGCGGACAGACCTGGTTGTTGCTGGCGAAGATGCCGGTCTCGGCCAATGCGACACTAAGCGCGATGGCCGCGCGCCGGCCGGTCCGCTGCCGAAACCCCTCCCACACGAAGACGAGGATGGATGCGCCGACGGAGGCGAAGATCGCGGTGTGGAGCCCCTTGATAGCGGTCAGGACCGCCGATCGCCAGCCGACCGGGACAACGCGTGCCAGCGGGACCGTCAGCGCTTGGCTCCAGACTGGTGTGCGAGCGATAGGTGAAATCTCGCCGCCCATCTGCGTAGCTTAGCCCGAACAGGGGCTCGACCCAATCGGGGTGTGGAAGCCCGCTCGGGTGTGGCCGATCTGGATCAGCGAGGGCCACAGGTGGGGCGGCCCGGAGTGCTACGCTGGCCAGGGGCGGCTAATTGCACACTATCTGCACACTATCGCAACGCCCACAGCCCGCACGAATGGTCGATTCGTGCCTCAGGTGAAGACGTATGGGACGCCTGCTGCAGCCCACGTCGAATCCGGTATGCGGTACCAACCAACCCTCATTCTTGCTCAGCTGACGCCATTTCAGGCCCGGCTGAGCGCTTATCGTTCTGCAAGCGCTGTCTCCGGGGAGTCGGCGCCCGCGAGATCCGGAATGCCGCTGCAACACCTCGGTGGCGGGCCCCAAGATCACTTCGAGTCGCCTCATCGCCTTCGATCGGATCCCCTCGATCATTGTACCCAGTAGGGCTCCACCAGGCGCGATCTGGGGCCAAGGAACGTGTGCAGCACTGCGTTGCTCAACAGGGCGACCGCTGCCACGCCAAGTCAGGTGCGAAATCCGGACTCGGCGAAGGACCGGCGACCAATGGCCGCGAGGATCAAGTCGGCCGCGCGCCCGAATCCCACCCGACGCGTGTTGATCACGAGATCGTAGTTCGCGCTGTCTCGCCAGTCAGCCTTGTAGAGCTGTCGAATGTAGGCGCCGCGGCTGGCATCCGTTTCACGCATCCGCGCCCGAGCGATCACTTCGTCGACTGAGAACCGCGTCATGATCGTCTGAACGCGAACCTCGTCCGGGGCGTGGAGGAACACGTGGAGCGCGTGCGGTTGGTCGCGGAGCACGAATGCCCCGCCGCGTCCGACGATGACCGCGTTCCCGAGTCGCGCAACTTCTCGAAGGAGTTCCTCGGTGACGTTCACGACCGCCCAGCGCGGGTCAACGGTTGCGTCGCGATGCGGCGGCCGCCAGGCCAACCCTGTCGCGGGTGCGAGGTACCTCAGTGAATCGAGCAGCCGATCGAGGAATGTCTCGGGATGCTCGTCTCGTCTCTCGACCTCGGGCTCGGACAGCTCGAGTCGCCGTGCCACCTCGGCGATGAGCGAGCTGTCCACGAGTTCCGCCCCAAGAAACTCAGCGATGATCCTCGCCACACTTGACCCCCCGGCGCCGAACTGTCGGCTGATCGTGACGATCGCCATGCGCCTCTCGGTTGGTTACAGGCTGGACAGATGAAATTGCAGACCAATATTGTTGCATCCTGCAATGAGAATCGTGAACGATAGCATCGAGCCACCGGGCGGCAGTGGCTAGACGGCACGATTGCTACTGGCTGTCGTGCCGCCCCTCAGCCGATACCTCGGTCGGCAGTTCGCCGTAGTCGGGGCGGCTTTCGGCCGGACGGTGATCGAAGCCGCGCTCAGCGGAGGTGCCGTACGGAGCTGAGCGTCACCGCTGCTGGCAACCGGTTCTGCCTTCGCACCGGGCAAACGGCCCGCCAGGATGGGTAGGGCTAGGGAGTCCCGATCGGCACCGACGGCTCGCGGCGCGTTTCCTCCCGCCAGGCGATCCGATCGCTGTTCACCGCAACCACGCCGTCGAACGCCTCGGCGATGCGGACCGCGGTCTCGGCCATCGCTCTCGTTTCCACGGATCCCGTGAGCATCACGATTCCGTTCTCGACGCTATCGACCGTGAGCCCGTCCACCGCGCGGAGTGCGGTGCGAAGCTTATCGGCGATGGCGCTGTCCGGCTGCACGAACACGCGCACCAGATCACCCCGGGTGATGATGCCGATCAGCCGTCCGTCCTCGATCACCGGCAGACGGTTGATATTGTGCTCGACCATGGCGGTGGCGGCCTCACGGACGCATGTGATGCGCCCCTCGATCGTTACCGGCGGTGCGCTCATCGCCTCCCCGGCGGTGCGAGCGGCCATGATCCGGGTCGCGTCGCGTCCGGCATCGCCGAACAGCCAGCCAAAACGGGCGTAGGCGTACTCGTCGCCGCGCTCCTTGATCGCGAAGTCGCTTTCTGAGACGACGCCGAGCACCTTGCTGTCCTCGTCGACGACCGGCACGCCGCCGATCCGGTGTTCGACCAGCAGCCGTGCCACATCCTTGAGCGGTGTCTCGGGGTGCACGGTGATGACCTCGCGGGTCATCACCTCATGTACGCGCATCGGGCGCCTCCTTCGTTCGCTTCCGCGTCCGATGCTGTCAGGCCGCAGCAGGATCGCCTAGGGCCGGATGGCTCTCCGAGGAAGGCACCTTTGGCCGGAAACATGAGACCAAGCGGCAAAGTCCGATGCGTACTGATCTGACGTGTGCTCAATAAGGAGCGTTCGGGTTCCCTTCCAAATGGCGCACATGTCGCTCGATCCAGACGCCTAATCTGCCCGCTGTAGCGCGGACAACTGCCTGGCCGCTTCAGTGCCTGGCAGGCGTACTATCTCGGGAGCTTCATGCTGAGCGCCCCACAGGGAAAGCGGAGGGCGACATTTCGGGGTCATACTCCGGCAGAACGGCCGAGAGCTTCGTCGGGCGGGCGCACGAGGTCGCGGAGCCCCAAGGCGGCCTGGCGGACGTCCTGCAGGGTCGCTGCCGTGTCTTCCTCGTGGCCGGTGAGTGGGGATCGGCAAGAGCCGACTGGCCACCGAGATCCAGCTCGTGACCGGCGCCTTCGGCTTCTGCGCGCTCTATTTCGTGCTCGGCATCGTGACGGCGGGCAATCGCTTCTCCGTTCGCCAGCACGCCAAGGCGTGAGGAACTGTGTCCGACGCACCCGCGCAACCGGTGTCGGGCGGCGAGCAGGCGGGCGAGGCCTTCGCCGCCCGCCTGGCTGAGGAGCTGCCGCGGCTCGTGCGGCTGGCGACCCGTCTCATCTCGGATGCCGACGTCGCCGAGGAATGCGCCCAGGACACGATCGTCGGGGCGTGGCGCCGCCGGGACCAACTGCGCGATCCGTCGGCGCTGCCGGCGTGGCTGCGCCGCAGCCTCGTCAACCGGATCGTCGACCGCTCGCGCCGACATCATGACGAGCTCGACATCGACGCGGTCGAGGCCGACTGGCACGACGACTCGTACACGGTCATGCCGGAACGGGTCCTCGAGCGGACCGAGCTGCGCGACGAACTCAAGGACGGGCTCGCGCGGCTGCCGCTCATCTATCGGCTGCCGGTCGTCCTCCACGACGCGCTGAGCTGGACCGGCGCCGAGATCGCGTCGGCGATGGAGATCGGTCTCCCGGCGGCCAAGCAGCGGCTGCGCCGCGGAAGGATGGTGCTCGTGAGCGCCCTCGCCGAGGATGACGCCCGCCGCCAGGCGAGCCTGGGCCAACCAATGCATTGCTGGCGCGCCCGCCGGCACGTGTCGGCCTACCTCGACGGCGAGCTCGACGAGGCCACCAAGGCAACCGTCGAGCGACACCTCGAGTCCTGTCCCACCTGCCCGCCGCTGCACGCCAGCCTGGTCGGCGTGCGTGCCTCGCTCGGTGGGCTGCGCGACCCGGACACCGTCGTCGAGGAACAGATCGCCGGCCGGATCCGTGAGCAGTTGGCACTCAAGCGCGTGCTCGGCTCTCCCGCGGCGTGCGAGGAGGATTCGCGCGACGATCGCCGGCGGCGCTGGGACGAGCGGCACGCGGAGCGGGCGATCGAGTCGGCCGAGCCTAACCCGCTCCTCGTTGCCGAGGCCTCCAGGCTGGTGCCGGGTACCGCCCTCGACGTGGCCTGCGGCGATGGCACGAACACCGTCTGGCTCGCCCGTCGAGGCTGGCAGGTCACCGGGATCGACTGGTCCGGTGTCGCCCTCGCGAAGGCACGGTCGAAGGCAGAGGCGGCCGGCGTCATCGTCGATTGGGTCGAGACCGACCTGTTGCACTGGTCGCCGCCGAACGCCGCCTTCGACCTTGTGACGCTCGTCTACCTGCAGCTGCCTGCCGAGGAGCGCCGGTCGGTGTACGCGGCCGCCGCTCGGGCCGTCGCGCCCGGCGGCCGATTGCTCGTCGTCGGCCACGACCGCACCAACCTGACCGAGGGCGTCGGCGGGCCGCCGGACCCCGAGCGCCTCTTCACGGCCAACGAGGTTGCTCGCGAGCTGACCGACGCCGACGAGGCGCTCACCGTCGAGCGAGCCGTCGTCGTGCGACGGGTGCCGCCGCCCGGACGCGGTCCGATCGACGCCCTACTCATCGTACGCCGCCCGATCGGCACGAACGATTGAATGAACCGTCGCAACGGCGACGATGGGGGATGTCCGGGATGCAGATCGGCGACGCAAGTGCCGGATCATCCCCTTCGACGGTCGTCGAGGCGATCCTTGTCGTGTCTGACGTCAAGCCAACGGACGTTTGGTAGTGTCTCAGTTTGAGGGAGCGCCCTCTTAGTAGGACTCGCTCGCCTCGGCCACCATACCGAGAGACTCGCCCGACTCGCTAGCGATCAGCTCCTCGATGGATGGGCGGGTCTCAGAGCTGCGAGGGTCCGGCATCGGCAAGTCGGCTCCGAATAGCCCGGTGTCGGGCATTACCAGATCGGCCTTGCCCTTGAGCAGATCCGCCACGGTCAGTAGGACGATGGTGAGGCCGTCCTTACCCTTCACCCTGGCGGCTTCCTCGTAGGCACCGCGCCCGAAACTGAAGGCCACGATGTAGCCCTTGTTCTTACCGTCGCGCTTGATGGCCGTCTCGAAGTTATCGACCACGTTGCGTCCGATGCTGCTCGACTGCTTGACCTGAATCGGCTCGAAGCATGAAGCTAAAGCCGTCGATACCCATGTCGTGGACTTACCGCGGCGAGTGCGTTCCGTTCATGCGCTGGATGACCCAGTTCTGGAACTCGAACGGCGTGAGCGCGTGGGGCTGTGCCTCCGTCACGGGCATCCCGACGAGCTTGATGCTGGTGGTTCCCACCTTGCCCATGCGCCATTGCATAAGTCCGACTGCGGTCTGGCTGATATCAAGGCCGATCCACTGGCGTCCGAGCCGATGCGCTGCGACCAGCGCCGTACCACAGCCAGCGAAGGGATCTAGGACGATGTCGTCCTTGTTGCTGCGAGCCTTGATATGCCGTTCCAGCTTGTGGCTCTAGAAGAGGTCACCTACTTGATCCTGACTGGCAGGACCTCCCCGGCCGACCGAGATCCGGCGACTAAACCTACGCGTCGTCAATGCCCATGAGGCGGGCAGCAGTGCCTCCGAGGATGAGCCCCTTCTCCTTCTCTGAGATATCCATGGCGGTTACCGTGCCGACGGGGTCAGGGTCGCCCATGTCGATAAGGTGGTATGGGCAGTCACTCCCAACCATCAACTGGCTCGTCCCGACCGTGTCGCTCAGGTACTTGAGCGCTCGCTGGTCGTGAAGGATCGTGTCGTAGTACAGCATGCTGAGATACGCGCCGGGAGGCTGGGGATCTGTTGCCTCACGGATTCGTGGATCCGCCAGCCCCGATCCACCCGCCCGACGATGTACGGCGCTTGCCCGCCACCGTGCGCGACACATACCTTGAGGTTCGGGAACTCCTCCAGGATCCCACCGTAGATCAGGCTGTAGATGGCGATGGTGTCGTCCAGCGGATTGCCTATGGCGTTGAATAGTCGGTAGCGGCTGATTCGCTCAGTGCCGCTGGTCAGCAACGCATGGATGAAGAGGAAGACGCCCCTCTCGGCGAGACGGGCGAACACCGGCCGATACGCCGGCTCGTCCAGGTTCTTGCCGTCGATGTTGGCGAGGATCACGGCCGCCGTCATTCCGTGCTCGTCGACGACCCGGTCGAGCTCTTCCACGGCCAGCTCCGGCTCCTGGATCGGCAGCATCGCCATGCCTCGAAGCCTCGCACCATGCTCGGCCTGAATGGCTGCCATTCCATCGTTGAGCATGCGCGTGTGCTCCGCTGCCTGCGTCCCAACCAGTTCGTGGTGAAGGGCATAGGCCGGAGGCGAGACAATCGCCATGTCCAGTCCGAAGCGATCGAGCTCCGCGATCTTTGCCTCGGGATCGATGACCTGATCGACCAGGACATACCTCCCGCTCGGAGGAATTACGACCTCTTCTCGGTCCGCGGCCGCGTTGTATTCGAGATGAGCACGATACGGATTGCCGTCGCGGCGCGCGGCATCGACATAGGCGCGCGGCAACAGGTGAGAGTGGATGTCGATCTTCACGGCTAGCGGTCAATCCAGAAGATAATCCTGCGATCCAGGAACTCCATCACCCCGTAGAGAGCGAGCCCGATAATCGACAGGGCGAGCACCACGGCGTAGGCCTCGGCCACATCGAGTTGGAAGTTGAAGGTCTTGATCAACACGCCCATGCCACGGGAAGCGCCCACAAACTCGGCCACGATCGCGCCGATCAACGCGAAGCTCATCCCCAGCTTCAGACCGGCAAAGACGAGAGGCAGGGCGTAGGGCAGAGTGAGCTTTCGGAACGTTTGCCACGTTGACGCTCCATAGGACCGCATCACCGTCTTGGCGTCCTCATCAACTGTCTGGATGCCGACCATGACATTGAGCAGGGTCGGGAAGAAGCAGATCGCGGCGGCCAGCGCAACCTTCGACCATATGTCAAATCCCAAGAGCGTCACGAAGACCGGTGCAAATGCGACGCGCGGCGTGTTCTGAAAAGCGACGGCGTATGGATACAGCGCCAGTCGGACGATTCTGACTGACGCGATTGCGACACCCAGCACAAAACCCAGGCCGGCGCCAATGACGAAGCCGAGCAGGGTTTCCTGCATCGTGATCCCTGTCGCTTGCCAGAAGAACGGCCTCTGCAAGAGAAGGAAGAACGCCGCCGCAACGTCCTCTGGCAGGGGAAGGACGATCTCATGGACGGATCCAGATCGGACGGCGAACTCCCAGAGTGCGATGACGATGACGAGCACCGCAAGGGGCCACCCGAGCTTGCCGGCCAGCTCTCTCCAGCCCCTGCCACCTCCGGTCCAAGGGGAAAGCCGTGGGCGGCTCATGGTGGACGTTCCTCGCCGACCTGAAGGGCCGCACCTCGCACCTCGCGCATGCAGGCAGCCATCTCGGGTGTGTCGACCATCTCAAGGGTGCGAGGACGGGGGAGCGGGACATCGACGATCTTGATGATGCAACCGGGATGCGCCGACATGGCAACCACCCTGTCGGAGAGAAACACAGCCTCGGAGATGTTGTGTGTGACGAACACCACCGACTTGTTGAACCGCTCGTGGAGCGAGGCAAGCTCGAAGTTGAGTCGCAGCCTGGTGAACTCATCCAGGGCCCCGAATGGCTCGTCCATGAGAAGAATGGACGGGTCGTAGACGAGCAAACGACTGAGTGAAGCCCGCTGCTGCATCCCGCCTGAGAGCTCACGCGGATATTTCGCCCCGAAGTCTGTGAGCCCTACCAGGTCCAGGATCTCTCTCGCGCGCTCCAGGCCGCTCTTCTTGTCCTTGTGAAAGACCTCGATGGGCAGAAGGACATTCTCCATGACGGTCCGCCATGGAAACAGGACCGCAGACTGCAGCATGATCCCAACCTCGGCTCGTCCCGGCCCGGCCGGGCTGCCGTTCACGTGGATCGAACCGCCGTCGAGCGGAATCAGCCCGGCGATCATCTGAGGAGTGTCGACTTGCCGCAGCCGCTGGGTCCAACCAGCGAGACCAGTTCGCCTGGTTGAACCGTGAAGCTCACGTCATGGACCGCGTCGACTGGCCCGCTGCGTGTTAGGTACCGCTTGCAAGCGGTACCTGACGCGCAGCGGGGGGGACGCGGTCCATGACGTGAGCTTCACGGTTCAACCAGGCGAACTGGCTCGCTGGTTGAAGCCCAGCAGCTGCGCCATCGACACTCCTCAAGATGATCGCCGGGGGGGCTCGACGGCGGTTCGATCCACGTGAACGGCAGCCCGGCCGGGCCGGGACGAGCCGAGGTTGGGATCATGCTGCAGTCTGCGGCCTGCTTCCATGGCGGACCGTGACCCGGAGAATGTCCTTCCCCCATCAAAGTCAAGCAGGCCTGGAGCACGCGAGAGATCCTGGACCTGGTAGGGCTCACAGACTTCGGGGCGAAATATCCGCGTGAGCTCTCGGCGCAGCAGCGGGGGTCGCTGGGCTACAACCGTCCATTCTTCTCATGGACGAGCCATAAAACATGGATAAAGTCACCAGGCTGCGACTCAACTTCAAGCTTGCCTCGCTCCACGAGCGGTTCAACAAGTCGGTGGTGTTCGTCCGCACACAACATCTCCGAGGCTGTGTTTTCTCTCCGACAAGTGTCGATTTGTCAGCGGCATCCCCGAGACTCAACGATCCGTCGATGTCCCGCTGGAGCACCGTTGAGATGGTCGACACACCCGATGGCTGCCTGCATCGGCCGAGGTGCTGGCTGCACTCCTTCAGGTCGGCGAGGAACGTGAGGCAGGTCGGCCGCCCACGCTGCCACCGGAGGTAGGGGCTGGAGAAGCTGGCCGGCCGCTCGGTGGCCCTGTTGCGGTGCTCGTCATCACATCTGTGAGAAGTCGCCGTCCGATCTGGATCCGTCCATGAGATCATCCTTCCCCTTCCAAGACGTGGGGGCGGCGTTCTTCCTTCTCTTGCAGAGGCCGTTCTTCTGGCAAGAGACAGGGAGTAGCAATACGGAGAACCCTCCTCGGCTTCATTGCAATTTGGCGCCGGCCTGGGTTTTGTAAAAGGTATCGCGATCGCGTCAGTCAGAATCGTCCGACTGGCGCTCTATCCATACGGGATCGCACTTCAGACACGCCGCGCGTCCGCGCATTTGCACCGGCTGACGCTCTTGGGATTTGACATATGGTCGAAGGTTGCGCTGGCCGCCGCGATTTGTGCTTCTTCCCGAGCCTGCTCAATGTCATGGTCGGCATCCAGACAGTTCATAAGGAGGCTAGGAGAACGGTGATGCGGTCACTAAAACGTGGCAAACGTTGCGGGAAGCTCACTCTGCCCTACGCAAAAAACTGTCTTTGCCGGTCTGAAGCTAGGGATAAAGCTCGCGTTGATCGGCACAATGTGGCCGAGTTGGTGGGCGCTTGGCGCAGCATGGGCGTGTTGATCAAGACCTTCAACTTCCAACTCGATGTGGCCGAGGCCTACGCCGTGGTGCTCGCCCCTGTGCATCGGGCTCGCTACTCTCGGGTGATGGAGTTCCTGGATCGCAGTTTATCTTCTGGATCCCTGCTCACCGTGAAGATCGACATCCACTCTCACCTGTTGCCGCGCGCCTCATGTCGATGCCGCGCGCCGCGGGGACATGCCGATCGTGCTCCATCTCGACCTCCAACGCGGCCGCGGACCGAGAAGAGGTCGTAATTCCTCCGAGCGGAGAAAAGTCCTAGGTCGATGCAGCCCATCGATCCCGAGGCAAAAATCAGCGGAGCTCGATCGCTTCGGATTGGACATGGCGAATAGGGGGCTGGGGCCTATGCCCTCCGCCTTGAACTGGTTGGGACGCAGGCAGCGGGGGAAGCGCGCATGCTCAACGATGGAATCGCAGCCCCATTCAGGCCGAGGGCGGTGCGAGGCTTCGAGAGGCATCGCGATGCTGCCGATCCAGGGGGGGAGCTGGCCGTGGAACCGGGGGGGGTCAGCGACGGGCGCCGGAATGAAAACGGCAGTGATCCTAGAAAAAAAAGGAAGACCTGGACGAAGCCACGGTATCGGCCGGTGTTCACCCGTCTCGCCAGGAGGGGCGTCTTCCTCTTCATCCATGCATTGCTGACCGGAGGCGCAGAGCGAATCAGCCGCTACCGACTTATTCAACGCCATAGGCAATCCGCTGGACGACGCCGTCGCCATCTACAGCGCTACGGTGGGATCCTGGAGGAGTTCCCGAACCTCAAGGTATGTGTCGCGCACGGTGGCGGGCAAGCGCCGTACATCCGTCGGGCGGGTGGATCGGGGCTGGCAAGTGCACGAATCCGTGAGGCAACAGAACCCCAAGTCTCCGGGCCGTATCTCTGCGTGCTGTACTACGACACGATCCTTCACGACCAGCGAGCGCTCAAGTACCTGAGCGACACGGTCGGGACGAGCCAGAAGTGGTTAGGGAGTGACTCCCCATACCACCTTATCAACATGGGCAACCCTGAGCCCCATTGGCACGTTGACCCGCCATGGATATCTGCAGAGAAGGAGAAGGAGCTCATCCTCAGAAGAATGTACCCACTAATAAGGGCATTGACGACGCGTAGGTCAGCCACAGGATCTCAGTCAGCCCGGGAGGTCCTGCCAGTCAGGACAATAGGTGACCGGGAAGCGACGCTCACAGCAACAAGGACGACATCGTCCTAGATCCCTTCACTGGGGCTTTGGTACGGCGCTGGTCGCAGCGCATGGCTGCGCACCCAGTGGATCCACCTTGATATCATAGGCAAGGTCAGAAACGCCAGAGTCGAGGCTCAACGGGATGCCCGTGAGACGGAGGCACAGCCCCACGCGCTCACGCCGTTGGGGGGGGGGGGGAAACAGCACATAAACAAAATGCACTCGGCACGGTAATTCCACGACATGGCTATCAACAGCTTTAGCTTAAGTGCTTAAAGCGGTTCGGTGGACAGATCAAGCAGCCGTGGCGCAACATCATGCGATAACTTCGAGACGGCCGTGCAAGCGCGACGGTAAGAACAAGGGCTACATCGTGGCCTTCAGTTTTGGGCGCGGTGCCTACGAGGAAGCCGCCAGGTAAAGGTAAGGACGGCCTCAGCATCGTCCCTCTGACGGGCACTGTTACTAGAAAAAGGCCGATCTGGTAATGCCCCAACACGGGCTATTCGGAGCCGACTTGCCGATGGCGGACCCTCACTCTGAGACCCGCCATACTGCGATTCAAAGAAGCACTCGGGGAGTCAGTAGAGGCCGAGGCGAGCAAGATCCTACTAAGAGGGCGCTCCCCTCCCAAACTGAGAAGACGCCTACCAAACGTCCGTTGGCTTGACGGCAGGACACAACAAGGATCGCCTCAACAACCGTGGAAGGGGATGATCCGGCAGGTGCATCAGGCCCGATCTTGCATCCCGGACAGGGGGGGGGGGGTGCGACGGTTCATTCAATCGTTCAGTACGATCGGGCGGCATCAATAAGGTCCAGGCATCAATCGGGCCGCGTTCGGGTGGCGGCACCCCGTCGCGCCGACGACGGCTCGCTCGACGGTGAGCGACCCGTCGGCGGCGATCAGCTCGCGAGCGACCTCGTGGGCCGTGAAGAGGCGATCGGGCTCCGGCGGCCCGCCGACCCCATCGGTGAGGTTGGTGGGGTCGTGGCCGACAACGAGCGTCGGCGCCGGGCGCGACGCGCAGCGGCGGCCGCGTATACCGACCGGCGTTCTCGGGAGGCAACTGGAGGTAGACGAGCGTCACGAGGTCGAAGGCGGCCTTCGGTGGTCGACCGGTGCATGGGTCGGCCGATCCAATCGACGACGACGCCGGCCGCCTCTGCCTTCGAGCGGCCTTCGCGAGGGCGACGCCGGACCAGTCGATCCCGGTGACCTGCCAGCCTCGACGGGCGAGCCAGATCGTGTTCGTGCCATCGCCGCAGGCGACGCGAGGGAGGTGCCCGGCACCAGCCTGGAGGCCTCGGCAACGAGGAGCGGGTTCGGCTCGGCCGACTCGATCGCCCGCTCCGCGTGCCGCTCGTCCCAGCGCCGCCGGCGATCGTCGCGCGAATCCTCCTCGCACGCCGCGGGAGAGCCGAGCACGCGCTCGAGTGCCAGCTGCTCGCGGATCCGGCCGGCGATCTGATCCTCGACGACGGTGTCCGGGTCGCGCAGCCCACCGAGCGAGGCACGCACGCCGACCAGGCTGGCGTACAGCGGCGGGCAGGTGGGACAGGACTCAAGGTGTCGCTCGACGGTTGCCTTGGTGGCCTCGTCGAGCTCGCCGTCGAGGTAGGCCGACACGTGGCGGCGGGCGCGCCAGCAATGCATTGGTTGCCCCAGGCTCGCCTGGCGGCGGGCATCATCGTCGGCGAGGGCGCTCACGAGCATCATCCTTCCGCGGCGCAGCCGCTGCTTGGCCGCCGGGAGACCGATCTCCATCGCCGACGCGATCTCGGCGCCGGTCCAGCCCAGCGCGTCGTGGAGGACGACCGGCAGGCGATAGATGAGCGGCAGCCGCGCGAGCCCGTCCTCGAGCTCGTCGCGCAGCTCGGCGCGCTCGAGGACCCGTTCCGGCATGACCGTGTACGAGTCGTCGTGCCAGTCGGCCTCGACCGCGTCGATGTCGAGCTCGTCATGATGTCGGCGCGAGCGATCGACGATCCGGTTGACGAGGCTGCGGCGGAGCCACGCCGGCAGCGCCGCGGGTCGCGCAGTTGGTCCCGGCGGCGAGGCGCCGACGATCGTGTCCTGGGCGCAGTCCTCGGCGACGTCGGCATCCGAGAGGAGACGGGTCGCCAGCCGCACGAGGCGCGGCAGCTCCTCGGCCAGCCGGGCGGCGAAGGCCTCGCCCGCCTGCTCGCCGACCGACACCGGTTGCGCGGGTGCGTCGGACACAGTTCCTCACGCCTTCGCGTGCTGGCGAACGGAGAAGCGATTGCCCGCCGTCACGATGCCGAGCACGAAGTAGAGCGCGCAGAAGCCGAAGGCGCCGGTCACGAGCTGGATCTCGGTGGCCAGTCGGCTCTTGCCGATCCCCACTCACCGGCCACGAGGAAGACACGGCAGCGACCCTCCAGGACGTCCGCCAGGCCGCCTCTCCGGGACGTGCGCCCGCCCGACGAAGCTCTCGCCACTACCGGAGTATGACCCCGAAATGTCACCCTGCCTCCCTGTGGGCCGGGGGGCATGAAGCTGCCAAAATTGCGCACCAGGCACTAGAAGCGGCCAGGCAGTTTGTCCGCGCTACAGCGGGCAGATTAAGCACTCTGGATCAAGCAACATGTGAACCATTTGGAAGGGAACCCGAACGCTCCTTATTGAGCACACGTGAGGAATCATTACGCATCCGGACTTTGGCTTGGTCTCATGTTTCCGGCCAAGGTCTCTTGCCTCGGAGAGCCATCCCAGCCCTAGGCAATAGTGCTGCACCCTGACAGCATCGGACGCGGAAGCGAACGAAGGAGGCGCCCGATGCGCGTACATGAGGTGATGACCCGCAAGGTCATCACCGTGCACCCCGAGACACCGCTCAAGGATGTAGCAAAAAAAAAAAACAAACACCGGATCAGCTAAGTACCTGCAGTCAACAAGGACAGCAGAGGTGCTCACATCCTGTCAGAAAGCGACTTCGCGATCAAGGAGCGCGGCGACGAGTACGCCTACGGCCGTTTTGGCTGGTTCTCGGCGATGCCGGACGCGACGCGACCCGGATCATGGCCGCTCGCACCGCCGGGGAGGCGATCAGCGCACCGCCGGTAACGATCGAGGGGCGCGTCGCTGCGTCCTGAGGCCACCACCGCCATGGTCGAGCACAAGATCAACCGTCTGCCGGTGATCGAGGACGGACGGCTGACGGCATCATCACCCGGGTGATCTGGTGCGCGTGTTCGTGCAGCCGGACAGCGCCATCGCCGATAAGCTTCGCACCGCACTCCGCGCGGTGGACAGGCTCGCGGTGGATAGCGTCGGGAACGGAATCGTGATGCTCACGGGATCCGTGGAAACGAGAGCGATGGCCGAGACCCCCACGGTCCGCATCGCCGAGGCGCTTCGAACAGCGTGGTTGCGGTGAACAGCGATGGGGGGCCTGGCGGGAGGAAACGCGCCGCGAGCCGTGGGTCCCGATCGGGACTCCCTAGCCCTACCCATCCTGGCGGGCCGTTTTCCCGGTGCGAAGGCAGAACCGGTTGCCAGCAGCGGTGACGCTCAGCTCCGGTACAGGCACCTCCGCTGAGCGCCACTTCGATCACCGTCCGGCCGAAAGCCGCCCCGACTACGGCGAACTGCCGACCGAGGGGCTCGGCTGAGGGGCGGCACGACAGCCAGTGGCCGATGCGTGCCGTCTAGGCCAGTGCCGCCGGGTGGCTCGAGATTATGGTTCACGATTCTCATTGGACAATATTGGTCTGCAATTCAGTCAACCCAGCCTGTAACCAACCGAGAGGCGCATGGGCCATCGTCACGATCAGCCGACAGTTCGGCGCGGGGGGTCAAGTGTGGCGAGGATCATCGCTGAGTTTCCTTGGGGCGGAACTCGTGGACAGCTCGCTCATCGCCGAGGTGGCGAGGGCGCACTCGAGACTGTCCGAGCCCGAGGTGGAGGAGCGAGACGAGCATCCCAAGACATTCCTCGATCGGCTGCTCGAATTCGCTGAGGTACCTCGCACCCGCGACAGGGTGGCCTGGCGGCCGCCGCATCGCGACACAACCGCTGACCCGCGCTGGGCGGTCGTAAACGTGGCGCCCGAGGAACTCCTTCGAGAAGTTGCAC
>CAVVPF010000027.1:0-19701 GCA_963750025.1 uncultured Chloroflexia bacterium
GAATGTATTGCTGAGCCACTGGTCAAACGCGGCAGCGGCGCCTGACTGACCGCGGGCTCCTCGCGGCGCGGCGCTCGTCAAGCCGGAGAGCAGCCGGCCACCAAGCCCCGAGGGGATGCGCCACCGGGGAGCCCGAGTGGCCAGCGCGTGGCCGAATGTGCGCCCGCAGCGACAATCCGGCCCTCGCAAGGTGCGGTTTGACGCTCCGCAACGACCGCGCGGCCGCTGAGTGGCCATTGGGTCTTTCGGCAGCGGCGTAGGTCAGGGCGCCGAGGCCGGCTCCTGCCAGGTGACCTCGGTGATCCGCGCCGGCGGAAAGACCGCGTCGAGCGGCACGATCCCCTCCTCCGCCTCCAGCGGGATGCCGATCGGGGCGACGAAATAGCGTCCCGCCAGCCGCCGCGCCTCCGGGTCAAGCGCAAAGCCGGCCTTGGCCCGATGAAAGGTCACCGTCAGGTCGGCGACCACCACCGGGTCGGAGCGGGTCCCATCGGTCAGGTCGATCCGGGTCGGCGTGTCGATGGCCAGCGTCCGGCACGGTCGACCCGCCGCTGAGGCGTGCGTCCGAATCGCGTTGAGCAGATCGACAGCGCTGGAGATCGGCTCACGCAGCGGCCCGGAGGCGCCGCTTCCCAGCAGCGCGTCAATCAGCAGGCTCGCCGGCGACAGGCGAGGGCGCAGCTGCAGCAGCAGCTCGGGGGTCGGCGCCACGAACAGCTGGAGTGAACCACCCGATGCCATCGCCTGCAGAACCGCCCAGTTGTGCACGGCAGCCGCCCCGCTGATGCGCGCCGGGTCACCCACCAGGACGGCAGTCACCGGCCGCCCCCCCGCCGCCAGCCGTCGAGCGACCACGAATCCGTCGCCGCCGTTATTGCCCGGCCCGCAGAGCACCACCGTCAGTGGAGGCTCGCTCAACGGTCCGCCGGGTCCGCGCACCGGCTCGGCGAGGCTCGTCAGCTCGACCAGCGCGACCTCGGCCACGGCCGCGCCGGCGCTCTCCATCAGCGCGTCGGCCGAGAGTCCGGCCTTCTGGGTCGCCTCGTCGATGCGGGCCATCTCGTTCCCGCCGATGAGGACCGGCACCTCGCGAACCGGCCGCGCGGCCGGTTCCCTCATGGCAGGTTCTTCAGGTACTCGACGACCGCCGCGATCTCCTCGGTGGTCAGGTTGTAGGGTGCCGCGCCGAAGGCGGGCATCCCAAGGCGCATCGCCGGATCGGAGACCGTCGGATCGGCGCCGGCAATCCAGATGTCGGCCCAGTCGTCGGGGTGATCGGTGGCGAGCTGCTTGAGGTTCGCACTGACCGGACCGTTCTTCACCCCGCGCAGACTGGGGAAGGCGGCCTGGCCCGCCAGGTCGCCGCCGTGGCACCCCTGACAACCGACTCGCTTGATGATCGCCTGGGCGTTCGGCGCACTGGCGGAGGAGGTCGGACTGCCGCCGATCGGCGGGTTCTGGCCGTTGAGGTTGGTGGCGAAGTAGCCGCTGCCGGCCAGAAAGACGGCCAGCGTCAGGCCGAGCGCCCAGCGCGGGATGCCGCGGTTGCGCGCCTCGATGGGCGTGTGGACGGTCATCGGCTCAGCCTCCGGTCACCGAAGCGACCGCGTCTGCGGGAAGGGCGTAGTCGGCCAGGCGTCCACTGGTGTACATGAGGAACAGGTTGACCAGTGCCGCCAGCCCACCCAGCGCCAGGAGGCCGATCCCTGCGCCGGCGGCGCCGCGGAACCAGATCAAGGTGCCGTCAACGGCGTCGATCGCGGCCCCACCGGCCAGCAGCCGGCCGTGCGCGATCCCGCCACCGATCAACGCAAGACCGGCCAGGGCGGTGCCCGCAAAGGTGCCCCACAGCGTCACATGGATCAGCGGGGTGGTGCCCCAGTCGCGGCGCAGCAGGCGCGGGAACGCATGGTCGGCCAGCGCCAGCATGGCCAGTGTGGCGGTGCCGAAGTAGGCGAACAAGCGCACGCCGACCAGCCACTCGGTGCCTCTCACGAGGCCGCGGACAGAGCCCAGCGCGCCGAGCGCCTCGAGCAGGCTGGTGACACCCAGGAAGGAGAGCGCCAGCACGGCCAGCGGCACCGTCCCCGGCGACAGGAGCATGGTCCAGCGCCCGCGGATGGTGAGCGCCAGGTTGGCGACGGCCAGGAATGCCGGGACGACCAGCATCAGGGTCGCCGCGTTGCCAAGCTGCGTGACGGCGAACGGGATCGAGCTGTCGACCAGTGCTCCGAGCGCCGACAGGGTGGCCAGGCCCGCCCAGCTCAGCCAGCCGAGCAGCGCCACCCCCGACGAGTAGAGCGGGTTGCCGGTGGCGCGAGGCACGACGTAGTAGAGGGCTCCCACCGCCACGCCGGTCACCCACAAACTCTCGACGGCGCGTCCGTAGAAGGCGTTGGCAAGCGCCGCTCCCGCTTCGGGGAGGTTGAGGAGCGGGGCCAGGGTGCCGAGGGCATAGAGCCCGCTGAAGGCGGCCAGCGCCACGCCGAAGTACCAGATGCTGATGTAGGCGATCCGATCGCGTGCCGCCAGCAGCGTCCGCCAGAAGGAGTCATTCACCAGCAGCAACGCCACCAACAGGACCCCGTCCACCGGCAGCGGGAACTCGGTCAACGGCCCGCTGGCGGCAACCTGCGGCACGTACACGGTCGCGAGGCCGGCCAGCATGCCGACGTTCCACAGCGCGGCAGAGCTGGTGGCCACCTGCTCGTCGATCAGGCGGCGGCCCAGCAGGCGAGGGGTCATGAACAGGATTGCCCCGAGCCCGGCGTTGCCGAGCCAGCCGTACAGGGTCGCGTTCCAGAAGCCGGAGGCCACCGTCGCGGGGTTGAGCGCAACGGTCAGCGTGCCGCTCAGCGTGGGCACGTTCAGTGAGAACGAAAGCTGCGTGGGGAAGAGCTGCTCGGCGGCCCACAGCAGGCCGATGCCGGTGGCGATCGTCAGCCAGATCGCGGCCGCCACGAGATAGAGGGTGGCCGCGGCATCGGGCCCGTCGGGAATGATCGGGCCGCGGACCTTGGGCGGTCGGTCGTAGGGTCGCAGTTTCTTCGGGTTCACGGCCATCGGCGCGCGCAGAGCCTCCTGCGGGACGGGGCGGGTCGCCTCCGGGCGAACCCGGCGGCATTGTAGCCGACGCTACGCGGTCGGAACCTCACTTATCAGCGCCAGCACGTTGCCATCCGGGTCGCGGAAGAAGGCCATCCACAGCCCGTGGTCGAGGTCCTGGCACGCCCATCGGTCATCCGTCATTGACCGATGCTGGGGCGACGTCTAGCATGGCGGGCGCGGGGTGGAGCAGTGGTAGCTCGTCGGGCTCATAACCCGAAGGTCGTCGGTTCAAATCCGGCCCCCGCAACCAAGTCCACCAGATCGAACGTCGCCTCCCGCCAGGCGGCGTTCGTGTTTCCCGCAGGACCGTCCTACTTCAGGCTCGTGAGGAAGCTCACCAGGTCGTCCAGCTGCTTGTCCGTCAGCCCATCAAAGGCCGGCATCTCGACGTCTTTGGGGGTCACGATCTGGACCCGCATGTTATCGGCCTCCCAGCGGAAGCCGGCGCGTGAGAGGTCGGGCCCCGAGCTGCCACCGATCCCCCGCACCGCGTGGCAGGACGAGCAGCCCTCCGCGTTGAAGATCTTGAGCCCTTCCAGCTGCTGCGCACTCATGCCCGCTACCGGCGGCACGGTCGCGATCCCCGCCGGGGACGAGGTTGCGCCGATGACCGTCAGCCCGATGACCCCGATCACCACCGCTCCGGTCAGGGCCATCGCCACCGGTCGGCGGCGCGGCAGCCGTTCGTGGCTGCGGTCAATGAAAGGAATCAGCAGGAACACGATCGCGCCAACGCTGAAGAACCCGAAGATGAGGAGCGACTCGAACCCGCCGGTGAAGTACCACAGCAGCTGGAAGAGGTCGAGGAAGTACCACTCCGGTCGCGGGGCGTAGCCGGTGGCGTTGGGATTTGCCTTCGGCTCGAGCGGCGCCCCGACGAAGATTGCCAGGGCGAACACGATGGCCAGAAGCACCACCGAGACGATGGCGTCCTTGACCAGCGCCCGCCAGAACGGCTTGCCCACGGACTTCTCGGCCTGGTACTCGCGCTCGTAGGCCGCGCGCCGGGACTCGCCGGGGATGGGCGCCGCGAGTGGACGGCGACGCGGTGACGCGGCAATCCCCTGCCGAATCACCGCGAACAGGTGGAACCCGACCAGGCCGATCAGCAGGGCCGGCAGGACCCAGATATGGATCCCGTAGAAGCGCGCAAGGGTGATCGCGCCGAGCTCCGGTCCCCCGCGCAGGAACTCGAGGAGGTTCCGGCCGATGAGCGGGGCGGACCCGGCGATGTTGGTGCCCACCACGGTCGCCCAGTAGGCCTTCTGGTCCCAGGGGAGCAGGTAGCCGGTGAAGGCGAAGCCGAGCACCACGAAGAAAAGGAGCGCCCCCACGATCCAGGTCAGCTCGCGAGGGTAGCGGTACGCCGCCCAGATGAATACGCGCAGGGCGTGCAGCCCGACCAGGAGCACCAGCAGGCCGGCCGACCAATGATGCACCCCGCGGACCAGCGCGCCGAACGGCGTCTGATCGATGTACAGGACGCTCTCGTAGGCGGCGTCCGGGCTTGGCACATAGGACAGCGACAGGACGATGCCGGTCGCAATCTGCACGACCAGGAAGAGCAGCGTCGCGCTGCCGAGGGTATGTGCCCAGCTGACCTGCGCCGGTATGCGCCGGTCGAGGAATGCGCTCACCAACGGGCTGATCTGCAGCCGCTCGTCGATCCAGCTACGGAGGCGCCGCACGGCTACGCCCCCTCCTGGAGCGACCCGATCATGATCTCGCCCGCCTCGACCTTCGTCTCGTAGCCGAGCATCGGGCGCGGAGGCGGGCCTGCCACCACGCGACCATTGGCGTCAAAGGCACCGCCGTGGCAGGGGCACAGGAATCGCTTCGCCCCAGCCGACCAGGCGAGCGGGCAGCCGAGATGGGTGCAGTGATGATCGAAGGCGACGGCCTCCGCGTCGCCGGTGCGCATGACGAAGCACGCGATCTTCGCCTGCTGCTTGACCCAGCCGTCCAGCACCTCGCGGGTAAGGGTGACCAGGCGAGGCTCGCCGACCTTGAAGTCGTCGAGCTTGCCGGCCGACGCCCAGCCTGACCCGCGCAGAACCGGCGAGACGCGCCGTCGGAACAGAATCATGAGGTCCGTCCGAGCCCGCCAGAAAGGAGCGGACCCGAAGCCAATGACGGGGACCGCCACCACAGCGGCAAAGACGCCGCCCAGCGCAGCGAGCGTTCTGATGAAGCAACGCCCGCCGCGTCAGGACCTGAGGTTCGCTCGGGTCGGTCATTACTGCAGGACGATGTCGCCCTTGGCGCCCTTGGCGTAGTGGTCGTCGATGTAGTCGCCATACGCGTACGGGCCATCACCATCGAAGGTGTAGGTCACCGTCCCGGTCGCACCCGGCGCGATGTGCTCGGCCTCCTTGAGGCTGTCGCCCGAGTCGGCATCGACATCGGTCTTCAACCCGATGATGATCTCGACCTCGACGGTGTTGACGTTCTTCGCTTCGAAGGTGACCGTCTCGCCCTTCGTCACGGTGACCGAGGCCGGGGTGATGACCCCGTCGCCGATCTCCAGTTGCACGACCCGAGGCGCGGCGGACGCCGAGGCTGCCTGCGACACCTGCGTTGTGGGCGATGCAGCAGAGCTGCAGGCCGCCAGGCTGAGCGCCACGGCCGTCACGACCGCGAGTTGCCTGAATCTGAACATTCCTGTCCTCCTGTTGGTGGAAGCGCCGCGCCCCATGGACGACCGGCCCCCGTGACGACCACGCTAGTGCCGCGTCGGTCGCAGGCAGGTGTCCAACGCTGTCGCGTTTGTGTCGAGATCGGGACGCTGGTGCTGCGCGGAAGAGGCGGCTGTGCTAGACCATCCACATGGAGACCGGATCGAAGCTCGCGCGATCAGTGCTTGCAGGCGACTCGCCCCCGCCATCGGCAGCGACGCGCTGGCTGCGGGTCATCCGCTGGCTGCTGCCGGTTGTCCTGGCCGGCGTCGCCCTCTCGTACGAGACGTACGAGCACGTGCTGCGCGAGCCTTCCGAGATCTCGCCAGGCCTGATCGGCGAGATCCTGATCTTCGCCATCATCGGCCCGGTGGCGGTGGCCTTCACCCTGGGTTGGGTGGCCCGCCTGCTGGCCGGCTACCAGGCCACCTCGGACGCATTGCTCGCCGCCAACCGCGGGTTGGAGCAGAGCGTTGCCGAGCGCACGCAGAACCTGCAGACGACCACCGATGAGCTGGCCGCCGCCAACCGCGATCTGTCGGTGGCCAACGAGGAGCTCCGCCAGCTGGATCGGCTCAAGTCCGAGTTCGTCTCGCTCGTCTCGCACCAGCTGCGCGCGCCGCTCACCAACATCATCGGAGCGCTCGAGCTGGTGGCCGATGACGCGGCGCGACTGCCCGCACCAAGCCGGCGCACGCTCAAGATCCTGGCGTCGGAGAGCGAGCGCCTCTCCCACCTGATCCAGACGATCCTCGACGTCTCGCGGCTCGAGGCGGGCCGACTCACGCCACGGCTGGGCCCGGTGGCGATCGAACCGCTGCTGATGCGGACGTGCCGCTCTGCCATGTCGGCCCAGCCCGAGCGGCCGTGGTCGGTCACGGTCTCTCCGGCGTTGCCGCCTGCCTGGGCCGACGAGGTACTTCTCGGAGAGGTGGCACGCAACCTTATCGAGAACGCCCTCCGCTACTCGCCGCCGGAGGGCGCAATCGAGATCGCGGTCGTGGCAACTGACAGCGTCATCAGGGTCAGCGTGTCCGACCACGGTCCGGGGATCCCCGCCGACGAGCAGGCCAAGATCTTCCGCTCGTTCCATCGGGTGGATGCCGACGAGTCGACGGTCGCCGGCTACGGGTTGGGCCTGTACTTCGCCGACAAGCTGATCCGGGCACAGGACGGCACCATCTGGGTCGAGAGCCCGATCCACGACGACCCTTCCGGCCCCGGCGCCCGCTTCATCGTTACCCTGCCGATCGCCGGCGAGGAGCCGGATAGCGACCTCACCACGGAGCCGAGCTGATGGCGCACATTCTGCTGGTCGACGACGACCGCTCGCTGCTCGAGCTGCTGGGCGACTACCTGCGACGGTCAGGCCATGCGGTCGTGGCGGTCGGGAGCGGTCACGAGGGGATCCGCGCCGTCGGGGAGGACGCCCCGGACCTCGTCCTGCTCGATGTGACCATGCCCGGCCTCGACGGCTGGCAGGTCCTGGCGAGGATCCGAGCGGAGTCGAGCGTGCCGGTGATCATGCTCACCGCCCGCGGCGACGAGCCGGAGATCCTGCGTGGATTCGCCGGCGGAGCCGACGACTATGTCACCAAGCCGTTCAGCTTTGCCCAGCTGGCGGCGCGCATCAAGGCGGTGCTGGACCGATCGGCGCATGGCCGTGAGCCCTCGGCGGGGATCATCCGCGGCCTGGGCCTGGAGGTCGACCTTGACCGTCATCGCGTCCTGCGGGGCGAGCAGGTGATCGACCTCACCCCCACCGAGTTCCAGATCCTGGCGACCCTCATGCGGGAGCCAGGCCGGGTGCTGTCCGCGCGCCAGATCGTCGCGGCGGTGTGGGGCAGCGAATACGCCGATGAGACCGGCTACATCCGTCGCTATGTCTGGCACCTGCGCCGCAAGCTCGAGCTCGACCCGCGGCAGCCGAGGTACATCCTCAACGAGCGGAGCGTCGGGTACGTGTTCCCAGCCGAGGGGTAACGGCGTCGCCTAGCCTCGCCGTGCCGCGGCGATCTTCGCCTTGGCCTGCGCCTTGGCCATCGAGCGGACCACCCACAGGAAGACGATCGCCACCAGCATGGCCCGGCCGACGATGCGATTCACGTCGACGGCCGGCTCCCAGGTCACCTCACCCTCGCGAATGATGAACGCGCCGACCGGCTTGGCCGCCACCCCGAAGCCGCCGCCTCCGTTGTTCTCGCTGTCGCCGCCGCCTCCCGCGCCGCCCTGCACCGACGCGGCCGGGATCACCAGGATCCCATCGCGCTCGATCGGATCGCCATACACCCGCTTCACCGTCAGTGCATCGCGCACGCCGGTCAGCATCTCGTCAATGTTCATCGGTCTCTTCTCCTACTTGGCGTGAGGAATCCAGTGTAGGCCGTGCTTCGAAGGTCTGAAACCGGGGGTTCGGGGTTGACGCATCAACCCCCTGCGCGCGTCTGTGGCCGGCTGCTCGGCATCGGAGCCCACCAACAGGGATTTGCCCGAATCCCGGCCGAATGTCCAGCCACCGAGCAGAACCGCCGGAATATGCCCCGATTCGGCGCTTGCCCGGGCCGTTTTCGGTCCATGCGCTCGGATGCCGGGCATCCTGCGAGAATCCGGGCGGGCTCCCATTCGTCCATATGCTCCGAGCGCCGAGCGCCGAGCGCCGATGCACGGGGCCGTCCTCAGGTGGGCCGATGCGCCCCGGGCTCCATCTCGAGCATCGCATGATGGATGCCGTAGTGGTCGAGCAGCGCCAGGTAGGGATCGGGATCGAACGCCTCCGGCGCCAGCACGCCCTTTCCCGACCATGCGCCGGAGTTGAGCAGCTCCATGGCAATGACCGGGTTGAAGCCGGTCTGCCAGCCGACCACCTGCGAACCAGTGCTCGCCAGCGTTTCGGCGGCATCGGCCATCTGGTAGAGGAAGACCTCCCGCGGCTTGCCGTCCTTGCGACCGATCACCCAGGTGCCGACCACCGCCCGGCCGCGGAACTTGTCGCCGAGCGTGATCGGGTCGGGCACCACTGCCGCCACCACGTCGCGTGGCGAGACCTCCATCCCGCGGACCCTCACCGGCTCGGTGCGGTCGAGACCGATGTCGTGGAGGAACTTCAGCTTCTCGATGAAGTCGGCGCCCAGCGCGTACTTGAAGGTGACCCGTCGCACGCCCTTGAGGTAGCGGGGCACCAGGAGCACCTCTTCGTGCTCGACGTTGACGCACTCGACCGGACCGATCCCCTCGGGGAAGGGGAACTGCTCGGGGGCGCTGAACGGCTCGGTGGTGATCCAGTCTCCCCGCGCGCCGTCCCATTCGACCGGCGGGTTGAGGCACTCCTCGATGGTCGTCCAGATGCTGAAGACCGGCGCGAACGGGTACCCCGGCAGGTGCAGGTCGCCTCCGTCGCGGATGTGCACCTCATCGACCTGGTCGAAGAAGTGCTTCGCGGCGTACCGCGCGAAGACGTCAGTGAGGCCCGGGTCCATACCCATCCCCAGCACGGCGAGGCGACCGGCCTGCTCCCAGTCGGAGGTGCGCGCAAACTGCTCGTCGGCCAGCTTGACGCCTGGCAGGCGATGGGGATCGGTCGGGTGCGGCCGGGAGAGGCTGGTGGCCATATCCATGTAGTCGACGCCGGCCGCAAGGGCGCCCTCGAAGATCGGCATGACGAACCGGGGATCGACCGCGTTCATCACCAGGTTGACCCGATGTCGCCGCGTCAGATCCACGATGCGGTCCGCCTGTCCGGCGTCCACCTGTTCGACGGGAAAGCGGCTGCTGTCGCCGAGCAGGCCCTGCAGCCTGGTCGCTCGGTCGAGGTCATAGTCGGCCAGGACCATCGCCTCGCACCAGTCGCGCTCACGAGCCATGCGGGCGATCGCCTCGCCCACCGTGCCGACGCCCACCAGAAGAACTCGCATGTGATAAGCCTCGTTCAGCCGAAGATCTGGCGCAGGGCGAAGAGCAGGTTCGCCGGCCGTTCGGCGAGGCGGCGCATGTACCAGGCGTACCAAGCCTCGCCGTACGAGATCAGGGCCAGAACCCGATACCCCTCCTGGACCAGGCGCAGCTGCTGGTCCTGGCGGATCCCGTACAGCATCTGCACCTCGAACGCGGTGATCGGGATCTGAGCCCCGCGTGCGTACTCCGCGATCTGCCCGATCAGGGCGGTGTCGTGCGTGCCGAGTCCCAGGCGAAGCTCGCCGCGCCCGGCGTACGGGAGCATCAGGACCGAGAGCGACTGGAAGGCTGCGCTCACCTCCGCCTTGCGGCGGAAGGCCATGCTGGCCGGCTCGTTGTAGGCGCCCTTGACCAGGCGGATGGCCGGCTTGAGGGGCAGCAGGGCGTGGATATCGGCCGGGGTGCGGCGCAGGTAGGCCTGCAGGCAGATCCCGACGTTGGGATGGGTCTCCTTCAGGCGCCGATACAGGTCGATCGTCGGCTCGACGTAGGCACTCCCCTCCATGTCGATCCAGAGCAGGCCGTTCCCCTCCGCAGCGTGGGTCGCCAGGCCGGAAAGGTGCTCCAGCGTGGCGGCGGGATCGAGGTCAAGCCCGAGCTGTGTGGGCTTGACGCTCACCTCCGCGTCGAGCCCGCGGGCCCGGATCTTGTCGAGCAGGTCGTGGTAGTGATCGGCGATCGCCTTGGCCTCGGCCATCTCGGCCAGGTTCTCTCCGAGCCGGGTGAAGAGCACGCCGATCCCGTGTGGGCGGAACGTCTCGGCGGCCTCGAGGGCGTCTTCGGCCGTGTCGCCGGGCATGAACTTGCGCACGGCGCGTCGGACGAACCAGATGCGGGGAAGCCAGGCCTTGCAGAATCGGTTTCTGGCCATCCACAGCAGGATCTGGCGCATGACCCAAATCTAGCACGACCGACCGACGGCACGCGGCGCCGCCTCGGGGTGCGCAGCCCCGCATCGGCGGTGCCGCTCGTCAACACGATTTGATCTGCGATTGATCGGCAAGGGGTACTCCGTCATGGCTTCGGGTAGTAGGGTGTAGGTCGAGCGACGTGCTTACGCACCACCAAAAGGAGATCCCTGGCCATGGCAGTACCTGCCTCGCTTCGCCGCCTGAGCGTCTTCCTGTTCGCCGCCCTGCTGGTCATGGCGGCGCTGGTTCCAAATGCAGTCAGACCGCCAGACACCGTGCGCGCGACCGAGGAATCGGCGGCCAGCGCGATCTTCTTCGCATCCGACGGGATGCGGCAGGACCTCGTCGAGGGCTACGTTGCCGACGACCCGACCACCTTCGGCACCTTCGCCGAGATGCTTGCCGACGGCGTGCACTCCGACGGCGGAATGATCAGCCAGGCACCCCCGAACACCGGCGCCGGCTGGAACACGATGGCCTCCGGAGCCTGGTCGGGCGAGACCGGCACCACCAACAACACCTTCCACAAGAACGGCGCCAACTTCGCGTTCGGGACGAGCGCGCTGGGCAGCAAGAGCATCCTGACCGAGACTGCGGCACAGGCCTGGGAGAAGGCCGGCAAGAAGGTCGCGCTCATCGAATGGGCCGGCGGACGCGATGCGCCGATCAACGGCCCCATCGTCGACTTCCGCAGCTTCGCATCGGGCCGCGGCGTCACAACCAACTATCTCGAAAGCGCTCCGCTCGACGATGGCGCATTCATCGGCGCCTTTGGCCTCCAGTTCGACACGAACCTCGACCACCCAGGACTCAGCAACACCGCCTACCCACCGGAAAAGCTCTACTCGGGAACGCAGACCGCAGCCCAGCTGGGGTGGAAGCACATCCCGGAGAGCGCGCTGGCGGCCCGCGCGACGCGGATGCGCGTCCTCGACTTCGGGATCGACAAGTACGGGCTCAACGTTCTGTTCTACAGCACCGACGCGGACGCGGACCCTGACTACGACCATGTCCTCTTCGACACGGACAAGGATCCGTCCAACGGCTTCGTCGCCGACCTGACCCCTTCCGACTGGGGGCAGCTGCACGAGATGAAGGTGACCATCTCCGGAGGGTCGCTGGCCGGCAAGACCGGTGGCTACCTGTTCAAGGTCGAGCGACTCGAAACGGCCAGCAACGACAAGCCGATCTACCGGCTCTTCCACACCTCCGTCACGCGGGCGAACGCGGAGTGGACGACCTGGCCGGGAGAGCCCGGCTATGCGTCGTTCGCCGACTTCATCGCGGGCGAGTTCCCCGTCTCGACCGCCGCGGACTTCGCCGTCCTCGAGGCCGGCGTGGTCAGCGAGGAGACGTACGTCGAGCAGGGCCTCTACTGGGAGACCGGCCATCACCCGATCATCGAATACGTGGCCGAGAAGTACGACCCTGACATCTTTTTCGTCGGCTACCCGGCGACCGACGAGTTCTCGCACCAGTTCATGGGCCTCGTCACGCTCACCGTACCGAACGGCGACCCGAACCCCGCGTACGATGACTTCGACCTCAACGGCGTGCCGGACGGCCGGGTCACCGCACGAGAGTCCTTCATCCGGCGCGCCTACCAGGGTGCCAACGACACCCTGGCCCTGACCCGTCAGCTGATGGGCGATGCTGGCAAGGATCCGGTGATCTTCGCCGGTGCCGACCACGGGTTCGCCCCGCAGTACCTGGCCATCCAGGGCGGCAAGGTCCTGTTCGACGCCGGCCTCCAGCCGAACGGCGAACAGACGAGCAACTGCCGCCCGCGCTCCAACTTCGACAAGGCCAAGGCCTGCTGGGCCGGCGGCGCGCTTCAGGTCTACATCAACCTGGTCGGGCGCGATCCGGACCCGCGAACCCAGGCACAGAAAGACGCGGGGGTACCCGACCCGCGGGTCCCCGCGGCGAGTTACGCGGCGGTCCGCACGCAGATCATGAACGCCTTCAGCAGCCTGTCCGATCCTGATCACCCCACGTGGGACGTGATCGGCTCGGTCTACACCAAGGAGCAGACCCGCTACATCGATGACGGTGCCGGTGGCACCATCAGCATGCTCCACCCGACCCGGACCGGCGACGTGGTCGTCTTTGCCCTGCCGCCGTACCAGTTCGACGCGGCCACTCCTGGCCAGCTCTTTGCTCCGTCGCATTTCTACGGACAGCACGGGTACGAGCCGAAGCTCCAGGATCTCGGCAACAACGTGAACATGCGGGCCGCCTTCATGGCCCTTGGACCGGGCGTGCGCGCGGGTGCGACCGTCGGGGATGTGCGAGCCATCGACCTCGCGCCATCCATGGCCTACGCGCTCGGCCTGCCGGCGCCGGCCAATGCCTCCGGGCAGGTTCGCTACGACCTGTTCGCGGGCGACGGGTACACCGAAGTGACCCTGCTGAACATCAGCGACTTCCACGGCCAGCTCGACCCCTTGAGCGAGACGGTCGATGGTCTGGGGCAGTCGATCGGCGGCCTGGGCTTCCTCGACACCCTGTTCGACCAGGCGGCCAGCGAGGCGCCAGGTCCTAGCTTCCGCTTCATGGCAGGGGACTCGGTGGGAGCCAGCCCACCGCTCAGTGGCTTCTTCGAGGACTTCCCCACAATCGACGGCATGAACTTCGCGGAGTTCGACGCCGACGGCATTGGCAACCACAACTTCGACGCCGGCATCGCGCGCCTCGAGGCACATGTGGCGGCCGCCGACTTCACCTACCTGACCGCCAACGTCTTCAACGCTGGGACCGATGTCCGACCCGACTGGGCGACCCCCTACCTGATTCGTGACTTCGGCGACGTCCAGGTGGGATTCATCGGCTTCACCAACACGGATGTCCCGATCCTAGTCAACCCCACCTTCGTGGCTGACCTGGAGTTCCGGGACCCGGCGCCGATCATCAACGCCCTGGCCGACCAGCTTCGTGGGCAGGGCGTCGACGCGGTGGTGGCCTTCGGCCACGCCGGGGCGCTGAGCTGCGCCGACGAGGTCGGGATCGACTTCGGTCGGTTCTGCTCGGGACCGCTGCTCGATATCGCCTCCGAGCTGTCGGACGTCGACGTGCTGGCGGGCGACCACACCAATTTCCAAGTCAACATGACCACCACCGATGCCGACGACCAGCCGATCCTGGTCACCGAGAACCTTTCGAAGGGCGCTCGCTATAGCGAGATCAAGCTGACGTTCAGCGGCTCCGAGCTGGAGTACACGACGGCGCGGTGGCATCGGCCGTGGACGATCGGCGTCGCCTCGAACCCGGATATCGCGGCGATGATCGCGGCCCTGAGGGCCAAGCTGATCCCAATCCTGGGGGTGAAGATCGGCAACTCGACCGTGCCGATCCCGCGGACCGATCCGTGTGGCAACACCGCTGGGCGGACCTGCGAGTCGCTTGAGGGCAACCTGACGACCGACGCCATGCTCGACGCCACGGGCGCCGATTTCGCGGTCACCAACTCGGGTGGCCTCCGAGCCGACCTGACATGCCTCACCGGAGCAGTGACGGACAGCCTGGGCCTGCCATGCACGGACGCTGGCGGGTTCATCATCCGGCTCAACGGCGCGTGGAGCATGCTGCCCTTTGGCAACTTCACCGTCACCGTCGATGTCAGCGGCCAGGAGCTCAAGGCGATTTTGGAGAACGGCGTCCGCGAGATCGGCGGCGGACGCTTCATGCAGATCTCCGGCCTGAGGGTCCAGTACGACAAGACCCTGGCGGCCGGCAGCCGGGTGCTGCACGCCTGGTACTTCGACGGTACGACGCAGGGCGCCGAGATCAATCTGACGGGTACCAACATCACCGAGTTCACCGTCGCCATGAACGATTTCATGGCGGTCGGCGGTGACGGGTATCCGAACTTCTCGAACTTCGTGCCAGAGCGCATCGTGTCAGCTGGGCACTTGCTGGTCGACGACGTCGTCGACTACATCGAGGCGAACACGCCGATCACGCCAACGATCCAGGACCGCCACGATGGCGACGGGTTTGGCCTGCTGGGGTAAACGTCAGCCGTCATGCCGGCATGAGGCCGCCCCTGCGAGGGGCGGCCTCATCGGTCTATCCTGCGATCCGGGCCGTTAGCTCAGTGGTAGAGCAGGGGACTTTTAAGTCCACCCACCCTAAACGCTGTGCTCGGAGCGTGAGAATTGGTCCGAAAACCCCCGAATCCCCTGCTGTACCGCGGGCCTTCTAACAGCACAATAACGGCGCGATTCCGGCCCGATTCGGGCGTTTCTGACAGCAGGTGATTCCGTGCGCAGATCGAGTCTCCTGCTGCGCTTGTTTCCAAAATGAGGGTGTTTCACCACTGCGGAAACAGGCCCGATTCTGGTGCAGAAGCGGCGCCGCGCTGTTGCCATTCATGATATGTTTCCGTCTATGGGAAACGAGCTCCGGTTGGAGACGGATTTGCTGGACGATTTCGTCCTTCGGCTGCGTCGGATCCTGGCCACCGATTGGTCGGTGCGTCGCGCCCACCTGCCGCCGCAGCGGCTGTGGGAGCCCGATGCGGTCCTCGAGATCGGGGCCCCGGGCGGAGTCCGCGGGCGACTGGCGGTCGCCGTCGAACCGCGGCTCTACCCGCGCGACGTCATCTCGCAGCGGCCCCTGTGGCGCTCGCTCGCCGAGAAGATGCCGGTGCTCATCCTGACCAGCGTGCTCACGCCGCGCACGCGCGAGGTGCTCGACGAGGCGAAGCTCGGCTACGCCGATGCGGTCGGCGCCTTGCGGCTCGTCATGCCACGACCCGCGGTGAACATCGAACACTGGACCGAAGCCCGGCGACGACCACCGCCTGAGCGGCGCGAGCTGCAGAGCCTGCGGACCGCGGCTGCCGGACGCGGGGTGCGGGCGCTGTGCGACCTGCGGCCGCCCTACGGTGTGCGCGAGTTCGCCAGCCGGGCGGAGCTCTCTCCTGCCACCGCCTCGCGCCTGTTCGACCTCCTCGACCGCGAGGCGCTGATCGAGCGTGACTCGCCGCGGCTGCCGGTGCGCAAGGTGGACTGGGCAGGCCTGCTGCGGCGCTGGGCCGAAGACTACGGCTTCGAGAGCTCGAACCGCGTGGCCACCTTCATCGAGCCACGGACGCTGCCGGCCCTTATCGCGAAGCTCCGCGCGTACGGCGGACGCTACGCGATCACCGGCTCCTTCGCGGCCACCCAGTGGGCTCCGATCGCGCCAGCGCGGTTGGCAGCGTTCTACGTCGGGGACATCGAGCGAGCAAGCAAGGAACTGAAGCTCACGCCGACCGAATCGGGCATCAACGTCGTGCTGGCCGAGCCGTTCGACCCGGTGGTCTTCGAGCGCAGTAGGCAGATCGACGACCTGACCTACGCCGCGCCTTCTCAGGTGGTGGCCGATCTCCTGAACGGGCCGGGCCGATCGGCCCAGGAGGCGGAGGCGTTGCTCGAATGGATGGGGAAGAACAAGCGCATGTGGCAAGAGTGAGTCAGAGGCGTTTCCATGGGAGCAGGCAGGCACCCGTACTGGTCACGACTGGCTCGTTGGTCACGGGATTCGAGTCTTGTATTTCGACCGGGAATAGTGGACAATATTGGCCGAATCCTCCCCGCCGTCCGCCTCTCTGAGGCGAATTGGCGGGGTTATTCATTTCCGGAGGTTAGATTGGGGTGACTGACCGCGTCGTTCTCTTCATCGATGCGCAGAACACCTACCGCGGTGCCCGTCGCTCGTTCTTTCAGACCATCACCTCGCACGTGGAAGGCCAGATCGACCCGATTCGCGCCGGACAGTTGATCTGCTCCCGAGGTCCAACGGGGAGCAGTCGCGCGCTGCAACAGGTCCGAATCTACACCGGGAGGCCGGAGTCATCGAAACAGCCGCGGGCCTATGGCGCACATATGAAGCAATGCGCCGCATGGGAGCGAGCCGGCGCCATTGTCATCCCGCGCACGTTGCGCTACCCATTCAGCTGGCCGCGACTGCCCGCGCAGGAGAAAGGCATCGACGTGGCCCTGGCGATCGACTTCGTAATGGGAGCCGTCGATGGCGCGTACGACATCGGCGTAATCTTCTCCACGGATACCGATCTGCGACCGGCACTCGAGGTAGTCGCAACCCGCTTTGGCGGAGCGCCACGGGGCGAAGTGGCAGCCTGGCGAAGTCCGACCGCCAATCGCCGGTTATCGGTCAAGGGCAAGGATCTGTGGTGCCACTTCCTCGACCAGAATGACTACCTCGTAGTTCACGACGCCACCGATTACAACACCTAATCCCGTCGACGGCCCGCGTCAGCCTGTGGAGTCTGTGGACAGGTGCTCGATGCGGCGAACGTCGTCGCGAGCCGCTACGTGTCCGGCGGCGACGAAGGCGCGTCGAAGCTCAGCGCGATCATTGGAGAGCACGGCTTTCTGGACGAGTCGGAACGCACCGTCGAGTTCGCTGCGGTGATTCTCGACGAACTCATTCAGCGCAGCGTGAAGCAGTTGCTGCGGACTCTCGCGGCGGACGGCGGCAAGCATCTGCGCTCGCTCGACATCCTCTGCATACAGCCGTGCTGTCTGTGGCGTGCACGGTGCGACCTCCTACGCCTGTGACGTTGTGACAGAGTGACAAGACGCGGGTCCGCTGTCAAGTGTTTTCCGGCTGGGCAATAGGTCCTATGTGCGCGGCCGTGCACGAGGAGCTTGAGCACGTTCGCGCGCTCGCCTCATCCGAACGGCGGCGAGCGACTGGAGTAGGCTGGCCTCGCAACGATCGATCGGCGGCCGTCTCTCGGCCGTGGCTAGTCCTCGGCAATCCCGCGAACTCGGACGATGGGCAAGTCTTCCTCATGAGGCTCTGTGAAGCCGGTCAGTAATCCGCTGCGAACGGCTGCCAGCTCTTGAGCGAGGAGCGGGCGGACGCCGCTTGGCAGCACCTGAGCCCTAATCAGCCCTCGCTTTCTCCCAGCGACGGACCGTGTCCTCATGGACGCCCAGGCCTCGAGGTCCCCTGTCGGACAGCGGTGGTCTGGTCAACGTGGGTCTCCGATGGTCATAACGCCAATGGTAGGTCGCTTGATCGAGAACGTCAGCCCCAGAAGATTGAGGTCGGGTCGCGCTCGACCTCGGCCAGCAGCGCGCCCACGTCGAGCGATGGTTGGGCGAAGTCATATCGATGCCAGCGACCGTGGCGATCGGCCCAGAACAGGCTCCAGGCGCCGATCTTGGGCTCGTACCTGAAGCGGACCATCCCGCGGATCGACCACTTCGGTCCGTACTCCGAGCGCCAGGGCGCTCGCCGCTCGACGATGGTGATGGTGTTGCCGTCGGTGACAGCCTCGAGCCGCACCTGGTGGCGGGCGCGAGCCGGCACCCGATGCTCACAATAGTCATGGATCTGTTTCTCCGCCGCGCGGCGAACGAGTTCCGGGATCGGCATTGCGCTTTGATCATGAGCGTTCCAGCCAACCCGTGGCAACGCCGACATGGCGCCGACTTGACGGCTACTTAAACGAATTGCAAGGAGGTGGTCAACAGGCCGATTCGGGGAAGTTCGGGTCATCCATCAGAACCACCATGTGCACGACCCCATCGATCAGCGCTCCGCCCTCCACACTGCCGCACGTAGGCGCGGTCTCGGTGAACCGGGACGAATCATCGGCGCTGTCGACGGTTCCGCCCCTGTCTTCCACCTGCCAGCGAATGGCGTAGCCGCGCTCGACGACGAGCTGGTGAGCCTGAGCGGGCGGCAGTTCGAACAGCGGCGTGTTCCAGAACGGCTGGCCGAAGTTGGTGAGGCCAGGGAAGCCTCTAACCTCATTCGGATCCCAGATCCGTTCGGCAAGCACCGCTCCCGCGGCAATCACCGCCAACACGAGCGCCGCCGCGACTGCAAGCGGCACCCGACGCCGGGACCGGCGGATGGCCGCGGAGGGAGCAACGAGGACCGCCCGTTCGACGCGGGCATCAATCGTTGACGCCAGGTGTTCCTCCGGACCGACGCGCAGGTGGGTACGCAGTCGCGCCTCGAGCTGATCGATCTTCGGCTCAGCGTGATTCGTCACGATATGCCTCCTTCAGGCGGGCAAGCCCGCGGTTCAGCTGCTTCTGGGTGGCCGCCTCGCTCTTGCCGATGACGGCGGCGATCTCGCGCACGGTGAGGTCAGACGCGTAGCGCAGGACGAGGCACTCGCGCTGGATCTCGGTCAATTCGTGGAGTTGCAGACCGAGACGATCGCCGGCTTCGCGGGCCAGGACGGAATGTTCAGGGCTTGGAGCCGGACTCGGCTGATCGTGGCGCACTAGGTCCAGCGGGCGCCATCGCGGCTGTCGCCGCGAATGATCAATCGCGGTATTGCGCGCTATGCGGAACAGCCAGGCGGCGAAGCCGTTGCCCTCGCCGCGGTACGACGGCAGACGCCCGATGGCTCGCTCGAAGGTCGTGGCTGTCAGGTCCGCCGCTTCGTCTGCGGAGGCCGCTCGCCGCAGCAAATAGCGAAACACCGGATCGCGGTATCGGAGATAGAGTGCCGTGAAGGCAGCCCGATCGGTCATCGCGCGACGGACGGCTGTGTCGTCGTCGACGGCCGCCGACGGGCCCGCGACCAACGCTTCCTGCACCTCGGCCCCCTGCTGCGGGTGCTAACACATACTCTGACGCAACTGGATGCCGCGGCCGGACATCCTGCGAATGCCCTGTTCGGGCAGATTGACGGATGTAAGGCTGGAAGTGTACATATGTCCATCTCATGGCTGACATCGCACTGTTCGGCGAATCTGCGGTCCGGCGGGAGATCCTGCGGACGTTCTTCGCCCGCCCTGGGATCGTGCGGCATGTCCGCGAACTGGCCCGCGAACTGGGCCGGTCGGCAACGATCGTCGGTCAGGAGCTCGACCGGCTCGAGCGAACGCGGATTCTGACGTCCGAGCGAATCGGGCGCGCACGTCGGTATCGGGTCGACGACCAGTCCCCCATCGCATCCGAGATTCGCTCACTGGTGCAGAAGACGATCGGAGTGGAGGCACGCATCGCCGACGCGATCGCCGATCTCCCGGGGATCGAGGAGGCATTCCTATACGGCTCGTACGCGCGGGGCGACGAGC
>CAVVPF010000028.1:0-45359 GCA_963750025.1 uncultured Chloroflexia bacterium
TTGCTTCCGCTTCTGGTCGTCGGAATCCTGACACGCCGATCCGATGGCGGTCGTCGGTTCGCTCTCGCATTGCTGATCGCCATCCCAACCCTAGACCTGATTTCTGTGCTCGCCACGCCGCTCCAACAGCACCTAGGATTCCTCAGTTCGTTCCAGTTTGTGCGAGTGCGGCATCTGCTGCCGTTCGCGCTGGCGGCAAACGCGGCGTTAGGCACCGAAGCTGCTCTCCGTTACGGGTGGCTCGCATTCCGACGCAAGCCGGTGATAGCAGCGCTTGTTCCCATCGGGGCACTCGTGCTTCTGCAACTCAGCATCTCGGTCGCCAACGTGTCCGCGGCAGTTGCTGGGACCGTTCCGTGGACCCGCACGGATGCGGGTTGGCTGCTCGCCTTGTTGTCACTTGGGGCCGGCTTGGCGGCGGCGGCGGGTCTTGCCCTGACGCGGCGCATCCACATTCCGGTCCGCCTGGGACCGGCGGTCGTGGTAATCCTGTTGCTTGTACTCCTCGTGGGTGAGCGCGCGGTCTACGCTCGCGTTGAGCGCGACCTACACGGTGGATATGGCCGCTGGGTCGACTACATGTCGATCGATCCCGCCAAGCGTTTCATTGCCACATCAGTTGCGGGGAGCATGCATCGAGTCATGACCGCGGGGGCAGACCCCAATACAGTCGCTCTCGCGGGAGTCGATGAAGTGGGCGGATATCAGTCGGTCTACCCACAGCGGTACCAGAACCTCTACGGCGTCATGACTGATCCCTATCTCGTGACCGATTCCGGAAAGTGGTTCTACTTCCACAGGTGGGGCAGCCGCGCATACGTCTTTGGACCTGGCATCAGGTTCCCCATCGCCGACCTGCTCGGCGTGCAGTGGATCTACGCGCGCGGGATGCAATTGACCGACGACCGGCTTACAGCACGATTCCGGTGGGGCAATGTGACGGTCTACGAGAATTCTTCGGCGTTCCCTCGGGCATTCGTAGTCAACCAGCTGCGCAACTATTCGAGCGACCTTTCTCTCCTTGATGCCTTGGCGGGCGCCACTGACGACGACCTGCGGAGCGCCGCCTACGTCGTCGGTCAGGGCCCGCTCCTTCAGAGCCCGACGTCTGACCACCCTGCATCCGCGACGCAGATCGTCGACTATCAACCGGACCGCGTGGAGGTTGCGGTACAGACATCGGATCGGGGCGTCCTCGTGCTCGCGGATACGTACGCGCCGGGGTGGACGGCGACAGTCGGCGGACGCGAAGCCACCATCTTCCCGGTCGACGAAGCGTTGCGAGGCGTTGTTGTACCCCGCGGTGAGAGCCGGGTCGTGTTCGCATATCGACCCTGGTTTACGTACGCGGGTTTCGGATTGGGCGGGCTCGCAGTTCTCGGCCTATTGATCTTCGTCGCATTTGCCCTGTGGCGAGATCCACCATGGCGGCCACGGGTTAAGGTGAATGCCCTTGGAGGTCCGGCTCCCCCCGAGGTGGAGGCCGGCGTGAATCAGAACATTCCAAGCCAGCCACAGCGCGAAAATTAGCGCTGCTGTATCTGACGCGAGCTGCGCTCCGTGGCAGCGGCGAGCATCGAACGGCCGACGACTCACAGCGAGCGGTCAACGACGAGACCAGTAACCGGTGGCTAAATCGCTTTGTGCGACGCCGCTGTCTACTGGAGTGTCTACGTAGGTGGCGACTTGGGGGCGAACGGCCGCCTGATCAAGGGTGTTACCGCAGCCACCCTTGCCGCCCACGCTGGTGATTGCCGTCGGTGTCCTACACTGAGCGACCTCCGCACAGAGGTTCTGCCTTGCACGTCGTCGCGCAGCTGATCGGATACCCGCGCATCGGGCCGGACCGTGAGCTCAAGTGGGCGCTCGAACGGATGTGGTCCGGAAGCCTGGCAGCCGATGCGTTCGCCGAACGGGTCGACGAGCTGCGTCGCGCGCACCTCGCTGAGCAGCGCGAGGCGGTTGGATCCGCGGTGGATGACTTCTTCCTGTACGACGAGGTGCTCGAGACCGCCCTCATGCTCGGCATGCGGCCGCCCGACCTCGGAGGCAGCCCATTCGACCTGCTGACCGCGCTGGCGCGAGGCACCCCTGCGCGAGAGGCGTGGGAGATGACGAAATGGTTCGACACGAACTACCACTACGTCGTACCGGAGCTTGATCGCCTCCCTGAGCACCTGAGCCCAATGCCATGGCGCGAGCCGCTCCCGGGTAACGACATCATCTGGCCGATCCTGGGGCCGTACAGCTTCGTCCGGCTCAGCAAGCACGCCGGGCTCGACGCGACCGATCTGGCACGCGCGGTGGGCACCGCCATTGGCGCGTGGGTCCGCTCGCAGCCGAACGGGTTCCGCCTCCAGCTTGATGAACCGTGCCTGGGAATGCGGCTGGACCCTGCCGACGAGGCGCTGCGCGACGCCGCGTACGACGCCCTCGGCGAGCCGGGCGCGGGGACGCCGCCGCTGGTGACGGTTCAGTTCGGCGCGGCCTCCGTTTCGACCCTCCAGGCGCTCGGCGCTCGGGGGTACACGGTGCAGGTCCCGCTCGAACGGGTGGCTGCCCTGCGCGGGACGCCCGGATGGAACGCCCAGCCGGAGCACGTGGTAGCGGTAATGGACGGTCGCAGCGTCTGGCCGGATGCGTTCGCCCCGGTTCGCCAGGCGCTGGGCGCCGCCGACGACGGCCGGATCGTGCGCCTCGTCCCATCGACCAGCCTGATGTTCCTGCCGTACACGGTCGAGGGCGAGGAGCTGCCGCGTGGCTTCCAGTTCGCGCGCGAGAAGGCCCTGACCCTCGCCACCTGGGGTCGGGCTCTGATGGGCGGCACGGCGCCGACGATGACCGAGCCGCCGGCCGCCGCCTGGCCCGCGATCGGCGAGCTCCAGTCGCGCACGCCGCGCCCGGCCCGGCGTGCCGCTCAGGACGACTTGAACTTGCCGCGGTACCCCACCACCACGACCGGTTCGCTCCCGCAGACCGGTGAGGTTCGCCATCTGCGCGCCCAGCTCGATCGTGGCGAGATCGACCGCACGTCCTATGACGCCGCGATCGCTTCGCTCATCATCGATTCGGTCGCCTGGCAGGAACGGATGGGGCTCGACGTCCTCGTGCACGGCGAGTTCGAGCGCACCGACATGGTCGAGTACTTCGCGGCCCAGATGAACGGCTTCCTCACCACCCACCACGGATGGGTCCTCTCCTATGGAAGCCGATGCACCCGCCCGCCGATCCTGGCCGCGCCTCCGACCATCTCCGAGCCGATGACCGTCGATGAGTGGCGCCTTGCCCAGGCCGCCACGACGAAGCCGGTGAAGGGGATGCTCACCGGCCCGGTCACCATCGTGAACTGGAGCTTCCGGCCGCCCGGCGTCGGTGACGATCGGCTCTTCTGGGCCGTCGCGCAGCCGATCGCACAGGAGATCGAGCACCTGGTCGAGGCCGGCGCCCGGATCATCCAGGTCGATGAGCCGGCGGTGCGCGAGCGCTGGCCGCTGCCGACCGATGACGCCGACGAGCGGCGAGCCATCTATGCGCGAGGCGTAAGGGCGGCGCTCAACCACGTCTTCCGCCAGCCGGCCCACGTCCAGATGCATACCCACATGTGCTACGGGGACTTCGGCGACATCGTGCCGCTGTGGAGCGATGCCGGGGTCGACGTGGCCTCCATCGAGTTCTCCCGCTCGAAGGACGACTCGTACATCCGCCAGTTCTATGGGCTGTTCGACGACGGCCACCTCCAGATCGGCCCCGGCGTCTTCGACGTGCACTCGCCACACACGCCCGGCACGGAGGTCATGGGCGAGCGGCTGGAGCACTTCCTGGGCTTCATGGAGGCGACCGATCTGTGGGTCAACCCCGACTGCGGCCTGAAGACCCGCGGCTGGGAGGAGATCGAGCGGCAGCTCGGCGACATGGTGGCCGCCGCCCGACGGCACCGCGAGACGGCCGGCGCCTAGCCGTGCTCTCGGAGCGTCGCAGCTGGGTCGAGATGGTGGAGGTCAATCCGCCGCGCCTGCCGTCGATGACGCACCTCAAGCTGAAGGGCCGCTGGCAGCAGGTGCTGATCACCGACAACCCGTTCAAGCAGGTCCGGGTCTCGCCGTACGCCTTCGCCGCGCGGATCGCGCACGACGTCCCGGAGGTCCGCCCCACCGTCGTCTGCTCGACGCGCGACCGGAACATCCTGGCCATCGAAAGCGAGGTGCGCGGGGCGATCGGCAACGGGGTCGAGTCGTTCCTGGTGGTGCAGGGCGACATGCTCCCCGAGGTCGAGCACTGGAGCAACAGCTACGAGATCGTCGAGCATCTGCGAGCGCTCCAGCGGGTCGTTCCGCCCTTCGAGGTCGGCATGAGCACCCGATCGCGAAGCTGGGTCGTACGCCGCCGCATCGGCGTCGGCGCACAGTTCCTGACCACCGGACCGGTGATGGACCCGGCCACCGTCCAGGCCTGTCTCGATCGGCTGGCGCTCCGGGATGGGGATCCGCCGGTCTACCTGGAGCTGGCGCCTCCCTTCTCTCCCGGCTGGGTGCGACGGCTGGAGCGGGTCGGCGCGATCGAGGTCGGTGACGGTCTCCGCGCCCGCCTCGCCGCAACGCCGGAGGCCGAGCAGCGTCGCTTCGGCTGGCGCGCCGCCAAGGCGATCGCCGAGCAGGCCCGCGCGGTCGGCTTCGCGGGGGTGGTGTTGATGGGCCTGAAGTTCGAGACGGCAGTGGGAGAGGCCTACGACGTCTGGCACGACGAGACGGTGACCCCGCTCGAGGCTGACGAGGCAGGGCCCAACACGGGCACCCGCCACTAGACTCCCCCGGCTCCTTCGCCGCCCGTATGACGCCTATCTCTCACGCGCGGGGAATTGCCGTCGCCAACTCCGTGTCCGCTCGCCGTATGGCAGCTGCCGGTGAGAAATAAGCCGATGCCAGGCCGTTCGCACGCGCGCCGCCTGCCGTCCTTCCCCGTCGCCGAGAAATAGCCCGTTCTCCGGCCTCCCCGCCGCCGGCGGTTGCTCCGCCGCCGGTATGACGCCTATCTCTCACGCGCGGGGAATTGCCGTCGCCAGCCCCGTGTCCGCTCGCCGTATGGCAGCTGCCGGTGAGAAATAAGCCGATGCCAGGCCGTTCGCACGCGCGCAGCCTGTCGTCCTTCCCCGTCGCCGAGAAATAGCCTGTTCCTCCGGCCTCCCCGCCGCCGCCGCCCTTTCCCCGTCGCCGAGAAATAGCCCGTTCCTGCGGCCTCCCCGCCGCCGCTGGGGAGCGACACGGCCCCGGCACTAGCCGGCGACCAGGTCGAAGATCGCTGCCTGCGTTGCGCTGACGCCCCGGCCGGCATTCGCCACTAGACTCCCGGGCATGGCCCGCATCCTGGTGGTCGAGTCGGTCGCCCAGACCGGTCTCGAGCTGCTCGCGGCGGCACATGAGACCGTGGTCCGGCTCAACCTGCCGCGGGCCGAGCTGTTGAGCCTTCTTGCCGCGGAGTCCGGCTGGGATGCCCTGATCGTGCGCTCGCAGACCCGCGTTGACGCCGAGCTGCTCGCAGCCGCGGCCCCGCGCCTCTCGGTGGTGGGCGTGGCCAGCGTGGGCACCGATCGGATCGACCTGGCGGCCGCCACGCGGGCCGGGGTGATGGTGGTCAACGCCCCGACCGGCAACACCATCGCCGCCGCCGAGCACACCCTGGCGCTCATGCTCGCCCTGCTGCGGCGGATCCCCGCCGCAGACGCCTCGCTGCGTCGCGGCGAGTGGGAGCGCAGCCGGTTGACCGGTGCGGAGCTGCGCCACCGGACGCTGGGGATCATCGGCCTGGGGAAGATCGGCAAGGCCGTCGCCCGCCGAGCCGCGGCCTTCGAGATGCGGGTCCTGGCCCATGATCCGTACCTCACCGAAGAGCAGGCCGCGGAGCACGGGGCAAAGCTGGTCGGGCTGCTCGAGCTCCTGCAGCGAGCCGACCTCATCACCGTCCACGTCCCCTTGACCGCGCAGACCCGCGGACTCATCGGCCAGGCGCAGATCCAGGCCATGAAACGCGGTGCCATCGTGCTGAACGTGGCGCGCGGCGGGATCGTCGACGAGGCAGCGCTCGCCGAGGCGCTGCGCGACGGACACCTGGGCGGCGCGGCGGTCGACGTCTTCAGCGCCGAGCCGATGGCCGCCGATAACCCACTCCGCGACGCGCCCAACACCGTCCTCACCCCGCACCTGGGAGGGTCGACCGCCGAAGCACAGGAGCGAGTGGGCGCCGAGATGGCGGAGCAGGTGCTCCTGGCCCTGTCGGGCGTCACGCCGCCGTATGCCGTGAACGCCCCGTCGGTGGCTCTCGACGTCGCGCCCAGGCTGCGACCCTACGTCGAGCTGGCTCGGCGGCTGGCGATCCTCGCTCGCCAGCTGGCATCGGCGCCCTTCGACCTGGTGGCCCTCACCTACGCGGGCGAGATCGCCGCCTGGGATGGCGGACCGATCCGCACCGCCGCGGTGGCCGCCCTGCTCAAGACGGTCACCGACCAGCGCGTCAACGCCGTCAACGCGGACCTCGTCGCCCGCGAGCGGGGCCTCGCGGTGCGCGAGACGCGGACCGATGCCTCCGAACCGTGGGCATCGCTGGTCACCCTGGAACTGGGTGCGGGGCCGGGGCCGAGGTCCGGGTCCGTGGAGCTCGCGGGCTCGACCGCCCACGGTCGGCCGCACCTGGTGAGCGTGGACGGCTTCTCGATCGACGCGGAGCTGGCCGGCACCATCCTGGTCACGCGGCACCGCGACCAGCCCGGCATCGTCGGGGCGGTGGGCACCGCGCTGGCCGGCGCGGGGATCAACATCAGCTCGCTGGAGCTGTCGCGCCTGTCCGCCGCCGGTGAGGCGATGATGTTCGTCAGCGTGGACGACCCGATCACGCCCGAGGTGCTCGATCGCGTACGCGCGGTGCCCGGCATGCTCGAGGCACGGGTGGTGGAGCTGCCATCGCTCTAGTGGCGAGAGCGCTACCACCGCTACTTCTCACCGGTGGGGGATTACCGCAGCCAGCGCCCTGTTCGGTCCCGTATCGCAGCTGCCAGTGAGAAATAAGCCGATGCCGACCCGTCCACGGCCGCGCGCCCTGCCGTCTTTCTCCGTCGCCGAGAAATAGCCGCCTCCTCACGCCTGTGCGTCTCGCCCAAGTGCAACACAGCATCGGCACGAGCTAGTGCGGCCGTGACAACCGCTGTCCGATGCCTGTTCGAATGCGTCGGCGCCCGGCCAGCCAGCGGCGCCGACCTGCAGCCGACGCGGGAATCCACAGCAGGACCCGGTCCTGGTCGAGAGCCGGTAAGCCGCGTTCCCGAAGCCAGCGACGCTCGAAGGGGCTGAAGAGCGCGGGGTGTGCGCCCACGATGGATCGATTTGCGGCGGTCGCCGCAACCGCCAGCACGGTCACGATCCGCGTCGCGCGCCAATCGATGCGCCGCCCCAGACCTGGCGCCAGCCGAGCCTTCACGTTGAGGCTGCCGAACAACTCCTGCAGATCGGCGAGCTCGGTCTTCACCTCAACAACTGCGAGTACGGACCCGGTTGGATGGAACGTGAGCAGGTCGACCCGCCCGCGCTCGCCGTATTCGCTGTAGCTCGACTCGGCCTCGACCCGCCAACCACCCTGTCCAAACGCTGCGGCCAGCGCCTCGACAATCGCCGCGTGCTCCTCGTCCAGCAGGCGCGCGACATCTGCGCCGCGGCCGACAACGCGCCATTCGGCCCGCAGATCCAGGGCGGCGGCATGCGCGCGGAGCACGCGCACCGACGCGATCGAGCCCAGCTCGGTGCGCCCGATGGTTGCCGGTGAAAGGGCGCAGCGGTCTGCCACGTCCCGCAGCCGCCAGCCACGACGGATGCGCAGCATCCGGAGCAGTCGGCCGACCTCGAGGTCCCGCATGACCGGCAATGGTGGGGGTCGGCGCTTACCGAGTGATCACCAGGGGCTTATCTCTCGCCAGCGGAGTGCTCCGCCAGGCCGGGTCCCGCGTCAAGGGCTTACCTCTCACCCGGCGCGAAGTATCCGTCCGGGTATCGGCTTCGGAGCTCCCGCCAGGCCGTTCTTCTCCACCGCTGAGAAATAGCCCTCCAACGAGCCCCCCCGACCACCACGCAACCCCCAGGCGCGGCATCGGATTATCATCCGCCGCGTGACTCGAAAGCCCTTCGCCTCGTCGGCCGACCTGGCCGAGAAGGAGGCCACGCTTGAGGAGCTCGCCGCGGGCGTCTACGCCTACACCGCGCAGGGCGACCCCAACGTGGGCTGCATTGTCGGGACCGATGCGATCCTGGCCATCGAGGCGCGCGCCACACCGGTCATGGCGCAGCGCTGGATCGACGTCATTCGCACGTTCAGCGACCAGCCGTTCGGCGACCTGGTGCTGACCCACTACCACGCCGTGCGGGTGCTGGGCGCCGCCGCTTTTGGCGCTCGTCGGATCGTGGCCCACGCCAACACGGCCGCCTGGATCGAGGAGCGCGGGATGCAGGACTGGGCCAGCGAGCAGGGCCGCATGCCGCGCCTGTTCGAGGGCGCCGAGTCGATCCCCGGCCTGACCCGCCCCACCCTCACCTTCGACGAGCAACTCAGCATCGATCTCGGCAACCGGGTCGTCGAGCTGCGCTACCTGGGGCGCGGCCACACGGCGGGCGACATCGTGGTCTGGCTGCCCGAAGAGCGGATCTGCTTTGCCGGTGACCTGGTCGAAGCCCAGGCGGCGCCCTACATGGGCGACGCCCACATCGGCGACTGGCGCAGCGGCACACTCGATGGAGTGGCGGCGCTGGACGCACAGCAGATGGTCGGCGGGCGCGGCCCGGTGGTACGGGGCGTGGACGTGCCCCGGGCGATCGCCGACACGCGGGCCTTCCTGTCGGCGGTCCTGGATGGCACGCGCGCCGTGAAGGAGGCCGGCGGCACGCCGGCCGAGGCGTATCGGTCTACGCATGCCGCGCTCGCTCCGCGCTACGGGCAATTCCCGATCTTCGAGCACACCATGCCGTTCAACGTGCAGCGAGCGTGGGACGAGCTGGACGGGATCGACCATCCGCGGATCTGGACCGTGGAACGCGATCGCCAGACGTGGGACGCCCTGACCGCCTGATGGGCAGGGCCGCTACGCCTCGGGCCGCTACGCCTCGGGCCGCTCCGCCTCGGGCCGCTCCGCCTCGGGCCGCTCCGCCTCAGCCGTTCGACGCCCAGGCCGCTCCGCGCCGGGCCGCTCCGCGCCGGGCCGCTCCGCGCCGGGCCGCTCCGCCTCAGCCCTTCGACGCCCGGGTCGCTCCGCTCCAGGCCCCTTCGCCTCGAGCCGCTCCGCCTCAGCCCTTCGACGCCCAGGTGGCGGTGGTCGGCGCGGGTCCGGTGGGGATGACCCTGGCCGGGCGCCTGGCACAGCACGGCATCAGCGTGATCCTGCTTGAGCAGGAGCCGCGACACACCGGGGAGGGGAGCAAGGCGCTCTGCATGCAGCGCGAGACGCTCGAGATCTGGGCGCGTCTCGGGGTGGGAGAGGCGGTCGCCCGGCGGGGCGTGCAGTGGAACCTGGGTCGTACCTACTTCCGCGGGCGCGAGCTGTTCCAGACGCGTCTGCCCGCGCGGGAGGGCGATCACTTCCCGCCGTTCGTGAACATCAACCAGACCGAGGTCGAGGAGCTGCTGCTGAAGCGCCTCGGCGAGCTGCCGCAGGTCGACCTGCGCTGGGGGCACCGGGTGGCGGGCCTGGCCCAGGACGCCGATGGCATCACGGTGCGCTGTATGGCCGGGTCGAAGACGGTCAACGAGATGGTCAACCTGCGGGTCGCCTACGTCGTCGGCACCGATGGGGCCCATTCGACGGTGCGCCACCTGCTGGGGATGGGCTTTCCCGGGCACAGCCACCGCGACCTGTTCCTGATCTGCGACATCCGCGCCCGGCTGGCGTTCCCGCACGAGCGCCGCTTCTTCTTCGATCCGCCCTGGAACCCCGGTCGCCAGGTCCTCATCCATCCGCAGCCTGACGACACCTGGCGCATCGACTGGCAGGTTCCCAGTGAGACCGATGTTGACGTCGAGCGGGCCAGCGGTGGGCTCGACCGCCGCATCCGCGCGGTGATCGGCCAGTCGACGCCGTACGAGCTGGCGTGGGTCACCGCCTATCGATTCCACCAACGCCTGGTCGGCCGATTCCGGGTCGGACGCGTCCTGCTGGCGGGCGACGCTGCGCACCTGCTCAGCCCCTTCGGTGCGCGCGGCTTGAACTCAGGGGTCGCCGATGCCGAGAACCTGGCCTGGAAGCTCCCGCTCGTGCTGGACGGCGGCGCGCCCGATCGGCTGCTGGAGAGCTACCATCTCGAGCGTCGAGCAGCCGCGCTGGAGAACCAGGCCAGGACCGACGCCACGATGCGCTTCATGGTCCCGCGAGGGCTGCTGCGCCGGGCCGCGCGCAACGCGATCCTGAGAGGCAGCCTGCGCATCCGTCGCCTGCGGCGCCTGGTCAACTCGGGGCGCCTGGCTGAGCCATTCGCCTACGTCGACTCCCCGGTCATCACCCGCGCCGCCGGCGACCGTCGCATGCCCGTGCCAGGAGACGTGGCTCCCGACGCGCGGTGCACCGTGGCCGGTTCCGCTTCCGGTCCCGCTGGCGGTCCCGCTGGCCGTTCCGCTGACGGTTCCGCTGACCGGGCGGTGGCCCGCCTGCGTGACCTGTTCGGCGATCAGTTCGTCGCGCTGCTGCTGATCGCCGGACCGGCTGCTGCTGCCGCCGCGGCGATCCGCGCCTCGCGCCTCGCCTGGCCGGCGCCCTGCCAGGTCGCCGTCGTGGGGGCATCCGGCCCGCTGAAGGGCGTGACCGTCCTGCTCGACACGAAAGGCGAGCTGCGGCGCTCCTACGGCGCCGCCGGCTCATGCGCCTTCCTGATTCGCCCGGATGGCCACCTGGCCGCCATCCAGCCACTGGCCAGCGACGAGGGTGAGGAGGTTGACGCGCTGCCGGCTTTGCAGGCGCACGCCATCGGCGGCTAGGCGGCACGGGCAGGGTTCTCGGTTGGGTTCCGCGGTCAATGCGCGCCACAGCGGCCATATCCCGGGCGCGGCGGCGGTAGCGCTCGTCTGCCGCACGTTGTCCACCAAACGGTCCGCTAATGCCGGTCAGCGGCCCAATGCCACGGACAGCATCCGATTAGAGCCGCCTTCTTGCGCATTACCCCCGATGGCCGGCACTCGGCAGCCGCACCCGCTGCCGCCCGACGCGCCATGCCGCCCTCCCCATGGTCTCTGGCCGCTGCCACAGGAGCAGCCGCGCTGGTCCGGCCGGCGCCTCGATCCACTGCCGCGCCGCGGTCCCGCGCACGGCGAACCCTGCGAACAGAGCTCCGAGCTTTTCGATCCGACCCACGTTCAGGTCGGTTCGAGTAACGGCCAGCAGGGTCGCGACAGGCCCGGCAGTGCGCCATCCGCGCCGCCGAGCGATCGCGAGCGCCAGCCGCTCCTTCGTGTCGAGCGAGCCGAGAAGCTGCTGAGCGTCGGCCACCAGTGTTTTCACCTCCACGATCAGAATCGTTCCGGTCGCCAGGTGACGCCCGAGAAGATCGATCCGGCCACGCTCGCCGTACTCGCTGTAGGTTGCCTCGGGCACCACCTCCCACCCGCACCGTTCCAACCACTGCTTCAGGTGGTCAGCGACCGCGGCATGCTCGTCGTCCGCCAGCGGCATCGCGCCTGAGGAGCCACGCAGATCGAATTCACCTCGCAGTGCCAGAGCCGATGCGTGCCGGCGCAGGGCCTCCAGCGAGGCTCGGCCGATCTCCCCGCGCTCGTGGCGGGACACTGCATCGCGCGTGATGGCGCAGCGCCGCGCAACATCGACCTGCCGGAGGCCGAGGCGGATCCTGGTCACCCGCAGAAGCGTCGCAATCTGCTCGTCACGCATGCGCGACAGCCTGCGCCGTGGAGGGTTACCGATCGCTTACGCGCCGCTGATCGTAGGAACGCCCTTCCGCGCACGTTTCCGCCACATTCCGGTCGTAGCCAATGCCGAGCACGGCTGCCTTATCCCGTTTGTGACGGCGGTATTGCGCCGGGGTCACGCATTCCCGTCGAAAGGCGACCGTATTTCCCTGCAGGTGCGCGTTGCGTCAGCGGCCTCCGAGATAGAGCGGCCCTGAGGCGCATTCCCGGAAACCGCGCCCACGCCCGCGCCCGCGCCCACGCCCGCGCCCACGCCCGCGCTCGCGCCCACGCCCACGCTCGCGCCCACGCCCACGCTCGCGCCCACGCTCGCGCCCACGGATCGGGGATCGAGTGTGGATAACCGGCCAGGCTCGCCGGGAATTGGTGGATAACCCCTCTTGTGCGGCCGCTGGGCGGGCGGCATGCTAACAGCGTCCCGAAGGGGCAGTTGGCCGACTGGAGATCACATCAACGGTCGCCACGGTTCCTTCGGGACTTTTCGTTGCCCGCCGCAACCCGCTGGCCCGGCCGGCCCCGCCGCAATCCGCCGCAATCCGCCGCAACCCGCCGCAACCCGCCGGCCCCGCCGGCCCCGCCGTGCCGCCGCAACCCGCCGCAACCCGCCGGTCAGCGGCGTTCCTTGAGCCGCCGCAGGATCACCGCCTGCACCTCCTCGGACCCCTGCGAGTCGAGCAACGCCTGACCGCTCGCCGAGCCCGCTGCCAGGAAGAGGGCGTTCCAGTCTCCGGGCGCCTCATCGGAAGGTCCACTGCTAGAAGGCCCATTGGCCGATGGCGAAGCGCCCGGCGAAGTAGATCAGCCCACCGACCGACAGCAGCGCCAGGGCCGTGTAGAGCCACGTTCGACGGGTGGCCAGCGAGATCGAGACGAAGAGCGGGAAGAGCGTCAGCGAATAGCGTGGCACCGACATGACGAACGAGGTGCTGATGAACAGCAGCCAGTTGCCGGCCATCCAGAAGAACCACGCCGGGCGGAAGCGAAGAGCCGCGTGCACGGTTCCAACCAGCCCGATGACGATGAAGAGCAGCTCCATCCAGCCGAGCATCAATGCCGTGTCCGGGTTCGACTTGCTCGTCCAGCGTACGACCGCGCCGATCCCCTGCCAGGGTGGGGCGAGCGACTTGAACCAGTGCTCGTGCTGGATCCGCAGGAAGGTGAACGGATCGCCATACACGACCTGGTTGACGACCAGGTAGACCGCGAAGCCGACCCCCACCAGGCCGATCGCCAGCCACTCGGCCCGCAGTCGCCGCTCCTCGCGCGGAAGGCGCAGCCACTGCGTGAACGCCTCCGCCCCCAGCGCCGGGATCAGCACCAGTCCGTTCACCCGGGTCAGCGCCGCCAGCCCGCCGAGCGCTCCGGCCAGCCACCAGCGATCGGTCCGCGCCGCCAGGAAGGAGCCGAGCACCAGCGCCAGGAAGAGCGCCTCGGTGTAGGGGAGATGGAGGAAGTAGGCGGTCGGGAAGATGAGGGCGAAGATGGCGGCGCGCATCGCCACGCCGGGCTCCTCGTCGTGGCGCACCAGGCGGTAGAGGAGCGGCGCCACCGCGAACGAGGCAAGGCTGGTGACCACGAAGGCCGACCAGATCGGGTCGCCGAGTACGGCATTGACCGCCCCGACCAGCCACGGGAAGAGCGGGTAGAAGACGATGAACAGGTCGAGGTCGCCGAGCTTGCTGAACATCGGCAGGTTACCCGGGTCGTAGGCACGGTAGCCGAAGACCGCCAGGTCCAGGTAATGCGGGGCATCCCATCGGTTCCAGATCGCCAGCGCGTCGTGCGGGCCGTTGATCATCCGGTGGCTCAGGACGCTGTACGCGATTGCGCCGACCAGCAGGACGCCCAGCTTGACCAGCAGAGTTAGGGCGATCAGGCGCCGATCGCTACGCTCCAGCCATGCCATGCGCGGCAGTGTACGGTCGACTGCTAGACTGCGACTCCCATCCCACGGATGGCGCGGTCGGGGCGTGGCGCAGCCAGGTAGCGCGCATCGTTCGGGACGATGAGGCCGGAGGTTCAAATCCTCTCGCCCCGACCATTCCCACGTCGCCGTGCTTCTGCGCCGCGGACGCGGCTCAGTCTGAGCAGACGGAGCTCTTCCGACAGGTCGCCAAAGAGCCGGAACCCTGCGACGACGAAGGGGAAGATTCCTCGCCGTCAAACTGAGACACTACCCGCACGCGAGCGAGGTTGCTGGATTGACCCTGAAGGTGAGCCGATGAAGCGGACCGGCCTTCTGCACCCGCAGCTCGCCGGTCTAGTCGCGGGCCTCGGGCATGGCCAGCTGCTGACGATCGCCGACGCCGGCCTCCCGATCGACCCGCGGACCCAGCGGGTCGAGCTGGCGGTGCGCTGCGGGATGCCGTCCTTCGCGGACGTGCTGGAGGCGATCGCCACCGAGCTGGTGGTCGAGCGGGTGATCGTCGCCCGCGAGTCGGCGGACGTCGCCGGGGCACCGCTCGAGGCTGCGCTGGTAGCGGCCTTCCGGGACCAGCAGCCTGCGCGGGAAACGGTCGATCACGAGCGGCTGAAGCAGCTCGCCGATGCGTCCGTGGCGGTCGTCCGCACCGGAGAGTGCACACCGTACATGAACGTCGTTCTGGTGGCCGGGGTCGGCTTCTAGCCATGCCGCTGCTGCAGCTGGAGCACCTCACCAAGCGCTACGACGGGGTCCCGGCCCTCTCGGACGTGGACTTTGCCGTGGAGGCCGGCGAGGTGGTGGGGCTTGTGGGCGAGAACGGCGCCGGCAAGTCGACGCTGATCAAGATCGTGGCAGGGGCCATCCGACCAGACGGGGGCGAGATCCGGATCGACGGCGGACCCGTCCACTTCACCCAACCGGCCGACGCGATACGCGCTGGGATCGCGGTGATCTACCAGGAGCTCTCGCTGTGCGGCGCGCTGGACGCCACCGAGAACGTGCTGCTCGGCGCGCTGCCGACCCGCGGCCCGCTCGTCGACTGGCCGGCGGCGCGGCGGGAGGCGGCGCGCTGGCTGCGCCAGCTGTCGCCGAGTCTTCCGGCGGACGTCCCGGTGCGCGAGCTGCCGGTTGGGCCGCGGCAGCTGGTCGAAATCGCCCGCTCGCTCGCCCGCCGCGCCCGGCTGATCTTTATGGACGAGCCTACCGCCGCCCTCAGTGGGCGCGAGACCGAGCTCCTGCTCGAGATCGTCCGCGACCTGAAGCAGCGCGGTGTCAGCGTCGTCTTTGTCACCCACCGGCTGGAGGAGGCGCTGGCGATCAGCGACCGGATCGTGGTCCTGCGCGACGGCCGCATCGCCGGGGCGCTCGACCGCGGCGAAGCGACCCGCGAGAAGCTGATCCGGCTCATGGTCGGGCGCGCCATCGGCGAGCAGGCGCGGAGCGAGCCTGCGTCAGAGCGGGCCGGTCGTGCTGGAAGGGCAGGATCTCGGCCTCGATGGGAGCTTCGATGGGATCAGCCTGACGGTGCACGCCGGCGAGGTACTGGGGCTGGCCGGCCTGGTCGGCGCCGGCCGCAGCAGCCTGCTGCGGGCGCTTTTCGGCGCTGAGCCGCTGACCGCCGGGACGAGATCCTCCTGAACGGACGGGCGGTGAGCATCCGCCGGCCGGCCGATGCCATACGGCTTGGGATGGCCCTCGTCCCGGAGGATCGTCGTGGCCAAGGGCTGGTGCCGGCCATGTCGATCGCGGAGAACCTGGCGGCCGCGAGCTGGAGCGAGCTCGCGCACGCCGGCTTCCTGGCCGACAGGGACGTGCACGCGCTCGCCTACCGGCAGGTGAAGGCGCTCGACATCCGGCTGCGCAGCCTCCGCCAGCGCGTCCTGGCGCTGTCGGGCGGCAACCAGCAGAAGGTGGTCGTCGGCCGGTGGCTCAGCCGCCATCCGTCGGTGCTTCTGCTCGACGAGCCGACGCGCGGGATCGACGTCGGCGCCAAGGCCGAGGTCTACGGGCTCGTCCGCAGCCTGGCGGCCCAAGGGGTGGCGATCGTCCTCTCGACCTCCGAGTTGCCCGAGCTCCTGGCGCTCGCCAACCGGATCCTCGTATTGCGCGAGGGTCGGATGGCCGGCGAGCTGCCCGGCGGATCGAGCCAGGAGGAGGTCATGCATCTCGCGACCGCGGGACAGGAGGCCGCGGCATGAGCGTGGCGCCACCAACCGAGACGGCCGTCCCACGCAACCGCCGGACGCAGTGGATCGCCGAGTACGGCATCTACGTCGCCTTTGGCCTGCTCCTCGTCGCCCTGGCCATCGTCTCGCCGGTCTTCGCGACGCCGTCCAACCTGTTCAACGTCGCCCTCCAGTCGTCGATCAACGCCCTGCTGGCGTTCGGCATGACCTTCGTCATCCTGACCGCGGGGATCGACCTGTCGGTCGGCTCGCTGCTCGCCCTGTCCGGGGCGCTCGCCGGCGGACTGATGGTGGCGGGCGACCTGCCGTGGCCGCTCGCCGCGCTCGTCGGGCTCGGTGCGGGCACCTTGCTCGGCGCCATCAACGGCATCGCCATCACCGCCTTCCGCATCCCGCCGTTCATCGCGACGCTGGCGATGCTCTCGATCGGACGCGGGCTGACCCAGCTCTACACCGGTGGGCGACCGTTCACCGGCCTCGATCCGGCGTTCAGCCAGCTCGGGCAGGGCGAGATTGGTCCGGTGCCGATCCCGGTGCTGGTGATGGTCGTGGTGGTCTCGGCGGGCTGGATCGTCCTTCGCTTCAGCGTCTTCGGCCGGTACGTGTACGCCATCGGCTCGAACCCGGAGGCCGCGCGGCTCGCCGGCGTGCCGGTGGCCGCGGTCCTTGTGGCGGTCTACGCCATCAGCGGCCTGCTGGCGGGGCTCGGAGGCCTGGTGATCACCGCTCGCCTCTCGTCGGCGCAGCCAACCGTCGGCGCCGGGTTCGAGCTCGACGCCATCGCCGCCGTGGTGGTCGGCGGCATGAGCCTATCCGGCGGGGAGGGCAGCATCATCCGAAGCCTGATCGGGGCGCTGATCATCGGCGTCCTGAACAACGGCCTGAACCTGCTCAACGTGGATCCCTTCGTTCAGCCGGTCGTCAAGGGCCTGGTGATCCTGGTCGCCGTTGGGCTCGATCGGCTCAAGACCCGGGGTGGAGCGTAAGATAGCTAGTCCAGGATCACTCAGGAGGTGGACACATGTCTCGACGGTCATTCATGCCGATGCTTGCGGTGCTGGCGCTGCTCCTTGCCGCCTGCCAAGGCGGCGGCGCCAGCACCAGCCCAGGCGCCAGCGGCGGAGGCGGCGGGTCCAAGACTATCGGTCTGGCGATCAGCACCCTGAACAACCCGTTCTTCGTCACGCTGCGTGACGGGGCGCAGGCCAAGGCCCAGGAGCTTGGCCTGATCCTCGAGGTGGCGGACGGCCAGGACGATCTCGCCAAGCAGGTCAGCCAGGTCGAGGACTTCATCACCAAGAAGGTGGCAGTGATCATCATCAACCCGGTCGACTCCGACGGGATCGTGCCGGCCGTGAAGAAGGCGAACGACGCCAATATCCCGGTGATCACCGTCGACCGCGCGGCGAACGGCGGGACGGTCGCCAGCCACATCGCGAGCGACAACGTGGCGGGTGCCAAGGCGGCATGCGACTACCTCATCAAGCAGGTCGCGTCCGGGAATATCGTTCAGCTGGAAGGGATCGCCGGCACAAGCGCCGCGAGAGACCGCGGCCAGGGCTGCAAGGACGCGATCGACGCGCAGAGCTCGGTGAAGCTGGTGGCCTCGCAGACGGCTGACTTCGCGCGTGATAAGGGCTTGAACGTCATGCAGAACCTGTTGCAGTCCAACCCGGACGTCAAGGGCGTCTTCGCACAGAACGACGAGATGGCACTCGGCGCGGTCCAGGCCATCGTCGCAGCCGGCAAGAGCGGCCAGATCACGGTGGTCGGCTTCGACGCCATCGACGACGCGCTCACCGCGATCAAGGATGGCAAGATGGCGGCGACCATCGCCCAGCAGCCCACGCTGATGGGCGGGACGGCCCTCGCGACAGCCAAGGACATCGTCGACGGGAAAACCGTCGAGGCCTCGCAGCCGGTCGAGGTGAAGCTTGTAACCAAGGATAACGTCGCCGAGTTCATGCCTTAGGCCGGAAGCGTCCTTGGAACGGTTGGAGAGCCGGGCGGTCGACGCCCGGCTCTTCGCTGCACATCGTTGAGCTCGTTCCAGCCGATTGCGAGGCACGGATGGTGCGCGACACACGGGCCCGTGATGGCGCGGTCGGGGCGTGGCGCAGCCAGGTAGCGCGCATCGTTCGGGACGATGAGGCCGGAGGTTCAAATCCTCTCGCCCCGACCAGTCCCATCACTCGTTGGGTAGGCAATCGCTGCTCTCGTTCGGCTACGAGCCCGAGCAGCCACGCGTTCTCGTTCGGCTGCGGGTCAACGGCTATGATCTCCGCTCCGTCGCCCTGCTGACGCCGGTATCCTCTCGGGAATGGACGAGAGGACGTCGCGCCCAGGCTCTGCCCGCCGCCCGCTCCTCTTCGGCTGGGCTCCGGTTGTCGGCTGGGCGACGCTGATCTTCGTCCTCTCGGCGCAGCCGGACCTGCGCTTCGTGCCGGACGCGGGGCTGGACTTCGTCGTGCGCAAGCTCGGCCACATGGGGGTGTTCGGGATCCTGGCCCTGCTGCTCTGGCGCGCCCTGGCGGGGACGACCGCCTGGCGCCGGCCGGGGGCCCGGGCGTTCGCCCTCACGGTCCTCTATGCAACCACCGATGAGCTGCACCAGGGGTTCGTGGTCGCGCGCCATCTGTCGGTCCTCGACGTCGGTATCGACGCCACCGGCGCGCTGATCGCCCTCGTGGCCGTCGGGCTCATCCGGTCTCGACGGTCCTGAGGCGGCCGAGCCGCACCTCGTTGCGGTCGCCCTGGGCCAGCGTCGAGATCCGTCGCGAACGGCAGGTAGCCGAACTCCGACCTCGGGCGCACTGGACGGAAGAACGGAGGATCAGGCGGGCGGGCGGCGAGCCGGTGGCCTCGACCTTGGCGGCACAGCCCCCGCAGACGATCTCCTCGGGGGCGTCGAAGTGGCGTTGCTCCGTTTCGTCGACTGCTCTTCGGCGGCGAGTACCTTCCTCACGATCGTGATGAGTCGAGGCAACTGACGACTTACGACACCGCGGCAAGTGCCTCGGGCGATGTCTTGCTCGCGGCCTCTCCGACCTGGGAGATCCGCATCAACACGGCATCGAGTGTCTCGGCATTCTTCCACCAGCCTCGGCCGTGTGCCCGTGCGTAGCCCGTTGCAGCTTGGGCATGGTCGATCAGGTTGCGGAGGTGTTGTCGGTCCCGGTCATCCATAAAGAACGACCCCCTCGGACTCTGCCTTGTTGCGGATCCCGTCGCGGAGGACACTCGCGTCGATCACGTCGACGTCGCGCCCCAGGAGATCCTCGAGTTCACGCCGGAGCGCGAGCTCATCTTCGAGAGTCCGACGGACGCCACGTCTTCGTCGGACCATCACATCGATGTCAGAGTCCGGCCGGAAGTCGGCATGGACTGCCGAGCCAAAGACCCGCATCTCTTGGAGTCCGAAGCGTCGGGCGATCCGCGCCAGGGCGCTGCGTGACGGGCGGTGGACGGCTGGATGCAGCTGGCCGAGAAGCGGCGCGTCCGAAGACCCGTGCCGGAACGGATTCGGGAACGAGCGTTCGACAGAGCCAACCGCCACGTGGCCGCGCCGTGCTCTCTCGCGCAATGAACCATCGTGCAGCAGACGCTCGCGAACTTCGTCGTGACTGAGGCGCTGGATCACCAGATCGAGACGCTTGAGCATCCGATCGAGGCGGACTTCGTCCCGAGGTTCGGCGTCCCAACGGGTCACGAGCAGCAGCCCCGTGGCGTCCTGAGCCGCGAACTCGACCGCTGGATTCGCGCGGAGCGCGGCGGCAAGCAGTCGCTCGCCGGACAGGTGTCGACAGCCGAGCTCAAGGATCTTCGCGACGTCTCCCTCCTCCCCCTCTGCGATCTGGTAGACGGGAGGGCGAGTGGGCCCGACCGATACGAGATCGTTATCGACCAAGGCACCCAGGGCGACTTGCGTGCTGGAGACGGGCGCGGCGAGAGCCCAGGCAACTTCGACGAGGCGCATGCCGCCGTCCCGCTGCTCGAGTGCCGCGAGGGCTTCGATCGCTTTGCGCGATGCGAAGATCGATGTCATGGGGAGTATTCTACGCTGAGAACGTAGAACGTCAAGCACGGCTGATCTCCCGGGCGACAGGACGGCCTGCTCACGCGCGCCCCCCGCGTATCCTGTCCAACGCGAGCGCTGCCGCATCTTGACTATGCGTAGCAGCGGTCGACCGGGGCTTTGAAACGCGGCCAAAGCAAAAGCCGCCCCGGCAGTGAGCCGGGACGACCGATGTGGCCACGAGCGCAGGGCCGGCGGGTAAGCCGACCGGCCGTGCCGCGCGGCCTGCGCGAGTGCGGTTAGGCGGCGACGGGAACGCCACGGAAGAGGGCCAGGTCACCAATGTAGGTGGTCACCAGGCGAACCCGGTCCGCGATGTTCTCCTTGACCCAGGTCGCAGCCATGCTGGCCGACTTCTGAGCCTCGTCGCGAGTCTCCCAGATGCTGATCGAAACAACCTTGTGGTTGCCGATGTCGACCAGTCCGAAGTTCACGAAGCCAGGCTCCTTGACGAACGTCGGCAGGATGCCCTTCTCGGAAATGCTGGTCAGCTCATCGAAGTTGCCCTTGGTCAGGTCGTACGTAGAGAGTCTGGTGTAACGCATATCTTCTCCTCTGCCCCCGATGGCGGCTAAGTCAATACGAATCGGAATCGCCGATGGCTTTCCGATGCACGCAGTATAGCACGAAACATCTCGTGATATATTCGGGACGTACTCGTTACGTATTAGTACAGGAGGATTCAGGTGCCCAGGATCGAATTCGAGGCCGATACGGAGGAGCAGCTGCTTGCACTAGCCTGGCGCTGGGTGATGGGCCCGCAGCGTCAGCCCGGCGGTCCTGTCGGTGATGAGGCGGACCAGACAGACCTTCGGCGCAGGCAACTCGGAGAGGTGCTCAATGCCATCCGTGGAGCAGACAGCCGTCGGCTGCTCCGCGAGGTCGCTGAGCTGTCCACCCGCAATGCAGCGCTCGCGCTCGATGCAGATCTCGCCGCCCGATACGGGAAGCATACGGGCACTGCCTTCGCCGGCATCGTGGCAGGCCCGAACAAGGTGATGCGACGCGTCGCCCACCGCGACCTGATCACCTGGGACGCCGATGTCCGGGGTTATCGGATGGACCCAGCCGACGCGGAGATCGTCCTGCAGCGCTGGCCGGCGACGTAGCGGGCTCTGGGCGGACCGTGGCCGCCGAACGACTTTCGTGCTCAAATCAGGCGCGATTGGCTCGGCGTCCCGGTCGCCGTCTCGCTCCGTAAAGGGCGCGGAAGCGGTACTCGAAGCGCTCGGCCTGGGAGGCGGAGGGGAGCGCGATATCATCGCCTGGGCGCGCTCGCTGTCGATCGTCGTTGTTGGTGCCGGAATTGCGGGTCTGTCGGCGTCTCTCGCACTCGCTCGTGACGGGCATCGCCTGATAGTGATTGAGCGAGACGACGTTGCTATCGGAGAACCGCTCGGTGCTCTCTCGTGGGAACGTTGCGCCACGCTCCCAGGCGGTAAGGGCGACGACCACTGACCGCGACACGACTATCCAGGGCTTGCGTACTGCCGGGTCAAGACCTCCGGCCCGACCTAATGGGCCAATTCGAGTCGTGAGCGGCTGCCGGCCAACAGGCGACTCACCACCCCTTGCCAGGCTCTTGACGTCGGCTGCCGCCGGCGATACTGTGCCGCCGGGGATATCCGCATGAATTCTCGAGGATCTTGAGCCGGGAAGGCAGCGGCGGCACAGGAACCGGCGCTCGGCCCACACATCCCACGTATCGGCCTGCTCCTCGACGCGCTCCCCGAAGCCGTTGTGACGACCGATACCGTCCATCGCGTTACAGGATGGAATGGCGCCGCCGAGCGGCTCCTCGGGTTCTCCCGGTCGACCATGATCGGTGCCTCGGTCCTCGAGATTCTGCCCCATGGGCTCCGATCCGGCACGGCCACCGACTTGAAGGCCACGCTCGACCGGGGTGAGAGCTGGACCAGCAGCGCGGCTACCCATGATGCCGCTGGGGCGACCCTCGAACTGCGCTTCACGGCGGCCCCGATCGGACGCGCGGACGCCCCCGAGGGCTACGTCATCGTCGCCCACGACATCACGACCCAGGTCCGCGCGGAGCACGCGGCCGAAACGGCCGAAACCCACTTCGCCGAGTTCATGGCCGCGGCGCCAGGCATCGCCTTCATCAAGGACCAGCAGGGCAGCTACGTCTTCGCCAACGAGCACGCCCGTCGTCTGATGGGGCCCGCTTGGCAGGGCAAGACCGATTACGACCTGTGGCCGCCGGCCGTGGCCGCCCAGATCCGCGAGAACGACTGGCTGGCCCTCGCGGCGAAGGTGCCGCTGGAGTTCATTCAGATCGTGCCGCTCGACGACGGCCCGCACACCTTGCTCACGCGTAAGTTCCCCCTGCGCGCGGCCACCGGCGAGCAGCTCCTGGGTGGGATCGGCCTCGACATCACCGATCGGGTGCGGGCGAAGGCGGAGATGGAGCGCGGTCACAAGCGAGAGGCCCATGCGTTGCTCCTGGCCCAGCAGCGCGCGGTCGTCGCCGACGCGCTCGGCCACCTGCGGGCAAGCGGGACCGTGGAGACCGTCGCCTCGTCCATCGCCCGACTGGTCCTGGGCCTACCGGGCCTCGGGTTCGCCGCCGTCCTCTTGTTCGAACTTGATGGGCGGGCGACACCCGTCGGTCTGGCGCGCGCCGCCGGGCCGGCCTCCGAGCGACGCTCCATCCCCTTGGCTCGCAGTCGAGTGCTGCGGAGACGGGCCCGGGGCGGCCCCTGGGTCGAAGCCTGGAAGCCGTCCGCTGGGCACCCGCTCAACGAGATGATCCAAGGGTTCGAGATCGGCGTCTTGGGCTATGCCCCGATCAGCTCGGGTGACGATCTCGTGGGGATCCTCGCCGTCGGAGCGGCGGGCCCTTCGGGAGAGATCGCGGTGACCGAGCGGTTGCCCGCGATCGTCGAATTCGCCGGTCTCGCCGGAGCCCTCCTTGGGTCGAGTGTGGCCGCCCGGCTCGACTACCGGCAGGCGCGAAGCGAGATTCGGGCGGTCATCGAACAGGGGGAGTTTCAGCCGATCTTCCAGCCGATCGTCGAACTCGCCGGTCGCACGACGGTCGGTTACGAGGCGCTCACGCGCTTCCCCGACGGGGTCCCGCCGGCGGTCCGGTTCGCCGCGGCGGCGGCGGTCGGTCTCGGGCCCGAACTCGAGCTGGCGACGCTCGACGCCGCACTCCGCGCCGCCGCTCCCCTTCCACCGAATCTCTGGCTCAGTATCAACGTCTCGCCGGGGCTGGTCCTCGCCGGCGACTCGTTGCGCGCGCTGCTGCGTGCCCAGGACCGCCCGATCGTGTGCGAGGTGACCGAGCACGCGGTGATCGCCGACTACGTCGCCTTCCGGGCCGCGGTTGCGGGTCTCGGGACCGTGCGGATGGCCGTCGACGATGCAGGTGCCGGCTTCGCGAGCCTCCGTCACATCCTGGAGCTGCGCCCGGCGTTCGTGAAGCTCGATCGCTCGTTTGTGGCCGACATCGATAGCGACCCGGTCCGTCAGGCGCTCATCGTCGGGATGCGCCACTTCGCGCAGTCCGCGAGCTTCCGCGTGATCGCCGAGGGCGTCGAGACCGAGGCGGAGATGGCGACGCTCCTGGAGCTCCAGATCCCGCTCGGCCAGGGCTATCTGCTCGGGCGTCCGGCGCCCGCCGCGAGCGAGCGGATCGCATGACTCCGCACACGCGACCGCCGCTCACGAAGGTTGAGACCCTGGAGCTGACGCCCCTCAGTCCAGATGAGGCAACCCAGCGGGAGGAGGTCGGGCGGTTGCTCGGCCTGCTCATCGCCGCGGCCGCCGCCTTTGGCCTCATGCAGATCGCCGCCGGTCTGTCGTTCGGGAGTCCACGAACGCTTATCACTGGCCTGCTCTTCGAAGCGCTCGCCGCCTGGCTGGCGGCATTCCCGCGCCGTGCGCTGGCGCGCCGGCCGGTCGCGTCGGTCGTCGGTCCCGTGGCGGCCGCGCTCATCGCCCTCCCCGCCGCCGTCACGTTCCTCCAGCCATTCACCGCCATCGTTACGGCGACAGCACTGCTGATCCCGGTCGCGCTGGCACTGCCGGTTCTCGAGGCCCGCGCGCTCCGCCGGCTCATGTTCCTCGCCTGGGCGGGGATCGTCGTGACGGTCGTCGCCCGCTACATCCCCGACGACCCGACCGTCCCGGCCATGGCCGCGGTGATCGTCCGGATAGCAGGTCTCATGTTGGTGTCCGGGCTTGTCCTCTTCCTCCTCTACCGGTCGAGCGAGCGCCTCAAGGCGTCGAGTCGCGAGTTCCGTCGGCTCTTCCAGTTTTCATCCGACCTCGCCGAAACGACCGAGCCCGCCGTGCTCGGTGAGCTCGTCGCCCGGCACCTTGCGGAAGCGACCGGCTTCGACGACTGCGTCATCTACGCCCTCGCGCCGGAGACCGGCCGGCTCGCTCCGTTCGGGTCGCACCCTGCCGAACGCTCACTGGAGATAGGGCCGGAGTCGCTCGCGGAGCGGCCAATACTCGGACGCGTCATCCATGACCGGGCGCGGATCGTCATCGATGTCTCCGACGAGCGGACCGACCCGGCCGAACAGACCCGCCTGCGGACCCTCGGTCGCCGGGTCATGCTCCTCCTCCCGCTCGTCGCCCTATCGGAGCCGGTCGGTGTTGCCGAGTTGACCGCCAGCGGACACCGCCCAATCGACGAACGTCGGCTCGCGCTCGCGCGAACGCTGGCGTTCGAGGCGGCCATGGCCATCGAGAACGGGCGGCTCTATCACGAGCTCCGCCACCGGGCGCTCCACGACTCGCTCACCGGCCTCGCCAACCGCAGCCTCTTCTATGACCGAGTCGAGCATGCCCTCGCCCGGCTGGCGCGTCGCGAGGGAGCCATCGTCGCCGTCCTGTTCATCGACCTCGACGACTTCAAGGCGGTGAACGACACACTCGGTCACGCTCGGGGTGACCGGCTCCTGGCCCTCGTGGCAGAGCGACTGCGCACGGTCGTTCGGCCGGCGGACACGGTCGCCCGCCTCGGCGGTGACGAGTTTGCGCTGTTGCTCGAGGAGCTCGCCTCCGGCGACGAGGCACTCGCCGTTGCCGAGCGGGCCATCGAGGCCGTTGCCGCCCCGTTCGAACTCGCCGGTCAGCCCGTCAGCGCCTCGGTCTCGATCGGCGTGGCGCTCCGCTCCGCGGACGGCGCGACCGTCGAGGAACTCGTCCAGGAGGCCGACGCCGCGATGTACGAGGCGAAGCGGGCCGGCAAGGGGCGGGCCGTGCTCTTTCGCGCTGGCCTCCGCAGGCCCCCCGGGAAGGCCGAGGCCCCTGAGGCGATCGATGCCGATTCCCTCGAGTCGGCGGCGCAGGCACCGGAGGGCTCGGCGGCAGATACGCCTGGTGGTGGGAATTCGTAATCGCCGAGCAGGCCCATGACCGACGAGGAGAAGGCGGTCTGATCGGTCCATTTCGAGCGTTTCGAGCGGCTGCTGGCGGAGGGGACCATCGTCCTCGTCGGACCCACTCTGGGCCAGCACACCACCGGCATCGCCATCTTCGAGGCGCCCGATAAGGTGGCCGCTCGACGGATCGTGGAGGAGGATCCGGCGAGCGCCGGAGGCCTGCCCGCGGCGAGCTGCACCCCTTCAGGATCTCGCTGCTTCGCGGCCGGGACGATTGGCTAGCCGGGTTCGGTCAGCCTTGCGCTGCGGCGCAGGGATTGCGGCGATGCGCGCCCTTAAGGGCTGCTGGGTGAAGCCGCGTCTCGATCGAGGATGGAGACGTTGAAGACCCGCTGAAGCACGTATTGACCGTCGCCAGCTGGGTCGAGGAGGTTGGGCTGCGCCTGCTCCATGATGGTGTAGGGGTGGAGCCGTACCTGGGCCAAGGTTGTCCCGACGAAGCTCAGCTCGACCAACATCCCCTCGCTCGTCTCCTGACTCCAGCCCTGACCGAAGATGAAGTTGCCCTGACTACCAACCGTTAGTCGCGGTGTGCCATTTGCATGCCGCTCCAGCTCGATGCCACCCACCCAGTGCGTGCCACGCCCCAGGATCTGGTCACAGCCCGCGTCGTACAGAATCCCCTTGAGTCGGTGCTGATCATCGGTCAGCTCGGCGTGGTACTCCGGCCATCCCCATTCCGGCATGCAGATCACGAGGTTGGCGCCGCCGTCGCGCGCTCGCTCCACGGCAGTGGCCGCGTTGTAGGGCGTGATGTACGCCGCTCCCGGCTGCTTCGTCCCCGCCTGCCAGGCACCGGGCACCACGTTCAGGCCCACCACGCCGATGCGCAGGTCGCCACTCACAACGATCGCCGGCTCCAGCGCCTCGTCGAGGTTCATGCCGGCCCCGGTGTGCTGGATGTCTGCCTCGTCGAAGTGCAGGAGCGTTTCGGCCAGGGCCGCCGCCCCTTGGTCGGTGATGTGGTTGGCGCCCAGCGTCACCACATCCCAGCCCAGCCGCTCGGCGAGCAGGGGCGGGATCGCCGGGTCGGTGCCGAAGACCATACCCTGGGCGATCGTAAAGTCGTGATGCACCGGACACTCGTAGCCGCCGAGGGTCAGGTCGGCACCCGAGACGAGCGTAGCCACCGCCCCGGCATATCCGGTGCGCTGGGCATCGACGATGTTGTAGCCGTTGCCAACCACGTCGGGCGGCGCGGGATTGGGATAGATGCGCGTATACCGAGCGGTGCCCCCGTCGAACACCCAGGGCCAACCGTGCCCTCGCGTGATGGCGGCGTACGCCACACCCCGGTCCGCGCAGGTCTCGCCCGTGACGATGACGTTGCGCACCCTCGACGGATCGAGATCGGTCAGCTCGGGCGGCAGCGTGCTGGTGGTAGCCATTACCGGATAGCGCTGCGCGCGAGCGGCTGGCGAGCCGAAGAGGTCGGCACCGTCCACCGCCAGCACTTTCAGCCACGGATCCACCAGACCGAGCGGGATGAGTGCCAGCGACCCGTTCGGGTCGCTGGCCCGACCGGGCAGTTCCTGGACCGGGACGCACTCGCCGGGGGGCGCAGCGTTCAGAAGCGTGTCAAGCCCGCACGGTACAACAACAGACCCATCGGCGAGGCCTGCCTGCAGCTCGGTCAAGCTCACACCCTCGCGGGGGTCAGTCAGCGTGGTGGCTACGGCCAAGGCGACGTCGCGAGCGGGGGTCTGGGTAGGAGTCGGCGATGCTGTGGCGCCCTCGCTCGGCGGCACGCTCGCCGTTGCCGAAGAGCCGGCAGCGCTCGCCGAGGCTCCCGGTGCCGGCCCGTTGATCCACCCAGCCGCGAACGCCCATGCAATCACAAGCAGGACGGTCAATCCGCCGACGCTTACGGCCCTCAGCCAAAGCCACGGCCGATGGACGGTCAGCACACGCATCTCCCTGATGGCAAACGAACGCGCGGCGGTTCCCCGAACGCGGGCCGTGCGTCTGGTTCAGTAGCCAGTTCGGACGATCGCATCAGATCAGCGCCGCCGCCACCGCAGCGGAAACCCGGCGCAGGATTTCCTGCCCCGCCTCGAACGAGATGTTGTGCTCGGTGTAGGCGGCCAGGATGTAGGTCTCGCTCCCGACGGTCACGATGCCCGACGAGTTCACCGCCATGCGACCGTCCGGGCCAATAACATGTCCCGTCTTCATTGCCACCGTCGCGCCGGCTGGGGCCGTGTCCCCAACGCCGTACCGGAGATGAGGTTGTTCGTTTTCCATGAGGTCCAAAGCAAGGGCGCGGTGTTCAGGCGTCAGGATCTCCCCGCTGTTCAGCAGCCCGAACAGCTGCACCATGGCGGAAGGCGTGATGTCGCTCCAGCCCCATCCGACCACGAAACCCTCCGGTCGAAGCCCCTTGACACCGATCTGGTCCAGGTATTTCGCCATTCCCTGAGCGGCGCCGATCTTGGCGTACAGGGCGCTCGCGGCATCGTTATCGGACCAACCGATCATGAGCGCGAGCTCCGACATCTCCTGCGCCGTCGGCTCTCGGTTCTCGGCCTCGACCTGTGATAGGAAGGCCAGCATGATCGGCATCTTGATCGAACTGGCCGCGATGTAGGTGCGGTCGGAATTGTAGGTATAGCTGGTGCCTCGGGTGACATCGAAAACCTTGATGCCGACGTGGTCACCGAGGCCGATGAGATACGCCGCCAGCTCCTCGTCGAGCGCATCGAAACTGGCCTGCGCCACCCCTTCCGGCTGCGTGGTCGTCAGCGCATCGCCGGTCACCCAGGCGACGCCCTGGCGCCCTGGCGTCTCCCATCTGGCCTCCCGCCACTCGACCCCCGATACGGTTATGCGCTTGGATGTCAGCAGCAGCGGGAACGCGATTCCGACGTGGGCCACGGCTGAGCCCTGGTCTCCAGCCACAGCAAGCAGTGGCGTGGGCATGGTGGTCCAAGCAGCGACGGGAGCACGCGGCGACGGCGTTGGCTCAGGGGACGGATCGGCGGCCCGAGAGGAGGTAGGGGTTGGGATGATCGCCGTGGTCGGTGCGGCAGGCGAGAAGGCATGCCCGATGAGCCAAAGAAGGCTCATGCCCACGAGCAATCCGCTCACCGCGACCCCAAGCCCCCACGAGACAAATCGCCGGTCTCCCCGCACCCTGGCACCTCAGGTCCATGTCGCTGCTGCCTTGCGCATGATAGGTGGGCTCTCAGGCGGCTAACGCGCCCTGTACTTCCATTCGTAGAACCACCACCCATGGATCTACTTCATCCACGCCCCGCGTGATGATTTCGCGGCGACCCTGACCGACGAGGAGAAGGCGGTCTGATCAGTCCCTTTCGAGCGCTTCGCACGGCTGCTGGCGGAGGGATCATGGAGCAGGATCCGGTGGTCGCCGGAGGCCATGCCCGCGGCGAGCTGCACCCCTTCAGGATCTCGCTGCTTCGCGGCCGAGACGATTAGTTAGCCGCCTCCCGCGCAACACAGGAGAAGCGAGAGCGCCCGGACCGCGACGGCCGGGCGCTCGGACCTGTCGCTGACAGTCGAACGCAGTGGCGCCCATTATCAAAGACTCGTTAGAATGTACGAATGACCACCGAACGCGCCGCGAGGACCGCGCTCAATGAACAGTTCGCCCGGATCGGCAAGGCGCTTTCGAGCCCGCGCCGGATCGAGCTGCTCGATCTGCTTGCCCAGGGCGAGAGCCCGGTCGAGCTACTCGCCGCCGCCAGCGACATGAGCGTCGCCCTCGCCTCCTCGCACCTCCAGGCCCTCCGGGCGGCTTGCCTGGTCGAGGCCCGTAGGGACGGGCGGCGTGTTCACTACCGGCTCGCCGGAGACGATGTCTATCAGCTCCTCACCGCCCTCCGCGCCGTGGCGCGAGAGCGGCTTGCCGAACTCAAGGTGGCCGTTGTCGCGTACCTGGAGACGCCCTGCGAACTCGAACCCGTCACGCGCGAGGAGCTCTGGGCCCGGGCTCGATCGGGCGAAGCCACGATCCTCGACGTCCGCCCGCGCGAGGAGTACCTCGCTGGCCACATCCCGGGTGCTCTGTCGGTCCCGCTCGAGGAGTTCGAGGAGCTTCTCCGCCGCCTCCCGCCGGACGCGGAGATCGTCGCCTACTGTCGGGGACCGTACTGCATTCTCGCCCCGCAGGCCGTGGTACTGCTCCAGATCCACGGGCATTCCGCGCGCCGGCTCGTGGACGGTTTCCCGGAATGGCGCCTGGCTGGCCTGCCGATCGCGGTCGGGCCGGCAGCCGGGACGCTGGCGTGAGCATCCTCGTCATCCTCAACGACCCACCGTACGGCACTGAGCGCTCGTACAATGGCCTCCGGCTTGCGCTCAACCTGGGCAAGCAGACCGAAGTGGAGCTGCGTATCTTCCTGATGGCCGACGCGGTCCGCTGCGCCCAGCGTGGCCAGCAGACCCCCGAGGGCAACTACAACATCGAGCGGATGCTCACTGGACTCAGGGTCAAGGGGGTGCCCATCGGCGCCTGCGGGCCTCCATCGCTCGTCGATGGCCGAGCTCACGACCTGGACGCTGTGGGCTGACAAGGTCGTCAGCTTCTAGCCGGCATCGCGTCTGCAAGAGGAGGCCGATCATGGCGACTGTTCTGGTTCTCGGGGGCGGCATCGGCGGTGCCGCCGCGGCGAATGCCCTCCGCGCACGGCTGAGCCGGCGACACCGGATCGTCGTCGTCGACCGCGACGCCGAGCAGGTCTTCGCGCCATCGCTCCTGTGGCTCATGGTCGGGCAGCGGCGGCCGGCCGCCATCTCGCGCCCGCTGGTGCAGATGCTCCGGCCCGGGATCGAGGTGGTGCGCAGCCATGTTCACGAGCTCGACCCGGTCGGGCGACGCGTGGCGACCGACGCCGGGGAGCTCACCGGGGATGCGGTCGTGATCGCCCTCGGCGCCGATCTGGCCCCTGACGCCGTCCCGGGCTACGCGGACGCCGCCCACGACTTCTTCACGCTCGAGGGGGCCGGGCAGTTCGCCAGCGCGCTCGCCAGCTTCTCCGGCGGCCGCGTCGTCGTGGCCGTCAGCGCGTTGCCCTTCAAGTGCCCCGCGGCCCCCTATGAGGCCGCCTTCCTGATCGACGCCGAGCTCCGTCGCCGTGGTCTCCGTGCCCAGAGCACGATCGAGCTCCACACGCCCGAACCCGCGCCGATGCCGGTCGCCGGAGCCGTGCTCGGCGCGGCCATGGTCGACCTCCTCACCGAGCGCGGCATCGGCTACTTCCCCGGGCATCCGATCGAGGCCTACGACGGGGCGTCGCGCCAGGTCCGGTTCACGGACGGGTCGGCCGTCGCCTTCGACCTGCTCGCGGCGGTCCCGCCCCATCGGCCACCCGCGGTGGTCTCCGGCTCTGGCCTGGCCGGTCCGACCGGTTGGATTCCGGTCGAGCGCGAAACGCTCGAGACGAGCGCGCCGGACGTCTTCGCCATCGGTGACGTGACGGCGATCACGCTCGCGAATGGCAAGCTCCTGCCCAAGGCGGGCGCCTTTGCCCACGCCGAGGCCCAGGTCGCGGCCGCCCAGATTGCCTCACGGATCGAGGGCGGACCGGCCGACCAGTTCGATGGCCACGGCTACTGCTGGGTGGAGCTCGGCGCCGGCGTGGCGGGCTTCGCCTCCGGTGACTTCTTCGCCGATCCGGAGCCGGCCGTCGCGCTCCGTCGCCCGGGTCGAGCCTGGCACGCGGGGAAGGTGCTGTTCGAGCGCTACTGGCTCAGCCGAGGTCTCGAGCACGAGCTGGCCGGCGTCGGCCTGCGCCTGGGGAGCGCGCTCATGCGCGTTCCGGCGCGACTGTGAGGTGATCCGATGACGGGCTTCGGCGGCATCGGCTACGTCAAGCTTCGCGTCCTCCTTTCGCTCGCGGCCCTCACCAGCTTGGCCGGAGTATTGAGTGCGGGTCGTCGCTGGTTCTAGCCGACGAAGCGCAGACTACAAGAGGCACCCTCGGGTGCCTCTTGTCGTTTCCCCACACCGACTGGGCAATATGGCCGCGATCGACTAGTGGACGATCGTGACCGTGGCCGGGAACTTGGTGGCGATCGCCTCGGAGATCGATCCCTGGAGGGTTCGTGACACGAGCCCCAGGTGCCGGCTCCCGGTGACGATGTGGTCGTACGAGCCTGTCTCGGCAGTCCGCAGGATCGCATCGGCGACCTCGCCGTATGGCTCATGGAGCTCTGCCGTGAGGCCAGCCTCCGTGATGATCCGGCGCGCCTCGACCAGCTCGTCGCTGTGGACCTTGCGGTCGTCCCATGGGTCGCCCCCGATCCGCCCGGCGTGCACCGGCACCACGCTCACCACACCGATCTCGGCCTTGGCCACCTTGGCCAGCTCGACTGCGAAGTCCAGTGCGCGATGCGCCTGCTCCGACCCGTCATAGGCAAGCAGGATCCGCTTGCTCAGCATCTTGATCACCCTGCGCTAGCGCATTTGATGGACGGGCTCGTCCGATCGCCTGCGCGCCGGTCGGCCTCGTCACGACCAGCCTCGCAAGCACGCCAAGATGGCGCCAGTGCCGTTGGTCGCATCCGGACAGGACCGATGTGCCCCATGCGAGCGGCCGCTAGCATCGGCCTGTGCAGGTCGAAGACGCGACCATCCGCTCCGCGCGGCTCGAGTTGCCGCTCCTCGCGCTTGACCAGCTCGAGCGGTTGGCGAGCGACGAAGCGGCGAGCGTGGCGTCGGAGTTGAATGCCCGGCTCTCCGCGGAGTGGCTGGCGAGCGTCGGCCGGCTGGCCGCCTATCGGGCGCGCCAGATCCGCGAGCGCCCCGCCGATGCGCCCTGGCTCCTGCGACCGATCCTGCTGCGCGATGCGGGCGAGCCTCGCCCGGCGATCGGCCATCTGAACTTCCACGGCGCGCCGGACGAGGGTGGCGTGGTGGAAATCGGCTACACCCTGTTGCCCGAGGCCCGGGGTCAGGGCTACGCCATCGAGGCGGTCCGGGCCGCCTTCGATTGGGCGACTCGGGACCACGGCATCCGTCACTTTCGGGCCAGCGTCTCCCCGGACAATGTCCCCTCGCTCAACCTGATCGGCAAGCTGGATTTCGTGCAGACCGGCGATCAGTGGGATGAGGAGGATGGCCTGGAGCTGGTCTTCGAGCTCCATGTGTAGCCCGGCGCGACGGTGAGCCAGCCTCGGTCCGCCTCGTGCTCCGCATCCGAGCGCATGGACCGGAACAGCGCCGCATCCCGGCCGAATGCTCGGCAGGCGAGCAGAAGAGCGACGATTCAGCCCGGATATCGGTCCATCCTGGTCCGTGTGCTCAGCAGTCGAGCACACGGCGGGGCGCCGCGGCGACTAGCTCTCCTCGAACCCTGCCTCGAATGCGGCCAGCTCGTCGGCCGGCATGCCGTAGGTGTGGCGCTCCTCTGGGTAGGCGCCGGAACGTACATCGGCCACGTATGCGGCCAGCGCGTCACGGATCACGGTGGCCAGATCGGCATAGCGCTTGACGAAGCGGGCGGTATGACCCTCGGTCAGGCCGAGCAGGTCGTGGTAGACCAGCACCTGGCCATCGCAGTGCGGTCCAGCGCCGATGCCGATGGTCGGGATGGTCAGGGCGGCGGTGATCCGGGCGGCGACCGGGGTCGGCACCGCCTCGAGCACCAGCGAGTAGCACCCGGCTTCCTGTAACGCCAGCGCATCCTCCACGAGCCGCCTTGCCTTGGCGGCGGTGCGCCCCTGCGCCTTGTAGCCGCCCAGCGCGGTGACCGACTGCGGCGTCAGCCCGAGATGCCCCATCACCGGGATCCCCGATTCGACGATCGCCCGCACGCGCGGCAGCATCCTGCCGGCGCCCTCGAGCTTGACGGTGTCGGCGCCGCCCTCCTTGACGAAGCGGATCGCGTTGCGCACCGCGTCCGCGTCGGAGACCTGGTAGGACCCGAACGGCATGTCGCCCACCACCAGCGGGCGTCGCACGGCACGCGCCACCGAGCGGGTCATGAACAGCATCTCGTCCACGGTCACCGGCAGGGTCGAGTCGTGGCCGAGCACCACCATGGCTGCACTGTCGCCGACCAGCACGATGTCCATGCCGGCCGCCTCGGCCAGGCGTCCGCCGGCCGCGTCGTAGGCGGTCACCATCGCGATCCGGGTGCCGTTGCGCTTCATCTGCGCCAGCTCCGGGATCGCCAGCTTGGCTGGGACCTGGGCGTCGCCGACGTTGGTATGGCTGGTGGTCACGCGTTAAGCCTCCTCGATAAGGCGCACATTGTCTATCAGACGCGTCGATCCGACCACCACCGCCGCGGCCAGGGTCAACCCGTCGAGATCCGCGACCGCCACGTAGTCGATGCGGAGTCCCGGCTCCGCATCCAGCACCTCTCGCGCGGCACGCACCGCATCCTCGTCGGATCGATGCGCCCGCAGGCCCGCCTCGAGCGCGCGGGGCAGTGCAAGAGCGGTGGAGTGCTCGCCCGCCGAAAGGAAGACGTTGCGGCTCGAAAGGGCCAGTCCATCGGCGTCGCGCTGCGTCGGGCAGGCCACGATCTCGACCGGCAGCGCCAGGTCGCGGACGAGCTGCTTGACCACCGCCACCTGCTGCGCGTCCTTGCGCCCGAAGTAGGCCAGCTGCGGCGCCACCAGCGCGAAGAGCTTGATGCAGATCGTGGCCACTCCGCGAAAGTGGCTTGGCCGCGCCGCGCCCTCGAGGTACGTGCCGACCTTGCCCGGGTCGACCCACGTGTCGAAGCCGTCGGGATACATCTCCTCGACGGTCGGGGCGAACAACACGTCGACGCCGGCAGCTTCGGCCGTGGCACGGTCCCCCTCCTCGTCGCGGGGGTAGTGAGCCAGATCCTCGCCGCGTCCGAATTGGGCAGGGTTGACGAAGAGGCTCAGCACCACGCTGTCACACGCCTGCCGTGCGGCACGCACCAGCGAGAGGTGCCCGTCGTGCAACGCGCCCATGGTGGGGACAAGGCCGATGCGGTCTCCACGCTGGCGGGCAGGCTCGAGGGCCTGTTGCAGTTCAGCGGCAGTGCGCGCCAGCTTCACGGGCGCGTCGCCTTGACCAACGCACGATAGAGCGGCACCAGGTCCGGGTCGCGCTCCTCGAGCGCGCGCAGGTGAGCCTCGACCGTTGACCAGTCGCCGCGGGCGATCGGTCCGGTCAGAGCGAAGCCGTTCTCGATGGTGCGGGTCATGAGCGGCACCAGCGCCTCCGGTGGCGCGCCGGTCTCTTCCAGCAGTCGGGCGGCTGCCCGGTACAGGGTCACCAGGAAGTTGCTGGCCATGACAGCGCCGGCGTGGTAGAGCGGCTTGTCGGCATCGGCCAGGTCGAAGGGCTGCAGGCCAAGGGTCCGCGCCAGCCATCGAGCCGTCTCCCGGGCCTCGTCGGTCTCCGCCGTGACGGCCGCCCAGGCGCCGTCGAGCTGCTCGGGCCCACGCTGGCGGGTGAGGGTCTGCAGCGGATGGACGCTGAAGCGTCGTTTGTGCGGATCCAAGGCTCGCAGAGACGTCCCCCCGGAGACATGGGCGACCCATGGGCCGACTGGCACGCGCTGCGCCACCTCGGCGATCGCCGCGTCGGGCACCGCCAGCAGGACGAGATCGGCGCCCGGGCGGGCTTCTCGGCCCGTCGTCACGGTCAGCCCCCGCTCGGCCAAACGGGCGGCGATGGCGCTGCCGGCGCGTCCGGAGCCGATCACCTGCACCGAGCCGATCATGGCGGGGAGTCTGGCACACTGCGCGGGTGCGCACGCTCAGCCTGACCGAGGCGCGGCGGCTGGCGGTGATCGGCCAGCTGCTCGCCGAGCCGCGCCCAGCGTCCCTGCTCGACGTGGTCGCCGGGCTTGGCAAGGTGCAGGTCGATCCGACCCGCGTCGTGGAGCGGGCCGAGCGGTTGACCCTGTGGAGCCGATTCGGCGCCTACCCGCTCGAGGAACTGCGGGTCCTGTTGGAGGAGCGCCGCGAGCTGTTCGAATACGGCGCGCACCTGATTCCGACCGCCGATCTGCCGCTCCATCGGCCGGCCATCCTCCGCTTCCCGCGCCAGGAGTACACCCGCGGCCGCTACGTCCGGCAGTGGCTGGCGGACAACGCCGACTTCCGGACCTACATCCTCGATGAGCTGCACAGTCGGGGCCCGCTGCGCTCCCGTGACCTTGACGACCGAGCGGTCGTGCCGTGGCGCACCGGCGGCTGGAACGATGGCAAGAACCTGGGCCGCATGCTCGAGATCCTGTGGCATGCCGGGGAGATCGGGATCAGCCGCCGCGAGGGAAGCGAGCGCGTCTGGGACCTGATCGATCGCTTCCTGCCATGCACCACGGGAGCGCCGCCCCTTCCCGATGAGGTGGTCGCCATCGAGCTGATGGAGCGCCAGCTGCGCGCCCGCGGCATCGCCGAGCGCGGCTTCGGCAGCGCGCTCGACTACGCGTTGCCCGCCCGCGAGGTCGGCCTGCGCTCGCTTCTGGGCGACGAGATCGCGGTTCCCGTGACGGTGGATGGCCTCGAAGGCGACTTCCTCGCACACGTGGAGCTGCTCGACGCCCTCGAGCGGCCGTGGCAGCCGCGCACCACCCTGCTCGGTCCCTTCGACCCATTGATCGCCGACCGGGCACGTACCGAAGCGCTGTTCGGCTTCCGCTTCAAGCTCAAGATCTACAAGCCAGCCGCTACCCGCGAGTTCGGCTCCTACGTGTTGCCGATCCTGCACGGCGAGCGGCTGATCGGGCGGATCGACCCCGCCTACGATCGGCGCCGCCGCATCCTGACGTTGAAATCGGTGTATGCAGAGCCGGAGGTACCCCGCGAGGCCTGGCCGGCCATCGACGCCGCGATCGGCGAGCTGGCCGGCTGGCTGGGCGCGGAACAGGTGACCCTGCCCCAGCTACCCGCGGTGTGGCGGTAGCCTCAATCCCGGGTCACCACCAGCACCAGGTAATGTGGACGCGGCCGCGGGGCTCATAGGTCGACGTAGACCGCGTCGACGAAGCACCAGCGCCAGTCTTCCCCCGGCTCGAACGACTGCATGACCGGGTGTCCGGTCTCCGGGAAGTGGCCGCTGGCATGGCGTCCCGGGGAGTTGTCGCAGCAGCCGATATGCCCGCAGTGCAGGCAATACCGCAGGTGGACCCACCGCCCGCCGGTGGCGAGGCACTCCTCGCAACCACGCCCACGCGCCTCGGCAAGGGTCGCGCCGACCAGGTGCGTGCAGAGAGCGGTACCGGTCACGCCGGAATGGTAACGGTCCGCTCCTCCGCCCCGCGCAGCACCTGCACCTCCAGCGACGCATCGCCCGCCAACGAGCCCATCGCCTCGAACAGATCGTCGGCGGTGGCGACCGGACGGCCGGCTGCGGCCACGATCAGGTCGCCCTGGGCGAGCCCTGCGGCCTCGGCCGGCGATCCTTCCTCGACATCGCGCACCAGCAGCCCATCGCGCTCCTCGAGGCCCACCGCGCGTCGCAGTCGGCGAGCCACCTGCGATGGGGCGAGCCCGATCCCCAGATGGCGCCGCCGGGGCGCCTCGCCACGGCCGAGCTTGGTCACCCGCTCCTGGAGCACGGCATCCGCGGCGATCGCCTGGTAGAAGCCGCTTCCCAGCCGGTTGGTGTTGATCCCGAGCAGGCGCCCCTGGCCGTCAACGATCGGTCCGCCCGAGGAACCGGGGAGCAGGGGAGCGGTGTGCTCCACAGCGCCCGCCACGCGCCGCCCCCGGGGCCCGCGAAAGGCACGCCCCACCCCCGACACGAAGCCGAAGGTGACGCGCAGCCCATTCCCCGCCGGGTTGCCGAGCGCCACCACCGGCGAACCGATGGCCAGCGCCGAGCCGTCGCCCCAGGCGATCGCCGGGGCGTCGCCGGTCTCGACCGCCACCACCGCCAGGTCCCCGTCGCCGTCCGCGGCCAGCACCTTTCCGGCCGCCTCGCGACCATCGGTGAAGAAGACCTGCACCTCGTCGTCATGAAGGTTGTGCGCGTTGGTCAGCACCTTGCCGGCCTCGACCACTACGCCTGACCCGCCTCGCCATCGGTTGCCGATGCCGACCGTCGAAGCGCCTGCCGTGCCTGCGACTGAGCTGATCGCTGCTCCGAGCTCATCCAAGGGACCCACTGATCGAACCTCCGCTGAAGTGACATGTAACTTGCAATGCGCAAGTTACCAGATCCAGCGAGGCGCATGTCAAGGCCGATGCCGTACGATCCGCGCATGTCGAAGCCGCCGGATTCACCGCTGGCCGCGGCGCTCGATCGCGTGGGCGATCGATGGAGCCTGCTCCTGGTTGAGGCGCTGCTCTCCGGCCCTCGGCGCTTCGGCGAGCTGTCGGACGAGGTGACCGGGATCGCGCCGAACATCCTGACCGATCGGCTGAGACGCCTCGAGAGTGAGCGCGTCATCCAGGCCACTCCCTATTCGGAACGGCCGCCGCGCTTTGCCTACCAGCTCACTGCCGACGGGCAGGAGCTGGCCGGTGCGCTGCGCCTGCTCGCGGACTGGGGCGCGCGCGTCGACCGCGACGCTGAGCCGCTGCGACACGCGGTCTGCGGCACCCCGGTCGAGGCGCGCTGGTACTGCCCGACCTGCGACCGGCCGGTAGAGGGCCGCGAGGCGGAGCAGCTGCAGCGACTTTGACGGCGAGGTGTACCTCGACGGGGAGATCCTGGAGATCGACCCCCCGCACCGCCTGGTCCACACCTTTCACGTCGTGCACGAGCCGGAGGCGGCAGCCGACGCGCCATCGCAGGTCGAATGGGAGATCACGCCGATCGGTGACCGATGCAAGCTGACCGTGGTCCACACCGGCCGCGGCCCGGCGACCATGGACTACACCAGCGGCGGCTGGGAGACCATTCTGGGCGGGATGAAGGCGCTGCTGGAGACCGGGGAGGCGGTTGCGGTCGGCGGATCGATGTAGTTGCCGGCGCGCGCATCGTCGGGGCGGTCGCAATGAGCGCCCGGGTGGCCGTATCTTGGCCGCACCAACGCCAATGTGCCTTCGGCCGGCATTAGGTCGGCCCGCCAGCCGTTAATGCCGCCCGCGGACGCACAGCCGCACCGGTCGGCGGATTTGTGCCGGCGTCCGGCGCGTTGCCGCCAGCCCCCGTCGAACGGCCAGCGGAGCGGACGCAGCCGTGCGGCGGGCGCCTCGCACCTAGAAGGGCCTGAAGCGCATGAGGGCCAGGATCAGGACGAAGCCGCCGCCCCCCACCGCTGCCAGGATCCATGGGTGCGCTCCGGTCAGCAGGACTTCCAACTCGGCGGCTGACGCCGGCTCGGGAAGGGGGGCGTCGGCCTTCTCACGCGGCAGGCGAACGCCGATCGCTCGCCGCACCTTGTTGTAGTGGATCGCGCCGAACGGGGTCATCATGCCGCCGATCACGATCAGCAGGGCCAGTGATGCCCAGATCCAGCCCTTGCCCCACAGGTTGTTGATGAAGCCGCCGGCGATCCCCGAGGCGAGCAGCAGCAGCCCAGACCAGGTGAGCACGCCGATCCCGGCCAGCGACAGGTCCAGCATCCCCGCGATGCGGGCCGGGTCGCGCTCATGGCGCAGGCGGAACGCCATCAGCGCCGAGGTGCCGTGCCCGGCGGCGAACCCGAAGGCGCCCACGATGTGAGCGAAGACGACCCACGGATACCAGTCCATCGAACGCTCCTACTGCATTGACGCGGCGGTGGCAGGGTTCGCGGCGAACTGCCGAGACCCACGCGCCAGGCTGAGCGAGAGCCAGAAGATGGCCAGCGCGTTCACCGGATGAAGCGCCGCCAGGTACGGCATGTCCGTCCGCAGGGCCACGAAGACCGACTGCAGGATGAAGAGCACGATCACTCCGAAGCTCAGCCCGACTGTGCGGCGACCCAGCCGGCCCGCCCATGCCAGGAGCGGCAGGAGGAGCGCCAGCCAGCCGAAGGTGTAGCCGAAGTTGCGGTGGAACTCGAACTCATCCTTGGGAGCGAAGACGCCCAGCCCGGCCAGGAAGACCTGCACCACCACGCAGGCAACGAAGAGCCAGATCACGCCCCGATAGGCGAGACGCGCATAGCGAACCACCCTGAACCCCTCCTCCTCCTGCGCCATCCCGCGCGGGGTTGCGCGGCCGGAGCGGAGGATACCCGGGCCGAGGAGCCCTGGGAAGCCCTATGCCGGCTCCCACCGGAAGTGGCCGGTGAAGAGTCCGTCGACGAAGCCGATCTGGTACGCGAGGTAGAAGCCGAAGGCCAGCGACAGGATGCCCGATCCCACAGTCAGCCAGCGATTGATGCGCTCCGAGCGCGTCCGGGAGACCAGGAATGGGAGGCCGATGAGGGTGGTCAGGATCGCCATGCCGGCGGCGACGCCCCCGCAAAAGATGACCAGGTAGGCGAGCGCCAGGCCGCTGTCGCGGATCGTCGAAAGCACCAGCAGCGCGATGGCAGCCGATCCGGCCAGCCCGTGCACCAGGCCGACGATGACCGGTCGCAGCAGCTGAAACCAGCCGAAGGTCGCCAGCAGGCCCTGATCGGTCCCGTGTCCGTGCAGGTGCGCGTGACCGTGGGGGTGCAGATCGGTCGATGGATCATGGGCGTGCAGGTGCTCATGGGCATGCCCATGCATCGGCGCCGGAGGGGTGAACCGCTCGGTGATCCGCTTCAGGGTGCCGGTCAGGTTGAGGACGCCGAGCAGGACCAGCATGACCGCCACGGCCAGCTCCATGGCCAGCCCGACGGGTGGCGGGATGACCACGTTGAAGGCGATGATCGCGCTTCCCACCACCAGCACGGTCACGGTGTGGCCGAAGCCCCACAACGCGCCGATCAGGGTGCTGTGCAGGAAGCGACGGCTGCGCGCGAGAATCGTGGTCACCGCGATGACATGATCGGCATCGGTCGCATGCCGCATGCCCAACAGGAAGCCGAGTCCGGCGAGCGCGACGAGCTGCGACATGGGTGACCTCCCGCCCGATTCTAGGTTCGCCGGGCTGCTGTTGCAAAGTGTTGCAGTAGTGCCGGCTGCCTATACTACGGCCGATGTCCGCCACCGCATCAACCCGGGAGCCGTGGGTCGCCGTTCGACAGCGCCTGCGCGACCGTGGCCTGCGCTGGACCGCCCAGCGTCGAGCGGTGATCGAGGTGCTGGCCAGCACCGACGGGCACGTGACCGGCGCCGAGCTGATCGAGCGCTGTCGCCGCGTCGACCCGGCGACCATCCCCTCGACCGTGTATCGCACCCTGGACGTGCTGGAGCAGCTGGGCCTGGTCCGTCACGGCCACGGCGCCGACGGGCGCGAGGAGTTCCACGTTCGGCCCGAGAGCGAGCACGGCCACCTGTACTGCGCCTCCTGCGGCGGCCGCTGGGAGATCCGCCCGGCCGATGCCCGCGCGGTCGTCGATGCTCTGCAGAGGAGCGACGGCTTTGAAGTCGACCTGTCGCATGTCACGGTGGTCGGCCGCTGCCGGGCCTGCACAGCGGCGGATCGATGAACTCCGCCACCTTCCTGGGTCTCCCCCGCGTGCCGTTCGATCAGCTCGCCCCGGGGAGTGCCGATGTCGCGATCCTCGGCATTCCGCACGGCGTGCCCTACGCCGCGCCCGGCTGGACCGCCGGCTGTGCGGAGGCCCCGGCCGCGGTGCGCGCTGTGTCGGGGCGACTGGCACGCTTCGTCGACCATCACGATTTCGACCTGGACGGCCAGATGCTGGTCGGTTCGCCGCCGCTGCGGGTCATCGACGCCGGCGACGTGCAGGGGGACCCCGCTGACGGCGCGGGCAACGCGGCACGGGCCGAATCCGCGATCGCCGGGCTGCTGGCCGCGGGGGCGCTCCCCATCATCCTGGGCGGCGACGACTCGATTCCGATCCCCGTGCTGCGCGGCTACGCCGGACGCGGCCCGCTCTGGGTCCTGCAGGTCGACGCCCACCTCGACTACCGCGACGAGGTGGCGACGGTGCGGGACGGCTATTCGTCGCCGATGCGCCGTGCCGCCGAGATGGAGCATGTGGCCCGCATCGCGCAGGTCGGACTGCGCGGCGTGGGCAGCGCGCGTTCCCAGGATGTGGCCGATGCCCGGGCCGCCGGCAACCTCCTGGTCACCGCCCGCGAGCTCCGCGAGCGCGGGGTGCCGTGGCTGGTCGACCAGCTGCCGCCGGGAGGATCGGTCTTCATCGCCTTCGACTGCGACGGCCTCGATCCCTCGGTGATGCCCGCCGTCAGCGGCCTGTCGCCCGGCGGCCTCAGCTACCACGAGGCGACCGACCTGCTGGCCGGGGTGGCAGCCCGATGCCGGGTGGCTGGCGCGGCCTTCACCGAGCTGGTTCCCGCCCGAGACATCAACGAGGTCTCCTCGCTCGTGGTGGTGCGCCTGGTGATGCGCCTGCTCGCGGCGATCGACCGCGCGCGTTGAGCCCTATGCAAGAGCCAATGGGACCTCCGCGCCGCCCGGGCGTGGTAACGGCAGCGGGCGTCGTGCTGATCGTGACCGGTGCGCTGGTCAGCCTCTTCGGGCTGCTCGCCGCGATGGTCGGCAGCCAATGGGAGTCCGTCATCCAGAATCCGCAGGTGGTCGACCAGGTCGGCGCGCTGCCCGGCGCGCTCGGCCCGTTCCTGACGGTCGTCGGCCTGATCCTGGCCGCCTTTGGCGTGCTCGACCTGGCGAGCGGCGTCTACGTGCTCATGGCACGCGGGTGGGCGCGGATCACCGGCATCACTCTGGCCTCAATCGGTGGCCTCTTCTGGCTGCTCAGCATGATCGGCGTGACGGCACGCTCCGCGCCCGTGCCCCTGGTGCTTCTCGGCTCATCGGCCTTCGTCATCTGGGCCCTTGCCGCCAACGGCGCCTACTTCGATGGGCGCAGCCGCGGCGCAAACGGCTAGAACCAGTCCTTGCGCTTGAAGTAGACCGCCGCTCCGATCATGGCGGTGGCCATCACCCCCAGCGCGAAGAGGTAGCCGAGGGGCCAGCTCAGCTCCGGCATGAAGTGGAAGTTCATGCCGTAGATGCCGGCGACCAGGGTCGGAATCATGAGCATCACGGTGAAGGCGGTCAGGCGCTTCATCACCGCGTTGAGGTTGTTGCTGGTGACCGATAGGTTGGCCTCGAGCGCGGCGGCGACCAGGTCACGGTACAGGTCGAGACTCTCCAGCACGCGCACCAGGTGGTCGTACAGGTCCTGGAAGTAGGGGACCGCCGCGTCGTCGACCAGCGGCAGGTCTCGGCGGAGCAGGGCATTGGCGATATCTCGCTGCGGCGCCAGCACGCGCCGCAGCTCCAGCAGCTCCCGCTTGATGGCCAGCACCGCCCGCAGCGTCTCCGATCCCTGGACCCCGCCCACGATTCGCTCCTCGAGCTCGTCGATCCGATCCGACAGGCGGTCGAGCAGCGGGAAGTAGCCATCGACCACCGCGTCGAGCACCGAATAGAGGAGCCCGCCAACGGTCGAGCCGACGGCATCGGTGCGCAGCCGGAAGCGACGGTCAACGTCGGCGATCGCCGGCGACGCGTCCCACCGCACGCTCACCAGGTAACCACTCCCGGCGAACAGGTGGATCTCGCCGAGTTTAAACGCGTGCTCGTCCCCTGACCCTGGCAGCACCTCGTAGGTGACGATCACGTGCTGGCCGGGATACGTGTCGATCTTGGCGCGCTGCCGGCGCTTCTCGAGGTCCTCGAGCGCCAGGGGATGGAGGTCGAACTCGCGTACCAGGAGGGCCAGGTCCTCGGTGCTCGGAGAGACGATGTCGACCCATACCAGGTGGCCGGGCTGCGAGCGCAGCTGGTCGATCTCCTGGAGCTGCTCGCCTTCGAGCACGCGCAACTCGCCGTCGGGGAGGCGTGCCAGGCAGGTGCGCGTCGAACCGCCGTCCATCGGCCGAGTGTACGCGGGCCGCGCCAGCAGGCAGCCGTGCCTATCGCAACCTGCTATGCTCCGGTAGCCTATTAATGACCGATGGAGGCGCGCACGCATGGGATGGCTGCCTGAGCCGGTGGAGCGCCTGCTCGATGTAGCGCTCGTCGGCGAGCTCACCGTGATCCGATCGGATGGACGGCCGATCACCCATCCGCTCATCCCGCTCTACGACGGCGAGCGGATCCTGATGCACTCGAGCACGCTCTTCAGCCGCAAGCTGGAGCACATGAAGCGAAATCCACGCGTCTCGGTGTCGCTGACGGACCCGATCGCCCTCAAGGGGCTGCCCGGTCGGGCGACGATCCAGGGGACGGCGCGGGTGATCGAGGACGACCCGCATGCCCAGTGGGAGCGGCTGATCCTCGACCTGTGGCGCAAGAAGGAGCCGGTGATCGATGCCTTCCTGAAGATGCGCGTCGCGCTGCCGCTCTTCTTTGAACGAGCCGTGATCGAGATCACCCCCGAGCGCTGCCTGTGGTGGCCCGACGGCGATAGCGGCCACGCCCCCGAGGTGACGGTCGCGCCGCGAGAGGAGGCAGCCTGATGCCAGGCGTTGAGGCCGGCCAGCTGGCCAAGTTGGCGGGATACCCATTTGTGGTCATCTCCTGGGTCGACGACGCCGGCTATCCGCTGAGCGTTGCGGCCAACTTTGCTATCGACCCCGCCCGCGGCACCGTGTCGCTGAACGCCCCAGCGGGCGAGGCTGTGGCGGTGCCCACCGACCGCGAGGTCAACCTGCTCGGCAGCCACATTCGTCCCAAGCCGGGCGAGGGCTACGACGAACGTCGCTACCTCCAGCTGTGGGGCCGCGCGGCGGCGCCGGAAGCGGGCCGCATCACCTTCACTCCGACCCGGGCCTGGGGTTGGGACGAGGCCGAGATGCCGTTCTTCGAGTATTCGGAGCGCTCCGTGCCGCAGTCGCGCCGCTACCTGGCGCAGCTTTCGGAGGAGCAGGGCCGAACGGTGCGGCCGCGCCTGTCGCTCGGCTGGCTCTTGCTGCGCACCACCCGCCTGCCGTTCCTGTCGGCGACGCTGGTGCCGGTCCTGCTGGGGATTGCCGTCGCCGCGCGCCATGGCGACTTCAACTGGTGGCTGGCACTGGTCACCATCATCGGCGGGTCGTTCGCCCACCTGGGCATCAACGTCAGCAACGACATCTTCGACACGCTCTCGGGCGCCGATGAGGCGAACGTCAACCCGACCCAGTTCAGCGGCGGCTCGCGGGTCCTCATCTACGACCTGCTGACCCTGCGCCAGCTGGTGGCCCTGACGCTCGGCCTGTTTGGCGCCGCTGCCGCCATCGGCCTCTACCTCGTCTGGGCGACCGCCTCACAGACCCTGCTGTGGATCGGCGTGGCCGGGATCGTGCTCGGGATCGCCTACACCGCTCCGCCCCTCAAACTCGTCTATCGAGGGCTCGGCGAGATCGCGGTGGCCATCGGCTTCGGGCCGATCATGCTGCTCGGCGCGTACGTCGTGCAGACCGGGACGCTGAGCTGGGAGGCGGCCTTGGCATCGGTCCCGGTGGGGATCCTGGTGGCGTTGATCCTGTATGTGAACGAGATCCCCGATCGCGTTGGTGACGCGGCCGCTGGCAAGCGGACCCTCCCCGTGCGGCTCTCGGCGAACGTGGTCACCGGCGTCTACCTGGTCCTCGCCCTGGCGGCCTTCGCGGCCATCGGTGGCGGCGTGATCGGCGGTTTGCTGCCCGTTCCGACCCTGCTCGCCCTGGCGGCGATCCCGCTCGCTTTCCGGGTCCACCGCGGGATCCGGCAGAACTACACGAGTCCGTACGCGCTGATGGGGTTCATGGGGATCAACGTCAACCTGCACCTGTACGTCGGTGGGCTGCTGTTGGCCGGCTACCTGATCGCGATCATCGTGGGGGCGCTCACCTAGCGCACGTCGTCGGACGGCAGGTACCAGCCCGCAACGGAGCGCACCCTCCGGGCGGCATAGCCATGGCATGGCCATAACAGCCAT
>CAVVPF010000029.1:0-32297 GCA_963750025.1 uncultured Chloroflexia bacterium
TTCTGGGAGGTCGAACACACCGACGATGGGAGCTTTCGCTGGTCGCGTTCATCCGCAGAGATCCGATTGTTCGGCCTGGAGCAGCGCGCTCCGGGTGCTTTTCCAGGCCCTGTTCGAGCGCCACACGCAAGGCCGGCCAGCCGCTTGCTCAACTAGTGATTGACGATGGCGAGGCGTCGATGCGCTTCCAAATCCAGCGTGAGTGGCGGCGCTATATGAGCGTTGCCGCCGGCACCACCGCGCGGTGCCGAGGGGCGTGCGATTAAGCTGCGCAGCCTGGTCGCCCCCCCCTACGACGACTTGCGCGATCTGGGGCTGGCGCTCGATTGGTTCGCCGCAACCGCGCAGCCGCGCACCGCGCTCGATCGCCTACCCGATGCGGGCCGGCTGGTCTTCCTGGTGGTACTGGGCTACTTGGCTACGCAGCGCTACGACGCATAAGCGGGCCACGATTGCTTGCGCTGCTGCTGGCGCTGGCGGTAGCAATCGCGCTGGGCAGCGGCATTAGCGTAGCGCCCGCACCCCTGGCCTACTGGCTGCCAACCTGTGGCTGCCCGTGTTGACCGGCTGGCTGGCACTATGGCTGCCCAGTATCGTGCCGTGGCTGCGGCGGCGGCAGTCGCGCTTCACGGTTGTGATGGCACTCATTGCGGTAGCTGCGAGGGTGGCGTGGCCGCCGCTGCAACAGCCCTGGTCGAGCGCGATCGGCTGGTTCCTGTTGTGAGGCGGCGCGATCCTGCTGACTGCGGGACTGCCGACCTTGCCGACCCCTTCGGAGGGCTCAAAACAAGACGCCGAGGCCCAGCCGCTGAGCCAGCGCACGATCGCCCTGGCGCTGGCGGCGATCACCTTGCTGGCGCTGGCGCTACGCCTGAACAACTTGGATAGCTTGCCGCTAGGTATGCGGCGCGACGAAGCGCGCCATGGTCTGCTGGCGCTACGCATTTTGAACGACCCCGCATATCGGCCGGTGTACGTACCGAACATCGCCGATATTCCAGCGCTGCTCTTTTATCTCGCGGCCGTGCCGATCCGGCTCTTCGGCGCACATCCCTGGACAGTGCGGCTCATCCCTGCGCTGGCCGGGGCGCTGACACCGCTGACGCTGTATTTTGCGGCCCGGCCGCTGTTCGGCACACGCGTTGCGCTGGTGGCCGCTGCACTGCTGGCGGTCTCTGCATTCGGCAGCTCGCGCTTAGCCGGCTGGTGTTCGCGGCAACGCTCGGCCCACCGCTGACACTGCTGGCGATTGGGCTGGTATGGCGCGCCTTCGGGACGATGGACGATGGACGATCTACGGCGGGAATATCGTCCATCGTCCATCGTCCGATTTATTTGGAACCAGGCAGAACGTTCAATCGACATCTGCTGGAGGCCGCACTGGCAGGTGCTGCAACGGGCCTGACGATCTACACCTATCACCCCTCGCGCTTGACGCCGCTGGTCGTTGCGCTCGCCATCGCGCTGCGGCTAGGCTTAGCGTATACGCGCGTGGCGTGCAGCGCTGCCCCGGCTGGCGCTGCTGGGGCTGACCGCTGCGCTGGTAGCCTGGCCGCTGATCAGCTATGGCATCACCCACCGCGCCAGCTTCAGCCAGCGGATTTGGGCAAACATCGATCTTAATAGCGACTCACTCGACGGACGCGCGCCGCTGGCGCGGGTCGAGGAAAATGTGCGCCTGAATCTGGGCATCTGGAACGAGCGCGGCGACCGGATCGGCCGCCATAACCTGCCCGACGCGCCAATGCTCGATCCGCTGACCGGGGCAGCGTTTGTGATCGGAGCCGGCCTGGTGCTGACGCGCCTGCGCGATGGCGCGCGCTGCTGCTGGCGCTGTGGATGGGCGTGGCACTTGTGCCGGGCATCTTCAGCATCGAGGCACCCCACGCCGTCCGCACCGTCGAAACAATCGCGCCGACGATGCTGCTGGCTGCCGTTCTGCATTCGCACGCTGGCAACGACGATGGACGACGGACGATGGACGACATGGCTACTGTCTATTGTCCGTCGCCCATCGTCAAAATTCGTGCTGGCCGGCGGGCTATTGCTCGCCGCGCTGGCGCTGAACGGCGTGCGCTATTTCGTGGCCTGGCCGCATTCCCCGCAAGCATACGAGGAGTTCTTCGTAGCCGAAACCCACGCCGGCGAACTGATCCAGCGCCTGGTCGCGCAGCCCAAGATTCAAGCCGACGGCTACCAGATCTATGCCGGCCAGTGCCGTACAGAGTGAGGTCGTGCGCTATTTGACCAGCGGGGTAGCGCTAGAAACCTTCGCGCACAGCCGGCTCAGTACGCCGGCTGGCGACAACGCGCTACTGATTGACATTGGTGACGAACCCAGCGACCCGCAAGCGCTACGCCAGGCGCTGGGCGATGGCGCGGCACTGCTTGGCAGCGGGCCGATATCGCCGCTCAGCGGCAAGCCCGAATGGACGATCTACGGGCGCGGCCCGGCGGCAGCACAGGCTGTCGCGCGTGCTTTGGCATCCTGATGGATCCCAAGGGAGGAATTAGGGCCTGGCGATTTGCCGAACACACGACCGATCGTCGCAGCGAGAGCTCGCCGGAATCCTCGCGACGTTTGGTGAAGAACGCCGTGCAGGCCGCATCGCGAAGGCGACTGGCGGCGCGTGCGGACGGGCGCCTCGTGAGCTCCGCTGATTTGGCAGCCGTCGTGTCGGCGGCAGTCCCTGTCCGCGGGGCGGACCGGGGCCGGATCCATCCCGCCACGCGCACATTCCAGGCGTTGCGGATCGCTGTCAACCACGAGCTCGAGGTCATTGCTCCCGCGCTGGCAGGCGCCCTGGCCGCTCTGCGACCCGGCGGTCGCCTCGCGGTCATCAGCTACCACTCCGGCGAGGATCGAATCGTGAAGCGGTTCATCGCTCGCGAGAGCCGTGACTGCATCGAGGATCCACTCCCGCCGGTCTGCATGTGCGGCCATCGGGCGCAGCTGCGCCCGATCACCAAGGGAGTGGTCAGGCCCACCGCCGACGAGGTCGGCCGCAATCGTCGCGCCCGCAGCGCCCGGCTGCGGGCGGCCATCAAGGTCGCTCCCGCGAGCGCGTAGCAGGCAAGAAAGAGGAGGTTCCCATGAGCCGAGGACGACCACGCCACCAGGCCAGCAGACGGCGGACCTACAACAGCCGCCAGCGTGAGCTGCGCGAACGCCATACCCAGGCGATGGGCTGGGAGACCCTGCGTCCGATCGAGCAGGCGGGTGCGGTCGAGCTCGACGACACCTTGGACTTCGACGCCGCCCCCAGCTGGGCGATCCGCCTCTCCGGAAGGGCGAGCGCCGCCTAGATGGCCGTGATCGGGGCGCGCCCGGCGAGCGGGATCGGCGTCTTCGGCCGGCGATCGCGGGTACGTCCGCGCAGCCGTCCGCGACCCGCATCCCGACGCGCAGCCGCATCCCGACGCGCAGCCGCATCGAGCCTGTCGTCGATCCTGATTGCCATCGCAGTGGCTGCCGGATTGGCGCTCTTCTATCTGAGCCAGTCGACCCACGTCGCGGCGATCGGCTACCAGATCGACGGGCTCGAGTCGCACGTTGCCGAGCTGCGCGCGGAACAGCAGCAACTGATCCTCCAGATCGGCCAGGCCCGCTCGCCAGCCAGCATCGAGCAGCGCGCTGCCAGCAGCCTCCATCTCGTGCCGATTCGGCAGGACGCCATCAGGTTCGCCCCCACATCGACCGATCCAACACCGTGAAGCGCTCGACTGCGGCGCCCGTGCCGCAGTCGACGGAGTAGCCCATGCCTGCCAGGACCGACAGCCGTGCCCGCGCCCTGTTCCTGCTGATCGTGGCGACCCTGCTCGCCGCGACGGTCGGTGGACGGCTGGCATGGTGGCAGATCGCCCAGCGGGACTGGCTGGCCGAGATGGCGCTCAACCAGCTGGCGCAGAACGAGCAAATTCCCGCCGAGCGCGGTGAGATCCGGGACGCGCGCGGCGTCCTGCTGGCCACCTCGGTCGAGGTGCAATCGGTCTTCGTCACGCCCCCCAGCATGACCGATCCGGAGAGCGAGGCCACGCTGCTGGCCAGCGTTCTCGGCATGGACCCGGTTGAGCTTCGCTCCCGGCTGACCACGATGAAGGCCGCCAAGAACCCATGGATCTGGCTGAAGCGCCGGGTCGACAACGAGGTCGCGGCGCGGGTCCGCGCGCTCGACCTGCCGGGAGTGGGCATGCTCCCCGAGACGCAACGGGTCTACCCGGTTGCCGGGGCCGCGCCCGGGACCACCCTGGCCGCACAGGTGCTCGGCTACGTCAACATGGACGGGCTCGGCCAGTACGGCATCGAGGGCTCCGAGGACGCGCTGCTGGCCGGGCTCCCCGGGGCGGTGACCGCGCAGGCGGACGTGATCGGCCGGCGGATCGCCGATTCTGTCTACCAGCTCCGGGCGCCAGTCAACGGGTCAGGCCTGACCCTCACCCTGGACGCGGGTCTCCAGCACCAGCTGGAGGGCACGATGTGGGGCACCTACCAGAAGAACCGGGCGCAGGGCGTGACCGGGATCGTGATGGACGTGCACACCGGCGCCATCCTGGCCATGGCCACCTACCCCAGCTTCGATGGCAACGCCTACTCCTCGACCGATCCGGCGCTCTTCAGCAGCCCTGCGGTGAGCCGCCAGTACGAGCCCGGATCGGTGATGAAGGCGTTCACCGTGGCGGCTGCTCTCGATGCCGGCGCCATCAATCTGCAGACCACCGTGATGGACGACAACAACCTGCGGATCGCGGACGTTCGGATCCAGAACGCGGACCGGGAGCGGCACCCGTGGGGACACGGCGAGATCACTGCCGGCGAGGTGCTGAAACTGTCGGACAACGTCGGTGCGGCGCGGATCGGCCTCCTGCTCGGGCGGCAGCGGCTGTACGAGGCGTTCCGCCGCTTTGGCTTTGGCTCGCCGACCGGGACGGATATCTCGGGCGAGGCGTCGGGCGTGCTGTGGGATCCTGACGGCCCGAACGGAACTGGCGACCTCACGGCTGCCGAGAACGCCTTTGGCCAGGGCGTGAGCGTGACCGCCGTTCAGCTGGTGGCTGCGTATGCGGCCATCGCCAACGGCGGCACGATGGTCACCCCCCACGTCATTGCCGGCTGGACAACGCCCGACGGGGCGTACCACGGCACGGCCAGCGCCGTCGGTGAGCGGGTGATGCGCGAGGAGACGGCGAAGAGCGTACTGCAGCTGCTGACCGCCGCGATCGATGACGGCATCGCCAAGCCCGCGGCCATCGCCGGCTACTCGATCGCCGGCAAGACTGGCACCGCGCAGGTGGCCGGCCCCGCGCGGGTACGGGTGCAGATCGGCACCACGGCTGCCGGCCGTCCGATCTACGCGATGCGGGTCAAGAACGTCTACCGTGAAGGCTGGATCGACTCGTCATTGGTCGCCATCGCCCCCGCATCGGCTCCGCAGGTGGTAACCCTGATCCTCATCCACCGGCCGGTGGCGTGGAGCGGGACGCACACCGCGCAGTCACCCGTCCTGGTCTTCCACGACTGGGCGCCCCAGATGCTGGAGTACCTTGCCATCGCGCCCGACCGTCCCGTCCCACCGGTCGCCGCCAAGTGAGGCTGGTAGACTCGATCGAAGCATCTGCAGGGAGCGGTGTGCCACCGTCGATCCGCCTTGAAGACCTTCTGGCCGTCACCGGCGGCCGGCTCATCGGGCCGACGAGCGTCGCCTCATTCGCGACCGCTGCCGTCGACTCCCGCCAGGTCATCCCGGGGTGCTGCTTCGTCGCCCTCCGAGGAGAACGGGTCGACGGGCACGCCTTTGCAGCCGAAGCCGTTCGCGCCGGCGCCAGCGTCCTGCTTGTGGAGCGCCAGGTGGCGATCCCGCCCGGCAGCGACGTGGCGCTGGTCGCCGTGGCGGACCCCCTCTTCGCGCTTCAGGAGCTGGCGGCCTGGTGGCGAAGCCGGAGCGCGGTCCGCGTGGTGGGCATCACCGGCTCAACCGGCAAGACGATCGCAAAGGAGATCGTGGCGGATGTCCTCAGCCGCTCGCTGCGGACCCTGCGGAACGAGGGCAACCTGAACAGCGAGACAGGCCTGCCGATGACCCTGCTGCGCCTCGAGCCGACCCACCAGGTGGCGGTGCTCGAGATGAGCATGTACGCCGAAGGCGAGATCGCACGGCTGGTCGAGATCGCGCGGCCCGAGGTCGGGGTGGTACTGAGTGTGCACCCGACCCACCTCGAGCGGGCCGGCAGCCTGGCGGCGATCACCCGCGCCAAGGCGGAGCTGCCCGCGGGTTTGCCGGCTAACGGGCTGGCGGTGCTGAACATCGATGATCCAAGGGTCGCGGCCATGCAGGGCGTGACTCGCAGCGGCGGTGCGCACCTTCGGCCTCGCCGTCGCGGCCGACGTGCGGGCCGCCGATCTCCGATCGGAAGGCCTGCGCGGGACGGTTTTCACCCTGCGGGCGCCGTGGGGCGAGCGCCAGATCCGCTCCGCCAACCCCGGGCGCCATCTTGTGCCGCACGCTCTCGCCGCTGCGGCGGTGGCCGAACACCTGGGCGTCCCGCTCGACGAGGTGGTGGCCGCCCTCGAGGTTGGCAGCCACGCCCCGCACCGCATGGCCCTCCTCGACGCGGGCAGCGGTGCGCAGCTGGTGGACGATACGTACAACGCCTCCCCGGTCTCGGTGGCCGCCGCCCTGGACTTCCTGGCCGAAACGCCGCTCGCCCCCGGACGCCGCCGGCTGGCGGTGCTGGGCGACATGCTCGAGCTCGGACCGGACGAGGAGCGCCTGCACCGCGAGATCGGTGCCCGGGCCGCTGGCACGCTCGACGCCCTGGTCACGGTCGGAGATCGAGGCCGCTGGATCGCCGATGGGGCGCGCGCGGCCGGGCTGAGCCGCGTGGTGTCGGTTGAGCAGCCGGCTGACGCATTGGCGGTGATCGAACGCGAGCTGGATCCGGGGGTTGGTGACCTTCTCCTCGTCAAAGCCTCGCGCGGCCTTGAGCTCGACCGGCTGGTCGACGCGCTGGCGGCGGGGGCTCGCTGACGATGCAGGCGATCGTCGTGGCGCTGCTTGCCGCCTTCGCCGGGGTGGTCCTGCTCGCCCCGGTCTACATCGGCCTTCTCCAGCGGCTCGGCTTCGGCAAGCGCATCCGGACCGAGGGTCCCGAGGGGCACGTCGGCAAGGCGGGGACGCCGACGATGGGCGGCATGCTGCTGGTGATCGTCGTCATGTTCCTGGCCATGGCCATGCGCATCGAGGACACCTCCACCCTGACCCCGATGCTGGCGCTGGTTGGGGTGGCCATCCTGGGGGCCATCGATGACTTCGTGAACGCGCACACCGGGATCGGCGTGCGCGGGCGCTTCAAGCTGGTCTGGCAGACCGCCGTGGCGTTGCTGGCCGCGTGGTACATCCAGCGCCACTTCGAGTTCACCACGGTGAACGTGCCCTTTCGCCGGTGAACTGGCGATCGGTGGCATCGCCTTCGTGCTCTTCGTCGCCTTCGTGATCGTGGGCCTGAGCAACGCGGTGAACCTGACCGATGGGCTCGACGGCCTGGCCGGCGGGGTCCTGATCTTCAGCTTCGTCGCCTACCTGCTGATCGCCCTGGTGGCGGAGCCCGGCGGCAAGCCCTCGCAGCCGAACCTGGCCATCTTCTGCGCCCTGATCATCGGTGCGTTGATCGGCTTCCTGTGGTTCAACGTGCATCCCGCGCAGCTGTTCATGGGGGATGCCGGCGCCCTCTCGCTGGGCGCCACGCTGGCGGTGGTGGCAACCATCACCCGCCAGCTGCCGCTACTCGCGGTGATCGGTGTGGTCTTCCTGGCGGTGATCATGAGCGTCGTGCTGCAGGTCGGCAGCGTCAAGCTGCGGGGACGGCGGATCTTCCGCATGGCGCCGCTGCAGCATCACTTCGAGCTGATCGGCTGGGCCGAGGAGAAGATCACCGTGCGCTTCTGGATCGTGGGCGCGCTGGCCGGCCTGCTCGGCTTCAGCCTGTACCTGGCCAGCGTGAACGGGTCCTAGCGACCGATGACCCCCCTGACCGCGTCGCTCCATTCGCTCGCCGACCTGCGCGGTCGCCGCGTCCTGGTGCTGGGCCTTGCCCGGTCGGGGATCGCGGCAGCGCGAGCGCTGTCGGCTGCCGGGGCGCTGGTGTCGGCCTACGACCGGCGTCCCCTTGCCGAGCTCGGCGGAGGCGGTTGCCTCGCTCGCGGACGCGGCGGTCACCCTGGCCGCTCGGCGTCGGGCAGGACCGGGTCCACGCCCTGCTGTCGGAGGCGGATCTGCTGGTCACCAGCCCCAGCATCTCGCCCGACTCTCCGACCACCGATGCCTGGCTGCGAGAGGCGCTCGCCGGTGCCCGGCAGCGCGGCATCGAGATGGTGAGCGAGGTCGATCTCTTCCTGCGGCTGACGCAGGCGCGGGTGTTGGCGATCACCGGCACCAAGGGCAAGACGACCACCACCGCCATGATCGGAAGCATTTTCACCGCGGCCGGCGTACGGCACCTGGTGGGCGGCAACATCGGGCGCCCACTGATCGAGGAGGTGGCGACTCTCGGTCCCACCGACTGGGCGGTGCTGGAGCTCTCCGAGCTGCAGCTGCCGACCATCAGTCGCGGCGCGGAGATCGCGGTCTACACCAACATCGGCGCCGATCATCTCGATCGGCATGCCAGCCAGCAGGCCTACCGGGCCGTCAAGGCCCGCCTCGCCGAGCTGACGGTGCGCAGCGGGCGCGTGGTGCTCAATGCGGACGATCCCGGATGTCGGGAGCTCGGGGCGCGGCTACCGGCCGCCGCAGTCGCCTGGTTTGGCATCGATGCCCAGCCGCAAGCCCTCTTGGCCCGCCTGAGCGGCGGCTGGTTGACGGTCCGCGACGAGCGGGTCCTGGCAGTCGATGAGCTGCCGCTTCCCGGCCGCCACATGCTGGCGGACGCGCTGGCAGCGGCGCTTGCCACCGATCTGGCTGGTGTGGCGCCCTCGGCGATCAGCGCCGGCCTCCGCGGCTTCGGCGGAATGGCGCATCGGCTGGAGCTGATCGGGGAGTGGGACGGCGTTCGCTGGGTGAACGATTCCCAGGCGACGATCCCGGTCGCCGCGGTGGCAGCGCTGCGTGCGTTTGCCCCGGCCAGGGTGGTGCTGATTGCCGGGGGCAAGGACAAGGGGCTCGACTACGGGGAGCTGGCCGACGAGATCGCAGCGCACTGCGCAGCGGTGGTGCTGATCGGCGAGACCGCCGAGGAACTTCAGCGCCTGGTGGCGGGGCGAGTGGCATTGCATCGAGCGGGGTCGATGGACGAGGCGGTGACGCTGGCCGCTCGCCTGGCGCGCCCCGGCGAGGTCGTCCTGCTGGCGCCGGCGGCTGCCTCGTTCGACATGTTCGACGATTACGCGGCCCGCGGAGATGCCTTCCGCAGCGCCGTCCTGGCCGTGGCCCCGGGGACCCCGGAGGGTGACCGATGAGCACGGGCGTGATGGCCGCTCGCCGCGGAGCGAAGGCGGAGGCGCGGCGCGAACACCAGCAGATGGCGGTGCCGTTGCTCGCCGCCGTGATCGCGTTGACTGCCATCGGCGTGGTGATGGTCTACTCGGCGTCGAGCGTGCGAGCCTACATCTCGACCTCCGATCCGGGCGCCCAGGGGGTCCAACAGGCCATCTGGGCGGTCCTCGGGCTGGGTGCTCTGTATGTCGCCAGTCGCACCGACTTCCGCCTGTTGCGCCACGTGGCGATCCCGGTCTACGTGGTCACGCTCGGACTCCTCGCGGTGGTGCTCATCCCGGGCATCGGCACCGAGGTCGCCGGCTCGCGCCGCTGGCTGGTGCTCCCCGGAGTCGGTGGCTTCCAGCCTGCGGAGCTGGCGAAGCTGGCGATCTGCCTGTACCTGGCGCATTGGCTCGATCGTCGAGGGCCGCAGGTACGCGGACTGGCCAGCGGCCTGGTGCCGTTCGCCCTCCTCGTGGCGCCCGGCTTCTTGCTGATCGCGCTGGAGCCCGACCTGGGGACGGCGGCGGTCTTCGTGCTGGCGTCGATCTCGGTCTTCTTCATGGCCGGGGCGAATCTGCTTTACCTGAGTGCCATTTCGGGGTCAGTGGGTGCCGCGGCCTACCTGCTGGTGACGAGCACCCCTTACCAGCTGCAGCGGGTGCAGAACTTCTTCGATCCGTTCCGCGATCCCGCTCCGGTCCGGCTATAACGCGGTCCAGGCGCTGATGGCGCTGGCGCTCGGCGGGGTGACCGGGCTCGGCCTCGGCGCCAGCCGGCAGAAGTACCTCTACCTGCCGGCGCCGTCGACCGACTTCATCTTCGCCATCATCGGGGAGGAGTGGGGGTTGATCGGCACCCTGACCGTCCTGGCCCTCTTCATGGTGGTCGCCTACCAGGGGTATCGGATCGCGATCAATGCGCCCGATACCTTCTCCGGCCTGCTGGCGGCCGGCATCACCACCTGGCTCGTTGCCCAGGCTTGTATCAACATGATGGTCGTCTCCGCCCTGATGCCGGTGACCGGCATTCCGTTGCCCTTCATCAGCTACGGCGGATCGGCTCTCACCATCAACCTCGTGGCGGTCGGCATCTTGCTGTCGATTTCGCGCGAGACCAAGCAGACAGGATCATTGATCGATGCGGTGTTCGGTGTCGGGCGGCGGGACAGGCGGGCACGTCTACCCCGCGCTGGCCGTCGCGCGGGCCCTGCGCGACGCGCAGCCCGACCTTGAGCTCTCCTACATCGGTGGCGTCCGCGGCCTCGAGCGCCGCCTGGTCGCCGACGAGGAGCTGCCCTACCACCAGCTGGTGGTGCGCTCGTTGCGGACTGTCGGCGCCGATCGGCACCTGGTCGGTGACCCGCTCCGGCTGCTCGCCTCGGTCCCGCAGGCCTGGTGGCTCCTTGGCCGGCTGCGGCCCGCCGCCATCTTCACCACCGGTGGGTATCTCGCGGTGCCATTGGTCACGGCCGCCCGGGCACGCGGCATCCCGACCCTCCTCTGGGAGGGCAACGTGATCCCCGGGCGCGCCACCGCCGCCGTGGCTCGCCTGGCGACCCGGGTCGCCGTGTCGTTTCCCCCGACGCTGGCGCGCTTCCCGGGCCGCGGCTTCGTCTCGGGCACCCCGATCCGTTCGTTCGCCGGAATCGATCGCGATTGGGCCCGTGCCTCATTCGGGGTGGCGCCGGGCGAGCGGCTGATGCTCGTCTTCGGCGGCTCGCAGGCCGTGGCACGCATCACCGCGGCGCTCGACGGAGCCATCGAACGCCTGATCCCCGAATGGCGCGTGCTGCATCTCACCGGGGAGGCAGGCATGGCTGCCGCAAACGAGCTGCGCGAGCGACTTCCCGCGTCAGCCTGGGACCGGTACCAGCCGCTCGCTTTCCTGACCGACCGGATGGCCGATGCCCTCGTGGCGGCCGACCTGGTCGTCGGTCGCGCCGGGTCCTCCACCTGCGCGGAGATCGCCGCGGTCGGGGTCGCCTCGATCCTGGTGCCGTATCCGCATGCCGGTGCACACCAGGCCGCCAACGCGGCCTGGCTGACGGACCATGGAGCGGCCAGGCAGGTCCGTGACGATGAGCTCGACGGCGACCGGCTGTTGGCCGAGGCGACGGCCCTCCGCGACGATGGCGCGCGTGCGGCCATGGCCGTCGCCGCGCGACGGCTCGGACGGCCCGATGCGGCCCAGGTGCTTGCTGACGAGCTACTGGCGATGGCCTCCGGACGACCGCTGCCGTCACTGGCGGACAGCCCCGGGTGAGCCTGATGCCACCGTCCGCAGGCTCCGCAGCGCTGGCACGGCTCGATGCCCTGGCCGCGGAACGAGGGCTTGGGCTCGCGGTCGACGCTCCGTTGGCGCCACTGACCACCCTGCGGGTCGGTGGGCCGGCCGATCGCCTTGCCATGCCGCGCGATCGTGACGAGCTGCTGGCCGTGCTGCGGATCGCTCGCGAGGCCCAGGTCCCGTGGCTGGTGATCGGCAATGGGAGCGACCTGGTTGTGGCCGATGAGGGGGTTCGCGGGCTCGTGATCCGCAACCGAGCACGGTCGGTGGTGATCTCAAGCGACGTGCTGACGGCCGATTCAGGGGCCCCGCTGGCGCTGCTGGTCAAGCGCTGCACCAGCGCCGGGCTGAGCGGCCTCGAGTTCGGCATCAGCATCCCCGGCACGCTGGGCGGGGCGGTCTGGGCCAACGCCGGAGCCCACGGCGCAGCGATGTGCGATCTGCTGACCTGGGTCGAGGCCTGGGATCCGGTCAGCGACGAGGTGCGCACCTTCGACAACGCAGCGTGCCAGTTCGACTACCGCGAGTCGCGGTTCAAGCATTGCGACGAGGTGATCCTGGCGGCGCGGCTACGCCTCGGACGTGACGATCCGGCGGCTATCGCCGCGCGCGTCGCCGCCAACCACGCAGCTCGCCAGGCGACCCAGCCCCTCGCTGACCAGAATGCGGGGAGCGTCTTTCGCAATCCGCCAGGCGACCATGCCGGCCGGCTGATCGACGCGGCCGGTCTGAAGGGCCTGCGGGTCGGCACGGCAAGCGTCAGCACGTTGCACGCCAACTTCATCGTCACCGAGGGGGTGGGCCGGGCGGCCGACGTGCGCGCGCTGGGCGACCGGGTCCGGGCAGCGGTGGATGAGCGCTTCGACGTCGAGCTTGTGTACGAGATCGAGTTCGTGGGCGATTGGCCGGCCGGGCCCGACGAGGGGGCACCGTGAGCGATCGGCTGCGGGTCGGGATCTTCGCCGGAGGTCGCTCCGCGGAACACGAGGTGAGCATCAGCTCCGCCGACTCGGTGCTGCGCGCGATCGACCGAGCCCGCTTCGAGCCGTACCTGGTCTACATCGACCGCCAAGGTCACTGGCATCTTCCCGACGGACCCGCTCCGCAGCTCGGAGACGAATCGCTGGCCTCGCGGCTGGGTGCCGCAACGCCGACCGACCAGTCGATCCGCCTGCTGCAGCATGCCGACCTGTCCGTGCCGCTGGCGGACGACCATTCGGCCCTGGCTCCGCGTGCCGTCCTGCGCTCCCTGGCAGAGACGATCGACATCGCGTTCCTGGTCCTGCACGGGCCGTTCGGCGAGGACGGCACTCTGCAGGGCTTTCTGGAGCTTGCCGGCGTGCCCTACACCGGGGCCGGGGTGTTGGCCAGCTCGGTGGCGATGGACAAGGTCGTCTTCAAGGACCTGATGCGAGGCCATGGCATCCCGACCGCCGAGTCCCGCTGGTTCCGCCGATCCGCCTGGCGTCAGCGCCCCGCGGAGGTGCTGGCCGAGATCGGCGAGCGACTCGGCGAGCACGCCGTGGTGAAGCCCGCCCGCCTGGGGAGCAGCATCGGCATGAGCGTTGTGCACCATGCGGCGGATCTCCCCGCTGGGCTCGATGAAGCCTTCCGCTACGACAGCAAGGTGCTCGTGGAGGCCTACGTGGCGGACGCCCGAGAGCTCGAGTGCGGCGTGCTCGGCAACGATGAGCCGATCGTCTTCGAGCCCGGCGAGGTCCGCAGCCACAAGGAGTGGTACGACTACGAGGCGAAGTACGTCCCCGGCCTGGCCGACGTCATCCCTCGCGCCGACGTTGACCCGGCCCTGGCACGGCAGTTGCGTGAGCTCGCGCTGGCTGCCTACCGCGCCATCGACTGCGCAGGGCTGGCACGGGTCGACTTCCTTGTCCCATCCGGTGCCGTCTTCGTCTCGGAGATGAACACCATTCCCGGGTTCACCGCGACCAGCATGTATCCCAAGCAGGCCGAGCTGGCCGGCATCTCCTTTGCCGATCTGATCGCACGCCTGATCGAACTCGGTCTGGCCTCGGCCGCCGAGAGCCGGGCATCGGGAAGCCGCCCAGGCGAGCCCCTGCCATGACGCGTGCTCGTCGGCCGCGGCACCGGCGTACCACTTCGCACGCACGTCGCCTGGGTCCGCCGCTGCACCGCCGCCTGCGGGCCAGGTTGCCGGCCCCCCGGCGGATCCTGGCGGTCCTGGTGATGACTGGGTTGGTTGCCGGGCTGGCAGTGCTGGTCAATGGACCCTGGCTGCGGGTCGCGCAGGTGACGTGGGCCGGGCAGCGCTACACCCCCGACTACCAGGTCGAGCGAATCCTGGGGCGACTGCGCGGGGCACAGCTGCTGACCGTCGACAGCGCCGCGCTGGCGGCCGACCTGGCCGTGCTGCCGGCCGTCGCGGGAGCACGGGTCGAGGCGCTGCTGCCGGACCGACTGCGGGTGACCCTGGTAGAGAGGAAGGCCGCATTCGTCTGGCGCACCAGCGCCGTCCAGTTGGTATGCGCTGCCGATGGGACGGCGATTGGACAGGTCGCCCTGCGCTCCGACCTTCCGAAGGATCTGGCAGCGCTGCCGCGCATCGACGATCGGCGCATCGACAGCCGCAACATCATCGTCGGGGATACGCTCGACGCCGCAACGGTGGCCGCCGCGCTGCGGCTGGCCGCCATCCAGCCGGCCGCTCTTGGGTCGTCCGCGACCGGCGTCGCCGTGCAGCTCGATGACGAGTACGGCTTCGTGCTGATCGCCCAGGGCGCCATCTGGAAGGCCGCTTTCGGGCGTTACGCGTCGGTTGCGAGCGGCGTCGGGGGGAGTGGTTCGCCAGGATCGGCTGACCAGATCGTGGCCCAGGTGGCGGCAGTGCGAACCCTCTTCTCGCTGCAGCCGGAGGGGTCCGTCAGCTGGGTCGATGCCCGCAACCCGGGGAAGGTATATTGGCGCCCGTAGAGGCCGCGGAGCGCTCGACACAGAGCGCGGCGGCATGCAGGGGATGCGTTCCGGATGTGGCTGCCATTCGTCGGCCTTGCGCTCGGCGTGCTGCTCGGGCTGGTGCTGAATGTGAACGTCAGCCCGGACCTGGCGCGGTACACCGCGGTCGGCATCCTGGCGGGGCTCGATTCGGTGCTCGGCGCCATCCGGGCCGAGCTCGACTCACACTACGACAATCGGGTCTTCCTCTCCGGCTTCGTGACGAACGCCCTGGTGGCGGTGGCTCTGACCTTCATCGGCGACCGGCTGGGGATCGACCTGTATCTGGTCGCGCTCATCGCCTTCGGGCTCCGGATCTTCCAAAACGTCGCACTCATTCGTCGCCACTTCCTGTAGTGTCGGGCCGACCCCGACCGCGGGGGCGCGGCGGGATTCACGGGAGGTAGCTTGGACAGGGAAACGTACCTCGTCGGCATCGACGCCGGCACGACCAAGGTGACGACCCTCATCGGAGAGGTCGGTCGCGGCGGCGAGGTGAACATCATCGGCTATGGCATCGCGCCGTCGGCCGGGATAAGAAAGGGGATGGTCGCCAACATCGACCAGACCGTCAGTTCGATCAGCGCGAGCCTGGAGAAGGCCGAGAGGCTGAGTGGCTTCGAGGTGCACGACGTGCTGGTGGCGGTCGGCGGCAGCCATATCGGCAGCCAGAACAGCCGTGGCGTGGTGGCCGTCTCGGGCAAGCGCGAGGTGAGCCGCGAGGACATCGCGCGAGCGACCGAGGCGGCCAGGGCGGTCCAGGTGCCGTCGAACCGGAGCCCTGCTGCACGTGATCCCGCGCGGCTACATCGTCGACGGCCAGGAGGGGATCAAGGACCCGCTCGGCATGAGCGCGGTCCGGCTCGAGGTGGAGACCCATATCGTGGCCGGGGCGGCAACCTCGATCCAGAACCTCTCCAAGTGTGTCGCCAACGCCAACGTCGAGATCGACGAGCTGGTGATCAGCTCGCTGGCGGCCGCCGAGGCGGTGCTGACCGATACCGAGAAGGACCTTGGTGTGCTGGTCGCCGATATCGGCGGGGGCACCACCGACATCGCCATCTTCGTCGACGGCGCGGTCCTCCACTCGGCGGTCCTGCCGGTCGGCGGCATCAACGTCACCAACGACGTGGCGATCGGCCTGCGGACCAGCCTCAATCTCGCGGAGGAGATCAAGATCAAGCACGGCAGCGCCAACCTGGCCGATGTCCAGCCGGAGGAGCTGCTCAACGTGGCGATCCTGGGCGAGGGCGGCGGGCAGACGATCCAGCGCCGCAAGCTGTGCGAAGTGATCGAGGCTCGGATGAGCGAGATCTTCTCGCTGATCGCTGAAGAGGTGAAGCGCTCGCAGCATGCCGGCATGCTGCCGGCGGGCGCCGTGCTGACCGGCGGTGGGGCGCGACTGGCGGGGATCGCCGAGCTCGCCCGTGAGGTGCTGCAGATGCCGGTGCGGGTCGCTTCGCCACAGGGCGTCGGCGGCCTGATGGACCAGCTCTCCAACCCGGCCTTCGCGACCCCCATCGGGTTGCTGCTGTGGGGCGCTCGGCATGCGGGCAGCGAGCCGATCGGCGTTGCGGGTGGCTCGCCGGGTGGCGGCGGCGTGAGCCGTCTGCTGGAGTGGTTTCGCGGCCTCTTCCCGCGCTGACCGGTCGCCATCGCGGCAAACGGGCGCACCGCAGCGCACCTTTCCACCGCGATTTTGTGAATGTGGACAACTCCGTGAAGCGATGTGGATAAATCGACTGACACCGCTCCAACAGGGTCGCTAGAATCGATCAAACCCGCGCGAGCTCCGGGTTCCGAGCCACCAGCCAGCACATCGCGCAGGAGAACCCCTCATGCCGCTTCGGTCGGACGCAGAGCACTTCGCATTGATCAAGGTCATCGGGGTCGGCGGCGGTGGCAGCAACGCCGTGAACCGCATGATCCGGGCCGAGATGATGGGCGTCGAGTTCATCGCCGTGAACACCGACGCGCAGGCGCTCCTCCAGAGCGACGCGCCGCACAAGATCCGGATCGGCGACAAGATTACGCGTGGCCTGGGCGCCGGGGCGGACCCGCAGGTCGGCCAGCGCGCGGCGGAAGAGGATTCCGAGAAGATCTACGAGGCGCTCAAGGACGCCGACATGATCTTCATCACGGCGGGCATGGGCGGTGGCACCGGGTCGGGTGCGGCGCACGTCATCGCCGAGATCGCCAAGGACCTCGGGGCCCTGACGGTCGGCGTCATCACCAAGCCGTTCAGCTTCGAGGGGGTTCGGCGCAAGCTGGTCGCGGAGCAGTTCTCCGAGATGCTCAAGGAGAAGTGCGACACGCTGATCACCATCCCGAACGACCGGCTGCGCGAGGTGGTCGACAAGAAGACCAGCATCCTGGACGCCTTCCGGGTGGTCGACGACGTGCTGCGCCAGGGCGTGCAGGGGATCAGCGACCTGATCACCGTGCCGGGCCTCATCAACCTCGACTTCGCCGACGTCAAGACGATCATGCGCGACGCCGGGTCGAGCATGATGGGAATCGGGATCGGGACCGGCGACAACCGCGCCGTGGATGCCGCCCGAGCCGCCGTCATGAGCCCGCTGCTGGAGGTCAACATCACCGGCGCGCGCGGCATCCTGTTCAACGTCACCGGCGGCAGCGACCTCGGCCTGTTCGAGGTCAACGAGGCGGCCGAGGTGATCAAGGAGGCGGCCGATCCGGAGGCGAACATCATCTTCGGCACCGTGATCGACGACCGGATGCGCGACGAGGTCAAGGTGACCGTCATCGCCACCGGCTTCGACGCCACCCGCAAGACGCGCACGCCGGCTCGGGCCGGTGACCGCCGTCGGCGCGACGTGGCCAACGGGATCGAGGCGTCGCTCGACGAGCGCAGCCGCGAGATCCTGGCCGAGATCGAGCGCGAGCGGGCCCAGCAGCAGGCGCTCGAGGACCAGATGCCCGCCGGATCGCCCATTCGCGCGTCGATGAGCGAACGGCGGCCAGAAGCAACGAGCGCCAGGCGATCCCGGTGCGCTCCGCAGGCCTCGAGCGACCGAGCTACGGCGAGACTGACCTGGATATCCCCTCGTTCCTGCGCCGCAAGAGCGAGTAGCACCCAGGCTGGACCGATGCGCCCCGGCTGACCAGCCGGGGCGCGCGCATCTGAAGGCCGCCGCCGGCGACATGCAGCCGATTGAGGAGCCCACGCTCACCCCGGGTCTGATCGCGGACCGCTACCAGCACCTGGTGGAACGCCTGCGGGCGGCGGCGGAGCGGGCTGGCCGGGACCCCGAGGCGTTTCGCGTGGTCGCCGTCACCAAGGGATTCGACGCGACCGTGGTGCGCCTTGCCTGGCAGGCCGGTCTCGATCGCTTCGGTGAGAACCGGGTCCAGGAGGCCCTCCTCAAGGTGGCGGCCGCGCCCGACGCCGAGTGGCACCTGGTCGGGCGCCTCCAGGCCAACAAGGTTCGGCCCGCGGTGCCGTTCATTCGCGGCGATTCACTCGGTCGACTCCGTCGACCTGCTGCGCCGCCTCGACCGCATCGCGGCCGAGGAGGCGCGCTGTCCGGTGGTCCTGCTGCAGGTCAACCTGAGCGGCGAGCCGAGCAAGGCGGGATTCGACCCGGCCTGGTTCGCCGCTGAGCTCCAGCGCTCCGGGCCCCTGCTCACTACCCTCGACACCCTGAGTGCCGCGCAGGTAGCTGGACTGATGACCATCGGCGTGGCGGGGGCCCCGCCTGCGGAGGCTCGCGTGCTGTTCGGTCGCCTGCGCCAGCTCCGCGACGAGCTGGTCCAGCGGATCGGTCGGGCGTTGCCGGAGCTGTCGATGGGGATGTCCGGCGACGCCGAGGCAGCAGTCGCCGAGGGGGCCAGCCTGGTCCGCATCGGGACGGCCCTCTTCGGTCCGCGACCGGGCTGAAGCGGCACTGTTATCCTCACGGTGATGCCGCCGGTTCTCGTCAACTTCGTGCAGCTGCTGCTGGGGGCGCTGATGGTGCTCGTCTTCGCTCGGGTTGTGGTCAGCTGGGTCGCGCCGACCGGTGGCGGCGGCCTGATCGCCTTCATCTACCAGGCCACCGAGCCATTCCTGAAGCCGATCCGACGCGTCGTGCCTCCCGCTGCCGGACTGGACTGGGCGCCGCTGATCGCGATGCTGCTGCTGGGTCTGCTGATGCGCTTCGTCGTCCGCCTGTAGGGGTTGTGAGCGCGCGGCTGGCTGTCCGGGTCACTCCTCGCGCCAGCGCGGATCAGGTCGGTCCCTACGTCGATGGCGAGCTGCGCGTCCGCGTCACCCGTCCGCCGGCTGAGGGCGAGGCGAACGAGGCAGTCCGCCGCCTCGTGGCGGCGGCGATCGGCCTTCCGCCATCCGCCCTGATGCTGGTCGCCGGCGCTCGCTCCCGGCGCAAGCGCTACGCGGTCAGCGGGATCTCCGACGGCGAGCTGGCGCCAGGCTGAACCGCCTCGCGGATTGAGGGCTCGACCTGTCCGTCGCTATACTGCGCATCCCCGCGTGGGCGATTGGCTCAGTCGGTTAGAGCGCACGGTTCACATCCGTGAGGTCACTGGTTCGAATCCAGTATCGCCCACCATCCATGTTCCCCGTCGCCGAGGGCAGGGCCGATGCGGTCGTTCCTTGCGCGTCTCCTCCGGATCGGCGTCGCGCGGCCGCTCACTGAGCGTGACTACGCATTCCTGACGGCGGGGTCGCTCGTCTCGCTGCTGGGCGACGGATTCTTTTTCGTCGCGCTGGCCTGGCAGGTCTACCAGATCAGCAACGTGCCGACCGCCATGACCGACGGTAGGCATCGCCTGGACCCTGCCGCTGCTCGCCACCGTCCTGCTCGGCGGCGTCCTGTCGGACCGATACGATCGACGCTGGCTGATGATCGCCGCCGACCTGGTCCGTGGCGCTGCGATTGCGACGATGGGGATCCTCTCGATCCTTGGCGCGCTGGAGCTCTGGCACGTCGTCGCGCTGATGGCGGTCATCGGCCTGGGCGACGCGGTCTTCAACCCGGCATCTGTGGCACTTGTCCCCGACCTGCTGCCCGACCATCTCCTCCCTCAGGCGAACGCCCTCCAGGGCACCGTCCGCCCGCTGATGGCCCAGCTCGCCGGCCCTGCGCTTGCCGGCATCGTGGTGGCGGGGATCGGGCCGGGTTTCGCGTTCGTGGTCGATGCCGCCTCGTTCGGCGTCTCGGCGCTGGCGGTGGCGGCCATCCGGCATCGCTCGCGCCGCGAGGGGCCGCCGGCCGGCATCCGCTCGACGCTCCGGGAGATCGGCGAGGGCGTGGCGTTCGTCCGCGCCCATGCCTGGATCTGGGCGACGCTCCTGTCGGCGATGCTCAGCCTCCTGGTCTTCGTCGGGCCGCGACAGACGCTCGTCCCGTTCCTCATCAAGAACCGCCTCGGGCTGGGGCCCGAGGCGCTTGGCGCCACCTTCGCCGCCGGTGGGGTCGGGGCGATCCTGTGCGCCCTGGCGGTGGGGCAGGTGGGACTCCCGCGGCGGCGCATCACCGTCATGTACGCCGCCTGGTCCGCCGGCGTGGCGCTCATGGCGATCTACGGGGTGATGACCGAGCTGTGGCAGGCGCTGGCGGCGAGCTTCGCGCTGCACGCGCTCTTCGAGCTCGGCTCGATCATCTGGATCACGCTCCTTCAGCAGCGTGTCCCGCGTGAGATGCTCGGCCGCGTGTCGAGCCTCGACTGGCTGGTCTCCACGGGCCTCGTGCCGATCTCGTTCGCGCTGACCGGACCCGTCTCCGGGGCGCTGGGTCCGACCAACACTCTCGTCGGCGGGGCGCTGCTGGGGGCGGTGCTGATGGGCGGCCTGCTCTTCTATCCCGGCGTCCGCGATCCCGAGCGCGAGCTAGGCGCCCTGTCCGATGCGGGGGCCGCGGGATGAGCGAGCAGCAGGGCAACCCGGTCCCGCAGCCGGCGGTGCGGAGCATGTTCGACCGGATCGCCCCGGTCTACGACGCGATGAATACGCTCATGACCGCTGGACTCGACGCCCGCTGGCGCCGCGCCGCGATCGCGGCCGCTCGCCTTGGCCCGGGCATGCGCGTCCTGGACGTGGCCTGCGGCACCGGCAAGCTGGCCCGGGCTGCCGCGGGGCCGGTCGGCGAGGGGGGCGAGGTGATCGGTCTCGACTTTTCGGCTGGAATGCTGCGCCGTGCTGCCCGAGTGCGGCCCGTCCCCGGCGCTGCCGTCCCGCGCTACCTCGCCGGCGACGCGCTAGCGCTGCCGTTCCCGGCCGCTGCCATGGGGCCCGGGTTCGACGCGGTGACCATTGGGTTCGGTCTGCGCAACCTGCCCGACTACGGGGCTGGCCTCGCCGAGATGTATCGGGTCCTGGTGCCCGGCGGCCGGCTGGTCGTGCTCGAAATCGCGGCGCCGAGAGGCGGCCTCGCCCTGCTCCTCTACCGCGGCTGGTTCCAGCGGATCGTCCCGCTGCTCGGGCGGCTGCTGCGGCGCGGCCTGGCTTACCGCTACCTGCCCGATAGCCTGCGTCGGTATCCCGCCCCCGAGCGCATCGCCGACCTTCTCCGACAAAGCGGGCTCGAACAGGTCTCCTGGCGTCGCTTGACCAGCGGCATGGCGACCCTCCACGTCGGCATCCGGCAGGCCACCTAAGTGCGCGACGGGCCACTGCGCATCGCCATCTTCGCTGAGAGCTACCTGCCGTACCTGTCGGGCGTCACGGTCTCAACCGAGGCGCTGGCGCGCGGCCTGGCCGCCGACGGCCATGACGTGCTGCTGGTCGCGCCGCGCCCGGCCCGCGGTGCCACGCCTGGCACGGCCGGGGCCGCCGGGCCTCAGCCACGCGTCGCCTGGATGCCATCCATCCAGCTGCCGCCGCCGGCACCGCCCGGCTACCGGATCCCCGTACCGTTGTGGTCGAAGGCTTTGGGTCGGGCGATCGCTTTCGATCCGCAGATCGTCCACGCCAACTCCCCGTTCGTATCCGGCTGGATGGCGCGACGGGTGGCGGACCGCGCCGGCGCTCCGTTGGTCTTCACCCACCACACCCGCTTCACCGACTATGGCCACTACCTGGGCCCGCTGGCCCGTCCAGGGGCGGTCGCCCTGGACGCCCACCTGCGCCGCTTCTGGAGCCGCTGCGCCGCCGTGATCGCGCCCGGCTCCGACCTGGCCGCCGAGATCACGGCTCGGCTGAGCGAGCCACCGCGGCCGCGGGTGGTCTGGATCCCGACCGGGATCGAGGTGGCCGACATCGCAGCCATGGCGGCCGCCGACCCTCGACTGCTCGCCGCATGGCCCGCGGACTCCGTGGTAATCGCCTCGCTCGGCCGCCTGGCGCGCGAGAAGAGCGTCGACCTGCTGCTGGAGGCGTTTGCCGTGGCCGCCCGGGGCGACCCGAGGCTGCGCCTGCTGTTGATCGGAGGCGGGCCAAGCCGTGCCTCGCTGGCGGCCGACGCCCGCGAGCTGGGAATCGCCGAGCGCGTCCATCTGACAGGTCCGCTGCCGCGAGGGGAGGCGCTGGCGCTGCTGAGGGGGGCGGACCTGTTCGCCTTCGCCTCACGGACCGAGACGCAGGGGCTGGTGGTGGCCGAGGCCATGGCGTGCGGCCTGCCGGTGGTCGCAGTTGATGCGCCCGGCACGCGCGATGCCGTGCGGTCGGGGATCGACGGACTGCTGGTGCCCGCCACCCGGCTGGGGGACGCCCTGGCGGAACTCGTGGCCGACCCTCCGCGACGTGCCGAGATGGCCGTCGCGGCCGCCGACGGGGCGGCTCGCTTTGACCGCGCGGCGCGGATCGGCGAGGTGGTGGATCTGTATCGCGGGCTGCTTGGCGAGCGCCGCTGAGACTCTGGGAATCGGGTTGCGCCGGCAGCGGCGCGGCGTACAATGCCGCCATGCGAGTGAGTCTGACGGCCAGCTTCGTCTCCCATCCCTCGATCGCCTTCGGGGTCGGCCGGGGCAGCGCGCGGCGGCCACGCATGGGTCTCGGTCGTGAGACGACCGTCTACCACCGCCCGCGAGCCGCGCGGCAGACCGTGGCCACCATCGCTGCGCTGCGCTCGCAGACCAGTCGCTTCCGCTTCCCCTCGGTCGGCCGGATCGGCCGCGTCAGTCCGCGGCGCGCCCTCCTGCCTCTTGGGCTTCCGCGCGCCCGCCGCGCGTAGCGGCCCGGCGTGTCTGGGCTGCGCACCGCCCGCGCCACCTCTGCTGGCGGGGTCGTTCATCGGCTCGCTGACGGTCGCGTCCAGATCGCCCTGGTGCACCGACGCGAGCCGCGGTTGTGGGCGCTGCCCAAGGGAACCCCCAACGCTGGCGAGACGGTCGAGGAGACCGCCGTTCGTGAGACGCGCGAGGAGAGCGGACTGGAGGTACGGGTCGAGGCACCGATCACCTCCATCACGTACTTCTTCGTGCGCGGTCGGACGCGGTTCCACAAGACGGTTCATTTCTTCCTGATGGAGCCGATCGGCGGCGCCCTGGCGCTGCACGATCATGAGTTCGACGAGGTGCGCTGGGTGGAGCTCGACGAGGCGCTGCGCCTGCTGAGCCACGTCACCGAGCGCCGCGTGGTAGAGGCGGCCGCCGCGCTGCTTGTCGCACGCGAAGCGCCGCTCGTGGCCGCCCGCGCCTCGGGAGCAGCCGGGTGACGGAGACGCCGCCGCTGCGGCGGACGCCGCTCCACGCCATCCACCTGGCGCTCGGGGCACGCATGGTGCCATTCGCCGGCTACGAGATGCCGGTGCAGTACGGCTCGATCATCGACGAGCATCGAACGGTGCGCAGCGCGGCCGGGCTGTTCGACCTGTCGCATATGGGCGAGCTGCACGTCAGCGGCCCGGAGGCGCTCGCCTTCGTGCGTTACGCCGTGGTCAGCGACCCCGGCGCGCTCGAGCCGGGGCAGGCCCAGTACGCGATGCTATGCGCCGAAGACGGCGGGATCATCGACGACCTGATCGTGTATCGGGTCTACGATGGATATCTGCTGGTCTGCAATGCCTCGAACCGCGAGGCGGTCGTCGCGCACCTGCAGGCTCTTCGCGAGGACGGCGATTTCGATGCCACCATCGATGACCGCTCGGATCGCACCGCACTGATTGCGCCGCAGGGTCCCAGGGCGGCCGAGATCCTGGCCACGCTGACCGACCTCGACCTGACCAGCCTCGGCAACTATCGGTCGATGCGGGGCAGGGTCGCCGGTATCGACTGCCTGGTGGCGCGCACCGGGTACACGGGCGAAGACGGCTTCGAGCTCTTCTGCGATGCGCGCCGCGCGCCCGCCCTCTGGGAGGCGCTGATGGTGGCCGGCGTGCCGATGGGCCTCAAGCCGTGCGGACTCGGCTGCCGCGACACGCTGCGCCTGGAGGCCGGTATGCCGCTCTACGGAAACGAGCTGGACCGAACGGTGAATCCGTACGAGGCGAACCTCGGGCGGGTGGTGAAAATGGAGAAGGGCGAGTTCGTAGGTCGCGCCGCGCTCGCCGCCGTGCAGCAGGCCGGTCCGCGACGCCGGCTGGTGGGGCTGGTCATGCGCGACGACGCGATCGCTCGCCACGGCTATCCGGTGCGCATCGATGGCCACGACGTTGGCGCGGTCACCAGCGGGACCCTGTCTCCGACCCTCAACCAACGGGTCGCCATGGCCTACCTGCCGGCCGCAGACGCTGTGCTGGGTGCCTCGGTCGAGGTGATGGTCCGCGACCGCGCCTACCGTGCGGAGCAGGTAAAGTTGCCCTTCTACCGCCGCCCCAAGCCCGACGCCGCCTGAATCGGCGGATCTTCAGAGCAGACAAGGAGCCGATGCCGCCGATGCTTCCCGACGACCTGCGCTACTCTCGCGAGCACGAATGGGTCCGCGTCGACGGGTCGCAGGCGACCATCGGGATCACGAGCTTCGCCGCCGATGAGCTCGGCGACATCGTCTTCGTCGAGCTCCCCGAGGTCGGGTCGCGGTTGACCCAGTTCGCGACCTTCGGCGTGGTCGAGAGCGTCAAGGCGGTGAGCGATCTGTACGCGCCGCTCTCCGGCGCGGTGAGCGAGGTAAACGAGGCGCTGCGCGACAGCCCGGAGCTGCTCAACAGCGACCCGTTCGTCGCCGGCTGGATCGCACGGGTAACGATGGCCGACGCGGCGGAGCTGGACGCGCTCTTGGACTCCGCCTCCTACGCGGAGCTGACCGCGGGCTGATGGCCTACTCGCCACACACCGACGCCGATCGAGAGCGGATGCTGTCGGCCATCGGCGTCTCGTCGGTCGAAGATCTCTTCGCCGATATCCCCGTATCGGTGCGCGCCAGCCGCTTCGAGGTGCCCCCGCCGCTGAGCGAGCAGGAGGTGCGTGCCGAGCTCGCGCGGCTGGCCGCTCGCAACGCACTGCCGCGGATCAGCTTCCTGGGCGCGGGCGCCTACCGGCACCTGGTGCCATCCGTGGTGGGCGAAGTCATCGGGCGCAGCGAATTCTCGACCTCGTACACGCCGTACCAGCCCGAGGTGAGCCAGGGGACCCTGCAGAGCATCTACGAGTTCCAGTCGCTGCTCTGCGAGCTGACCGGCATGGAGGTGGCCACCGCCAGCCATTACGACGGCGCCACCGCCACTGCCGAGGCCGCGCTGATGGCCTGTCGCCTCACCCACCGTCATCGGATTGCCATCTCGAACGCGGTGAATCCGCAGGTACGCCGGGTGGTCGAGACCTACTGCTCCGGACCGGGGATCGAGGTGGTCCGCGTGCCCGCCGACCTTGCGCCGGGCGGCACCGGCCTGACCGAGCCCGACGCTGCCGCGCGCATCCTTGACGCGGGGTTTGCCTGCCTGGTGGCGCAGCAGCCGAACTTTTTCGGCGGGATTGAACCGATGCGCGAGCTGGCCGATGCGGCGCATGCCGTCGGCGCGCAGCTGGTGGCCGTGGTGGAGCCGACCTCGCTGGCGCTGCTCGAGGCTCCGGGGGAGTACGGCGCCGACATCGTGGCTGCCGAGGGACAGCCGCTCGGCATCCCGCTCAGCTACGGCGGCCCCTACCTCGGGCTGATGGCGGCGCGCATGGAATCGGTGCGACAGATGCCGGGCCGGCTGGTCGGCGCCACCAGTGACGCACGCGGGCGCAAGGGCTACGTGTTGACGCTCCAGGCGCGTGAGCAGCACATTCGCCGCGAGAAGGCGGCGAGCAACATCTGCACCAACCAGGCGCTCTGCGCGCTGGCAGCGACCACCTACCTGACCGCCGTCGGCCCGGCGGGGTTGCGCGAGGTGGCCGACCTGTCGGTGACCCAGGCTCGCCACCTGGCCGCCGCAATCGAAGCTGCCGGCCTGGGAGAGCGGCGATTCAGCGCCCCGTACTTCGCCGAGGTCGCGATCCAGCTCCCCGACGCCGCGCGGCGCCACGCGGCGCTCGCCGAGGAGGGGATCGTGGCCGGCTTCGTGCTCGAGCGCGACTACCCTGAACTGCGCGACACGCTGCTGCTGGCCGCCACCGAGCTGACCCGCGACGAGGAGATCGACGCCTTCGTGGCGGCGCTGGGAGCGACCCGATGACCACGCTGGCTCGCCCGCCGGCCGAGGATCCATCCGGGCGCGGCGCGGCCTTCCCTTCGCCCGAGGTGGTGGGGGAGCTGACCGTCGTCGAGCCGCTCATCTTCGAGGCCTCGCGCCCCGGTCGCCGGGCGGTACGCTTCCCCGCGGCTTCCGCCGCAGCGGTGTCAGCGGCAGCCGGCCAGCCAGCGCTGCCTGCCGCCCAGCTGCGCGACCTTGCCCCCCGGCTGCCTGAGGTGAGCGAGCTCGATCTGGTGCGTCATTTCAATCGGCTCAGCCACCTCAACCACGCCATCGACCTGGGCTTCTACCCGCTCGGCTCGTGCACCATGAAGTACAACCCCAAGGTGAACGAATGGGCGGCCCGGCTGCCGGGGCTGGCCGAGTCGCACCCGCTCGACCCCGACGGGATGGCGCAGGGCAGCCTGGAGCTCGAGTGGCTGCTGACCGAGCTGCTCAAGGAGATCAGCGGCTTCCCCGCGCTCAGCCTCCAGCCCGCGGCCGGAGCCCACGGTGAGCTGACCGGGCTGCTCATGGCGCGCGCCTACCACCGCGCGCGCGGGGAGGCCGAGACGAGGACCAAGGTGCTTGTCCCCGACAGCGCCCATGGCACCAACCCGGCCTCCGCCACCATGGTCGGCTACACCGCGGTGACGATCCCGTCGAACGACCGAGGCGGGATCGATCTTGGAGCCCTGCAGGCAGCGCTCGGCAACGACACCGCGGCGCTGATGATCACGAATCCGTCGACGCTGGGCATCTTCGAGGACCAGATCGACCAGGTGCTCGCCGCCGTCAAGGCGGCCGGCGCCATCGCCTACATGGACGGCGCGAACCTGAACGCCATTCTCGGGCGCTTCCGGCCCGGCGAGGCCGGCTTCGATGTCATGCACTTCAACCTGCACAAGACCTTCTCCACGCCGCATGGCGGCGGCGGCCCCGGCGCCGGCCCGGTTGGGGTCAGCACGCGCCTGGCACCATTCCTGCCGGGCCCGTTGCCGATGCTGGTGGAGGGAGATCCGGAGGCGGTCAGGCGCCACGCCTGGCGGGGACGCAGCACTCCGGGAGCCCGCTTCGCTCTCGAGGCGCCCGAGGCGCGACCGTCCGCCATCGGCCGGGTGCGCTCCTTCACCGGCAACTTCGGCATGTTCGTGCGCGCGTACACCTACATCCGCAGCAACGGCGACACGGGCTGCGGGAGGTGAGCAACGACGCGGTGCTGGCCGCCAACTACCTGCGCGTCCGCCTGGCCGATGCCTTCGATCTGCCATACGACCGGATCTGCAAGCACGAGGTCGTCTTCAGCGGGCGTCGCCAGAAGCGCGAGCACGGGGTCAGCACCCTCGACATCGCCAAGGCGATCCTGGATTACCGGATCCACCCGCCGACCATCTACTTCCCGCTGATCGTCGAGGAGGCGATGATGGTCGAGCCGACCGAGACCGAGTCGCTCGAGACGCTCGACGCCTTCGTCGAGATCATGCACGGCATCGCCACCCTCGCCGAGACGGCCCCGGACGAGCTCAGGGAGGCGCCACGCACCACGCCGGTCGGTCGCTTGGACGAGGCGACGGCGGCTCGTCGTCCAGACCTGCGCTGGCGGCCGATGGTGGCGGCAGACCCCTCGCCCTGACCCGATCCTGGACGCCCGCCGGCCGCGAGGGAGCATTCGTTCGAATCCGCGGGCCACAGAGGCAAGTCCCGGGCTTGACAACCGCTACGACGTGATAATCTCCCCGCCATGGTCGCAGTTCAGGAGTCGGCTGCTGGCTTTCAGAGTGGAGCCCTCACGGGCGGCCGAAGCCTGCGCCAGATTATTTGGGCGCGTCTCCGTCGCGACCGCGTGGCGATGGTGTGTCTGGTCGTCCTGGTGGTGTACTACCTCATCGGGGTCTTCGGCCCGGTCGTCTTCGGCATGCTGGGTGTAAATCCCTACCGCTTCGACCCAGCCGCGATCAGCGACTTGGGTGGTCGTCCCTTCGGGGAATGGGGCGGAATCAGCGCTGCGCACCCACTTGGGGTCGAATGGGGGACTGGGCGAGACATCTTCGCCCAGCTCCTGTACGGCCTTCGGATCTCCCTCGTCATCGCGACCAGCGCCACGTTGATCACGGTCTCGATCGGAACCACCGTCGGCATCATCGCTGGCTACACCGGGGGGTGGACCGACACCATCATCGGGCGCCTGATGGACCTGGTCCTCGCCTTTCCGTTCCTGCTGATCATCCTGGCGCTCTCCGGGGTCCTCACCCAGCGCCTCACCCAACTGGGAGTCCCCGAAGGCAACCCATCGCGAATCCTCTACCTCATTCTCGTGTTCAGCGTCTTCGGTTGGCCGTACCTCGCCCGGATCGTGCGCGGACAGGTGATCAGCTTGCGCGAACGCGAATTCGTCGAAGCGGCGGTCGCCATGGGGGCGAACAAGCGCCGGATCCTGTTCACCGAGATCCTCCCGAACCTGTGGGCGCCGATCCTCGTCTATGCGACGCTCACGCTGCCCGCTTACATCGGGCTCGAGGCTGCCCTCTCGTTCCTCGGCGTTGGCGTGCTCCCGCCCGAGACGACGTTTGGTGCAATGCTCGCTAACTCGGTGAGCTACTTCAATGTCGTCCCGACGTACCTGTTCATCCCGGGGACAGTCCTCGTCATCTTGGTCGTCTCATTCAACCTTCTGGGCGACTCGCTCCGGGACGCACTCGACCCGAAGGCCATTCACTGAGTCGGCGCTGCCGAGGTGCCGGTGGGATGGAGCCGCCGACGCTTGCGCACTCACCGCGTGTCTACGTGTATCATCGGCATCAACTTGCGCCGGGACCTTCCCGGCCCCAACTCGCTTGGAGGATGGAAAATGGTCAGATCAGACGTGCGGTTGCTCCGTGCCTTGACCCTCGGCCTCGCAGCTGCGCTTACGCTGGCGGCCTGCGGCGGCACTGTGACGAGCAAGTCCGGCGCGCCAAGCTCGGGGGCGTCAGGGGCCCCGCAGGCCGGCGGAACGATCTATGTCCTGACGCAGTCGGAGCAGATCGACCAGATCGACCCGCAGCGCATGTACACAGGTGAGGACCTCGCACTCTTCGGGGGCACGATCTATCGTTCGCTGGAGGCATACAAGTTCTCGGCGGACCCGGCCGAAGGCACCTCGCTCACCCCGGACCTGGCGACCGATCTCGGCACGCCAAACGCCACCGGTGACTCCTGGCAGTTCACCCTCCGTGATGGCGTCACCTTCCAGGATGGCTCGCCGATCACCTGCGAGGACGTCAAGTACGGCACCTCGCGGACGTTCGCGACCGATGTCATCAACCAGGGCCCGACCTACGCGGTCGCCTACCTGGACATCCCGACCATTAGCGCTCCCGGTACGCCAGAGGACGGGTCCTCGGCCTACAAGGGTCCCTACACGGACGTCGGACAGGACCTGTTCGACAAGGCCGTCACCTGCGACGGCAACACGATCACGTTCAACCTGAACAAGCCGGTTGCGGACTTCAACTACACCGTAACGCTCGGCTTCTCGCCGGTCCCCGAGGCCGCCGACACCGGCGAGACCTACGGGACCGTGGCGCCGTTCGCCGTCTCCTCTGGGCCCGTACAAGATCGAGAGCTACACGACCGGCAACGGCGGCAAGATGATCATGGTCCGCAACGACGAACGTGGGATCCGGCCAGCGACCCGTATCGCAAGGCCTATCCCGACAAGTGGGAGAGTCGACTTCGGGATCGACCCGAAGGTCCTCGACCAGCGGCTCATCGCGAGCGCAGGCAACGACAACGACCGCCATCCAGTACGGTGAGATCCAGCCGGAGAACCTCGGCGTGATCTTCTCCGACGCGGAGACGCCGAACGCTGATTTCGCGGGTCGCGCGATCAGCGGCTTCGATCCGTACTCCCGCTACTACTGGATCGACACCAACAAGGTCCCGAACGTCAAGATCCGCCAGGCCATGGCGGTCGCTCTGGACCGCGCGGCGATCCGTCTGAACATCGGCGGCGCATTCGCCGGCGAGTTCGCGGACGGGCTGATCAAGCCGAACATCGGGCAGGACTACGCGCCGACCGGGTTCTGGACCGACTTCTTCGGGAAGGCGATCCCGGACAACGGCGACCCGGAGCTTGCGAAGCAGCTGATCGCCGACTCGGGTGAGGCCGCTCCGAAGCTCACCTTCAACTTCCCCGACACGCCGACCAACCAGAAGACGGCGGCGATCGTCATCTCCTCGCTCGGCATGGCTGGCATCACGGTCACCCCGAACCCGATCGAGGCCGGCAAGTACTACAGCGTCGTCTTCGACCCGGGGAACGCGGGCGACTTCGGCACTGCCGGCTGGGGCGCGGACTGGCCGAACGCCTCGACCGTCATCCCGCCGCTCCTCACCGAGACTGGTGGCTGGGACCTCTCGCAGCTCGACGACGCCGACTTCAACGCCAAGGTCGAGCAGCCGCGACCGAGCTCGACCGCGCCAAGCAGGCGACGCTGTGGCAGGCGCTCAACAAGGAGGCGTCGGAGAACGTCTATATCATCCCCACCTTCTTCGGCCTCAGCCAGACGCTCGCCGGAAAGGGCGTCGCGCCGATCTACCGCTGGCCGGCATACGGCTCGTGGCCGTACGGCGAGATGTACGTCAAGTAATCGGAGCTGACGCCAGCGTAGTTAGGAACTAGCACAGGTCCCCGGGGAGCGGCGAGGCCGCTCCCCCGGGGGCGCAACCTCCACGATCCGGCAACGGAGGAGCAGGCAGCGTGTTGGCTTTACCTGATTCGCCGGGTCCTCCTGATGGTCACTGCTTCTGTTCCTCCTGAGCATCGTCTGTCTTCGTCCTCTTCAGCATGCTGCCGGGCGAGCCCGCCCGCCTGACTGCGGCAAGTCCTGCACGCCGACGATCGTCGCGGAGAACCGCCATCGTCTCGAGCTCATACCCGGTGGTCAGACCAGTACATGCGGTACGTCTCCGGGATCTTTGTCGGGCGCACGTTCTCGCCCAACTCGCCCCAGCCGATCGTCTGCGAGGCCCCATGTCTCGGTTACTCGTTCAACCGGCATGAGCAGGTGCTGTCGCTGATCGCGCGTGCGGCCCCGGTGACCTTCTTCCTCGCGATCGGGGCGTTCATCCTCTGGATCGTCGTCGGGGTCTCGTTGGGCATCTTCGCCGCGCTCAACCGCGGACGCTGGCGGGACCGGCTCGTCATGGGGATCTCGCTGGTCGGCTACTCGATGCCGTCGTTCTTCATCGGGCTGGTGCTGATCTTCTTCGTCATCATCAAATGGAAGTTCCTGCCATTCCCCTCGTATATTTCGCCGTGGGAGAACCCATTCCAGTTCTTCCAGACGATGCTCCTGCCGTGGATCGTCCTGGCGAGCCTGTACGCCGCGTTCTACATCCGTCTCACGCGCAACCAGGTGCTCGAGGTGCTCGGCGACGACTACGTGCGAACCGCCCGCGCGAAGGGTCTGCCGGAGCGCAGGGTCGTGGTCAGGCACGCGCTCCGGGCGGGGCTGACCCCAATCGTCACGGCGGCCGGGCTGGACCTCGCTGGTCTGCTCGGCGGCGCCATCATCTCGGAGAACATCTTCAGCCTCCCCGGGCTCGGCTCGCTGGCGGTGAGCTCGATCACTGACTCGGACCTGCCGGTGATCACCGGGATCACGCTCCTGACGGCGTCGATCATCATCTTCGCGAACCTCGTCGTGGACCTGCTGTACGCAGTGATCGACCCGCGGGTGCGGATCACATGATCGAGGAGCCGGACACTGCGCCAGATCATCGGCTCACCCAGCAGCCTTACCTCTCCGTCAACGAACCTCCACGTCAGTTCCCCACGGAGGACGGCCTGGTCACGGCGGTCGACGGCGTCTCACTCTCGTCGCGCGCGGCAAGACGCTCGCCGTCGTCGGCGAGTCGGCTCCGGCAAGAGCGTCACCGCGCAGGCGATCATGGGCCTCATCAACCGGAGGCAGCGAACGTCACCGGCGAGGTGTGGCTCGACGGCCAGGAGCTGCTGCGCCTGCCACAGGACGAGGTCCAGGAGCTCATGGGCTCGGAGATCGCCATGATCTTCCAGGATCCGATGTCGAGC
>CAVVPF010000030.1:0-35857 GCA_963750025.1 uncultured Chloroflexia bacterium
AGCCGAACGAGGTCGGCGACGCCGCGCGAGCCGAGGCTGCGCAGGCGCCACGCGAGCCGGAGCTGGTCGACGAGGTCAGCGGGTCGGCGCGAACCGAGCCTGGGTGGGACGACCGAGAGGAGGGGCCGCAGGAGCGCGGCCATCCGGGCGAGATGCGCGTCGAACGCCGGATACGCCCGCGCGTCGGCGCCGCTGAAGCGGGCGAACTCGGCGGCCGTCCGCTCGGGCTCCGCCCACACGAACAGATGGCGACCGTCGGGGAAGGGCACGAAGTAGTCGGGGGCGATTTCATGCACCCGGTAACCAAAGCGGGGGAGGTCGAGTTCGCGAACGACCTCGGGCCGGAGGAGGCTCACAACGTAGGCCAGCGTCGAGACCCGGTACCCGGGCCAGGGCGACTCGGTCACCGACGCTCCGCCGATCACCGGCCGGCGCTCGAGAACGAGCGGTCGCAGCCCGGCCCGGGCGAGGTACGCGGCACAGGCGAGGCCATTGTGCCCCGCGCCGATGATGATCGCGTCAGGAGGACCGCTCATGACCGCGCCACCGCGTCGGGGCGATCCGTGCGGGCGCGGCAATGTCGCGCCGGACCAGGCGGGAGAAGGGTCGGGCGCGGTGTCGGGTCACCATGCGGCACATCCCCCGGTCGTCGCAACGGCCGGCATTCGGTCTGGACCATCGCGGATCCGGCTCTCCTGAGGCTGGTTCCATCCGGGTTTCACGAGCTACGATCGTAAAGCAGCACTTTACGGATGCCGGCCCATTATGCGGTGCTCTGCCCTCCAGTCAAGAACGCAGATCGGCAGTGTATGAACTACTACTTCACACATGCCGGATAACGCCGTATCCTGCGTGTGGCACCGGCTTCGGGTGATGGAGGCGGACGCGGCGTGGTGACGTCGATCGGGATCGAACTCGGTGAGCGGCTCCGCTCCCTGCGCTCGGCCAGGGGGTTCTCGCTTCGGGACCTCTCCGGTCGCAGCGGGCTGACGGCGAGCTTCATCTCGCAGGTCGAGCGTGGTCGCGCCAGCCCGTCGATCGCGTCGCTCAGTCGACTGGCCGAGGTTCTCGAAGTGCCGGTCACCCACTTCTTCGCGCCGGCAGGGGCACCCGGCCGTCTCGTCCGCCGTGATCAGCGCCGCACGATCATCCTGCGTGGACTCGGCGAGGTCGATGAATACGTCACCGCCGATCCTGATGGAAGACTCCAGGTCGCGATCAGCACGTTCGAGGTGGGCGGGCGGACCGCTGAGACATCCTTCGTCCACGAGTCCGACGAGGAATGCATCCTCGTCCTCGAAGGTGTGCTCGAGGTCCTGGTCGGCGGCGATCGGTACGTCCTCCAGGACGGCGACGCCGTCACGTACTCACCGCAAACGCCGCACGTGGCCCGCAACATCGGCCCGTCGCCTGCGCGGGCGATCTTCGCCCTCACCCCGCCCAGTTTCTGACAGGGAGAAGCACTCATGCGTGGGACGACAACGGGATCGGAGTCGATGCCCGGGGACGTCATGCCCGGCGATGCAGATCGGGCCTTCCCGGATCGCGCACAGGCTGTCGTCATCGGCGGCGGGATCGTTGGCTGCAGCGTCGCCTACCACCTGACAAAGCGCGGCTGGCGCGACGTCGTCCTGGTCGAGCGCCAGCAGCTGACCTCGGGCACGACCTGGCACGCGGCCGGGCTCGTCACCCAGCTGCGCGCCACCTACAACATGAGCATGTTGGCCAAGTACAGCGCGGAGCTCTTCGTCGAGCTGGAGCGGCAGACCGGCCTGGGCACCGGCTATCGCCGGACCGGCTCGATCCTCCTCGCGACGACCCCGGAGCGCTGGACGGAGGTGCGGCGCCAGATCTCGATGGCCCGGATCTGCGGCTTCGAGGTCCACCCGATCGATGGCCGGGAGGCGGCACGAATGTGGCCGCTCCTGGATCCGTCGGAGATCGTCGGTGCGGCCTTCCTGCCCGGCGACGGGGTCGCCAATCCGACCGATGTTACGCAGGCCCTGGCGGCGGCGGCCAGGCTGGGCGGCGCCAAGATCATCGAACACACCGCGGCGACCGGCGTGCTCCGCTCGGGCGGCCGGGCCACGGGCGTCTCCACCGAGCGTGGCGACATCGCCTCCGATGTCGTGGTGAACTGCACCGGGATGTGGGCCCGCGAGCTCGGTCTGCGATCCGGCGTGACCATCCCGCTCCACGCCGCCGAGCACTTCTACGTGGTGACCGAGCCCGTCCCGGGGCTCGATCGGGACCTGCCGGTACTGCGCTCCCCGGACGACACGGCCTACTTCCGCGAGGAAACCGGCAAACTCCTGGTCGGGTTCTTCGAGCCAGGCGCCAAGCCATGGGCGACACACGGAATCCCCGAGGGCGCTGCCTTCACCAGGCTGCCCGAGGACTGGGATCACCTCGCCCCGTACGTCGAGCTGGCCGCCCGTCGGGTCCCTCGCCTCCGGGACCTTGGCATCCAGCTCTTCTTCAACGGACCCGAGAGCTTCACCCCGGACGACCGCTGCATCCTGGGCGAGGCGCCCGGACTCCGCGGGTACTTCGTCGCCGCGGGCTTCAACTCAGTCGGCTTCCAATCCGGCGGCGGCGCCGGGCGGGCAGTCGCCGACTGGATCGTCGATGGCCACCCGAGCATGGACCTGTGGGAGGTCGACGTCCGGCGGTTCATGCCCTTCCAGCGCAACCGCCGCTACCTCCACGATCGGACCAGGGAGACGCTCGGCCTGCTCTACGACATGCACTGGCCGTTCCGCCAGGTCGACACGGCCCGTGGCATTCGCCGGACGCCCTTCCATGACCGCCTCGCCGAGCGTGGCGCCTGTTTTGGAGAGCTCGCCGGTTGGGAGCGCGCAAACTGGTACGCCATGCCGGGCACCGAGCCCCGCTACGAGTACAGCTATGGGCGCCAGAACTGGTTTGAGTCCGCGGCGCAGGAACACCGGGCAGTTCGCGAGGCCGTCGGGATCTTCGACCAGACCTCGTTTGGCAAGATCGTCGTTCAGGGACGGGACGCAGAGGCCGCCCTCAACGGGCTGTGCACCGCAGACATGGCCGTCGACCCGGGTCGGATCGTCTACACCCAGTGGCTGAACGAGCGGGGCGGAGTCGAGGCGGACGTGACCGTGACGCGCCTCGACGAGCAGTCGTTCCTGATCGTCACGACGGGGACTTCGATCGTGCGCGACCTCGACTGGCTCCATCGCCGGTTCCCGGTCGACGCGCACGTCGTTGCCACCGACATGACCAACGCCTTCGCCGTGTTGAACGTGCAGGGCCCCAGGTCGCGAGACTTCCTCGCCTCCCTGACCGACGCGGACCTCTCGAACGCGGCGTTCCCGTTCGGTACGTCGCGCGAGATCGACCTGGGCTATGGGATCGTTCGGGCATCACGCATCACCTACGTCGGCGAGCTCGGCTGGGAGCTGTACATCCCGAACGATGTCGCGACGCACGTCTATGACACGCTCGTCGCTGCGGGCCCCGGGTTCGGGCTTCGCCACGCGGGCTACCACGCTCTGAACTCGCTCCGGATCGAGAAGGCCTACCGGCATTGGGGTCACGACGTGACCGACGAGGACAGCCTGCTTGAGGCGGGCCTCGGGTTCACCGCGGCCTGGGACAAGCCAGGCGGGTTCATCGGGCGCGAGGCCCTCCTGCAGCAGCGCGACGTCGGGATCGTCCGCCGTCTCGCCGTCTTGGTCCTCGACGACCCCGAGCCGCTGCTCTACCACAATGAACCGATCTGGCGAGACGGCGAGCTGGTCGGCCGGATCACCTCGGCGATGTTCGGGCATACCATCGGTCGGTCGGTCGGACTCGGCTACGTGCGTCGCGCGGACGGACCCGTCACCGGGGATTGGCTCGCCGACGGTTCCTACGAGATCGAGGTCGCGGGCGAGCGTTTCGACGCCGCCGCGTCGTTCCGTGCGCCGTACGACTCGACCAACACGCGGGTCCGGGAATGAGTCAGCGCCGCGTTCCCGAAGATCACTCACGCTCGACGCTCGGTTGTCCTCTCTGCCAGGGTCGGGTGAGACGCCCCATCCCCAGTGTCGGACGAGATGGTCCGCCTGGAGCTCACCCCAGTGGCCGCCGGACAGGTCGAGCCCGCACGGGCACTCGCGCTGATCCGCGCTCTCCATCCTGGCCAGCGCCGCGGCGCCGGCTTACGAGGCCTGGGCTGGCCAAGGGTGGAACTCCGCGCCGCATGGCGCGACAGCGGACTGGTCTGGCAGATCGATTGTCCGCGCCAGCTCGTCGCCAGCCTCCAGACCACGCTGCGCCCACTCTATCCCGGTCTCGATCTGAGCGTGGTCGACCGCGCTGATCGGCCGGCCGCTGCCACCGCCATCGGTACGCTGGTCGCGCCTGCGCACTGGCCACTCGTGGAGGCGGATCCTCCCGAGAACGGCGTCCTCCATCGCCTGGCCGGCGCACTCGAAGGCCTGTCACCGCACATCGAGGCCCGCCTCCGCCTGATCGTGAGACCGATGGCGCCATCGGCCTGGCGGCAACTGACCAGCCCGCCGACTGAAACCGGCGGGCGCTCGATGCGCAGCGTCATCGGTGAGGCCGTGGTCGATGCCATTCTGTTCCGGCCGACAACCGACCGGCCAATGACCGAGACCGTCAGGCTTTCGCAGGATGAGCGCGAGGCCTACGCGCGCAAGCGCAAGGGCGGTAAGACCGGCTTCGAGGTGGGCCTGTTGTTGGAGGTCGCTGGCACGGACCCCGATGCCGCGAACGCCGATCTGTGGCGTCTGATCGAGTTCACGGAACCGCTCAGCAGTGGGGTTCAGCGGATTCAATGGGATCCTCGCCTCGGTGCCGTCACCAAGGCACCGGCGGCGAAGCTGGCCGACTTCGAGCTGGCGCAGTTGTGGTACCTGCCCGACGCCAGCTTCGATCATCTCGATCTGCCACGCGAACGGCCGCTGGTCGCGCCGCCGCCACCCACGGCGAGGGCGGCGAACGGTGTCGGCGTTCGGATCGCCGAGACGCGCAACGGATCGCTGTCCCTCTCGGTCGACCAGCTCGCCCGACACATGGCCGTCTTCGGGGCGACAGGCGCTGGCAAGAGCACGCTGCTGCTACACCTCGCTCTGGGGCTGCTCGAGACGCCGATCGGCGCCACCATCATCGATCCCCATGGCGACCTGGCCGCCGACCTCCTGAGTCGCATGCCCGCCCGTCATGCCGAGCGCGTCCATGTCCTGCGCCTGGCCGACAAGGCACATCCGCGCGGCTTCAACTTCCTGGAGCGCCACGAGGCTGACGACGCCCAGCTCGTCACCAGCGAGTTCGTCGAGCTCTTCGAGGACCTGTGGCCGAAGTTCTGCGGACCGAAGATGCAGCACTACCTGCGGCAGGGGCTACTGACCCTGCTCTCGCACCCCGAACCGCAGACGGTCATCGAGCTCGTCCGGCTCCTGACCGATGACTCCCTGCGCGATCGGTACATCGAGCACGTCGAGGACCCGATGCTGAGCGCCTTCTGGCGCACCGAGTGGCCCGGGCCGCGCGAGCGCGATCGCGACACCTCGATCAAAGCCGTCCTGAACAAGCTCGGCGCGTTCGTCTCGTACGGTTCCATCCGCCAAGTGGTCGGCCAAGGCGTCTCGACGCTGCGGCCGCGCCAGCTCATGGACGCCGGCGACCTGCTGGTGGTCGACCTATCGCGCGTGGGCGGCGACAACGCGCAGCTGTTCGGCGCGATGCTGATCAGTCGCTACTACGTGGATGCCGTGGGCCGCCAGGGCACGTCATCGTCGTCGCGGCGTCCGCACCTGCTGATCGTCGACGAGGCGCAGCGCTTCAGCACCCGTGCCGTCGAGAAGATCAGCGTCGAGGGCCGCAAGTTCGGGCTGCTCCTGTGCCTGGCGACGCAATCGCTGGCCACACTGCCGTCGCGCCTGCGCTCGACGATCCTCACGAACGTCGCCACCATGGCGCTCCTCTCTCCGGGGGCCGAGGACGTGCGCGATCTTGCGCGACTCTTCGACAAGGTCCCCGCCGAGGAGCTGCATCGGCTTCGGCGCTTCGAGATGGTGCTGCGCGCGCCTGGCGCTGACGGACGCCCGACGGTCTATGGCGGCGTCGTCAGCCCTCTGCCCACCGGCGATCCGAATGCCGCCGCCGCCATCATCGCCGCCAGTGATGCGCGTGACGCCAGGCCGCTCAACGTCGTGCGCGCCGAGGTACATCGCCGCGCGGGCGGTGACGTCAGCCCTCCTGCGGCACCGGACGCCCAACCGAATGGCAACGGTCGCCATGGCCGCAGACGCCAGCGCCACGCGCGCGGGCCACTGCAGGCATGACGCGGGCGTATCACGGGGCTGGCCTGCGGACCGTCGCGGGAGTGGGTCTACCCGCGTCACCCGCATGCCGGGCATTCGTGCTGATCGACGCTGACGTATTCGCGGGACTACCTACGTGAGCACCGCCTTCCGCACATCGCCCGAGCGCCCGCAGCTGGCGGTGCTGGACATCGGTCTGCTGAACCTGGCCGACCGTGCCTCTCTGCGGCTGCTGCACCGCTGCGAAGTCGCCACCGGCCAGCAGCTCGCGAGCCTGATCTACTCAAGCCGACGGACCGCCCTGCGTCACCTCCGACGGCTCTGGCACCTCGGCCTGGTCGAGCGGAGCCCGCTGCCTCCCACCCGCGGTGGCGTACCGGTCGCCTATCGACTCACGCGCCGCGGACTGCAGCGCCTCGGCTACGTCAACCGACGCCAGGGCGGGCCGGCGCAGGTCCGCCACGCGCTCGATACCGTCGACGTCATCTGCGCGCTCGCACGCTGCCAGCCCTCAGCGCTGCAAGCCTGGATGACGCCGCTGATGACCGATGACCTCCTCGATGGCCTCGTCCGACCTGACGGCGTGCTGATCCTCGAGACCGATTCCGGCTCCGGTGTCGTCTGCCTCGAGATCGATGAAGCCACCGAGCATTCGCCACAGATCCGCGCCAAGCTCGACGCGTACGCCCGCGTCCTGCCGTCGCGGTCCGGCTGGCAGCTGCTGTTCGTCGTGCCGGACGAGGATCGGCTGGGATGGCTGCGCCGCGTGGCCCGTTGGGATGATCGACCGGGGCTGGGCCGGCGAGCCTGGGCACTGACGCTGCCGGAGCTGGACCGTGCCGTGCTGAGCTCATCGGTCACGCCTGTTGGGTGGGACGCGCCCATCCACGACCTCGGCGGAATCCTCACGGACTCGCGGCGCCGGTCGTCACCGGCCCCGGTTGGGACCGCCGCGTGGGTGCGGATGCTCGGCAGCGGCGGAGCCGAGGACCTCGATGAGGCGCTGGAATGGTGAGGCGCGAGTCGCTCACGCCCGCAGAGCGCGTCCTCCGGGCGCGCATGGGCGCCTACGCGCTGCACGCCCGGTACGACGCTCGCGCAACGACGGCCGCCGCGCGGCGCGCGTTCAACCGCCGCTTCGTTGATCTCGTCGATCCTGACCGCACCCTCTCCGAACGCGAGCGCATGCGCCGCGCCGATGCTGCCCGCAAGGCCTACTTCACCCGGCTGGCCTACATGTCCGCGCGCGTCCGACGTAAGAGTGGATGTCGGCCAACGAAGTGAAAGGAAGTCTTGCAGTCACTGAAAGAGTTGCTTACAGATCTCTGTCGATGCTCGGTAAAGAGGACCGTCCAAGAGCCTTTCAGTGGTGGCAGCGCCCCTCTGCCGTCTGGGCAGCAGCGCCCAGTTGCTCGCCGTCAGTTGGGAGGTAAGCACCTTCAGAGATGGACGACTTGACTTTCTAGGATCACGGCGTAACATTCACGTTACGCATGGGGACCCTATGAAATGGCTACGACTTCGTTTGACCGACGCTTTGACAAGTGGATGCAGGATCCTAAGTTCGCGGAGAGCTACAGGCTGCATCGGGCTCGGATCGACGCAATCGACAACCTGATGAGATCGCTCGACGCGGAGCACGAGCGCCAGAAGATCACCAAGGCTGACCTAGCTCGTCGTATCGAGGCCGAGCCCGCCGCGGTGCGGCGTCTCTTCACTGAGTCGCGACCGAACCCTCAGGTCGGGAGGCTGGTGGACATGGCCCACGAACTCGGTTTCGAGATCACGATCAAGCGGCGGCGCCAGAACCGACAGGGTCGCGGCGACCTCGCTGCCGCTGCGGGCTGATCGGGCCTACCTCTCCACGCTTCGCGGCGTCCGAGCCAGATACTCGTCGCCAAGTCGCCGTACGCGACGGTAGTCGGCGGAGGAGAACGCCGACTCATTCGCCTTGTCCATCCCGGTGATGATCACGAGGCTCGGGCCGGGAAGACCAACCGCGTCGCGCTCGAGTAGACAGAAGAGCCGGTACAGCCGCTTCCTCGGCCCGCGGGTCCGTGCTTCGTGGAAGCCAGCCATCTCACGGCGCATGGCCTGCCACTGCCCGCCACCGGCGAACTTCATCGGCGGTGCTTCTGCCACGGCCTTCACGATCGCTGCAAGGTCCGCCCGCACACCGACCGGACAAGAGTCCAGGAAATCGGCGCCGGGGACGGATTGGTTGCGGTCGTCATCTCGGTGGCGCTGGAAGAACACGATCGCCCAGGGCTCAATCAGCGCGCGCTCCTCGGCCTCGTCGGCGCGGCTCCGTCGCTTGCTCACAGTCGATCGCCCGGGCTGCGCTTGCGGTAGGCCGCCCGTGCTCGTTCATCGGCGGCGGAGGCGCCGTAACGTGACAGCATCTGGCGGCTTTTCCAGCCGGCGAGGCGCATGAGGTCCCCTTCGGTGCCGCCGTCGGCCAGCCAGAGGTGGGCGTAGGTGTGCCGAAACTGGTGGGGGTGGAGCCGCTCGATCCCGGCGGCTGCGCCGCGGCGGCGCAGCATCTGGAGTATTGCGCCGTCGGTGAGGGGACCCTTGACGCCGAGCCACAGCTCGCGGCGGCCGACGTGGGGATTGCGGACGCGCACGCGGAGGTAACGGTCCAGCGCCTGCGCGGTCTTGTGGCCGAAGGGGCAGGCACGCGGGCGGCGGCCCTTGCCCATGACCATCGCCACGTCGTGCTCGAAGTCGATGTCGTCAACTGCGAGGCCGGCCAGCTCGCCGCGCCGCATGCCGGTGTCGAGCAGCAGGCGGATCATGGCGGTGTCGCGCCGTGCCTCGAAGTCGGTCCCCTCGCAAGCGCGCAGCAGCGCGCGGATCTGCTCTTCGCGCAGGATCGGCGGCGGCACCTCGGGCACGGCCGGCGGGCTCATGCGCTCCATCGGTGAAACGTCGATCTCGTCCTCGGCGATCGCCCACTTGAAGAAGGGCTGGAGCGACCGATACGCGAGCGACACGGTGGCCGCCTTCAGGCCGCGGTCCTGGAGCCAGACGATGTAGGCCTCGACGTGCTCGCGGCGGATGGCGCGCAAGTGGAGCGGCATGCCGTGCTCACCGAGGTACCGATGGAAGCCGTCGAGGCCGGCCAGATAGGTCTTGATCGTGGCCGGCGAGCGGTTGGCCGCGCGCAGGCTGCGCCGGTAGCTGTCGGCGGCATCGGCGATGGAGAGGCCACCGACGTTGGCGCCCGCATCGGCTTCAGGTACGATACGCCTCGTGGATCGATTGGCCATCGTGTGGGACCTCGAAAATTATGCGCTCTGCGGAGGCCATCCTGAGCGTAAGTGGTCCCGAAGTTATACGCTCTCCGAGCGTTGTGGTCAATCGGACCCTAGCTCAGAAGCGAGGTAAATCTCGCAAGCTGAGCACGAATAGCGGGCGGGAGTAGCTCAGTTGGCAGAGCGTCAGCCTTCCAAGCTGAATGTCGCGGGTTCGAGACCCGTCTCCCGCTCCAATCCTCAGTTCAAAGCGTTCGGCGACACCCTACCTGTGTTCTTGGCTGTCCTGTCCCCGGCGTTGACCGTCGTGAATGAAGCCACAACTCTGCCGCTACGCAGCGAGCTCGAAGTTCCCTTCTCCCGAACGGCCCCCGTCCGCTACTCTCATGCTCCAAGCGTCATGTGGGAGCGGCCATAGTGATCTGCTCGAACTGCGGAACCGAGAACAAGGCGGGTCGGCAGTTCTGCGTGGAGTGCGGGTCGTCCCTCGCCGCGGGCTGCTCCAACTGCGGCAGTCCCATCGAGCCCGGCGAAAAATTCTGCGGCACTTGCGGGACGCCGACCGGCGGGCCGCGCCAGTCAGCCGCTGCTTCAGCCTCGGCCCCGGTCGCCGAACGGCGCCTGGTCAGCGTCCTCTTCGCCGATCTCGTCGGCTTCACCGCGTTCGCCGAGGGGCGCGACGCGGAGGACGTGCGCGACATGCTCACGCGCTACTTCGATCTCGCTGCCGAGGTGATGACCCGCTATGGCGGGACCGTCGAGAAGTTCATCGGTGACGCGGTCATGGCGGTCTGGGGCGCTCCGGTCGCCCACGAGGACGACGCCGAACGGGCGATGAGAGCTGGCCTGGAGCTGGTCGACGCTGTCCGCAGCCTGGGCCCGACGATCCAGGCGCGGGCCGGCGTCCTGACCGGGGAAGCGGCAGTCACGCTTGGCGCGACGAACCAGGGGATGGTCGCCGGCGACCTCGTGAACACTGCCTCCCGCCTTCAGTCGGTCGCCCCGCCCGGCGTCGTTCTTGTCGGCGAGGCGACCCAGCGCGCGGCCAGCAAGGCGATTACCTTTGAAGAAGCCGGCGAGCAGACGCTCAAGGGCAAGACGAGCCCCGTCCCCGCCTGGCGCGCCCTGCGGGTCGTAGCCGAGGTCGGCGGTCGGAACCGGAGCGAGGGCCTCGAGGCCCCATTCGTCGGCCGCGACGAGGAGTTCCGCCTCCTCAAGGAGCTGTTCCACGCCACGGGCCGCGAGAAGCGGACCCGACTCGTCTCGGTCATCGGTCCGGCCGGAATCGGCAAGAGCCGGCTCGCCTGGGAGTTCCTCAAGTACATCGACGGCCTCGTCGACACCGTCTGGTGGCACAACGGCCGGAGCCCCGCCTACGGCGAGGGGATCACCTTCTGGGCCCTGGGCGAGATGGTGCGCGGCCGTTGCGGGCTGGCAGAAACTGCCGACGAAGCGACAACCCGGACGAAAGTGGCAGAGATCCTGGCCGAGCACGTCGCAGACCCCGAAGAGCGGCGCTGGATCGAGCCTGCACTGCTCGTCCTGCTCGGCGTCGAGTCAGGCATCGGCCCCGAGCAGCTCTTCGCGGCCTGGCGGACATTCTTCGAGCGCCTCAGCGTCTCTGGCGCCGTGGTGCTCGTCTTCGAGGACCTGCACTGGGCCGATAGCGGCACCCTCGATTTCATCGACCACCTGCTCGAGTGGAGCAAGGGCCACCCCATCTACCTCGTCACCCTGGCCCGGCCTGAACTGATCGAGAAGCGCCCGGACTGGGGTGCTGGGAAGCGCCACTTCGTGTCGATCTTTCTGGAGCCACTTACCGAAGAGGCCATGCGCGAGCTCCTTGCCGGGCTGGTCCCGGGACTCCCCGAGCCCGCCAGCAAGGCGATCGCATCCCGTGCCGGCGGCATCCCGCTGTACGCGGTCGAGACGGTCCGCATGCTCGTCACCGAGGGCCGGCTGAAGGAAGAGGCGGGCGTCTATGTCCCCGTCGGCGACCTGACCACGCTCGCGGTGCCCGAGACCTTGACGGCGCTCATCGCCTCGCGACTCGACGGCCTCGATCCGGCCGACCGGACGCTGATCCAGGATGCCGCCGTCCTAGGGCAGAGCTTCACCCTTGAAGCGCTGTCTGCCGTCTCCGGACTGGACGTCGTCGAGCTCGAGCCTCGCTTGCGGGGGCTGGTGCGGCGCGAGCTCCTGACCATCGAGGTCGATCCCCGTTCCCCCGAGCGCGGCCAATACGCCTTCCTCCAGGCGCTCATCCGGGAAGTCGCCTACAACACCTTCGCCAAGAAGGACCGCAAAGCCCGCCACCTCGCCGCAGCCCGCTTCTTCGAGCAGCTCGGATCGGACGAGCTGGCCGGCGCACTCGCCGGCCACTACCTGGCGGCGCATGCCAACGCCACGCAAGGACCCGAGGCTGAAGCCCTCGCCGCGCAAGCTCGGATTGCTCTCAAGGCGGCGGCCGATCGCGCGGTATCCCTCGGAGCCCACGACCAGGCTGTCGCCTTGCTCGAGCAGGCGCTCACCGTCACCACCGACCCCGCCGAGGAGGCTGATCTCCTCGAGCGCGCCGGGGAGTCGGCCACGGCGGCGGCGCGCTACGACCAATCCGAGATCCTCCTGCGACGGGCGATCGAGCTCCACCGGCAGCGCGACGACCGGACCGGCGCTGCCCGAGCGACTGCGGCGCTGGCCAAGCCGCTGTTGCGCGGAGCCAGGACGGAGGCCGCGCTCGCGCTGCTGGTGCCGGCATCGGCCGAGTACGCCGACCTCTCCCCGGATCCGGTGGTCGCCGCCCTCGACGGTCAGCTCGCCTCGGCCTACGTGTTTAACGAAGAGCACCGCCGGGCGATCGAGGTCGCGGAGCGGGTGCTCGATGCGGCTGAACACCGCGATTTGGTCGCGATCCTCGCCGCTACCCTGGTGACCAAGGGGTTTGCGCTGGGGAGTCTGGGGCGGCTTCGCGAGGGGATCGGGGTCATCCGGGCAGGGGAAGAGCTCGCCCGCGACAACGGACTACACACTATTCAGCTCGACGCCCTCGTCGTCCGAGGCCTCTTCCAGGGCGAGATCGAGGTCGCGGCCGCGCTGGACGCCTACCGCCAGGGTCTGGCGCTCGCCCGCCGGGTCGGGAACCGCTCCGCGATGCTGCGCTTCATCAACAACGTCGGCTACACGGCCTTCCTCGCCGGAGACTGGGATGGCGCGCTCGCCGAGCTCGACGCCGGGCTCGCCGAGGATCTCGACCGGGCCGACCGCATCGCGCTGCTCAGCAACGCGCTGATCGTCCATGCCTGCCGCGGCGAGCCGGTCGCCGACGGCCTCGCCGAGCTCGAGCTCGCGATCACGGGCGATATCGAAGCGCGCCTCATCCCCAGCGTCGAGGACGCGAAGGCCAACGCGGCGCTCGCCGAAGGGCGGCTCGACGACGCCCGCGTCGCGTGGCGGCGGTGCGCGGAGCTCATTGCATGGTTGGCTCCATCATCGTTCTACCAGGCCGCTCGGCCTGCCCTGTGGGATCGAGATGTCGCGGGCGCACGGATCGATCTCGCCGCGCTCGATGCGACCGGCGTCCACGGCGGGGTGGTGGAGGTGCGCAGAATGACGATCCGGGCGGGCTTGGCCGCCCTGGAAGGTCGCACGGCGGATGCCCTCCCGCTGTACCGGGAGGCGCTTCGCGGTTGGCGCGACCTCGGGCTCCCCTGGGACGAGGCGCTGACCGGAATCGACATGGCGACCCTGCTCGAGCCGTCCGAGCCTGAGGTCCGCACCACCGCGGAGTCGGCCCGCGAGATCCTCATTCGGCTCGGCGCGAAGCCGTTCCTGCAACGACTGGACGCGGCCATGGCCCGCTCGACCTCGGCCGCATCACCCACCACCGGGGCAACGGAACCGACCGAAAGCCGGTCCGCGACTCCCTCGTGACGACACGATACCTGGACACCATTCGCTCGGCTACCCAGCTCGGTGCCACAACGCTCGGACGCATCGGCCTTCCAGGCTGAATGTCCCGGGTATCCGAAACGGCTGGCCTGGACTACGATACCGCTCCGACCCGCAATGTCGACCGCGCCATGAGGAGACTCCATGGACCTTGAGCAGACCCTCGCCGCCGCGCCCCTGCTGGCTAACCTTAAGAAGCAGATCATCAGGCGACTGGCCAAAGACGGCGTTCGCCGCATCTATGCGCCCGGAGAGTGGATCATTCGGCAGGATGCTCCGGCGTCGGCCCTGTACGTGATACTCCGCGGCAGGGCGCGGGCCGAGAAGGACGGCGATTTGGATCCGACGCCCGGTGAACTGTACCCTGGTGACTTCTTCGGCGAACTGGCGCTGATCGAGGACCACCCGCGGACGGCCAGTGTCAAGGCGATCGAGGAAACGGAGTGCATCCTGTTCGTGTCGTGGGAGTTCACCGCCTTGCTCAAGGAACATCCAGAGATGGCAGTGCCAATCATGAATGCCCTCATCAAGCGCCTCCACCGACGCGAGCACGACCCGAGCTGACCGTTCTCCCGTCAGGCGCCCGCCGGCTCGGCCTCCGCCTCCGCGCAGGCGTCGATAGGTAGGCACTCGGGCAGGCTGGACGCTGAGGAGCGCGCCGGCCGGCCCTTCAGGAAGGCGCCGACGTAGACGCCACCCAGGATCACGGCGCCGCCCAGCACGAACGACGGCGTGATGCGCTCATCGGTGAGCACGGCTGCTAGGGCCACTGTGACCAGCGGCATCATCAAGGTCATGTATGAGACGGCCGAGGCCGTCCAGCGCTGCAGGGTAAAGACGAACAGCGCGAACATCACCACCGAGCCGAACAGCACCAGGTAGGCGACGGCGGCCCAGGTTGCCGCCTGGGTCGGCAGCCTCCATGGCTCGCCGACCACCAACGACAGGACGAACAGCAGCGCGGCACCGGTCAGCATGGCCACTGCGTTGGTGGCGAACGGGTCGCTGCGGGGGATGGACTTGACAATGACGGAGGACTCGGCAATCGCCACGGCCGCCAGCAGGACGAGCAGCAACGGGACCAGGGGCACGTCCGCGCTCAGCTGGTCGACGAAGACGAAACCGATACCGACGAGCGCGATCAGCGCGCCGAACAGGCCCTGGACGTGAAAGCGCTCCTGACGGTGGGCGATGGCCAGGCCGAACGTGAATAGCGGCGTGAGCGCAATGAGGACCATCGCCGTGCCGGGTGGCACGTCGCGCAAACCTGTGTACGCGAAGCCGTAACTCGCCGCAAAGCCGACCACGCCGTACAGAGCGGCGCCTCCCAGGCTCCGACCGCGCGGCAGGGGCCTTCTGATGGCGGCGACCAGGTTGAGCATCAACGCACCGGCGGCCCCAAAGCGCATGTCCCCCGAGCCGCGGTACCACCTGCCCACCGCGAACGGCACCGACTCGCCTTCGATGGCGGTAACGGTCCCGTCAAAGGCGTATTCCTGCTGCGCCAGCCTCTCGAGGTCGAAGCGGATGCACATCGCCGTGCCACCGCCTCCCCCGCCACTGCCACCGTCGCTTGGGGTGACGCCCGGGGCGTTGAACTTGGGTCCGAAGACGAGCAGAGCGATGGCCGCCAGGGCCGTTACTCCGGCAAGGCCGACGGTCAATCGGAGGCGTCGTTGCGGCAGGCTCAGACCTGCCCCTGGCTGGATATCGGTCATCACCTTCTCCTGGACTCTCGCGCGGATGCGGGCGAGATTCGCGGAGGGCAGCCGCTCGGCATCGACAGGGTTGGATCGGCGAAGCAGCTCGATCGGATCCGGATCGGTCGGCTTGGTCATTCCACACGCTCCTGCATCGCACCGTTGATGGTGCCCTTCCCTTCGGTAGATGTCCGGCTGCCCGCCGGATCTTTCATGAGCTCGTCCCTCGGCGACCACGAAGCGGCCGGAGGTGGCGAGTCGAAGGCAAGACCCATTCAAGATGCACACGCACGGCGCGGCGCGAGGGTTTACTCGGAGGACGCGGCTGCTGCGCGTTCGGTTCCGCGCGGGCCCCAATGATCCGTGCATGATCTCGCCATGATCCTGCGGACCCTGGGGCGCGCCACCAGCCTGACCGCCGGGTTGTCGCTCGGTGCGGCCGTGGCGGCCTTCGCGCTCAACGCGGCGGGCGTGGACCATACCGTGGTCTTCGTGATCAGCGCCGCGGCGCTCGCTGGCCTGGCGGCCCTGATCGGCCAGGGGACCGAGCAGCTCGGGCACCGCTTCGGCCCGCACGCCACGGGGATCCTGCAGTCCGCGCTCGGGAACCTTCCCGAGCTGTTCATCTCGATCTTCGCCCTGCAGGCAGGGCTGGTGGTGGTCGTGCAGACCGCGCTGATCGGCTCGATCCTGGCCAATTCCCTGCTGGTGCTGGGCCTCGCATTCTTCCTTGGCGGCCTGAAGCACGGCACGCAGCAGTTTCATGCACCCTCGGTGCGCACCATCGCCACCCTGCTGGTGCTGGCGGTCGCCGCGCTGGCGATCCCTACCCTAGCGACTGCCCCGGGCGGCCCGGATGTCGGCCATGCGGTCGACCTGAGCGTCATCGTCTCGCTGGTCCTGCTGGTCATCTTCGCCGCCTCGATCCCCTTCTCGATCAGTGGCGGCCCCGGCGCCAGCGCCGAGGTCGAAGCTGTGCCGCCGGAGCGCATCTGGCCACTGGGCCTGACCGTCACGGTGCTGCTGATCGGTGCCGTGGGGGCTGCGTTCACCTCTGACCTGTTCGTGGAGGCGCTGCGGCCGAGCATGGCCAGCCTGGGGCTGTCGGAGGCATTCGTGGGGCTGGTGGTGGTCGCCATTGCCGGCAACGCGGTCGAGAACGTGGTCGGCGTCCAGATGGCGATGCGCAACAAGCCCGACCTGGCGATCAGCCTGATCCTGAACAGCAGCCTGCAGGTCGCCATTGCCCTCACGCCGGCGCTGGTGCTGATCTCACTCTTGATAGGCGGCGGCACACTGACGCTGGTGCTTAGCCCGCTGCTGCTGGGAGCGGTTGCCCTGTCGAGCATCCTCGCCGCGCTCATCGTCTTCGACGGCGAGAGCACTTGGCTCGAGGGGCTGGCGTTACTGGGGCTCTACGTGATCATCGCGGCCAGCGTCTGGTACGGCCCCGCCATCCACATCTGAGCAGCCCGCCCACTGGCGGTCGGGCGGTATGCTTCCCAGCCGAGCCGGAGGCGACGTGAGCGATGAACTGCGGTAGCTGCGGAACTCCCAACGAGGCCGGACGCAAGTTCTGCCTCCAGTGCGGCATGCGCCTGGCGGCGGGCTGCCCCGTGTGCGGGACCCAGAACACGCCGGGCGCCAGGTTCTGCGGTGAATGCGGTTCGTCGCTGGATGGATCCGACGGCACGGCGTCAGCCCGTAGCGACGCGGCCTCGGCACCCGCGGCCGGCCCAACCGCTGAGCGGCGACTTGTGAGCGTCCTCTTCGCCGATCTCGTCGGATTCACCACCATCTCGGAGTCCCGCGATGCCGAGGACGTTCGCGAGCTACTGAACGGCTACTTCGAAACCTGCCGCGAGATCGTGGACCGATACGGAGGCGTCGTCGAGAAGTTCATCGGTGACGCGGTGATGGCGGTGTGGGGTACGCCGGTGGCGCGGGAGGACGACGCCGAGCGTGCCGTGCGGGCCGCGCTGGACCTTGTCGACGCGGCGGCCCGCCTGCGCCAGCAGACGGAGGTTCCCGACCTGGCCCTGCGGGCCGGCGTCGTCACGGGCGAGGCTGCGGTGACGCTGGGGGCAACCGGGATGGGCATGGTCGCCGGCGACATGGTCAACACCGCCTCGCGCCTGCAGTCGCTGGCACTCCCCGGCACCGTGCTGGTTGGCGAGGCAACCTTTCGAGCCGCGTCGGAGGCGATCGCCTTCGAGCCTGCCGGCGAGCACCTCCTGAAGGGCAAGGCGGTGCCGGTGCCCGCCTTCCGCGCGCTGCGGGTGGTGGCCAAGCGGGGCGGCGTCGGCCGCAGCGAGCAGCTCGAGCCACCGTTCGTCGGCCGCGAGACCGAGCTGCGCTTGATCAAGGATTTCTTCCATGCCACCGCCCGCGATCGCGGCGTGCGGCTCGTCTCGGTGATGGGCCAGGCCGGCATCGGCAAGAGCAGGTTGGCGTGGGAATTCCACAAGTACCTCGACGGGCTGACCGAGCTCGTGTACTGGCACCAGGGCCGCTCGCCCTCCTACGGGGATGGGGTGAGCTTCTGGGCGCTTGGCGAGATGGTGCGGATGCGCCTTGGCATCGGCGAAGGTGATGACGAGGAGACGACGCGGGCCCGACTGGCCGAGACGCTCCACCAGTTCGTGCCCGACCCGAGCGAGCGTCAGGAGCTCGAAGGCCCGCTCCTTCAGCTGCTGGGCTTCGGGGACGCCCATGGACGCGAGCGCAGCGAGCTGTTCAGCGCGTGGCGGACCTTCTTCGAGCGGATGGCTGAAGTGAACACGGTGGTGATGGTCTTCGAGGACCTCCAATGGGCCGATGAGGGTCTGCTCGACTTCATCGACGAGCTGCTGGCCTGGTCGCGCGGGCGTTCGATCTACGTGATCACCCTGACGCGGCCTGAGCTCCTGGATCGCCGACCGACCTGGGGAGCCGGCCAACGCGCCTTTACGTCGTTGGGCCTGGAGCCATTGGCCGATGACGAGATGGGCGAGCTGCTGGCCGGCCTGGTTCCCGGCCTTCCGGACGCGGCACTGCGCGCCATCGTGGCCCGCGCGGAGGGGATCCCCCTGTACGCGGTCGAGACGGTGCGCATGCTCCTCAACGACAACCGGATCGAGCCGGACGGCGACACGTTCCGACCGGTGGGCGACCTGACCGAGCTGGCGGTTCCCGAATCGCTGCACGCGCTGATCGCGGCCCGCATTGATGCGCTCCAGCCCCACGAGCGAACCCTGATCCAGCACGCATCGGTCCTTGGCCTGTCGTTCACGGTCGCGGCATTGACCGCCGTCACCTCGCAGCCCGACCAGGTAGAGCCGATCCTGCGGCACCTGGTACAGCGTGAGGTGCTGACCATGGATGACGACCCGCGCTCGCCGGAACGAGGCCAGTACCGCTTCGTGCAGGGGCTGTTGCGGGAGGTGGCGTACGGCACCCTCGCGCGGAACGACCGCCGGGCACGACACCTGGCCGCGGCTCGCTATTTCGAGGGGCTGGGAGACGACGAGCTGGCGGGGATGCTGGCGCAGCATTACCTGGATGCCTACCGCGCCCAGCCCGCGGGCGAGGAAGGTGCGGCCGTGGCAACGCAGGCCAGGATCGCGCTCCGCGCGGCCGCCCAGCGAGCGACCGACCTCGGTTCGCCACGACAGGCGCACCGCTACCTCAAGGATGCCCTAGAAGCAGTAAGGGATCCCGCGGAGGAGCTCGAGATCCGGCAGGCGGCCGGTTGGGCCGCTGCCAACGCCGGCCTCATCGAAGCCGGGGACGTCCATCTCCAGCGAGCCATCGAACTCGCGACCGCAATCGGGGACGCGGGAGCCCGTCGCAAAGCGATTGCGGAGCGAGCCGGGCTACTCATGGAGGGCCACCAGGAGCAGGGGCGTCAGCTGCTCGTCGAGGCGCTGGCCGAACCGGGGCTGGAGCCGTCCGACCCGGGCTTCATCGAGCTCGCGGAGCGACTCGCCCTCTCCGAGATGCGGATGGGCAACGACGCCGAGGCGGTGGCCATCGCCGACCGGGCACTGCCCGCGATGGAGGCGGCCGGCGCGGACGAGCTCGCGGTCCAGGCGCTGATTACCCGCGGCGCGGCGCTGGCGAACCTGGGCCGAGCCACCGAGGCGACGGTCACCCTGACCGGCGCCAAGGCACTGGCCGAGCGCCGCGGCATGCTGGGCTCGTCGCTGCGGGCCGCCATCAACCTGGGGTATGCCCTTGAACCTGACGATCCGGTACTCGGTTTCCAGGTCTCGCGCGAAGGGTACGAGCGCGGGGCCCGCTACGGGATGACCTTTGCGGTCCGCTATCTCCTCGGAAACGCGTGTGATTCCGCCTTCCAGGTGGGCGAGTGGGATTGGGTGCAGCATGAGGTCCAGCAGCAGCTGAGCCAGGATCTCGAGGCGCGGGAACGGCTGTGGTACGACTCGTTCGACCTCGTCATCCGCGCGCACCGGGGCGAGTCGGTCACGACCGAGGGAGATCGGCTTGCCAGCTTTGCCAGTGGCTTCGACGACGTCCAATACCAGCTCTTCCCGTTCTGGGTGCTTCTCCACGCGGCACTGCTTGACGGTCGGTTCGCGGATGTCATTCAGCTCGCTGACAAGGCGCTTTCCCTCGGCTATCAGGCCGCTGAGGCAGCGACCTTTGGGGCGCGGGCCGCAATCTGGGGTGGCGACGCCGTCACCGCCCGCCGGATGCTGGACGCCTATCGGGTAGCCCGTCCGGGGCGCCGCACAGATGCCATGCGAGCAACCATGGATGCGGGCATCGCCATAGTCGAGGGACGGACAGCCGACGCCCGGCGCGGGTACGCCGACGCGCAGGCCCGATGGCAGGACCTGGGCCTGGCCACGTGGCTGGCACTCTGCCAGCTGGATGCCGTCGAGACGGGCGCCCTGGAGCCCCCCGAGCGTCGCCGCGCGGCCGAGGAGGCTCGCGTCTTCTTCGAGCGGGTGGGCGCACCGCGTCTCATCGAACGGCTCGACGGCGCGCTGGCTCGCGTACCGGCGGCGACTCCCCCGCCTAACGCAAGGCGGACTCCGGTCGGTCCGTCAGCCGTGGAGCAGGTTTAGAGCAGCTGAGCTAGGGCCGCTCCTCGGGAGGCCGCACGGCGCGAAAGGCACGCAGCACCAGCAGGTCGTAGACGATCTTCAGCCCGCCGGCGATGAAGAAGGGCAGTCCTGCCAGGGGCACGTTCTGGATCAACGGGGCGGCCAGCGACGGCGACAGGGCCGCTCCCAGGCTGCGGGCGATCCCGGTGACGCCCGCGGCCGCTGAGCGTTCATCGGGGTCGACCACGGCGATGGTGTACGACTGCCGGGTCGGCACGTCCATCTGGCTGATGGCGAAGCGCGCCAGCAGCACGGCGACCGCGATCGGCAGGCTTGGCATCAGCGGCACCAGGATCAGCAGCACGTTCGATGGCAGGTGGGTGAAGACCATGGTGTTGATCAGACCGATGCGCGCGGCCAGCCGCGCGGCGGCGAGTGCCGAGAAGCCGGCCAGGATGTTGGCGCCGAAGAAGATGGCACCCAGGGTCGCGGGGTCCGCCCCGAAGCGCACGTGGAACCAGTAGGCGATCAGGCTCTGCATCACGAACCCGCCGGCGAAGGCATCCAGCGAGAAGAGCGCCGCCAGCCGCAGCACGATCCCTCGCGACCGATGCAGCCCCAGCCGTGTTGCCACCGAGACATCCCGCGCCATCGGAACCTCGATCGCCGGCGAGAGGCGCATGAAGAGGAGCGCCAGGCCGATCCCGACGAGCGCATAGCCGAAGACGATTGCCCGGTAGGAGTCGAGCTGGCTGGCGCCACCCCCCTGCAACAACTGGGCCAGCAGCCCGGCGACCAGGGCACCGCTGGCGGTCGCCAGCGAGCCGGCCAGGTTGTACCAGCCGAAGACGCGGGTCCGATCCCGATCCGGCAGCGTCTGCGAGAGCGAGGCCTGCTCGACCGCCAGGAATGGGCCGACCTCGTTGCCGCTGGGGCTGATAACGCCGATGGTGGCCGCCAGCAGCAGCACCCAGAAGTCTCGGGCCAGCCCGAAGACAAGGCCCGCCAGCAGCATCAGGACCGCGCCGACCAGCAGGGTGCGGCGGCGGCCCAGGCGATCGGCATGGGTCGTCAACCAGAGGCTGATCGCAGCGTCGCCGACCAGGGTCAGAGTCAGGATCAGCCCCACCTGGACGCCGTCGATGCCCAGCGCGACCAGGTACAGGACCAGCACCACCGAGAGCAGCCCATAGCCGAACATGCGCGCCATGCGGGTCGCGAAGAGGAGCCGCGCGTCACGAGTCATCGGTCGCCAAGGCTAGCCGACCGGCACCCGGCACGCCCTACCTGACGCGCGAGCGACCCAGACGAGGCGCAGAACGGCGAGACGGCCTACCCCGGGGTGAACTGAGCTCCGTTCGGGCAGACTAGTGGCCGATGGCCGCTGATTTCGCGATCGCAAACCTGCTGCGCGACGAGGGGTTCCGACGCCCCGAGTCGCTCGCCGCCGCGCGCGCCGTGCTGGAATCCTCCGGCCTCACCCGGCCGGGGAAACAGCGCATGGCGACCGAGAAGCTGGAGCGAGCACGCGGCGCGTTAAGCCTGGCGCTCGTCCGCCACTGCTCGAGCGCCGAATGCGCGGCGGCGATCGCCGATGACGGGCGGCAGGCGGTCGAGGTGGATCGCGCCCAGTGCTCCGTCTGCTCCGGATCGAACAACGTTCGAGCGCTGCGGCGCATGGCGGCGGTCTGCGCGGGTTCCGGCATCCGGCGCGTGCTCGTGGTCGGCGGACGACCGCCCGCCTATGCCGCCATGCTTCGGACTCTGGGCAACGACCTCGAGCTGCGCTTCGTGGATGGCACCAGCAATCTCCCGGACGGGAGCGCTGCCCTGCGCGACTGCGCCTGGGCCGATCTGCTGGTCATCTGGGCGCCGACCCCGTTGCCGCACAAGGTCAGCAGCCTCTACCGCGCCGAGGTCTGCGGGGTGCCGCACCGCGTGACGGCACATCGGCGCGGGATCGAGGCGTTGGCGGCCGAGGTGATCGAACACCTGTCATCATCCGCGCCGTGATGCGCTGGCGACGGGTCGTACCGCCCTGGGTGATGCTGGCACTGCTGGTCAGCGCCTGCGGACCGAACGCCGTGGCGCCCACTCCCTCGCCGCCGACCAGCGTTGAGCCGACCGCCACGCCGACCCCCGCCCCAACGCCCGATCGCGTGGCACCCGCCATCGTCGCCCAGGATCCGCCGCCCAACGGCGTGGCGCCCCTGACCGGAGCACTGATCGTGCGCTTCAGCGAGCCGGTGCTCGGCGTTGACGCCGCGCGCTTCCAGTTGCGCGACGCCGCCGGCGCGGTCCTGCCGGCCACCGTGCGCCTCGATGAGAACGGAGCTCGCGCCATCCTGGTGCCCGGCGCTCCGCTGGTCCTGGCAGCGACGTACACGCTCAGCCTGGCCGGCGCGATTCATGACGGGGCCGGCAATCGGCTGCCGCCTGCCAGCTGGAGCCTGACGGCGAGCGCTGCGGCCAGCTTCGGGGCAGGCACCTACACCGGCTACCGGTTCGGCGACCCGCCGAACCACCTCGTCTCATTGAAACGCTCCACGCTGACGAGAGCGTCGGGCGCCACCGCGTCGGAGTACCGCGTCATCGGCGGTCAGGGCTACCTGCTGATCGACGCCGGGATCTGGGAGAGCCTGTGGGTTCACGGAGACGCGTTGGGGCAGGCGCAGGACGACACGGCGGCGCCGATCACGCCGCTCCCCGCCTGCGACTACCTGGACCTGCCGACCGCCCGTGCGAGCGTCAAGAGCTGGGCGACGACCGTGCTCGACACCGTCTTCATGCTCGCCTCGGGGTACCGCCCGGGGGATCTGGTGGACAGTGCGGGCGCCGGGCTGAACGGCGGATTCCTGATCCGCGGCGTCGCCCTGGCCGACCTTGCCGACATGGCGGCAGCCGCCAGGGCCGATGGGTCGCGGCTGGCGGTGCAATCCTCCTATCGGTCCTACAACGGCCAGGTGCTTACCTTCAACGGATGGGTCAGCAAGGTTGGCTACGCAGCCGCACTCCGTGTCTCGGCGCGCCCGGGCCACTCGGAGCATCAGCTCGGCACCGCCATCGACTTTCGCTCGGTGAGCGGACCGTCGCCATGGAACGTGGCTGATTGGGCCACCACGCGGGAGGGAGCATGGCTGGCCGCCAACGCCTGGCGCTTCGGCTGGATGATGAGCTACCCAAATGGGACGGCCAGTCGCAGCTGCTACAAGTACGAGCCCTGGCACTACCGCTACTACGGCCGCAAGATCGCCAAGGCGATCCACGATTCTGGCCTGACTGCCCGCGAGTGGCTGTGGGCCAACGGCTACGGGGTGCGCTGAGCGGCTCTAGCCGATGGCGCCGGCAGTGCGCAGCTGGCTGATCTCGTCGGAGCCAAGCCCCGCCTCCCGCAGGATCTGGTCGGTGTGCTCGCCCAGCCGGGGCGGCGGTAGACGCAGCGGGAGTCGCTCCCCGTCGACGTGGATCGGGTTCGGGGCGACCGAGATGCCGTCCAGCGACTGCGTCCACTGGCCGTCGTAGGTCGCCTGCATGTCGCCAAGCGCCTCGCTCACCTGGTTCACTGGCCCGGCCGGCACATCGGCCGCGGTCAGGGCGGCGACCAGCTCGTTGCGTGCGCGCTCCCCGATCCGCGCGGCGAGCAGCGGCACCAGCTCGTCGCGGCGGGCGAGTCGATCCGGGTTGGTGGCGAAGCGGGCGTCCATCGGCAGGCCCAGCACCTGCAGCAGGCGTTCGAACTGCGCGTCGTTGCCGACCGCCAGCACCAGGTGCCCATCGCGAGCGGCGAAGACCTGGTACGGCACGATGTCGGGGTGCGCGGTCCCCCAGCGCTGCGGCTCGTCGCCGGTCGCCAGGTGATGGCCGAGCACGTTGGTGAGGCTCGCCACGCCTGCCTCGATCAGGCTGACGGAGGCGTGGGCGCCACGCTCGGTCGCTCCCTGCTGGCGGGCCAGCAGTCCGGCCAGCGCCGCGATGGCGGCCTGTAGCCCGGCCGTCAGGTCGAGGAGCGCCACGCCGACCTTCATCGGCTCGCCCTCGGGCTCGCCGGTGACCGACATCAACCCGCTCATGGCCTGCGCCACGAGGTCATAGGCCGGACGTTCGGCCGCCTGGCCGCTCCCCGGGAAGCCGCCGATGCTGACCACCACCAGACCCGGATGCGCAGCCCGCAGCCGTTCGTCGTCAAGGCCCAACCGAGCGGCGACGCTCGGCTGGTAGTTGTGCAGCAGGAGGTCCGCCTGGTCGGCCAGCCGATCGAGCAGCGCCCTACCGGCATCGGTCTTCAGATTGATCACCAGGCTGCGCTTGTTGCGGTTGACCGATGCGAAGTACGCGCTGCGCCCGTCTGCCGGGTCACCCCAGTACGGCGGCCCCCAACCCCGCGTCTCGTCCCCCGCCGGCGGTTCGACCTTCCAGATCTCCGCGCCCAGGTCGCCCAGCAGCATGCTGGCGATCGGTCCCGCATAGACCCGCGAGCAGTCCAGCACGCGGATCCCGGCAAGGGGGAGGGGCTGCGCCACGGCGAGCGGGCCCTAGCCCGTGGCCAGCAGGATGTGTCGGCCGGCACGTCGTCGCAGGCGCGCCAGCGTTGGCCCGACCACCCGCGCCCCACAGACCGAGCAGCGCGTCCACCTGCCATCGCGCACCAGGCGCACCACGTGCTCAGGCACCAGGATGCGCATCGGGCGGCGCAGGCGGGCTCGCTCGCGAAGCGCCGCGCGTCGTGCGCTCCAGACCTCGTCGGCCCCCGGCAGGCCGAGCTGGCGCGCGTGGCCCAGGGAGCTCGGATAGCGCCCACCCTCGCGCGCGATCGCCTCCGCCACCGGGATGCCATGGGTCTGATACAGCTCGAAGGCGACCCGGTAGAAGGCCCGGTTATGGTGTGCTGTCCGGCGACGCCGACCTGGCGCGGGAGGGACAAGCCAATGGGCCAGCTCGTGCAGCAGCGTCAGCCGCTGGTCGATCGGATCGGTGCCGGCGGTGACGGCGACCTGCCGCAGGTCCGGACGGGCGACCCCCGATGAGTTCGGACGGCTAGCTCTGCGCCAGCGCACGGTGGGCTCGGGTCGGCCGCCCGCCGCACAGACCTCGCCCACCAACGCGGCCGCCCACTCGGGGAGCATCAACGGCGGCGTCGGCGCTGCCGCAGGATCTCGCCCAGCTCAACGAGCCACGCCTGGAGCGCCGGATCGGCGTAGGTGTAGGCGTCGTACGTGTAGCCGACCATCGCAGCGCCGTAACGGGCCGCGTACTCGGCCGGGGTCTCGCTCATCCACGGAAAGAAGCTGCGTGCGTGCGCCTCGCGTTCCGGATCAGCCGGAGCCGGCCCCTCGGCCAGCTGGCGAGCCTCATGACGCGAGCGCCAACGATCGGTCAGCTGATCCAGGTGCCGGCGACGGGCATCGCTCATGCGCTGAGGGTAGCCGCTCACGTGCCGCTGCTGCACTCAGCGAGGCGCGACCTCGTACAGGCCGAGCTTGGAGACGGCCTGTTGGATCCAGGCCGGAGCCCACCAGTTGACCCGGCCCATGACCCGCATGAAGGCCGGCACCAGCAGCCCGCGCACCAACGTGGCGTCGATCAGCACCGCCAGCGACTGCGTCAGGCCCAGCGCCTTGATCGAGGTGATGCTGGACAGCGCAAAGGCGGCGAAGACCGCGACCATGATCAGGGCGGCGCCGGTGATGATCCCGCCGGTGATCCCGATCCCCTCGGCCACCGCACGGGTGTTGTCGCCGTGGGCCAGGTAGCGCTCCCGGATCCGGGAGAGGAGCAGCACCTCGTAGTCCATCGACAGGCCGAACAGGATTGCGAACATGATCACCGGCAGCCAGGCAGCGATCACGCCCGACGGCTCGAAGCCGAGCGGACCGGCCAGGTGCCCCTGCTGGAAGATCCAGACCAGAGCGCCGAAGCTGGCGCTGATGCTGACCAGGCTCATCAACACCGCCTTGAGCGGCAGGAAGATGGAGCCAAAGGTGAGGAAGAGGACAACACCGGTGACGCCCACCACGATCAGCACCGCAACCGGTACCGAGCTCTTGAAGCTGGTCATGAAATCCGCCGACCGTGACGGCAGGCCGGCGGTGAGCGCTTCGGCCCCGGGAGGCGCCGCGACCTGGCGCACCGCCGCAACAAGGGCCCTGCCCTCGTCAGAATCGGGCAGGAGGCTCGAGAAGACGCGCACCTTGGTCGTGTCGCCGGCGATCCAGTCGGCGAGGTAGGTGTTCAGCGCAGCGCCTCCCGGCTCCGGCCGTTGGTCGGCAGGCAGGGCAAGCAGCGCCGCGTACTGGTCAGCCGAAAGGCCGGGCGGCGGGGTCAGCGCGCTCTCGATACCATCGGGGGTCACCCCATGGAGCTGCGCGATGCGGTCGGCGTAGGCCTGCAGATCGGCCTGTCGTTCGGGCGCCAGCGATCCGGACAGATCGGCGTTCGGCCAGGTGACCGCCACGGTGATCGGATCGGACTCACCACCGGGGAAGTCGTTGGCAATCAGCTCGAAGCCGATGCGCGCCGGCGTCTCCGGGACGTCCTTCAGGTTCTGGCCGGTGGACAGCTGCAGGCCGAGAATCGGCGACCCAGCGGCCAGCAGCAGGATCAGCACCGGGATGGCGACCAGGAACGGACGACGCATGACGCGGGCCGCAATCCACGCCCACACCCCCTGGCCGTGGCGGCGCTCGGCCGCCTCGGGGTCGTCCTCGATCAGGCGCAGCGCTCGCGGCAACGGAACGCGCAGCCGGTTGACGCGCGGCCCCAGCAGGGCAAGCAGCGATGGCAGCACCGTCAGCCCGAACAGCAGGGTCGACACCACGGTCACGATGCCGGCAAGTCCCATGCTGCGCAGCGCCGGGGCGTCGAACACCACCAGCGACGAGAGCCCGATGGCCACGGCCACTCCAGACACCGCGACCGCCCGGCCAACGCTGCCCATCATCCGCTCGAGGGCGATCTCCACGTCGTGGTGGCGCAGCTCTTCACGGAAGCGGCTGACCATGAAGAGCGCGTAGTCGATCGCCAGCGCGAGGCCGATCATGGTGGCCAGGTTGTTGACGAAGACGCTCATGTCGGTCACGTTGGCGAGCAGCCGGATCACCGCAAACGAGGCCGGCATGGCCAGCAGGGCGACCACCAGCGGGAGCGAGGCGGCGACAAGGGTGCCGAAGACCGCCAGCAGGATGAACAGCGCGATCGGGAGGCTGATCGCCTCTGCCTTGAAGAGGTCCTGCTCGATCTGGTGATTGAACTCGCTGTACAGCTGCGGAATGCCGGTGATCCAGGTCTCCACGCCCGCCGGGCGATGCACCTTGGCGGAGACCCGGGCCGCGTCGTCGACGGCGTCCTCGATCGTCTTGTCCAGGTAGACGACCGCCATCGTCTCGCTGCCGTCCTCGCTCAGCAGCGCCGCGGCGTGGGTCTCGCCGTAGGTCAGTACCTTGGTGACCGATGGGTCGGCGGCCACCTCGACCATGCTGTCGTTCACCTTGGCCTGGAAGGCATCCGATGCGGCCTCGCCACCCGCGTCGCGGTAGACCACCAGCAGGGTGGTGGCCTGCTCGCCGAAGCGGTTGGCCAGCAGGGTTGCGGCGCGCTGCTCTTCGGAGCCGGGGATCACCCAGCCGCCCTGGATCAGGGGACCGCCGCTGGCATTGGCCCACAGATTGAGGCCGATCACCACGGCCAGACCGATGATCGGCAGCAGTTTGCGGAAGCGATAGTCAAAGCGCCCGACCGCGGCGAAGATGCCGGTCGGATGGGGTTCGCGGATCTCCAAGACCACCTCGGACTCTGATCGTTGGGGAAGAGGCAGGGGACAGGGTAGCGTGGCGCCCGGTCGCGCGTCAGAAGGTGGTCCAGCGCGAAGTGACGCCGCTATGATCCGCGGATGATGAGCGGCTGGCACGCACGGTGACAGCACTTGCCCCGACCGCCTGGTGGCGCGGCCTGGCCGGCCTGACCCGCTCCGGCAGCGCCGTCGAAGGGCTCAGCTGGGCCCTCTACGACTTCGCCAACACCATCTTTTCCTTCGCCATCGTCAGCTTCGCGATGGGCCCCTGGGCCACCCGCTTCCTGGGAGAGGCGACCGGCACGCTGGCCTTCACGGTGACGGCCAGCGCATCGGTGCTGGTCAACGCCCTCGTCTCGCCGGCGCTGGGCGCCATGAGCGACCGGACCGGCGGACGCAAGCGCTACCTGCTCGTCTTCACCGTACTCTGCGTCGGGCCGGCGGCCCTGATCGGCCTGGCGAATATCTGGATCGGACTGCTGGCCTTTGGGGTCGCCAACTTCGGCTACCAGGCCGCCCTGATCTACTACGACGCGCTGCTGCCCGACGTGGCGCGCCCGAACAAGCGTGGGCGATTGTCCGGAGTCGGGGTCGCCCTGGGGTATCTGGGGACGATCGTGTCCGGGCTGCTGCTGCGCTTCACCACCGACGGCCAGGGGCTCGATCACCGCCTCGTCGTTCGTGCTGGTGGCGGCCCTCTTCGCCATCTTCGCCATCCCGCTGTTCGTGGTGGTCCGCGAGGCACAGCGCCCGGGCGCGCCGTTCCGGGTGAGGGATGCGGTCGCCTCGTGGGGCCAGCTGGGCGTCACGTGGCGGCACGCCGGTGAGCAGCCGGGCCTGCGGCGCTTCATCGTCGGCCGCTTCTTCTACAGCGACGCGGTCAACACCACCATCGCGGTGATGAGCCTCTTCACCATTCATGCGGTCGGCTTCAGCGAGTCAGAGGCGCTGTCGGTCCTGCTGCTGCTGACCGTGGTGGCGGTCGTGGCCTCGTTCGGCTGGGGGGTGCTGGTCGACCGCTGGGGTCCCAAGCGGACCCTGCTGACCGTGTTGCTATCGTGGATGGTCGGCCTGCTGCTGGGCGGTCTGGTGCTGGAGAAGCCGGTCTTCCTGCTGGCCGGGGCAATCCTGGGCTCGGGGCTCGGCGGGGTGGCGGTGACCGATCGGCTCTACCTTCTGCGGCTCACGCCACCTGAGCGGGTGGGCGAGATGTTCGGCCTCTTCGGCCTGGCCGGCAAATTCAGCGCGGTGGTCGGACCGATCCTGTACGGCGCTATCATCTACTTCCTGCTGGCGCCGCTCGGGCGTACGGCCTACCAGGTCGCGATCCTGTCGCTGCTGGTGCTTCTGGGGATCGGCTACTGGATCCTGCGCGGCGTGCCGGAAGGCACGCCTCACCCTGACGTCGAGGAGCAATTCGCCATGCCGCTGGAGCCGGCCATCGTGTCGCCCATCGACGTCCCCTGAGGTCGATGCCATGACATTGGTGGTCGCGCACCGAGGCGCGTCGGCGTATGCCCCCGAGAACACCATGGAGGCCTACCGCCTGGCGGTCGAGATGGGGGCCGATGCGATCGAGCTCGACGTGCATCTCACCCGCGACGGACAGTTGGCGGTCATCCACGACGAAACGCTGGACCGCACCACCGACCGCACCGGTCCGGTGCGCGACCAGACGATGGAGCAGCTTCGGACCGCAGATGCGGGGTTCACCTTCGAGGCGCCCGACGGCTCCACGCCCTTCCGGGGAAAGGGCATGCGCATTCCGACCCTGCCCGAGGTGCTCAAGTGGCTGCCCGCCGGGATCGGACTGGTGGTCGAGCTCAAGGCGCGCGAGGCGACCGAGGCAACCGTGGAGGCGCTCAGTGGCTCACGGGTGCGCGCGACGCAAGGGGTCAGCCTGATCAGCTTCGAGGAGAAGGCGATCGACCGGGCGCACGAGCTCGATGCGACCCTGCCGACCGGCTATCTGCTGGTCCCGTCACAGAGCTTCGAGACCGGCCTGGCGTATGCCGTGGAGCACGGCCACGCGGCGGTGCACCCGTACGAGGGTGACCTGGGGCTCGATCCCGCGCCCAAGCTGGCCATGGCGCTGGCCTTTGGACGCCAGGTGGGCTGCTACGTCGTCAACGAACCCGAGCGCATGAAGCACCTGGCCGCCTTCGGCCTGTGGGGCTTCGTCACTGACCGGCCCGATGTCGGCCGCGACGCGATGGGACCTCGCTAGGAGGCCATCTCTCCCAGGGCGGCCCGCGCAGCGTCGGGGTCACTCACGCCAAAGGCAACCTGCACCTTCCCGCCGTCCATGCCGCTCACGAACATCGTGTCGATGTTGATCCCGGCGTTGGCCAGCCGCCGCGCGGCGGCACCCAGGGTTCCGGGACGGTGCTCGAGCGCGACGATCACCAGCGCCACTTCGCGGAAGTGCCAGCCGCGCGCCTGGATGACGGCGCGAGTGCCCTCCATGTCGTCGGTGGTCAACGCCACCTGGCCAGCCTCGCCGGCGGTTGCGCCCGAAACGCCGGTGATGTTCGCTCCACCGGCTGCCACTGCCTCGCAGATATCGGCCAGGCTGCCGGGAGTGTTGGGGAGCTCAACGATGAACGCCTGCATGGTCACCTCAACTGCGTATGGGGCCTGAGTGTACGACAGGATGTCATCATCGCCGCATGCAGCGCCGCCTGGGGTTTGGGATGACCGCCCGGCCTCATCCCGTGGCCGCCAACCTCGCTCGCCTCGGCGAGCGGGTGGAGCAGCTCGGCTATGACGAGCTGTGGGCGAACGACGGGCGGCTCGGCTCCGGTCTGGCGACCCTGGCAACCGCGGCAGGCAGCAGCCAACGGCTCGACCTGTGCGTGGGGGTGGTGCCGCTCTCAGAACGCAGCCCGGCCTCGATCGTGGCGGAAGTGTCTGGGCTGGCCCTCTCGACGGATCGGCTGGTGCTCGGGGTGGGGACCGGGTCCGGCTCTTCGCTGGCGGTCGTGCGCGACGCGATCGCCGAGCTGCGGGAACTCCTGCCGGGGGTGCGCCTGGCCGTATCGGCGCTCGGTCCGCGGATGTGCTTCCTGGGGGGCCAGATCGCCGATCTGGTCCTGCTCAACTGGGCGTTTCCCGAGCGGATCGCGTGGGCACGCGAGCGGATCGCCGATGGTGCCGCGACGGCCGGCAGGCCCGTCCCCAGGGTGGCGTGCTACGTCCGCGTGGCGATCGGTCCCGGGGCGAGCGGGCGGCTCGAGGCAGAGGCTGCCCGCTACCGAGGCCGGCCCCGTCCCTACACCCGCCTCTTCGATGCGCAGGAGGTAGCCCTGCGCGGCATCCCGGGGAACGCCGCCAGCGATCCGGCTGACGTGCCGAGCCTGCTCGCCCCGTATCGCGAGGCGCTCGACAGCTGCATCGTGCGTGCCCTGCCGGTCGGCGACGCGGTGGAGGTTGCACTGCTGGTTCTTGCCGGTGAAGGTCGGCGCGAACGGGCTCCAGGCGTACGCGTGGATGCCGCTGCTCGCGCTCACGGTCTTCCTGTCCGTGCAGTGGTGGGCGGCGTGGTATCCCGGCGCGGAGCCCGGCGGCGGCGGCTACATCGCGCAGCGAATCTTCTCGGCGAAGACCGAGCGCGACGGCGTGCTGGCGACGCTGTTCTTCCAGGTCGCGCACTACGCGATCCGGCCGTGGCCGTGGATCATCACCGGACTCGCCACGGTGCATGCTGTATCCGAATCTCGAGGACAACGCGAGCACGGCTACGTGCACGCGTTCATGGACTAGCTGCCGACGCCGTGGAAGGGGCTGATGTTGGCGGGCTTCGCCGCCGCGTACATGTCGACGGTGGCGACGCAGCTCAACTGGGGCGCGTCGTATCTGATCAACGACTTCTACAAGCGCTTCGTCAGGCCGGGACGAGGAGAGAAGCACTACGTGAACGCCGCGCGGCTCGCGACGGTGTTTCTCTTCGGCGCGTCGCTGCTCGTCACCTGGCAGCTCGCGACGGTCGAGAGCGCGTGGAAGTTCCTGCTCGCGCTCGGCGCCGGGACGGGGCTCGTGCTGATCCTGCGCTGGTACTGGTGGCGGATCAACGCGTGGTCGGAGATCAGCGCGATGGTGACGTCGTTCATCGTTTCGCTGCTCGCCTTCGCGTATGTCCGGCCGCGCTTCGCGGCTGAGGACCCGAACGGTGACGCGTGGGTCATGCTGATCACGGTCGCGGTGAGCACCGTCGTGTGGGTCGCGGTCACGTTTCACGGGCCCGGAATCGGACGCGACGCTGGACGCGTTCTACCGGCGCGTGCGGCCGGGCGGCCCGGGTGGGTCGCGGTCGTGCGACGGCTTCGGCCGCGAGAAGATTCCCGGCGGCGCGCTGGCGTGGACCAACTGGCTCGCCGGGATCGGGCGGTGTACGCGACGCTGTTCGGCATCGGCAAGCTGGTGTTCGGAGACCTGGGATGGGCCTCGGCATCCTCGGCGATCGCAGGGCTCGCGTTCGCGTGGATCGCGCGCTCGTTTCGGAGTGACCGCATGGCGAGCGAGGCCGTCCCGGATTCGACGACCGCCGTTCCCGCGGATTGAGGCGGGCATGGGTCCAGTCGGCTAACGGGTTGTCCCGCCAGCAGTAAGCTTCTTAATACTTTTCCAGGGCTATATTTCGCGCGTACGCGGCGGTGGAGGAAACTCGTCTCCCCGGCTGCGCCTAACAGTGAGGAGGTTTTCGCAATGAGCACGGTACAGGAGCCCCGCCGCCATCGTGGTTACGCCGGTTGCGGCCACCGAAATGCTGCGGCTTCCGGGGTGATCGAAAAGGGCGGGCTGCGTGTCAGCGTCCAGCCCGGCGGCTGCAGCGGCTTCAAGGACGGGCTCCGCATCGAAGACAGGCCGCGGATGACGACTCGTCGTCGACGCGACTGGATTTCCAACGTCCTCTTCATCTTCTTACATCTAGCGGCGTCATGATCGACTACGTGTCGTCGATGCAGGGGTCGGGTTTCACCTTCAAGAATCCCAACTCCACAGGCGGTTGCGGCTGCGGCAGCTCGTTTAGCGCCTAGAGGTAGACAATCCGTGAGTCCGGTTGCCGATCTGGACGCCGGCGATTCCAAGGCCGCGAACCTTCACGGTCGCGGGCCTTCTCGTTTGAGGCCACCCACCGTCCCAACTCTAGAAGATCCGCACGATCGTCGTCGACGATCACGAGCGACATCGCCCGGCTGGTCGCCCACCGGATCGCGGACGTCTGTCCGCGCGAGAGGCAGGCCGCGGGCGGCCGCGCCGTCCTCGGGCTCGCGACGGGTCGACGCCGATCGGCGTCTACGGGAGCTGGTCCGCATGCACCGCGAGGAGGGCCTCAGCTTCGCGGAGTGGTGACGTTCAACCTCGACGAGTACTACCCGATGGGGCCGGAGAGCATCCACTCCTACTATCGGTTCATGTGGGAGAACCTGTTCTCGCAGGTCGACATCTTGCCGGAGAACGTCCACATCCCGGAGGCAAGTCCGCCGCGAGGACGTCGAGACGAGTGCCGGCGTACGAGGACGCGATCGCGCCGCCGGCGGCATCGACTTCCAGATTCTCGGCATCGGCAAGACGGGCCACATCGGGTTCAACGAGCCGGGCTCAGGCGCGGAGAGCCGCACGCAGCGGCGACGCTCGATCTGGCGCACCACGCGCCGAGACGCGGCCGCCGACTTCTTCGGCGAGGAGTACGTGCCGCGGGAAGCGCTCACGATGGGCGTGGCGACCGATCCTCGAGGCGCGCGAGATCGTGATCCTGGCGACCGGCGAGCACAAGGCGACCATCGTGCCCCGTGCGGTCGAGGGCGAGATCGACTCGAGGTGGCCGCGACGTTTCTGCAGCGGCATCCCGAACACCACGTTCTACGTCGACCGTCGCCGCCGCGCGCCGACCTCACCCGCGATGGCGACGCCGTGGCTGCTCGACGAGGTCGAGTGGACGCCGGACCTGACGGTGCGCGCGGTCGTCTGGCTGTCGCGACAGATCGGCAAGGCGATCCTCAAGCTCACCCAGCGCGACTACACCGAGCATCGGATGTCGTCGCTCGTGGCGCGCTACGGCACGCCGGGCGCGCGTCAACGGCGACGTGTTCAACGCGCTCGGCGCCAAGATCCGCGGCAAGACCAAGCTGCCGCGCGGACCAGCGCGGTCATCTGCTTCTCGCCGCACCCCGACGACGACGTGATCTCGATGGGCGGCATCCTGCAAGCTGGTCGAGAACGGGCAACGAGATCACCATCGCCTACATGACCAGCGGCAACATCGCCGTGTTCGACCACGACGTCCGCCGCTTCTCTCGACTTCCTGCGGCCGGCTCGCGCGCCGACGGCAAGTCGACCGAGGACGCTGCGGCGAGCTGCGCGAAGGGCTGGACGACGTTCCTCGCGAAGAAGCGCCCGGGCGAAGTCGACATCGCCGAGGTGCAGGACATCAAGCGGATGATCCGCGAGGCCGAGGCGGTGAGCGGGCGTTCGAGACGCTGGGCCTCGCCGAGCAGCGCCCGGTTCCTCGACCTGCCGTTCTATCAAACGGGCAAGGTCGCGAAGGATCCGATCGGCCCAGCCGACGTGGCCATCGTCCGCGACGCTGCTCGAGGAGGTCGAGCCGGAGCTGGTCTTCGTCGCCGGCGACCTGCTCCGATCCGCACGGCACCCACCGGATGTGCAAGGAGGCGATCGACCGCGCGCTGCTCGAGGAGTAACCGGCGGACGCCGGCCCGAGGTCTGGCTCTATCGCGGGGCCTGGCAGGAGTGGCCGATCACCGAGGCCACCTGGCTCGTGCCGCTGTCGCAGGAGGAGCTCCAGCTCAAGATCCAGGCGATCTTCAAGCACCAGTCCCAGAAGGACTCGGCGCCCTTCCCCGGACCGGACGAGCGCGAGTTCTGGCAGCGGGTGGAGGCAGCGCAACAAGGACACGGCCGCCGTGCTCGACCGGCTCGGCCTGGCCGAGTATTTCGCGATGGAGGCGAACCCGGCCGGTGGACTGAGCGATCACCGGGGTCCGCGCGCTCCATGAGGCGCGCGCGTGACGCAACACTTCACCTGGCTCGATGCGCTGGTCCTGATCGCCTATCTCGCGGGGCGTCACCGCGCTCGGGATGTACTTCGGGCGCAACACGCAACGCGGCCGACTACTTCGTCGCGAGCCACACGATCCCGGCGGCGGGCGCTCATGCTCTCCATCGTCGCGACGGAGACGAGCGCGCTCACGTTCATCGCACGCCGGGACTCTCCTACGGCTCCGCGCCAGGCACGGGCAACCTCGGGTTCCTCCAGATCGTCGCCGGGTACATATTCCTCGGCCGCATCGTCGTTGCCTTCGTGCTGCTCCCGCGATACTTCAAGGGAAAGAATGGCTGCCGGAGAAGATGCGCTTCTGGAGCAGCGCTTCGGCATGGTACGACGTTTCACGTCGGTCGTGTTCATGGTTACGCGAGGGCTGCGGAACTCGGTCCGGGTGTTCGCCACGGCCATTCCGATCGCGCTCGATCATCAGCCCGACTGTCCAGAACAAGGCGTTCGTCATGCCCACCGCGATTCTCATTCTCGGTGCGCTGACGATCCTGTACACCTACAAGGGCGGCATGAAGGCGGTCGTGTGGACGAGCTTCCTGCAGGCCGGCGTGTACTTGTTAGGCGCCGTCTCCGCGCTCGTTATTCGGACACGCCGTGAGCGGCGGCGGTCGTCGATCCTGAGCCAGGCGGCGTCCGCGGGTAAGACGACGGTCATCGACACCTATGTCGGGCTCGATCGTGCGCACACGATCTGGGCCGGACTGATCGGCGGTGCATTCCTCGCCATGGCGTCGC
>CAVVPF010000031.1:0-4771 GCA_963750025.1 uncultured Chloroflexia bacterium
GAAGTGGCCCCGGGAGCGCATCGCCCAGAAGGTCGCCGAGGTCGCCGAGGTGCTCGACCTCGGGCGCGAGCTGCGCCGGCCCGCGCGGGTCCTGACCGCCGCAGAGAAGCAGTTGATCTCGCTGGGTCGGGGCCTGGTCCGCGAGGACGTCAAGGCGCTGCTGATGGATGAGCCGCTCACCGTCATCGATCCGCAGTTCAAGTTCCTCCTCCGTCGCAAACTCAGGGAGATCACGGAGCGCTTCCGTCTGACGGTCGTCTACGTCACCCACGATCAGAACGAGGCGATGACCTTCGCCAAGGAGGTCCTGGTGATGAGCGAGGGCCGAGTCATCCAGCGAGGCTCGCCGGAGGAACTGTTCGAGTATCCGCGCACCACGTACGTCGGCTACTTCATCGGTTCGCCGGCGATGAACATGCTCCCGGCCAGCACGGATGGCACCGCGCTCGTGTTGGGTGGCACCAGGCTCGGGTCGAACTACGACGTCGCGGCGCTTTCGCCTGGGCAGATCCAGGTCGGCGTGCGTCCGGAGTATCTGGAGCTGGTTTCCGAGCCGGGGGAGAACACGCTGGCCGCGAGGATTACCGGCATCCTGGATCAGGGGAGCGTCCGCGTGGTGGCCCTGCTCGTCGCCGGTGAGCCGGCCAAGCTGAGCATCCCTCGGGGCCACCAGGTGCCTTCCGGTGACGTGCTGGTTCGATTGCCCGCGGACAAGATCCGCGTCTACGTCGAAGGTGAGCTCGCGACGGCCAGGGCTTGACGGCGGCGGAGGTCCTTGCCGGCGCCCGCTTCGTCGACGGCCTTCTCGTCGACCAGCGATCGGGAAACTGGTTCGAGCGGCCTGAGCCGACCGGCGGAGGTCGCGGCTCCCTGATCGCCGCCGCTGTCATCGTCCTCGTCGTAGTCATCGTCGTCGTGCTGCACCTCGCCGGCGTCATCGGCCCTGGTATCTATTAGTCGCTTTGCGGACCGGCCAACCAGCGGTTCGTACCTATCCGGGTCTGTACCCTCATCCGTACCCTGTAGCGGGCGGGAGCCCGCTGGATTCCGCCGGATCTGGCCGGACTAACCGTGCTCAGCCGGAGCCCGCCGGACCATCGCGGCGATTCCGGTATGCGGTACCAATCTCGCGCTCATCGGCCCGATCCACGCTCGGATCGGAACTTCTCTGATCTTCCCCGGTGGAGATGACAGGGCTCACGCGGCGAGGATCGTGTCGAGCGGGTCGGCGACGGAGGCACTAAGGTACTCCCAATGCCATCGACCTGGACCAAGGTCCGCGACTACGCCGACATCATCCACGAACACTCGGGCACGGGGATCGCGAAGGTCACCATCAATCGGCCCGAGGTGCACAACGCCTTCCGGCCAGAGACGGTGGCCGAGCTCATCGACGTGTTTCGTCAGATCCGCGACGACCCGTCGATCGGCGTCGTCCTGCTCACCGGCGCAGGCGAGCGAGCCTTCTGCTCGGGCGGTGATCAGCGGGTGAAGGGCCAGGCTGGCTACATCGGCGCGGACGGCATCGCTCGCCTCAACGTCCTCGACCTCCAACGCCTGATCCGCTCGCTGCCGATCCCGGTCATCGCTCTCGTCAACGGCTACGCCATTGGCGGCGGCCACGTGCTGCACGTGGTGTGCGACCTGACGATCGCGGCCGAGCACGCGATGTTCGGCCAGACCGGACCCAGGGTCGGTAGCTTCGACGCCGGCTACGGGGTGACGCTCCTGGCCCGGATCGTGGGGCACAAGAAGGCGCGCGAGATCTGGTACCTGTGCCGCCAGTACACTGCCCGCGAAGCCCTCGCCATGGGCCTGGTCAACGCCGTCGTCGCGCCCGAGCGTCTGGAGGCGGAGGGGGTTCGCTGGGCGAACGAGATCCTGGAGAAGAGCCCGACCGCCATCCGCTTCCTGAAGCGTGCCTTCAACGCGGACACCGACGGCCTCGCCGGGCTGCAGGAGCTGGCCGGCGACGCAACGATGCTCTACTACCAGACCGAGGAGGCCCACGAAGGGAGCCGCGCCTTCCTCGAGAAGCGGGCGCCCGACTTCTCGAAGTTTCCGCGCCGGCCCTGAGCCCGTCATCATGACCGGCGCTTCCGCGGTCCCCCGACTCTCTCGTCCACGGGCATGGGTGCTCGCCGTCCGCCTGCCGACCCTGCCCGCCGCCGTGGGACCGGTGCTGGTGGGCCTCGGCGTTGCCCTCGGCGAGGGAGTCATGCGGCCGCTCGTGGCTGTCGCCACGCTTGCCATCGCCGTCTTGCTGCAGGTCGCGGCGAACCTGGCGAACGACCTGTTCGACTATCGATCCGGCGCCGACGCGCCCAACCGGGTCGGGCCGCCGCGCGCGGCGGCGCAGGGCCTCCTCAGCGAGCAGGAGCTCGGCGTCGGCATCCCCGTCGTCCTCGCACTGGCCGGGCTCGTCGGCCTGTATCTCGTCGCCGTCGGCGGACCGCTGATCCTGCTCCTCGGGCTGCTGGCCATGGCCAGCGCCCTCGCCTACACCGGCGGTCCCTGGCCGTACGGATACCACGGGCTGGGCGAGCTGTTCGTCTTCATCTTCTTCGGGCTCGTGGCGGTCGCCGGCACGACCTACCTGCAGACCGGACGCCTGGAGCCGCTCGCCGTGGCAGCCGCGATCCCCATGGGATCGTTGGTGACGGCGATCCTCGTCGTCAACAACCTGCGCGACATCGAGACCGACCGGCATGCCGGCAAGCACACGCTGGCGGTCCGCCTGGGGCGGCGCAGCACCGGCGTCGAGTACGCAGTCCTGGTGGGCGTCGCCTACCTCGTGCCGATCGCCCTCGTCGCCGCCGGCTGGACGTCGCCCGCGGCGCTCCTGCCGTTGGCCAGCGCACCGCTCGCGGTGCCGCTCCTGCGGAGCGTCCACCGCGGCGGCGATCCGGCGCGCCTCAACCCGGTGCTGCGCGCGACCGCGCGCCTGTCGCTGGCCTTCGCGCTCCTCTTCGCCATCGGTCTCGCACTGGGGGGTCGTCCGTGAGCCCCCGCCATCACCGGGGGAGCGATCGAGGCGCGCCGAATGAGTCGCTCCAGTTAGGACGCTGAACCACAGCTGAACCACAGCTGAACCACATAGGGAGAAGGACATGGAATTTGAGCCCGTAAGCACTGCTGTCATGGGCCTGCACTGGCAGCGCAACGTCGTCAAGCCGGAGGGCTTCTTCGGCGCCTGGTTTGCCGAGCCGGTGGCCCGCAGCGGGGCCATTGAGCGCACGGCTCGCGTCTTCGAGGTGGCGCGCGGCGCCGGGATCCCGGTCGTGTACACCCGCTTCGTCGTTCCGCCAGGTGGCGGCCAGATCGTCCGCAACACGGCGGTGATGTCACAGGTCGCCGAGAGCGAGCAGTTCCGACCAGGCTCGCCGACGGTGGCGATCATCGACGAGCTGGCGCCCCGTGACGGTGACTGGGTGGTCGACAACCAGAAGCTCTCGGGGCTGGCGGGTAGCGAACTTCCCGACCGTCTCCGGGCGGCGGGCATCGATACCCTTGTCCTGACTGGAGTCGCAACCAACCTGACCGTAGAGTCGACCGCCCGCCACGGCATCGACCTCGGTTTTCGTGTATTCGTGGTGCGCGACTGCGTTGCCACCGCAGCGCCTGAGGCGCACGAGGCCTCGCTGGCGAATCTCGAGCTGGCGACCACCGGGGTCATCTCGTCCGAGGAGTGGATGGCGGCGCTGGCGAACGCGACCGCCGGCGGGCAGGCGTGATCCCCAGCGCCTGATGGGCCGATTCGTCCGCGACTGGCTGCTCGACTGGGCGGCAGCGAGACCCGACGACGAGGCGGTCGTCGACGCGCACGGGCGCTGGACGTACGCCCAGCTCGAGTCCGCGACGCGGAGAATCGCGGTCGCGCTCTACGCGGCAGGGGTGGGCGAGGGGATTCTGGTGGCAACGCTCCTTCGCGACGGTGCCGTCGCGGTGGCAACGGTCCACGCCGCCCGGCGTCTGGGTGCCGTCCTTGCCCCGCTCAACCGCCGCGCGGTCCCCGCCGAGATCGCCTTCCAGGTCACGGCGTGCCAGGCAGCCTTCCTGATTCACGACACGGATCAGGCGCCCGTTGCCCTGACCGCGCTCGCCGATGCGCCGAGCGCCACACCGCTCGCGATTGATGGGCTGCTGGCTGGGCCCGATCAGCCCGGAGACCACGCGGTGCTTCGCGACGAGGTGGATCTCGATGCGCCTGCCACCATCCTCTTTACCTCGGGCACGAGCGGTCGCCCGAGGGGGGCCGTCCTGACCTACGGCTGTCACCTGGCCAGCGCCGATGCCTGGAACGCCTTCCTCCGACCACTGCCCGGCGATCGATGGCTCGCCTGCCTGCCGCTCTTCCACATCGCCGGTCTGGCCATCGTCCTGCGCGCGAGTCGCTGGGGCGTACCGCTCGAGGTGCAGCATCGGTTCGACCCGGTAGCCGTCCGCCGCGCGCTCGACGGCGGGGTGACCCATCTGTCGCTCGTGGGGCCGATGCTCGATCGGCTGCTCGCCGTCGGATCAGGCTGGACTGTTCCGAACACCCTGCGGGCGGTGCTGCTCGGCGGCGGGCCGATCTCCCCGACGCAGGTGCTTCGCGCTCGCGAGCTCGGCTACCCGGTGGTGCCCAGCTACGGGCTGAGCGAGACGGCCTCCGGGGTGGCCGCGCTCCCGGCGGATGCGGCCGTGGAGCGCTGCGCGACGGTGGGTCCACCGTTGCCCGGAGTCGAGTTGTGGATCGAGGCCGACGGCCGGCCGGCGCTGCCAGGCGAGG
>CAVVPF010000032.1:0-138310 GCA_963750025.1 uncultured Chloroflexia bacterium
GCCGATCTCGTCCGGCAGTTCTTGGACGAGCACCACGCTGAGCACCCGGTGCAGTCAAGCACCCTGGGCCTGACCGCCTTCGACGAGCAGCTCGATGACCTGTCCGCCGCCGCCTTTGAGCGCCGCCGCGCATCGGCCGATGCCTGGCTGGCCAGGTTCCAAGGGGTCGATGCCGCCGCGCTGTCGTTCGACGAGGCGATTGACCGCGACCTGCTGATCGCGAGCCTCCACGGAGTGCTGATCCGCGACGACTGGCAGTCGTGGCGCCGGCAGCCCGACATCTACCTCGACCCGGGCCTGGACGGGGTCTTCATCCTCTTCCTGCATCGGCTCCGTCCCGAGGCTGAGCTGGTCAAGGCCGCGGTAGAACGACTGAGAAAGATGCCGCAGAACCTGGCAGACGGGCGCGCCAACCTGCAGCCCGAGCTGGTCTCGCCGCTGCTCCTCAAGCGCGCCATCAACCAGGCCCGCGCCGCGGCGCACTACACCCGTGAGCTGTTGCCGGCCCAGGTGGCGGAGGAGCATCGGGCGCCGCTGACGGAGGCCGGTGCCCGCGCCGCCGACGAGCTGGAGGCCTACGCCAACTTCCTGAAGGAAATGGAGCCGCGCGCGACCGGCGACTGGGCCTTCGGCGAGGCGCGCTACAACGCCATCCTGCAGCAGGCCGAGCTCTTTGACTTCGACGCTCGCCAGCTGCGGGAGCGCGCCCACGGGGAGATCGAGCGCCTCACCGCCGAGCTGCGCAAGGGTGCGCAGGAGCTGGCCGGCCACGACGACTGGCACGCTGTCCTGCAGGAGCTGAACAAGGATCGGCCGCTGACCCCGGAGGCGATGCGCATCGGCTACGAGCAGTGGACCGCCAACGCCCGCGCCTTCCTGCACGAGCGACGGCTGGTCAGCTTCCCGCCCGGCGAGGAGTGCAGCGTCGAGCCGTCACCGCCCTTCCAGCGCCCCGTGCTGGCGGTCGCCTCGTACCAGGATCCGCCCCCCTTCTCCGCCTCGATGCGCGGCCACTTCTTCGTCCCCTTCCCGCCCGACGAGGCGAGCGAGGCGGAGATCGCCAAGCGGCTGGAGTCGAACTCCTACCCCAGCATCCCGTCGACCGCGGTGCACGAGGCCTACCCCGGACACCACTGGCACCTGGTGATGGCCAAGCTGAACCCGTCGGCCGTGCGCCAGGTCTTCGGCACCAGCTTCTTCGCCGAGGGTTGGGCGCTCTACGCGGAGCGCATGATGCGGGAGGCCGGCTTCTATCACGACCTGCGGCACGTCATGTTCCAGTACGAGGCGACCCTCTTCCGCGCGGCGCGGATCGTGGTCGACACCAGCCTCCACCTTGGCGAGATGACGCACGCAGAAGCGGTGCAGTTCATGCTGGCCCACTCCTCGATGACCGAGCCGACCGCCATCGCCGAGGTGACTCGCTACTGCTCCTGGCCGACCCAGGCCAGCTCCTACCTGACGGGCTGCCTCGAGATCCTGCGCATCCGTGACCGCTTCCTGGCCGTTCGCGGGGCGACCCTGACCGATGCCGACGCCATGCGCGACTTCCACGACGCACTGACCAGTTCGGGGACCATGCCGATCGCGCTGGCCGAGCGCGCCGTCATGGCACGGGCCTAGCCGACCGATGCCGACCGCGGGGGCGGGCCAGGCCCTGGCCGAGTTGGCCGACGCCTACTGGGATGCCTACCTGCTGGCCGATCCGGTGCAGGGCACCGCGATCGGCGATGGCCGCTACAACGACCGGCTGCCCGACCTCAGCCCCGATGGCCGCCACTTCCTGGCGCGCCGCTTCGAGGGTCTGCGAGAGCGAGTGGCCAAGGTCCGCCCCGATCCGACCGATCGGGAGGCACCGCTGACCCACGCCGCGCTCCTCGCCGCGATCGACGCGCGGCTGGCCATCCTGGCCGCCGACGCGCCGTCCTACACGGTTGATGCCATGAACGGTCCGCAGGCGGCCTTCATGAACATCCCGTCCTTCCAGCCGCTGCGCCAGCCGTCCGATGGAGTGGCCATGCTGGGCCGCTGGCGCGAGATGGGGCCGTGGCTCGACGAGCTGGTGAGCGCCCTGCGCCGCGGGCTGGCCGATGGCCGGTCGCCGGTCGCCGGATCGGTGCGGCGGGTGCTGGACGAGCTTGACGACCTGCTCGCCCAGCCGACCGAGTCCTGGACCCTGATGACTCCCATCGAGCGCCAGCCGGCAGGCTGGCCGGATGCCGAGTGGCGCGCGTTTGCCGCTGATCTGCAACGTGCCGTGCAGGAGGAGATCCGGCCCGCCTTCGCGCGGTACCGGGCCTTCCTGGCCGACGAGGCGCTCGCGCGCAGCCGCGACGAGGCGCACGTCGGGATCTGCCACCTGCCCGGCGGCCTGGAGCGCTACGCCCAGGCTCGTGCGCGCCCACACCACCACCGAGCGCACGGCGGAGGAGCTGCACGCGATTGGCCTGGTCGAGGTAACGCGGATCGACGCGGAGATGAGCGCGCTCGGCGCTCGCGTGCTGGGCACCGCCTCGCTGGCCGAGACGCTGGCGGCGTTGCGCAGCGACCGATCGGTCCATTTCGCCAGCGGAGAGGAGATCGTGGAGGTCGCGCAGCGGTCGCTGGCCCGGGCTCAGGACGCGATCCCCGCCTGGTTCGGCCGCCTGCCCCGCGCCCACTGCGAGGTGGTCCGCATGCTCCCCCACGAGGAGCGCCACACGACCATCGCCTACTATCGCGAGCCGGCGCAGGACGGCAGCCGGCCGGGGCGTTACTACGTGAACACCTACGCCCCGGAAACCCGCCCGCGCTACGAGGCCGAGGCGCTCGCCTTCCACGAGGCGGTGCCAGGGCACCATCTGCAGGTGGCCATCGCCCAGGAGCTGGATCGGCTGCCCGCCTTCCGCCGCCATGCCGAGACGACCGCCTATGTCGAGGGCTGGGCCCTCTACACCGAGCGCCTGGCCGATGAGATGGGCCTCTACAGCAGCGACCTGGATCGGATCGGCATGCTCTCGTTCGACGCCTGGCGCGCCTGCCGGCTGGTGGTCGACACCGGGTTGCACGCGCTCGCCTGGTCGCGGCAGCAGGCGATCGACTTCATGGAGGGGCATACCGCGCTGGCGCCGAACAACATCGCCAACGAGGTGGACCGATACATCGGCTGGCCCGGACAGGCCCTGGCCTACAAGGTCGGCCAGCTGGAGATCCTGCGCCCTGCGCCGCGAGGCCGAGGCCGCGCTGGGCGCCGGGTTCGACATCCGCCGCTTCCACGACGCGGTGCTGGGCCACGGCCCGCTGCCCCTGGCAACGCTCCGGGTCGCCGTCGCCGCCGACCTCGGCCTTGACGCTGTCGACCTCGACTCGGACTCTGCCAGCCGACCCTAGGAGGGCGACGCGATCATCGCCCGCTCGTCAGGGATCTCGGGCAGCACCTGCTCGATGAAGCTGGCCACCGCATCGGCCATCCCGACATCGTGACCGGCGGCCTCGGAGCGGTACCAGCGGTGGTCGAGCAGCTCGTGGAAGAGCTCGGCCGGCTCGCGCTTCGCATGCAGCTCGGGCGGGACGGCCGCCACGGCTGGCTCGAACACTTCGGCGCGCCACCGGTAGCCGACCACCGCATCGGGCAGGCTCCGCCCCTCCGCCTGTGCCAGCTCGGCTCGGAACCCGGCAAGGTCGTTCAGCAGCCGGCGGGCCTGGTTCTCGCCCACGTCGAGACCGGTCAGCATGAGCAGACGGCGCCGATGGTGCCCCGCCTCGACGACCCGCGTGGGCAACCGAAGGCGGTAGCCGCCTTCCACCGTCAGCAGCTCGAACGCCTCGACGTCGAAGCCCAGCTCGTTGAGCCGTCGCAGCCGCGCGTCGATCCGGTAGCGCTCGTGCGGGCCGAAGACCTCGTCGCGGGTCAGCTCGCTCCACAGTCGCTCGTAGCGCGGCCGCAGCTCGGCGGCGACCGCCAGCGGGTCATCGAAGTCGGCGGCGGTGGCATCGCCCTCCTCCGCCATGCGCGGCCATCACGTCCAGCAGCTCGCCGGCGAAGTTCTCCTCGGCGATCGCCAGGTCGTAGGCGCGCTGCCCGTCAGAAAGCGAGGGGTGGAGCTCGCCCGTCTCGGCGTCGACCAGGTAGGCGGCCAGCGAGCCGGCGTCGCGGCGGAAGAGCGTGTTCGAGAGCGAGCAGTCGCCCCAGAAGAAGCCGGCCAGGTGGAGCCGCACGAGCAGCTCGGCGACGGCGTCGAGGAGCCGGTTGTGCAGGTCGGTGATGCCCCGGGCCGGTGAATAGGGTGCGATAGGGGAGGCTGAACTCGAGGTGCCGGGTGATCAGCACCGCGCCCAGCTCCTCGCGGCCGCTCACCACGCCGACCACCTCGACCACCGGGACGGACGCCGCGGCCAGCTCGCGCAGGAGCCGGTACTCGCGCTCGGCCAGCGGCTCGGGCAGCTCCTTCAGCGCGTAGAGCGCGCCGTCGTAGTCGACGAAGCGCACGACGTGGCGGCTGATGCCGCGCGCCACCTCCACCAGGCGCGGGGACTCCCAGCTCGCCAGCGGCTCGGACCACGGCAGGTCCAGGAAGTCGGGCCACGATCCGCGCGGCAGCATCTGGAATCGCATCGGTCATGCGATAGTAGGACGAAGCGCGGGTCCGTACTCGTGCGCACAGGATCCGGCGCGACATCAACCGTCCAGCACCTCGATCCGAATCCGCTTGTTGATGCGGCCCTTGCTCTCGTAGCCGGTCACCCGCATCCGGCCGATCTCCCCGGTGTGGGACACGTGGGTGCCGCCATCGGCCTGCAGGTCGAGCCCTACGATCTCGATGGTGCGCACCTCGCTGATCCCCTCGGGCAGCAGGTTGATCTTGGTCCGGATCAGGTCCGGGATCGCGAACGCCTCCTTACGCGGCAGGATCGCCACTCGAATCTCCCGGTCGGCCGCGATCTCGACGTTCACCCGCCGCTCGATCTCTGCCACCAGGTCGGCGTGCATCGTCTCGAACTCGAAGTCCATGCGACCGGCCAACGGCTCCATGTTCCCGCCGGTGACCGATGCGCCCCAGTCGCGCCAGATCACGCCACACAGCACGTGCAGCGCGGAGTGCGTCCGCATCAGGGCATGGCGGCGCTCCCAGTCGAGCTCAGCGGTGACGCTGCTGCCCGCGGGCGGCGGCTGGGCTCCCTCCTCGAGCTGGTGCCAGACCTCGTCGCCGACCTTGCGCGCGCTCAGTACCCGCCACGCGGCGCCGTCCGCGGCACGCAGCCAGCCGGCATCGGGCGGCTGTCCGCCGCCGCCGGGATAGAAGACGGTGCGGTCGAGCAGGACGGCGGCGCCGTAGGCCTGGGACACGCGGGCCGCGGTCGGACCGAGCGTACGCATCGGTATAGGCCAGGTTGTCGCTCACCCCGGCAGGCTAGCAGGCGGTACCATGCCGTGCGCCCACCCCCAGCTGAGGTACCCATGAATTTCTCTGCCCTGGTCGATGGCCTCCTGAACGACTACTTCCATCTCCAACCGGTGCATGCCACCGAGCTGGGGATGCACGCTCACGACCAGGCCTGGCCCGACCTGACCGATGCGGGTCAGCGGGCGTGGGTTGCCTGGCTGGCGGACGCGCAGGCCCGCGTCGAAGCAGCCGACCCGGCGAACCTGTCGCGAGACGAGGCGATCGATCGAAGGATCCTGCTCGAGAACCTGGCCGCCATGCGTTTCTCCGCCGATGAACTGCGCGAGCACGTATGGAACCCGCTGGCCTATGTCTATCTGCTCGGCGGTGGGCTCTTCAGCCTCCTCTCGCGCGAGTTTGCCCCGCTCTCCGAGCGGTTGAGCAGCGCTGCCGCACGGATGGAGACCCTCCCCGACGTGCTTCTCGCGGCTCGCGCCAACCTGGCCGCCGACGGAGGTCGCCCGGTGAGCCGGTTTCACACCGAGAAGGCGATCGAGCGGGTGGCGGGCATCGGGGACCTGGTGGCCACCGCCCTCGAGGAGGTGGAGCGAGCCGGCGACGCGAGCCTCAAGCGCGAGCTGGAGGCGGCCGCGGGGCGGGCCATGCAGGCGCTCAAGGACTTCAGCGCCTGGCTCCGCCACGAGCTGCTGCCGGTCGCTCGCGGCGATTTCCGGCTTGGGCCGGAGCTGTACGCGGCGAAGTTCCAGCATGCTCTCAAGACGTCCTTCACGCCCGCCCAGCTGGAGGCCCGCGCACGCGCCGAATACGACCAGGTCCGCGCCGAGATGACGCGCATCGGGCGAGCCATCTGGACCGACTGGATGGGCGACGCTCCGCCGCCGGTTGACGACGACGCGGCCGTGCGCGCGGTCCTCGACGCGGTCGCTGCCGACCATCCGAAGGCCGAGGAGCTGCTCGACTTCTGCCGCGCCGAGCATGCGCGGATCGAGGCGTTCGTGGCCGAGCGCGACCTGGTCGGCCTGGCCGACGAGCCGCTGCAGATCGTGTGGACGCCCCAGTTCTTGCGCTCGTTAGGCGGGGCGATGCTGATCCCGCCCGGGCCATTGGACCGTGGCCTCGATTCGTTCTTCGCCATCACGCCGATGCCGCCCGACTGGAGCGAGGAGCGCAAGGAGTCGTACCTGCGCGAGGACAACGCGCGGATGCTGCGGCTGCTCACCATCCACGAGGCGGTGCCGGGCCACTACCTCCAGCTCGCCTACTCGAACCGCACCGCCTCGACGGTGCGGGCCATCTTCGGCTCCGGGGTCTTCGCCGAGGGCTGGGCGGTCTACGTCACCCAGCTGATGATGGATCTCGGCTATGGCGCCGATGACCCCGCCCTGCTCCTCGTCCACTGGAAGTTCTACCTGCGCAGCGCCACCAACGCCCTGATGGATATCGCCATCCACGCCGGCAGCATGGACCAGGCCGAGGCGATGCGGCTGATGGTCGACGGCGGCTTCCAGGAAGAGGCGGAGGCGGCCGCCAAGTGGGACCGCGCGCGTCTCTCGTCGACCCAGCTGTGCGAGTACTTCCTGGGGAGCGTCGAGATGCACGAGCTGGAGGCGGAGGCCCGTCGAAGGGCGGCGGCGGAGGGAGGCGAGTTCGTCTATCGGCCGTACCTGGAGTCGGTCCTGGCGCACGGCACCCCGTCGCTGCCGGTCATCCGGGAGATCCTCTTCGGCGCCTGACGGCGCCGCACGATCGGTCATGGTCAACCTGCCGCCGCCTCGCCGCGCGCCCCGGGTCTTCGCGGCGCTGCGCTACCGCAACTACCGGCTCTACTGGTTCGGCCAGATCGTCAGCCTCGTCGGCACCTGGATGCAGTCGGTCAGCCTGCCGTGGCTGGTCCTGCTGCTCGGCGGCAGCCCGATCCTGCTCGGCGTGGTGCTGGCATTGCAGTTCGCCCCGTCAATGGTGCTGGCGCCGCTCGGCGGGGTGCTGGCGGACCGGGTCGACAAGCGGCGCCTGCTGATGGTCACCCAGTCGATCGCCATGCTCCAGGCGACGGCCTTTTTCGTGCTCACCGCTCTCAACGTGATCCAGATCTGGCAGGTGATGGTGCTGGCGCTCGGGCTGGGGATCGTCAACGCGGTCGACATGCCGGTGCGCCAGTCGTTCGCTGCCGAGCTGGTCCCGCGCGAGGACTTGATCAACGCCATCGCCCTCAACTCGGCCAGTTTCAACCTCGCCCGCGTGCTGGGCCCGGCGGTGGCCGGTGTGACGCTGGCCCTCTACGGCCCGGCCTTCAACTTTGCCACCAACGCGGTCAGCTACCTGGCCGTGCTGATCGCCCTGGCGCGCATGGACCCATCGGCCATCCTGCGGGCCGTGCGGCCGGAGCAGTGGGCATCGGTCCGTTCCAGCCTGGCCGAGGGGATTCGCTACGCGGTGCGCACCCCGACCGTGCTCTGGCCGCTGGTGCTGCTGGGTGGGATGAGCACCTTCGGCATGAACTTCCAGACCCTGATCCCGATCTTTGCCAAGTTCACCCTGCAGCTGGGCCCCGAAGGCTACGGCCTCCTCTTCGCCGCCATGGGTCTGGGCTCGCTGATCGGCTCCATGTCGCTGGCCTTCGTCGGCGGGCGCCGCCCGCTGCTGCGGCTGATCCTGGGAGGCGGGCTCGGCTTCGTCGTCTTCGAGATCGCGCTGAGCTTCTCCCGCTCGCCGTACGCCGTCTACCCGTCGATCGCGCTGCTCGGCCTCTCCTCGATGCTGATGGTCAACACGATCAACGTGATCGTGCAGCACAGCGTGCCCAATGAGCTGCGTGGCCGGGTGATGGCGCTGTACGTCACCGTCTTCGCCGGCACCACCCCGGTCGGCGGCCTCTTCGCCGCCGGCGTGGCACAGCTGTGGGACGCCCCGCTCGCCTTCCTGCTGGGTGCCGCGCTGGCCGGCGGCGTGCTGGCCCTGGTCGCCTACGAACTGCTGGTGCTGGGCAAGGGCTGGACCGATACGCCCGCCCGCCCGGCGCCAGCCCGGTGACCGACCCCTCGACCTCGGCGCGCACCTCGCGCCCGGGCGTGACGCTCGCCCTCCTGGCCCTGGCGCACGCGGTGATCCACGCGCAATCGGCGCTCATGCCGCTCCTCTACCCGATCGTGATCGTGGAGTTCGCGCTCAACCCGCGCGATATCGGCCTGTTCATTGCGGTCACCACCGCGGTGGGTGGCTCGATGCAGCTGCTCTACGGCTTCCTGATCCGATGGATCGCTCGTCCGACGCTGCTGGCCGGCGGTCAGCTGATCTTCGGGGCGGGGCTGCTGGTCGGCGGCCTCTCCTCGTCGGTGGGCCAGCTGCTCGGCGCGATCAGTCTTTCGCGGATCGGGGCCAGTCCGCAGCACACGGTCGGCAATGCGCTGCTGTCGGACCTCTACCCGCCGCGGCGTCGAGGCTTCGCCATCAGCGCGCACATCGCCGGCGGGAATATTGGGACCGTGCTGGTGCCGTTCGTGGGGCTGGCGCTGATCAACTCGGTCGGCTGGAACGCGACGCTGGCCATTTTCGGGGTGCCGGCCCTGGTGGTCGGGACGTTGATCGCCGTCTCCGTGCGAGAGGACAGTCACGCCTACCGTGCCGCGGCGCGCCGGTCCGGGACGATTCGCGGCCAGCTTGGCGAGGTGGTCCGTCGCCGCGACCTGCGCCTGATCCTCGGCGCGGCGCTGATCGCTGCCGGGGGGCGGGGGCTCGACATCGTGGCGCCATTCATGCTCCTCTACCTGCGCGGGCCGCTGCACCTTTCGGCGGCCACCACAGCGTCGCTCTACGCCCTGCTGCTGGTGGGCGCGGTGGTCGGGCCGCTGCTCGCCGGCTGGCTCTCCGATCACTTCGGTCGGCGCCGCACGCTGGTCGTCTACTACCTGCTCTCCGCGGTCGGGATCCTCGCGTTCCTGGCCGCCGGCTCCAACCTCGTCCTGCTGGTCCCGTTGCTGCTGCCGTTCGGCACCGCGGTCTTCTCCGAATCGCCGATCCTGCAGGCCTACCTCGCCGACCGCGCCGTGGGGCCCACCCGGGACGTCGCCTTCAGCGTCTACTTCACCTTTGCCTTCGGGATCGGAGCTTTCTGGGCGCTCGTGATCGGGAACGTGGTGGCCAGCTTCGGCTACCCGGCCGCTTTCGGGGTGATGGCCGCCAGCTACCTTGGCGCAGCGCTCCTGCTCGGCCTCGTGCCTGAGCGCCCTCTGTAAGCGGACTCCGCGTAGCTCGCGTTGTCGGCGCCCGCTTGGGCCCGCGCCCTCCCCGGACTTACTGCTGGTGGCAGTACAACAGCGTCTCTGTGCTGCGAGCAGCGTCGCGGCACTGCCGTGGCCAATACCTCGACGCTTACCCATCGGCTCAAGCGCCGATGAACTGCCAACAGCAATAAGCGTGTGGTCAGTCGCCGGTAATGCCGGAAGCCGATGCTGAACCGATGCGCGGGTTTCGTGGACGGCCGGACCAGGTGGGTCGCGCCCGATCGCGCCACATGGCTGACTGGTTCGGTCGAGAGTTGCGGATTGCTCGTGTTACGAGCGGCCTGACGCAACGGCAGCTTGGATCGTTGGCGCGGGTCAGCCAGCCGATGGTCAGCCAGGTTGAGCGCGGCGACCCGAGTGTTTCGCTTGCGATCCGCTGCCGCCTTGCTGCCGCCTGCGGGCACGAAATTGGATGGCGCCTCTACCCGGTCGCCAGTGTCTCGCTCCGGGATTCCGGTCAGCTGCACCTGGTACAGACCATCGTCGCGGCCAGCAACGCCAGTTGGCGCGCCCAACTCGAGGTGCCGGTCGCTCCCGGCGACATGCGTGCTGCCGACCTTGTCCTGCAGAACACCGTGGAGGTCGTTCAGATTGAAGTGGAGCGCGCGCCGGTCGACGCCCAGGCCCAGCTACGCTCGGCTCAGCTCAAGCGGGAAGTCCTCGCAGCCCGCCACGAGCTCCCGGTCCGTCTCGTCGTCGCGTTTCCCGACACGAGGGCAACTCGCCAGCGCCTGGCGCCGTTCGCTGAGCTCCTCCATCGAGCATTCCCGATCACGTCTCGGCGCATCTGGCACGGAATTCGCCATGGCGAACCCGTCGGGGGCGACGGCATCCTCTTCATCCGTCATCCGCTTAATGCTCCCAGCAGTACATCGACACGAAAGACCACCTAGGGGCGTCGGGCGATTGCCTCTGGCAGTCGACCAACTCGTGAGAGCACCCTCAGGCGCCGATGTACTGCCCCGGGCAATAACGCTGCCGATGCCTCGGGACGGCGATGGAATCCTGTTCGTCCGCAGCACGCGCCCCGACTAGAATCGCCCCATGGCCGACAATCAGAACGAGGCACGCACCGCCGAGCACATCGAGCCGCCTGCTGAGGTGGCGACCATCGAGAACCTGCTGCGCGAGGAGCGCCTCTTCCCGCCGCCCGCCGCGTTCGTCAGAAGCGCCACTGCCAACGACCCGGAGATCTACCGGCGCACCGCCACCGACGAGGGGTTCCGGGCCTTCTGGGCGGAAGAGTCGAAGCGGATCGACTGGATCGAGCCGTGGACGGAGCTGCTCGACTGGCAGCTCCCCTACGCCAGGTGGTTCGTCGGCGGGAAGCTGAACATCAGTGCGAATTGCCTCGACCGCCATGTCGCCAACGGCCTCGGCGACAAGGTGGCCTACTACTGGGAAGGCGAGCCGGGCGACTCTCGCACGCTCACCTACGCAGAGCTCCTGGACGAGACCTGCCGCATGGCCAACGCTCTCCGCCAGCTCGGCGTGAAGAAGGGCGACAAGGTCGCCATCTACATGCCGATGATCCCCGAGCTCCCCGTTGCCATGCTCGCCTGCGCCCGGATCGGCGCCCCGCACTCCGTTGTCTTCGGCGGCTTTTCCGCCGATGCCCTGGCCGGCCGCATCGACGACGCCCAGTGCACCACGGTGATCACCGCCGACGGCGGCTACCGCAAGGGCGTCGCGGTCCACCTGAAGGCGAGCGCGGACGATGCCATGTCACGCAGCCCATCGGTCAAGCACTGCGTGGTGGTCAAGCGCACCGGCGACGCCGTGGAATGGCAGGCAGGCCGCGACCACTGGTGGCACGAGCTGACCGCTGACCAACCGACCACGGCAGACCCCGAGCCGATGGACGCTGAGGATCTGCTCTACCTGCTCTACACCAGCGGCACCACGGCCAAGCCCAAGGGGATCATGCACACCACGGCGGGATACCTGGTCGGCACCGCCACCACCCATCGGCTCATCTTCGACATCAAGCCCGATGACGTGTACTGGTGCATGGCCGATATCGGCTGGGTCACCGGCCATTCGTACATCGTCTACGGGCCGCTGGCGAACGCCACCACCGGGATCATCTACGAGGGTGCCATCGATTTTCCCGACAAGGACCGATGGGCCCAGATCACGGCGAAGTACCGCGCCACGATCCTGTACACCGCCCCCACCGCCATCCGCGCCCTGATGAAGTACGGGCACGACGCCTTTGCCGGCGACGATCTCAGCTCGCTGCGCCTGCTCGGCAGCGTCGGCGAACCGATCAACCCCGAGGCGTGGGCCTGGTACTGGCAATACATCGGTCAGCAGCGCTGCCCGGTGGTCGATACCTGGTGGCAGACCGAGACCGGCATGATCCTGATCACCCCGCTGCCGGGGATCACCACCACCAAGCCCGGTTCCGCCACCTTCCCGTTCCCCGGTGTCAAGGCCGATGTGGTCGACGAGGCGGGCAACTCCGTCCCGCTCGGCGGTGGCGGCTACCTCGTCCTCGATCGTCCGTGGCCGGCCATGCTGCGCGGCATCTACGGCGACCACGACCGCTACGTGGAGACGTACTGGAGCCGCTATCCGGGCCGCTACTTCGCCGGCGACGGCTGCAAGCGCGACGAGGAGGGCTACTACTGGCTGCTCGGCCGGGTCGACGACGTGATGAACGTCAGCGGGCACCGCATCTCGCACCACCGAGGTCGAGTCGGCGCTCGTCTCGCACCCCGCCGTCGCCGAGGCCGCGGTGGTCGGTCGCACCGACCCGATGACCGGCCAGGCGATCTTCTCCTACGTGATCCTGCGCTCCGGCTTCGAGGCCTCCGATGAGTTGGGATTGGCGCTTCGCGAGCACGTCGCCGAGGTGATCGGCAAGCTGGCGCGGCCGAAGCAGATCATGTTCACCCCGGATCTGCCCAAGACCCGTTCCGGCAAGATCATGCGGCGCCTGCTGCGCGACATCGCCGAGCAGCGCGCGCTGGGCGACGTGACCACCCTGGCCGACAGCGGGATCGTCAACGCCATCCGGGAACAGTCGGGCCGCGGCGAGGACTAGTCCTTTGCTACGATGCGCGGCGTGATCCGCAACCGCCGCACGCGAGCCATCATTGCTGCCACAGCCTCGATCCTGTGGCTCGGCTACATGATCGTTGGCCTGCAGGTCATCGCCCTGATCGCGCCCAATGTGCGCGGCAGCGGTCCCGAGGGTGCGGCCGCCTTCGTCGGCCTCGTCTCAGGGGTGGTGGCCGCCGGCCTCGTGATGTGGGCCGCCACCGACTGACGCGCCGCTGACGCGCCGCGCCTGTTCGGCCTCGTCACGCGTCCAGCGCACTGAAGGGCTAGAGGAGGAACCGATGGCGACCGTCACCTTTGACCACGTCGGCAAGCGGTACCCCGGCGACGTCATGGCCGTGAACGACCTGAACCTCGAGGTCGCCGACGGCGAGTTCCTCGTCCTTGTCGGACCGTCAGGCTGCGGCAAGACGACCGCCCTGCGCTGCGTGGCCGGGCTGGAGACGATCGATGCCGGACGGGTGCTGATCGGGGAGCGGGTGGTCAACGAGGTGGCGCCCAAGGACCGCGATATCGCCATGGTCTTCCAGAGCTACGCCCTGTACCCGCACATGACCGTCTTCGACAACCTGGCCTTCGGGCTGAAGCTGCGCAAGATGAGCAAGGCCGAGATCGAGACGCGGGTGGGGGCGGCGGCCACCATCCTGGGCATCGAACGCTTGCTGGATCGCAAGCCCAAGGCGCTCTCCGGCGGCCAGCGCCAGCGGGTGGCGCTGGGGCGGGCCATCGTGCGCGAGCCGAAGGTCTTCCTGATGGACGAGCCGCTCTCCAACCTGGATGCCAAGCTGCGGGTCCAGACCCGGGCCGAGATCCTGCGCCTGCATCGGCGCCTGGGCACGACCATCATCTACGTTACCCACGACCAGGTCGAGGCGATGACCATGGGCGATCGCATCGCGGTCATGCGCGACGGCGTGCTGCAGCAGAGCGGCACGCCACAGGAGCTCTACAGCCGGCCGGCCAACCTGTTCGTGGCCGGCTTCATCGGGTCGCCGGCCATGAACTTCGCCACGGCACGCACCTCCCCCGATGGCCTGCTGTTGGGGAAGCTGCGGCTCGCTCTGAGAGGGCGGTGGCGCGATGCGGCCGCCTCGCTGCCGAATGGATCGGAGGTCACCTTGGGCTTCCGCCCGGAGCACCTGGAGCTCGGCCCGGACGCCGGCGACGCCGCGATCACGATTCCCGCCAGCGTGGACGTCGTGGAGTTCCTGGGTAACGAGGAGCTGATCCATGCCCAGGCCGAGGGCCTCGAGATCATCGCCCTGGTCAGCTCCGACCGTCGCGTGCAGGCGGGCGAGACCGTCGACTTCGCGCTCGCCATGGAGCGGCTGTACCTGTTCGATGTGACCTCGGGGCTGAGCCTGGTCCGCTAGTCGACCTCCCCGGAGAACAGGTGCTCGCTGGGCGCATGCTGTCGGTCGACGGCGGGCTCCAGCAGGCGGCGATAGAGGCCCGGTCGCCGATCGGCCATGGTGTCCCACTCGTGCTCGCCCGGACGCCGCCGGACGTGGGTCTGGCGCGCCGCCTCGGGGTCGATCTCACCGACCAGCAGCGCCTCATCGGTGTCGCTGGCCACGGCCATCTGCTTGCCGTCGTAGTCGATCAGCAGCGAGCGGCCGATGAAGGTCACGCCGCGCTCGGTCCCTACCCGATCCGCCGCCAGGAGGTAGCAGTGGTTCTCGGCCGCGCGCGCCGGGGCAAAGATCCCCGGGTGGAAGTCGACGCCCACCGGCCAGTTGGTGGGCAGCGCGATCAGATCGGCCCCGTCGAGGGCGCACATGCGCGCCGCCTCCGGGAAGCGCAGGTCGTAGCAGATCAGCACGCCGATCTGCAGGCCGTTGACCTCCACCACGCTCGGCGCGTCGGGGCCAGGCGTGGCGAAGCGGTCGATCCCCAGGTAGGGGAGGTGCATCTTGCGGTAGGTGAAGCGGCGGCCATCCGCGGTCACCAGCAGCGCCGCGTTGAAGATCTCCTCGCCCTGCGCCTCCAGCGTGCCGCAGATCAGGGTCATGCCGTGCTCGGCGGCCAGCGCCGCCAGCCGATCGGCGGCCACCGCCCCGGCGCGCCGCGCCACCGGCAGCGCCTCGTCGAGCGAGTTGAACGCATAGCCGGTGACGGCCGCCTCGGGCAGCACCGCCAGCACCGCCCCGGCCGCGGCGGCCTCGGCCACGGCGCGCTCGATCCGTTCGAGGTTGCGGTCGACCTCGCCCAGCTGCGGGTCGATCTGGCAGGCGGCCACTCGCTGCTGCGTCATCGGGCCCTCCTTCGCGCTACCCTAGCCACCGCCGAAGCGGTTCCGTTCTGCTTCGCATGGTACCTCTCGCTGTCACGGCCCAGGAGTCGAGCATGTCCGAGCATCCGTCGGCCGACGAGCGCTGATGCGGCGTTACCTGCTGCCAGCTGCCCTGGTCCTGTTGGGGCTGATCTGGGGATCCTCGTTCCTGTGGATCAAGATCGCCATCGGCGAGATCCCGCCCGCGACCCTGGTCGCCTGGCGCATGACTCTGGGCGCGGCCGGCATGCTCGCCTTCCTGCTGGCCACCGGACGGCGCCTGCCCACCTCCCGCGACGCGCTGGCGACGGTGGCGCTGCTGGGCCTGATCAACACCGCCCTGCCGATCTTCCTGATCAGCTGGGGCGAGCAATTCATCGACTCGGGGACCGCCGCGGTCTTCAACTCCCTCCTGCCGCTCTTCAGCCTGCTGCTGGCCGGTGTTGTGCTGAAGGTCGAGCCGGTCAGCGCCCTGCGCGTCACCGGAGTGGTGATCGGCTTTGGCGGCGCGGCGCTGCTGGCCAGCCGCGAGCTCGCCCTGCGCGCCGACCCGTCCGCCCTGATCGGGACCCTGGCGGTGGCCATCGCCGCCGCCAGCTACGCGGCGGGGGGCTCGTACGCGCGCCACTCGATGCGTGGCATGCACCGCTACGAAGCGGCCGCCGGGGCGCTCTTCTTCGCGGCGATCTACGGCTGGGTGCTGGCCCTGGTGGTGGACGGCGGCATCATCCTGCCCACCCAGCCGGGGCCGATCATCGCCGTGCTGTGGCTGGGCCTGATCGGCTCGTTCATCGCGTACCTGATCTACTTTCTGCTGATCGAGCGGCTCGGCGCGACCGCGGCCGGCATGGTGACCTACCTCTTCCCGGTGGTCGGAGTGGCGCTGGGGGTCATCTTCCTTGGCGAGGTGCTCGACTGGCGGCTGGCGGCGGGCACCGGCCTGGTGCTGGCGGGAATCGTGGTCGCGACCCTTCGCTATGATGCGGGCGTGAGGTCCCCAGCCGGCAGAGGAGCGGAATGACCGACGTCGACCGCCCCGACGATCAGGACGGGCCGGAGCGCGATCTGTCCTCGCCGCCCACCGAGGCAACGGAGATCAACACCGGCATCGGCTGGGATCCCGGACGCGACGGCGACCGCCGGCGCCCCACCACCGCCGAACAGGCGGTGCCGTGGCTGATCGGCCTCATCCTGGCCCTCACGGGGATCCTGGTGGTACTGGTTGCCCTCGATCTTCACCGGCCCCGAGGGCCTGGTTGCAGGGCTCCCCACGCCGACCCTCATCCCGACCATCGCCGTCACCCCGTCGCCGGAGCCCAGTCCCTCCGTCAGCCCGCAGCCGACCGTGCGCGTCACCCCGTCTCCGCCGCCCACCTTCGGTCCGCTCGAGATGGCCTACCTGGGCCGCAGCGCGACCGGGAAGCCATTCCTCCTGTGGCGGCGCGACTTCTCGACCAAGGACGCCCCGACCCAGGTGGGCCGTGGGGCCGCCGGGCTCACGGCCTTCGCCTGGGCGCCCGATGGGCTGGCCGGCGCCAGCATCATCAGCGGGCACGCCTGGGCCTATGTCAGCGGGAAGGACGCCCGCGACCTGGTCGATAACGCCGCGGCGATCGTCTTCGGCGACGACTCGACCACCGTCTATGTGCTGCGCATCACCCCGCAGGGGACCGATGACCACACCGAGCTGCTGGCCCTCAACATCAACACCGGCACTTCGCAGCAGGTGGCCAGCGTGACCTACAAGCATCCGAAGCCCCTCGCCGATCCGCCGCTGCGGGAGTCGCAGTTCGGCGACAACGGCGGCCTCAACCATCTCTACTACACGATCGACGGCTACGTGGTTGCCTGGGTGCTGGAGGCACCGGCCATCTATCGGTTCGATCCCGTCAGTGGGGCAATCAGCGAGGCAGCCCGCGAGCCGATCCTGTGGTCGCCCAACCAGCAGTTCCGGATCGAAGTCGACGAGGTGAGCTTCAGCCGCACCAATCTGATCCTGCGGGACCTGGACGGCACGGCCAAGGCCACCGTGCAGGTGCGCGGCCTGGTCAGCCACATCCGCTGGGCCGCCACCAGCAACGAGATCGTCTTCACCGTGGCCAAGTACTCCGGCTCCGCGGTGCTCCAGGACCTGTACGTGTGGGACCTGGTTGACGGCCATGCGGCTTCGGCGCTGACCAGCAGCGGCCTGGCGCGCAGTGCCGAATGGCTCGGCTCGCCACAGGTCTGGCTGCCATGACGCCCATCGTCAACCCAATCGGCGTCGAGCTCGACGAGACGGCCCGTCGCATGCGCATCCGCTGGGATGACGGCCACCTGGGCGAGTGGAACTGGCTGACCCTGCGCCGTGCCTGCCCGTGCGCCCTGTGCGCCGGCGAGGGGAACCTGCCCGGCGTCGTCAGCCTGGAAACCTACTTCACCCCGCAGCAGACCACCGTGGAGCGGGTGAAATGGATCGGCCGATACGCCCTGGCGCCGATCTGGGCCGATGGCCATGACACCGGGCTCTTCACCTACACCAAGCTGCGTGACACATGCGAGTGCGACGAGCACCGGGACCGATGACGCCGGGCGGCGGCCTGCTCCTGGTCCATGCCCATCCCGACGACGAGTGCTTCGCCACCGGCGGGCTGATCGCGCGCTCCATTGCCGAGGGGCGGCGCGTCGACCTGGTGGTGTGCACCGGCGGCGAGGAAGGGGAGATCCACGACCCCGACCTCGACCCCGACGAGGCGCGCTCCCGCCTGGGGGAGATCCGCAGCGGGGAGCTGGAGTGCTCCGCCGCCTCGCTGCGGGGCACGGGGCCGGGCGAGCTGCATCTGCATCGGCTCGGCTACCGCGACAGTGGCATGATCGACACGCCGTCCAATAGCCACCCCGAGGCGTTCTGGGGGGCCGACCTCGACCAGGCAACCGGTCGCCTGGTACCGATCATCCGCGCGGCCCGCCCAGCGGTGATGGTCACCTACGACGCCAATGGCAACTACGGCCACCCCGACCACATCAACGCGCACCGCGTGGCCGTCGCCGCCTTCCATGCCGCGGCCGACTCCTCGCGCTTCCCGGAGGCGGGGCCGGCGCACGCCGTCGGGAAGTTCCACGAGATCGCCTTCAACCGGGAGCGTTGGTTCGGGTTGCTGGGCGAGATGAAGGCCCGCGGCATCAAGCTCCCATGGGATTTCGACGCCGATACCCTGACCGGCGCGGCCGAGGACCTGAACCCCTCCAACGTGGAGGCGGCGCGCCAGGTCGCCGAGCAGCTCGAGGCGGGAGAGGAGCCTCCCTCCTTCGGCACTCCGGAGGCACTGGTCACCACGAGCGTCGAGGTGGCCGACTTCGCCGCCGCGAAGCGCGCCGCCATGGAGTGCCACCGCACCCAGCGCCAGGACTTCGGCTGGATGCTGGACCTGCCGGACGACCTCGCCGCCCAGGTCCTGTCGCACGAGTATTTCGTGCTGACCCGCTGGCCAGAGCGCGGGGTGGCCGAGGGCTACCGCGAGGCGTCGCTCTTCGAGGGGCTCGAGTAGCGCCCGGCCCGAGCCTCCATCGCGCGTGGTCACCCCGTGGCTACAACGACCAAGATCACCCGCGTATCGCTCTGTGCATGGCTGAATGGCCACGCCATGACCACGGCGGCCAGCCAGCGGCCTCTTCTTCGCCGTTGTGGTCATCGGATGACCACGCGGGACCGACCACAAGCCAACCTAGATGAAGACGAGCCCGTTCCCGCCTGGATCACGCCCCGAGCGCAGCGCGGCCAGGACCGTCCTGGCTGCGATGGGGAATGCCTCCCGAAAGACCGGACCAGCCTCGGCAACCCCGCGACGGTTGGCGTGCGACCCTGCAACGACGAGGACGATCCGTGGGATCCCCGAGTCGCGTTGCTTGCGCAACAACGGCCGGATCTGTGCCTGAACGTCTCTCAGCCGGCTCAGGAATTCATGGGCGATCCGGATCGGTGGTCTGGAGAGGACAAGGTCCAGGGCTCGCAGATCTGGCGGCGGTCCGACCGGCACCTCGAGCGCGATCGTCCAGCCGCCCGGCGCGATGATCTCCCGGTACCGGTTCATCATGTCCAGCTGGCGCGCGTCTCGCAGCCGCCCGGAACCGGGGTAGAGATGTGTGCTCAGCCTCAGGCCGACGGCCGCAGCGTGCGCCGCGAGATCCTCGACCGCCACGCGCCTCGCCGCGTTGCGTTCGACGCGCCCGATGGCGGATGCAGATCTCCGTAGTGCGCGGCCGATGTCCGCCTGTCGCAGCCCGGCGGCAACCCGTGCCTCGCGAAGGTCGGCGCCGTGCTCGGCGACCTGTCGTCGCGCGACGAGCCGCGCCTCGTCCACACGGGTCATACGGTTTGCCATGGACCGATGATCCGCCGCGAGGCCTTACCGCCCGGTTATCGGCGCCTTCGCGTCCACGTGATGGCTACAACGGCCAAGATCGGGTCCGCAGTGCTCTCATCTTGGCTGTTTGGCCACCGCGCGAGCATGTCAGCCAGCCAAGGCCCTCTGCGTGGCCGATGTAGCCACCGGGTGACTGTGCAGTGGCCCCCATCGGCGGCAGTGGCCCCCATCGGTCTGCTCGGCCTCCCGAGAACGCTACGCACGCTCCAGGACGACCAGCGGGATGGTCCGATGCGCCCACTCGCGGTACGCCTCGTACCCCGGGTACGCCGCATTGACCAGCTGCCAGAGGCGCTGGTACTCCTCTCCCTGCGCCTCGTGCGCGCGGACCGCCCGTCGCTCGCGCCCGACCGTTGCCTCCGCCAGTGGCTGCGCCCGGAGGTTGAGCACCCATGCAGGCACATGGTGGCTGCCGCCGTTACTGCCCACGACAACCAGTGAATCTGCGTCCGGGTAGGCCCACAGCGCCGTCGTCCTGGCCCGACCGCTGCGCCGACCAACGGTGGTCAGCAGGATCGTCAGGTTGCCCAGCGAGCGCCCGAGCAGCCCTGCGCCCCCGGTCCATCGGTAGAGCAGCGGGTGCAGCCAGCGGGACAGTCGGTTGACGCCGGCACGGCCCACCATCCAGAACCAGAGTCGCCGCATGGCCGGAAGGGTACTGCGCCTGCCTGCGCCCTCCGGAGCTTCGCTTACGCTGAGCGTACATATCGGCCAAGTTCGTCACCGCCAGCCCGCTTCCTTGGCTGCGGCTTACGCTCAGCACACACGACAGCCACGTTTGGCCCGTCTCGTGGCCGCGGCGGATCGCGATCAGCCGCTTCGTGGCCGTTGCTTGCGCTGAGCGTAAGCGGGTAGCATTCGGACTGATGTCCAACCGCTCTATCGGCCTCGAAGAGGGCCTGCACGCCTACCTCCTGAGCGTAGGCGTACGTGAGCCCGACGTCCTGCGCCGACTCCGCGAGGAGACCGCCGCGCTGCCCAACGCCAACATGCAGATCGCGCCCGAGGAAGGCGCCGCCCTGGCGATGCTGGTGCGCCTGATCGGCGCGCGGAAGGTGCTGGAGATCGGCACCTTCACCGGCTACAGCTCGACCGCCATGGCCCTGGCCCTGCCGGCCGACGGTCGGATCCTGTGCTGCGACGTGAGCGAGGAATGGACCGATATCGCCCGCCGCGCCTGGGCCGATGCCGGCGTCGCCGACCGCGTGGAGCTGCGGCTGGGCCCCGCCGTCGACACCCTGGACGATCTGCTGGCGGCGGACGAGGCGGGGACCTTCGACCTGGCCTTCATCGACGCCGATAAAGAGAACTACGCCGCCTACTACGAGCGGGCGTTGCGGCTTGTGCGGCCCGGCGGGCTGATCGCCATCGACAACGTGCTGTGGAGCGGTCGAGTGGCAGATCCATCGGTCAATGACGACAACACCGTGGCCATCCGGGAGCTGAACGCGCAGATCGCCGCCGATGAGCGGGTCGACGTGGCCATGCTGCCGGTCGCGGACGGGCTGACCCTGGCCCGCGTCCGCTAAGGGCAGCGTTCCGCTGGCCTGCGCCGGTCCCGTTGCCGCCACGTACGCTCAGCGTACATATCGGCCAAGTTTTCGGCCCATCGCCTCCCTGCTTGGCTCTTGCGTACGCTCAGCGCAACGAACGGCCAAGTTGGAGCGGTCGCAACGTCGCTTTGGGTCGGGCAGCCCTTCTGGTTGGCCGTTACGTACGCTCACCGTAAACGCGGGGCGGGGCGATCCACGGTGGGCGATCCACGGCAGGGGTTGCGGCGCCTGATGCCCCCGCCGCGACCCCTTCCCCCTCGAACCGCGCTCCGGACCTAATCAGACGGCCCCCCTTCACAACGGCGGTCCACATTCGCTAAGGTCTCACCGATGGATCCCACTTCGATCACCTGCGCCAGCTGCGGCACGCTCAATGAAGCTGGGCGCAAGTTCTGCAGCGAGTGCGGGAATCGGCTTGAGGTCACCTGCGGGGTCTGCGGCACCGCCAACGCGGCGGGAACCAAGTTCTGCGGCGAGTGCGGCAACACGATGGCGGGCGACGGCGCCAGCGCGGCGACACCAACCAAAGCCTCAGCCGCGCCCACGCCCGAGTCGACCGCGGAACGGCGCCTCGTCTCGGTCCTCTTCGCCGACCTGGTCGGCTTCACCACGTTCTCCGAGGGCCGCGATGCGGAGGAGACGCGCGAGCTGCTGACCCGCTACTTCGAGGTGGCCCAAGGCACCATCGAGCGGCACGGCGGGACGGTGGAGAAGTTCATCGGCGACGCGGTGATGGCGGTCTGGGGCGCGCCCACCGCCCACGAGGACGATGCTGAGCGCGCGGTGAGAGCCGCGCTGGAGCTGGTGGGTGCCGTGCCGGCTATCGGCGAGGGCGTCGCGCAGATCCAGGCGCGTGCCGGGGTGCTCACCGGGGAAGCGGCCGTCACGCTCGGAGCCACGAACCAGGGGATGGTGGCCGGCGACCTGGTCAACACCGCCAGCCGCCTGCAATCGGTCGCCGCACCGGGCACCGTGCTGGTGGGCGAGGCGACCTACCGGGCCGCCTCCACGGCAATCGCCTTCGAGCCGGCCGGCGAGCACGCCCTCAAGGGCAAGGTCGCCCCGGTCCCGGCCTGGCGAGCCGTGGCCGTGGTGGCGCGCCGCGGCGGATCGGGCCGGACCGCAGGCCTCGAGCCGCCCTTCGTCGGGCGCGACGAGGAGCTGCGCCTGCTCAAGGACCTCTTCGACGCCACGCAACGCGAGGGGAAGTCGCGGCTGGCGATGGTCATCGGCCAGGCGGGGATCGGCAAGAGCCGGCTCACCTGGGAGTTCGAGAAGTACCTCGACGGGGTGGTCGACACCGCGTACTGGCTGGAGGGCCGCTCGCCCGCCTACGGCGAGGGGATCAGCTACTGGGCCCTGGTCGAGATGGTGCGGCGCCGGGCCGGTATCGCCGAGGCCGATGACAGCGCCACCGCCCGTCCGAAGCTGATGGCCACCCTGGACGAGTTCATCACCGATCCCGCCGAGCGTCGCTGGATCGAGCCACGCATCGCGGGCCTGCTGGGCCTCGAAGAGCTGCCGAGCGAGGGGCGCGAGGAGCTCTTCGCGGCGTGGCGCACCCTGTTCGAGCGGATCGCGGCGGTCGCCCCCGTGGTGATGGTATTCACCGATCTGCAATGGGCCGACCAGGGGATGCTCGACTTCGTCGAGGACCTGCTGCGCTGGGCCCGCACTGCCCCGATCCTGGTGGTCGCCCAGGCGCGCCCCGAGCTGCTCGAGCGGCGCCCCGACTTCGGGAGCAGCGTGCGCAGCGCAACGCGAGTCACCCTGGAGGCGCTCGCCGATGCGGAGATGCGGGCCTTGCTGGAGGGACTCGTGCCGGGCCTGCCGGCCGCGGCATTGCGGCAGATCGTGGAGCGAGCCGAGGGGATCCCGCTCTACGCCGTGGAGACGGTGCGCATGCTCCTCGACCGCGAGCTGCTGGTCGCCGACGAGGGCCGCTACCGCCTGACCGGGGAACTCCCCGCGCTGGGTGTGGCGGAGACGCTGCAGGCCCTCATCGCCTCGCGCCTGGATGCCAACCGGCCGGAGGACCGGGCGGTGCTCCAGGATGCATCGGTCCTGGGCCAGAGCTTCACCGTCGAGGCGCTGGCCGCCGTCGGAGGCGTGGAGTCCTCCCTCCTGGCCGATCGACTGGAGCGCCTCGTCAGCCGGCAGCTGCTGATCGTGGACGTGGACCCACGCTCCCCGGAGCGCGGCCAGTACCAGTTCGTGCAGGCGGTCGTGCGCGAGGTCGCCTACGCCTCGCTGGCGAAGGCCGATCGCCGCGCCCGACACCTGGCCGCGGCTCGCTACCTGGAAGGGCTCGGCGACGAGGAGACGGCCGGCGTGCTGGCCAGCCACTACCTGTCGGCCCACCAGGCTTCGCGGCCGGGCGCGGAGGCCGATGCGCTGGCGGCGCAGGCCCGGATCGCGCTCCAGGCCGCTGCCGAGCGTGCGGCGGCGCTGCATTCCCACCGCCAGGCGGTCGGCTACCTCGAGCAGGCCATTACTGTGACCTCCGATCCGGCCGAGCAGGCTGTCCTCCACCTGCGCGCCACGGAATCGGGGGAGGCCTTTGACCTGGAGAACGCCGTGCGCCACGCGGAGGCGGCCCGTGACCTGTATCGCTCGCTCGGCGACGAGCATGGCACGCTGCGAGCCGCAACCTGGCTCGGTCGCCATCAAACGAGCGGAAAAACCGAGCCGCAGGCGATTGCCACCTTCGAGTCGGCTGTCGCCGAGGCGGCCTCGATCGCCGATTCGGCCGAGTACGCCGCCGTGCTGGCCGAGCTGTCGCGGGTCTACATGATGACCGGACGAAGCGCCGATGCGGTGGCCACCGCGGACCGCGCGCTTGAGCTCGGCGGCCGGCATGGCCTGCTGCTGCCCATCGTCGAGGCGCTCGATCAACAAGGGGACGGCCCTGATGCAGGTGGGCCGCACAGTTGAGTCGGAGGCTGTTCTGCGGGGGGCGATCGCCCTTGCGGATCGGCAGGGCCTGATCACGGCCACGCTGCGCGCCCGCAACAACCTGTACGGCATCTATGGGGATGACGACCTGAGGGAAGGAGGCGCCTTGCTGCGTGAGGGATATGCCCTGGGGGTTCGCTTCGGCAGCGGTCCGCGCTTGCAGCAGTTCCTGATGCTGCTTGCCAGCGACTCCATCAAAACCGGCGATTGGGGCGCGTGGCTGGACGAGATCGAGGCCATTGAAGAGGCCGAGACTCCGCACGCGTTCTACCAGGCCGGCTTTGCCAGCGTCCGATCCGGGCTGGCATCGGTTCGCGGCGACGAGGAACTGGCCGACGCGGAGCAGGCAAAGGCGGAGGCCGCCGCGGCGACCCTGGACAGCCACATGGTGACCGCCGCGATGGCCCTCTCCGATGCCAATCGTGCCCTCTTCCGCGGCGAGTGGCAGGCCGCCGTGCGCAAGGGACTCTTCGCGTCCGCTGACAGCAACTTCACGACCGAGGGAGCCGCGATCGCCGCGCACGCAGCCATCGCGGGCGACCTCCACGACGATCTATTGCAAGTCCTCGAAACCATGCAGGCCAGCCCGTCCCGTGGCAGGCTGAGCGTCGCTGCCATCGCAAACGCCGAGGGCGGTCTGGCGGCCCGCGAAGGGCGCTGGGACGAGGCGCGGACCGGGTATCGGCAGGCGCTCGAGCTGCGACGCCAGGCCGGGAACCTCCTCGAAGAGGCGGTCACCGGGCTGGAATGGGGCGGGCTGGCGGCTGATCGCGACCCTGAGGCCGCGACCGCCGGCGCCGCCGGCGAGGCCTTCTTCACCGAGCGTGGAGGGGCGGCCGCTGTCGAACGCTACCGTGCCGCCTTCGTGCCCGTGGGTGACCCGGCGTCAGGACCGGCTGCCGGCACGCGGCGATCAGCGGCTTCGCGGAGCAGCGTCCCCTCGACCTGAGCCGCCCTGCTGTTCGGCGGCGTGTACGTCGCACCTCGCACCGATCGCCGCCCTGCTGTTCGGCGGCGTCCAGGATCATCGGTCGTCCTTGGGGAACCATGGACACGACCGCGCAGGCGGCGACCAGGACTTAGCGCCCCGCGGTCGTGTCCGCTTACGCTGAGCGTAAGTAACCGCCAAGCAACCTCCTCCGTCGCCCGCAGATCCCCTCTTTCCGCCCCCAACTTGACTGCCGCTTACGCTGAGCGTAAAGGCCGGCCACCCAGGTACGCCAACGGGCCGAGATCCGCGCCGAACTTGCCCGATGCTTACGCTGAGCGTAAACGGGGCGTAAGCCGCCGGTAACCGCCCGCGCCGATGATCGGCTGCATGGCCAACCGAGTGCGCCGGGTCGATGAAGCCACGATCGCCGGGCGTCGGCTCCAGGCCGAGCTTGGGGCTGAGCTCAGGGAGGCTCGCCTCGCGCACGGCCTGCGGCAGATCGACGTCGCACGCGCCGTCGGTTTCTCGAATGCGCGCATCAGCCGGGTTGAACACGGCCTGCTCAGAGATCTCGCCGTCGCCGAGCTGGCCCGTCATGGCGCCGTGGTGGGTCTCCGGCTGCACGTCCGCTTCTACCCAGCTGGCGGCGGCCTCCGTGACGCGGCGCAACTCGACCTCCTTCGCCGCCTGCGAGCCCGAATCGGCGACGCCTGGAGCTGGCAGTTGGAGGCGCCACTGAAGCTGCCCGGCGACCTGCGCGCCTTCGACGCCCTCCTCACAGGGCCAAGCGGATCGGTCGCCGTCGAGGCCATCACCCGCCTCCGAGACGCCCAGGCCCAGCTCCGCGCCGCGGCCCGGAAGCAGCGCGATGGCCAGGTTGCCCGCCTCGTGATCCTCCTCGGCGCCAGCCACGCCAATCGCGAGGCGCTCAACTCGGCCGCAGATGTCCTCGCGATGACCTTTCCGCTGGGCACCAGGGCGACCCTGGCAGCCCTCGCCAGCGGCGACGACCCCGGTGCCAACGGGATCGTGCTGCTTTAGACCCGTCCCTGTCGAGCCGGTTTACGCTCAGCGTAAGCAACCGCCAAGCAGCCTCCTCCTCCGCCGCCAGATCACCGGTTTCCACCCTCAACTTGGCCGCCGCTTACGCTGGGCGTAAGGGCCTGCCACCCAGGCACCCCAGCCAGCTGAGCACCGCGTCGAAGTTGGCCGATGCTTACGCTGAGCGTAAATAGTTGCCCGGCCACAGTGGCCCGGCCACTGCCCAGCGGCCCCGCCCGGCCAGTGGCCCGGCCACTGCCCAGCTGCCCTGCCCCCGCCCGGCCAGTGGCCCGGCCACTACCCAGCGGCCAGCCCACTGCCCCCGGCCCGGCCACTACCCCTCCGCCACGTCCCGCCGGAACCGCCACATCACCTGGGCCACCCAACCCAGGGCCAACAGGAGGGCCACTCGCTGCAGCAGCCCCGTAACGTCCACAAACGAAAAGGCCGCGAACAGGAAGACCACCACCCCTGCCCCGGAAAGCCAGCAATAGAGAGCCCACCGGCTCCCCTCCCCCCGGAACCTCCGCGCCATCACGAACATTGCCACGGGCAGGCCCAGGAAGACGAAGCTCGAGGCCAGCTGGTGGATCATGGCGTGCCACGAGTAGCTCGCCGGCAGGCCCAGCTCTTTCAGCGCTCCCGACGGGTAGCCCTGGGCGGGATCGGTCGTGAACACCCCGGCCAGCACCAGGCCCACCCCGGCCAGGCCGACCAGGATCGGCCCCCACCTCGAACCCGGCCCTTCGCGCAGAACCCGCCGCAGCCCCACCGCGCCGCCAATCACCAGCGTCCCGCTCACGAGGAAATTCGCCACCTGCTGCCACCCCAGGTCGCCCAGGCTCAGCAGGCTCACGAACTGCCGCATCGAGTCGTATCCCGGCCGGGTGGCTCCCTCCACCAGGAAGACGACCACGAACAGCACTGGACCGATGACCCCGCCGGTCAGCAACCACCTCGTCGTGCTTCGTTCACGCATGACCTCCGGCAGTATCCGCCTGACGCGCGCTACCATGTCGCTCCCATGACCGTCCCCCAGTTCGGGATCTTTGCGCAGGGCACCATCGCCCACGAGTTCATCGAGTTCGACCTGCGCGCCGATGTCGACATGGGCCTGGCGACTGCTGCCCTGAGCCAGCTTCGTGCACCGGCCGTCTCGGCGGGTGGCATCAACCTGGTCATCGGCTTCGGGAGCGAGCTGTGGCGCACCGTTGCCCCGGATCACGCCCCAGAGGACCTGGCTGCATTTCTACCGATCGGAAGGCTCGGCGGCCACCATGCGCCGGCCACTCAGCACGACTTCTGGCTGTGGATCAACGGCAGTTCGCAGGACGTCGTCTTTGAGCACTCCCGCGCTGCGGTCCAGCTGCTGGCCGATGTGGCCGTGGTCGCCTCGGAGCAGCCATGCTTCGTGCACCGCGACAGCCGCGACCTGACCGGGTTCATCGACGGGTCCGCCAACCCGATGACCCACGAGGCGCCGGCCGCGGCGCTGGTCGCCGACGGCCAGCCGGGCGCCGGCGGCAGCCACGTGCTGGTGATGCGCTGGATCCACGACCTCGACGCGTTCGAGAAGCTCCAGGTCAAGGAGCAGGAGCGGGTCGTCGGTCGCACGAAGCCGTCCAGCGTGGAGCTGACGGGCGATGCGCTGCCGATCGACGCGCACATCGCACGGGTCACGATCAGCGATGAGGCCGGCGACGAGCTGCCGATCTACCGGCGCAGCGTCGCCTACGGCACCGTCGCCGAGCACGGCCTCTACTTCGTCGCCTTCTCCGCCGACCGCGGGCGGTTCGAGCGGATGCTGGGCCGCATGTTCGGCGTTGACGCGGACCGGGTCCACGACCGCCTCACCGACTTCTCGCGCCCGGTGAGCGGTGCCTTCTATTTCGCACCGTCGCTCACCGTGCTCGCCGAGCTGGCCGAGGGCTGGGGCTCCCCGCTGCAAGCCGTCGCCATGGCGGAGGAAGCCTCGGCCGGCTGAGACCCAACCCTCGCCGCCGAGCCGGCTTACGCTGAGCGTAAGTAACCGCCAAGAAGCCCCGCGCGACGCCCGCAGATCCCCTCTTTCCGGCCCAACTTGGCCGCGGCTTACGCTGAGCGTAACGGCCGGCCACGCAAGCACCCAACCGGGCCGAGACCCGCGCCAAACTTGGCCGATGCTTGCGCTGAGCGTAAACGGCCGCCCAGCCACGAACAGCACGGGACTAATGACTCCGCCGAGCCGGCTTACGCTGAGCGTAAGTAACCGCCAAGAAGCCCCGCGCGACACCCGCAGATCCCCTCTTTCCGGCCCCAACTTGGCCGCGGCTTACGCTGGGCGTAACGGCCGGCCACGCAAGCACCCAACCGGGCCGAGACCCGCGCCAAACTTGGCCGATGCTTGCGCTGAGCGTAAACGGCGGCCCGCAGGTATCCACTCCGCCGAAACACCCCCGCGTATGACACGCACCCCTCCCCAGAGTCGCCGGCGGTCGGGCTGCCAGGCCAAGCCCGGGCCGACCGGCGCGAGTTGACGAGCACCCACCGAGCACCCAAGGCACCGATGCCCCCCGCCGCGCGGCCTCCCCACTCCTCACCCACTCCCCGCCGCAACTCTCCACATCCCGTCCACAGGCCCTCCACACAACATGCGGCTACTCCACAATAGGTAGCGCCCCCAACGACCCCAACCCACCACATCTTGTGGTTTCGGGGTTGACTCATGCCTCCGCCGGACGTACACTTACCGCCCTGAAAAACGCGGCTCAACCCCCGCCGCATCACGCTTCCAATCCCTCCGAGCACGAAGGATCAAGACCGATGGCACGCTCCGCGACTCCCCAGCAGGCCCTGGCCAAGCACGCGAACGGCAACGGCCACGGGGCGAATGGGCACGGCAACGGGGCGAAGCGCAGCGGCTATCGCCAGTTGCAGGCAGGGGAGAAGCGGACCTGGAAGGGCCTCACCATCGAGCGCCGGTACACCCGCGCAGGCGTAGATCCGTATGACACCGCCGAGTGGGACACCCGCGAAGCGGCGATCACCAACGAGCACGGCAAGGTCGTCTTCGAGCAGAAGAACCTCGAGTTCCCCAAGTCATGGTCCGCCCTGGCGACCAACGTGGTGGCCAGCAAGTACTTCCGCGGCCACCTGGGCTCGCCCGAGCGCGAGTACAGCGTCCGCCAGATGATCGGTCGCGTGGTGGACACCATCACCGGCTGGGGCGAGAAGGACCAGTACTTCGCCACGCCGGAGGACCAGGCAGCCTTCCACGCTGAGCTGACCGACATCCTGCTCAAGCAGCGCGCCGCCTTCAACAGCCCCGTCTGGTTCAACGTGGGGATCGACGAGCACCCGCAGTGCTCCGCCTGCTTCATCAACAGCGTCGAAGACACAATGGACTCGATCCTGACCCTGGCCCACACCGAGGGGATGCTCTTCAAGGGCGGCTCCGGCACCGGATCCAACCTCTCCACCATCCGCTCCAAGACGGAGGGTCTAAAAGGCGGCGGCTCCGCCAGCGGCCCGGTCTCCTTCATGAAGGGCTTCGACGCCTTCGCCGGCGTGATCAAGTCCGGCGGCAAGACCCGCCGCGCCGCGAAGATGGTGATCCTCAACATCGGCCATCCCGATATCGAGGAGTTCATCGACTGCAAGATGAAGGAAGAGAAGAAGGCCTGGGCCCTGATCGACGCCGGCTACGACGGCAACTTCAACGGGGGCGAGGCGTACGAATCGGTCTTCTTCCAGAACTCCAACAACTCCGTGCGTGTCACGGACGCGTTCATGGAACAGGTCGAGGCCGATGGCGACTGGACCACCCACGCGGTGGTGAACAAGGCGCCGATGGAGACCTTCAAGGCCCGATCCCTCCTCAACAAGATGGCCGAGGCGGCCTGGGTCTGCGGCGACCCCGGGATCCAGTACCACGACAACATCAACCGCTGGCATACGAGCTCCAACACTGCGCCCATCAATGCCTCTAACCCGTGCGTCACCGGAGACACCCTGGTTGCGACCGATGAGGGCTGGCGCCGAATCGACAGCCTGGTCGGCAAGAGCGCCAATGTGATTGGAGCCGATGGCCAGCCGCACCCAGTGGACAAGATCTTCCCGACCGGCACCAAGGCCGTCTTCGAGCTGAAGACCAAGTCCGGCTACCGAGTTCGGATCACCGCCGACCACAAGATCGCGACCACCCGTGGCGACGTCGCGGTCAAGGATCTCCAGCCCGACGACCGGATCTTCCTGAACGCCCCCGGCTTCGGCCGCGAGAGCCTCCCGACCGAGCTGGCCGAGGCGATCGGCCTGGCGGTCGGGGATGGATACGCGACCCGTCAAACAATTGACGGACGCGACTTCCGCTCGATCATCCTGACCATGCACGCCAACGAAGCTCGTGTCCTCGAGGCAGTGGCAGCGGAGGTCAACGCTCAGAAGCAGATGCTGAAGGCCGTTGGCTCTTCCGGGCGCAACGACGCAGTCCACGTCCAGGTGAGCTCCACCGGCTCGCGGCTCTCGTTCGCGTCAAGACCGGTCGTCGAGCAGTTCCTGCGCTACGCCGTCCTCGACGAGGGTTCCGACCTCAAGCGCTTCACCGAGGAGGCGTTCGGGCTGGATCGGGCGAGCATGGCCGGCCTGCTGCGCGGCCTGTTCACCGCCGACGGCACGGTTTCCAACAGCACGGCTGCATACGTGGGCCTCGACTCAACCTCCCTCGGGCTGCTGCTCCAGGTGCAGAGGATGCTGCTCGGCTACGGAGTGAAGTCGCACATCTACGAGAACCGTCGCAACGGCAAGTTGTCTCAACTACTGCCGGACGGCAAGGGCGGCACCAAGGAGTACGCCGTCAAGGAGATGAACTCGCTCCGGATCACCAGCGCCTCGCGCCTGCGATTCGAGAAGGAGATCGGGTTCGCACCGGAGAGCCAGAAGGCCGAGGCGCTCAATCGCCTTAACTGGACTATCGGAACCTACAGCGACGAGCTGGTCGACACCTTCGGCTCAGTCACCCCGCTGGGCGACCAGCCCGTGTTCGACCTGACCGAATCCGTTACAAATCACTTCGTTACAAACGGTCTTGTAATTCACAACTGCAGCGAATACATGTATTTGGACGACTCCGCTTGTAACTTGGCGAGCCTGAACCTGATGAAGTTCGTGAAGGACGACGGCGAGTTCGACATCGAGGCGTACAAGCACGCGGTGCGCATCGTGCTGACCGCCCAGGAGATCCTGGTCGACAACGCGAGCTACCCGACTCCGCTGATCGAGAAGAACTCCCACGCCTTCCGGCCGCTGGGCCTCGGCTACGCCAACCTCGGCGCGCTGCTCATGAACCGTGGCCTGGCCTACGACTCCGACGAGGGGCGCTCCTACGCGGCGGCCATCACCGCGATCATGCAGGGCGAGGCGGAGCTCCAGTCAGCGCGCATCAGCCGCGACCAGGGCGGGCCGTTCGCCGGCTACGCGGTCAACCGCGAGCCCTATCTGAAGGTGATGAACCAGCACCGCGAGGCGGCCTACCGCCTCGACCGGCAGCTGATCCCCACCGACCTGCTGGACGCGGCGCTGACCACCTGGGACGAGGTGATCGCGCTCGGCGAGCAGGCCGGCTTCCGCAACGGGCAGGTCTCGGTCCTGGCGCCAACGGGCACCATCGCGTTCCTGATGGACTGCGACACGACCGGCGTGGAGCCCGATATCGCCCTGGTCAAGTACAAGAGGCTGGTCGGCGGCGGCTACCTGAAGATCGTCAACCAGACCGTGCCGCACGCGCTTCGTAAGCTGGGCTACTCGGCAAAGCAGACGGAGGAGATCGTCGCCTTCATCGATGAGCACGACACCATCGAGGGCGCGCCGCATCTCCGCGACGAGCACCTGAGCGTCTTCGACTGCGCCTTCAAGCCGGCCAACGGCAGCCGATCCATCCACTACAACGGGCACCTGAAGATGATGGCCGCCGTGCAGCCGTTCATCATCGGCGCCATCAGCAAGACGGTGAATATGCCGGAGGCCTCAACCCCGGCCGAGATCGCGCAGGTCTACATCGACGGCTGGAAGCTGGGCCTCAAGGCGATCGCGGTCTACCGCGACAACTCCAAGCGCTCACAGCCGCTGAACACCAAGAGGAGGGCGGCGAGGTGGCCGCCGCGGAGCCGTCGCATCGGTGCCGGCTGCACCAAGCCGTATCGGCGTCGTCTGCCGGACGAGCGGGCCGCCTTCACCCACAAGTTCAACGTCGGCGGGGCACGAGGGCTACCTGACGGTCGGCCTGTACGCGGACGGCCAGCCGGGCGAGATCTTCCTGAAGATGGCCAAGGAGGGATCGACCATTTCGGGGCTGATGGACGCCTTCGCCACCGCGGTCAGCGTGGCGATGCAGTACGGGGTGCCGCTTGAAGGACCTGGTCAACAAGTTCAGCCACCTGCGCTTCGAGCCGGCGGGCTTCACCACCAACCGGGATATCCCGATGGCGAAGAGCCTGATCGACTACATCTTCCGGTACCTGGCGACCAAGTTCCTGAGCAGGGATGAGCAGGATGTGGTGGGGATCATCAACCGCCAGATGACCCTTTCCGATGCAACCCCGGTGAGTGGGGAAGCGGCGCCGGACGCCGCCTCCATTCGCGGCTCCGCAACGCTCGCGGAGGCGGCGCCCGCCGCCGCTTCCCCAAGCGTAGAGGCGGCAACGGAAGGGGACGTCGAGAAGGTGGATGAGGCTCCATCTGAGCCCGCGGCTTCGATTCTGGATGGGTTGAAGATCGTGGCGCAGAACGGGCACGCCAAGCGGGAGGAGCGGCTGGACGCGGGGCAGGCGCCGGTCATCTTCGACACCGCGGACTCGCCGGCTTGCACCGAATGCGGCTCGATCATGGTCCGCAACGGCAGCTGCTACAAGTGCATCAACTGCGGTTCGACGAGCGGGTGCAGCTGACCCGGGAGTCCGGCTAATCGGGCGCTCAGGCCCTGTGAATGAAAACTCCCGTTCGAGATAGACCGTTTCGTGCCATAGAACGTGTCGCGGTGGCGCGTGAAGACAGCCTCCCAGTCTGTCTGATCGGTGAGTGGCGGGGCACAAGCTCGACCCTGGGTGCAGGTCAGACGCGGACGGCGACCAGCTCGCCACGCCCGATCGGCACCACCAGGCCGTGCAGGCGTGGATCGGCCAGGGCGCGCTCGCGGAATGCGGCGAGGTCGGCCTCGTGCGAGATGAGGTTGTCGGCGACGAGCAGGCCGCTCGGGCGCAGCGCCTCGATGGCCGGCTCGAGAAGGCGCAGGTAGTCCTCCTTCTCGGCGTCAAGGAAGACGAGGTCGGCTATGCCGGCGAGGGAGACCAGCCCGACCCCGCCATCGGTCGCGCGCAACTCGACCCGATCGTCGACCTCCGCGGCGGCGAACGTGGCGCGCGCCAGCTCGACCTTAGCGGGGTCGATCTCGAAGGTGATGACCCGACCGTCGGTGTGCTCGGCCGCTGCAGCCAGCCACAGGGTTGAGTAACCGGCGCTGGTGCCGATCTCGACCATGGTTCTTGAGCGGCTCGCGAGGGCCAGAGTCAGCAGGAAGGCGCCGACCTCAGGCCGGATGGCGCGCAGTCGCTGGGCACGGGGCGTGCCGTCGCTGCGGTCTACCGTGTCGCGCGCCTCGAGCGACGACATCGCGGCGCGAACCGCCGGCCGGATCTGACCCATGGGTGCCTCCATTCTCGTGCCTTTGGGTTACCTCGCCTGCCACCATTCGCCGAATACGCCGCAGGTCAATGATGGGACCGTTCTGATCGGGACGCGGAGGCCCATGGGTCAGACACAGGGCCGATCGTCGCGCATGCGTCTGGACACGGCAAGCCTGCGGGCGAATTTCATACACAGGCTCTAAGTCACCGGTAAGGGGCGGGGAGCGATGCTCTCCGCCCCTTCGCTGTGTGACGAGATGGATTGGACGACTTTCCGGCTGGCTACGAGTGGGATCCCGCCAAGAACAGGCGCAACCTGGCGACGCATGGGTTGACGTTCGCCTCCGCGTCCTCGGCCTTTCAGGACGAAGGCGCTCTCATCGAGTTCGATACGCTCCACTCGCATTCGGAGGTGCGGCACCGACTGATTGGCCGCACAGGGCAAGGCGCAATCGTCGTGGTTGCGTTTACCGAACGAGGCACTAACATCCGAATCATCTCAGCATGGCCTGCCACGCTGCAGGAACAAAGACGCTATGAAGCAAACGCACGACGACCACGACGAGGAGCCTGAGCTCCAGAGGCCGTTCGACTTCTTGAGGGCGCGGCCCAACCCTTACGTGCGGTTCGCTGCCCGTGCCAAGGGTCGCTTCTACGAGGTGACCGATGAAGAGGACGCCAAGCGCGATACGCCTCCGCAGCGGTCGAAACGCGCCGCGAGGAAGGGCTGATTCGCCGGTAGACTGGACGCGCACCGCCGACAGCTTCAGTTGTCGGCCGCGAGGCCGCCGCAAGGCGGCCTCCGCTCTTTGCTAAGCCCGCGGTAACGCGGCGATAAGCGGCAGGTCGATAGCCTCCTGGCGCACGGAAACGTCCAACTTGCCGGAATGGACGCAGGACTGGCCAGTGCGGCCATTGCATCGGTCCGGCACCTGTCCGCCCGCCACATTGCAGACGCGTTGGTCAGTGCCGCCGCCCACGAGGCCGGTGCGCGCCAGTTGCTGACCAACGAGCGAAGCTTTGCCAGCCAGCTGGTGCCCGTGGTCCAACTGGGGGCTCAGCTCGCTGGTTGACGCGGGGGCCGTCCGCGACTAGTGTACGCACACTGTTACCACATAGCACGGTACCGATTCATTGTCACAACCTGCGCGACCTGCTCGATCTGCTGTTCGCGCCCGTTCAACGCCTGCGGTGAAGAGCGAGCGTGTAGCTGTTCGCCTCAACCACTCCCAGCGGGCACTTCTCGACGAAGCCAGTCGGGTCACTGAGACGACACTCTCTGAGTTCGTACTGACCGCTGCGACAAGAGCAGCAGAGGACGTTCTTGTGGATCGTCGTCGTTTTGTCCTGCCGAGCGCTCAGTGGAACGAATTCGTCAACCTCTTGGATGCGCCACCACGATCCCTGCCGCGCCTTCGTCGACTCCTCGAGTCCCCGGCCGTGCTCGATGAGGCGTGAGCGACTTCTCTGCTGTTGAGGTTCTTACCGCCGCTCATGAGACGGAAGAGTTCGACTGCGGATCGCCAGCTCAGACTGATTGGCTTCGGAATCATTCTCTCCAGGCACAGCAAGCTGGAACCAGCCGAGTGTATGTCGTATGCCTGGCCGGAGGAAAACGGGTAGTTGGCTACCACGCTCTCGCGGCGGGATCCGTTGAGCAGGAAGACAGCCCGGATCGAGTTCGACGCGGAACTGGGCACCACCCCATGCCCGTTGTGCTTCTCACGCGCCTGGGCGTTGACGTGGGCCAACAAGGGCGGGGTCTGGGCGCAGCGCTCGTCAAGGACGCACTCCAACGAACGGTTGTTGTGGGCCAGGAGATCGGCATTCGGGCGTTGCTCATTCACGCAGAAAGCGAAGAGGCCCGCGAGTTCTATCTCCATCTCGCCGAGTTTGAGCCGTCTCCAACGGACCCGCTGCACCTGTATCTGCTCATGAAAGACCTGCGCACGACGATTGGGAGCACCTGACAGCGGGAATGTCCGCCGCGCCACTCCTCGCACGTTAGTTGGGTGACACGCACCACCGGGAGACCTGCTCGGACACGAGGGCTTGTCCTGGCCTGAGGGCACATGACGCGGTTGCCGCTCCTCGACACGGGCAACCTCGGCGCCGATACTGCGTGAATGCTCGCACGGGGTGAGGCAGGGGGCGGCCTGGCCGGACGACAGGAGTTCGACGTTGCAGTCGTCGGCGGCGGTGCGGCCGGGTGCGTCGTAGCCGCGCGTCTTTCCGAGTCCGGCTCGCGGTCGGTGGTGCTCCTCGAGGCAGGCCCCGACCTCCGCGCCGATCTGCCGGAGCAGATCCGTGACGGCTGGCACATGACCCGCGAGTTCGACTGGGGCTACAAGTCGGAGCCTGACGAACTCGGCGTCGTCCAGGACCTGCGCAGGGTCAAGCTTCTGGGTGGCACCTCCTCGATTACCCGGTTCGCCCTTCGCGGCTCTCCCGCTGACTACGACGAGTGGGAGGCCCTCGGGAATGCGGGCTGGGGCTTCGAGGACATGTTGCCCTATTTCAAGCGGCTCGAGACCGACCTTGATTTTGGCGACGAGCGCTGGCATGGCGACAGCGGACCGATCCCGGTCAATCGCTACCGGGACCTCGAGCTGACCGATATCCACGCGGCCGCGCTGCAGGCGCTCGAAGCGGTGGGCTTCCCCCTGGTCAACGATCACAATCGACCGGGAGCCGTTGGCGCCGGCCGCATGCCGATCAGCTCGCGCGATGGCGTCCGGGTGAGTGCGGCTGGCGCCTATCTCCCGGTCGGCCGCACGCTGCCGAACCTCACGATACGGCCGGATAGCCAGGTTGCTGACGTCGTCTTCGAGCAGACGCGTGCCACGGGAGTCCGCCTCCTCGACGGGACGATCATCGATGCGAGTTGGGTGGTGCTCTGCGCCGGGACGTATGGCAGTCCCCCCATCCTCATGCGCTCGGGCATCGGACCGGCTGAACATCTGCAGTCAGTGGGCGTCGCGGTCCGCCTCGATCTCCCTGGCGTGGGAGAGAACCTCGCCGACCACCCCGGAGCGGACGTCGAGTGCGGCTACCGCGGAACCGGTCGAACGGTTCCCCTGCTCCACTCGGTCGCCACCTTCCACAGTCGGGGAGCATCCACCAACGGGCCGCCGGACCTCATGCTGTGGGTGAGCGACCCGCAGCCGCCCGGGGATCCTTCGGAGTTCTCGATCAACATCGTGCTCCTCAAGCCGCGCTCGAGAGGGAGTGTTCGGCTGCGGTCGGCCGATCCGGCGGACCCGCCGCGCATCGACCTCGGCAACTTTCGGGAGCCATCCGACCTCGAACGACTGGCCGAGGGCTACCGCCGAGCCCGCGACGTCGCAAGCCAGCCGGCGATCCGGAGCCTGTGTGCTGACCCGCCGCCCGAGATCGGCGACGACGAACTGCCCGGCGCCATCCGCCGCGGCGCGTTCTCCATCCCCCACGTGGTGGGGACCTGTTCCATGGGCCCGTCGCCCGATGACGGTGCAGTCGTGGATGGTTTCGGCCGCGTCTTCGGCACAGAGCGACTCTTCGTCGTCGATGCGTCGATCATGCCGACTGTTCCATCCGGATTCACGCACATCCCCACCATCATGATCGCCGACCGACTCGCGGAGCGGATAGCCGCGCTCCTCTGACCCGCGGCGGGAGACCTACCGTGACCAGTCTTGATCGGTCCTTCGAGGATCGTTTGGGCGACGTGCTGGCTGAGCCGATGACGAGCGCCCAGCGCTCGGCGCTGGATGCCCGCCTGGCGCCGACCCTGGCCGCACCACGCCGGGGTGGCCTGCTCGGTCGCCGAATGGTGCGGCGCAGCCTGCTGCTGGTGGCCGTGCTGGTGGTCGTGCTGCCCTTGCTGGCTGCAGCCGGCCTGTTCAGGAACCGCTAGACAGCCTCCGACGGAGCTTGGTCTGTCATGCGCGCCTCTCCTGTCGGTGGCTCCTGCTCCGGTGTGGCCGAATCGGTCTCCAGCAGATCATCGAAGAGGGCGCGGTAGTGCACCATTGCCTGGCGCAGGTCCTCCGTCTCGACGCCACCGGTTGCGTGGCGCTCGGCGATGGTATGTGCCGCGCGGTACTCCTCGAGTACGTGCGGATGATCGACCGAGATGTCCGCCGCTCGCTGCTCGAAGTCGACCATCGGATAGCCGCGCGCCCGCATGACTTCCTGCACCAGCATGTCGGCCTGGGAGATGGCCCCCGGTGGGTCGTCGACGAACTGGGCCTGACTCTCCTTCCAGCTCGCGAGGTATCGATCGCGCTCGTCGGTCGACAGCGCCCGGATCTCGAAGCTCTTGACCCGCTCCCGGCGTGCTTCGAGCTCACGCTCTGCCTCGCGTTGATCGCCCGCTATTGCGACTGTCCGCTGATACTCGGGTCCGTACTGCTTCGTCAGCCTGTCGGTGCGCTGCCGCTGGACCATGATCCAGGCCAAGCTCACCACCACAAGCACCGCCACAACGATGACGGCGATCTGCCACGTTTCCATGCTGCCTCCTTACCGGACAGACGAGCTGCGCGACTGCGCGCGCGCCGGGGTGGCGAGGTCGGTCAACGGAAGGCCGCTCCCGCGCACGCTGCAAGGTCTCATCGATTGGGATCGCCCCGGCGGCGTATCGCATCCTTGGCTTGGCCGATCTTCTTTTCGAGCTTGCCCTTGACCTGATCGAGCTTGCCCGACACTTCGGTCGAGCGATCGCCGCTGATCTTGCCGACGTTCTCCTTGATAACCCCCTTGGTCTCGTCCCACGTACCGCCCATCGAATTCGTTCCTTCCGTGTCGCGCGGCCGTGCTCCGGCCGACGCTGTCTGCGGACGAGGCCCTGCCCGCCTGGGGACCGCGACGCGGTCAGGCGATGATGTCAGGCCGACTCGCGCCGGAAGATCCCCACGGCCCAGATCGCGATCAGCTCGAGGATCGTCCAGCCGACGAAGGCCACGATGGCGGTGATATCGAGCACCGAACCCGCGGCATGGAGGTAGTCCGTCCGGAGGATCCCGTCGAACGGCGCGACGAACAGCTGGCTGACGTTCAGGATGCCGGACACGAGGCCGTTGGCTTCTCTGGCGTCGAGCAGGAGCAGGACGAAGCGCGCTCCGATGACGACCTGGATCAGCCCGAACAATAGGACGATGACCCGCCGGGTCATCTCGGAGGTTCCGGGGCCCGTCGTGGTGGTGCGCCGACTGTCCGTGCGTACTGTCTCTAACCCCGGGTCCGTCTGCGACGGTTCCTGGGGGGTGGCGGGCGTGGGCCCTTGGGTGACGACCGTCTGGTCGACTTCATCGTTCTGCATGGCTTTCTCCTTTACGACTTAGGCATCTGGGGGAAGAGCGCCAGCGCCTCGGCTGGGTGGCCAGGATCGCTTGAGCTTACTTGCGCCGGCGAGCCACTCGCACGTTCGCCAGGGTCAGGGCGCCCAGCGAGCCGATCACGACCAGCGCGAAGAGCACGGTGCCCATTGGGCCGTTTGGTTCGGAGCCACTGAACGCGGCGTTTGGCACGCCCCCCGACGGCGATGCCGCCCCCGACGATGCCGTCGTCGAGCACGTCGACCTCGTGATGGTGTCGTTGATCAAGGTCACCTCGCCGTTCCGGGCCAGCGCTCGACCATTCACCGTTACGCCACTGTTCATGGTAATGGAGGTCAGGGCCAGGATGGTCCCCGCGAAGGTCGAGCCCGATCCGAGAGTCGCCGAGCTGGTGACCTGCCAGAAGACGTTGCAGGGCTGGCCGCCGTTGATGAATCGGACGGAGCTCGACGACGCGGTGATGAGGTCGGACGTGGCCTGGAAGACCCATACGGAATTCGGGTCGTTCTGGCCGTTGAGGGTGAGCGTCCCTGTCAGATCGAGCGTGACGCCCCCGGCGTTGTAGACGCCCGCGACGAGGGTCTTCCCGCCGAGGGTGCCCCCGGCCACCACGGTGACCGGTGTTCGTCCTGCTGCGTCGTCATACGCGATGACCAGGTCGCTCTTGGCCTGCAGCGCGACGGCGTCGGCCGCATGGATCGTCCCGTTCACAATTCCGGGCGGGAACCCCGTCACGGCGGCAGCCGGGTCAATGCCCACGTTTCCGGTGATGGTGGTCGCCCCGGTATTGGTCACCGCCGGCGTGCCCGCCAAGACCGCGAAAGGCTCAGCCGTTCCCAGGCCGACTGGCGCCGGACCTGCGGCAAATGCCGTCTGTCCGACGGCGAGCATGCCGATCGCGAGAGTGATTGCGATGCGTGCCGAGAGCGGCAACTTGGCACCATGAAGCCGTGTGTTCGTCTTGGCCGCCACTCCCACCCTGCGATGGCCGGCTAGCTGGTGCATGGCGCGACCTCACCTCTGGCCATCAGGTCGGTCTCGCCACTCGCTTGGCCCGCGCCGGCGACCGTTACTGGGCGCGCGTGCCGTTCGCTTTCCTGACTTCCTACCCGGAGCATGGTCCCGGCTCACCGTCACGTCATGACGGTTCGTAATGTGATTCTGACGGCCAATGGGACGCGGTCACGTCCGCGTGCTGCCTGCTGGCCGCTCGTTGATCAGCCCGTGTCTCTGCAACCCAAGTGGATGATCGTTGTCATCAGCATTACAGAAGCGTCATGACGTCCCGGATTCGCACCGGCACAGTGGCACGCATGGACACCGATCGAGGTCCCCTCGTGCTCCGGAGCGGGGCAGCGCCCAGACAGCAGCCGATCACTCAGCGTGCCCTGGTGCGCGGCGACGGCCGCAGGGATCGGGCGCGAGTGCGACATCACCGGCGGGTCGTGGTGTCCCCTCTTCCCGCGCGCGCCCAATCGGCGATCTGACGCGTGCCGCCCGCACTCGTTATCGTCGCGATCGGGATCTTCCTGCTGACTGCCGTCGTCGACACCCGACGCCGGTCAGACGAGAGCCGCGGCCGATGAACCGACAGGACATCGGATCAAGGTCACCTGCGAAGCGAACCGGGGAGCCGCGGGGAACGCAGTCGCGTTGCCGTGGCAGCCTAGGCCTCCTCGCACTTCTGAGTTGAGGAGATACATGAGATCCCCTCTGTCTTCCATCGTGGCCATCGTCTACGTCGTCATTGGCCTGATCGTGGCGTCCGGTCACGCGTTCTTTGCGCATCTCGAGGCCGTGATGCCCATCCTCTCGGCCATCCTCGCCGTGCTGCTATGGCCGCTCGTCCTACTGGGGGTGGACCTACATCTCCGCTAGCGACTCAGCTGGTACGCAACACCTATCAGGAACACAAAGGTCTTCCAACAACTGGAGGTTAGGCGGCTCATGGGACAACAGAACGTCAACGTTCCGAGCAACGGCTCGTCGGGGATGGGGGCAGGCATGATCGTCGGGCTCGTGCTGGCGCTCGTCGTCATCGGGTTCGTTGTGTGGTACTTCGTGCTCAATGGCGGCGGAAGCGGGACGCCGCTGCCGAGTCTCATTCCGGGCGGAAGCGGGACGCCGCTGCCGAGTCTCATTCCGGGCGGAAGCGGGACGCCGCTGCCGAGTCTCGGAGGCGGGACGCCGCTGCCGAGTCTCGGAGGCGGGTCGGCGGCGCCCAGTGCTCTGCTCTCTCAATTCCTGGCCTGGGCCTAGTCAGAGAGCCGGGGCGCCGTCCGGGGGCGCCACCGTGACCAGTCGGGCCAGTCGCTCCCCGTCCAGAATCTTGATGCCGCCCCTGCGTTCGCGTTTCACCAGACCGTCGGCTTCCAGCTCGCGCAGTGCCCGGTACATCATCACCCGGCTCGCACCGATCATGGCTGCCAGGTCGGTGCGCTGCGCAACTGGATGGGGGGTGTCGAAGATCGCCTTGCCGTACCGGGTGAGGATGGCAGCCAGCCGCTGGCGTGCATTCTCGAACGACCGCTCATCGAGCCGCATGTTGAGAACCACCGTGAAATCCGACGACTGGTCGAGGAGGTCGACGGCCAGCCCGGCGTCCTGTAGCGCCAGCCCTCGCACGAATCGCGGATCCCATGTCGCCCACGTCCCGTCGCTCAGGGCGACCAACTCGTAGAGCGCCTCAGCATCCGGGTCGCTGATCGAGTGAACTCCGCCGAGATAGCCGGGCCCTGCGATCAGCGCGGCGTACACCTGTCCCGTTTCCGCAACGCGGCGAGCCATGACGTGCCCATCGAGCACGACGAAGGGAAGCAGTTGGATTCCCCTCGCGTGCAACAGGTCGCGGCGGCAGAAGGTCTGTTGCTGGGCCGCACCTTCCAGGCGACGCAGCGTGCCGGCGTCGGCGCCCGGCAGGAGCCGTGCGACATGGAAACCAACCGATTCGATCGCGCCCATGGAGGCCCTCTTCGCGTCCGCCGATCGTACCGCGGGTGGACTCCGGCGCGTTTGTGAACTCTGACATTGCTGACGTAGGAAACTGAGGGTAGGTTTGGGTTGCCCGACCATTCCGCCAGAGCCCGCATCGGCCTCGGTCGCGCTGAATCTCGCGCGCCAGCCTCCGTGAGCCGCGGGGAACCTGGCATCGCTCAGACAGGTACGCGAGGGGTTTTCATGGCGGTGAGACCGGGCCCACCTGTCTGGGCGCTCCGGGTGCCAGAGGCAGCAATCGTCGGCAACACACACTGCGGGGCCGCCCAGCCAACAAGAGGTCGCAAGGGACATGCAGACGCTTCATCAACGTCTTCCACGTCACGGGGATCAGCCGTGACAGCTGGCCATGTGGACACGCAGTCCGTCGAGGCACGCCGCGCACTCGTGCTCCACGATCGCCAGCTGGTCGTGGACCTCATCACCATGACGCTGAATCACGGGCTCTTCGTGGTTCAGGCCGCGCACAACCTGGCAGAAGCGGAGGCCATGCTGGCCCAGTGGCGCCCGCACATGACCGTCGTCGACATGGACCACGTTGACAGCACCGCTTTTCTCCTGTGGCTGGGAGCCTCGAACGATCTGAACCGGAGCCCGACCCCGGTCCTGGGTCTGACTCGTCGCGGGGACCTCAAAACGAAGCTGAGGGCGTTCGAGCTCGGGGTCGATGACATCATGGCCATGCCGTTCTCGCCGGAGGAGCTGCTCGCGAGGTCGATGGTGGTCACCCGTCGGGCGTCCGGGATCGACCGCCCGATCGTGCCGACGATCAGGCTCGGTGAGATCGAGATCGACATTGTCAATCGCCAGGTGCGGGCGGGTGAGTCAGTCGTCCATCTAACCGGCATCGAGCAGAGCCTGTTGTACCTGCTTGCGAGTCGAAGTGGACGCGTCGTGACACGAGACGAGATCCTCGACGCCACCTGGGGCACGGACTTCGTGTCGGAGAGCAACATCGTCGATCGCCACATCCGAAGCCTGCGCATCAAGTTGCAGGACGACTATCGGCACCCGCGCTTCATCGCCACCGTCCCGGGCAAGGGCTATCGCTTCATTCCCACCTTCTCGAATGAGGGGTGGGATGGCGGCCGGGACCTGGGCGAACTTCAAAGCAACTGAGCGTCGCGGGAAGGTCGCCTCGACCAAGCCGCCCCGCGTCTTCATTACGGAAGCGTCATGACGTTGCGGATTCATCGCGAGAGACTGCCACCTATGCACATCAAGCAAGCTCGCAGTTGCGTAGGGATGGTCCGATGGAAAACCTGATCTGGATCGTGATCGTCGTGCTCGTCGTCCTCTTCCTGCTCGGGTACTTCGGACGCGGACGGTTCGGCCGATAGCCCGGGCCTTTCGCCCCGCGTTGCGGGAAGGGCTGCCGCGACCGGCACACCGACATCGACACGCCGCCCGAGGGCGGCTGGTAGTAACCCCCAGTAGAAAGAGGTGCACGGTGACACTCCCGACGGACCAGCCCAAGCAGCCCGACCAGCCCTGGGAGCCGCCCAAGCAGCCGGAGCCGCCCGAGCAGCCGGAGCCGCCCAAGCAGCCGGAGCCGCCCAAGCAGCCCGACCAGCCCTGGCAGCCACCTAAGCCGCCCGAGCCGCCCGAGCCGCCCGCATCGATCTGATCCTCTACATCATCGCTACGAAGGCAAGAGCCGGGCTGTCGCCAGCCCGGCTCTCTGCCGTCATGCAACCTGCCAAACTTTAGGTCGGCATCTGCTTCTCCGGCCGCCCGAGCGTCCGCCGCCGCACAGCAGCTCCGTGACGGTGCTCGTCGCGGTCATCGGGTTCTCGCCCGTCATCCAAGGCATCAATGAGGACGCCAGCGTCCCGCTGGGAATCACCGGGATGACGGCCGCGCAGCTTCAGGCTGCGAGCGCGCAAAGTTACCGCCTCCTGGATTTCGAGGTGCGCAGCAGCGGCATTGCGCTGATCGTGATCGGCACCTTGCTCAGCGCCGTTTTGCTCGGTGCGTTCCGGCAGAATCGGCCCTGGGCCTGGTGGATGATGTGGGTCCTGCCCCTCTGGGGAGCCTCGGTCTTTGTACTCATTCTCGCCATCGGCGTAGCGCCGGGTCAGGCTCCGCCCGCACCAATGATCTCGGGACTCATCATCGCCGTGCTCTCGGCGGCGCTGCTTCTCGTTAGCGCGCCGCGGTTCTTCAGGCACCAACCCGCGTAGAAAAAGTCCGGTCGACACCTCTCGTCTACGGGCCATCCGTCTGGTGTCATCCCCGCACACTCGCGCACGCTGGCGCCCCGTCGTCCCGACGACCTTCAGCTACCCCCGATTATGGTGGCTCCGGTCACGCTTGCAGCGCTGTCCAGCCACCGGGCGGCCTCCGGAGCCGAAGGTCGCAGGTTCGAATCCTCTTGGGGACACTCGATAGCTACCCATCCGCACCCGTGAGCTGGGCGCAAGCGATTGCCATCAACCTCTTGATCGCAGGTTCGATCCGTCCCGGCGGAGACAAAGGGTGGCACGCATCAGCCGGCGGATTGGGCTGCTCGGGCGATCCGTGTCGGTCGTATCACCGCAACGCTGAGGTGATTATGGGAGGGGCGAGCCCTCTTGCCCGACCATAGGGCTTGTTCTATGTGCCTACGCCAGCCCGACCCGTCATGCGCCGTCCGGCCCCATGCGAGCGTCGGGGCGAAGGGCGGGTTGCCATCGGCAGCGGGGTTCGCGACTCAGCCTCGGTTATGTCGCGAGGTTCGCCAGGAGCGCGCGGCTCTCATTCGACTTCTCCATCCGCGAGCCCGGAACGCGTCACCGAGGAAGCAGCAGAGCGCGTCGACAACCGCCCTGTGTTTCCGTCGCGGGCCTGGCGGGTGATGCGATTGCCGATCTCGACGACGGCATTGGCCAGGCCGTCGACTTGAGCCAGTGTCGTGCCGGCATTGACGAAGCAGGGCCGGATCGCCAGCTTTCCCTGTACGCGCGTGGTCGACGTGACGAGCGAGGTCTCGGCGCGGAGGAGCTGGACGATCTGCGCGTTGATCTCGTCGATCTCGTCCGAGGCCACATCACCCGCACCTTCGGGGACGTAGCGGAAGCAGCATATTGAGAGCATCGGAGGCAGAAGCAGCTCGAGGCGCTCGTGCGCCTCGGCGCGCGCGCCAAGATGCTTGGCGAACCCGATATGACGGCGGATCCGGGCCCGCACTCCCTCAAGGCCGATCTCGCGGATTGCGGCCCATACCCAGACGCCGCGAGCCGGCGACGACAACTCCACGCTGCGGTCGAACCACTGCGTACCTTGGTCATCGAATTGGGACCGGGTCTCGGCCGAGGACAATGCCTCTAGGTACGGCGCTGGTTCTTGGGTGAAGGCCCGCTCGAGAAGGGCGGCATCACGGACGAAGACGACCCCGCAGCCGGCCGGCGTCCCGAGCCACTTGTGCGGATCGACGATGGCCGAGTCGGCTCGTTCGACGCCGGAGAAGGAAGCTCCGAGCTCTGGAAGACACGCCGCCGGGAGCCCGTACGCCCCATCGACATGCAGCCAGACGCCATGTTCCGCTGCAACATCGGCGATCTCGCCGATCCTGTCGATCGCCCCGGTGCTCGTTGCGCCGCCCACGGCGACGATCGCCACCGGCCGAACGCCGGCGGCGCGATCCGCACGCAGCGTACGATCCAGCGCCAGGGGGTCAACACGACCGGTGGAGTCGCTATCCACCGCGGAGTAGGCGCGTCTGCCGAGCCCCAACACCCCAGCCGCCCGATGTATGGTGTGATGCACCTCGGTGCCGCCGTAGATGCGCACCCGCATCCCGGCCGGGATGCCGTCGGCCGCAGGATCCACGCCGATCGATTCGAAGGCCGCTTGGCGCGCCGCGCCCATCGCCAGCAGGTTGGCGGTCGAGCCGCCGCTGGTGTACACCGCCGAGCTGCCGGGCCGAATGCCGCACATCTCGCCCAGCCAGTCCAGCGAGAGCTGCTCGAGGAAGTTGAACGAAGTCAGGTAGTAGCGGAAGTGACCCGCGACCTGGGCCGCAATGCCGGCTGCCAACGGGGCGGTCGTGGCACGGCCAATCACGTGGGCGGAGAAGCCCGGATGCGGTGAGCGCATGCCATATGGGATGACCCAATGCTGGAGCTCGTCGACGACAGTCTTGAGCCCTGCGCCATCCAGCGGCAGCGGCCGACGTAGGGCTGCAACCCAGGCGGATCGGTCTTCGATCGATCGATCCGACTCCGGGAACTCAAGGAACCGGTCGAGGCTGGGGAGGAGGCGTCCGACGGCAGCTTCGAGTCGCCCCAGCTCGGCCGGGTCGGGTTTGCCGATGGAGCTCGGCGGATCCTCGAAGCTCGATGCCATGGTGACCCTGAGCGATTGGTGGTGCGCCAAGACTACAGGCCTGTTGGTCTAACGGGAACCGCTAGACCAACGACCGCGACCGGCTTGGGCCGCTTGCGGCAGGCGTAGAACAGCTGACAAGGACCCGACCCTTGCGGGAGATCCGGCAGGGATGCGCCGCTGCCATACTCCGCGAGGTGGCCCCGACACGAGGTCGGGATGCCGTCCGGGGCCGGGACACGAGGAGACGAGATGGATGTGAGCGTGGATCGGGCGATGCTGCTGAAGCGCGACGCCGAATGGGCGCGGGCAGCGTCGGAAGGAACCGACATCGAGCGGATCCTGTCGTACTGGACCGACGATGCCGTCGTGCTTGCGCCCGGCATGCCCGCGTTCGTCGGCAAAGACGCGCTTCGCAGCTACGTCGAGGGAAGCTTGCAGATCCCGGGATTCAGGATCTCGTGGACCTCGACGGACGTGGTCTTCTCGCCTGATGGACGGCTCGCCTACATGTTCAGCGCGAACGCTGTGCGCATGAACGGCCCGGACGGCGTGCCGGCGACCACCGAGGGGCGCGCCGTGACGATCTGGCGCCGTGAGGCCGACGATCAATGGCGGTGCGCCGTCGACATCTGGAACGCGGGATAGGTGCAAGCCCCTGGGCGATGACAAGAAGACCTGTACGAGCGCGCGTCGGGCCGGTCGTGCACAGCGCCGCTGTTCGTGCTCTCGGCGCCGCTATGCGGGGGCGTCCGGCGGCCAGGGGTTCATTTTCAGCAGGCTGCGAGGCCATCCTCGACCCGAACCGTGTTCTCCCCGTCGGGTACGAAACTCCACATGCCGCCCTCACGTACTCGTGGACGAGGTCCTGACCTCCAGCGAGGGAGATGAGGCGACCATCGCCACCCTGCGGGCGGGTGACTTCTTCGGTGAGCTGACCGTGATCGACGGCGCCGCCAGCTCGGGGAGCGCCGTAGCGCTGGAGCCGGTCGAGGCGCTGCTCCTGTCTCGCGCCCGCTTCCGGGGGTTGCTGGCCACTGATTCCGCCGTCCGCGACGCGCTGGAGGTGAGCCTGGCGGCCGGGGTGCGGCGCATCAACGATCACGTCGAGGAGCTGCACTTCCTCGACCTCCCCGGACGTCTGGCGGCTCGACTCGTCCGGCTGGCCCGAGAGGAGGACCCCGGCGCGACTGGGCCTGTTGAGTTACGGCGGGCCTTCAGTCAGGGAGATACCGGAGCATCGCTCGCGCTGAACTGTGCTGCGATATGGGCGCGACCGGATCGTTCTCCGGCGGCTTGAAGTCGGCTCCGAGGTGCGGTGAGAGATCGGACGGTCGGATGAGGACGAGCGCCTCTTGGGCCGGGGACCGTTCACAGACGTGCGCCGTCCATGTGGTCCGCCACCGCGCCAGTCGCGGTCGTTTTGGCCGTCGTTCCCGCCGCAGGCTCGGCCTCGAGGCGTCCGCCGCGAACGGTCGCGCCGACGACCATCGCGGCGGCGATCAGGACGACGTTCTTGATGATGTACTGGCCTTCGAGGGTTGGCGCGTACGGGAATCGGGTGAACGTCTCAGCCGGAAAGAGCAGGAGTGGGGTGAACGTGCCGATCATCTGCAGCCCCATGAGGAGCAGGGTGCCGCGCAGGAAGCGGCCGCTCAGGAACCCGAGCCCGATCAGGCATTCCCAGGCGGCCAGGATCGGGACCGAAAGCGCGGGCCCGACCACGCCACCGCTCAGTTGATCGATCGTCCGCGCGGCAAGGACCTCGGCGGGGCTCAGGCCCGGGATGAACTTGAGGGCGCCGAACCAAAGGAAGACGACGCCGAGCGAAAGCCGCACGACCGGCACGCCGGAGCGAGCGAGGACGGCCGTGATCCGGCGGTCGATCCGGTCGAACCGGGTGCGCCAGCCGCTGGCGAGATGGGGATGCGCAGCGGAACGGGACATCAGGCGGTCAGTATCGCCTCGTTGACGCCATGAGGGAGGACGATTCGGCCTTTGGTATCGGCCGGGTCAAATCCAGATAAGCCTCCGGCCATCCGTCTGGCGTGATTCGCGCACACTCACGCAGCCGGGCGGGGCGTCCCCCGCGTTCCCGCCCGGTGCCGTTCCGCGAAAAGGGGTTGTTCTAGCGCGGCAGAGGCTGGTCGTGGTGCCGCATCCGCGAGACGACCCAGTACAGCCCCGAAACGATGAGCAGGAGCAGGCAGATCATCGAGCCGAACCAGCCGATGTCGCCGATCCACGACGGAGCATCTTTCAAGTAGCCCTCGGGTTGGCCGATCCCTGAAATAGCGGTTAGAAAGATGCCGACCAGGAACAGCGTGATGGTCGATTTCCGAGTGGGGTGCATGGGGAAGGCTCCTGCCTGGTCGCGGTCGCCGGCGCTGAGGTGGGAAGCGCGACCTCAAAACACGTCGGTGGCTGACGCGACGGGATGCATGCTCGGGCGACCGTCGGGGCTCGCTCAAGTGCCATTGGTCACATCGCTCGCGCGGGCAGTTCCGTGGCCCGCCCAGGCTAGGGCGACGTGGGCGCCACGATGTCCGCCGCACCTTTCCTCGCGCGTTAGTTGGGTGACACGCACCACCAGGAGAACCGATGGAGGCGATCCCCATCCCGGTCTCTGAGGCACTCGAGACCGCCCCCGAAACGGCCGAACGCGACGCCGATGACGACCTCGCGAAGCGCGCAGCCTCCGACACCGACGCGTTCGCCGAGCTGTGTGTCCGGCATCGCGATCCGGTCTTTCGCTACCTGCGCGCCCGGTGCCGCGATCAGGACGATGCGCTTGAGCTGACCGCCGTCACCTTCGAGAAGACGCTGCGCGCCATGCACCGATATCGGCCTCAGGCAGGCGGCCTGCGGGCCTGGCTGGTGCGGATCGCGCGGAATGCGGCGGTCGATGCGCACCGTCGTCGCCGGCGGCTGACGGAAGAAGGAGAAATGGACGCCGACTGCGCGTCATGGTCGCCGCCCTCCCTGATCTCCAGCGCGACGCGGTGGCCATGCGCTGCGCGGCCGGGATGACCGCGGGGGAGATCGGGCTGGTCATCGGCAAGAGCGAGGAAGCGACCCAGAAGCTCATCAGCCGGGCCGTCGCACAGTTGAAGGAGACCTACCGTGACCAGTCTTGATCGGTCCTTCGAGGATCGTTTGGGCGACATGCTGGCTGAGCCGATGACGAGCGCCCAGCGCTCGGCGCTGGATGCCCGCCTGGCTCCCACCCTGGCCGCACCACGCCGGGGTGGCCTGCTCGGTCGCCGGATGGTGCGCCGCAGCCTGCTGCTGGTGGCCGTCATCGTCATCACGCTGCCGTTGCTGGCCGCAGCCGGCCTGTTCAGCACCGAAGACCCGTTCGGACTCGCCGATGCCCCGGAGTTCCAGGCTGAGCTGAACGTCGCCAGGTCGGCGGTCTCGCTGCCGGCCGGGCGCAGCTGGCCGGACTTCCTGAAGGTCACCGATCAGTCCGCCTCCTACAGCCGTGGGGGAGCCCGCGGATGGGTGGAGAGCGTCGCGATGTGCGTCTGGTTCGACGAGTGGCTGGTCGCGCGGACCGCCGGCGACCCGGCGCGCGAGCAGATCGCCCGCACCGAGATCGAGAGTATCCCGACCTGGCCATCGTGGAACAGCGTCTTCTGGACCCAATCGGTCCGCGACCACTACGCGCCGATCATCCGCGGGGTGGCCGCCGGAGACCCGACGGGCGTGGAGGCCGAGATGCAGACCTCTTGCTCGTGGGCCGCGGGGGACTGAGCCGAGCATCCTGGACGGGCTGAGGGGGCACTTCTGGAAGCTGCGTGGCCAGACGGCGGATCTCGTCGATGCGGTGGGGATCCGCCAGCAGACCCCGTACCAGTAGCAGCGCGACCTGGTCCGCGAGCAGGCTCCCTTCGCCGCGCCCTCCACTTTGGAGTGTGAGGGCGCGAACCAGGATGCCGGCGATCGCCTGTCGCACCAGCACCGCCGGAATCTGGATGAACTCGCCGGTGGCGATGCCATCGGCCACGATGCCCTGCACGACGTCGTGCAGTTCGTTGCGCAATCGGGCCCACCTGGCGAAGTCCGGCGAGCCGATCACTTCCTCGTTGTAGATGGCGCTCAGGTTGTACGGCGCGCTCGACAGGTGCCCAACGTCGTAGAGCAGATACCGATAGAGCCGAACCCCGGCCGGTTCCGGCAGCGCGGCGATCTCCTTGACCTGCGGCAAGGCAAGGCCAAGGTCCCACTCGAGCAGCCCCTCGGCGATGGTGCCCTTCGACGGGAAGTGGTGGAAGAGGGACGGCTGGCGCACGCCCACCGCCGCCGCGATCTCACGGGTGGTGGTGCCATGGAACCCTTGCTGCGCGAACAGCTCGGCGGCCACGAACAGGATCCGCTCGCGGGTCGACCTGCGCGGCAGGGGCGCGCGACCCACCGCCAGCCCCTTGGGGGTGGCGGTCACTGGTCCACCTCGTCCACGTCCTCGTACCACGCGACCCGCGTCCCGATCCGTGCGCGGAGCCGCCAGCGAGTGGTCTTGGGGACCGCCGCGATCGCCTCGGCGAGCTCCCGCGTGCGAGCGCGGACCGTTGCGGCCACCTCCCCAGGCAGAGCCGCGTATCGCTCCATCGCATCGTCCAGCTTCGCGAGGTTGATGCGGGTGGTGTGGTGGAAGCCCCAGTCGGCGCCCATGATGCCCGCGATGTAGGCCAGGTCGATCTCGTCCTCGCCGGGGCCAAAGCCGGCGGCTCCCAGCAGGACCACCAGGTCGATCAGGTCATTCTCGGTAATGCGGTGGATCTGGAGCTTGGAGAGGAGCAGATCGGCCAGGGAGACGGTGCGCTCGTTGCCCTCCAGGCGCCCGGTGAACGGGATCGTGTGCGCCATCACCAGCTCATCCAGGAAGACGTCGACCTTGTGGCCGGTGGCATCGGTGTAGATCAGGCGCTTGACGCCCCACTCGCGGCTGTGGCGCACGGCGGGATGGAGGGTGTAGCCGCGCGACGCGAAGAGCTTCTCGATCGGCTCCGACTGCGCCGAATAGCCCACGAAGTCGATGTCCCGCGGCACCCGACGGCCAAGCAGCTCGGTCAGGTGGCGGGTCGTCTCGCAGCGCAGGCTGACGGCCAGCGAACCGATCAGGCGTAGGGTCACGCCCCGCCTGGCAGCCTCGTCCTGGAGGATGCCCGCCTCGACGCTGACCGGCGATGGAATCACTCTTGACAGGCCCGCGAGTCGGGGGCAATGTTCATGGGGTCAGCCTATCGCCCGATAGGCTGGCTGACAAGAGCGACGCGGTGCGGAACGGACGAGGGTGCGCATCTACTTCTGCTCGGACATCCACGCATCCCGGAAATGCTGGAAGAAGTTCCTGAACACGGCGTCGGTCTATGGGGCGGACCACATTATCGTCGGGGGTGATATCACCGGGAAGTTCGTGGTCCCGATCGTCGAAGGAGTGGGCGGCAGACGGACCGCGACCTTCATGGGCGTGGCACGGACGGCGGAGACGAAGGATGAGCTGGATCGGCTCAAGACCTGGATCGCGGATGCTGGCCAATACGTCTTCGAGGCCACCCAGGACGAGGTGGACGCCCATGGCGCGCACCAGCAGCGGATCGATGAGCTCTTCCGTCGCCTCGCCCTCGAGCGGGTGCAGGAATGGATCGACGAGGCCGAGACGAAGTTGAGCGGCATGGGCGTTCGGGTCTTTGTCTCGGGTGCGAATGACGACCTCCTGGAGGTGGACGACCTGCTGGCAACCTCGAGCCTCATCGAGGATCCCAACGGCAAGGTGATCGACCTGGACGACGACCTGCAGATCATGGGTATCGGCTGGGGCAACATGACCCCATGGGCCTGCCCGCGTGACGTCTCGGAGGAGGAGCTGGCGGCGCGCATCGACGAGGTGGCCGCCACGGTCCGCGATCCAAGCCGAGCGCTCTTCAGCCTCCACGTGCCGCCGCTGGGCAGCGGTCTCGACTTGGCGCCGCGGCTGGACGGCGAGTTGCGGCCGCAATTGACCGCGACCGGGGTGGAAATGATCAATGTCGGAAGCAGCGCCACGCGCGACGCGATCCTGCGCTATCGGCCGCTGATTGGGCTGCACGGTCACATCCACGAATCGAAAGGAGTGAAGCAGCTCGGCGGGGTGACGATCGCGAACCCCGGCAGTCAGTACGCAGAGGGGATCCTGGACGGCCTGCTGGTCCAGATCGACGGTGGCAGGCTGGCAGATGTCAGGTTGGTATCGGGCTAGGTAGGGAGAGACAGCACATGACGACCGGAATTCCAACCACACCGGGGGTCTTCACCAGGGCCAGCTCGGGCCTGGTCCGACAGGTGCGCACGGCCGATGTCTTCTTCTTCGGCTTCACCACCATCGCCCTGTCGTACATCGTCTTCACCATCGCCGTGTGGGGCGCCTACCCCGGCGCCTCCATGGAGCTGGGCACGCTGATCGCGATCGTGGGCGCGGCGGGGATCGGTGGCAGCTATGCGCTCTTCGCCAGCATGTATCCGCGCTCGGGAGGCGAGTACGTCTTCCTGTCGCGCACCCTGCACCCCGCCGCGGGGTTCACCTTGAGCTTCTCGTTTGCGTTCTGGCAGATGTTCTACCTCGGCCTGAACGGCGCCTTCCTGGCCCAGTTCGCGATCAGCCCCACCCTGGCCGGCATCGCGGTGCAGGCCAAGAGCCAGACGCTGCTCGATGCCGCCAACTGGATGGGGAGCGGCCTGGGTCTCTTCCTGGTCGGGCTGGCCATGATCGTCAGCATGTCGTGGCTGCACTGGCGCGGCGCGGCGGTCTACTTCCGATGGCAAAAGTGGGCGGCATGGCTCTCGATCGGGAGCCTGGGCGTCACCGTGATCGTCCTTGCCCTTGCCGCGCTGGGCGTCCTCGACTTCAAGGCCAATTTCGACAGCCTCGCAGGATCCGGCTCCTACGACAGCGTGCTGGCCAGCGGGCAGACGAGTGGCGTGCTGCCGCAGGCACCGTTCAGCCTGGGCCAGACGCTCAACTACGTCCTGTGGCCGGCCTTCTCGATCTGGTTCGCAATCACCGCCACCTCGTTCTCCGGCGAGGTCAAGAACGTGCAGCGCGGCATGCTGGTCGGGATCGTCAGCTCGCAGGTGCTGACCGGCGTGGTGTTCATCGTGCTCATGTTCCTGTACCGCGGGGCGTTCGGGAACGACTTCGTCCTCGCGTCGGCGGCCGGCGTCCCCTTGAACGCGCCACCCTTCGTGCCGTTCTTCACGGCCATCGCCGGCGGCAACGTGCTGCTCTCGGTGGTGATGAGCGTCTGGGTGGTGGCGATCGCCATCTTCGTGGGCGGAACGGTCCTCCCGTACACGACCCGGGCCCTGCTGGCCTGGGGCATTGACGGGATGGCCCCCGCGGCCCTGGCGGAGGTCAACGAGCGCTATCACTCACCGCATTGGGCGATCGTGGTCAGCGCCGTGGTCGGCACCGGGGTGCTGGCGCTGTACGCCTTCACCACGCTGCTGAACATCGTGTCCGGCTTCTTCGCCTTCGCGTTGAGCTTCTGCGTGGTCTGCCTGTGGGCGCTCGTCTTCCCGTACGTGCGGCGCGAGAAGTTCGAGAACTCACCCATCGCCAAGCGCTGGGCCGGGATCCCGGTGCTGTCGATCGCCGGCCTGGTCGGCGGTGTCTTCAGCCTGTTCGGGGCCTACCGGCTCACCCAGGACTCCGTCTTCGTGCTGGACGAGGGCGTGATGCTGGGCGGCGCCTTCGGCGTGCTGGCGATCGGCCTGATCTGGTACTTCGTGGCCGTCGCCTACCGACGCTCGCAGGGCGTCGATATCGCGGCGCGCTACCGCGAGATCCCGATCGAGTAACGTGCAGGGGCCGGTGCGGGCGCATCGGTCCCTGTTGCCCACGGAGCTCCCATGACCTCGCTGCTGGATCGCTATCGGCTGATGGCTCGCATGCGGGCCTTCGAGGACGCCTGTGCGGAAGGGATCCGCAGCGGCGAGCTGCGCGGCGAGCTGCACCTGGCCCAGGGCCAGGAGGGCATCGCGGCGGGGATGGTCGACGCGCTGCGCCCGGGTGACTGGGTGGTGAGCGCCCACCGCGCCCACCTGCACGCCATCGCCAAGGGGGTGCCGCTCTTCCCGCTGATGGCGGAGATCTACGAGAAGGCGTCCGGGCTGTCAGGCGGCAAGGGCGGCCACCTGCACCTGTTCGACCCCGAGCATCGCTTCTCGACCACCGGCATCGTCGGCTCGTCGCTGCCCGTTGCTCTCGGCCATGCGTACGCCTCGCGCCTGGAGGGGACCGATGACGTCGCGATCGGCATCACCGGTGACGGCGGCACCAACACGGGCCAGTTCCACGAGACGCTGAACATGGCGGCCATCTGGTCGCTGCCGCTGGTGATCCTGGTCGAGAACAACGAATACGCCATCTCGGTGCCGGCCTCCGAGGTGATCGCGCCGCCGGGGATCGCAGGGCGGGCGGTCGCGTACGGCGCCTGGGGACGCCGGGTCGACGGCACCGATGCGGAAGCCTTCGCCGCCGCCTTCGGCGAGGCCCTGGCGCACGCCAGGGGTCGAGCCGGGCCCGCGCTGCTCGAGGCGACCTGCCATCGGTTCCGCGGCCACTACGAGGGGGATCCTGACGTCTATCGTTCCGCGGCCAGCCACGCGAGCATGGCGGCCACCGGCGACCCGATCCTCATCGCGCGAGCCCGCATCGAGGAGCGCAGCGAGGCAGACGACGCGACGCTGGACCGCATCCTCGGCGAGGCCACGGTGGAGATGGCCGAGCTGCTGGAATCAGTCCGCGCGGCACCCGCACCGAACCCCGCCAACGCCCTGACCGATGTCTTCGCGAAGGCGGCGCCATGACGCTGCGCCCCAACGCCAACCTGTCCGAGCTGATCGCGCAGACCCTGGAGATGGAGATGGAGCGCGATCCGCGCACGCTCCTGATCGGCGAGGACGTCGGCTATTCCGGCGGCACCTTCGGGGCCAGCCGGCGACTCTTCCGCCGCTTTGGCGAGTGGCGCGTGCGCGACACCCCGATCTCGGAGATGAGCTTCACCGGGATGGCGGTGGGGCTGGCGATGAGCGGCTGGCGGCCGATCGTGGAGATCATGTTCGTGGACTTCTTCGGCGTCTGCCTGGAGCAGATCTACAACGCGGTCGCCAAGAACCGATACATGTCCGGCGGCAGGGTCGGGATGCCCATCACCATCCGCGCCGCGGGCGGCGCCATCGGCGTGGCGGCGCAGCACTCGCAGACGCTGTGGGGCATGCTGGCGCACCTGCCCGGCCTCAAGGTGGTGGCACCCAGCAACCCGTATGACTACCGCGGCCTGCTGGCGGCGGCCATCGAGGACGATGACCCGGTGGTGTTCGTGGAGCACAAGGGGGTCTACCTCCAGAAGATCAGCGACTTCGCGCTGGGCACCGTCATCCCCGAAGGTCGATACACGGTGCCGATCGGGAAGGCGGCGGTGGTGCGTCCGGGAGGCGACCTGACCATCGCCACCCTGTCGACGATGGTGGAGCGCAGCCTGGCGGCCGCCGCGCTGCTCAGCACCGAGGGGATCGAAACGGAGATCGTGGACCTGCGCTCGGTCGTCCCCCTTGACCACGAGACGGTGGTCGGTTCGGTGGCACGCACCGGGCGGCTGCTGGTCGTTGACGAGGACTATCGGAGCTTCGGCCTCTCCGGGGAGCTGGTGGCGCGCACGGTCGAGGCGCTCGGCCCGGGCGGCGTGCGCGGGCTGCGACGGCTGGCCGAGCCTGACGTTCCCATTCCCGCCGCCGAATCCCTGGAGAACGAAGTGATCCCTTCGGTGGCGGCCATCACGACAGCGGCGCGCGAGCTGGTGGCACGTACGTGAGCGATCCGGACCCGCGCAGACTCGCCGGCAAGGTGGCGGTCATCACCGGCGCCACGTCGGGCATCGGGCGGGAGATCGCGCTGCGCTTCGCGCGAGCCGGAGCCCAGGTGGTGGCCGCCGGTCGGCGGGGCCAGGAAGGGCAGCGCCTGGTGGACGAGATCGGGGACGCGGCGCGTTTCGTGGCCACCGACGTGACCGACCCGACACAGGTCGCCGCCCTGATCGCGGCCGCGGAGGAGGGACACGGGCACATCGACATCCTCGTCTCGGCGGCCGGCGTGATGACCAGCGGCACCGCCCCCGACACCTCGTTCGAGGCGTGGCGGACCACCATCGACACCAACCTGGCGGGCCCATTTTTCCTGGCCAAGTACGGGATCCCGGCCCTGCTGCGCGCCGGGGGCGGGACGATGGTGGTGGTCGCCTCCGAGCTGGGCCTGGTCGGCGCGCGTGACACGGTCGCCTACTGTGCAGCCAAGGGCGGGCTGATCAACATGACCCGCGCCCTGGCGGTCGACAACGCTCCGCTGGGAATCCGGGTCAACTGCCTCTGCCCGGGCCCCGTCTCCACCCCCATGCTGCGTGACTGGATCGCCGCCGCACCTGACCCCGAAACGCTGCAACGCGATCAGTTGCGCCCAGTCCCGTTGGGGCGCTTCGGAAGAGTCGACGAGATCGCGGAGGCGGCTCTCTTCCTGGCGTCGGACGCCAGCTCCTTCATGGCAGGGTCGGTCGTGGTCGCCGATGGCGGCGCCACCGCCTGGTACGGCCTCTAGCGCGCTAGCCCTCCAGCGTCGCCGCGAACTCCTTGCGCAGGATGCGCTCCAGCGCATCCACCAGCCGCGTGACCAGCATGCCGCCGATCTCCCCGCTCGATCCCACGGCGCTCCGCAGCACCCCGGAGGTGGGCACCAGGCCCGGCGGCTCAGGCAGCACCGTGTAGGTGGGGAGGGGCGCATCGGTCGCGGGCGGAATGCGCTCGACAACCACCCGCTCCGGATCCATGTGCAGCATCAGCGAGGTCTCCACGACGCCGGCGTGCTCGGCCTCCCAGCCGGGGAATTCGCCACGGAAGATCTCGTCCAGGTCGGCGGCGGTCAGCTGCTCCCACCAGTTCACGAGCAGGACACGGACCCCGGGCGGAGTGCCCGCGTCGCGCAATGCCAGGTCGATCCCCTCGATCGCGAAGTAGCTGTTCTCGTAGTTGCCGTTGACCAGGGCAATGGCCTTCACCCCCTGGCGCAGCAGCTCGCGCACGATGTCCCGAACGCAGGCGGTGAAGGTGGCGCCGTCGAAGTTGGTGGTGCCGGGAAAGGTGCTGCCGCCCCCGGTGTTGGGCTGCGACTTGTACCCGTAGGCAAACCCGGCCGCGACGATCGCCGGCAGGCGCTCCGCCACGGCCAGGGCCAGTTGCCGGGGGATGACGGTATCGGTGTCGAGCGGCAGGTGCGGCCCGTGCTGCTCCACCGCGCCGAGCGGCACGAGGATCACCGAAACGCGTGCGCGGTCGCGAAACTCCTGCCAGGTCAGGTCCACCATCAAGCGCGGGTCGCGAGCCATTGCCCGGCTACTGTACCCGCGCCTAACCCAGCGCGATGAGCGCGATCCCCACGCAGGCCAGCGAGCGCATCCCGACCTGGCCGTCGTGGAACAGCGTCCTCTCGACCCAATCGGTCCGCGACCACTACGCGCCGATCATCCGCCAGGTGGCCGCCGGAAACCCGACCGGTGTAGAGGCCGAGATGCAGGCTTTCGCCTTCGGCAACGCCTCTGCTTGCGGCGGCCCTTGACGGCCCAGGGTTGCCGCCCGTGGGCGACCGCAAAGGCGCTTCCCGGTACCAATGGGCTATTGGACTTCGAGTAGATCGGCCGGGAGCATGCCGGCATGACACCGCGGGGGGTCGTGGGGCGAGCGGGTGGGATCACCAGGCCGGGGGCGACGCGCCGGCCTGGGGGTCTGGCGCTGACTGCGCTGATCCTGATCATCGTCTATCTCGCCGTGCGGCTCACCGGCGGGGCCCCCAATCCGCTGGTGCACTTCGCCTACCTGGCGATCGGCGTCGCCGGGGTCACCCTCGGGCCGCTGGGGGGTGCGCTGAGCGGCTTGGCCGCCGGCCTCCTGCTGGGACCGCTGATGCCCGACCACACCGCGGCCAGCGCCACGATCCTGGGCCACTGGGGCTGGCTGGTGCGGCTCGGCGCCTACGTGGCCGCCGGTCTCCTCGTCGCGGCCGTCGCCCGTAGCGCGGGTCGTGCGGCTGGCGTCGAGGCCGCTCGCCAGCAGGCGCGCGAGATCCTCAACCTGGCGGCCAGCGAGCCCACCAGCCTGGTGGCCTGCCGCCGTCTGCTGGTCGAGCTCGCGCGCCGGCGCTCAACGCTGGCGGCCGCGATCTACATTCTTCGAGCCAGACAGCGCCTACCTGCTGGCCGGCTGGGCCGCGCCGGGCATCCACCTCGACCTTGGCGAGCAGCAGACGGGCGCCGCTGCCGAGCGGCTGCGGCAGCAGGCCAGCGGTGTGCCACGCCGCTGCCCGCTCGACCCGGCGGAGCTGCCGCGCGACGCCCGCGATGCGATCCTGTCGCGCGGTGGTCGCAGCGAGCTCGTGATCCCGCTCGTCCTCGGCGGCGAGCTGGTGGGCGTCCTGTTTGCGGTGGATAGCGAGCCGCCCAGACCGCTCGACGAGTCCGCCTTCCAGGGCCTCATGGAGCTGGCAACCGGGGCGGCTGCCCTGGTGCGCCGAGCCCAGCAGGACGAGAACGCCGCCACCCGCCGAGCCTCGGACCTGGTGACCGCAGTCCTCGAACGCTCCGACCTGCTGACCCACGTCTTCCAGCCGATCCTGTCCGTCTCCGGCCGCGGCGTGGCCGGTTACGAGGCGCTGGCGCGATTTGCCGTTTCGCCCGAGGAGCCACCGACCGTCTGGTTCGCCCGGGCGACCATGGCTGGACTCGGTGCCGAGCTGCAGGCGCTCGCCATCATGCGGGCCCGTGCGGCGGCGGCCGCGGCTCGAAGTGCCGGTGGGCAGCTTCCTGGCCGTGAACGTCAGCCCGGGATTGCTCGCCACGGAGGTTGTGGCGCAGGCCCTCGCCGGCGACCTGCATGGCGTGGTCATCGAGATCACCGAGGAGGAGGCGGTCGCCGACGCCGACTACGATTCGCTCCGCGCCGCGATGGCCGGCTACCGGGCACGCGGAGCTCAATTCTCGATCGACGACGCCGGAGCCGGCTATGCCTCCATGCGTCATGTCACTGAGCTGCGGCCGGACTTCGTGAAGCTCGACGCGCGGCTGATCACCGGCCTGCGCGACGATACCGGCCGCCAGGCCCTGGTGCGAGCCATGCAGGCCTTCACCGCGGAGATCGGGGCGGTGCTGATCGCCGAGGGGGTGGAGACCATCGACGAGCTGGCGCTGCTCGCCGCCACGGGCCTCCCACTGCTCGCCCAGGGCTACGCGATCGCCCGTCCCGGTGCCCCATGGCCGGCGGTCAGCCGGGCAGTTCTGGACTTGCTCCAGGGACCTCGGCCCGTGCACACCGCCGGGGACCGTCGAGGAGTGGTCACCTCGCCTTCCGTGAGGAGCTGAGCATCTCCCCTGAGGGCCGCGATTAGGCCGCGAGGCTGAGCTGGACGTCGCCAGGTCGGTGGTCCCGCTGCCGGCCGGGCGCAGCTGGCCGGACTTCCTGAATGTCACCGATCAGTCCGCCTCCTACAGCCGTGGGGGAGCCCGCGGATGGGTGGAGAGCGTCGCGATGTGCGTCTGGTTCGACGAGTGGCTGGTCGCGCGGACCGCCGGCGACCCGGCGCGAGCAGATCGCCGCCGCCGAGATCGAGCGCATCCCCACCTGGCCGTCCTGGAACAGCGTCTTCTGGACCCAATCGGTTCGCGACCACTACGCGCCGATCATCCGCCAGGTGGCCGCCGGAGACCCGACCGGCGTGGAGGCCGAGATGCAGCTCAACTGCTCGTGGGCCGCGGGGGAGTAGAGGTTGAAGATCGTGGCGCAGAACGGGCTTGCCGAGCGCGAGGAGCGGCTAGATGTCGAGGCAGGCGCCGGTGATCTTCGACACCGCGGACTCGCCGGCCTGCACTGAATGCGGCTCGATCACGGTCCGCAACGGCAGCTGTTTACAAGTGCATCAATTGCGGCTCGACGAGCGGTTGCAGCTGACTCCGTGCGCAGCCCCTGACTTAGGGCGTTTCCTAGCCTGAATCGTCGAGCTCGAGCGTTAAGCCGCGGCTCCTCGCCTTACCGCAGCTTCTGCGATTTCGCGTAGCAGCACGGCTCCGTTCGCCACCGCGGCCTGACCGACATCCGGCGGCACCCCAGTGGGATACAGATCTCGCGCTATCGCCGGATGAATCAAGTTGCGCCAGTCCCTCATGCCGTGCGAGACCTGGGAAGCTGGTCCCGAAACCAGTCCGGCCAGGCGCGCACCCTCAATCATTTGGGCTAATGACCAGTCTGCAGGCGATGTAGGCGAACTAATGCGCATCGAACCGTTGAGCCTTCCGGCAACAACCTCGGAGTTGACGGAACGGGCGATCTCACTGAGTTCGTCCGGCGTGTGGAGTTCCAACAGCGAGAGCAGAGCCCCTTCCACGACCGCTCCCATGCAAACAGTCGAGACAGCCGGGGAGTCAGAGGCTGTCACGGTTGCAGCCGCGAGGAGTGGCCCGAGGTTGGCCCGCAAGGCGTCCGGTATGAAATCGAGCGGCCCTGGTGTAGCTGGCGCGCGGGTAGGATTGCCAGCCGTGGGGCACAGGTGTTCAAGCAGCCGCTGGTAAATGGATGAGCGCAGAGACGAGTTGCCTTCCGCGGCGGGCTTCAAGAGACCAACGACCAACAGTTCACTCAGCCTGTCGTCGAGTGCTGGTAAGAAGGGGACCTCCTCTCCTCGAGCAATGCGGCAAGCAAGGGCAAGGAGGTCTGGTTGGTCGCGCAGATTGCGTGAAACGTATGAGAGGTTCAGATCGGTGCGTCCGATGACCAACGTTGCTACGTCGTCGGCCCGAGTCCCTGTCGGCAGCATTGCGACTAGGTTGGTTAGGTAGGGGTGGCCTCCGGTCAGTACAAGAACATCGTCTGGCGTCAGATCACTTCCAGCGATTGTCAGTATTCGACTAATTTCATCCGCGTCGAAGTCAAAGCTTGCAGTGTCAATGGTCTCCGAAACGTTGAATGGTGAGTTGTTTGAATCGCGAATCAATCGGTCTGGATCGAATGATCCGCCAAACACAAACTGGAGGTCCGCAGCACCGGGCGGCCGCCCGGGATCTGACTTGAGGTTGATCATCGCGCGGATTGAGTAGAAGAACCCGTGCTGATATCGAACCGGGACGCCAGTGACCTCATCAAGGATGATGACCAGTGGCCTCCGCGGCGATGCTGCAACGGCGAGTTGCAGGAGGTAGTCATGAATGCCCGCGAAGTCCGGCGGCGCTGCCGGCGCACTTCCTCGAATTTCCTCCGGTAGTAAGGAGCGGTTAATGGCGGCGGCGAAGTCAGCCAGCCATTCCGCGGGGGGCCTATCAATGTCGCCCAGCGGTGATAGATCGACATACGCGGAAGCTCCGCCATCGCTAACCACCCATTGGCGAAGTTCCAGAAGGCTTGTGGTCTTGCCGCTTTGTCGTCCGCCAGTCACATTCACCGAGCGGCCACGCCGCACGGACAGCTGAATGTAATCGTCGAGACGACGACGAATACGTGTTTCACCGTCCGGTGCAAGGGGGCCGTGCAGGATGAGTTCCGTCAACCTAGCTCCCCGAGCCATTCCTGCGCGAGAGCAGACTCGCGCAGCGGCGACAGGAATCGTTCAAAGATATGCTCGCGGAGTAGGTAGCCATCCGGGGCTTGTCGAACAATTGTGTACAGTTCCAGGTAATTCAGCGCCTCCGCGACAGCACTCGCCTGCACCTTTGCCCCAGCCTCTCGTAGTTCCTTCGTCAGCTCCTGAAGAGAGTGAGGAACATCCGCACGCAGCCGCACTGATACGGCCTTTTCCAGTGTTGTTGCTTGGCTCCAGAAGGTGGTTGTGAACCGCTGACGGTATGCCGGCGAGTTGGTGATGCGCGAAACGTCTGCTTCCACAACCTCGAGCCGCTGCCCGCCTACACTCTCAGGCGCGAGGTCCTGGACTAGCAGATCACCCACGTATTGGAGGAGGTTCGGGTGCCGCGCTGTCGTTTCCATCGCGCGCGTTACCGCGACGGAATCCATGTCGATGCCCAATGTCGACATCGGTTCTAGCAGCAAGTCCCTTGCGGCGTCATCGGTCAAGGGGCCAATAATCATGGGAGTACAGAAATTCCAGTGCGGCGAATGTGGGTCGCGTGTGAGGCCGTACAGCGCCCGTTCCCCGGTTACGACTATCGATACTTCGCCCCGCTGTGTAATTGATCGAAAAGCGCGAGACAGCACGTGCGGGTGATCTAGAGAGGTGGAGTCGCCAAGGAAAAGGTCGTCCACCTCGTCCAGCAAGATCACGCCGCCTGCCGCCAAATTCTCGTCGACGTACTTCGAAAGAACCCGCTCTGCGCTAGCAACGTGGTCCATCCGAGGCGTTAAGGTCTGGTTAGACACCTCCCCGATGTAGCGCAAGAAGTCGGCGCGATCCGGGTGAGCTTGGCAGTCCAGGTAGGTAACCGCCGACGATCCTGCCAAGCTGACGGCGAGCCGTCGAAGGATCGATGTCTTGCCGGCTTTGCGGCCCCCAACAAGTGCGAAACTCTGCCGGCCCGCCTGCTCGACAATTCGGCGGATCTCAGCGTCGCGACCGAAGAACATGGTCGGCGAGGTTGGCCCTTCGCTAACAAAGGGCGAGATCACACTAAGGTCTACGGTTTCGACAATCCGCTGGGTGAGGTATGCCCGCGCCCCAGACCGCGTGCGCATGAAGATGTCCGCGACGTCGGACAAGCCGAGTACGGCAATCTGAGCCCTTCCGGAGATCTCCTTCTTCGGCGGAGCGTCAGTTGAAACGTCAGGGCTCCCGGTGTCGATCGCAACGCCCAGCCGCGCGATGAGAGGCCCGGTTCGGAGCAGTTCCTCGGCTGCCTCGAGCGCCGCGGCGCGTGATAACGAATTGACAGTGGAGAACTCAACGACCGGGAGGGGATCTGGGAGGCGGAGGCGTGCGTCAGAGATGCTCAATCCGAAGACAGTGACCCCATCTCGCTCGACCAGTTGTGAGATTTCGTAGCCGAGGTGGTTGGCAACAATCGGAGCCAGAGGCCGCTGCGTCCTAGAGTCCCGCCGACCTGGGCCCGTTGAGCGCAACAGCTGAGATGCCCGCGCTACATACCCGACTCCCTCTGCTGGTTCCAAATCCAGCTCAGGGTGTCCCGCTGCAAACCGAACAAGGAATGCCTCCGCTTCATCGACGGGTAGGTTGAGTACCGTAGGTGTTACCGACCTGCCTGATCGAAGCGCTACGAGTGCTATCCGCTCCAAGATTTCTTCAGACTGCGCGTCGCCAATGCGAAGTTCTCCACTCCGCACCCGCCGCGCCCTTCGCACGGCCTTGCGCAACTCTCTGTCATTAAGACCCTGCGTATTGACCAAGTGTTGAAGACGCGGAGCCACGCGGCGCACGGCATAGGCCATATTGCGAAACCCTGGGCCATCGGCAACGACAGCAAGCACGATTCCGCTGCGAATCAGTGAACTCTGCAGGTCGGGCAGCCCTTCGAAGATTTCCGTTTGGCGTCCGCCAGCTCTCGTCTGGAAGATAACCAAAACCGCAAGGATGGGTTCCGCTCCATCGAGGACGACAAAATCGAAGCTTCTAGAAGCCGGCGGTAGAAACGCGTTGACTCGAAGATCGAGCGCTGAGGACTTGCCGACAATCTCCTGCAGCTCGTCGTCCACCATGGCTAGAAGCTTGGTGCGGCGTCTCCGGGCTCGGGAGCCGTGCGCCTCCCTCAGCAGCAAGCCGACAACCACGCCGCGGAGCGATTCACCAGCAGTCCATTCCTTCCAGGTGTTCAGCGATCCCGGGGGATACCGGTCAGGCGGTTCAAGTTCCGACGCGGCGACTCCCAGGAGAAGCGCGACAAGCTGGCGTCCAACGTCCGAATGGAGCAGATCGCTGATGCGCGAGGGATTTGCTTCGAGCCAGTTGATCGGCTCTTCCAGCCGACGCAATGACTCGTTCAACGCCTCAACGTCGACGATGTCATCCGGTTCGAGGACATCGTCGCGAAGCGTCGTGAGGAACTTATCGGGCTTCATTGGACCAGGCTGCGTTCGATTCGGCCCAGCCTTCAGGTATCTCGATACGTGGCGTCACCGGGACACTATGCATCACCCGAACAGCTCTTTCTGTTCAGCCGCTTGCTTGGCAGGGATGCGCTCGGCCTGTTGGTAGGTGGGCATCAGGAGCAGGGGCAGCATCGGCTTGGCGTGCTCTTCGAGCAGCTGGCGGATGGTCAGGATCTGGATCCGTGGGTAGTCCTTGCCCGAGACCGGAGAGGTGTAGACGCCGGCGGTGGAGGCCTCGAGCAGCATCGGCTTGGAAGGCTCCTCGAGGGTGATGAACAGGCCGATCTCGGCGTGCTCGCGCTCGATGGTGCCCTTGAGGTCGCGGATCATTGCTCCACCCCTATCCGGATGGGCAGGAGCATACGCGCTCAAGGGAAGTTGGCCTTGGCGACAGGCGAATACGACCAAGCGCAGGACGTCGCACTAGGCTTCGCCGCTTCGCGCGTCCTCGAGCAGCCGCCTCGTGGCCAACGTGCGTGGGTGCTCGGCCCCGTAAACAGCAGCCGTGATCTGAAGTGCGCGTTCGAGCAACGGAATCGCCTCCTCGCTGCGGCCGGTTGCCCTTAACACCGCCCCAAGATTCGCGAGGTCCACCGCCACCGTGTGCGATTCCCGCCCGGTGGTGGCTTCGTGAATATCGAGTGCTGCGCGTAGGTGGTCTTCGGCCTCGGAATACTCACCGACAGAAGCCTCAATGAGGGCCAAATTGCTCATGTCGATGGCGACCGTGGGATGTCGTTTCCCCAGACGCTCCTCGTGAAACATCAGCGCCTCTGATATCAACCGCCTTGCGGCATCAACGTTGCCACGGCTCCCCTCGAACATGGCGAGGTTGCTGAGCTCCATTCCAACGCCGATGTGGTCCGGACCATAGACAGCCCTCCTCAGTTCAAGAGCCTCGGTGGCCAGGGCAATTGCGGTTTCGACGCTCCCAGTGAGGAATTCCGCTGAGGCCAAGGACGAAAGAAGATACGGCCGGTTCGTCATCTCCTGGGCGTCCGCCGCGTTAGCGACCGCGAGTGCTCGTCGCAAGACATCCAGGGCGGCAAAGGCTGCATCGATAGCGAGAGCGTAGGCGCCGATGCGCGTTAGTAGGAAAGGCGGATCAATCGCATCGCGATCCAGGTCGGCGAGGTGATTCGCCACCGCCATTGCATGTGGGCCCAACAGGTTATAGATCGGTGCGTCCGTAACATCGGGCTCGGCGGGGAGGGCTTCATACATCACGGCGGCTGCGGTGACCGCACTATCGAGTTTCTCGTGGTCCTCCAGGGCACTTCTCATCGCGAATTGGACCAACGGATGAACTGCGAGCGACCCTGAAGCGTCCACGGTCACGAGTGACCGCATGCGAAGGTCGGAAATCGCACTGTTGAGCTGCACCCACCCGGCCTCCTGTCCGGGCAGCAACTGGTTGCTCTGTCCAATCGTTACGCCAAAGAGTGACCTCGGAACTGGCCGCGGTGCCCAGTAGGCAAGCAGGGAAAGCAACCTCCACGCGCCCTCGTTTTCCCGCAGATCTTGGAGCGCCAGATCCCATACCCGTCCACCAGCCACAGGCTCTGGTCCGCCCGCTAACATCGCTTGTGTGGTTGTGTCCGGGTCAGCGCGCAGGCGCTCAACCAACTCTTGGGCTGGCATACCTGTCGATCGCAGATACCCTGCCGCCAGGACTAGTGCCACAGGTAGCTCGCCCAAGAGCTCGCCAAGTTCAAGCGCGACCGCGCTAGGCACTGCTGACAACTCTTGGGCTAGGAGGGCCGCCGCATCGGCCATCCCCAATGCGCCGAGCTCAAGAACCCTGAGGTCGGTGTGCCACGTCGCAGCCCGCGACGTTATGACGATCGCTCCTCGATCGGTCGGGAGAGGAAGGCTTGCAAGTAAGGCGGGATCATCCAGCCCGTCCAAAACCAGAATCCAGTCCGCGGTCCCAGCGAGCCAAGCTCGGAGCTCCACCATGAGGCCATCAGGGGATTCTCCTTTGCTTTCTAGTCCAAGACGAATTGCCAGATCGCGAAGGGATCCGGCCGCCGAAACGCTGTCGCGAGCGTCGACGACCCACGTCGAAAGGTGCCGCTGACGCCGGCAAAACTCCAGAACCAGCGCGGTTTTTCCAACGCCGCCAAGTCCGGCTACGACGACAGGCCTAGAACCCGAAACCAACTCCGCGAGACTTGCCAACTCGCCCTCGCGACCGAGGAGTCTTCGTGGCGACTGCCCGAGGTTGGTCACCGGTGGGGGAACGCCGGTCCGCGAAACTCTCTCGCCAGCCAAGGCCGCATTGATTTCTCGGTGAAGGAGGGTGGCCGCCCGTCCTTTGCTCAGGCCCGCGAGATCGGAGTAGCGCCTTGGCCCGAGGAGGCCTGTGGGCTGACATTCGCGAACACGGACAGGAATTAGGTGCCGCTGAGTTCCGTCAGGGTCTCTCGCGAAGGCCGCGGTCCATTCCGCTATGCAAAACGGTGAAGCTAGGTAGTCGTTGCTCAGAACGGCGATTACGTGGTCGGCTTCCTTGAGTCCTTGGTCCATGTCCACGACGAAGTTCGCACCCGTGCGGAAGTCGGGATCTTGAATTCTTACATCGTGGCCCATCCGCCGGAGCTGCCGCGCGATCCAGGTGGCGTGTGCCTTGTCCGACTTCGTGTAGCTAACGAAGAACAGTCTGCGCTGCGACGTCTGTGCAGTGGCGGTCGTCACGCTCCAAAGCACACTATGGTGCCCAGCGCGACGATGGGCGCAACGTCGACGACCTCATCGGTCTCCAAAGAGCTCTTTCTGTTCAGCCGCTTGCTTGGCAGGGATGCGCTCGGCCTGTTGGTAGGTGGGCATCAGGAGCAGGGGCAGCATCGGCTTGGCGTGCTCTTCGAGCAGCTGGCGGATGGTCAGGATCTGGATCCGTGGGTAGTCCTTGCCCGAGACCGGAGAGGTGTAGACGCCGGCGGTGGAGGCCTCGAGCAGCATCGGCTTGGAAGGCTCCTCGAGGGTGATGAACAGGCCGATCTCGGCGTGCTCGCGCTCGATGGTGCCCTTGAGGTCGCGGATCATGCCGCTGTTGATGTTGCCGCTCTTGACGCTTACCAGGGCTTGGCCCATCTCGCCCTTGCCGCCAACGGTGAAGGTGATGCGGCCGTCGATGCCGCGATCGGCGCCCTTCTTCTCGGTGCCGCCCAGCGGCCGGGCGTCGATCAGGTTGAGCGCCCACCACTGGAACTGGTAGCGGCCGTCATCGCCCTGAGCCAGCTGGCGGGCGCCCTCGACCTCGGTCGGCTGACCGATGACCGGAACCTCGATCCCGAAGCTGTCCTTGAGGCGCGCCTTCATGACAGCGATCGAGAGGTAGGTGATATCGATGCCGATCCACTTGCGGCCGAGCTTCTCGGCCGCGATCAGGGCGGTCCCGCAACCGCAGAACGGGTCAAGAACAATGTCGCCCGGATTCGACGACGCGGCGATGATCCGTTCGAGCAGCGCCAATGGCTTCTGCGTCGGGTAGCCCAGCCGTTCCTTTGCAACAGGATTGATCGCGTTGATGTCGTCCCAGATGTCATCCACTTGGGAAGTGCCTCGGCTCTCGGACAAGTACTGCTTGTAGGACCAGCCAGCACCCGCGCGGATTGGAGCGATCAGTCGGTTGTCCGCCTTCAAGCGGTCGAACGTTGCGTCCGAGTACGTCTTCAGCAGAGTCTTCCGGTACACGCCCCGGCCGTCTCCGTCATCCCATTTGAAGCGGGCAAGGTAGTCGTCCGTGTACGGAACCGAGGGCTGATTCCAGGTCCAGTCCGAGCCCTTGCTGTAGAACAGGATCACGTCATGCGACTTCGGTAGTTGATGCGCTCGAGCCTTGCTGCTGCCGGAGAACGGAGTGCGTCGCCACGAGATCTCGTTGCGGAAATTCATCGGTCCAAAGACGGCATCCAAGATCAGCTTCAGGTAGTGGCTCGCGGTGGGGTCGCAGTGGAGGTAGAGCGAGCCGGTCGGCTTCAGGACGCGGTGCAGCTCGACAAGGCGGACGGCCATCTCGACCAGGTAGGCCATCATCTGGTTCTCGCCGATCCCGGCGCGCAGGGCGGCGATGATGATGCTGACCTTGTCCGGCACGCGCCCCTCGTGGCGGGCGGTATTGGTCAGGTAGGCGTAGGTCGCCTCGGCCGATGGACCCCAGTGCCAGGTGTCCTCGAAGGCCAGCAGCTGGGCATCGGTGGCGTTGCCCGACTCATCGCGGAAGATGACGTTGTAGTCGCGGTTCGAGTTGAAGGGCGGGTCGAGGTAGACCAGGTCCACGGCGGCATCGGGCAGGTAGCGACGCAGGATGTCGAGGTTGTCGCCGTAGTAGAGGACGTTGGTCTGCGTCATGTCCGCCGCGTACGAACCATCTGGCCGACCGCATCGCAGCACAGCGCGAACAGATCCTGCGCTTCCTCAATGTCGTAGGTCTTCTCGGGGTGATCGGTTGGATTCCGGAAGGTCAGGCGAATGTGATCTAAATGGTTCAACAAGGCATCGGGCGGCCGTCTAGTTCTGGAACGCATGTCGTTGGTCATCGAGCCCCAAAGCAGTGGAGCAACGCGACGTTGCCTCACCCAATCGCGGTACATGTCGCGTAGGACCTGTTCTGTGGCACGTAGCACATGGAACGCCGCAGCTGTCGGCAATTCGAAGGCAATCGCTCGCCCGGCCTCGCCAAAGTCATGCTTGGCCAAGTCGTGCAGTTCGCCATATACCCCCGTCGGCAGCAGGGAATCGACCCGGGTTAGGAGCCGGTCGGAGTCATACCGTCGTTCCGCAACAACAAAGGCAACCTTCCCCATACCCTCAGCCTCCATTGTGCGCATGAGACTCCGGGCGGCGTTGCTCAGGTCTTCTGAGTCCGCTTTCGAAAGAATGTAGGCCGCCTCCTCAGCGGCGAGACGGTCGCGGATAGCTGCCACCTGGTAGTCGAATGCCCTGGCCGTGACTACGAAGCCGTAGCGATCCAGCGATTCCCTAAAATCCGCCAAATTGCTGAGGAGCAAGTTGGGGCCGTGTACTCGCCATCCCTCTTGTTGGTCCTGCATGAAGCGAAGGGCTGTACCAATCCAGATGTAGCGCCAAATAGGTTCAGATTGCATCGATTTCCTACGGTCGACCGAATGTGGGGGTCGGGTTGCAGTCCAAGGCAGGCGCGTTAGGGTCCAGCCTCGATTCGCGGTGCAAGTTCCCGAAGACGCTCGCCTCGGCCGATGGACCGCAGTGCCAGGTGTCCTCGAAGGCCAGCAGCTGGGCATCGGTGGCGTTGCCCGACTCGTCGCGGAAGATGACGTTGTCGTCGCGATTGGAGTTGAAGGGCGGGTCGAGGTAGACCAGGTCGACGGCGGCATCGGGCAGGTAGCGACGCAGGATGTCGAGGTTGTCGCCGTAGTAGAGGACGTTGGTCTGAAGCTCAGGTGACATCGCTCTGCCGATCCGGTGGAATGATGAGTTCTTCGAAGATTCCGTCTAGGGCGAACTGGAGTGTCGCCAGCCTACCGTCACCTAGCCGAAAGAGAAGCACGTATCCGCTGTACGTGCGCGGCGTTCCCCACGGCGTTTCCCCAGTGCCGGGAGTGAGCGTGACCGAGAGAAGATCTGAGTCACCATCCAGTCCGCGGCGATCCAACTCCCATCGGCCGAGCATCTCGACACCCCGCCTGCTGATCCGCGTTTCCAGCGCTCCATTGTTCCTCAGCCAATTGGCGATCTTGAGAATCGTGGCGGCGGAGGTGGCGAGCTGAATACCCCGAAGGGCCAGGTCGATGAATGCAAAGTCGCCGTCGGCTGCCGGTCCGTACCGATAGCCAGTGGCCCTGAGGGTGGCCGCGTCGCCGACGTCCTCAGCGAGCGCCTCGACAAGCGCGAAGTACCGGGCATCGGCCTCGGGGGACATGTCTGGCGGGATGCCTGCAAGCTGCATCAACCGGCCGGTCTCGAAGTCGAACCGGATAGATGCCGGTCCAGGCTCCCACCACTGGCGGTCGGCAAGTGGATCTTCAATCCGTTCGGTCATCCGGTCTGCAGTCCAGTGCTGTCGGATGGCCGGAGCGGGAGACGGCGTGCCGAACTCCGTCTGACGGATGCGTCCCGGTGCCAGGTGTCCTCGAAGGCCAGCCGCTGGGCAGCGGGGGCGATGCCCGACTCGTCGCGGAAGATGACGTTGTAGTCCCGATTGGAGTTGAAGGGCGGGTCGAGGTAGACCAGGTCAACCGCGGCATCAGGCAGGTAGCGGCGCAGGATGTCGAGGTTGTCGCCGTAGTAGAGGACGTTGGTGGCGAGGTCAGGCATCATCGGTCTCGCCTACAGACGGTTCCTCAATTTCAGGGAGGTGCTCCGTCTGCAGGATGTCAACGTCCATGCCCATCAACACGGGAAAGTTAATCTCTACTTCCTCCGGTACCACGTCTGACGCGCCTATCCGGCGGATAATCGTGACAACGGAGTCCTCTCCACCACGCTCGGCCAGCGCATTAACCCCGCGGTCGATCAGGCCCTCGACGACCTGAGCGGGAATCTCCTGTGGTCCGCGACGGACATCCAACGCTGCCTTACGTCGCTCGACCTCGACCTCTAAGAGTTCGTTCCTGAGGCGCTGCGTCCGAAGCTGCTCACGTTCCCGCTCCTCGAGCAGAGGGTCGGCCAGTCTGCCGCCAATCCGGTCGAGCAGGGGGATGATGATTCGGTCAGCATACCGGCGCGACAAGATGATTCCGGTCAGAAGCAGGGCCAACGAAGCATCCGGCGATACCGTGATGAGGACCTCGAGGGGAGACCCCAAACTCATGCGCTCAACCTGCAGCCGTCGAATGCGTGTCGGGCGCGGTCCGCGTCGCTGCAGGACATACCTGCTCAACTCGCGCGAACGTCTCGGGTTTAGCGAAAGCTCGAAGATGCTGTGTAGGAGAGCTACGTCTCGGAGGAAATCCGCGAGTCGCTCCAGATCCTGTCCCTGCTGGTCGCCCGTCGATACTCGGAGGCGCATGCGCGCCACGTCGCCAGCGTCCGATTTAGCAAGCGTCACGATCGGACCCCCGTTTCCTGCCGGTGGACATCAGAGCAGTTCATGACTGGGTCCACAAGAACCACCCTTTGGAGCGTCGTCGCGCGGCCCCAGCGCCAGGTGTCCTCGAAGCCAGCGACTGCCCAGCATTCGCTCCTAAACAATCGTATCTCTCCATCTGGCGCCTACCCGTGTGCAGTTCTAGTGGACCAGAACAGCAGAATCACGAAGGCGATGATCACGACAGTTAGGAGCAGCTGGTCCTGCACCTTTGACATCTGTCGCTTGTGGAGGGACTGAACAAGCGCGGCCGTTCCAGCGGCTGGGTCGGCGGGGTCTAGCGCGATGTACTTATCGCCCTCGAGCATCGCCATCGGCGGTCGGTCGGCTGTCGGCGCGATGAGGGGTAGCACCGGCTTCCCAAGGCCGATGGCTACTCCAATCTCCTGATGAAGATATGCAGAACCGGCGCTTGCGTCGGTGAAGACCGCGAGGACCGCATCGGATCTTCGGATGGCCTCCCTTAGCTTGGCGCTTACCTTCCGCCCGGCCTGCGAGTCGCGCTCGTAGAAGTACGTCTCGACCCCGATTCCTTCTGCATGGGCGCGGATCGTGTTCACGAGGTCAATGTCGGCGGCTGAGTGGCTCACGAAGATGCGGTAGGTCAACGCGTCGCCTCGGCCGATGGACCGCAGTGCCAGGTGTCCTCGAAGGCCAGCAGCTGGGCATCGGTGGCGTTGCCCGACTCGTCGCGGAAGATGACGTTGTCGTCGCGGTTGGAGTTGAAGGGCGGGTCGAGGTAGACCAGGTCGACGGCGGCATCGGGCAGGTAGCGGCGCAGGATGTCGAGGTTGTCGCCGTAGTAGAGGACGTTGGTGGCGAGGTCAGGCATCTGATTCCTAGTGGACCTTAGCTTGCTCCCACAGTCGCGGCTAGCGCGGTGGCGTCGTCCAGAATGTCCACGGCCTCACGGACAAGACCGTCCGCCTCTCGCAGAGCGTCCTCGTATGCGGCAACGGACGCATCAATAGAGCTGAGCGCGAGATCCAGATCGCGCTGTCCGACGACTGTGGTGTAGAGCGGGTCATCGGCGGTCGGATTCTGTTGCTGGGCTCGTTCGAGGCGAGCAATGGCATCCTGCACGCCGTGCACAAGCTGCTGTCTGTGTTGCTTGGCATCGTCGATCGAGTACGAGGCGAATTCCACCCCGTCACGTGCGAAGTCAACGCGGTCCCTTGCGAACTCGACGTCATACAGGGCAAACGAGACCTCATCGGCCCAGAAGTCCCCTGTGGAGCCAGCCGCGATCATCTCGGCAAGCGTATCGGTGGCGGCTTGCTCGTCAGCAACCGCTTGGCTGAGGTCGCTGAGCGGTTGTGAGAGGTCGGCTGCCTCCCTAGATGCACTGTCAGCCGCCCCGGCTACGTCATCGACGGCTCTTTGGAGAGCTCTCGATGCGGCGGCGACCGCGGCGTTGGCCTCCTCTTCTGCACGGCGGGACGCTGCGACGGCGGGATCCTCGACGGGCGGTGGTTCCGTGATGGTGCCGGGTGACGTCAGCTCGTACAGAAAACAGGCCCCAACGTCGTTGAGGAAGCGGCACTTGATCTCAAGGCCGAGCCTTGTGTTGTTCAGGAACCAGCTTCCTGCAACCAGGATGAGAACTGCTACTACCGCTGCAACTACCGCGACCCGCAGTGTGCTCATTCCTTGCGTATGTCCTGATGCCAGCTGTCCTCGCAGGCCAGCAGCTGGGCATCGGTGGCATTGCCCGACTCGTCGCGGAAGATGACGTTGTCGTCGCGATTCGAGTTGAAGGGCGGGTCGAGGGAGACCATGTCAACGCCGGCATCGGGCAGGTAGCGACGCAGGATGTCGAGGTTGTCGCCGTCGTACAGGACGTTGGTGGCGAGGTCAGGCATCGGTCAGTCGAGCCGCAGGCGACCGCTGGGATCGTGCGTAATGGTCAGTACCTCGTCCGGCTCAACAAGTTCCGGCAGCACGCGGCGGCCAATGCCGAGCACGCCTGATCGCTCCTGATCGGGACCGAAGCGTGGATCCCACCGAGGCTCAAGCGAGCGACCACGCAGGTTCACACGCACGTACGCGCGCTCCCTAGGAAACAGGTGCTTGGATTCGTGCGGGATCCGAATCCGGCCCGCGCGGATGTCGACCTGGGTGATGCGCTGCGTGCGTGCCTGCATGCTCCCTCCCTCGGGCAGCGGTGCGCGATAGGGTAGCAGCCGCCGTTCCAGATCCCGGTACGATCTCGTCGTGCCTCGGTCACTCACCAACTCTCAGATCGACCAGCTCGGCAGCCGCCTCCGCCGCGGCGACCCGGTGACGGAGGAGGATTTCGTCCGGTTGCAGGATCTGCGGTCGGAATACGACGCGCCCATGGGCGAAGTGGAGCGGATACTTCGGGACGAACTCAGCCTCAAGGCGACATCGCGGCTGAAGACCACCAACACGATCATCGACAAGCTGGCACGCCAGACCACACGGTTGAGCAAGATGCAGGACATCGCCGGCCTGCGAATCGTCAGCGACATGACCCTGGCAGTCCAAGATGAACTCGTGAAAGCTCTGCAAATCCGCTTCCCGAACGCCGAGGTTATCGACCGACGTTTGCGCCCCAGCCACGGTTATCGGGCCGTCCATGTCGTCCCCGACGTTGATGGGTTTCCCGTCGAAATCCAGGTCCGGACCAGTACGCAGGACGCTTGGGCGCAGGGCTTCGAGAAGCTGTCGGATCAGATCGGTCGTGGTATTCGCTACGGCCAGCCTCCGGACGACCCGGAGGCGATGCATGGCCAGCTGTCGCGGGTCGAGGTCGTCAGGGTCTGGATGGTCCTGTCGCGGAACAGTGCGGCGTGGGAGGAAACATCCAACGACCTCGCGGTCGCAGAACTGCGCCTCAAGACGCGTCGGCCGGACCGGCAGCTGCCGGCGGAACTGGCTGGTCGGCTGGAGCAGCTGCAGAATCAGTTGGCGGAGATCCTTGCAGAGACACAGGCGCTCGTAGGGCGGATGTCCGGTCGCGAGCCGGGAGATGGCGAGAGGTAGACTGATCCCGTGAACTACTTCCTCATCGTCTACGACACTGCCGCCGGCGAGATCCTGGAGCTGAAGCGCTTCGGCGCAGCGCAGCGCGCGCTGGCACTCAGCAAGCGCTTCGCGCGCGAGCTTGCTGAGCGCGACAAGCGCAACATTGAGGTGGTTCTCCTCTCAGCGGAATCGGAGGATGAGCTGCGTCGGACTCATTCCCGTTACTTCGAGAGTTCTGCCGAGCTGGCGGAGAGCATCGGGAAGTCGTAGTCGGTCAACGACGTCCCCGTCTGATGGACCCCATGGGGGTAATAGGCAGACCTGGTTGACACTCGTGGCAGGAGTCGACGGGGCGGGCGCCGGTTGGGTCGCGGTGTGGTTGCAGCAGGGGCGGTTTGACTCAGCCGGGTACTTCGCGACGCTCCCAAACCTCCTCAGGGGGACAGCCACGGCCAGGGTGGTGGCCATCGATGTGCCCATCGGGCTGGCCAGTGGCAAGCGCGAGGCCGACCTACAAGGGCGTCAGCTTCTTGGTCTCCGCCGCTCCAGCCTGTTCCCCATGCCGCCGCTGGAACTAGCTAGCCTCGAATACGCTGAGGCGCGGGTTGGCTGGCAAGGAAGGCCCGGCGCTGGATTCTCCAAACAGACGTGGGCGATCGTGGCAAAAGTGTTGGAGGCCGCCGAACCCATTCGTCGGGCCGACCCATTTGGCGCGCGGATCATCGAGGTACACCCTGAACTGTCGTTCATGGCAATGGCCGGAGCCCCGATGAGCTCCCCGAAGCGAACCTGGAACGGCTATCAGGAGCGGCTAATGGTGCTTGCGTCACGGGATCTGGAGGTGCCCGTCGACATCGGTGACCTGCGGCGGGCCTCACCCGACGACGTGCTTGATGCCTTCGCCGCAGCCTGGACGGCGGATCGCTTCAGTCGAGACGAGGCAATATCGGTCCCGGTGCGACCAACGCAATTCGATGGGGATCGGCCTATCCAAATCTGGCGCTAGACGAGCGCGGCGATGATGGTGCTGACCTTGTCCGGCACGCGGCCCTCGTGGCGGGCGGTGTTGGTCAGGTAGGCGTAGGTCGCCTCGGCCGATGACCATGCGTGCCAGGTGTCCTCGCAGGCCAGCAGCTGGGCATCGGTGGCGTTGCCCGACTCGTCGCGGAAGATGACGTTGTCGTCGCGGTTGGAGTTGAAGGGCGGGTCGAGGTAGACCAGGTCGATGACGGCGTCGGGCAGGTAGCGACGCAGGATGTCGAGGTTGTCGCCGTAGTAGAGGACGTTGGTGGCGAGCTCGGTCACCGAAAGGCACCCCCGTGGGCAGGCTCGGGCGGGCTTGCCTGGCGGCAAGGGTAGCATCGGTCGTTCAGGAGGATTCATGTGATCCCAGTCGAATGGGCAAGGTTGAGCGCTTCGCCACGCCTGACCAGCTGACCGCTACTGGAGGGGCACGAGTTTGGGCGGATCGCCATCGAGCTGCCAACGGATCGGCACCCAGGTGTCGGCGCCGCAGACGGTGCAGTGGTCATTCGGTCCACGATCGGGACGGTTGTATGGAAGGCGAATTGCGGGGAGCTTGAGCTCGTCGATCGCCGGGCGCACGCCCGCGACCTCGGCTCTCGCCGCGGGATCAGCATCAGGATCGAAGGCTGCCGTGACCAGGCTGGCCGACCGCCCGGTGGCGATGCGGGCCGGCGCGGTGAAGAGCGACCACCGCGTGGCGGCCGCCCAATCGATGGCGCTGTCGAGCATGAATCGGCTGTCGCAGGTCGTGCAGCGCATTCCGGTGACGTGGATGCGGGTCCGGGGCGGGACATCCCCCTCGATGTGCGCGTGGCGCGCGGCGGCCTCTTCGACCCCAGTCGGCAGCATGGCCGAGGGTCCGCCGTCCGAGATGGCGCGGGCCGCCTGCAGGCCGATCGACTGGAAGGTCGTCAGGAGCTCGTTGATCCAGGGCTCCTGGCGTTCGGTGACCGCGTGGCGGTTGAAGAGCGAGATGATCAGGTCGTGGAAGGTCCCTGCTGCGCTGCCGCCGGACAAGGACAGATACGCGTCGGCCGTCGATGCGGCGTCCGGTGCGTCAAGTGCCGCTCGCACTCGGTCGCGCCAGTGGACGATCTCAGCCTCGGCGAAGAGCTGATTAAGCCCTTCCAGGACCGAGCGCAGCAGGTCGATGGCGAGCGGTGCCCCCGCCGTCACCGGCGGGATTTCCTCCGCCGGTTGGGATGGCGGGCCGGCGGTCAGGGTGTACGACCCATTCGGGAACCACTCGGCCGGCTGGCTCTTGCGGTGTGTGATGAGGTTCGTGGGAAGTGGCGGGAAGCGGTCGGCGAGCTCGTCGGCGTTCATCGGCTCCGGACCCATGCGCAGGAAGAGGGCGCCATCGGTCTCGGCGGTGATGTGTCCCGCCACGCTCGGGCGCACCAGCTCTGCGTAGGGTTTCCCGAACCACGCCAGCCAGGTCGGGCTGGCCGGCAGGCCGATCCATCGATCGGCGCGCGGCATCGGGCTCACCTCCGTCAGGTAGTCCGCCGAGAAGCTGCTGCGCTTCGCTATCACTCCGCGCTCGACCGATGCCGCCGCGTAGACGCATTGGAGCTCCGACGCCACGGCCCGGAACAGCTCCACGATGCGCTCGGTGTAGGCCGGGTCGCGCGCGAAGGCTCGGCCGTCAAAGCCGAGGCCGATACGGACGCACGCCTCACCGGCACGCTCTCGCTGTGGCGCACGCGGCGACGACATGCCGGCCGATCCGCCGAAGCACGGCCGCGTCGTGGTCCAGGAGATACCCGCCGACCACGACACGGACTCCTCGAGCCAACGATCGGCGAACGACTCCGCGGCGTGTTCTCCCTCGAAGCGATAGGGAAGCGGCTCGAAGCCGCCATAGCGCTTCGGCAACGCCTCGGGGCAATGTTCCTCGAGCAACTGGAGCAGCCGGGGGGGCAGCTGGGGGTCGTCCGACGGCCAGGGCGTGAACCAGTCGAGCGCGATCTGCTCGATCCGCACATCGCCGGTCTCGCGGTTGCGAGGTTGGAACCCCTTCGGCCAGGTGACGAGGTCCTGCTGCGGGTCGTAGACCACGCCATCGGCGGCTCGCGCCAGGTGGATCGCCAGCTCCTGCGGCCAGGTTGCATCGGTGGAGGGCTTGACGGAGATCTGGACCAGCCAGCCCGTCGCGCCGATGGCGCCGGCGGCGGCTTCGGGGACGTCCTCGTCCTCCGTGTGGTTGGGACCGTCGACTTCGGCGTGCACGCCGGCGGCATCGGTGAGGAGGAGGTAGCCGTCTCGCTTGAGGCGGCCGTCGGCGGTCAGCGCGGCATCGGCGGCTTCAAGGAATGCTTCGAGATGTGCGGCCTTTGGCTGCTTCTTCGCGATGATCTGGAGGTCGTAGCTCACGTGACCTTGTCCGGCACGCGGCCCTCGTGGTGGGCGGTGTTGGTCAGGTAGGCGTAGGTCGCCTCGGCCGATGACCATGCGTGCCAGGTGTCCTCGCAGGCCAGCAGCTGGGCATCGGTGGCGTTGCCCGACTCGTCGCGGAAGATGACGTTGTAGTCGCGGTTGGAGTTGAAGGGCGGGTCGAGCTCAACCAGGTCGACGGCGGCATCGGGCAGGTAGCGACGCAGGATGTCGAGGTTGTCGCCGTAGTAGAGGACGTTGGTGGCGAGCTCGGTCAATGGGTCCCCCGCGAGGATTGGCCCAGGTGGGCGCCGGAGCCTGGGGAGAGGGTAGCAGCGGCGGCAAGGAATCGGCGAAGAATCGTGTTGACCGGGGCATGTGACCCGGCTAGGTTGGGCCGTGCTGCCGACCGCTTGGAGAGAGGTGCCTGATGCGAGTTGGACTGATGGCCGAGAACCCGCTCGAGCGCGCCGCGATGGCCACCGGCCTGGTGCCCACTGCCTGGCTCGAATCCTACAGCCCGGCCTTGGCGCGGGCCATTGTTGTGGCCACGCGGCTTGGGGTGCTGGAGACGCTCAGCGGCGGCGCGCGTTCAGCGGAAGCGGTTGCTGAGGCCTGCCGGACGGACCCGCGGGCCACCGAGAAGCTCCTGAATCTGCTGGTCAGCATGAAATACGTCCGACATGCGGGCGGCAGGTACACGCTCGGGCGCAACACGAGGCGCTGGCTGCTGGCCGATGCGCCCGGGTCGATTCGCGACCTGATCCTGATGAGGGAGCTCGAGTGGAGCTGGATCGATCGGATGGAGTCGTTCGTGCGAGACGGGAAGCCGCTCGACGTCCACGGCACGATGTCCACGAACGACTGGGGTGCTTATCAACGTGGGATGCGGGCCCAGGCCAACATCCTGGGACCGTTGCTCGCCCGGCGCGTTCCGGTCCCGGCCGGGGCGAGCGAGATGCTGGACATCGGTGGGTCGCACGGTTATTTCTCGGTGCTTCTCTGCCGACGACACCCAGGACTCAGGGCGACCGTCCTCGACCTGCCCGAGGCTGTCGAGCATGCCGCCCCGCTCCTGGAGCGCGAGGGCATGGGAGATCGCGTCGTGCTTCGTGCCGGTGACGCCTTGACCGACGACCTGGGAGAGGCGACCTTCGACCTGATCTTCACCTTCGGCCTCGTCCACCATTTTGACGACGCGACCAATCGGGTCCTCGCGCGCAGGGCAGCACGCGCGCTGCGCCCAGGCGGTTACCTGGTCATCGGGGACGCGCTGAGGCCGCAATCGCCTGGCAAAGGAGGCCAGGACGGTGCCTTCTTCGACCTCTACTTCGCCTTGACCAGCGAATCGGGGCTGTGGACCTTCGACGAGATGCGGTCCTGGCAGATCGAGGCAGGGCTCGTGCCGCGCAAGTCAATATCGCTGGTTCCGGGTGCAGGCCCCGGGCTGCAGGTTGCGGAGCGCGTCGGGCCCTAAGCCTCGGCCGATGGACTATGCGTGCCAGGTGTCCTCGAAGGCCAGCAGATGGGCATCGCATGTCTTGCCCGGCTCGTCGCGGAAGATGACGTTGTAGGGGCGGTTGGAGTTGAAGGGCGGGTCGAGCTCGACCAGGTCGACGCTGGCATCGGGCAGGCAGCGACGCAGGATGTCGAGGTTGTCGCCGTAGTAGAGGACGTTGGTGGCGAGCTCGGTCATGGTCCTCGGTGTCTAAGCGAGATCAGGTTAGCAGCCCCGGTGCCTTGCCCCTGACCTACGCGATATGGACCCGCCCCGGAGAGGTTTGGTCCGTGCCGGCAGGCCCTGGCGAGCGGCACTACCAGGAGCAGGTCACCACCGACCCGTCGTTCCGCCAGACGCCGAGGTGGATGTACGAGGCGCCGACGGTGAGCGGTTCCGGTTCCGGCGGCTGCTCCGGTGCCCGCGTGAGGACGAGCTCGACCCGTCCTGCTCGGATGCCCCGGACGCTGAGGTCGATCACCCAGTGCAACGACCCACGCCAATGGCCTGCCGCCTCGTCCGCCATCGTGGCGCTCACGCCGCCCGGGGTTCCCAGGTAGATCCCGTCCCCGGCCTCCGGCGTGTCACCGAGCACGTAAAGCGGATGGGCCCCCGCGTCGTCGCCGTTCCAGCCGATGACCACCACGTCATCCTCATTCGCCAGGAGACTGCTCCCCGACCACGACCACTCGTACGCGATCGCGATGCGCTCGGGCAGGGCGGCGCCTGGCGTCCCGCAGTCGACGACCAGCGATGCGCTCAGGTCGCGTTCGTGCACGTCGAAGAAGCCGCCCCAGCCGAACACGGGCTGGCCGGCCAGCGTCATCGCGATGAGCGCGGCGCTAGTCACAAGGACGGCGCCGCCACGGCCGCTGAGCCTGGGGAGTGGCCCCCGGTCGGCAGGGCCGAACAGGGCCCAACTCGCCACAATCGTGGTGAATGGGATGCGGACCGCGCCGACGGCGAGTGCGGTCACGAAGGTGTACGCCCCCCAGACCAGGAGCAAGAGGAGCAACGGTCGGATGGCCGAGACAGCCCAGTGCTGACGCCGGTCGAGCGCCCAGGCGACCACGACGTAGAGGACGGCGAGCGCCCCGGATGCGACGTGGAACGCGACGGTCTGGAGCTCCGACGAGGGGATCGTCTCGGGGATCATTGCGAGGATGATCCCGGCCGTGTTGACGCCGGCAAGGACCTTCAGGGCGAGCGAGGCGCGCGACTCCAGGCTGCCTGGTCGGGGGCCCTCCACCTCCGCCCCCGAGCCGCCAGGGCCCGCCCAAGCCGTCATGCGATGGCGGCCCTCGGCCGGTCGCTGATGAGTTTCACGTCCGCTCCTCCACTCTTGGCGACCGATGGGCAGACGATATGGGGCGCGGCGGCGCCCGCACAAGATGTGGATCGCACCGCGGCAAGGTCGGCGGCCTCATTATCGGTGGCCAGAACCAGGTTTGGAGTGGAGTGCGATGGGGATCACAGAGGTCACGGGCGTGATCGCGGTCGTGGTGTCGGTCCTGTATCTGGGCCTGCAGATCCGCGACAACACCAAGGTCCTGCGCAGCCAGGCGCACTACAACGCGTTGTCGCTGGCACAACGGCCGATGGAGATGATGATCGAAAACGAGAGCCTGGCCAACGTCGTCAATCGGAGCTACGCAAACCCCGATGCCGTGAGCGCCGATGACTGGGCCAGGTTCGGCAACTACGCGTTCATCGGCTTCAACGCGTGGGAGTACCTGTACTACCAGCATCGCGATCGCGCGATTCCGAAGGAGCTGTGGGTGGGTGCCGATGCCTACTTCAAGGAGCTGATCGAGACGAAACCCGGGCCTGACCCGCTTCTGGTCAGAGTTCCAGACGTCCTTCGACGAGCCGTTCCGCTCGTATGTCGCGGCTGAATTCGCCGGCAAACCCGCGGCCGCTTGACCAAAGGCCAAGAGCTGGGCATCGGTGGCATTCCCTGACTCGTCGCGGAAGATGACGTTGTAGTCGCGGTTGGAATTGAACGGCGGGTCAAGGTAGACCAGGTCGACGGCGGCATCGGGCAGGTAGCGACGCAGGATGTCGAGGTTGTCGCCGTAGTAGAGGACGTTGGTGGCGAGCTCGGTCATCGGTCCCCCGCGGAGTGTGGCTCAAGTGGGCGATTGAGCCTGCAGAGAGGGTAGCAGCGGGGGTAAGGCGCGCTCGCCGGTAATCGGCTGGTAAGGGCAAGTGACCACGCTGCCCTCATGCCCAAGGTCAGGGACGCGTTGCAGCTGCTGCACAACGCTGGCTGGCATGAGGTCCGGAGGCGCGGGAGTCACCGGCAGTTCCAGCACGCAACGCGGCCGGGCACCGTCACCGTGGCAGGTCCTCCGCGCGACGATCTGCCGCCAAAGACCTGGCGAAGTATCCTGCGTCAGGCAGGACTGGACGAGGAGAGGCGATGAGATACACCGTCGTGTATGAAGAGGCTCCGAACAACTGGGCCGCGTATGTTCCCGATCTGCCCGGATGCGTCGCCACCGGCAAGACGCGCGCTGAAGTGCGACGACGGATCCGCGAGGCGATCGAGCTTCACCTGGATGCCATGCGCGGGCAGGGCGAGCGCCTACCTGAGGCAGGCTCAGCGGTCGAGGTCATCGAGGTCTAGCGGGGCTTCGCTGCACGGTCATTACGACTCGGCACTGCCCGGCCACAGGGGCCCTGGAACCTTGAAGCCCAGGTCGCCCTCCCAATGATTGCGCGCCGCGACCTCGTGGACCGGCTTGCGCGGAGCGACCCCCCATCTGCCGGTTGGGTAGCCCATCGGCACCACCCCGTGCATGTACCAGCCGGCGTCCTTCGGCACCCCCAGGAGGTCAAACACCTCGTCAGCCACGAAGGTCTGCAGCACCCCGGTCAGGGTTGCGCCGATCCCTTCGGCGCGGGCTGCCAGCATCGCGCTCCACACCGCCGGGTAGACGCCGCTGCCATCGGGGCTGCGACCGAACGCGATCAGCAGCAATGGGACGTCGCGAAAGTGGCGCGCCAGGTGGTCGCCGGAGCGCGCAATCCGCCCGATCGGGTTATCGGCCTTCATCAGGTCGGCCATGCTGATGCCGTAATGGGCAAACATGCGCTCCCAGGCCTGCGCGTAGAGGGGCGCCAGCTGAGACTTGATCTGCGGGTCGTCGACCAGGATGAATCGCCAACCCTCGCCGACGTTCGGGGCGCGAATGGCGGCGTCGAGGATCCGAGCCTGGGCGTCATGGGGGATCGGGTCGGGCTTCAGCCGGCGCATGGCGCGGGTCGTGTACAGCGCCTCGTAGATATCCAAGAAGCCCTCCTTGCGCGTCCGTTTGGCAGGACCGAGGCGGTCCAGGCGACCGTCCCATCGGCGTCGGTCTTACGATGTAAGGTCGTGGGCGCACCGTACGCTTACGGCGTAAGATTGTCAATACCGATGTCGACCCAGACGGATCACGCCGCGATCGAAGCCAGGATTCCGTTGAGCCGGGACCAGGTGCTGCGCGCTGCGGTGGAGCTTGCCGACGACGGTGGCCTCGAGTCGCTGACCATGCGCAGGCTGGCGCAGGAGCTCGGGGTGGAAGCCATGTCGCTCTACCACCATGTGCGGAACAAGCAGGACCTGCTGGGCGGGATGCTGGACATCGTCTACTCGGAGATCGAGCCGCCCGCGAGCGACGGAGAGTGGCGGTCGGCCATGCGTCACAGCGCGATCTCATTCCATCGCGTTCTGCTGTCCCACCCATGGGCGTGCAATCTTTTCATGTCGCCGATGGCCCCAGGCCCCGCGCGCCTGCGCCACATGAACACCGTCCTGGGCCGGCTGCGCAGCGCGGGTTTCTCCGCCGACATGACGCATCACGCGTATCACGCCCTGGACAGCCACATCGTGGGGTTCACCCTCTGGCTGCTGCCCTTCCTGGCGCTCGCGAAGCAGCAACCGGACTTGGCCGAGCGATTCCTGCAGGAGCTCCCAGCCGACGAGCTGCCGCACCTGACCGAGCACATCCACGTGCACCTGGCGCCCGAGCGACCCGGGGACGTCAGCGAGTTCGAGTTCGGGCTCGACCTGATCCTGGACGGCCTGGAAAGGCTGCGGGACGCAGGGTTGACCTGACCCTCTCGGTCGAATCAACCAGCGGCGGCAAGACTCGCCGCCGCCCAACGGGCTAATGCCACGTCGGCCGCTTCCGGCAGGCCACTCACACCGACGGCTCCGATCACTTCACCGGCCACGATGATCGGGACCCCACCACCCCATCCGACGTACCGTGGGTCTCCGAAATTGGTGATGGGGAAACCCTCCGCTCGGGATCGCTCTCCAAGGACGCTGGATTCGACACGTTCGCGAGCCGCGGTGAACGCCTTGTGGATGGCGATGTTGATCGACGCCAATCCACATCCGTCGGTGCGGAGAAACGCAACGAGCTCGCCGTGACGGTCGACGACGGCCACCGCGGCACCTTCTCCTGTGGCGTCGAGTCGGTCTCCGATCATCGCTACCAGGCCACGAGCCTCTGCATGTCCGATCTCCCTGCGGTCAGGCATCACGACTTCTCCTCGAGTGAAAGTCTGGCGTCGGTCCAGATACCGTTGGCGTCGCTCGACGCAACCGCCGCCTCGACGAACTTCACCCCGATGGCGCCGTCGCGTTCGTTCGGGAACTGCAGCGCCAGCGGATCGGGCTCCCGGCCCGAGCGCCGCGCGGCGATCGCCTCGGCAGCGTCCGAGTAGATGTTGGCGAAGGCTTCGTGGAAACCCTCCGGGTGCCCGGCGACGATGCGGCATGCCCGGGCTGAAGCAGGCAGAGCCCCGGGCCCATTCGGCGTGTACACGCGGACAGGTCCGTCGAGCGGCTTGAAGGTGAGCCGCGTCGGCCGTTCCTGGTGCCACTCCAGGCTGCCCTTTGTACCCGATACGCGGATCCGCAGATCGTTCTCCACCCCAGCTGCCGTTTGTGTGACCCAGAAGGTCCCGCGCGCACCGTTGTCGAAGCGCAGCATGGCGGCGCCGTAGTCGTCGACAGGCCGTTCCGGGATCACGTGGCCGATCTCAGCGGCGACTTCCGTGACTTCGAGACGACTCACGAATCGCACCAGGTTGTGCGCGTGCGTTCCGATGTCGCCCATCACCAGCGACGGTCCGCCTCGCACGGGGTGATAGCGCCAGGGCAACCCGTCGGCTGGGTCCGGGTCTGACTCGTCGGCTTTGTTTCCCTGTACATATTCGACCTGGACCAGCCTGATCTCACCGACCTGCCCATCCTCAACAAGCGCGCGAGCCTGGCGCACCATCGGGTACCCGGTGTAGTTGTGGGTGAGGCAGAAGACCAACCCGGTGGAATCAACCTTGTGGACGATGTCCAGGGCCTCGTCAAGCGTGTTCGTCATCGGCTTGTCGCAGATGACATCGAAGCCGCGATCCAGGGCTGCCACGGCATACCGATGATGGCTGTCGTTCGGGGTCATGATGGCGACGACCTCGGCACCGTCCTCGCGTTCGCCCTCGGCATCGAGCATCCCGATCGCATCGGGATAGGCGCGAGAGGGATCGATCCCCATTCCGCTGGCAGCTTTCTGGGATCGCTCGGGATCGGACGAGACCACCCCTGCCACGAGCTCATAGCGACCGTCGAGTCGTGCCGCCGTTCGGTGCATCGCACCGATAAAGCTGCCCGGGCCACCGCCGATCACCGCCAGGCGAAGCGGACGGCCAAGCATCTCGATGACCGGATCAGTGTCCACGGGGATCTCCTTCAATGACGGCTCGCCGTAGGTCGACGCCGGCATCGGGCAGGCAGCGACGCAGGATGTCGAAGTTGTCGCCGTGGTCGAGGACGTTGCTGGCGAGCTCGGTCATCGGTCCCCCGCGAGAGTTAGCCCAGGTGGGCGCCCGGAGCCTGGGGAGAGCGTAGCAGCGGGGGCAAGCAATCATCGGCCGGACGCCTACGCTAGGCTCTAGCAATGACAGTTGCCGTCGATCCCAGGTCCGTGAGCCGCGCCTTGTTGGCTGCCTTCGCGCGCCGGCATGGCGTACGGCGCCTTGCGCTGTTCGGATCGGCGGCTCGGGGAGAGATGAAGACGACGAGCGATGTCGATGTGATCGTTGACCTGGAGGCAGGGTCGCGGGCAGGCCTGTTCGAGCAGGTGCGCATGGCAGACGAGCTCGCGGCTGTCTTCGGGCGGCGAGTGGACCTGGTGACCAGGGGAGGCCTGAAGCCTCGGGTGCGAACGACCGTCGAGCGCGAGGCCGTTGTCCTGTATGAGGCGTGACGACGATCGCCTGATCGACATCCGCGACGCCGCGCGGGCCGCGGTTCGCTTCGCCAAAGGCCGGAGCGCCGAGGACGTCGCCAAAGACGAACTCCTCGCCGCGGCACTGATTCAGAAGATCACCATCATCGGCGAGGCCGCCGGCAGGGTGTCAGAAGCGCGGCAGGCTGAACTGCCGGAGCTGCCTTGGCGGGAGATGATCGGCATGCGCAACCTGGTCACGCACGACTACTGGCAGGTGGATCCAGCCATCCTGTGGCCGGCCGGCGGGCAGCGACTGAAGGCAAGTGGGGGCAGGTAGCCAGGGATGCGGAAATTGTTGACAGACCATCGGCCCCTCGAGTAGGGTCATCCAAAGCGCTTTGCACGCTTGCTGGAGGGCAGGGATCGTGATGGATTCACCGGGTCGGGGGGTCAGTCTGTACACCCGTCAGGCGACGGGTCTGGTGCGCGAGATCGGCATGAGCAGCAATCTCGCGCTCAACATCTCGTTCATCTCGCTGCCGCTGGCAGTGCTGGTGGCAACCCAGGCTCCGTACGCGTTTCCGGGGTCAAACCTGATTGGGATCGTGATCATCACAGCACTGCTGTGCATCATCCCGACGGTGCTCTACGGATCGCTCAGCCAGGCGATGCCCCGCTCCGGGGGTGACTACGTCTTCGTCAGCCGGATCATCAACCCGGTGATCGGGTTCGTGGCCAACTTCAGCGTCACCATGTGGTTCCAACTGGTGATCGCCTACTTCGGAGCTCTCTTGGCGCCGTTCGGGCTGTCCGCCGCCCTCTCGACCATGGGCGCCGCGACCGGTAACCAATCGCTCACCGATCTGGCTACCACGGTCACCGGCAAGGAGTGGCAATTCGCCCTTGGCGCCATCGTGCTGATCCTCACCGCGGCACTGATGAGCCTCGACCTGCGCCGCTCGATGCGCGTCTTCCAGTGGATCTTCTGGCTCTCACTGGTCGGGGTCGTAATCGCCACGCTGCTGACATTGGTCAACGGCCGCGATGCCTTCGTCGCCGCCGTTGCCAAGTTCGGTGGCAACTACGACCAGATGATCGCCGATGCCAAGGCGGCCGGCTTCACCGGCACCAACTCGGGGATCGACTGGAGCGCCACCCTTGCGGCGACTCCGCTGGCCTTTGCCAGCTTCGGGTACGCGATCGTCACCACCTACGCCGGAGGCGAGGTCCGCTCGGCACGCACCGTCATGCTCAAGGGACTGCTCTGGGCGCTGGGCATCAGCGCGGTGATCGTGCTGATCATGCTGGCCCTGTCGGCGCGCACCTTCGGGCAGGAATGGCTCGGGTCGGCGACCTTCCTGGCGAACGAGGTGCCGGACAAGTACCTGCTCCCCTCGTACCCGTTCTACTTCTTCTTCGCCGCCATGCTGACCGACAACAGCATCCTGATCGCGGTCATGTCGATCAGCTTCGTGCTCGCCTTTTTCGCGGCGCTGCCGCCCACCTTCCTGATCGCCACCCGCAGCCTGTTCGCCTGGTCATTCGACCGGATTCTTCCCGACAAGGTCAGCGAAGTGAATGACCGCACCCATTCGCCGGTCTGGGCGAACGTGATCGTGCTCGTCATCACGCTCATCTTCCTGGTGCTCATCGTGTACGGGCCCGGTGAATTCCTGTCGCTGCTGTTCACCGCCGGGGCGGCCGAGATCATGACCTTCATCGTGGTGGCGGTGGCCGCTGCGGTCTTCCCATACCGCCGGCGCGAGATGTGGGAGGCCTCGCCGATCAACCAGCGCATGTTCGGGGTGCCGCGCATCACGCTGATCGGTGTGGCGTCGGTGGTCGTCTACCTGATCTTCCTGGTCCCGCTCCTCACCAACCCAACCCTCGGTGCCAACGCGCCGGTGGGGCTGTGGGGTACGGCGTTCCTGTTCGCCCTGCCGTTCGCGATCTACGCGGTCAGCTACATGTGGAACAAGAGCCGCGGCGTGGACCTGGGGCTCGCGTTCGAGTCGCTCCCGCCCGAGTGAGCGAACCTTGGTGGAGACGGTCGAGCGCAGGATCCTGTGGGTCAACCCCGTGGGCACGCCTGCGTTCGACGCGGACACGCGTGAGCTGATCGAGGAGGTGCGACGTCCGGGCTTCGTGCCAGACGTTCGCAGCCTGGAGCACGGGCCGCCGCACCTCGAATACCACACCTACGAGCACGAGGCGGCAGGACCGATGCTCGCGCTGATGCGCGAGGCGGACGAGGCCGGCTACGACGCGGCCGTCATCGGCTGCTTCTACGACGGGGGACTACGCGAGGCACGCGAGGTCTGTCGCATGCCGATCATTGGCATGGAAGAGGCGTCACTGGCCTATGCAGCCACCATGGGGCACCGGTTCAGCATCATCGTGGGGCGGCGAAAATGGATCCCAAAGATGACCGATAACGCCGTCCTGTACGGGCACGAACGCCGATTGGCGTCTCTGCGCTCGGTGGAGATGGGGATCCCCGAGGTGTTGGCCGATCCCGAGGCCTTCTTTGACGCATGTATCCGCGAGGCGCGCCGGGCCGTCGCCGAGGATGGTGCCGAGGTGGTGGTCCTCTCGGAGATGGCCACCCCGGCCTTCTGGCGGCGGGTGCGTGACGAGGTGCCCTTCCCGATCGTCGATCCCGCGGTGGCCTGCTGGAAGTTTGCGGAGATGGCCGCCGACCTGTATCGCACCGTCGGCTACAGCCACTCCAAGATCGGGGGCCACGAGGCGCCACCGCTGCCCATCAGCCTGGACCGGTGAACCCGCCAGGTGGTGTCGGAATGGGGGAAGCGGTCGTTGCCCGCAACCGGCGACTGCTCGACGAGGCAGTACGGCTCATCGAGGGTGCCCGCGGGGTGGGGGTGGAGGCGCGGCTCATCGGCGGGCTGGGGATCCTGCATCACGATCCCGAGCTGCGGGCTCGCGGCGGCTCGCGGCCGATCAACGACATCGACCTGATGGTGCCCACCGGGGAGCATCGGTTCATCGCGCGGTTGCTGGTCGAGGCTGGCTATACCCCCGAGGAGCGCTTCAACGCGCTCAACGGGCATCGGCGCATGGTCTTTCACGGCCCGGGCTGGGATCTCGACGTGCTGGTGGGGATCTTCGAGATGTGCCATCGGATCGACATGACGACCCGCTTCGGCCTCGACTACCCGACCCTGCCGGTGACCGATCTGCTGCTGACCAAGCTCCAGATCGTGAAGCTCAACGCAAAGGATGCCGGCGACACGGTCGACTTGGTGACGGCCCATTCGCTGGGCGAGGGGCCCGGCGATCACATCGACCTGGCTCGTCTGCGGGCGCTGGTGCGCGACGACTGGGGGCTGTGGCGAACGATCACCGGCACCGTGGAGACGGTGATCGCCACCGATCCGCCGGGCGGGGTCGCGGAGCGACTGGGCACGTTGCTGGCAGCGCTGCACGAGGCGCCCAAATCGGCTCGGTGGAAGCTGCGCGCACGCGTCGGCGAGCGCGTGACGTGGTACGTGCTGCCTGATGAGGTGAACCAGTGACCTATTCGATCGTGGCCGCCGACCCTGGTGCCGGTGAGATGGGCGTGGCCGTGCAGTCCAAGTTCCTGGCGGTCGGGGCGATCGTGCCGTGGGCGGCGGCGGACGCCGGGGCGGTGGCCACCCAGGCCCTTGCCGACGTGACCATCGGCCCGCGGGGGCTTGCCCTGCTACGCGGCGGAATGGTACCGGCCGACTGCGTCGAGGCGCTGTTGGCCGGCGACGCGCTGCGCGAGCAGCGCCAGTTCGGCCTGGTGGCTGCCGATGGGCGCGCCGCCTCCTTCACCGGCAGCGAGTGCTTCGATCATGCATCTTCGATCGTCGGCGAGGGGTTCGCAGCGCAGGGCAACATCCTGGCTGGCCGCGCGGTGGTGGAGGGACTGGCAGCAGGATTCGCCGAGACAGCCGGCCAGCCGCTGGCCGATCGCCTGCTGCGGGCGCTCGAGCGTGCCCAGGAGGGCGGCGGCGACCGCCGCGGGCAGGAGTCGGCAGCGCTGCTGGTGGTTCGCCAGGGCGGCGGCTACGGCGGCAACCACGACCGCATGCTCGACCTGCGAGCCGACGACCACGCGACGCCGATCGCCGAGCTGCGGCGACTGCTGGCGCTCCATCGGCTCTATTTCGACCGACCTGACCCGACCGATGCCCTCCCGGTGGAGGGCGCCCTGCGCGAGGAGCTGCGCGCCGTGCTGGCGCGACGCGGCTTCGACCCGGACGCCGATTTTCGCGACGCGCTGTTCGCCTACTTCGGCTGGGAGAACCTCGAGGAACGCTGGCTCGACGAGCATCGGCTCGATCCTGCCGTTCTGGCCTACATCCATGAGCACGAAGGGGACCGATCATGACGGCGATCCGCAACGAGACCGAGCTCGAGGACTTCCTGCGCGGGACGAACTTCTTCTCCGCCAGCGGCGGCGGCGAACCCGACGTCCAACGGGAGCTGCTGCTCGACGACATGGCGCGCGGGCTCAAGCTGGCATGGACGCCACTCGATGATATGGCCGACGATGCCCTGATCTGCACCGCCTGCTTCTCCGGCTCGATCGCGCCCGAGGTCTTCGAGGCAAGTCCCGAGGCGGATCGCATCGCCGGTCCGGATCGTGTTCGTAGGCCGATGGTCGAATCGATCCGGGCGCTGGAGGCCGAGCTGGGGCAGAAGATCGACGGGATCTGCTCGATCGAGATCGGCGGCATCAACACCTCCGCGGTGCTCGACGCTGCCGCCAATCTGGGGATCGCCATGGTCGATGGCGACTACGCGGGCCGAGCGATCCCGGAGCTGCACGCCACCACGCCCCACCTCTTTGGCGTTCAGGTGCTCCCCTGGGCATCGGTGGATGAGTACGGCAACTCGATCGTCATCCGCAAGGCCGCCTCGAATGCCTTCGCCGAGCGGATCGGGAAGCACCTGGCCCAGGCCTCGTTCGGGTTGATCGGCTGTGCCCTCGTGGCGTTGCCGGCCAGCGAGGTGCGACGCATCTACGTGCCGGGCACCATCACCGAGAGCCTGGCCGTGGGGCGCGCAATCCGCGAGGCGCGTGAGGCAGGGAACGACCCGGTCGTGGCGGCGGCGCGCGAGCTCGCTGGCTGGGTCCTCTTCCGCGGCACCATCGTGGAGCGCGAATGGCGCAACACCGGCTACCTGGAGGGGACGCACGTGATCGAGGGCGAGGGCGCGTTCGCCGGGCATCGGCTCAAGATCTGGTTCAAGAACGAGAACCACGTCACCTGGCTGAACGACGCGGAGTACGTGGCCAGCCCGGACCTGATCGAAGTCTGCGACGCTCAGACCGGCGAGCCGCTGGTCAACACCTACCTCAAGGAGGGGGACCGAATCGCGGTGGTGGCGGCCAGGCGGCGCGAGGTGTGGAACAGCGAGACCGGACTGGCAACCCTTGGTCCGGCGCACTTCGGCTGGCACGACTTCACCTTCCGACCGATCGAGTCGCTGGCGGGGGAGCGGGCATGAGCATCGCGCGGTTCGATCCCGAGCATGCCATCTCGGCCGGGGAGTTTCGGGAGCGCCAGGATCGCGCGCGCGCTGCGGCTGCCGAGCGCGGCCTCGACGGGATCGTGGTCTGGTCCCGTGGCGGCGGTGGGGTCGACATGTCGGCCGACGTCGTCTACCTGGCCAACCACTATTCCCAGCAGCCGTACATGGCCGATCACGCGGGCATCGGGCGTGCCCGCTCGCACGGGGTGCTGGTTCTCCCCGTCCACGGGCCGAGCATCCTGGTGATCGACGTCCCGTGGTGGCGGCCGGACCTGGCGGTGGCGGATGAGGTGCGGACCGGCAATGACGTGATCGCCAAGGCGGCCGATGCGATGCGTTCGGCGGGGCTCGACGGTCGCCGCGTCGGGCTGGTGGGAGCCAGCCACATGACCGCCGCTGCGTACCTGGGCTTTGTCGCCGCGCTCCCTGCGGTCGACCTCGTGCGGGTCGATGACCTGGTCGAACGGCTGCGCATCTACAAGAGTCCGGCCGAGGTGGTGGCCATGCGAGCCGCCATCGCGCTGGGCGACGAGGCGGTCAAGGCGGCCATGGAGGCGGCGGTGGTGGGTGCCACGGAAGCGGACTGCGCGGCCGAGGCCGCGTCCGTGGTGGCCCGCGGCGGTGGCGTGCTGTACGACGCCGCCTGCGCATCGGGCGCACAGGCGCACAACTTCACCTGGGCACGCATGCCTTCGTCGTCACTGCGGCCGCTCGAGCGGGGCGATATGTTCCACATGGACTGCTACGGGGCACTGGCCGGCTACTTTTGGGACTTCGGCCGCACCCGCGTGGCGGGCGATGAGCCGACCGATCAGCAGCGGGACCTGGTGGAAGCCGCCATCGAGGTGGTGGACGCGGTCTGCGCGGCGATCCGGCCCGGGGTGACCGGATCGGCGCTCTACGCGGTCGGCGAACGCGCCATGGCTGACTCCGCGGTGATCGCCGCCATCCCGGTCGAGGCCGCGGACACGGAGGGCTTTCCGGCGGTCGGTCACGGCATCGGCCTGGGCTGGGAGGCCCCCTGGCTGACGCCCGCCGATCAGACTGTCCTGGTGCCGGGGATGACGATCGCCGTCGAGACGCTGATCGGCCACCGGTCGCTCGGCGGCGGCTTCTTCGAGGAGAACGGCGTGGTCACCGAGTCCGGCTTCGAAGTGCTGACTACCGCCCGGCGGAGGTGGTGGTGAGCGACGCTGCGGCGGTGCTGGCGGTGCTGGAGCGCTTCCGCCTGGGCTGGGAGCGGCTCGACGCGGAGGCCGTGCTGGGCTGCTTTGCGAAGGATCCGCGGATCGTGGTGATCGGCACCGACGAGGACGAGTACTGGCACGGCTTCGACGCGCTGGTTGAGCCGTTCCACACCATGCTGGGCGCCTTCACCGACCTCGACTACCGATGGGCCGATACGCCCCATATCGTGGTCCACGGCGAGGTGGCCTGGGCCGACGCCGTGCTCGACACCCGGCTGACCGCCGCCGCCGGCGAGCGGCTCAGCGTCACGATGCGGACCAGCTGGGTCTTGCGCCACGCCTCGGATTGGGAGGTCATGCAGGCGCACTTCTCAGTTGCCCCGGCCGCCCCGGTCGCGGCGTACTGAACGCCGATGCTCTCGCGCGCGCCCGTGGGCGATACCCGTATCTTTTTCTGTGCCGACATCCACGGCTCGGAGCGCTGCTTCCGCAAGTGGCTCAACGCCGCGCGCAGCTACCGATGCGACGCGCTCATCTTCGGCGGCGACCTGGCAGGCAAGATCCTGCAGCCCATCGTGAACCTGGGCGCCGGCCGCCACGAGACCGAGATGTACGGGCAGCGGCTGGTGGCCGATTCCGCTACCGAGCTGCAGGCGATCACCGACCGGATCCGCAACGCTGGTCGCTACGAGGTGATCGTCACCCCCGAGGAAAAGAAGGCGCTGGACGAATCGCCCGCGCTCGTCCGCGAAACGTTCGTGCGCGTCGCGCGCGCGAGTGCCACGCGCTGGCTGGAGCTTGCCGACGAGCGGTTGCGGGAAGTGGGGATCCCCGCCTTCATGATGCTCGGCAACGATGACTTTATCGAGATGCAGGACGTCTTCACCGGGTCAGAGCGCGTGACCAACCCCGAGGATCGCGTGGTGGAGCTGCCCGGCGGCTACGAGATGATCTCGCTTGGCTACTCAAACCCCACGCCGTGGAGTTCGCCGCGCGAGCTGAGCGAGCCGGACCTTGCCACGCGCCTCGAGGCGATGGCGGTCCGTCTGCAGGACCCCGGCAAGAGCATCTTCAACTTTCACGTGCCGCCCCAGGGGACGCACCTGGACCAGGCAGCGCTGCTGGATGCAACCTTTACCCCGATCGTCAGCGGCGGCCGCGTGCAGATGGGCAACGTGGGCAGCACATCGGTCCGGGGCCTGATCGAGCACTACCAGCCGATGCTGAGCCTGCACGGGCACATCCACGAGTCACCGGGCATGTCGAGGATCGGCCGGACAATGGCCATCAACCCCGGAAGCGAGTACGTGGACGGCATCCTCAAGGGCGCGATCGTGACCCTTGACCCACGGAAAGGGGTCAAGGGCTGGCAGTTGGTGCAGGGCTGACCCGGGCCGTCGACTCGCGGACGATCAGGCCGGTCTTCACGATGACGGTGAGCGGCCCGTCCGCGCCGGTCTCGCCCTTCGGGTCGTCGAGGATGCGCCGCACAACGGCGATCGCCTGCGCGCCAAGCTCGGCGGCGCGCGGATCGATGGTCGTCAGCGGCGGGTGGGCGTTGCGCGACAGGACGGTGTCGCCCTCGCCCACGATTCCCAGCTCATCAGGCACCGAGATACCAAGCTCCTCGGCTGCACCCAGGATGCCGATCGCCTGGCGGTCGACGGCGGCGATGATCGCGTCGGGCCGCCCGGTGCGGGTGAGCAGGCTCACCGCCGCGTCGTAGCCGGCGCGCTCGCTGAGGTCCTCGGCGCGTGCCACCAGCGGCTCGCTACCCGACTCCTCCATCCGTGCGCGGTAGCTGGCCTCGATGTCGACGATGTAGGAGTAGCGCTCATGACCGAGTGAGATCAACGCCGGGCGACGATAGCCTTGTGCCGCCAGGTGGTCGAGCACGCGTAGGATGGCAGTGCTCGAGTCATTGTCGACCCAGTGGGTCCGCAGGCGGCCGAGGTAGCGCCCCACGGTGACCACCGGGACGTTGTATCGGCGCAGCAGTGGCAGAACGTCGTTGGTACTGCTGGGGTCGACCAGGATCGCTGCATCCAGCCTCTGCGTGTCGAGGAGCGATTCCAGCGGAAACTCGCTCGACCGATGTGCCGGTAGCAGCACGAACGAGTAGCCGTCGTGGGTCGCCGCCGCGGAGAGTGAGCCGAGCAGGGCCGGGAAGTACGGGTTGAGGAGGAGATGCTCGCCCTCCATCGGGAACTGGAGTCCGAGGGCCATGGTGCGCCCGGTCGCCAGCCCCCGGGCAGCAACGGTCGGCCGGTAGGCGAGGCGCTGGGCCGCGTCAAGGACGGCCTGCCGCGTCTGGGCCGCGACAGGCCGCTTCCCCGACAGGACGTGCGAGACGGTGGTGATGCTGACGCGCGCCTCGCGAGCGACATCTGCGATGCGCGCGCGTCGCGGACTGGATGGACTGCGCACCGATGCCTCCGATACCTTGGATCAGCCTCGAGACAATAGCCGCTCCAGCCGGGCCCGTTGCGGATCGGGTCAGGTGATGGTCAGGCGGTGGTGTCCCAGGTGATGGTCCGCTCCGGGATGAAGCGCAGGAGGACGTGGCTGCCGAGCAGCATCGCGCGGCCGGCTTCAGAGGCCCGCTCCTCCGGGGAGAGGTACCGCTCGTGGATTTGCCGGACGGTGCCGATGACCTCGTCGGGCGGCGCATCGATGATCTCCACCCGCCCGCGCATCACGACCGCCCGCATGGCCAGGCCGCTGAGCGCCTCGTCCACGGTCAGCGCTGCCTGGGGGTTGCGCCGCAGGATCCGCGCGTTGGCGAAGGTGGGGCTCGTCTCCATCCAGACATCGGTGCCGTCCCACCAGAACCACATCGGCAGCACACGCGGGCGATCGCCCTCGCTCGTCGCCAGGCGTGCCAGGAGCGGGCGCGCGAGGAAGCGGTCCATTGCCTCGCGGCTCATGGGCGGCCCGTCGGCGGTGCTGGGGTCTCGCGCGGGATGTGCGGTCACGATCTTGTCAGCAGTGCCAGGTGTCCTCGAAAGCCAGCAGCCGGGCATCCGATCGGTTGCCCGACTCGTCGCGGAAGATGACGTTGGAATCGCGGTTGGAGTTGAAGGGCGGGTCGAGATAGACCAGGTCGACGGCGGCATCGGGCAGGTAGCGACGCAGGATGTCGAGGTTGTCGCCGTAGTAGAGGACGTTGGTCTGCAGGTCAGGCATCGTCTACGGGGTCAGTTGGCGTACGCGCGGAAGTAGGTCGTCTCTGGGACGACCTATCTCACACGCTGCCCAGCCCGTTAGGTCGGCGCGACGACCGAACAGGACAATTACCTGTTCCTCCCTGGGGCCGCCCGGCTGCAGCCCGGATTGCACGCGCCAGCCGCTCGGCGTCCCCGGCTTCAATGCCGCGGAAGGAGCCGCAATACCGTCGGTGCCCGCAGCACGCAGGCGGCGAGCCTCTTGTTGGCACTGCGCATAGCTGGAAAGTCCGCCGCGTAGTGTCGCTTCGGGGAGTGTTGGCCGGGCTCGTTGTTCGTCTGGAATCTCTATGGCCCAGAGCGCCCGCTGCACGGTTGCAAGGTCGGCGACGTCGGTGATGCCCTCATGCCGGATGAACTCCGCCCAGGCGCCATCTGGCGTATCTGCCAGGTAGTGCGCTGGGCCCTCGCCACTTCCGTGCCAGCGCGCTTCCGGTTGACTTGCGTCTTCCCAGAGGAACGCAAAACGGGGATCGGCATGCCTAAACAGGATCACGCTGCGCCGGCACCTGCGAGGGAAGTAGCGAGACTGCGCACGGCCGCGACGTCTGGTTGGTCAGGCGTCCACGGCCGCCGTAGGAAATCGTTCGGTGCCTGACCCTGCAGCTGGACGCGAGGTCTGTCAAACCAGCGGCGAATCCCCGCGTCGTTATACGCTCCTCTCAGGTCCCCAACGACCTTTGCGAGCCAATGCATCCGTCCGGCAACATCGTCGGGCGCCTTTCTCAGAGTGGAGGCATATCGGCGCAAGCTTGCGGGGGAGGAATGAACCATCGACGACAGGAGGTCCCATCCAAACACGCTGGCGAGCTCGCGGGCCTCGCTGTCCGGTAGGGGACTGTCTTCAAGGGCTTCCGCCAACTGCCGCAGAGTGAGGAGCAGAACCCGTCGGTTGAGTTGAGGATCCGCCAGCACGGCCGCGGCATGTTGTCCTATGCCTGCTCGGGCCGCGGCATTTGCAGCCTCCCTGAGAAGAGACAACTGAAGATATGGGATGGGCTCACGGAGCTTGAGCAAGCCCATCGCGTCGATTAGGCCAAGAACGCGAGTCGCCTCGCGCACCGCTTGGGGAGACCGAACGCGGTCGGTGGGGTCGGATTGCGAATGGATCGGTTGCATGATCCAAACGCTATCCGCAGGTGGACGAATTGTCAATGGGGGTGGCATTGCGAGGGTAGCAGCGGCGGCAAGCCGACTATTCTTCGCGAACGACCCATGAGAGACTTTCGTGACGCGCGATCCTGAGCGCCTACGGGCGTTTGCCGAGCACTACACCGCAGCCTGGTGCAGCATGGACCCGGCGCGGGTGTCCGCGCTCTACGCGCCCGGGGGCTCGTTGACGATCAACGATGGCCCGCCGGCCATCGGTCGTACCGCGATCACCGAGGCCGCCCGCGGCTTCTATGTCGCCCTCCCGGACATGCAGGTGTTCATGGACGACCTCGTCGTAGATGGTGACCGCATCGAGTACCGCTGGACCTTCACCGGCACCAACACCGGGCCAGGCGGCACCGGGAAGGCGGTGCGAGTCAGCGGATTCGAGGAGTGGACAATCGACGACGAGGGGCTCATCGGCGCCTCGCTGGGCCACTACGACCAGGCCGAGTACGCTCGCCAGCTCGAGCACGGGGTAGGTGGCCGCTCCGCGGGTGGGGAGGAGCTCGCATGACCAGTTTCATCGGCGAGGTGACGCTGCGGGAGCTGTTCGCTACCTGGGCCGTCCACGACCTCGACCACATCGGCCAGATCCATGCCGGCCTCGCGGGCTCGCACGACGCGGAGGGCGGGCCCTGGAAGGCATACCTCGGGATCCTCCTCCGACGGGAGGACCCGTCGGCGGTCGCCGGCTAGACTGCACCACCGATGGAGCACGTCGAGGCGGTGATTGTCGGCGGCGGACAGGCTGGACTCGCCGCCAGTCGTGAGCTCCTGCGGAGTGGCGTGGAGCATGCCGTGCTCGAGCGTGAGCTCATCGGGCAGACGTGGCGCGACCGCTGGGACACCTTCTGCCTGGTCTCTCCGAACTGGACCGTCCAGCTCCCGGATCGGCCATACGACGGCGACGATCCCGACGGATTCATGCCGCGCGACGAGATCGTCGCCTACCTGGAGGGATATCGCGCGGCGTTCGCGCTTCCCGTCCGGGAAGGCGTGGCTGCCCTATCAATCGAGTCGGGCGCGGGTGGATTTCGCGTTCGAACGACGACGGGAGAGCTCCAGGCTCGAGTGCTCGTTCTCGCCTCCGGTGCCTATCAGCGTCCACATCGGCCGCCCGCTGCCGAGACGCTGCCGTCGGACCTCCTCCGGATCGACGTCGACGACTACCGCAATGCGACCGCGCTGCCGCCCGGGCGGATCCTGGTCGTCGGCAGCGGCCAGTCGGGTTGCCAGATCGCCGAAGAGCTGCACGACGCGGGTCGCGAGGTCGTCCTCTCGTGTGGCAAGGCAACCTGGGTTCCGCGACGACTGGGTGGCCGGGACATCTTTCACTGGCTCGTCGACATTGGCTTCATGGCTGCGCCGGTCGAGTCCCTGCCGACTCCGGCGGCGCGACTCGCCGCGAATCCCACGGCCACGGGCCATGGCGGCGGCTACGACCTCGATCTGCGGGTCCTGCGAGCCAAGGGCGTCATCCTGGCCGGCCACTTCCTCGGCGCGTCGAACCATGAGGTGCGGTTTGCCAGCGATCTGGCGGAGAGCGTCGCCTGGGGAGACGAGCGCAATCGAGAGCTCATGGATCGCATCCGCGTGACGGCGGCCGAACTCGGGTACCCCGTCCCCGACATCAGGGAGCCGGAGCCGTTCGACCCGAAGGCACCGGAGCAGGTCTCGCTGGAAGGTTTCGGCGCGGTCGTCTTTGCCGGGGGATTCCGCCCCTCCTATCGCGCGTGGTTGCCGTGGCCGGAGGCGTTCGACGACCTCGGCTTCCCGATCCAACGGGACGGCGCGAGCACGATCGTCGACGGCCTGTACTTCGTGGGCGTTCACTTCCTGCGGAAGCGCATGTCGTCGCTTCTCCTCGGCGTGGGCGAGGACGCGGCGATCGTTGCGCGCGCGATCGGCGAGAGACGTTCGTCGATGCGGCTGCAGTGAATTCCTAAGTCACGAGGTCGCCTCCCGCCATGGACTATGAGTGCACGGAAGTGGTCATGGTCTTCGCGGCGGATGCTGCTGGGGCCGAGCTGCCAGCCTCCGCCGGTAATGCGCGCCTGCCGCGCGTGAGGATGCCTCTTATTCGTGCCCTTCCGGGGACCACGCAGCCGGATCCTGCCTGTAGAACTCCCGCAGTTGCTCGTAGAGCTCCGAGTGCTCGTCGCGCAGCTTGACCGGCTGCTCGAAGAAGGTCTCCGTTGCGACCGCGAAGAACTCGGCCGGGCTTTGGGTGCCGTATGCGTCCATGAGGGTGGGCTGGTGATGGTCGACCGCCTCTTTGAGCTGCTCGTACTCGTGGCCCAGCACGCGCGCCCACGCGGCGTACATGCTGTGATCGGCCAACGCCGGCGCACCGTTCGCGGCTCGGTCCTCCATGTCGAGCTGGTGGGCGAACTCGTGGAGGACGACATTGTGCCCGTCGCGGTCGTCAGCCGCCCCATGTCGCACGTTGTCCCAGGAGAGAACGACCGTTTCCGCGTTCCACGCCTCACCGAGCCGGACGTGGTCGCCTTCGGTCACCATCCCGTACTCGCCATGCTCCCGGGTGTGGACTCGGTAGGCCGTGGGGTAGACGAGGATGGTCGAGAGCGCGGGATAGGCGTCCTCATCCCGGTGCAGCAGGAGGAGGCAGGCCTGGGCGGCCACGGTCACGCGGATCTCGTCGGTCATCTCGAGCCCGCCCACGCCTTCGAAGCGCTTTTCCACCAGGAAGATCTTCATCCGCCTCCGCAGCTCGTTCCGGTCGCTCTCGGGAAGCTGTAGATCGAGCGGGAAGTTGCGGGCCAGGATCTGGTCCCAGGGCGCGGGAAACGGCCGCGACGTGGCGCGGTTGCGACGCATCGTCCGGAACGGGTGCATCCAGCTCAACGGCATCTCCTGCGGCGAGGCGGCGTGGCCTCGGAAAACCGGAGGGGCGAGGGTAGCAGGCGGCGCTCCCTGTGATGGGAACTCCACCAGGCGGTGGGCACTCCGCGGAGCGGCCATCACCAGCCTGGCCGGCGCTGCCAGAGGACGTTCAGCAACAGCCACTGAGAGCCGCTGCGGGCGACGTGCAGATAGTCCATGTACGCCGATGAGAGGACCCTGACGGTGGCGATGTCCCCAAAGGCATCGAGGATCGATACGTCGTAAGGGCGCTCCAATTTCTTCCCGCGACCTTCGCCGGTCGCCTTGACCATCTGGTCCCGCGTCATGGTCTCGGCAGACTCGTCGGCTTCGAGTGACTCTCGCTTCGCCAGCTGAGGGTGCAGGCAGCGGGCCATTCTCTCAGCGTCGCCGTCGAGCCACGACTCAATGTAATCCCTGGCAGACGCGAGGATCTTCTCGCGGTCCTCGGGACTGACCGCACCTTCGTTTCCTGCCATTTCAATCGTCCTTGAAGGGCGGGTCGAGGTTGTCGCCGTAGTAGAGGCGGCTGGTGGCGAGCTCGGTCATCGGTCCCCCGCGAAGCGTTGGCTCAGGTGGGTGCCCGAGCCTGGGGAGAGGGTAGCAGCGGGGCAAGCGGGGAATCGGGCACTAAGGGCGGAGTAAGCACTGGCTCCATACCGTTGTTGGATGCCTGAGATCAGCCGGTTCTTTGGGATCGTGATCAGGATGTTTTTCGACGACCATTCGCCGCCGCATTTTCACGCGGAGTACGCGGAGTACGCGGAGAGCGACGCGGCGATCTGTTGCCGTCCCCCGCGCCGGGTGAGTCCATCGTCATCCCACGGCCACAACGGCCAACTTGGGGCCCGTCGGCGGCCCTGCGTGGCCGAATGATCGCGTGGCGAGTCAGGGTGCGAAGAGCAGGGCCCAACTTGGCCGTAGTAGCCACCCGGTGGCTATCGGTGCATGGAGGAGGGGCTCCTAGCCGTTTTCTCCCGGTGGCCGATAGGTGATCGACGAGGCCTTTTGCAGGGCCGCGACCGTCTCCTCAACCGTCAGCAAGACGGTCGTCTGGAAGGAGCTCAATGCTCCGCCCGCGCCGATGGCGATCGCGGTGGCTGCCATCGAGACGTTATCGGGAGCCTCCCACAGGTTGTAGCCATCGTGATCGCCGAAGGCGTACCAGAAGCCGTGCAGCTTTCCGCCGACCGATTCGATGTACTGCTTGGCTGCCGCTCGGCGGTCCTCGGGGTTCTTGACGAGCTTCGCCCACGTTTCTGGCGTGTAGCTGAACCGGGTCAGGTAGAACGGCATCGGTCTTCCTCCTTCGCTTTCATCCCGCCGCCGGTCAACGTGTGCCGGAGTGGATATCTTCAGCGTGCGCTTCGCGCGCCTGCACCGCAAGACGGCTGGTGGATGCAAATGACCCGGTGTGCGGGTCTGTCGTCCTGTTTGGGGCGCGACGACTTGCGGCTGATTGCACCCTACTCCTGGCGCCGAAAGGCCCAGACCGCGGCCCCCAGCAAGGTGACTGCGAATATGGTCATCAGCCCAACGTCCTCGGCGCCGGTCATGACGTGGCCGAGGACGGTGACCCCCAGGGCTCCAGCGGCCTGGTCGCCCAGGAAGACCTGGCGGATGGCGTCCACGCCGTAGGTCAGCGGATTGAACTTGCTCAGCACCTGCAGCCAGGTTGGCGCCTGGTTGACCGGGAAGAAGACGCCGGCCAGGAAGATGAGTGGGAAGATCAGCAGCTGGATCAGGAGTTGGAATCCCTGCTGGGAGCGCATGAAGCTGGCCATCAGGATGCCCAGCCCCGACAGCGCGATTGACAGCACGAACACGATCGGGATCAGCCGTGCCACCATCCCGATCTCCAGTGAGAGGCCGACGATCGGCGCAATGACCAGCATCAGCGAGACCTGCAGGACGGCCACCACGCAGGCCCCAACGGCCTTGCCCAGCACGATCCCGGTCCGCCCCAGCGGCGCCACCAGCAGTTCGCGCAAGAAGCCGAACTCGCGGTCCCAGACCACGCTCACCCCGGCGAACAGGGCGGTGGTGAGCACGCCCATGGCGATGATCCCCGGGTACATGAACTGGATGAAATTGACCCCCGGTGCCAACGCCCCGATCATGTTGCCGAAGCCGGCCCCGAAGATCACCAGGAAGATCAACGGCTGGGCGAAGGAACCGATTAGCCTGGAGCGCTCGTTCACGAAGCGCAGCAGTTCCCGATAGGCAACCACCCAGGTCCCACGCCAGATCTCGGTCATCGACCGAATCTCCGCGCCATGCCCTGCATCAGCTGCGCCTGGGCGTCGAGTTCGCTGTCACGGATCTCCCGCCCGGTCAGGTGCAGGAAGACGTCGTCCAGGGTCGGCCGCCGCAGATCGATCGACTGCATCGGCTGGCTGAAGCTCTTCACGAAGTCGGGCAGGAACTCATTGCCGCGCGCGACGCTGAAGCTCACCGTCCCATCGCGGGCGGCGGCATCGAACCCGTAGCGCTGGCGGATCTCAGCGGTCGCGGACTCGCCATCCGCGACCTGCAAGGTCACCAGGTCGCCGCCCACGGCCCGCTTCAGCCCGTCGGGAGTGTCCATTCCCACGATCTGGCCATGGTCGATGACCGCAATCCGGTCGCTGTACTCGGCTTCATCCATGTAGTGCGTGGTCAGGAAGATGGTCAGGCCCTCTTGCTCGCGAAGGGCCAGCAGGTAGTCCCAGATATGGCGCCGCGTCTGCGGGTCCAGGCCCAGGGTCGGCTCGTCGAGGAACAGCACCTTGGGGTGATGCAGCAGCCCGCGGGCGATCTCCAGCCGGCGTTTCATGCCGCCCGAATAGGTGCGAACGCTGCCCTTCCTTCGGTCGGCCAGGTCGACCATGTCCATCAGCTCCGTCATCCGTCGTTCGCGGACATCGCGCGGGATGGCGTAGGCATAGCCGTGGAAGCGCAGGTTCTGGTCGGCGGACAGGTATTCGTCCAGGGTCGTCTGCTGGAAGACGAGACCGATGGAGCGGCGGACCTCGCTGCGCTGATGAACGACATCGAAGCCGTTGACCCGGGCGGTTCCTGCGCTGGGGTTCACCAGGGTGCACAGCATGTTGATGGTCGTCGTCTTGCCCGCCCCGTTGGGGCCGAGGAAGCCGAAGATCTCCCCTGGCTCTACGCCAAAGGTCACGCCATTGACGGCCTCGATGGCGCCGAAGTGCTTGGCGAGGCCGTTGACCTCGATCATTCTTCGGCCGTCGCGAGGCCCTGGACCGCGTCTCGCAGGGTGCGCAGCTCTTCAGCCGAAAGTCGGGTCAGTCCCGGAGGCGGCTCATGCACGATCTCGTGCAGCTGGGCTCGCATGCGGCGCCCCGCATCGGTCAGGACCAGTGCCCGCACGCGGCGATCGGACGGATCCAGCTGTCGCTCGGCCAGGCCCTTGGCCTCCAGGCGATCGACCAGGCCGGTGATGTTGGACGGGTCGCTGTGGAGGCACGCCGCAAGAGTCCGCATTGAGAGGGGGCCGCGATCCGGATCCAGCTCCAGCAGCGCGTAGGCCTGGGGCATCGACAGGTCGGTGAGGGCAGCCACGCGCTCAAATCGCTGGCGGTGATTCGCAATCATGGCCTGGAGCAGGAGGCGCCAGACCTCGCGCGCCAGCGAAGATCCGTTGGTCGCGGTGCCTGTTTTCATGGGATCCATCATAGTCGACTCGACTGATTGTTGATGATATGAACCATGGACCTAGGATGGTATCTCCATGAACATCGCGTTCTGGGTAGCAGCGGCGGCAAAGGGGGCGGACTTCGCGGCACACCGCGATGGTTTCGCAGTGGCGCGCGCTGAGGCAGTCCGTCGCCCAGAATGGACAGAAACCTAGGAAAACCTATGTTTCTATTTGACGCCGAGCACCACCGCGCCTAGGGTTGCGCCTTCTGCTCATAGCCCTTCGGACACGAGGATTGCTTCCCTTGCCCCCGGTCCTTCCGCACCCGAACGGGGTGCCCGCGAACGGTGCTGCGCAGCTCGAACGCCTGGTGGTTGCCAGTGCCACATTCAGAGACCAGGACACCGATGGCCGCGAAGCGCTCGCGGCAGCCCTGGACGCGACGGCCGATAACTTGGGCGAACGCGTGCTCCTGCACACCTGCCACCGGGTCGAGCTGATCGCGTTTGCCGGGGCTGAAGAGGGTCTGACCGATCTGCCGAGGATGCTGGAGCACCGATCGGGGTTGGCGGCCGCCGAGCGGATCATGCTTGTCGCGGGCGGGCTGGATTCGGCGGTGCTGGCCGAGGAGCAGGTGCTCGGACAGGTGCGGGACGCCTATCGGTCCGCGCTCAGCCGCGGGAAGACCGGGCCGGTGATCAACGAGCTCCTGCGCCGATCGATCCGCTTCGGCAAGCGGGTCCAGTCGTTCGCCCAGCCGATCGGCGACCGTTCGCTCGCGGATCGCGCCATGCGCTGGGTCGAGGAACGGATGGAGTCGCCGACCGGGCGACCGATGGCAGCCCTGGTGGTCGGCACGGGCGAGATGGGACGGATGCTCGCACTTCGCCTCGCGACGTATGGCGGCCGGGTGACGGTGGCATCCCGAGACGGGGACCGGGCGGCCCGACTCGTAGCCGAGCTGCCCCATCCCGAGCGCCATGGGGCGATGCTCGTCTCGGACGCCCTGGCCGGGCCGCTCCACCACGACGTCGTGGCGATCGCAGTGCGCAGTGGCAAGACCCGCCTCGAGCCCCGTCACCTGGGCGGTCAGCGCGTCCTGGTGGTCGATCTCTCCTCGCCGAGCGCGGTGACGGCAGACGCCGCGGAACGGCTCGGTGAGCGATTGCTGGATCTCGATCGGTTGGGCGTTGCCGGTGAGGCCCGTCGGCTTTCCGCCGATGCTGAGCGCCGTCTGCGCAACGAGGCGGGCGCGGAGGCGAAGGGATTCGCGGCGTGGCTGGAGGTGCGTGCCAGCGGCGATGGCATCGCCATGCTGCGAGCTCATGGCGAGGAGGTGCGACGACGGCACCTCGAACGTCTGCGCCTGAAGAGCAGCCTGGACGATGAGCAGGCCGCCGCCGTCGAGGCGATGACGGTCGCCATGTTCGGTGAGTTCCTCCACGGACCCACCCTTCGACTGCGGCACGATCCCGACGCCGCCGCCCGGGTGCGGGAGGTCTTCGGGATCGAATGAGCACCGTTGCCACCACCCTGCGACTCGGCACCCGTGGCAGCCGCCTGGCCATGGCGCAGGCCCAGGAGGCTGCGTCCGCGCTGGCGCAGCTGCTCGGCCTCGGCTCCGTGGAGATGATCGAGGTCCGCACCAAGGGGGACGCCATCAGCGAGAGACGGCCCGCCGGACACCTGGTGGTGGGTGATGGGCAGTTCACCGGAGAGCTGGAGCGGGCATTGCTCGAACAGCGAATCGACGTTGCCGTCCATTCGCTCAAGGACCTGCCCACCGCGGGTCACCCGGCCCTCAGGCTGGGCGCGATCCTGGAGCGAGCTGATCCCCGGGATTGCCTGCTGAGTCGCCATCCCGGAGGCCTCGACGGCCTGCCGTTCGGCGCGCGAATTGGCACGAGCAGCGTGCGGCGCGCGGCGCAGCTGGCGGCGGCCAGGGTGGACCTCGTGGCGCGTCCCATCCGCGGGAACGTGGACACCCGGTTGCGGCGTTTGGAGGCTGGTCAATACGAGGCGCTACTCCTCGCCGCGGCCGGTCTCGACCGGCTGGGAGTACCGGTCAGCGAGGACGATCGACTGTCGCTGGAGGTCATGCTTCCGGCGCCCGGCCAGGGGGCACTGGCGCTCCAGGTTCGAGCCGATGACGCGTCGCTGCTGGCTCCGCTCGATCATGGGCCGACCAGGCTGGCGGTTCAGGCGGAGCGCGCCCTGCTGCGGGCGCTCGGCGGCGGCTGCCTGGCACCGCTCGGTGCGCTCGCCGAGGTGGCGGACGGCCAGCTCCGCCTGCGCGCGGCGTACGAGGGTCGCAATGGGTTCACGCGCGTGGACATCACGGGCTCGACGGACCGCCCTGCAGAGGTGGTCGCGGAGGCAGCGGCGCGGATCAGGGAGGCGACCGCGTGACCACTCTGCTGGTGACACGGCCCGCCCCGCAAGCGGCCGAGCTGGTCTCGTTGCTCGCGAAGCACGGCATCGATGCGATCAGCGTGCCGACGGTGGAGATTGCCCCCGCTCCACCGGGTGGCGCGCTCGACGACGCGATCCGATCCCTGGACGGCGCCGCCTGGCTGGTCATCACCAGCGTCAACGGAGCCGCCGCACTGCTGGAGCGCCTGGCGGCGCTTGGCCGCTCTCTGCCCGAAGGCGTCCGCCTGGCGGCCGTTGGTCCGGCGACTGCGGCGGCGCTGTCGAAGGGCGGCCTTCGGGTCGACCACGTGCCCTCCCGCTACCTCACTGCTGCGATCGCCGAGGGGCTTGGCGATGTGGAGGGCAAGCGCGTGGTGCTGGCTCGCGCCGACGCGGCCACGCCCGGCCTGCGTGACGCTCTTCGTCAGCACGGTGCGCTGGTCGAGGAGGTGATCGCCTACCGGACCGTGGAGGGACCAGCCGGGTCCCGTGACCTCATCCACGCGGTGCTGGCCCGGCCGCTCGACGGGGTGATCTTCACCAGCGGCTCAACGGTGCGCGGACTGCATGCTCTCCTCTCACCGCCACAGGCTCTCCGGGCGACCGCCCTGCCGGCCTACTGCATCGGTCCGGTCACCGCCAGGATGGCGCGCCGAGCCGGGTTCGCGGTGCCGGTGGTCGCGGCCACGCACACCGTCGCCGCGCTGGCGGATGCCATCCATTCCCACCTCAGCAAGGAGATCGCATGAGCTTTGCCCTCGCTGGCGGCAGCGCGCTGGAGATCGCATTGCGCGCCAGGCGGCTGCGCCGCACGCCAGCCCTGCGTGGCCTCGTGCGCGAGACCCGGCTGCATCCCGCCATGCTCGTTCAGCCGCTCTTCATCCAGGCGGGCGCCACTGGTCGTGAGCCGATCGGGGCCATGCCGGGACAGGACCGCCTGGGCCTTGCGGCACTGCCCGGGGAGGCTGCGCGCCTGCGAGCCGCCGGCGTCAGATCGGTCCTGCTGTTCGGCCTGCCGTCGGCCAAGGACGCCATCGGCTCCGGCGCCTGGGCCGCTGACGGGATCGTCCAGGAGGGGATCCGCGCGCTGAGGGCAGCGGACCGCGAGCTGGTGATCATCGCCGACGTCTGCCTGTGCGAGTACACCAGCCATGGCCATTGCGGGATCCTGGCCGGCAGCGGCGAGGACGCGACCGTTGACAACGACGCGTCGCTGGAGCTGCTGGCCCGCAGCGCCGTCTCGCTGGCGGAGGCAGGGGCCGATATCGTGGCACCCAGTGCCATGATGGACGGCCAGGTGGCGGCCATCCGCGCCGCGCTCGACGAAGCGGGTCATGGCCAGACCGCGATCCTCGCCTATGCCGCCAAGCACGCCTCGGCGTTCTACGGTCCATTCCGTGAAGCAGCCGACTCTGCGCCCGCCTTCGGCGACCGGCGGAGCTACCAGATGGACCCGGCCAATGGGCGGGAGGCGCGGCGCGAGATCGATGCCGACCTGGCCGAAGGGGCCGACATGGTCATGATCAAGCCGGCGCTGCCGTCGCTCGACCTGGTGGCCGCCGCCCGGGCGCGCACCGACGTGCCGATCGCCGCCTACCAGGTGAGCGGGGAGTACGCCGCCATCTGCGCCGCGGCTGCCAACGGCTGGCTTGACCGTCGGGCCGCGGCGCTCGAGAGCCTTGTGGCCATCGCGCGTGCCGGTGCCGACATCATCGTCACCTACTTCGCCGCCGAGGCGGCCGGCTGGCTGCGCGACGAGGCAACGCAATGAGCGACGAGCGCTTCGTCCATGCGTGGCTGCTCCGCCTGGATCCGGCATGGCGACGCCAGCCGGTCACGGACCGGGAAGCCGAGATCGCTGCCTTCTCCGCCGCCGCCGACCGCTCGGCGGTTCGCCTGATGCAGCACGCCTACTCGACCATCGGCCTGAGGGCGGAGGGCGACCTGCTGCTGTGGAGGATGGCCGAGCGGATCGAGGAGATCGAGGAGACGGCCGCCGATCTGCTGGCCAGCGGCATCGGTCGATGGCTGACCCCCGCCATCTCGATGATCGGATTGGTTCGTCCGAGCCAGTACGTCAAGCGACCGAGCAGCCAGGAGCAGAACCTCTTCTCCGGTGAGCGCTCCCGGTACCTGGTGGTCTATCCGTTCGCGAAGAGCGTGGAGTGGTACCTGACGTCGGCCGAGGAGCGGCAGGAGGTGATGAAGGGCCACATGAAGGTCGGACATCGGTACCCGCAGGTGCGCCAGCTGCTCGCCTACTCCTTCGGCCTCGACGACCAGGAATTCATCGTGGCCTATGAGACCGATGAGCTGGTCGCCTTTCAGGACCTGGTCCGCGAGCTGCGCGAGACGGAGAGCCGCCGCTCAACGGTGCGCGATACGCCGATCATCACCGGGATCCACCGACCGCTGGGCGAGATCCTGCGGCACCTCTCGGGAGCTGCCGAATGAGCGCCGTGGCGGCCACCTCGAGATCCGCCGAGCTGATGGCTCGCGCCGAGCACCTGCTACCCGGAGGTGTCGACTCCCCGGTGCGCGCCTTCCGCGCGGTGGGCGGCATTCCGCGGGTGATCGAGCGTGCATCTGGCGCGCGCCTCTGGGACGTGGATGGCAACGAGCTGATCGACTACGTGGGCTCCTGGGGGCCGATGATCCTGGGACACGCGCATCCCGCGGTGATCGCCGCGATCACGGAGGCTGCGTCCCGCGGCACCTCCTTCGGGGCGCCGAGCCTCGGCGAGATCGCCCTGGCCGAGGAGATCGTGGCCGCCATGCCGTCGATTGAGCGGCTGCGTTTCGTCAACAGCGGCACTGAAGCGGCGATGTCGGCGATCCGGCTGGCACGGGCGTTCACCGGTCGAGACCGGGTCATCAAGATGGCGGGCGGCTACCACGGGCACGCGGACTCCCTCCTGGTGCGCGCCGGGTCCGGCGCGACCGGGCTGCCCGCCAGCGCCGGCGTGACCGCGGGCGCTGCCGCGGACACCCTGGTGGTCGATTACAACGATCTCTTTGCGCCCGCGGAGCTGCTCAGCCGCCGGGACGTGGCGGCGGTCATCGTCGAGCCGATCGCTGCCAACATGGGCGTCGTCCTCCCCGCCGAGGGCTACCTGGCGGGGCTGCGCCGGCTCACCGCGGAGCATGGGACCCTGCTCATCCTCGACGAGGTGATCACCGGCTTCCGTGTGGCCCGCGGCGGCGCGCAGGAACAGTACGCAATCCGGCCAGATCTCACGGTGTTAGGCAAGATCATCGGTGGCGGGCTCCCGGTCGGCGCCTATGGCGGATCGGCCGCGATCATGGGCCTGGTGGCCCCACTCGGGCCCGTCTACCAGGCAGGCACGCTGTCCGGCAACCCATTGGCCATGGCCGCCGGGTTGGCGACGCTGCGGGCGCTCACCCCATCGGTCTATCAGCAGTTGGAGGAGGCTGGCGCTGTGCTGGAGGCAGGTCTGGCACATGCCGCTGCCGCTGCCGGCGTTCGGGTGCGTCTGACTCGCGCCGGCTCGCTGCTGACCGTCTTCTTCGATGACGACGCGCGCTTCGCGCGCTTCTTCCACGCCATGCTCGAGGCGGGGGTCATGCTCCCGCCCTCGCAGCAGGAGGCCTGGTTCCTCTCCGCTGCACATGGCCGCGCGGAGCTGGATGCGACGCTCGACGCCGCAGGTCGCGCCTTCGCAAGGCTTGGAGGCCCCGATGCTTGATGCCCCCACCCAGTCGATGACCGGCGAGGGTCGGTTCCTGGCCGCCCTGCGCCACGAGCAGCCGGATGCCACGCCGGTCTGGTTCATGCGCCAGGCGGGCCGCGCCCTGGCCGACTACCGGGCACTGCGCGAGCGCTATCCGATCCTGACCCTGGCCAAGACGCCGGAGCTGTGCGCCGAGGTGACCCTGATGCCGGTCCGCACCTTCGGCGTCGATGCGGCGGTGCTCTTCGCGGACATCATGCTGCCCCTCGAGCCGATGGGCGTCTCTCTGGAGATCCAGCCCGACGTCGGCCCGATCATCCACCACCCGATCCGCTCCCGCGCCGACGTGGACGCCCTGAGGCTGATCGAGCCGGACGAGGAGGTCGGCTTCGTGATGGAGGCGATTCGCCTGGTGCGCGGCGAGCTCGCCGGGAAGCAGGCCGTGATCGGCTTCTCCGGGTCCCCCTTCACGCTGGCCTGCTACCTGATCGAGGGGAAGCCGTCGCGCGATTACGCGATCGCCAAGGCATTCATGTTCCGCGAGCCGGCCGCCTGGCATGCGCTGATGGGAAAGCTCACCGAAGTGGTGATCCGATACCTCAATGCGCAGGTTGTCGCAGGGGCGCAGGTGGTGCAGCTCTTCGACTCCTGGGTTGGCGCCCTCTCGCCGGCCGACTACGTGACGTACGTCCAGCCGCACGTCGCACGCATTTTCGCGGCCGTGCGCGGCGCTCCGACCATCCATTTCGGGACCGGGACAGCCGCGCTGCTGGAGCTGATGGCCGAAGCGGGCGGCGACGTGATCGGGGTTGATGCGCGCCAATCGCTTGACGTGGCGTGGCAACGGATTGGCTTCGACCGGGGCATCCAGGGCAACCTGGACGCCACGCGACTGCTCGGCGGATGGGATGCCACGCAGGAGGGGGCACTTGACGTGCTGCGTCGCGCGGCGAACCGCCCGGGGCACATCTTCAACCTCGGCCACGGCGTCCTTCCCGACACCGATCCAGGCCTGCTCACCCGACTGGTCGAGCTGGTGCACACCCAGAGCGCCCGATGACGTCGGAGCGGCGGCGATTGGGGGTTCTGCTGATGACCTACGGCTCGCCGGACGACCTCGACGACATGCCTCGCTACCTGGCCGCGGTGCGCGGCGGGCGTCCACCGTCACCAGAGGTCATCGTCGAGTTCCGCCGCCGCTACGAGGCGATCGGCGGCTCGCCGTTGATCGCCATCACCCAGGCCCAGGCGGCCGCGGTAGAGGAGCGGCTGCGTGCGGACGGGGTCGACGCGCGGGCAGTGGCCGGGATGCGCTTCTCCGAGCCGAGCATCGCGGCCGGGTTGGCGGCTCTGGCGAGCGACGGCTGCGAGGTGGTGGTTGGCGTCATCATGAGCCCCCAGTTCTCCGGCCTGCTAATGAGCGGCTATGAGCGTGCACTCGGCGATGCGGCGCTGGCACTGGGCTTTGACGCGCCCGAGGTTCGCCTGGCGCCGGCCTGGTACCGGGACGAGCACTTCGTCGACGCAGTGGCACGGCGTATCTTCGATGGACTCAATCGGCTATCGACCGTCGAGCGAGACCGCGCTCCGGTCCTGCTGACCGCTCACTCGCTGCCGCGCCGGGTGGCGGAGATGGAGCCGGAGTACCTGGACCAACTCCGCGAGACGGCCGAGATCATCGCGGCGCGCGCCGGACTTCCCCGGGATCGCTGGCATTTCTGCTGGCAATCGGCGGGCCATGAGCCGGGGGAATGGATGAAGCCCGATTTTGCCGACCTGCTCCCCGAGTTGCGGGATGCCGGTCATCGGTCTGTCCTGGTCGCGCCGATCCAGTTCCTGGCCGATCACCTGGAGGTGCTGTACGACATCGACATCGGCGCCCGAGCCCAGGCCGATGAGGCCGGCATGGCCTTCGCCCGTATCGAGTCGCTGAACGTGATGCCGGAGTTCGTGGCCGCGCTCTGTGTTGTCGCCCAAAACGGGATCTCGGCCGCCTAGCTCGGCTCGGCCGATGTGCCCCAGTGCCAGGTCTAGGTGTCGCAAGTATGTCGCGAGTCAGCGAGATCGCACGTCACTCCTCGCTGGCTGAAGGACTCTCCTGTTCGTAGAGGATTCGCGCCCGGTAGGATTCGTAGCGTTCCCGGAAATGCCAGAACTCGATACCGGCGGCAAGCGCCAGAAGGAGGACCGCCGCCGCAAAGATCACCCAGGCCGCGGCCCCGAGCGCCTGTGGTACAAGGCCGGTCTGCGTTGCAGCAATCCCGATGCCCAGCGTCAGGACGAGCGCCACGCCGACCATCAGGAGCAACCACCTCCGATCTTCGCGGCGGAGGATCGGCTCAGACGTCTCCGGTTCGTCCCCCATCCGCCGCCCGCCGCTGATGAAGACCGGCACCGCCAGCATGGCCAGTGGGACCACAGCGAGATGAAGTTTGGCGAGCACCGGCCAACCGGCGATCGCCAGGAGAACCGGCGTCACGACTGGGACGGCGAAGAGCCCAAATGCGACTCGGCTGACCCACGGGAAGAGATCCTCGACTGACGGCATGCCGCATTCCACCCGGGGCCGGAAGTAGGCGCGCTCGTCGGCCAGGACGCCGAAGCGCCAGACGAAGGTGTGCACACGCCACAGCAAGAGGGCGACAAGGCCAACGACCGCCAGGCCCAGGGCGACCGGCAGCGCCGGACCAAGGAACTCAACCGGGCCGCCAATGATCGGCCAGGTCCGCACGGCCTCCGTGACGACCCTCAGGGGCGGGGCCACGACCGTCATCAGCGCCGGCGTCCACGCCAGGACCGTTCCGACCCAGCCGATGCGGAGCAGGGTCAGGGTGGTGACGCGCGCTCCGTGCTGTTGGGAGGCGGCAATCAGGCGCGGGTGCGGATAGGCCGCGGGAAAGTATGGTGATTCCGGGAAGGCGCGGTTCCCGAGGTCGGTGGCCACCGCTGCGACGAATTCGGTCAGGTTATTCCAGTACACGACGTGATCGAGGATGGGTGACCCGAGATTGTGGATGCGCCAGGTCGTGACGCGTGCCGGCGGTGAGGGGAGCAGCGAGCCGTTCGAGATCGGGTCAGCCGACGCCCACAGGTCAATCCACTCGAACGTTGCATTGTCTTTGGTGGCGGCCTCGATCTCCGTGGTCAGCGCGGCGGCCGAGCAGGCGTCGTAGCGATGTGCGGCGGCGAGTACCAGGGTCTCTCCCGCCACCACCGCTGCGAGGAGGACTGCGAAGAAGGGGCCGAAAGCATCCCCCGGATCTCCCGGCAGCCAGCTGAGGACGGCGTGCAGCGCTCGGCCGCCGTCAAGGAGGACGTCGGCAACCGAGCCAAGCAGCAACACCAGCCCGAGCTGCGCCACGATCCCTCCAACGATGGAGCGCAGCACGGTACCGTCGAGCTCGAGGTGCGTCACCCGATAGAGCAGCTTGAGACGGCGCAGCGCCTGGCCGAACGTCACAAACCGGGAGAGGCCCCTGGGAATCGCCTCGGGGCCGGGATCCGAGCGCCGGATCGCCTCCCAGGCGACCTGCGCCCCTTGCGAATGGGCGACCACGATCACTTCATCGCAGTACTCGCGCATCTCGGCCAGATCGTCGCGGACGCGGCTGACCATCGCTGCGAACCGAGCTGGACTGCGGACCAGGATGAACGCGTCGCCCGCACCCATGGCCATGGTGCGCTGCCCGGCCAGGGCAGCCTGCTGAACGGGCCCGATGGGGATCAGACGCAGGATCGTGAGAACTGCGGCGAACAGGATCATGAGGCTGCTGGCGGCGATCGAGGCCAACACCAGGATGGCCATGAGCATGACCGCGATCGGCCACAGGGCAGCCCGCAGCGCGCCGGGAGCGTGCGACGGCAGCCGCAGCCGTTCAAAGATATCCAGGATCTGGGTGACCGCTTCCCACTGCCCCACGCTCAGGCCCCAGGCCGCAAACTCGGTGAAGCTCGGCGGTCGGAAGACGTCCGCCCACCACGATTCGCCGACCAACCAGTTGGTGGTTTGGCGCCCGTCGCCCTGCGGGACGGCGATCTCCAGGGCGAGATTTGAGAAGGAAACAAGGTCGTCGCCCGGCTCGCGCAGCGAGGCCGACAGGATCCGGATTTCGCCCTCCGGACCCTTGACCTGCCCGGGTGGTGGTCGCTCGACCCATCGCTTCATCCACTGGATCAGCGCGTCACCCATTTCGGTCAGCGTGTCGCCTCGCCGCTGCTCGCCCACGCCGTGGACGAAGAGCACTCCCAGGCGAAAGGGCTTCTCGCCGGGCGGCAGGGAGTCGCAGAGCCGCCGGACGAGTACGGTCAGTGACGGGCGAGGCGCCTCAGGGTCCTTCGAGGCAGCGGGAGGCTTGCTCGGCACGAGCTGCTGGACCAGGCGGGCCATGCTCACGCGTTTCGCCCCCATGCTGGCGGTAGTGGCCGGGCGAATTGTGAATGGTACTTGAGCCGATGTCTAGACTCGGTTTCAGATCCCCTCCGAGCCGGACAGCGACGTCGAGGCGATGATCGAGGAGGTCCTGGAGTATTCTCGAGGCTCGGACCGAAAGCTCCCCTTCGGCCGCTGGCGGGAGTGCAACCATTAATCGCAGAGCCGGTATAGTGGTGCGAACATGGTGCGAACCGCACAACGCCGCGTCATCGTCGTCGACAACCGCCCGCTCGCCAGGCGCATCGGAGGCGCCATTCGCCACGCTCGCCTGCGAGCCGGGCTGACACAGGCAGAGGTCGCCAAGGGGCGCTACACGCCGGCGTACATCAGCGCTCTCGAGCGTGGGCTGGCCAAGCCGTCGATGGCCGCCCTCACCTTCATCGCCGAGCGGCTGGGCATGCCGGTTCGCGACTTTCTGGCCGGCGAGGATCTCGGTCCGAATCGGCTCGAGGCCGATCTGCTGCTGGCAACCGGAGACAACCAGGCGGCGCTCGATCGGTACCAGACCCTGCTCGATGCTGCGTCTGACCGGCGAACCCGGGCGGAGCTGTTGCGCGGGATGGCGGAGGCACTATGCAGGCTCGAGCGTGGCAAAGACGCGGTGGCGCCCGCAAATGAGGCTGTCGAGCTGTTTCGAGCCATGGGCCGCGCGGCGGATGCGGCCTTTGCCGGCTACTGGCTGGGCTACGCGCACTACGAGCAGGAGAACCTTCGCGAGGCGCGGGCCATCCTGGAGGACCTGCTGAGGCAGATCCGCGAAGGCCTCGACGTCCTGCCGGACTTCCGATTCCGGCTGCTGACGGCACTGGCCAACGTCGAGGCCTGGGACGGCGAGCACCAACGCGCTCTCGCCTACCTCGAGGAGGCAGGCACCCTGACCGCCGACCTGGATCTGCGACGGCGCGCCAGCATCCTTGCCGGCCTTGCGATCAGCTACCGCGAGTCGGGGGATTACGAGGCCGCCTTGACCAGCGGATCCCAGAGCCTCGTTCTCTTCCGAGCCGCCGAGTCGCGGCGCGACGTTGCGTCCCTCTCGAACAACCTGGCGCTCACCTTCCTCGCGCTCGGCAGCCTGGACCGAGCCGCGGAGCTGGTTGCCTCAGCAGCCGATGCGGCAGCCACGTTGGATGACCAGCGGCTCTTGGCCCACATCGCCGACACCGGGGCACAGATCCTCCTGGCCCAGGGCGACTACCCTCGCGCCCAGGAGCGAGCTGAAGAGGCCCAGGGGATTGCGCGGGCTAGCGACAACTATCACGCGCTGGCCAGTGCGCTGATGACGGCCGCCCGCATCGCGGCGGCGACGAATCGCGCAGAAGATGCCGTGCGGTACCTGACCGATGCGGTCGAGGTGCTGCGGCGTCATGGACCCATCTCCCGCCTGATGCAGGCCTTGGGCGAGCTCGCCCAACTGCATGCGGCGGCCGGCGATCTCAAAGGTGCGAATGCCCTGTATGCCGAGGCGCTGGCCATCCGCCGCCCGTAGGCAAGCCCGGTCGCAGCTCCCCCCGAAGCTCCCGCGACCGGGCCCGCATAGCATAATACTTGTGAGGGCGGGTCAGTGACGACCTTGGGCGGACGGTTCTGGACGGTGGGTACGAAGCTAGTGGCTTACGGCCAGGAGCCGGGGGAGGTATCGGCCAGCGCCGACGCGGCGGCAAGCAGGACGAGGATCAACGACACAACGATGGACGCTACGGACACGCGGAATCGGCGAAACATCACGGCGAATCTCCTTGAGGTCCGCCATGGCCGCGAGCTGTCCCGTCCTCACGGGGAGAGACTAGATGACTTACGCTCGAAAATCAACTATTACTAAAATCCAGACGCGTAGTGTGACCGGGGCACTGCCCGCGGTTATCATCGGTCAGGTGCTGCGGGAGGCACGTCGCAGGAGAGGTCTGACCCAGCATCAGCTGGGGATACCGTTTTCGGCCGCCTTCGTGTGCAGCGTCGAGAAGGGGAACACGATCCCATCACTGCCCTCGCTCGCAATCCTGCTTGGGCGCCTGGGCATATCACTGGGGGACTTCTTCACTGAGGTGGAGCTCCGGGCCGAAGGGTTCCCGTCAACGGCAGCGGATGGATGATGTCCGCCAGCGGTCAATGGCGCGCTTCCGTCGTTGGCAGCATGCGTAGTCTGGGAGCCAGGCGAGCCACCGCGGAGCGACGTTCCAGCCAGGCCTTGCATGCACCACGATCGCGCGAGCATGCGCGCGACGCTCGGCTGTTGGAGGGGAGGTTGCTGTGGCTCTCTTGCCGCCGATTCCGAATGCAAAGCTGACCCAGCCCTTCGGCCCGTCGAAGTTATCGATCGAGCCGCACATGTATGCCAACGCCACCAAGGCCAACTTCCTGGCCGAGGCGGGACTCACCTTCCACGAGCACTTCCACCCCGCGCTGGACCTGGCGGCGCCCTTTGGGACCCCCATCCTTGCCAGCGAAGCCGGCAAGGTGATCTTCAGCGGCCTCGACGCCAGCGGCGGTGGCAACAAGATCCAGGTGCTGATCAGGCCCAACGTCAGCTACGCCTCGAACCACTGCAGCGCCCTGCTGGTCAACACGGGAGCGGTGGTGACGCGGGGTCAGGCGATCGCCCAGGTTGGCGCCACGGGTCTGGCCACCGGAAACCTCGACCACTTCTGGGTGGAGATCGACGAGCTGGTGGGTGACCGGCTGCGTCACAACTACTACGACCCGGCGCTCTTCATGCGCGGCGGTGCGCTGGCCCACTCGGACCTGATCACGCCGGCAGACGCGATCCGTTACGTCCAGCTGAACGGGCCGAACGCCAACATCCGCTCGACGCCCAGCCTCCAGCTCGGCTCGGTGTATGCCACCAGCAACGCCGATGGCATCCATCGCCTCGGCAAGGTGATCGCGCCGCTCAACACGAAGATGCGCTTCGGCGGCTGGGCCAGCGGTTATGGGCTCATCTGGGCCAAGGTCTACCTGGGCGGTACCTACCGGTTCATCTGGAAGAGCCTGATTCATTTCGCATAGGAGATGCAGAAGCGTCGGGCAGGTAGTGGCGCAGGATGTCGAGGTTGTCGCCATGGAAGAGGACGTTGGTGGCGAGCTCGGTCATCGGTCCAAGCGTACGCCCGGCCTTCTCAGCCCGAAGCAGAACCTGAGGGGGACGAACAGCCAGGCTGACTGAGGGCGTCGGCCCAAGGGCCGACGCGCCAGGTGACCCGAACCTCGTGATCAACCTGATCCTGGGCCTGCTGGCTGCCTTCGTCGCCTACGGGAGGCTTGTGCTGGTCCCGCTCTAGCTCGGGGCCGAGCCGCTGGCGAGTCGGGCCGAGCGACGCGCCAGACGCTTCAAACCGGCTGCCTGAAGCTCGGCGATGAGCTTCAGCGCCTCTCCGTCTTGCGCGGCGCTCGGCGGCCGGGTGGCCGATGGCACGAACGCATCTCGCTCAAGGAGGCACAGCACAAGCGGGAGTGGCAGGTCGAGCTCGCGCCAGAGCCTGATCGCTGTCCGATAGCTCGCAGCCGCCTTCGAGTGCCGGCCGGCCAGGGCAGCCGCTCCGGCCTCGATGGTCCGTACCGCGGCGGTCGCTGCCCGACCCGCCAGTGGAGCAGTGGCGATCGCCTCCAGATCGGCGCGCATGCGCGCCTCCTGGTCTGCCCAGAGCGCCGCGCGGGCGGACAGCACGAGTGCCGCGTGGCGGTTGAAGCCGACCGCTGGTTGGACCGCGTCCTGCGCCAGCTCGCGGGCACGACGGTAGCGGCCGGCCAGGAAGGCCACCCATGCTCGGGCGTACGCCGCCTGGGCGAGGAGCTGGGGATCGGTCTCCGGTGGGAATGGCTCGAGCTGGGTGAGCGGCTGATCCGGATCGCGTACACCGCGCAGGGCACGGAGGATGGTGCCCGTCGCCGCGACGTCAATTTGATGCGCGGGCGCCATGGCGTCGGCGTCCAGCTCGTCGATCGCGGCCAGCGCCCAGTCCCAGTCTCCGGTGTCCACGGCCGTCACGAAGGCGACCGATGCCAGCTGGAGCGCCCATTCCCGCTGTCCCTTCTCATGACCGAGCTCGACGCCTCGGCGGGCACCTTCCAGGGTGCGGCGCGGGTCATCGCCCACCAGCAGCCAGGCGAGATTGTTGCGCGCGCGCAGCTCCAGGCCGAGGAGATCGCCGGCCGCGCACTGTGCGATCGCACGGTTCAAATCGTCGATGCCTGCCCTTTCGTCGCCGCTCCACACCCTCGCGACGCCGCGGGTGATCAGCGCATCAGTGGCAACGGCGTGGAGCCCGATGCGCTCGGCGCTCTTCAGCGCCCGGTCGGCCCACCTGCGAGCCTCCGGCGCATCGCCACGCAGCAGGTGCGCCTTGGCGAGCTGTCCGGCCAGCTCCACCGCGGCGGCGTCATCCTGGCTGACCTCACCGAGCCGGTTGAGCGCGGACTCGACCTCCGCCAGGCCGGCGTCATTGCGCTGCACCACGAACAGCAGGCTTGCCAGCTGGGCGGTCGCTCGGGCGGCGCCGGCCTGATCACCCACGCCGGTCCGCAGCTCGACGAGTTCACGCCAATACCGCTCTGCGGTGTCGAAGCCTCCGGCCGCTTGTGACGCGGCAGCCGCCTCCTCAGTCAGCGCTGCTCGCTCAACAACATCGGTGACCGTGGCCAGGGCATCCGCCAGGTGCGCCACTGCGCGATCCGGCGCGTGCAAGGCGCGCGCGCGGCGCGCGGCCTGGACCAGCACTGGCCGAGCGCGATCGGCGATGGCCGATGCCTGGGCGTGGGCCGGATCGGCTTCGTAGGCCTTGACCAGGTGGTTGGCGAGAGCTTCGACGAGCTCCTCGTCGTCGAGGTCCTCGAGGAATTGTGCGGCACGCAGGTGCCTACGTCGGCGATCGCCGCGACCGAGGGTGCGGTAGGCGACCTCCTGCACGAGCTGCTCCTGGAACGCAAGCTGTCCCGGCGCGGACGGACGAGCTTCCTGGTCCGCAGCCAGGATCTCCTGCCGAATCAGTCGGTCGATGGACGGGCGCAGCAGGGCTGGGTCGACTTCCGAAACGGCGGCAAGCGCGGCCGGCGTGAAGTGGCGACCGAGCACCGCCGCGCTCATCAGCAGCGAGCGTTCAGCCGGTGGCAGGCTGTCGATCCGCGCCGCGATCAGGGCGTGCAACGAGTCCGGGACGCTGGTCGCCTGGGCGGCGCGCCCTTGCGCCGGCCGAGGATCCTGGAGCATACGGGCCATCTCGACGGCGTAGAGCGGAACCCCGTCGGCCCGGCGAAGCACCTGGGAGACGACTCGTGGCCTGAGGTCCGGGGCAAGGTCCGCGAGCAAGCGCGTGAGATCGTCGCTCGGCAGCTTGTCCAGGCGCAGGCTGGTGAAGTTGTGGAGGCCGGCTCCCCAGCCCGGGCGGAGGTCAAGGAGCTCGGGCCGGGCCAGCGTGATGATGAGGATCGGTCGATCACGCGCCGACTCGACGCAATACTCGACGAAATCCAGCAGCCCGCCGTCCGCGCGGTGGGCGTCCTCGAAGATGAGGGCCACCGGTGCACGCTCGGAGAGCAGCTCGAAGAAGCGTCGCCAGGCGGAGAAAAGCTCCTCGCGCTCGAAGTTACCTTCCTCGGTCGGATCCAGCAGGACCTCGAGGCGCGGTTGCAGCCACGCTCGCTCCGCGTCGTCCTGGGCGATCTCAGGCAGCACGGAACGGAACTTCCGGCGGGCAACTTCAGACCCATCCCGCTCGGCGATTCTCACCTGCCGCCGCACCATCTCGGCGAGCGCGGCGAAGGCCAGTCCGGCGCCGTAGGCGGGTCCGCGCCCGACGAGCCAGGTCACCGGCGGCTGGCGTTGCTCGAAGTAGCGGTACAGCTGACGAGCGAGCCGGCTCTTCCCGATGCCGGCGATCCCGACCACCGACACCAGGCGACTGCGTGCGTTGCGCGCCACGCTCTCGAAGGTCGTGGTGAGCTCCTCCAGCTCGCGGCTGCGGCCGGCGAGCGGCGGATCAGAGGGTGCGGCTTGCCGAGCGCGAACGACGATGGGCCGAAGGGCGCGCCAGCTGCGCACCGGTGCGGACTTGCCCTTGAGCCGATGGGTCCCGGCCGGCCGTGCGGTGATCGTGCCGACCGTGGCGCGCCTGGCGGCCTCGTTGAGGAGCACCGCGCCGGGCTCGGCCACGGCTTGCAGCCGCGCCGCCGTATTGACGATGTCGCCCGCCACCATCCCCTGTCCCACGACCCCGATCATGACTGCCGATTCGCCGGTCGCCACCGCGGCGCGCGCCGCGAGCGGGCGCGAAGGATCGGCGCCACGCAGGTTCCGCACCGCGTCCACGACCTCGAGAGCAGCGCGGACGGCTCGCTCGGGATCGTCCTCGTGCGCGACGGGACTGCCCCACAAGGCCATCACCGCATCGCCGATGAACTTCTCGATCGTTCCGCCGTGGCGCGCCACGATCTCTCTCGCCGCCTCGAAGTAGCGGGACAGGATATCGCGGACCTCCTCCGGATCGAGCGCCTCGGCGAGCCCCGTGAAATCGACCAGGTCGCAGAACAGCACTGAAACGAGCCGGCGCTCGGAGGTCGGCTGCTCGAGCGCGGGTGGGGTGAGCGAGGGCGCCGTGACTGAGGTCGTGGTGACCGGGCTGCCACATGCCGTGCAGAAGGCGAAGCCGGCAGGCACCTCGGTCCCGCAGCGCCCGCAGATGGCGCGCAGTGGCTGCCCGCACGATCCACAGTACTGCGCGCCGGACGGGTTCTCGAAGCCGCATTCCGTGTCATGCCCGGGGATGGTGTGCACCACGAGCTCCAATCCCGGGCCGCCGCCGGTCAACCAGAGGTCGGGACTTCCTTGTTGCTCAGGATCGCAACGGAGTTGTCCTGCGTATCGTAAGAAACCACGACGTACATGATGCGCATCCTCAGGGTGCGCTCGTGGCCAACGATGGTTGTCGTGATCCGAGTGGCTCCGTCCACTCCCTCCAGCGCTGGCAGGCTGTGTAGCCCTCGCAGCGTCGAGCGTGGGTCCATGAACAGGTCGATCGCCTCTGGGGAACCGCTCTTCAGCTTGGTGAAGTAGAACTTGAAGGGCGCGCCATCCAGGTGCTCGTGTTCCAGCGGGAACCACCTGTTGAAGCTTTCAGGGTCTTGATCTGCATACAGGTCCATGCCCTCGTCATCATCCACGACGGTCTGCCCTCCTCATGTTGGCTGATGCTGGTTGGCCGATCATAGGTCCTCGCGCTTGAAGAATGAGCGTCTTGAGCTCCATATGGCGCCGAGTTTGGAGGCTCGCGGGGCGACGCGCAAGGTCTGCATCGGTCTTAAAAGGAATCCTCGGTCGCAGACAGTCGTAGGCGGTTAGCTGCGGACGTACGGGCGTATCGCGAAGACGCTGCTCCGCACTCGACGCCGCTTCCGCGGTCTCACACAACCCTCCAACCAGCGCGCGTCCATCCAGGTCTGGCCGCAGGTGGACCTGGTGGACCGTATCGATCAGCCACGGCAGATCGGCCGGGAGGGGACTGGTCGGCCGTGCCAGCAGGAGCTGGTGTCACCGACCTTCGATCGGCAGGCTGAGATCGATCTGGGTCGCGAGGAACGGTGCCCACGCGCCCGTGCAGTTGACCACCAGGTCGGCTGATCTCCCCGTTCGTGGTGCGCACCCCGGTGATCAGGCCGCACCGTGCTGAATATCGGGACCGGTCGCCCGACTTGCCGCGGAAGATGACATTGTCGTTACGGTTCGACGTCATCAAGTCAAGGCCGGATACCAGCGAGCATGGCCCGGATCCGCGGAGGGGTCACGATGTCTCCTTTCTGCTCGTAGAGGGTCAACGCCAGCGTCAGCGCATCAGCCGCCTCACCGGCTCGCCCGGCCACGAGGAGAACATCGGCGGCGTCGGTCAGGACGTCGGCGCGGTCGGTGAGGAAGTCCGTTTCCTCGAGCGCAGCCACGGCTTCCCGCGCCAGAAGCTCCGCTTCGCCAACTCGTCCCTGGTGCGCCCGCACTCGGGCGAGCGAGCCCTTCCCCAGGGGACCGAAGACTGAATGCGCTTCCGAGGCAGCCAACGTGGCGAACGGCTCCGCATCATCCCAGCGCTCCTGGCTGCAGATGGTGCGGGCAAGTAACGTAGCGTGGAGGGCGTTCCGTTCGCCGCGGGCCTCGAGTGCATCGTAGCCCTCACGGAGGATCCGCTCCGCCGCCGCAGGGTCGCCGGCGACCATCTCGACATCACCGAGCACCTCCACCATGAAGTCGAAGCTCGACTGCTGTCCGGTGTCCCGGAAGAAGGCCCGGTAGCGGGTCGCGAACTCTCGAGCCTGGTCGAATGCGCCGACCCGGGCGCTGAGGTGCGCCAGCGCGTGGTGCATGTACGCCTCGACGGCCCGCTGGTTGGTGTACTGCACCAACAGCTCCGCGCACCGATCGATCGCAGCCTGCGCTGGCGTCGGGCCACGGACGAGGGTGCGGGAGAGCGCTCCGAAGCAGTCATATTCCTCGTAGGCATCGCCGGCCTTTCGTGCATGTGCCAGCGCGTGTTCGACGGCCTCTTCCTCCTCGGCGGCGAGCCGCTTCCACTCCCAGGCGATGTTCCCGCGCAGCCGCCAGGCGCGAGCCAGGCCACGGTCATCCCCGGCGGCCTCGAAGATGCCCATCGCCCACTGCGCATCGCGCGTGGCCTCCTCCACCTCCTCTGAGCGCGCGAGCCGCCACCGCCAGCGCTGGATCAAGGCGTGGGCAAGGAGGCGGTCGTCAGAGAGGGTGCGTGCGCCATCGACCGCCTCCGCCCAGACCGCGTCTGCCTCGCCGCTCTGGTACGCCTCCTCGAAGGCGCCCGCGAGATCGGGTAGGAGCGCGATGCGAGCGGGGTCGTCGCCGGCAAGCAGCGCCGCCGCGCGCGAGAGCAGGTTGATGGCCGATGGGAAGTCCGACCGCGCAAATGACCGGCTCCCTCCTGACGACAGCCGCGCTGCCGCCCGGTGCGCGATCGCCCTGTGCTCGTCGGTGATGGCTCCGAGCTCCTGCCGATAGCGGTAGGCCTGCTCCAGGTGGTAGCCGATGATCTCCCCCTGCTCGTCAGCATGGTCCCCGGCCGCCCGTTCCATCCAGTCAGCGCATCGCTCGTGAAGGGTCGCGCGCAGACCCTTCGGCAGAGCTCCGTAGGCGGATTCCTGGACGAGGAGGTGGCGGAACCGGAAGGCATCCTCCCCCGGCAGGGTTGACCGATCTGGCCGAATCAGGTCCTTGCGCACCAGCGCCTGCAGCAGCGCATCGATCCGCACCCCCAGCGACTCGCTCGACAGCTCGAGGACGGCACCGCGATAGAACACCTTGCCCACCACCGAAGCACGCCCGATAACGTCGCGCTCCTCCGAGTCGAGCCGATCGAGCCGCGCGGACAGGAGCGCTGCAATGGTGGGCGGAACGGAGACCTCCAACCGGTCGCTGGTCGCCACCCAATGCCCATCCACGGTGCGGACCAGGCCATCATCGATCAGCATCGCCAGCATCTGTTCCACGAAGAGCGGGTTGCCTTCGGCGGCATGCACGATCCGCGTGCGAACGTCGTCGGCCAGGTCTGTCGCGCCGAGCAGATTCGAGATGAGGGTTTCGCTCTGCGCGTCGCTGAGGGGCTCCAGAAGGATCGAGGTCGCGTTCATCTTGCCGCCCGCCCAGCCGCCTCGTGAATCGAGGAACTCGGGGCGCGCCGTGCAGACGAGCACGATCGATGCATCGCGCGCCGAATCGGCCACGTGGTCGATGAGGTCGAGGAAGGCCGGCTCCGCCCAGTGAATGTCGTCGAACACCACGACCACCGGGTCCAGGGCGCCCAGGATCTCGAGCAGCCGTCGCACCGCCCATTGGGCCTCCTCGGGTGGAGCCGAGCCGGAGGCGACGCCGATCACCTGTGCCAGACGATTGGCGATCGCCGCTGCGTACTCGTCACCGGCCAGCAGGTCGGCGATCTTGCGTTCCACGGCCTCGGACTCATCGAAGTCCTGCAGGCCAGCCGCCCCCTTCACGACCTCGGCGACCGGCCAGAAGGTGATGCCCCGTCCGTAGGAGAGGCAGCGGCCGCGGAGAACCTCCGCTCGACCTGCGACGCTTTTAAGGAACTCCTCCACGAGCCGCGACTTTCCGACACCAGCGGTACCGAGAATCGTGAACAGGTGGCAGGCGCGGTCAGCCGCCACCCCCTCGAACGCCCCGCGAAGGGAATCGAGCTGTCGATCGCGACCGACCATGGGGGAGTCGAGCCGGCGCGCGAACGATTCGACCCCCTCGAGCACCTCCAGGAGGCGTACTGCGGAGGTGGGATCGGCCTTGCCCTTGAGCAGCAGCTGCTCGACCGGCTCCACCACCACCGCGTTGCGGACGAGCCGATGGGTGGCCACGCCGAGGAGGATCTCGCCGGGGGCGGCGGCCTGCTCAAGGCGAGCCGCCACGTTCACCGCGTCGCCGATGACCAGGGCCTCCCCTGCGACCGGGTCACCGGCCACGACCTCCCCGCTGTTGACCCCGGTGCGTACGGCAATGGTGACGCCCCAATCCGCCAACAACTCCTCGTTCAGCGACGCAAGAGCTGTCCGCATATCCGCCGCGGCCCGCACGGCGCGAAGCGCGTCATCCTCGTGGAGGGACGGGACGCCGAAGACAGCCACGATCGCATCCCCGATGAACTTCTCAACGGTCCCGCCGTGGCGTTCCAGGACCTCTCGCATGGTCACGAAGTAGCGGCTCATCACCCGCCGCAGCGACTCCGGATCGAGGCGCTCGCCCATGGCGGTCGAGCCGGTGACATCGGTGAAGACGACGGTGACGGTCTTGCGGACCTCACGCGGCGCTGCGGGAGACGCGTCAAGAGCGGACCCGCACCTGGCGCAGAACTGCGAACCATCGGCGTTGCTCGCGCTGCAGGATGTGCAGGTCGGCATCGGCGAAGTGTAGGCGAGCTACCGGGTGGCAATCACCTTGCGCGGCACGCGACCCTCGCGGCGGTAGGATTCACCTCTGTAGTGGAAGGGGAGGGCCCATGACCGGCTGGCGGTTCTTCGCGGTGCCGCCGCGCATCCGGGGTATGGCCACCTTCCCGGTGCGCGCCTTTATCAGCCCTCGCATCGGACGGCCAGCGTATGGCGGCCTTCGGTTGGGACCGGGCCACCGAACAACCCCTCGCCTGGATCCGTCACGGCAGTTCATGGGCGAGGTCCCCGCTGCCCTCCTCGTTCGGTGGCGTCCCGCGCGTGGCGGCCGCCGGACGAAGCGGCTTCGTGGTGCTCGGCTACCGGCCCACCCTCCGTGGTCCGAATCCGGTCATCTGGCACCAGGCCGCCGATGGATCCTGGGCACCTGAGGCCGATCCGTTGTTCGCTGCGGTGCCCGATCCATCGCCGGCCGACTGCGGCCCGCCGCCGCGCGATGCGCTCGACTTCACGCTGCTTGACCGTGGCGCGGCCACCGTCTGCCTGGGCGCTGCTCCGTTGACCTTCCGCGCGTGGTCGGTGCCGTGCGGTGGCTGCTACGTCGAACCAGGCGGCCGGCGCCAGCCAGCCTGGCTGGCTGAACCGGGGATCAACCAGCTCTCCCTGTCGCCGATCGAGTCGGGGTCCGGCTGGCAAGCCGTCCTGGCGCCCACCCTTGCGTTTCTTGCCAGTTGGAACAGCCACTGGGTGGAGGTCACGGGTCATTTCGATGATCCGATAGCCCTCTCCTGCCAATGGGTCCCAGGTCCGGATCAGCTGATCTACTACTCGGGGCGTCAGGACGTGGTGGACGGCTGCCGGCAGCAGTTCGTGGTCACGGCCGTGCGCCTGGTGGACGGCCCCTGACGGTGCTAGCTGCTAGACGCTGGTGCGCCGCCGATACAGCCACATCGCGATGGGGAAGAAGACGAGCAGCGTCCCTGCCGACCAGATCAAGGCAGGGATGGCATCCGGTCCACCGCTCCCATTAAGGGTGAAGCTGCGCACGGTGTTGGTCACCAGCGTCAGTGGCTGGTGCTCGGCGAAGACGCGCAGCCAGTCGGGCATGGTGTCGGTCGGCACGAAGGCGCTGCTGGCGAAGGTGAGCGGGAAGACGGTCATGAAGATCAGCCCCTGAAGCGCCTCGGGGGTCCGCACGAAGGCACCCATCGCCACGCCGACCCAGGAGAGGGCGAAGCCGAAAGTCAGCATCACCCCGATCGCCAGGAGGGCCCCGCTCAGGCCGCCCTCTGGCCTGAATCCAACCAGCAGCCCGACCATCGTCATGACCGTGACCGCCAGCATGGCGCGCAGCAGATCGGTCAGTGTGCGGCCGGTCAGCACCGATGATTGCAGCATGGGGAGCGATCGGAATCGATCGATCATGCCGTTCTTCAGGTCGTTTGCCAGCAGCACCCCCGTGTACATGCCACCGAAGGCGATCGTCTGCACGAAGATGCCGGCCATCAGGTAGTTGACGTAGGTCGTCCCCTTGATCGGGATGGCGCCGCCGAAGACGAAACGGAAGAGCACCACGAACATGATCGGCTGGAGCGTGACGTCCAGCAGCAGCTCAGGCGTGCGACGGATGTGGCGCAGGTTGCGCTTGACCATCTCGAGCGAGTCGGCGATCCACCAGCGCAGGCTCATGACGCCATCTCCTCCGGCACCGATGCATCAGCGCTTGCCGGCTTGCCGGTGAGCGCCAGGAAGACCTCGTCCAGGGTCGGGCGACGGAAGCCGACGTCGTCCACCTCGATGCCTGCCGCGTCCAGTTCGCGCACGGCCCGCGTCAGCATCCCGCCGTGCGAGGAGACCGGCACGCTGACGTGCCGTGCACCGGCGTCGACGTAGGCCTGCTCGCCGCTCAGCGCGGCCAGCGCGGACGCGGCGGCCGGCAGGTCGCCCTCGTCGGTGACCACCACCTCGAGGCGCTCGCCGCCGGTGCGACGCTTCAGCTCCAGCGCCGTCCCGCGGGCGATCAGCCGCCCGTGGTCGATGACCGCGATGTCATCCGCCAGGCGATCGGCCTCCTCGAGGTACTGCGTGGTCATCAGCACGGTGGTGCCGCCCTTGGCCAGGTCGGCGATGAGGTCCCACATCGAGAGGCGGCCGCGCGGATCGAGGCCGGTCGTCGGCTCGTCAAGGAAGAGGACCGGCGGATGGGCGACGAGGGCTCCGGCCAGGTCCAGGCGACGCCGCATGCCGCCGGAATAGGTCTTGGTGATGCGATCCGCGGCGTCGACGAGGTCGAAGCGCTCCAGCAGGTCCAATGTCCGGGCACGAGCCTCGGAGGCGGGCAGACGGAACAGCCGGCCGATCATCTCCAGGTTTTCTCGGCCGGTGAGGACCTCGTCCAGGGTGGCGTTCTGGCCGGCAACTCCGATCCGTCGGCGCACCTCCGCGGCGTGGCGCAGCACGTCGACCCCGGCCACCTCGGCGGTGCCGGAATCGGGCCGGATCAACGTGGTCAGGATGCGGATGGCGGTTGTCTTGCCGGCCCCATTCGGGCCGAGCAGCGCCAGGATGGTGCCTTCCTGCACGTCCAGGTCGAGGCCGCGCAGGGCGTGGGTGCTGCCGTAGTGCTTCTGCAGCCCCTGGGTAACGATCATGGCTCGGCTCATGGCCGGCGGATGGTAGCGGAGATCGTCGCGGGGCGCCAAGGATGGGTCCAAAGGTCCGATTTCAACGGGCCTGGTGGCCCTCGCTGGTCGCGCGTCGGCTCGGTCAGCATGGGTCATCCCAGAGGCCGATGCGAAGGAGAAGACCGATGCGCGTCCTGATTGCAGTCGCCAGCAAACACGAGGCGACAACCGAGATCGCGAAGGCGATCGGCAAGGTGCTGAGCCAGGCCGGCATCGAGGTCGTGGTGAGCTCGCCGGCGCGGGTCGAGAGCCTGGAGGGCTATGACGCGGTCATCCTCGGCAGCGCGGTCTACATGGGCCGCTGGCAGCCGTCGGCCGTTGGCTTCGTTGAGAGCCACGCTGAGGCGCTTCGGCAGCGGCCGGTCTGGCTCTTCAGCAGCGGACCGATCGGCAGCCCCGATGCGAAGCCGGAGGGCGATCCCGAGGAGGTCAGGGAGCTGGCCCGGGAGATCGGGGCGCGGGGGCACCGCATCTTCATGGGTCGGCTGGATCGCAAGCGACTCACCTTCGGCGAGCGGGCCGTGGTGGCCGCTGTTCGGGCTCCAAACGGTGACTTTCGCAACTGGGACGAGATCGCAGCCTGGGCGAAGGAGGTCGCCCGCCAGCTCACGCCACAGGCGGTCGCCACCGTTCAGTAAGCGGCTTTTGGCGCCCGCACCGCTCGCCAGCGTCAGGAGCGAGGCGTCGTCACCGTGTACGGGATCCGCCAGGCGGGCGCCGGGAATGGTACGCCGAAGTACCCGATCAGCGAGGCGATCAGCCCATCGCGCAGCTCCAGGATGAAGGCGGTTTTCCAGACGGACCCGTCGTGGTACGCCTCATCCACCTCCACCACGGCCAGGTCACCGTTGCGATGAATCTGGCGGATGTTGCTCTGGGAGGGTCCTGAGAGGCAGGCGCGTTCGAAAGCGGCGTCCAGGCCTAGCCCAATTTGCACGGCCGCGGCTTCCCGAGTTGACCGCGCTGATCGATGGCGGACAGCTGCGCGTTTCACCGCTCAAGATCTTCAAGCTGGTGCAGACCGCGGCGGCGCTCGCCGAGATGGCCGAGGGCCACGTGCGCGGCAAACTGGTGATCGCGATCGCCTGACGCGGCGATAGACTCCGCTGGTCAAACCTCGATCCGTTGGGCCGAGCCTGAGCTACTCCTGCTCTTGGTAGGTTGCGGCGTGCACCGGCGCTTCGTGAATGGCGGTCTGACGCAGGACGCCGGCGCCGGTGTTGACGAACCGATGTGGCATGCCCGCCGGCACGATCACCACGTCGCCGGCCACGGCATCGAACGCCTCCTCGCCGACGAAGTAGCGTGCGCCACCATCGTGCAGCACGAAGGCCTCTGCATACGGGTGGGTATGCTCCCGCGGACCGCTGCCAGGCACCACCTGTGAGTGATAGGCAGAGGTTTTGAGCCCATATCGGGCCCCCTCCAGGTAGCGAACCGCACCGCCGTCCCGGGTGACCGTGTTCCCGAGCAGCTCCAACTCGGAACTGCGAACGTGCCGCGCCCCAGTCATTCGTGCCCTCCAGTTCATGCCCGCCCGAAACCCTGGGCGCGATCAGCTTTAGCGTACTCTCCACAACCCTGCGCGCGGCAAACGAAAAGAGGCCCGGCGATTACTCGCCGGGCCTCTTTCGTCGGTGCGACGCCTAGCGTCGGCTGTTGAAGCAGCTGCTGCAGTAGACCGGCTTGGAGCCGGTGGGCCGGAACGGGACGCGAGCCTCGCCGCCGCAACCGTCGCAGGTGGCGGTGAACATCTCGCGCTCGGCTCCGTAGCCGGAGCCGCCGCCGTAGCCGGAGCCGCCGCCGTAGCCGGAGGGGCCGCCGTAGCTGGACCCGCCGCTGTCGCCGCGCGCGGCCTTCTTGGCGGCCCGGCACGCCGGGCAACGCCGTGGCTCGCTGAATTCCTTCTCGGCGTAGAACTGCTGATCGTTCGCCAGGAAGGTGAACGGCTGGGTGCAGTCGACGCAGGTCAGGGTCTTATCGGTATAGGTGGATGCGTACAAAGAAAAACTCCTTCTCGTGCGGCCTCAGCGATCCTGTCTCGCCGAAAGCCGTGAGGAGGAGTGAACGTCGATGCCGCGGATGTCTTGAGCCCCGCAGTGGGGCGATGTGCCGGTACGGTACCAGAAAGCGCGCTGCAGCGCACCCGGGCCGCCGCCGCTACTTGCGCCGCAGCACCTCGAGCCGCTTGGCGTACTCCTCCTCGTCGATTTCGCCGGAGGCGAAGCGGCGTCGCAGGAGCTCCTCCGCCGGCTCGCCGGAGCCGGTTGTCCCGTGGCTGAGCGCACGGACCACCAGCCAGACGGCGACCGCGATGATGACCACCCAGACGACCATGCCGATGCCCATCGGCCACCAGGCCGCGATGTCGTGATGCCGATCGTAGAACATGACCCGTACCTCCGCGGGTCGACGACGGCCCGCAACTATCCAATTGCTCTTGCAGCGAGTCTACCCTTCGATCCATTGCACCTCGTCGGCGGTGATGCCGTAGGCACGATAGCCAGCGTGCGTCCCCACCCAGCTCAGCCCCGGTCGGCCCATCGCGAACGCCGCGGTGGCGTAGGCATCAGCGTAGGTCAGGCTGGGCCCGACCACCGTCATGCTGAGCCATTCGGTCGGCGCCGTCCCGGTGAGTGGATCGATGATGTGCTCGCCGCGCTCGTAAGCGCCCGAAGTCGCCACCGCTCCGGTTCGCAGCTCGATCACGCGGGCCACCGCGTCGGAACGCAGCGGATGGCGGATCCCGATCCGCCAGCGCTCGCCTGGCTCGGGCTCGCCGCGCACCAGCACGTCGCCCCCGGCGTTGATGGCGTAGTTTCGCGCCCCGGCCGCGTCCAGGATCCAGGCTGCCTCTTCGACCGCCCAGCCCTTTACCACGCCGGATGGGTCGAGGCCGCCGTCGGCCCGATGGCCGCGGACGTCGAAATGGCCCCGGCTGTCGGCGCGCAGCTGCTCCGCCAGGGCCAGCACCTGCCTCAGCTCGAGGCTGCCAGCCGGCCAGCGTCAACTCGCCGCGGCCGAGGCGGCTCACCTCGCTGTCGGGTCGGTAGGTGCTGAAGCGCGTGTAGGTGCCCAGCAGCGCGGTCAGCTGCCCTGCGGCGGTGAACGCGCCGCCCGGCGTGCGCAGCTGGTCGAGGCCGCCGTGGCGCCACCACATGCCAATGATGAAGAGGGCATTGCCGACCAGCAGAGCGCCGACGTCCAACGGCCGCAGCCGCCATGTGCGCGGCAAGGCCATGGTGCGGACAGAGGTCGAGATGGCTGCCATGAGTTCCCATCCTGCCCGCCCTGCATGGGAAGATCCTGAGAAAGCGCGGTGACCGGCATCTGGGCGAGAATGCGCCGATGTATCCGCTCAGGGCCTGGCTCGGCAGGCGCGACGCCTTCCTGGTGGTGCTGTCGATCGGGATCGGCCTGGCGATTGCCTACGTCGATTCGCAGCCCAACTGGGATGACGCTGGGATCACCGCGACCATGCTGTTGCTGCTGGCCGCGCTGGTCAGCGGCGTCTCCGCTCGACGGCCGTGGTTGTGGGCGATCCTGATCGGGGCCTGGATCCCGCTGCTGGAGATCCCGTCGGCCGGCTGGGCCGGCCTGGCGGCGTTGGGGGTGGCCGCTATCGGCGCAACGGCCGGGTACCTGCTGGTCAGGTCGGGCCGTCAGGCCTGATCGGCCAGGACTCCTCGCCGGCCTTGGTGATCCGCCGGCGGGTCGACACGTCGACAGCCGATTCGCGCCCTTCGTGCGCGGGATACTCGACCAGCGCGATCAGGCGGCTCGACATGAAGCGGCCGGTCCGCACCGGCGTCCCGCCGCGCGTCACCTCGCTCACCTCCACCACGCCGCGGCTGGTGGTCACCTCGATCCGGCGCCCGGCCCGGGTAGCCTCGATGAGGAAGGTCTGCGTCCCCTGTCCGGTGTCGACCACGGCCTCAACCCGATCGCCTTTCACGTCACCCTCAACCTCGCCTGTGGAGCCCATAGCGTAGGCCATTCATCGCCCGAGGCGTGAGCGCAGGTGATCCCGCGCCTCGTTGGGCGGGCAACCTGATCTCGCTGGGCGGCGCCATCGCACGCGTCGGCGAGGACGAGACCGCCTACTCGGGCCGGAGCGCGCGTTTCGACTTCCTGGTCGCCACCAGCTGGGAGGATCCCGCCGAGGATGCGGATCGCCTCGCCGGCGCGCGCAACTACTTCGACGCGATGACGCCATTCCTGCCCGGACCCGCCTACATCAACAGCCTGGAGGACGAGGGAATCGATCGAATTCGGGCAGCGTACGGACCTGCCAAGTACAACCGACTGGTCGCCCTGAAGCGCAAGTACGATCCGGACAACGTCTTCCACCTCAACCAGAACATCCGCCCGACATGACCGATGGCTTCGAGCTCAGAGGCTGAACAGGGTGACCGCGGTTAAGGAGCGCTGGGCGCTCGCCGGAGGAGCGTTGGAGGCGATCCTCGGCCCGCCGCTGAGCTCGCCGGAGGGCGTGTGGTATGCTTGCGGCTCCCCTCGGGCTCCATGGGCGCACCGGTCTGCGCCCCGGTCCTTACCGCTGAACCCCGACTCACCCACGCCCTGACCGGGCCCCGCTTCACGCGGGTGGGCCTCTCAGGAGCTATTCCACCGTGTCATTCACTCAACTGGGGCTTGCCCCCGAACTGCTCCGTGCTGTCGCGGATTCCGGCTACACCGAGCCGACCCCCGTGCAGCGCGAGTCGATCCCCTTCGTGCTCGCCGGCCGCGACCTGCTGGCCGGCGCCCAGACCGGGACCGGCAAGACGGCCGCCTTCGTGCTGCCGATCCTGCAGCGCCTTCATGCCTCGCCGCGCGCCGATGGCCGCCGCGTGATTCGCGTGCTGGTGCTCGTGCCCACGCGAGAGCTGGCGATGCAGGTCGAGGAGAGCGTGCGCACCTACGGCGCACATCGGCCGATCCGCTCGACCACCATCTTCGGAGGTGTTGGCTTCCCCGGGCAGGTGCGCGCGCTGCGCAACGGCCCCGAGATCGTGGTCGCCACCCCGGGCCGCCTGCTCGACCATGCCGGGCAGGGGACCATCAACCTGTCGCAGGTCGAGGTGCTGGTGCTCGACGAGGCCGATCGGATGCTCGACATGGGCTTCATCCGCGACATCCGCCGCATCATGGCGCTGCTGCCCGCGCGCCGGCAGAACCTGCTCTTCTCGGCCACCTTCTCCGATGAGATCCGCCGCCTGGCGGATGGCCTGCTCGACCGCCCGGCATCGGTCCAGGTCGCCGCGCGGAATGTGCCGCCTGAGCTGGTGGCGCAGGTCGTCTACCCGGTCGATCGCGAACGCAAGCGCGAGCTGCTGAGCCACCTGGTTCGGTCGCGGATCATTGACCAGGCGCTCGTCTTCACCCGCACCAAGCACGGGGCCAACCGGCTGGCGGAGCAGCTGGAGCGCGACGGGATCGCGGTCGCCGCGATCCACGGCAACAAGAGCCAGCCGCAGCGCATCCGCGCGCTGGCCGACTTCAAGGCCGGGCGGGTCACGCTGCTGATCGCCACCGAGGTGGCAGCGCGAGGCCTTGACATCGACGCACTGCCGCACGTCGTCAACTACGAGCTGCCGATGGTGCCGTCCGACTACGTCCATCGCATCGGGCGCACCGGGCGGGCCGGCGTGGACGGGATTGCCGTCTCGCTGGTCTGCGTCGACGAGGGACCCATGCTGCGCGATATCGAGCGGCTGTTGGGCCACGCGATCCCGGTCGAGACGGTCGCCGGCTTCGAGCCGGACCGCACCATCCGCGCTGAGCCGATCCGCCTGCGCACCGGCCAGGGCGGCGGACGGCCCGCCGGTCGGCCCCGCTCCGGCGCCCCGCATCGTTCGCGTCCGGGGGCAGCGCCGGCGCGCAGCCAGGGGAGCATCGCGCGCTGGCCGGTCGCTGCGGCCTCGACCGGAGCCGGCCCGCGGCGGTTCGGCCGCAGCTCCTACGGGCGGCCGCGCCCCTAGCCTGGCGGCGGCTCGACGGTGAGGGTGCGCCAAATGGCCACCCAGCGTTCATCGACCCGGGCGAAGACGAAAATCTCGTGCCCGCCCTCGTCAAAGGCCTGGCCGCCCCACTCGTAGCGCATCGTCCAGCGCTGCCAGGTCACGGCCGAATCGGCCCAGACCTGGACGGTGGGTTCGGTGGAGGTGTAGGCATACAGCGTCGCTCCCTCGCGGAACTCCGCATAGGACGCGATGCACGCCTCGCGGCCGCGCAGCGCGCTCTCGAACCCCGGCTGCACCATCACCACGTCGGGGTGCAGGTGCTCTCGCATGTCCTGCGCCCGCCGTTGCAGCCACGCGTTGTTAATGGCGTGAAAGGCGGCGCGGACCGCGTCCTCGTCGTTCATGCGCGCAGCATACCGGTGCTGCAGATGTGACTTTCGGCCGATGACAGCGGGCTCGCTGCACATGATCCTGAAGACACGATCATCCAGAGGAGATGGACCGATGCCGACCGAGACCACCCAACGGACCGAAGAGTTCCGCACCACCGGCGATGAGCTGCTGGCCAAGGCCAAGGAGCTGATCCACCAGGGGAACATCCGCCGCCTCATCATCAAGAACGAGGAGGGGACGACCCTGATCGAGATCCCCCTGACGATCGGCGTGATCGGGGCGGCGCTGCTGCCGGTCTTCGCCGCGATCGGTGCGATCGCCGCGCTGGCGACCGACTGCACGATCGTGGTGGAGCGTCCCGACTAGCGCCTTCGGAGATACTCGACGCAATGCAGATCCTCGTCATCGGCGCAGGTGGCTACGTCGGCGGTCGGCTCGTCCCACGGCTTCTGGCGGCTGGTCACCAGCTCACGCTCGTCTCCCGGCAGCCGGCCATGGTCGCCCATCGATTCCCCGAGGCTGGGGTCCTCGCGGTCGACCCCGTCGAACTCGCTTCGCTCCGCGAGGTCATCCCCCCCGTCGAGATCGTGTACCACCTTCCCGAGACCATCGTGCGGCACGGCTCGCCGGCATGGTCGGCCGAAGTCTCCGCCGCCGAAGCGATCGGCGAGGCGGTCGCGGTAGCCGGCGCGAGGCGGATCATCCTCCTCGGAAAGCTGGCGGAGACGCCAGCGAACGCCCCCTCGTCCGTGCCCGGTGCGCGGGGCGAGCGCGGCGAAGCCATGGCCCGCGGGGGAGTGCCCGTGCTCGAGTTCCGGGCTTCGCTGATCATCGGCTCCGGGAGCGCGACGCTCGAGATGGTGCGCCACTTCGCCAACCGCGTCCTGATCATGCGGACCCCGCGCTGGGTGGAGTATCGGGCCCAGCCCATCGCCATCCGCGACGTGCTCGGGTACCTCGTCGCCGCGCTCGATGGCGACCGGGCCGGTGTCGTCGAGATCGGTGGGCCGGAGGTCCTCTCGTTCGCGGAGATGCTCCTCGTCTACGCTCGGCTCCGCGGCACCCGCCGCCTCCGGATCCCGCTTCCCATCGCGACACCGTGGGTGAGCGACGCGTGGGCCAGTCTCGTCTCCCCCCTGCCGAGGGGTGTCGCTGCCGCCATTATCGAGCGGCTCCGCAACGGTGTGGTCGTCCGAGAGGCCTCGGCTGCGGCCTCGTTCGGGGTCTCGCCGCTCTTCTACGCCGAGGCGATCAAGCTCGCCCTCGAGAGGACCAAGGACAACCAGGTAGAGACGGCCTGGTTCGACACGTTCGAGAGCCGCCGCCCCCGTGGGCAAACAGACCGCGAGCGCCTCGAGCCGCCATCTCCGGAGACGGACGCCGCAGGGCGTCGATTGCTCATCGATCGTCGATCACTCGGAATCGCCGCCGACGTCGACCGGGTGTTTGCGGAGGTGGAGCGACTTGGCGGCAATGCCGGATGGCCCGCCGCCAACTACCTGTGGCGGTTCCGCGGACTCGTCGACCTGCTGTTCGGCGGCATCGGCATGCGGTTCGGACGCCGAGACCAGGAGCGCCTCCGGGTTGGGGACGCCGTCGATTTCTGGCGGGTCGAGGTCCTCGAGCGACCTCGACTTCTCCGCCTGCGGGCCGATATGCGCGTGCCCGGTCGTGCGTGGCTCCAGTACCAGGTCGAACCGACGCAGGGGGGGTCTCGGCTCATCCAGACGGCGTATTTCGTCCCGCACGGCCTCGCTGGGTACGCCTACTGGTATCTCCTCCTGCCGATCCATCGGTTGATCTTCCGCGCCACGGTCCGCGTCCTTGCCGAGCGGGCCTCCCGTCCTTGAGCGGTCGCGCCGTTACGCGGTGCTCACCTTGTGACCAATGCCACTATCCCCCCACGACGATGCATACTTAAGGTCCGCTCCAAATCGGCGCAGGTACACATGGAGTGGCTGTGATCGCGCGATCGACCGATCTCGACGAAGGCATGAAGGCGGGTGGTGAGTCCGTCTTGCGCGACGGCTCGCGGATCGCGGTCCTTGGCGGCGGACCGGCAGGCTCGCTCTTCTCCAACTTCGTGCTCGACATGGCCGAACGCATCGGCCTCCGGCTCGAGGTGGACATCTACGAGCCCCGTGCGTTCGAGCAGCCGGGCCCGGTCGGCTGCAACATGTGCGGCGGGATCGTTTCCGAAACGCTCGTCCAGAACCTGGCAATGGACGGCCTCTTCCTCTCCGGCGATGTCGTCCAGCGCGGGATCGACTCGTACGTGCTCCACACGGACGTTGGCAGCGTCCGCATCCCGACCCCCAACGAGGAGATGCGGATCGGCGCTGTCCATAGAGGCGGCGGACCCCGGGACGTCACGGACCCGAAGTGGGAGTCTTTCGACCATTACCTCCTGGCCAGCGCGATTGAGCGCGGCGCGCGGGTGATCCAGGCGAGGGTCGAGGAGGTCGCGCGCGCCGACGGCCGGCCGACCATTCGCATCCGCGGCGGCGAGCCGCAGGCGTATGACCTGGCGGTCGTCGCCACCGGCGTCAACACCTCGATTCTCAAGACCTTCGAGGGACTAGGCATCGGTTACGAGCGGCCGCTGCTGACGAAAACGCTCATCCGCGAGTACTACCTGGGTGGCGAGGCCATCAACGACTCCCTCGGCACGTCGATGCACGTCTTCCTGCTGAACATCCCGCGTCTCGAGTTCGCCGCACTGATCCCGAAGGGCGACTACGTGACGATGTGCCTCCTCGGGGAGGAGATCGACAACTCGCTCGGCGACGCCTTCGCGTCATCTCCCGAGGTCCGGGCGGTCATGCCGCCCGGCTGGGATCCGGGTGCTCACTCCTGCCAATGTCTCCCACATATCAACGTTCAGGGGGTGGAGAAGCCCTACGGAGATCGCGTCGTGTTCATCGGCGACAGCGGCGTGACGCGGCTCTATAAAGACGGGATCGGCGCAGCCTACCGCACCGCGAAAGCCGCCGCCCGCACGGCGATCTTCGAAGGCATCTCCGAGCGTGCGTTCCACGACCATTACCAGCCCGTCTGTCGGTCCATTCGGAGCGACAACCGGATCGGTAAGTTCGCGTTCATCCTCACCCGGCTCGCCCAGCGCCTCCCCATCCTGCGCCGCGCGATCCTCACGATCAGCCGGGACGAGCAGGTCCACGGAAGGCAGCCGCGTTTGAGCGGGATCCTGTGGGACATGTTCTCGGGCAGCGCGCCCTACAGCGACATCTTCAAGCGAATGGTCCACCCTGCCCTGATCGGGCGCGGCATCCTGGCACTTCCCGGCGTGCTTCTCGCCAGCGTGCGGCGGCCCGCTCCCCCGCCGAGCGGGGAGGGGCAGCCATGAGCCAGGCAGCGCTCGGACGGTTCTACGCCGATGGCGAGATCGTCGCCCGCCAGGGGGACGTGGGCGACTGCATGTACGTCGTCCAGGACGGCGAGGTCGAGATCGTCCTGGAGGAAGACGGTGTCGAAGTGGTCCTCCGTACGGCCGGTCGGAACGAGGTCATCGGCGAGATGGCGATCATCGACCAGCAGCCCCGATCGGCGACGATCCGGGCGAAGGGAAGAGTTCGCATCCTGACGCTCGACAAGCGCAACTTCCTCCGGCGCATCAGCGAGGATCCCTCTCTCGCCTTCCGGATGATCGAGACGATGTCCCATCGTGTCCGGGAGCTCAGCCATGAGGTGCTTGAGCTCCAGGCCGCGCTCCGGGAGCGCGAGGCGGAGGACCCCGCCAGCGGCCACTGATCCCCCGTGTGAGCCGGTGACGCCGGCCCGAACGCGACTAGCTCGCCTTGACCCCGAGGCCGATTGGGCAAGCGACCCCGGTGCTGTGGTCCGGGCAATAGCCCGCCGGGTTCTTGGCCAGGTACTGCTGGTGGTAGTCCTCGGCGAAGTAGAACTCGGGCGCCGGCACGATCTCGGTGGTGATCGGTCCGAAGCCGGCCTTGGCCAGCTCGGCCTGCGTACATCTCGCGCGATGCCATCGCGGCGGCGCAGCTGCGCATCGGTGTGGGTGTAGATGGCGGACCGATACTGGGTGCCCGTGTCGTTGCCCTGCGCATGCCCTGGGTGGGGTCGTGGTTCTCCCAGAAGACGCTTCAGCAGCTGCTCGTAGCTGACCGGCGTCGGGTCGTAGACCACCCGCACCGACCTCGGCGTGGCCGGTCTGCCCGGAGCAGATCTCCTCGTAGGTGCGGGTTGGGGGTGTAGCCGCCCGCGTAGCCGACGGCGGTCGAGATGACGCCGGGGAACTGCCAGAAGTTCTGCTCGGCGCCCCAGAAGCAGCCCATGCCGAAGCTCCACGATCTCGGTGCCGGCCGGGTAGGGCCCTTAACGGCTGGCCGTTGACGAAGTGGCTCTCAGCGGTCGGGATGGCTCGGCGCGGCCGGGGAGCGCATCGGCCGGGGCGGGCATCTTGGACTTGTGTCCGTAGCTGAAGAACATGCGGGAAGTGTAGAAGCACCGCGTTGCGATCGCATGAAGGCTCGGTGAATTTGCCTTGGAGCCGTCCGTCGCAGGATCATCGGGCTATCGGCGTACCGAGCGGGGATACCTATCGTCATACAGGTGGTACTCCGAGCACCGCACCGATGAAGCTCACGCTATCGCGGCTCCGCCGCATGGCAGTACAAAACGCTTACCGGGACGAAGGTTCTTTCCTTCGTCTTCGAGATCGTGGTGCTCGGGCTGGCCGCCACCATCGTGATCGCCACGGCGATCGCCATCTCGGCCAACGTGGCCGGCCATC
>CAVVPF010000033.1:0-24308 GCA_963750025.1 uncultured Chloroflexia bacterium
CCGGCTTGAGCAGGACGCTGCTGGCGCCGAAGTCACGCTGGATCTGGTGCGGGATGGTGGAGCCGACCAGCGGCACCCGGATCAGGTGCTTCTTGGCATCCTCGACGCCCTTGCGGATCGCCTCGGGCACCTCGCCGGCCTTGCCGAGGCCCGCGCCCACGATTCCGTTGCGGTCGCCGACCACCACCACGGCGCTGAAGCTGAAGCGCCGGCCACCCTTCACCACCTTGGCGACGCGGTTGATCTGGACGACCTTCTCTTCCAGGTTGAGCTTGGTCGGATCGATTCGAGCCATCGGTTCCTCCGCTACAGGTCGAGGCCGCCCTCGCGGGCGCCCTCGGCGAGCGAGCGAACCCGCCCGTGATATCGGTACCCGCCGCGGTCCAGCACCACGGCGCTGACCCCGGCTACGCGGGCTCGCTCGGCGACGGCGCGGCCGACCGAGCGAGCGGCGTCAAGCTTGCCGTCGCCGACGGCCAGGGACGGCTCACGACTCGATGCAGCGGCCAGGGTATTCCCGCTGCTGTCGTCGATCACCTGGGCGTAGATGTACTTCGCGCTGCGGAAGACCGAGAGGCGCGGACGCTCCGAACTGCCCTCGATCCGCAGCCGAAGCCGCGCGTGACGCTTGCGGCGCAAGGCGTCGCGTGATTTCTGCTTGATCATGGTTACTTGCCGCCTCCGACCTTGCCGGCCTTGCCGGCCTTGCGCAGGATCTGCTCGCCGGCGTAGCGGATGCCCTTGCCCTTGTACGGCTCGGGCTTGCGACGCGCGCGGATGTAGGCGGCGGTCTGTCCGACCAGCTCCTTGTCGGCTCCGAAGACGGCGAGCTTGGTTGGCGTCTCGAGCTGGAAGCTGATCCCCTCGGGCGGGCTGACCTCGACCGGGTGGGAGTAGCCGAGCGCCAGCACCAGCTTGGTGCCCTGCAGCTGCGCACGGTAGCCGACTCCGCTGATCTCGAGTGCCTTGGTGAAGCCCGTCGTGACGCCGGTCACCATGTTGGCGACCAGGCGTGCGGGTCAGGCCATGCAGCGCCCGATGCCGCGGCTCGTCACTGGGACGCACGACCCGCAGCTCGCCATCGGTACGCTCGACCGTCATCTCAGGGTGGATCTCCCGCTCGAGCGTGCCGAGAGGGCCGCGCACGCGGATCAGGCTCGCCCTCCTGGATCACCTCCACGCCGGCCGGGAGCGCGATCGGCATTCGACCGATTCGTGACATCGCGTTCGCTCCTTACCAGACGTAACAGAGGACCTCGCCGCCGAGATTCAACTTCCGGGCCTGGTGCCCGGTCATGATCCCGTGGGAGGTGGAAAGGATGGCCAGGCCGAGCCCGCCGAGGACGCGCGGGATCTCGGTCTTGCGCGCGTAGACCCGCAGGCCCGGCTTGCTGATGCGCTTGATGCCGCTGACCACAGGGGTGCGGCCCTCGACGTACTTCAGCCGGACGTTGAGCAGCTCCTGGATGCCGTCCTGGGCGGTGCCGTAGGACTCGATGAATCCCTCTTCGGCAAGGATCCGCGCGATCTCGCGCTTGACCCGCGACGACGGAAGGGTCAGCTCTCGATGCCGCGCCGAGCTCGCATTGCGGATGCGGGTCAGCATGTCGGCGATCGGGTCGGTCACGTTCATCTGGTGTTCTTGTCTCCTCGGCGGTGGTTCGCGCCGCTACCGGCGGATGGCGCCTGCCGCTGTGGTGGCCGCCGCAGGGCGACCGATGCTTCTCGAGCTACCAGCTCGACTTGGTGACTCCCGGCAGCTGGCCTTCGAGGGCCCGCTCCCGGAAGCAGATCCGGCACATCCCGAACCGCCGCATGAAGCCACGCGGGCGCCCACAGATGCCACACCGGTTGTGCTGCTGGACCGGAAAGCGCGGCTTGCGCTGCGCCTTGGCGATCATCGACTTCTTGGCCACGTTCAGATCCCCTGCTAGCTGGCCTGGAACGGCATGCCGAGGAGCTCAAGAAGCTTGCGCCCCTCCTCATCCGTCTTGGCGGTGGTGACGATGCTGATCTCCATGCCCCGGAGCCGGTCGATCTTGTCGTAGTCGATCTCCGGGAAGACGAGCTGCTCGCGCAGCCCCACGCTGAAGTTGCCGCGCCCGTCGAACGAGCGAAGCGTGATGCCCCTGAAGTCGCGGATGCGCGGCAGCGCCAGCCGCATCGTGCGCTCGAGGAAGTCGTACATCCGCTGACCGCGAAGCGTGACTTTGGCCCCGATCGGCATGCCGGTTCGCAGGCGGAACTGCGCGATCGAGCGCTTGGCGCGCGTGACGATCGGCTTCTGGCCGGTGATCTGGGTGAGATCGTGCACGGCGGCGTCGAGCGCCTTGGCGTTCTGGATCGCCTCGCCGAGGCCGATATTGACCACCACCTTGTGGAGACGCGGAATCTGCATCGGGTTGGCGTAGGCGAACTCACGCTGCAGCGCCGGCACCGCCTCCGCCTGGTAGCGGAGGTGCAGACCGCTCGGCTCGGCCGCGGCCCGAGGCATGGTCTGCGGGCTGGTCACCACAGGGGCTTCTGCTTCTGACCGCGTAGCGCGCGGAGCCTTCGGGATGGCCTTGGTCTTCGCCGGCGCCTTGGCCTTCGGGATGGCCTTGGTCTTCGCCGGCGCCTTGGCCTTCGGCTCGGGGCTCACTTGCTCACCTCGATCTGCTCGCCACACTGCTTGCAGACTCGCGCGCGACGCACCTGCCCTTCGAGCAGCTGGTGTGCCACCCGGGTCGGCTGATCGCACCGCGGACAGACGACCTGGACGTTGCTGACGTGCAGCGGCACCGGCAGGTCCAGGATCCCGGCCTGCTGCGATCGGGTCTTCGGCCGCTGGTGCCGCTTCGCCATGTTGATCCCGGGGACCACCACGCCCAGCCCGCGCTTGGTGAGCTCCACGCGCTCCACTGTCCCGCGCTTGCCGCGGTCCTTGCCGGCCAGCACCACCACGATGTCGCCCTTCCGAATGTTCATCTACAGCACCTCCGGGGCGAGCGACACGATCTTCATGTAGTTGCGCTCGCGCAGCTCGCGGGCGACGGGGCCGAAGATGCGCGTCCCGCGCGGGCTCCCCTGTGGGGTGATCAGCACCGCCGCATTCTCGTCAAAGCGGATATGGCTGCCGTCCGGGCGGCCGTACTCCTTGGTGGTCCGGACGATGACGGCCTTGACCACGTCGCCCTTCTTCACCCCGGTGTTCGGCAGCGCCTGCTTGACGCTGGCCACGATGACATCGCCGACCTCAGCGGTATCGGCGCCCGAGCGACCGATCACGGTGATGCACATCAGCTCGCGTGCGCCGCTGTTGTCGGCCACCCGCAGACGGGTGTACTGGCGGATCATGCGGGGTCCACCATCTCCTCGCCGGAGCCGCGTGCCACGACCTCGACCAGGCGCCAGCGCTTCTCGCGGGAGAGCGGACGGCTCTCCTCGATGCGCACCGTGTCACCGACCCGCGCCGCGTTTTCCGGGTCATGGGCCTTGAACTTGCTCGAGAGACGGACCACCCGCTTGTAGACGGGGTGACGACGCAGCCGCTCAACGCTGACCACGACCGTCTTGTCCATCTTGTCGGAGACGACGCGTCCGACCTTTGTTCGTCGCTTGCCTTGCATCAGCTTGCCTTCCCGGCGTCAGCTGCCGCAGCCACCGCGGCGTGCTGTCGTTCCGTCATGACGGTCAGGATGCGAGCGATCCGCTTCCGCGTCGCGGGCAGCCTGCTGTAGTTCTTCTCCTGCCGGGTGGCCAGATCGAAACGGATCTTCCAGAGCTCTCGCTTGGCGTCCACCAGGGCCGCGTCCAGATCGTGGTCGGAGAGGGTACGGATCTCACTGAGGTCCATGTTCAACGCCCTCCTTGATCACGAACTTGGTCTGAATCGGGAGCTTGTGACTGGCGAGTCGCATCGCCTCGCGGGCGACGATCTCGGTCACGCCCGACATCTCGAACATGACCCTTCCGGGCTTCACCACCGCGACCCAGTGATCGGGTGCACCCTTGCCGGATCCCATGCGGACCTCCGCCGGCTTCTTGGTCACCGGCTTGTCCGGAAAGACGCGGATCCAGATCCGTCCACCGCGCTTGATGTGATGGGTCATCGCACGGCGGGCCGCCTCGATCTGGCGGCTGGTCAGCCAGCAGACCTCCTCGGCCATCAGCCCGAACTCGCCAAAGCTCACCGTGGTGCCACCCTTGGCCATGCCAGCGCGACGTCCACGCTGCACCTTGCGGTGCTTCACCCGCTTGGGCATCAACATCGGTCAGGCCTCCTCGCCGGGGATCGCCGATGCGGCGCTGGCGCCAGTGGGGGACGTCGCCGCGCTGCTGCGCGATCGGCCGCGGGAGGGACGCTCGCGAGCCTGGCGCGGCTCGGTCCGCGCCGACCCGGGACGGTCGCCCAGCTGATCGCCGCGGTAGACCCACACCTTGACCCCGATTCGTCCGTAGGTGGTCCGTGCGTGGACCACGCCGTAGCTGATGTCGGCGCGCAGCGTGCCGAGCGGGATGCGGCCTTCCTTGTCCCACTCGGTACGGCTCATCTCGGCGCCGCCGAGGCGGCCCGAGACCTGGATCTTGACGCCCTTGGCGCCGGCCTTGATGGTCCGCTGCACGGTCTGCTTGACCGCCTTGCGGAAGGCGATCCGGCGCTCCAGCTGGCCGGCCACGTTCTGGGCCACCAGGACCGCGTCGAGCTCGGGCTGCAGGATCTCCTTGATCTCGAGCTTGACCTTCTTGTCAGTGAGCTTGCCGATCGAGCTGCGCAGCAGCTCGACGTTCTGCCCGCCCTTGCCGATCACGATCCCCGGCTTGGCGGAATGCACCGTCACGGTGACGTGATTGATGCCACGCTCAATCTCGACCTGGCTAACGCTGGCGTTGGCCAGCTGCTTGCCGACGAGCTGGCGGATCCGCATGTCCTCGCCCAGCAGGGTGGCGTAGTCGCGGTCTGCATACCACTTGGCCAACCACGGCTTGTTGATGCCGATGCGGAAGCCATAAGGGTGAACCTTGTGACCCATCAGGACTCCTCTCGGTCAGCCACGGCGATGGTGATGTGGCTGGTCCGCTTCAGGATGCTGAAGGTCCGGCCCTGGGCACGCGGTCGGAACCGCTTCAGGGTCGGCCCTTCGTCGGCCGTCGCGCTGACGATGCGAAGCTCATCGGCCGACAGGTTGAAGTTGTTCTCCGCGTTGGCGGTCGCGCTCTTCAGCACCTTCGCCACGTCGCGCGCGGCGGCATTCGGCAGGAAGCGCAGGATGGCCGCGGCCTCCTCGACCGGCTTGCCGTTGATCAGATCGGTCACCAGGCGCACCTTGCGTGAGCTGATCCGGATGTACTTGGCGGTTGCGGTGACGCGCATCGATTCGCTCCTACTTCAGCGCGCTGGAGCGTTCGGTGGCCTTGCCGTGGCCGCGGTAGTGCCGGGTCGGCGCGAACTCGCCGAGCCGATGCCCGACCATGTTCTCGGTGACGAAGACGGGGACGTGACGCCTGCCGTCATGGACGGCGATGGTGTGCCCGATCATGGCCGGGAAGATCACGCTGGGGCGCGACCAGGTCTTGAGCACCTTGCGCTCGTTGCGCTTGTTCATCTCGTCGATGCGGCCGAGCAGGCGCGCGTCGACGAAGGGTCCCTTCTTGACGGAACGACTCATCGAGCTCTCCTAACCCCGTCCGAATCGACGACGGACGATCATCTTGCCAGTGGTCTTGTTCTTCCTGGTGCGCAGGCCCATCGCGGGCTTGCCCCACGGCGTCTTGGGCGGCATGCCGGTTGGCGACTTGCCCTCCCCGCCACCATGCGGATGGTCCCGCGGGTTCATGGCCACGCCGCGCACCTCGGGCCGCCTGCCCAAATGGCGGCTCCGTCCCGCCTTGCCGATCTTCTGGTTCTCATGGTCCAGGTTGCTCACCTGGCCAACGGTTGCCATGCAATCGGCCCGCACGCGACGGACCTCGCCGGAGGGAAGCCGGATGGTGGCCAGCTCGCCCTCCTTGGCGAGCAGCTGCGCGCTGCTGCCGGCGCTGCGGACGATCTGGCCGCCCCGTCCGGCGGTCATCTCGATGTTGTGAATCTGGGTCCCCAGCGGAATCTTGGCCAGGGGCAGCGCATTGCCGACCCGTGCCTCGACATCGGGGCCGGAGGCAACCACGTCACCCACCCCCAGGCCGTGGGGCAGGAGCATGTAGCGCTTCTCGCCGTCGGCGTAGTGCAGCAGGCCAATGCGGGCCGATCGGTTCGGGTCGTACTCGACCGTGGCAATGGTGGCCGGCACCCCGACCTTGTCGCGCTTCCAGTCGATCACTCGATACAGGCGCTTATGGCCGGCGCCCTGGTGGCGCACCGTCATCTTGCCCTGGTTGTTGCGGCCGGCCTTGCGCACGAGGCGCTCGGTCAGCGGCTTGTGCGCCTCGTCGGTGGTGACCTCGTCGAAGGTCGAGCGGGTCATCTGCCGAAGCCCGGGGCTGGTGGGTCGATAGTTGCGAAGCGGCATCGTCTTACACGGCCTCGAAGAGTTCGATCTTCTGGTCGGCGCCGATCGTCACGATCGCCTTGCGCCAGCCGGGAACCATGCCCAGGGTCCGGCGTCCGCGCCGCTTCTCCTTGGGCTTGACGGTCAGCACCCGCACATCGAGCACGGTGACCTTGAAGGCCTCCTCCACGGCTGCCTTGATCTGGAACTTGTTCGCGGTGCGTGCGACCGCGAAGGTGTAGTTGTGGCGCTCCGTCTCGGCCACGCTCTTCTCGCTGATCACCGGGCGGATCAGGATGTCGTGCAGGTTGGACGCGGTCATGCGTAGATCTCCTGCGCTCGGTCAAGTGCGGCGCGAGTGAATACGATCGTGTCCGCCTCGAGCAGGTCGACCACGTTCAAGGCATCCGCCAGCAGAACGCGGACCTCCCGGAGGTTCCGGCACGAACGTTCGACCACCGTGTCGCGGGCCGGCAGGATGACGAGCACCTTGCCCTCCGCGTTCCAGCCGGTGAGACGATCGGCAAAGGCCTTGGTGCCGATCTCAGCCAGGTCGAATCCCTCGACCAGCCGCAGCGCACCGTCCGCTGCCTTGGCCGATAGCACGCCCTTCAGCGCGGCCCGCCGCATCTTGGCCGGCATCCGCTGTTCGTAACTGCGCGGGTGAGGTCCGAACACGACCCCGCCGCCCCTCCAGTGCGGGGCTGAGCGGGTCCCCTGCCTTGCGCGGCCAGTGCCCTTCTGGGCCCACGGCTTGTGTCCTCCGCCCCTGACCTGGCCGCGGGTGAGCGTATCGGAGGTGCCGACTCGCTGCTGCGCCAGCTGGCGCAGCACGGCCTGGTGGATCAGCGCCTCGTTGACGGGGGCGGCGAAGAGCGACTCCGGCAGGTCAACCTGGCCGGCTGGCTTGCCTTCGGAGGTCAGGATCGGAGTCTGCGGCATGGTCACTTCGCCTTCTGCACAATGAGCAGGCCATTGCGGGCACCCGGTACCGCGCCTTTCACCAGGATCAGGTTTCGTTCGAGGTCGACGCGGACGACCGTCAGCTTCTTGACGGTCACCCTGTCGTCACCCATGTGTCCGCCCATGCGCGTCCCCAGAAAGACGCGACCCGGAGTCGTTCCGGCGCCGATCGAACCGGGCTGCCGGATGTTGGTCGAGCCGTGGGTCTTCGGCCCACGCTTGAAATTGTGTCGGGCAATCGTCCCGGTGAAGCCGTGGCCCTTGCTGACCCCGGTCACGTCGACCAGGTCGCCAGCTGCGAAGAGGCTGGCGTCCAGGCGCTGCCCGACCTCGAAGCCCTCGGTTGAGGAGACCCGGAACTCCCGGACGGTGCGCGGTTGCTGCTGGTCGCGCTCGAGCAGCTTGAATTGGCCGGCCACCGGCTTGCTGAGCCGCTTCGCGGTCCCGTTGCCGACCTGCAGGGCGGCATAGCCGTCCCGCTCCGTCGTGCGGAGCCGCGTGATGCTGCTCGGGGTAGCCTCGATGACACTGACCGGGACGACGCTGCCGTCGTCCTGGAAGATCCGCGTCATACCGAGCTTTCGCCCGATCAAACCAGCCGACACGATTCCAACTACCTCACTTCGATGGCGAAAGAGGGGCGGACCGTCCGCCCCCGCTTCACATCTTGATTTCGATATCCACGCCGGCGGCCAGACTCAGCCGCATCAGCGCATCCACGGTCTTGGTCGACGGATCGATGATGTCGATCAGCCGCTTGTGCGTCCGGATCTCGAACTGCTCCCGACCATCCTTGTGGACGAAGGGCCCGCGGATGACGGTGTACTTCTCGATCCGGGTCGGCAGTGGGACCGGCCCCGCGATGGCGGCGCCGGTTCGCTGCGCGGTCTCCACGATCTGCTCGGCCGACTGGTCGAGCAGCTTGTGGTCGTACGCCTTGAGCCGGATGCGGATGCGTTGCTTGGCCATCGTCTGATCAGCCGGCCAGCTCGGTGATCACGCCCGCGCCGACGGTGTGCCCGCCCTCGCGGATGGCGAAGCGCTGCCCCTGCTCGATGGCGATCGGGGTGATCAGCTCCACGTCGATGTTCACGTTGTCACCGGGCATGATCATCTCGACGCCCGGCGGCATGGCGATCGCCCCCGTCACGTCGGTCGTGCGCAGGTAGAACTGCGGACGGTACCCCGCGTAGAACGGCGTGTGGCGCCCGCCCTCGTCCTTGCCGAGCACGTACACCTCTGCCTTGAACTTGGTGCCCGGCTTGGCGCTGCCCGGCTTGGCCATCACCTGGCCGCGCTCCAGCTCGTCGCGCTCGATGCCTCGCAGCAGCAGCCCGACGTTGTCGCCGGCCTGTCCCTCGTCGAGGGTCTTCTTGAACATCTCCACGCCGGTCACCACCAGCTGGCGGCTCTTGGTATGGACCCCGACCAGCTCCACCGTGTCGCCGGTGTGGACGATGCCGCGCTCGATGCGGCCGGTGGCCACCGTGCCACGTCCCTTGATCCCGAAGACATCCTCGATCGGCATCAGGAAGGGCTTGTCGACCTCGCGCACGGGGGTCGGGATGTAGTTGTCGACCGCATCCATCAGCTCCTTGATGGAGGCGTACTCCGGGGCGTCCGGATCGGTGCTGGTTGACTCAAGCGCCTTGAGCGCCGAGCCGCGGATCACCGGGATCTCGTCGCCGGGGAACTGGTACTTGCTGAGGAGCTCGCGGACCTCCATCTCGACCAGGTCGATCAGCATCTCGTCATCGACCATGTCCACCTTGTTCAGGTAGACGACCAGCGACGGGACCTCGACCTGGCGAGCGAGCAGGATGTGCTCTCGCGTCTGCGGCATCGGTCCGTCGGCGGCCGACACGACCAGGATCGCGCCGTCCATCTGGGCGGCGCCGGTGATCATGTTCTTGATGTAGTCGGCGTGTCCCGGGCAGTCGACGTGCGCGTAGTGGCGCGCTGTGGTCTGGTACTCGACGTGGCTGATCGCGATGGTGATGCCGCGCTTCCGCTCCTCCGGAGCGTTGTCGATCGTGTCGAAGGCGCGGAAGTCGGCACCACCCTGGAGCGCCAGGAACTTCGTGATCGCGGCGGTCAGGGTCGTCTTGCCGTGGTCCACGTGACCGATGGTGCCGACGTTGACGTGCGGCTTGGTGCGCTGGAACTTCTGCTTGGCCATGTCTGTCCTTCGGTGCTCCTTGTTAGCTCTTCGACTTCGCGATCAGCTCGTTGGCGAGATTGGTCGGGACTTCTGCGTACCGGGCAAATTCCATGGAGTAGGTGGCGCGACCCTGGGTCATGCTGCGCAACTCGGTCGCGTAGCCGAACATCTCGGCCAGCGGAACGTAGGCTCGAATCACCCGCGAGCTGGCGCGCTCGTCGATCCCCTCGATGTGGCCGCGCCTGGCGTTCAAGTTGCCGATGACTTCGCCCATGAAGTCCTCGGGGCTGACCACCTCCACGTGCATCACCGGCTCGAGGATGGCCGGATCGGCTTTGTGCACGCCATCCTTGGCGGCCATCGAGCCGGCGATCTTGAATGCCATCTCGGACGAGTCGACGTCGTGGAATGACCCGTCGATGAGGGTAACCTTCAGGTCGATCACCGGGTAGCCGGCGACCACGCCGCCAGCGAGCGCGTCACGCACACCCTCTGCGATCGCCTTCCAGAACTCCTTCGGGACCGATCCACCAACCACCTTCGACTCGAACAGGTAGCCGGTGCCGCGCTCCTGCGGCGCGAGGGTGATGACCGCGTGGCCGTACTGGCCCTTGCCGCCGGTCTGGCGGACGAACCGCCCTTCGCCCCTGACCGCCTTGCGGATCGTCTCGCGGTAGCTCACCTGGGGCCGACCGACGTTGGCCTGCACCTTGAACTCACGCAGCATCCGGTCGACGATCACCTCGAGATGCAGCTCGCCCATTCCCGCGATGCGGGTCTGGCCCGACTCCTGGTCGGTGCTGACCCGAAAGGTCGGGTCTTCCTCGGCGAGGCGCTGCAACGCGATCGCCATCTTGTCCTGGTCGGCCTTGGTCTTCGGCTCGACGGCCAACTCGATGACCGGCTCGGGGAAGGTGATCGCCTCGAGCACGATCGGCTTGGCTTCGTCGCACAGCGTGTCGCCAGTGAAGGTGTTCTTCAGCCCCACCGCTGCGCCGATGTCGCCGGCACTGACCGATTCGATCTCCTCGCGGTGGTTGGCGTGCAGCTGCAGCAGGCGGCCGATCGCGCTCTCTGGTCGCCCTTGGTCGAGTTGTAGACGTAGGAGCCGGTCTTCAGCGTCCCGGAGTAGACCCGGAAGAAGGCGAGCTTGCCGACGTACGGGTCGGCGGCGATCTTGAAGGCCAGCGCGGCGAACGGCTCGCCCGAATCGGTGTGACGCGTCACCGCTTCATCGGTCCGCGGATCGGTGCCGATCACGGCAGCCACGTCGAGCGGCGAGGGGAGGTACTCGATGACCGCGTCGAGCATCGGCTGGACGCCCTTGTTCTTGAGCGCTGATCCGCACAGCACCGGCACGATGCGCGAGCCAAGCGTGCCGGCCCGCAGGGCGCGGCGCAGCGACGCGGCGTCGATCTTCTCGCCCTCCAGGTAGCGGTGGGCGATGTCGTCGTCCAGATCCGCCATCGCCTCGACCAGCTTGGCATGCGCGGCCGCCGCGTCAGCGGCCAGCTCGGCCGGGATCTCCCCGACCTCGACCTTGTCCTCGAGCTCGCTGCCGTACGTGATCGCCTGCATCTCGACCAGGTCGATCACGCCCCGGAAGTTCGCCTCGTTCCCGATCGGCAGCTGGACGGGCACGGCGGTGGCGCCGAGGCGATCGCGGATCATGTCGACCACCCGCCAGAAGTCGGCGCCGGTCCGGTCGAGCTTGTTCACGAAGCAGAAACGCGGCACGCGGTAGCGGTCGGCCTGCCGCCAGACGGTCTCAGACTGTGGCTCGACGCCGGCCACGCCATCGAAGACGACGACCGCGCCGTCGAGCACGCGCAGGCTTCGCTCGACCTCTACGGTGAAATCCACGTGGCCGGGCGTGTCGATCAGGTTGATGCGATGATCGTGCCAGAAGCAGGTCGTCGCGGCCGCAGTGATGGTGATCCCCCGCTCCTGCTCCTGCTCCATCCAGTCCATCGTGGCCGCGCCCTCGTGGACCTCGCCGATCTTGTAGATCTTCTTGGTGTAGAAGAGGATCCGCTCGGAGACGGTGGTCTTGCCGGCGTCGATGTGCGCAATGATCCCGATGTTGCGGGTCCGCTCCAGGGGGTAGGTCTCGGTCACCGTCGCGCCTACCACTTGAAGTGGCTGAAGGCCTTGTTGGCCTCGGCCATGCGGTGGGTGTCCTCGCGGCGCTTGACGGCGGCGCCGATGCCGTTCGAGGCATCCACGAACTCCGAAGCGAGCTTCTCGCCCATGCTTCGGCCATTGCGCTTGCGGGCCGACTCGATCAGCCAGCGCATGCCAAGGCTGATGCGACGGTCGGCGCGGACCTCGATGGGGATCTGATAGGTCGAGCCGCCGACCCGCTTGGGCTTGACCTCGATCAGCGGCATCGCGTTGCGCAGAGCCAGCTCCATCACCTCGACCCCGGTGCGGCCGGCCTGCTTCTCACAGCGGGCCAGGGCGTCCTCGAGGATGCGGCGAGCCAGCTGACGCTTGCCGCCATGCATCAGCTTGTTGGTGAACTGGTCGAGCGTCAGCGCGGAGCCGACCAGCAGCTCGTCGTACTTGCTCTTGCGGGCGATGGTGGCGCGGCGGGGCATCGGTCGGCTAGCCCTTGCCGGGCGACTTGGCGCCGTACTTCGAGCGGCTCTGCTTGCGGTCGCGGACGCCGGCGGCATCCAGCGTGCCCCGCACGATGTGGTACTTGACCGCGGGGAGGTCCTTGACGCGGCCGCCGCGCACCAGGACCACCGAGTGCTCCTGCAGGTTGTGGCCGACGCCGGGGATGTAGGCGGTGACTTCCATGCCGTTGGTCAGGCGCACGCGCGCGACCTTGCGAAGCGCCGAGTTCGGCTTCTTCGGGGTGCGCGTCATGACCTGCAGGCAGACGCCGCGCCGCTGCGGGGCGCCGCGCCCCTCCGAGGTGGTCTGCTTGAGCGTGTTGAAGGTACGGCGCAGCGCCGGTGCCTTCACCTTCTTGCCTGCCGGCTTGCGGCCCTTGCGGACCAACTGGCTGATCGTCGGCAACGAGAACCTCGCGTTCGTTCGCTTGATGCGGTCTTTCCGGAGCTGAATCGTGCGTCGCCGGCGAGCCATGGCGGCCCCTCGTCGGGGTCGCGCACTTGAGCTGACGAACGGAGCCCACGGGCACACACGAAGGCGTCCCGCGGGCGGGACACCGGAGGCGGAGTATAGGTTGCGGGCGCCTCCGGTGTCAACCGCGGGGACCTGGTCAGCGCCCCCAACCGAGAGGGCGGCGGCGCCCCGGTCTAGAGCCCTTCGGTCAGCTCGCTGAAGACCTCGTCGGCGACCTCGGCCTCGATCGATGGATCGTTCTCGGCGCCCATCAGCTCGGCGACCGTCTCGCCGGCTTCGGCCGCCGCCAGCTCGGCCTCAACGGGGTCGATCACCCCGTCGTGGTCGAGATCGGCATCGCCGGTCAGGAAGGTCATCGCCGCCTCGCGCTCGCGGAGCGTCTCGGCTTCCTCCGGGGACAGTTCGCGTGCCTTGGCAGCGGCGGCCGCCCGTGCCGCGGCTCCCGTGCCGGCCGGGATCAGCTTGCCGATGATCACGTTCTCCTTGAGCCCCAGCAGGTGGTCCTTGGCGCCGTTGATGGCGGCCTCGGTGAGCACCCGGGTCGTCTCCTGGAAGGAGGCGGCCGCCAGGAACGAACTGGTGTTCAGCGACGCCTTGGTGACGCCCAGCAGCACCGTCTGTGCAGTGGCCGGCTCGCCGCCCTCCGCCAGGATCCGATTGTTGACCTCTTCGAACTCGAAACGGTCGATCAGCTCGCTCGGCAGCAGCTCGGTGTCGCCGGCTGTCTCGACGGTCACCTTGCGCAGCATCTGCCGGACGATGATCTCGACGTGCTTGTCGGCGATCGAGACGCCCTGGCTGCGGTACACCTTCTGCACCTCGGCGACCAGGAAGCGCTGCACCGTGTCGACGCCCTTGATCTGGAGCAGATCCTTTGGGTTGAGGGGGCCCATGGTCAGCGGGTGGCCAGCGAGCACCTCGTCCCCGGTCTCGACCAGCAGCCGAGCGGAGTGGGGAACCGGGTATTCGCGGGTGTCGACGTCCTCCGAGTGAAGCGTCAGCGTGCTGCCCTTCTTGGCGATGCGCCCCGCGGCCGGAGCCTTGACCTCGACGAGCTCGTCCCCCTCCCCGAGGCGGGCCAGCAACTGGCCCTCGATGACCTCGTCGCCACTGGCCACCAGCAGCTCGTGCTGTGACGTCAGCTTCATCGGTGTGTCATAGGTCTCGCGGTGCGTCACGCGCACCTTCGGCTGATCGGTGCCGTCCCGTGCCACCTCGATCGTTCCGTCGATCTCGGTCATGATCGCCTGCCCCTTGGGGATGCGCGCCTCGAACAGCTCCTCGACGCGCGGCAGACCCTGGGTGATGTCCTCGCCCGCCACGCCGCCGGTGTGGAAGGTCCGCATCGTCAGCTGGGTTCCCGGCTCGCCGATCGACTGGGCGGCGATGATCCCCACCGCCTGGCCGAGGTCGACCAGGCGCCCCGTCGCCAGGTTGCGGCCGTAGCACATGCGACACACGCCATGCCTGGCGGCACAGGTGAGCGGCGAGCGAGCGCTGACACGGTCAATCCCGAGCGCCTCGATGCGCTCGATGGCGACCTCGCCGATCTCGTCGTTGCGGGCCGTCACCAGCTCGCCGGTGGCCTCGTCGACGATGTCGATCGCTGCCATCCGACCGACCAGCCGGTCCACGAACGGCTCGGGGATCCGGGTCGACTCCTCGCGTGTGATCCAGGTGCCGACGTCGGTGCCGCAGTCGTCCTCGCGGGTGATGACGTCCTGCGCCACGTCCACCAGGCGCCGGGTCAGGTACCCCGAGTCGGCGGTGCGCAGCGCGGTGTCGGCCAGTCCCTTGCGGGCTCCGTGGCTCGAGATGAAGTACTCGAGCACGGTCATCCCCTCGCGCAGGTTGCTGCGGATCGGCAGGTCGATGATCCGGCCCGACGGGTCGGCCATCAGGCCGCGCATGCCGGCCAGCTGGTGCACTGGGTCACGTTGCCGCGGCGCGCCGGAGTGGGTGATCATCCAGACCGAGCCGCGCTTGTCGAGGCCGTCGAGCATCTTCTGCGGTGACCTCGTCGGTCGTGCCGCGCCAGACCTCGACGGTCTGCGTCGTAGCGCTCGTCCTCGGTGATGAAGCCACGGCGGAACTCGCGGTCGATATCGGTCACGCTTGCGTCGGCCGTGGCCGCAGGAGCCGGCTTTCTCCTTCGGCACGCGGATGTCGTCGATGCCGATGGTGATGCCGGCCATGGTGGCGTAGTGGAAGCCGAGGGTCTTGATCCCGTCGACCAGCTGGGTGGTGGCGGCCGGACCCGAGCTCGCGGTAGCACTGCGCGATCAGCGCCTTGAGCCCCTTGCGGTCCATCACCCGGTTGACGAAGCCGAGCTCCTTGGGGATGACGCGTGTTGAAGATGACCCGCCCGGCGGTGGTCTGGATCAGCTCGGTGCGCATCGCCCCGCTGCCGTCGTCGCCACCTGCGGATCCCAGGTCTCGAGCTCAACCTTGATCGGCGCCTGGACATGGGCGTGCCCGAGCCCGGTCGCCATGATCGCCTCATCGGCACTGGAGAAGGCCATGCCGGCACCCTTTGGACGATCCTTCGGGGGCTGGTCCGTAAGATCCTCCACCGTCAGGTAGTAGCAGCCGAGCACCATGTCGTGGGTCGGGCGACACCACCGGCGCAGCCGTCGGCCGGCGAGAGCAGGTTCTGGGTCGAGAGCATCAGCTCCTTCGCCTCGCGCTGCGCGGCGGTCGAGAGCGGCACGTGCACCGCCATCTGGTCGCCGTCGAAGTCGGCGTTGAAGGCGGAGCAGACGAGCGGGTGGATCTGGATGGCGGAGCCTTCGATGAGCACCGGCTCGAACGCCTGGATGCCCAGGCGGTGCAGGGTCGGCGCGCGGTTGAGGAGCACCGGGTGGTCCTTGATGACCTCTTCCAGCACGTCCCAGACCTCGGGCCGCACCCGCTCCACGATGCGCTTGGCGCTCTTGATGTTGTGGGCGAAGCCCTTCTCGACCAGCTGGCGCATGACGAACGGCTTGAACAGCTCGAGCGCCATCTTCTTGGGCAGGCCGCACTGGTGCAGCTTCAGCTCCGGGCCGACCACGATCACCGAGCGGCCGGAGTAGTCGACGCGCTTGCCGAGCAGGTTCTGGCGGAAGCGGCCCTGCTTGCCCTTGAGCATGTCGGACAGGCTCTTGAGCCGGTGGTTGCCGGTCCCGGCGATCGCGCGGCCGCGGCGGCCGTTGTCGATCAGCGCGTCGACAGGCCTCCTGCAGCATGCGCTTCTCGTTGCGGATGATGATCTCCGGCGCGCTCAGGTCGAGCAGCCGCTTGAGGCGGTTGTTGCGGTTGATGACGCGGCGGTACAGGTCGTTCAGGTCGCTGGTCGCGAAGCGGCCGCCGTCGAGCTGCACCATCGGGCGCAGGTCGGGCGGGATGACCGGCAGCGATCGAGCAGGATCATCCACTCGGGCCGCGTTGCCGCTCTTGCGGAACGCCTCGATCAGGCGCAGGCGCTTGGTCGCCTTCTTGCGCCGCTGGCCGGAGGTCTGGCGCATCTCGACGTGCAGCTTCTGGCGCCAGCTCGTCCAGGTCGAGCTGCTCGATGATCTTCTTGATCGCCTCGGCGCCCATGCCGGCATCGAAGAGCGCGCGCCAGTACGCCTCGTCCGTGAGCGAGCGGTACTCGGACTCGGTCAGGGTCTGCATGCACCTTGATGTCCGCGATCTGGCCTGCGACGCTCCGTCGCGCGCCAGTGCGCGCGTCATCGGTCTCGCGGCGCGACCTGCGTCGCTCGGTGGCGAGCGCGTCGTCGATGCCGCGAGGTCAGGTCGGCGATCGCTGCCTCGTGGCGCTCGCGTCTCGCGTCGGCTTGCGCGGGCTTCCTTGACCTCCGCGTCGAGCGCCGCGACCTCAGCCTTGACGGCCTTGCGCAGCGAGACGAGCGCGCCCTTGGCCGGCTCGCCGGCCTTGGCCACCACCTCGCCGGTGGGGGTGAAGACCAGGTCCTCGGCGACGCTCTTGCCGCCCGCCTTGAGGTCCGCCTCGATCTGCTGGCCAGCGGTCAGCAGTTCTTCGCTGCGGGTCGTAGACCGCTCCTCGTGGCGATGCAGCTCGGACTCGAACTCGGCTGCGAGCTGCGAGCGCTTCTCGGCGATCGCCGCTTCGAGCTCGGCACGCTTCGTTTCGACCAGCTCGCCGGCGCGCGCGATGCGCTCGGCCATCTCCTCGTCGATGCGCTGCATCACCTTCTCGCGCTCGTGCTCGTCGACGCGGGTGACGACGTACAGGGCGAAGTACAGGATCCGCTCCAGGTTGCGGGGGCTGACGTCGAGCAGGATGCCCAGGCGCGACGGGCGTCCCCTTGAAGTACCAGATGTGGCTGACCGGCGAGGCGAGCTTGATGTGGCCCATCCGCTCGCGCCGCACCTTGCTGCGGGTCACCTCGACGCCGCACTTGTCGCAGATGATCCCCTTGTAGCGAATCCGCTTGTACTTGCCGCAGTAGCACTCCCAGTCCTTGGTGGGACCGAAGATGCGCTCGTCGAAGAGACCGTCCTTCTCCGGCTTGAGGGTGCGGTAGTTGATCGTCTCAGGCTTGGTGACCTCTCCCGATGACCAGCTCTTGATCTGGTCGGGCGAGGCGAGGCTGATGCGGATCGCGTCGAAGTTGTTGACTTCAAGCATGTGCGGCTACGACTCCTGCGGCGCTGGGCCGCGTCTGGCACGGCTGGCCAGGGTTGACCGACCCCGGCGGGACAAAGACCGATGGTTGGGTCGCGACGCCCCCATGGCGCCGCTGCCCGGGCTACTCCTCAAATCCCTGGAGGTTGATCCCACCGAGGTCCGGCAGCGGATAGTTGCCGGTATCCTCGATGAAGCGGATCTCTTCCTCGTTCTCGTTCAGGATCTCCACGGACAGGCCGAGAGCCTGCAGCTCCTTGATCAACACCTTGAATGACTCAGGCACACCCGGCGGCTGGATCTCCTCCCCCTTGACGATGGCTTCGTAGGCCTGCACGCGGCCCATCACGTCGTCGCTCTTGACCGTCAGCAGCTCCTGCAGGATGTTCGCGGCGCCGTACGCTTCGAGCGCCCAGACCTCCATCTCACCGAAGCGCTGGCCGCCGAACTGCGCCTTGCCGCCAAGCGGTTGCTGGGTGATCAGGGAGTACGGGCCCGTGCTGCGAGCGTGGATCTTGTCCTCCACCAGGTGGTGGAGCTTGAGCATGTAGATGAAGCCGACAGTGACCCGGTGGTCGAAGGCCTCGCCGGTGCGTCCGTCGTAGAGGATCGTCTTGCCGTCCTCGTTGACCACCGAACCCTCGACCGCCGCGGCTCGCCGCAGCGCCTCGGAGATCTGCGCCTCGGTCGCCCCGTCGAAGACCGGGGTGGCCGCCTTCAGACCGAGTACCTTCATGCGCCCAGCCCAGGTGCGTCTCCAGGATCTGACCGATGTTCATGCGGCTGGGCACGCCGAGCGGGTTGAGCACGATGTCGACCGGCGTGCCGTCGGGCATGAACGGCATGTCCTCGACCGGCAGGATCTTGGCGATGACGCCCTTGTTGCCGTGGCGCCCGGCCATCTTGTCGCCGACGCTGATCTTGCGCTTCTGGGCCACGCTGACCCGCACCAGGCGATTGACGCCCGGCAGCAGCTCGTCGCCGGTCTCCCGGTTGAACTGCCGGACCTCGACCACGGTGCCGCGCTCGCCGTGCGGCAGGCGCAGCGAGCTGTCCTTCACCTCGCGCGCCTTCTCGCCGAAGATCGCGCGCAGCAGGCGCTCCTCCGCCGTCAGCTCGGTCTCGCCCTTGGGCGTGATCTTGCCGACCAGGATGTCGCCCGGCGGCAACCTCGGCGCCGATCGTAGATGATCCCGTCCTCGTCGAGGTTCGTGCAGGCTCTCCTCGCCCACGTTCGGGATGTCGCGCGTGATCTCCTCGGGGCCGAGCTTGGTGTCGCGGGCCTCGATCTCGTGCTTCTCGATGTGGATGCTGGTGAACAGGTCCTCGCGCACCAGCCGCTCGCTGATGACGATGGCGTCCTCGTAGTTGCCGCCCTCCCAGGGCAGGAAGGCCACAAGGATGTTCTGTCCCAGCGCCATCTCGCCCTGATCCGTGCTCGACGAGTCGGCCAGCACCTGGCCAGCCGCCACCCGATCGCCCACGTCCACGATCGGACGCTGGTTGATGCAGGTGCCCTGGTTGCTGCGCAGGAACTTGCGCAGCCGATACGTGTCGCGGACGTCTCCCTCGTCGCGCTCGACCTGGATCAGCCCGGCGGTGACCGAGACGACGGTCCCGGCGGCGTTTGCCACCACCACCTGCTGGCTGTCGAAGGCGGCTCGGTACTCGACGCCGGTCCCGACCACGGGAGCCTCCGGCTGGAGCAGCGGCACCGCCTGCCGCTGCATGTTCGAGCCCATCAGCGCCCGGTTGGCGTCGTCGTGCTCCAGGAACGGGATCAGGGCGGTCGCCACGCTGACGATCTGCTTGGGACTGACGTCCATGTAGTCGACATCGGGTGCCGGCTGCACGTGGAACTGGTCGCGATAGCGGACCATGACCCGCTCCTCGACGAAGTGGGCACCCTCGTCGAGCGGCGCGTTCGCCTGCGCGATGTAGTACTTCTCCTCCTCGTCCGCGGCCAGGTACACGATCTCGTCGCTGACGACCGGCAGGATCCGCACCGACGCGAGCTTGTGCTCCTTGAGCGCGGCCCAGATCTTGTCGGCGATGTTGGCGCCGGCCTTGGCGATCGGCTTGCCACCCTCGGCGACGACCAGGTCCTCGCCGAGCTTCTCGACCGAGCACATCGGCCTGGCTTGTCGCGGTACGAGACGAACTTGCGCACCTTGCGGTACGGGGTCTCGATGAAGCCGTACTGGTTGATCTGCCGTAGGTCGCCAGCGAGCCGATCAGGCCGATGTTCGGACCTTCCGGCGTCTCGATCGGGCAGATCCGGCCGTAGTGCGAGGGTGCACGTCGCGTACGTCGAAGCCGGCGCGCTCCCGCGACAGGCCGCCCGGACCGAGCGCCGACAGGCGGCGCTTGTGGGTCAGCTCGGCCAGCGGGTTGGTCTGGTCCATGAACTGCGAGAGCTGGCTGCCACCGAAGAACTCCTTCATGGCGGCCACCACCGGGCGGATGTTGATCAGCGAGTTGGGGGTCGCCTGCTCCGGATCGGTGATCGTCATGCGCTCCTTGACCACGCGCTCCATGCGCAGCAGGCCGATGCGGAACTGGTTCTGGATCAGCTCGCCGTTGGCACGGATGCGGCGGTTGCCGAGGTGGTCGATGTCGTCGGCGCGTGCCGCGGCCGTTGTTCAGCTCGATCAGCTTGCCGATGATGGCCACGATGTCGTTGCGGCTGATGATCCGCGCATCGCGCGGGGTGTCGCCATCTACCTTGGACAACTCGATCTTCAGCTTGGTGGCCACCTCGCCGAGGGCCTTGTTCAGCTTGTAGCGGCCCACACGACCGAGGTCGTAGCGGCGGAAGTTGAAGAAGAGGCTGTTGACCAGCGTCCGAGCGTTGTCGACCGTGGGCGGATCGCCGGGGCGCAGCTTCTTGTAGACCTCGATCAACGCCTCGTCCTGGCGTCGCCGCTGGGTCCTTGTCGAGGGTCAGCGACGACGAACGGGTGGTCAGGGTGGTCGTCGGACGGGGCAGAAGAGGCGAAGGATCTCCGCGCTGTCCTCGAAGCCCACGGCGCGGAGCAGCGTGGTGACCGGGATCTTGCGCTTCCGATCGACTTTGACGCTGAGCAGATCCTTGTTGCTCGTCTCGAACTCGAGCCAGGCGCCCCGGTTCGGGATCACCTTGGCGGCGAACAGGATCCGACCGGTGGCCAGGTCCTCCGCGCCGGTGTAGTAGACGCCCGGCGAACGGACCAGCTGCGACACCACGACGCGCTCCGCGCCGTTGATGATGAAGGTCCCCTGCTCCGTCATCCACGGGAAGTCGCCCATGAAGACGGTCTGGTGCTTGACCTCATCGGTCTCCTTGACGATCAGGTCGACTTCGACCTTGAGCGGCTTGGAGTAGGTGAGATCGCGAGTCCGGCATTCGTCCTCGCTGAACTTGGGCTCCTCGAAGTAGTAGTCGCGGAAGTGCAGCTCGAGGTTCTTGCCGGTGAAGTCGGTGATCGGGGTGATCTCGTCGAGGAGCTCTCGGAGGCCGGTCTCGACGAACCAATGGAATGAATCGGTCTGGGTCTGGATTAGATTCGGGAGGGGAAGGACCTCCGGAATGTGCGAGAAATTCTCACGGCGCGGGGCCAGCTCAAACTGGCTGGCTGACTCGGCCAAAGCCATTCAGTACTCCTCGAAAAGGACATGGTGGGACGCGGACACGCGAACGGGGAGTATATCAGACCGATGCGCTTCGTCAACCGAAGCGCTTGTCGGGAATCGGCTCGGTGACGACCTCACCGCTCACCTCGCAGGCGCGCATGAGCGTGTTGTAGATCGTCCCAAATCCCACGAGGTTCCCCTCCGGTAGCGCGGTCCGGTGCGGCGGCTCGTGAGCACTGGGGTCATGGTTCCGGTTGATCCTTCAGCGGCCGAACCGGTGCCGTGGGACCAGGCGAGGCCGCCACGAAGAGGCCGGGTCGCAGGCGTGTGGCTGACCAGACGAGAAAGAGCATCACCGGCACCTCGATGAGGGGCCCGACCACCGTCGCGAGCGCGACGGTCGGGGTAAAGGCGGTGATCGCGATGGCGATCGCGATCTCGAAGTCGCGACCGGTCGCGTTGAATGCGACCGCCACGGCATCCTCGTAGGGGAAGTGCAGGCGCGCGCCGATGACGAACACGGTGAAGAACATGGCTGCGAAGAACAGCGCCATCGGAATCGCCATCTGGATGACGATCTGCGGCTGGCGCAGGATGAGGTCGCCCTTGAGCGCGAACATCACCACCAGCGTGAACAGGAGTCCCAGGATCGAGACGCCGTTGAGGACCGGCTTGATCCTGTCCATCGCCGCCTCGCCACCGCGTCGCACCACGGCCATCCGCGTCAGGACGCCCGCCAGCAGCGGTAAGCCAAGGTAGAGGACTACGCTCTCGGCCACGACCCAGACGTCGAAGCTGACGTTGCCGATCAGCAGCCGCGCGTAGACGGGGATGAGGATCATCTGGGCGACCGAGTTGAGCGCCACAAACACGAGCGCCATCGGCGTGTTCCCCTTCGCGAGGAAGGTGAAGATGATGACCATCGCGATGCACGGCGCGAGTCCGTACAGGACCAGGCCGGTGTGCAGCTCGGGATCGGCCACGAACAGGTTGGCCAGGCCCAGCATGAGGAACGGGGCGACGAGGTAGTTGAAGACCAGCACCACGCCGAGCTGACGCGGTGAGCGGAAGGCGCCGCCGATCTCGTCGAGGCGCACGTTCGTCATCGCGGGGTACATCATCGCGAAGAGGCCGATCGGCACGCCCAGGCTGAGCGCATTCGCGACGGTCGGGTCGAACGTCCCGCCCACGATCGACTTCAGTGCATCGATCGGGGGCGTCAGGGCGAAGTCCGAGATCTGCAGGGCGTTGCCGATGCCGATCCCGACCGCCATGCTCACCACGACGAAGATCGGCAGCAGGCGGAAGTCCTCGAGGCGGAGCAGCAGTCTGCGCATCGTTCAGGCTCGTCGACCGGCAAGGCGGGATTGGGTCCCAGTAGCCGGCGCCCCGACCCTTGTCGGGCCGCAGTCGGAACACGCACACGCCGTCGCCGCCGCGTCCGTCGGGGTGAGGAGCGCCACGACTGCGGCCCGAAGCCGCCTGAGCTGCCCGAGGTCGAGCGCGTAGTACACCCACCGCCGGTCTCGCCGTTCGCGGAGCAGTCCGCCTGCGCGCAGGACCCGGAGATGATGGGAGACCAGGGCCGGGCTCAGCCCAAGCGCCGAACCGACATCGCATACGCAGTGCTCCCCGTTGCGGAGGAGCTCGATGATCCGAGCTCGATTGGGTTCGACCAGCATCCGCAGTCCATGAAGATCGGACGGCGCCAGGGCTGGCTCGACGTGATGCGACAACCGGCGTTCCATATCGTCATATGCTAACGGCCGTTTGTGCAATTGAGGTGTGCCCAATGGGCCGATCTCTCGGGCCAAGTGGCATGGCCGGGCAGCCGCCCGAACCCACCATCTGCGGTATGCTCCCCGCCGTCGCATGCCCGTTTTCGAACAGCGCGCGGAGGTCATGACCCCCGGCCCCCAGCGACGTTTCCGCACAACACAACGGTCACTACCGAGGAGGTGCCGGCCATGAGCAGACTCAGGCGCATCGGTGTCGCGGTCCTGGTCGTCCTGGTAATCGCGTTGGTCGGGTACACCGGCTATGTCGGCTACGAGGGTTCGCGCCAGCTCGTGGAAGCGTCTGCCGCCGGAGACTGCCGCACCCCGGACGTGCAGCTCGGCTGGACATACGAGTCGATCGATTACGACGTCGCCGACGACGCTCAGCTGAAGACACGGAACGCTGACCTGAACGACTGCGCGTACCAGGGAACCAAGGCTGAAGACTCGGTGGTGACCGATGACGGGATCCACATCGCCGGCTGGTACATTCCGGCCGGGAACGGGGCCGGTCCGACGGCGGCGACGGTGGTGCTGGTCCACGGCTTCACGGCGAACAAGAGCGGCATCCTCAAGTACGGCGAGGGCCTGCACGAGGACTTCAACCTGGTCGCCTTCGACATGCGCAACACGGGACGGAGCACAGGCGACAAGACCACCGGAGGTGTCCTCGAGCAGAAGGACCTGCGGGCGATCATCGACTGGCTGGCGCGCACCAAGCATCCGACACACATCGGCGTCCTGGGAAACTCGCTCGGAGCCGCGACGGCGCTGGCCGAGGCGGTCGGCGACCCGCGCGTGGAGGCCCTCGCGCTCGACTCGATGCATACCAGGTTTCGGTACCAGGTCGAGGCCCGCCTCCAGCAAAAGGGCCACCCAGCGTACCCCGGGACGTGGGCGATCTTCATCGCCGCGCGGATTCGGACCGGCGTTGACCTGGGGTCGGTGGATGCCGCGGACGAGCTGTCGAAGGTGGGGCAACGGCCGATGCTGCTCACCCACGGCACCGCCGACAACGAGGATCTGCCCAGCCGGATCCAGACCTTCTACGACGAGGCGATCACGGCGGGGATTCCTGCCGAGCTCCACTGGTGCGAAGGATCCGGCCACAACGCCCCGGCCGGCATGCCTGTCGTGGTCTGCAAGGATGCCTTCGGTGAATGGGTGAGAGACTTCTTCACCCGGACGCTGGTCTGAGACCCCGTCGCCGCTCGCGGCCGTTCGGCGCGTATCCTGCCCGGGCTCATAGCCGGAGGGACAGCAGTGCCCCCCTCTTTCGACCTGCCGGAGATCGTGGTCCGTGACAACCCCGAGAAGAACCGATACGAGGCCATCACCGGCAAAACGGTGGCTGCCTTCGTCGACTATCGACTCCTGCGCCAGCGGGTCGTTCTCGTGCACACCGAGGTCGAGCGCGCATTCACCGGTCGCGGGGTTGGCCGTCGCCTGGCGCAGGCGGTCCTCGACGATATCCGCGCGCGCGGCCTGACGGTGACCCCCATCTGTCCGTTCATGGCGGCCTTCATCCGGCGCCACCCCGCATACGCCGATCTCGTCAGCTCGGGCCGCGAGCGGGCGGGCTGAGCACACAGGTCGG
>CAVVPF010000034.1:0-75246 GCA_963750025.1 uncultured Chloroflexia bacterium
GAGCGCCGCCCGGACGGCGCATACTCCCCTACGAATAGACCGACGCACGGACTGCTGGAGACAACACGATGTTGTCATCGTGTGCGCTCCAGAGACTGAAGCAGTCCTACAACCTGCAGATCTCCATCTCCGACAACCAGTTCGTCGTGGCCACCTCAGGCAACATCATTCGGCAGTACGCGTCGGAGGGATACAACCTAGTGATCGCCCACGGGTCGCAGTACGGCTCGACGATCCAGCAGCTGGCGCCGCAGTTCCCGCAGGTCTCATTCGCCTGGGGCACGGCGGGCTCCACCTTCAACCTTCCGAACGTGTTCGCCTATACGGCCGCCGCAAATGAGGGCGGGTACGTCGAGGGCGCCATGGCGGCGATGCTCAGCAAGTCGCACGTGCTCGGGGCCATCGGCCCGATCGTCGTCGGCGATGACAAACTGTTCATCGACGGGTTCGTGGCCGGGGCCACGTCCGTCGACAAGTCCATCTCCATCCACCCTGTCTACACCGGTTCGTACAGTGACGTCAGCCTCTACGCTACCGCGGCAACGACGTTCATCGCAGGTGGGGCAGACGTACTCGCCGGGACGACGCAAGCGTCAGCGGGAGCGATCGGTGTCGCCCGCTCCCACAATGTCCCGTGGTTCGGCAACCAATGGTCGATGGCATCGCTTGCTCCACAGCAAGTTGTGGCGACCCAGGTGTACAACTGGGCCTCAGTCCTGACGTCGATCTTCACCGAGATCCGGGCGAGTACCCTTGGCGGCGCCACGTACACCATCAATTTCGGCAACGGTGGCGAAGTGATCCAGTTCAATCCCGGCTACGCACTGCCGGCGAACGTGAAGACGAAGGCCGATTCGCTGATCAAGGGCATCACCGACGAGACCATCAGCGTCCCTCAGTGACGGGCCGGGGCACGACGAAAGCCTGACCAGCCGAGGCACGGGGGCGACGCATCCGAAGTCGGCGGCGCGCGCGGCGAGCTGGACCCCTTTCTCGGGGTCACCGAGCAGGCCCTGGGTCGCGTCCCGGATCTGCTGTAAAAGCGCTGACGGCAGAGGCTCCTCGGCACGGGTAGGTTAGGCGATCTGCTCCTCCATCTGCGGGGTCGAGCGGGCGGCGATGAGAGCGGCGATCTGGTGGCGATCGAGCAGCGTGAGCCCAAGGCCCCGGCCCCCCGCGATGACGAGGTCCATGACGGCCCAGGCCATCGTCAGACACGAGGTCTCACCCCGGAACCGGCCGATGACCTTGGTGCGCCTGCGTACTTCCTCCAGAGACCGCTCCAGCAGGTTGGTCGAGCGCAGCCGCTTCCGCAGCCGGAGCGTGTAGGCCAGATGCACGGTCAGGGCCGCCAGATCGTCGGCCAGACAGGCCGCGGCCGAGGGGAACTCCCGGCTGAGCTCGTCCACGAGGACGCGCAGCCTGTGCTCGGCCTCGGCGGGACTCGTCGCCCCATCGAGCGCCGCCCAGTACGCCGCCCGGACCCGCGCATGGAGGGCCGGGCGCTTGGGCAGCTTGGCCAGGATGTTCCGCAGCCGATGAACCTCGCCGACAAGCTGCCCATGCGGCTCCACCCCGAGTTCCGCGCCCGCTTCCGGGCGCTCTATCTCGCGCCGACGAGGGCTGCCTGCGAGGCCGCCCGCAACGAGCTGGCCCTCTGGCTTCACGCACAGGCCCAGGACCCCGCGGCCGAGACCCTCTACCGCGACTGGGACGACTTCACGACCTTCTACGACTTCCTGGCCGAGCACTGGCTGCACCTGCGCACGAGCAACCCGGTTAATCGAGTCGGTCTTCGCAGGAGTGCGTCTGCGCACGAACGTGGCCAAGCGGGCCCGGGTCCGGGAGAACGCGTCTATCTCGTGTTCAAGATCGTCCAGCGCCTGAGCACGCACTGGCGGGTCCTCAACGGCGGCACCACGGTCATGACCCTCGTTCAAGCCGGTGCCCGGTTCGTCGACGGGATCCTCGTCCAGGAGCAGCCGAGAGAGGAGGTTCAGGCCGCCTGATCAATCAAGCTGCCGGAAGGAATTTCCACGCATCTTGACAAGGGCTCTCTGGGGCAAATCTTCGCGGTCATCGCGCGGCACCCGGCGGTGGTTACGCAAGTACCGTTTCCGACGAGGCTAGCGCTGAGTGAGCACCACATCCTCGAGCGAAACGGCGGCGGATAGACCGCAAAACCCAGGCGGACATGGGTTGTCACGAGATGGCACCGTACTCGATTCTTGCCATTCCGCCTGGTCGACAAGCGGCGGCCAGGGGCTTTGGCGCTGCCTTTCCTGCGACAACATGGAAGCCTCGTGTCGATTGCCCCCGGTTCCGGGGTGGCGCGGGTCTACACTGCTGACGGCGTGAACGGCCTCTTTTGGATCCTGTTCGGCTTTCGGTCAGGCGCTCAGGACGCCCTCCCGCGGGTTCTCTGTGCCGCGGATCAGAGGACGCCCGCCCAGGCCCGAGCACGGCGAAGGCGGCCGCCTGGCGTCTCCTCTTGCCTTGGGGGCCTACGATCGCGACACAGGATGGAGGCGCGTTCATGACCCGGGTCCTCGTCGTCCAGCGCGACCCGGCGGTCGCAGAGCAGATGGCCGCCAGCCTCCGCGGTGCGGGCTATGAGACCGAGCTCTGCGGTGGACCGGAACGGGAGCCGTGCCCGGTCATCGCCGACATGCCCTGCCCGCTCGTCGACCGCGCGGACGTTCTCGTCTACGACGCCTGGGTCGCCGGCGACGCCGTCGGTGGGCACGAGCTCGTCTCCGCGCTTCGTGAGGTCTACGTCGACCTCCCGGTCGTGCTCACGTCCGTCGATCAGTCGGTCGGCTGGGCCGAACGCGAAGGCCCGCATCGAGTGATCCCGCTGGGCAGCCGACCGAGCGACACGGAGCTGATCGAGGCTATCGAGGTCGCCCTCGGCGACCAGGGCATGGCCGTCTGAGGTCCTTGGCCGAGGCGGTCAGGTCCGCGAACGGGCTGGCCCGGTCCGAGGTCACCCCGATCCTTCGGGGCAGCAGAGCACGACGACGTCGCCCCGGTTCGGGCCCGGGTCCTCGAGGTGTTCGAGTGCCCGCCACCGGTGCGCGGTCCCCGTACCCGGCACGATGAGTGCAGAAAGCGTCGGGCGGGTCGGCGGCTCTTTCTGGCGCGACCCGCTGCTTGGCGCGCGACCGGCTACGCTGCGCCCGTGCGCGCCGGATCGCTCCGCATCTTCCGGATCGCCGGCATCGACGTGTACGTCCACGTCAGCTGGCTGGTGGTCTTCGCCCTCGTCACGCTGTCACTCGCGGTGGGCTACTATCCGCCCCTCCTGCCCGACCTCTCGGCCGCCCAGGCCTGGGCGCTCGGCGCGGTGTCAGCGATCCTGCTCTTCGCCTCGGTCCTCGTGCACGAGCTCGCCCACTCGCTGGTCGCGCGGACACGGGGCATAGAGGCCACGTCGATCACCCTCTTCATCTTCGGGGGTGTCTCCAGCCTGCGCACGGATGCTCCGCGCGCCTCGACTGAGTTCCTGATCGCGATCGTGGGACCGCTGACGAGCTTTGGCCTGGCGGCCGCCTGTCTCCTTCTCGCCGTCGCGCTCGGGGAGCCGCGTATCGCCGCGCTGTTCGGCTACCTCGCGATCATCAACGGACTGCTCGGGGGCTTCAACCTCATTCCCGGGTTCCCCCTGGATGGGGGGCGGGTGCTGCGCGCCGTCGTGTGGCAGCTGACCGGCAGCATGCGTCGGGGCCTCGAGGTCGCGGTGGGCGCAGGGCAGCTGGTGGGCTACGCCTTCATGGTCTGGGGCGTCCTCCAGGTGCTCGACGGCGACGCCTTCAGCGGGATCTGGATCGCGGTCATCGGCTGGTTCCTGCAGGGGGCGGGCGCGACTCAGCTCCGGCAGGTGCGCTCCGAGCAGCGCCTGACGGGCGTGTCGGTCCGCGACGTCATGCGCCCCGACACGAGGGCGGTCGCGCCCAACGCCTCGGTCGCGGACCTGGTCGAGGACTACCTGGTGCTGGGCAACCGACGCGCCGTCCCGGTCGTCGCCGAGGACCGCCTCGTGGGGATGGTCACGCTCGGCGACATCCAGGCGATCGCGCCGCAGGAGCGTGCCTCCACCCGCGTGGTGGACGTGATGGGTGGCCGTGCGGGCCTCACCACTGTGCGGCCCGATACCCCGCTGGCCGAAGCGCTGGCGGCCATGCTCGGGGGTGACTTCGAGCAGCTGCCAGTGCTGGAAGACGGGCGGCTCATCGGTGTGCTCAGCCGGGCGGACATCATCCGCCAGATCCAGCTGCGCGAGGAGCTCCACCTCGGGTAGTTGAGGACGGCCAACGCATGTGTGCTCCTCCGGTGCACGGGCGCGGCCTCGCACGCCCCGCACCACGCCGTGCTCGCGCCCACACGATCCACTGATTGTGCCCGGTGCCCCGAGGCCGCGGCGTCGCGATCGACTGGCCAGCGATGGCTAGCGTCCCGTGAGTGCGGCGACGAGGGGCGCCATCGCCTCCATGGCGTGCCCCGGGATTGCGTAGTAGCTGATCCCCAGGCGGTCTCGCCGGCGCAGCAGCCGCTCGCGCAGCTGACCGAGCGTTCCGTAGAGCACGTAGGGGGTCCCGACCAACCCGGTCGCGAGGGACTTGGTCACCGCCAGGAGCGATTCGCGGGCCGGGCGCCCGCTCCCCACGAGGCCAGCATCGCTGACGATGACGTTCAGCTCGAGCTCCTCGAAGCGCGGCCCGGCGGCCTCGCGCAGGATCGCGATCTTGCGCTCCGTCGCCCCTTCGGTCGCCTGGCGCAGCATCGGCCGGCCGCGCGGATCGAACTGGGGCAGGAGGGCCACGATGTCGGCCTCCCGGGCGGCCAGGCGCAACATGCGCGGTCCGCCCCCGCCGATGAGGAGCGGGGGGCGTGGGCGTTGCACCGGCGCCAGCCCGATGTGCGCGCCGTTGAGGCGGTAGTGGGGTCCCTCGTGGTCGACCGTCTCGCCCGCCAGCAGGCGCGTGATGAGGGGGACCGCCTCGGCGAGGCGATCAATGCGCCGCGGCGGTGGGTCGTAGGGCAGCCCGAGCTTGCGGTAGTCCTCGACGTTCCAGCCGGCCCCGATGCCGAGCTCGAACCGGCCGCCCGACAGCATGTCGAGCGTGGCGGCTTTCCGGGTGAGCACCAGCGGATGCCGGTAGTCGTTGGCGAAGACGTAGCTCCCAACGCGCAGCTTCGTGGTGGCCGCTGCCGCGGCCGTCAGGGCCGCGATCGGAGAGAGCTGCCCGCCCAGGTGATCGGGCATGAGCAGGATGTCGTAGCCGAGCTCCTCGGCCCGCCGTGCGGAGGCGACCCACGCCTGTGCCGAGGCGGCCCGGCTCATCGTCACGCCGAAGCGAAAGGGGTGCACAGGCGCACGGTAGCGAGATGCGGCCTGCCCTGCTCGTCGTCGGCCACCGCCGGCGACCGACTCTTGCCGCTGGCCTGAGGCTTCAACCTCGGTCGGGCGAGCACGATCGCGGCCGGAGCCAATGACCGTGTTGCCCACACTCTGTCGGAGTTGCCCACACTCCGGAGGCGGTGTAGCGTAGCGCCGAGGCAGTGTGGGGCAGGAAGGAGGCCCAGCATGTCCGAGCAACACCAGCCCGCTGAGGCGATTGGCACTGTCACCCATTGGTTCGGCCATCTTTCGGTCGCCGCGGTCCGCCTCACGGCGCCGCTCGCTGTGGGCGATCGCATCCACATCCGGGGCGATACGACCGATCTTGTCGAGACGGTCAGTTCGATGGAGATCGAGCACCGGAAGGTGGATCATGCGGGGCCCGGCGACGATGTCGCGCTGGCCGTCGCGGGCCACGTCCACGAGCACGACCTGATCTTCCGCGAGGCGTGAGGCGCCAGGAGACCTGCTGCAGCGGGAGGTGCCAGTCAAGCATCGCGCGTTCCAGCAGCCCGTGGGGGCCAGAAACCCCGATTCGCGCTCGGACAACCCCTGTACGATCGGCCGATGCTGTCCCTCCTCTACCTCGTCGTCCGCGCCCTCGTCCGTCTCCTCGTCAGCGCCCGACGGGCTGGTCGAGTCGACGGATCGGAGGACCTCGAGATCCTCGTTCTCCGCCATCAGCTCCGGGTGTTGCATCGGACGTCGGGCCCACGCAAGCTCCGGGCCATCGACCGGGTCCTCCTCGCGGCGGCGAGTCGGGTCATCCCGCGTGACCGCTGGGTCGCCTTTCTCGTCACCCCGGCGACCCTCCTCCGTTGGCATCGCGAGCTCGTGAGGAGGAAGTGGACCTAGCGCGGGACCGGTCGCCCTGGCCGGCCACCGATCGATGCCGCGACCCGTGAGCTCATCCTCCGTCTCGCCCGGGAGAACCCCCGATGGGGTTGCGTGCGGATTGAAGGCGAGCTTCGCAAGCTCGGGATCCGCGTGGCAGCGATGACGATCCGGACCCTGCTCCGGACGGCGCGGCTCGGTCCTGCCCCGCGGCGCAGCGGCCCAACCTGGACCGAGTTCCTCCGGACTCAAGCGCACGGGATCATCGCCTGCGACTTCTTCACCGTCGAGACCGCCTGGCTCCGGACGCTCGATGTCCTTGTGTTCATCGAGCTCGGGCGCCGGCGGATCCACCTGAGCGCGTCCAGCGCGCACCCCGACTCGGCCTGGGTCACCTGAGCAGGCCAGGAACCTGGCGCTGGACCTCGACGCTCGGGCGAGCCCCGTCCGGTTCCTCATTCGCGACCGGGACACGAAGTTCAGCCGGTCGTTCGACGAGGTCGTTCGCTCGGAAGGGGCCCGGGTGATCGTGACGCCCTGCCAGGCACCGAACGCCAATGCCCACGCCGAGCGCGTGATCGAGACGATCAGGGCCGAGTGCCTCGACTGGACTGTCATCCTCGGTCGGCGGCATCTCGATCGGACGCTCCGGACCTATGTCGAGCACGACAACCGCGGGCGACCCCATCGCGCCCTCGGCCTCGCCCCTCCACGAGCCGAAGCGTCGGACCCGATGCTGGTCAGTCCGCGCGACGTTCGCCGACGGGATCTGCTCGGTGGGCTGATCCACGAGTACGACGGCGCCGCCGCGTGATCGAATCCGGGTTTCCGATCCCCACGGGATCGCGAGCGCGCCGGGACCTTGACGGCCTAGCAGCGGGCTGTCGGGCTCGATCGGACGATGGTTGTGCCGGTCGGTGCGCACCAGATCGGCCAGCACCTTGGCGTCGCCCCGGTCGGACTTGGCGCGGCTGGTGACATGTCGCTCGCGGTACCGCGAGGCGGCCAGCGGATTGATGGCATACACCTGGTACCCGGTGGCCAGCAGCGCGCTGACCAGCAGGCCGCGATCGGTCTCGATGCCGACCACCACGTCGGCCGGTCGCTCGATGTGCTCGGCGAGCAGGCCATGCAGTAGCGCCACCCCTGCCAGTCCGTCGGGGATCTGGCGCTGCGCCAGGCATGCCCTCGTGACAGGAAAGCTGTCGCGCCGAAGGCCGATACCCAGCGCGTGCAGACGCTAAGCGGCCGGTAAGGTGGCCCGCCCTAGTGGGAGCACGACGAGAAGCCGTACGCGCCCACCAGGCTAGTCATCGAGATGGTCCGCCAAGCGACGGGGATCGAGCTGTCGGCGATTCAGGGGACGCGGTCCTGGCAGGACAGCAAGGGGCGCAACCTGCCCGAATTAGCGGATGCTGCCGACGCCAACGGGACTGGCTCACCGACCTCGTGACCTAGGCGAAACCGTGCCGAAGCGCGAGATCGATAGGCTCGTCGAACGAGCCGGAAAGCGCCTCGAAGCCATGGGCGTCTCCTCTCCGGCCCCGCGCTTCGTCTGCCCTGTTTGCCTTCGGCTCATGGACCGCTCGCGCGCCAGCCGCGGGCACTACCCTGCGCAATCGTTGGGAGGCGGCCGGACCGAGCTACTGTGCGCGGACTGCAACAGCTACCAGGGGGCGCTGTACGAGGACGACGCCGAGCTGGTGTTTCGCGGTCTCGTCAATGTGAAGACCGGGTTTCCCGGTACCGGCGCTACTCGGGGCGTTGCGAAGATCGTCCGCTCGGAGCGGGGCATCGAGATCCATCTCGACCCGGACCGCTCAGCCACAACTGCTCAGTTCCGCGAAATGCAGGCGCACGCCTCGAACCCGCACACGCTGAAGATCACGATCCACGAGCCGTCGGAGGAGAGCGCCCGTCGAGCCCTCCTTGCCTGGTCATTCCTCGACTGGTTCTGGTACGGCGGGTACGGCTACGTCCCGACCGAAGGCGCCTTTGTCGTGCGGCAGTTGCTCTTGGACGTCGCGAAGCCGCTTCCTGTCGCCACCATGTTCCGAAGAGAGCCCGTCCCGGCGACCCTTCCCAAGCCCGAGCCGATCCTCATCGCCCGCGCGAGCCGGCTGCCGCCCAATGGCATGGACGACATCTCGGAGTGGATTGGGCTCGGGTCGCAGTGGGCCCATCTTGTCGTCGTTCTGCCGTTCGCGAATGACGCCGCCGGGAACTGCTATCGGCGTCTTGAGCAGTTGAAGCAGGAAGAGGACCTCCGCACCCTGGTGCGCTGGCCCCTTCGAAAGATGTTCAAGGGGGACTTGACCGCCAAGGGCCTCCACGCGTCAATGGTGATCAGCGACGGGACGCACGAGTGGGTCGTCACTGCAGACCTTCCCGAAGACGAGCATGACGCGCTCCTTCGAGATCAGCATCCTCGACGGCTCGTCCCGTCGTCAGCTCGCCGCGCCGCCACCTGACCGCTCACCGAAGGTCCTATGGTGAGGTCCCGACGGCCGCGTCCGAGTCAGGGCAGAGACCAAGAAGATCGAACCCGCGATCAGGAGCACGACCGCTGGCAGGGCCATCCAGGCCACCTCACCGGCGGTGCAGGGCCGGTACACCATGAGGTCGGACTGGCACAGGCTCAGCGGATAGACCTCGTGGAGCGCCCATGCGGCCCCGGATCCGGCGAGGAGCGCGGCTGCCTCAAGGACGCGTCCTCGGCGGGCGACGACAGCGCCACCGGCGAGCAGCACGAGCAAGATTGCCAGGTTGCGCGCCTCGAACGGGACGAACAGCACCTGTGGGACGACTGACTGTGACAGCCAGATCGCGACCGAAACGGTCGCTGCGCCCGCGAGGGCCGCCCCGAGGCAGCGATAGAGGATCTTCATCGCAGTGAGTGGCCCTCACATGGATCGTCCACGACCATCCGAGAGGCACTATGTAACACATTACCTGACGCGGTCGCGTCCCAACAGTGCTGGAAAAGTTGAAGACGGCGTAGTCTCCGGTGCGGCCTCATCCTAGGCGACCTGCGCCTCCACCTGCGGCCGTGATCTGGCTGCCTGCAGCGCTCCGACCTGGCGCCACTCCTCGAGCATCAGCCCCAGCCCTCGGCCGCCGGCGATGACCAGGTCCATGACCGCCCAGGCCAGAGACAGGCAGCTCGTCTCGCCGGGGAAGCGGCCCATCATGGCCGGCGCCGAGCGCATCGAGGTCCGTACCCTCCACGCCCTGGCGCTACGCATTCTGGCCGATGCGGGCCGCCCAACGCGGGTCGTGCCCGACCGGCTGCCGTTGCTGCGGGCGGCGCGTCGTCGCGCGCTCGACGCGCAGCGGACGGACGATCCCCCGCCTCCGCCCGCCGAGGAGCTCGACGCCGTCCTGGCGCGCTGGACGATCGAGGGCCAGGCGCCGCCGGCCGCGCTGCGCGGCGTGTTCGCGATCTACGGCGGCATGCTCGCCGCGCGGCGCGATCGACTTCGACGACCTCGTGACGGGCGCGACGGACCTGCTCGAGGGCGATCCGGCGATCCGACTGCGCTGGCAGGCGCGCTTCAGCCATGTGCTCGTCGACGAGTCCCAGGACGTCGACGCCGCCCGGCTGCGGCTGGTGCGGGCGCTGGCGGAGCCGGAGCGCAACCTGTTTATCGTTGGCGACGACGATCAGACGTAGTACGAATCACTGCCATATAGAGGTATGGCGGCGATCGGACGCTCGCTCGCCGATCATTTGGTGGCGATGCTGCCAACGACACCATCGCCCCCCATTGTCCCTAGGCGATGTGTCTGGCCCTCTCGACCAGTGCCGGATCAACAGGAGGGTAGCGCCGCGCGTCCTCAACCAACAGCTCGGCGATGCGGGCTGGATCAGTCTGCAGCACGCCCGCCAACGTGCCGTCCTCGAGCAGGGTCATCGCGCGACCGTCAGCCGCGTATTCGAATGGGCCATGCCTCCGGGTGCCATGTGCCTCGTCGTAGGTCCTGGCCTCGAAGTAGGCGCGCCACGGGTCCGAGAGAAACTCTTCGTGCCCTTCCAGCCAATGACCGGCCTCGTGCACCACAGCGGTCTCGGCCTCGTCCAGAGGAAGGCTCTCGGAGATCCGTGCGATCGGGTGCTCCTTGCCGAGAGACAGGACCTCGATACCGCCTTCCTGTCCACGTGGCAGCGCTTCTAGCTGTGCGCCGGCTCCAGGGTCCGCGCAGGCGGCGCGCATCAGCTCGGTCAGATGAGTCTGCAGCCGATCACGCTCGAGGTCCTCGCCCGAGATCACGGCGGCCCTGAGCCTATGACACCTTCGACCGTGACGGGTGTCGCTCAGCGTCCTCAACCAACGACGCGAGCAGGGCGAGGGCAAACAAGACCTTTGCGGAGTTGGCCTCACTCGGATAGCCGATCGAGCGTCCGTGAAGGATGAAGGGACGGTTGAGTGTCCGGCTGCCGGGCGACACCTTGTCGAAGTCCAGGCGCGCCCAGAGCACGGTCACCATGTCGAGCATGGCGCTCCCCATGACCGCCTCGTAGGTCGCCACCGCTTCCTTGATCGGACCCTTGGGGTTCGTCTCGGCGCTACTCGGCGCAAACGCGTCCATTGCGATGCCCTCGAGCTGGGGCAGCAAGGTTGGAATGCTCGCGATGTAGCGCCGCTTGCGGTGATCCTGCAAGCCAGCACGGATGAAGCGCCGCCGGGGACGGAACGGCTCGAGCCTCATCCAGCCTTCGACGATGCCGCCGAACTCCCTCGAGCGGGCATAGGCCGTCATTGCTCGGCGCAACTCAACCCGCTTGCCTTCGTAGGCGAGGCGACCGACCTCCCAGAAGAAGTCCATGCTGACGCTGGGCGGCACCCACCAGCCAAGCCGAAAGAGTGCGGCCTCGTACAGCCGCTGCTGCTCCGAGGATGCCTTGATCCGCTCCATCAGGCTCGAGCTGACGGCGAGCGCCGCCGGACGAAGCGACGTGATGAGACCCTGGCGCACGGCTTCGCCGACGCCGGTCAGGTACGCGGTCGAGGTTTCGGCGATGACCCTCTTGAATAGGTCGCCGGTGAAACTCGCAGGAAGACCGCCCAGGGCGAGAGCACTTAGGTTCGCGTCGGCGACCATTCGCGTCATCGAGGCCGCCACCTCGCGCTGAGCCGCCTTCTGGCCAGCCGCCAGCTGCTCCCTCCATCCCTCGACGAGCTGGGCGGTCAGGCCGCCCGCGACGATGCCGAAGACCTTGCTGGTGTCGAGGTTGCGGAGGGCACTCGACCCGATCCCTCCGATGGTGTCCTGCATGTCGCCCGCGGCCCGGCCGGCTCCTAACTTGGCTAACGCCTCGGCAGCCGTCGCGCGGTGGCTCCTGGTGATCTCGCTCAAGGCCTCCGCGGCGGCCAGCTCACCGGCGGTCGTTCCCTTGCGATGGCCCCGTAAGGCACACGCTGACTCCGGCTCGTCAATGCTGCGAGCATCCTGGCCGCCAGCCTCGGGCTTGCCGCGAGTGTCGGGATCCACGCGCGCAGTGTAGCCGTCCGCCACACCAAGTAGAACAGGCGTTCGGGCGAGTGCTACCCTTCTAAGCGACGGAACTCCGCCACCAACCGCGGCGTGCGGTCCACGAGGAGAGCTGAAGCGTGGAAGTCCACAAGTTCTTGAGCGATGTCTCCGCCGGCACTAGTTGTCGTTCCCACTCACGTTGTTGACAGATTGAGAGCCCTCGTGCTCGGTTTGGGGTTGTCGAAGCTCCACACCGAGGGAGGGCTCTCATGCTTCATCGTAACGCCAGGCTGACGCCGTTTGGTCGGCGCCTCCTGGTTGAGCGGATCCTGATCGAGGGCTGGTCGGCGGCCACCGCCGCCGAGACGCTGGGCGTCAGTCGGGCGACCGCCTACAAGTGGCTGCGTCGCTATCGGGCCGAGGGCGCGGCTGGCCTCGAGGACCGTTCGGCACGACCACTCCACCGACCACGCGCGCTGGCCGAGCGCGAGGTGCGCCGCATCCTGCGCCTGCGCCGCCGGCTGCGGGTCGGACCGCACCGCCTGGGACCGCTGCTGGGCCACCCCCGCTCGACCGTCTATGGCGTCCTGCGCCGCCACGGCGTCAGTCGCCTGGCGCACGCCGACCGCCTGAGCGGCGCGCCGCTGCGCTATGTGCGAGAGCGGCCCGGCGAGCTGATCCACGTCGACGTCAAGAAGTTGGGTCGGGTGCCCGACGGCGGCGGGCACCGGATGCTGGGACCGAGCGCCCGCCGTGACCGTGGCCTCGGTTACGACTACCTCCACGTCGCCGTCGACGACGCCACCAGGCTGGCCTTCATCGGCGTCCACCCTGACGAGCGCGCCGCGACCACGGTGCGCTTCATGCGCGACGTGGCGGCCTTCTTCGCCGACCACGGCGTGCGCGTCGAGCGGGTGATGACCGACAACGCCATGACCTACACCCAGTCGCGCGAGTTGGCGATGCTCTTCGCGTCCCTCGGCATCCGGCACCTGCGCACCCGCCCGCGGCGGCCGCAGACCAATGGCAAGGCCGAACGCTTCATCGGGACGCTGCAGCGCGAATGGGCCTACGCCCGCCTCTTCCGCTCCAACGCCGAGCGCCTGGCCTCGTTGCCGCGCTGGCTCGACACCTACAATCGACGCCGTCCCCATGCTGGGCTCGGTGGCCTCTCTCCGCTGACCATGCTTGTCAACAAGGTCGCTGGGAACGACAACTAGGCAGGCCGCCGCCCAGCCAGGATCGCCCGCGGCGCCCGGCCCGCTGCGGCCTCGTTCGAAGCACACGAAACAGCCGGCGACGCGACCCACCTCCGGCAACCCATCCCAGGGTGGAGGCACCGCTCGGGCCAGCGCGTCCTGCATCGCGACGAGCTCCGCCGCGGTCGTCGGCCAAGGAGCGAGCGGCGGCCATCCCATCGCCGCCCATGATGCGCGCTGGGCCGCAGCAAGCCCGCCGCCGCGAGTCGGACACAAGAATGCCCCGAAAGAAACTCCCGTGCCCTCCATTGATGCAATCGCTGGAGAGTCGAGTGGCTCCTCCGAGGCGGGACCAGGTTACTCCGTTTGAACCAGGGCGACAAGGGGGGTTATCCGCGCTCGGATCAGTTCCGCTCAGCTACCGCACAGGGGAGCTACCTTCGCCAAGTTCATCGCAGTCGCTGAGCTGCTTGAAATGGCCTCGACAGCGGGCCCATACTGGAGTCGGTGCGGGTGATGGCCTGAGCCAGAGCGCAGGGTTTGGGGCTCGAACCTGCCGCGCGGCTAGGCGCTTTGCGCCTGTTGAATGCGCGCCCCCCTTTGCCACGCCCGCACCTCTTGGTTCCTGGCCGACACAGGTCAGGGGCCGGTCTGAGCGAAGGCTGGGCAGCGCGACCTTTAAGCCAGCCCGCCAGACAGGTTGAGTCACAACGCGCACGCCACGCTGGCTCACGACCGAACGATGGCGCTGCCCTTCATGGGTGGCAGTCCAGCGACGAGCTCACGCTACGGGCCGCAGCGTGACACGTCGGCAAACGGTCAAGGAGCGCTGTAGTCAACCAGCTGTGGGCACCGCGAAGCAGTCAGGCGGTCGGTTTGAGCGTGACGTGGGCGGGTTAGTGGGCGGCGCTGGGATTCGAACTAGTGGCCTCTTGCAGGTCAAAGCACTTGAGCCTGAGTGCCACGAATGCGCCGACGCGAGCGAGATCGGTGCGGTTATGCGGTCTCGAAGCGGTGTGCGGCACAAGCGACGCCGCGAGCGGCCGTTCGTTCGTTCCGGCTGGCGCCCTCGCCTTGCCTAGCAGGTCACGTGAATGACCGCCGCGGCCTCGCGCCGGCCAGTCCCCGACAGCAGGCGGCAGGCCTCTTCGGTCGGCACGGCAACGACCTCGACGCCTCGTCGCTGGGCCTCTTGGTACAGCTCTGGCATGATCGGCAGCTGGCCACTGGCGCCGGTGCCCACGATCAGCCGGGAGGCCGACCAGGGGATCTTCTCGTCGGGGGACAGGGGCGTGTGACCGTATCGGTCACGGTAGGCCTTCGACGGCTTCTTGTTCCGACGGCGCACGTGGCCAGCCTCGACCACGACGTCGCGGTCGAAGCGGCGTCCGTCGATCTCGATCAATCCGAAGCTGATGAGCCTGGCATCCACCGAAGGAGACCGAACCCCCAGATCTGCGGCTGGCGGGCCGCGAAAAAAAACCGACACCTGGTGGTTGGCTGGGGCGGAAAGAGTAACCTTCGATCTCCTGATCCAGAGTCAGGCGCCGCCCGGAGGCCGGCAGCGGTCGTCCTCAGCCAAGATTCGTGCTCAGACTCGGCCCACGCCTCGTCCTCGCATGTTCGGTTTTCCGGGGAGTCAGGTGCCCATCCCCGGAAGGGAGTCAGGTGCCCACGCGCGAAACCGAAAGAATCAGGTGCCCACGCGCGAGCGGCTCATCCGGGGAGATTGTAACTCGGCGTCCGTCCCGATGCGACAGCGCGATATGCAGCAGGTCTCGGAGGAGACATGCCGCTTCGAATTGGTACCGCATACCGGAATCGCCGCGTCGGTCCGGTGGAGTCCGGCGGAGCACGAGTGCTCCGGTGCATTCCGGCCATCAGTGGCGATGTTCCGGCCGGCTCTAGGGTACGGGTAAGGGTACGGATCCGACGTCGACGAACTGAGCCATTGGGCATTGTGGCTCGGAGGGACGGCAGCCCTCTGAACATCGCGAAGTGCCCGACACTCCGCGTTGGGAGCTCGAGAGCGAATTCCTCGGCTGTCGCCGAGGAATTCAGATCGACCGTGGCGATGCCCGTCGCGGCGACACTGACCTTCTCAGCGAACAACCGTCCCGACGTCGGCTACCGTCGAGCCGGTTCGATGTTGTGGTTGACCCGGAACACATTCTCCGGATCGTAGCGACGCTTGACGTCGGCAAGGCGCTCGTAGTTCGGACCGTACGCGCTCCGCAGCTGTGTGTCGTCGCCACTGAAGTAGTTCACGTACCGGCGATCAACGAAGAACGGCTCGAGCTCTCGGAATGTCGACCGGGTCCACGCGATGTTCGCGTCGGTCGCGGCCGCGTCGGCCCAGACGCCTGCGATCAGCAGGTTGTAGCTCGGATCGCGATGCGGGACCGCGGTGGCGGTGGCCGGAACGCGGGTGACCGCGCCATGGAAGTGTTCGATTGCGATGCCACTCATCGGCGACGGACATGCCGCAAATTGCTCGACCATCACGTCGATGGCGGCATCGGTTAGCTCCGCCATGAAACTCGACTTCCAGTAGTACAGCGCGCCGCGCGGGAAGCCGTCGTCGAGCATCGAGTTGACCGCCGGATAGGACATCGGACCCACCTGCTGCAGCACCGGCGCCCCAAAGTCCAGCAACGGCCTCAGGTCCGCCTCGGCTGCATCGCTCGAGCCGGTGTGACACATCGCCACGGCGGCCAACGGCACACCCGATCCATCGGGTGCATGAACCAGCAACGGCATCACCGCGAGCTCGTCCGGGACATCGGCAGTGAAGTCTCGGCAGAAGCGCAGCAGGTTTCCCGCCGCTTCGAAGGGATGGGCCACGAGACCGCCGAAGACCTGGCCGACCGGGTGCAGCCGGAACTCGAACGAGGTGACGACGCCGAAGTTGCCCCCGCCTCCACGGAGTGCCCAGAACAGGTCTGGATGGTCCTCGGCGTTCACGGCGAGCACCTCGCCGGCGGCGGTCACCAACTCGACACCGACGAGGTTGTCTACCGACAGCCCGTGCGTGCCCATGAGCCAACCGAGGCCGCCACCCAGCGTGAGCCCACCGACGCCGGTGGTCGAGATCACACCGCCGGTGGTCGCCAACCCGTGGACAGCTGTGGCGTCGTTGAACTCCCGCCACGTCACGCCTCCGCCGACCCGCGCCGTTCGCCGCTCGGGATCGACCGAGATGCCCTTCATCAGCGACAGGTCGATCATCACCCCGCCGTCGGTGGTCCCTCGCCCGGCGATGCTGTGCCCTCCTCCCCGTACAGCCACTTCCAGTCCGGCGTCTCGCGCAATCGTCAGGGCCTCGACCACATCTGCGGCGTCCCGGCACCGGGCAATGAGCGCCGGGCGCTTGTCCACGAGCCCGTTGTGGACCTTCCGGACCTCGTCGTAGACATCCTGGCCGGGTCGCACCACTTCGCCCGAGAACGCCGGGCCAGGCGCCCTTGGTCCGATGGTATCCATCCTTGGAACCTCCGACATCACACCCTCCTTCATCGTGGAAGAGCCCGGCGCTCGACGCCCGGCTCTTCCGGCATGGGTCCTTCCCTCTTAACTACTCGTCGGCCGAGCCGGGACTTGAGATCGCCCCCGTCAGTTCCTGACCATATGCGCCGGTGACCAGATTCGCCCATCCGACGACGTGAAGCTCTCCGGTCGCGCCGGCGAACCGGCCGTTGCCACCGGTGATCGTGAGCTCCTCCTCGTACCCGATGACGTCCGGATCGTCAGTGCCGAAGACCTGACCCGCGTAGGTTCCGAGGATCGTGTCGCCGTTGGCCGCGGTAATCGTCGCGGACCCGGCAAAAGCACCCGTGGCCGGATTGAAGCACTCATGGGAGCTGTACGTGTAGCGGCCCAGGTGCGTCGCCTTTCCTGAGCCCACGATCACGACCAGCACGCCATCGTCGCATGCGGCCGGAATGTCGAAGTGGCCACTGTCTCGCCCGCTGAACGGCACGTCGCCGGCGAGGACCTGACCCGGGAGCGCGACCAGCGTCAGACCCACGGCGAGGACCACTCCTAAAAGGTTGCGCCTCGGGTTGTTCATCACGATCTCCCTTCCGGTGCACCTGCACCTCTGCGCCCGCCAAGCCGTCGCGTGATGACGGCGGCTACCGGCTGCCTATGCGCCCGTGCCGTGGTCCGGCCGGACTGTCGGTTGAGGTGGAGGGTCGATCTCCGTTGCGTGGACGATACGGTCGAACGGAACGCCGCCCCGACGATTGACCATGGCGACGTCGTCGACAGATCGTCCGGCGAACAGCGAGAAGACCGACTCCTCCTCGGGCACGAGCGTCGACCGCAGATACCGGACGGGAATCCCTTCACCCACCATCCCCTCGACCGCACGCCGGAGACGCTCCTCCGCGGATCGAAGCGTCTCCTCGGTGACCCCCGGCCAATACCGTTCGACGAGAAAGGTGTCGAGGGGCTCCTCGTCGGATTGCGTCCGGTTCATGGCGCGAACGTACCGTCGTGCTGGCGGCCCGTAATCGGGGGACTCCCTACGATTCCGGCGGAGCCCCCTTGATGTCAACCGAGCGGCGGTGCGAGGACCAGGCGGCCAGCTCTGCGCGAGAGCCGATCTCAAGCTTGCGGTAGACGCGCGACAGGTTCGCCTCAACGGTCTTCGGGCTGACGAACAGCGACGCCGCGATCTCGCGATTGGTGTGGCCCTCAGCAACCAGATGGGCGATCTGCGCCTCGACCGGCGTCAGGCCGCGCTGCGCCTCCGTCCGCGTGCCGATGCGCGCCAGCTCGCTGTCCACCTTGCGGACCCACAGCGGCGCGCCCAGCTCCTCGAAGATGGCCCGCGCCCGAGCGAGCGTCGAATGTGCCGCGGCTCGGCGTCTCCGCCGCCGTTCGAGGGTGCCCTTCGCCAGCAATGTCCGGGCCAGCTCGAACGGCATCGGCAGGCGCTCGTGGTCGGTTAGCGCCCGCTGCAGCACCTGATCCGCCTCATCCAGAGCCCCGCGGGCGGCCAGCAACAAGGCCCGACACCGTCCACCGCTGGCAAGGGTCCAGGCACGGTCGGTCCGCCGGCCGACCTCCTCCATCCACCCGAGCAGGTCGTCGGCCCGCTCCAGATCGCCCAGCGCGATCAGGGACTCGATCTCATCGGGGACGAAGTGGCCATCCCCGAACTCCTTATTCCACCGTGGCCTCATCAGGTCGGTCGCGCGCCCGAGGCGCGAATGAGCCGCTCGGTAGTCTTCTTGAGAGAGATCGGCGAACCCGAGAACGTGCAGGTTCTGCATGACGAACACAACGTCCTCGTTCCGCTCGGCTTCGGCCAGGCCCGCCTGGGCTTCGCGACGGGCCTCGTCCAGCCGCCCCAGGTAGGCGAGGCACATGGCCTTCACGTACATCGGGGCGCGCGGCTGATCAGCATGCTGGCGGAGGAGGAGGCTCTCGTCGGCGTATTCGAGGGCACGCTTCCAGTTTCCCGCCCACGCCTCAAGCTCCGCGAGGTGGAACACGTGGAGCGCCGCCGCCTGAAGATCCCCGACCCGGGTGCTTTCCTCGATCAGGGCCTCGAGCAACGGTCGTGATTCGTCCAGGCTGCCGGCATCCATGAGCACCTTCGCGAGATGGCTTCGTGGCGCGAAGGCGCCGGCGGACGGATCGAGGTCGATCGCGCGATCGAACAGGTCATGCCTGACCCCGCCTCCGCCACAGAACGTCCAATGGCCGAGCTCGGCCACGGCCATGCCAAGGGCCACCGCGTCGTCCGCTTGCTCCGCGAGGGCGACGCCGATCTGCGCGTGACGCTCGGCCGCCGCCACGTTTCCGAGGAAGTACTCGATGCTGCCGCTCAGCCGGTGGACTCGGCTCTGGAGGGATGGGTTGTCGGCCGCCTGGTCGAGCGCCTCGCTGCACATCGCGATCCCCCGTCTCAGGGGAACGGCTAGCTCGGCGAGGCGGAGCAGCGCCTCGGCTCGCTCGTGACCCGGGGTACATGTCGCCACTGCGCCCTCGAGGAGTGAGCGCGCACGGGCGTGGTCTCCCGCCGACAGGGCAAGGGTTCCGGCCGCCAGCGTTCGCCTACAGGTTGCGGTCAGGTCGGTTGGCGGCGTGAATCCCATCGCCTGTTCCGCGAACCCCGCGGCGACGTCGGTCGCGCCACGCGCCTGCGCCCTGCCCACCACGCGGTCGAGAGCCGACGCCACCGATTCGTCTGGACCCACGGTCCCCGCGGCCAGGTGGCGCGCCTGCTCCTCCGGGTCCGCGACGATGTGCGCGAGGCGGAGATGTACGTGCCGCCGCACCGAAGCGCTCGCATCGCTGTAGACCGTCGAGGCCAGCAGCGGGTGCGTGAACCGGATTGCGCCGTTGATCACCTCCACGACGCCGGCGCGCTCAGCCCGTTCGATCTCCCGAGCCTCATCCGTGGCAGTCGGAAGATCCGCGGCGCGACGCACGTCGTCGAGTCTCGGATTGGACATTGCGGCCGCGACGAGCAGCAGGCTTTGCGTCCGCCTTGGGAGGCGCGTCAGGCGCTCATGAAGCAGGTCGTTCAGCCGGCCGGAGACCGTCAGGGCCTGGCCCGGGACCGGCTGGCCACCCTTCTCGACGAGCGATCGAGCGAGCTCGAGACCGAAGAGCGGATTACCTCCGGCGACTTCGTGCACCCGAACGAGGATCGGGCGCGCAAGGGCCAGACCCAACCTGCCGCGGACCAGCTGGTATAGCGCGCTCATTGACACCGGTCCCACGATCAGGCGCCGGGTCCGCTCGCCGCCCACGGCTTGCTCAACAATGTCGCGCAGTGGCGAGCTGGGCCGCTGGGTGGTGACGACTCCGATGGGCTCCGACCGCAGACGGCGGAGGGCGAACTCCAGAGCCCGGACCGTCGGGCGGTCCAGCCATTCGAGATCGTCGACCGCGATCACGATGGGACCCGAGCGGACCAGTGACCGGACAAGATTCACGAACGCCACCGCCACGGCGCCCGACTCGACGGGCAGCGCTGCCTCCTTCTTCAGCAGGGCGACCTCGAGCGCCGACCGTTGCGGTGGCGGCAGGTCGCCTACGACGTGGTCGGGCACCCCGTCGAGCAGATCAATCAGCCCGGCAAAGGAAAGTCCGGTCTCGGCCTGCGTCGGCCGCGCCACGAGCACTCGATAGCGCCGACCCCGGGCGGCCTCCAGGACCGCTTCCCAGAGCGTCGTCCTGCCCATGCCGGCCTCACCCTCGATCAGGAGGGCGGCTGTTCCCGAGGCGACAGTGTCGAGGAAGGAATCGGCGGCGGCGAGTTCGCGATCCCGCCCAATGACGCGCTCCGAAAGGCTCTCCGCCGCCACCCGCTCTCCTCGGTCACAAGCCGCGCCGCGTCTCCAGCACCCGCAGGATTGGCGCATCCGAACCCATCGCGGGCAACGGCGACGGCGCGACCGTCGACCCATGATAGTGGCCGACTCGCACCCCTCCCAGGGGCCTGCCCCACCCCAACGATCCGGGCGCGGCCGGCTGAATCCTCGTCGGAGCGGTAGGCGACCAACGGCCCTGGGGTTCCGCGATCCGGTCACGCTGTCAGAGTGCGGCGGGCGCCGGGGCCTTCCTTCTCTGGTCAACAACCAGCATCGGGTGTCCACCGAACCGGGTTAAGGTCACCGTTGAGCACGACACCCAGGGACCGTCGCAACACCCCGGTCACCACGGCCGGGACCAGTTAACCCGCACTGCATCAATCCCAGGGCGGCTCACTCGGGGCTAACAGCAAGAAGGAGATCGAGAAGAATGCAGACGTCCCGGCTTGTGGTGCTTGCCGCCGGGGTTGGGTCGCGCCTCCAGCCCAAGGTGAGTGCGAAAGCTCTGGTGCGGGTTGGGGGTATGACACTCCTGGAACGGTCGATCGTCGCGGCGCACGAGGCCGGATTCGACGACGTCGTCGTGGTCACTGGCCACGAACCCGAACGTGTCGCCCGGGAGGCCCTCGACGTGAGCCGTCGCCGAGGGCTGCGCGTTGCCGTCGTCCACAACGCGCGCTATCGGGAGGGCAACGGACTCTCCGTCCTCGCCGCGAAGGACATCGTCGGCGACGCACCGTTCGCGCTGGTGATGGCCGATCACGTCTTCGCGTCGGCACTGCTGCGCCGGCTCCGGGCGACGTCGGTGCTACCGGGCGAGGTCGTCGTCGCCGTCGACCGCTCGCTCGGACGGGCCGCCGGTGTCGACCCGGCCGACGCTATGAAGGTTCGCCTCAGCGGCGACCGCGTCGAAGCCATCGGCAAGATGCTGCCCGCTTACGACGCGTTCGACGTCGGCGCCTTCGTCTGCAGCGCGGCGGTGCTCGACGCGGTCGAGGAGGCTGCTGCATCCGGCGACACCGCGTTCGCGGGTGCCGTACAACTGCTCGCCGGCCTCGGCACGGCGCGCGCGCTGCCTCTCGAGGCCGACGAATGGTGGTTTGACGTCGACACCCCGACCGACTACCGCCGCGGCAGCCGGTACCTGTTCCAAAGCACCGGTAAGGCGCTCGACGGCGCCGTGGCGACGCGCCTGAACCGCGCGGTTTCGCAGCGCTTCGTGACCCCGCTACTGCTCGCTGTCTTCCCCTCGATCAGCCCGAACCAGGTCACGATTGTCGCGTTCGCCGTCGCGCTCGTCGCTGCGGCGGCCCTGGCCGCCCACGCCCCCGTGCTAGCCGCGGTGCTCGTCACGGCGGCAAGCGTGCTCGACGGCAGCGACGGCGAGATCGCCCGCCTAACGCACCGCTCGTCGCGCTTCGGCTCGTTCTTCGACGCGGTCCTCGACCGGGCGGCGGACGGCCTGCTCTTCACCGGCGCGGCCATCTACCTCGCGACCTCGGGGGACCTCGCCGGCCAGCTGGGGTCGGTGCAGGTGCCGGTCGTGATAGCCGTCGCCGGCCTGGCGCTCGTCGGGCACCTGCTCGTCAGCTACACCACGGCCAAGGCCGCCGTCGACCTCGGCCAGAGCTACCACGGCGTCCTCCTCGCGGGCGGCCGCGGGCGCGACCTGCGACTGCTCATCCTGACGCTCGGCGCCTTGGGCGCAGCAGTGCATGCCAGCTGGCTGCTGGCCGCGCTCGCCGTCGTGGCCGTCCTCTGCGCGGGGATCGTGAGCGTGCGGCTGCGGGCGTCCTGGTGGGCTGGCGGACCGGGTGCCCACTACATGGGGGTGCGTGCCGTGGCGTTCGACTTCGACGGCACGGTGGCAGACTCCATGGGGACGCTCGCGAAGCTCGCGGGCGAGCTGCTCTCGCGCGAGCTCGGCATGCCGCGCGACGAAGCCACGCGCCGCTACCTCGCGACCGCGGGCGACGACTTCCGGACCCAGCTCGACGTCATCGCGTACGGCCGCCCGTGCCTCGACGAGATCGCCGTCGGTTTCGAAGCCGCCAAGGAAGGCCTGATGGGAGGCTTTCGACCGTTCGCGGACGCGGGAGCGGCCATTGAGCGCCTCGGGCGCGCCGACGTCCCTGCCCTCGTCTGCAGCAGTACGCGCGCTGAGCTCGTCCAGGAGTTTTGCCGGCGCTTCGGGCTGGCCCAGCTCGCAGCTGCGGTCGACGGCTGGCGGGCGCACCATCCCAAGGTGGCGCAGCTCCGGGCCTGGGCGGCCGCGATCGGCGTCGCTCCCAACGACGTCCTGTTCGTCGGCGACGTGGTGCGCGACACTGAGATCGCCCGGGCCGCGGGGGTCCGCTTCGTCGGGCTCTCTCGTCCCGGCCACCCGGACGCGTTCGCGGGGAGCGGCGTCCCCGTGGTGACGTCGCTCACCGACCTCGCCCGGCTCGTCGCGTGCGCCCGCCGCTCGCCGCTCGCCGGTGACCGTCCGATCCCGGCCGACGAGGTCGGCCCGTCCGCGCCCGAGCCGTTAGTAGCCCTCGCGACCGCGCCGTTCGAGGTGGCCGACCTCGTTGGCCTGCCCCAGCCGGCGCACGCCGTCAAGGACGCGCAGCGTCGTGATGGAGCAGTTGGCGACCTCGACGTGTCGGTAGACCTCGGGTCCCGTCCGAAGCGTTGAGTGATAGGCCTAGCGAGCCCCGCCGCGCTCCCCCGGATGGCCGAGCGCCATGCCGCGCGTGTGTCCGGTGCGGTCGACCACCAGGCGCGACGGCGCGGTGGTATCGGCTTTGGGGAGCGTGACCGAGAGGACGCCGTTGCCGTACGACAGGTTGGCGCGGCTGGCGTCGACGGCGCACGGCAGCTCGACCGTCCGCTCGTACGGACCGTACGCCCACTCGCGCACGAGGTAGGTGATGCGCTCCTGCCCGGCGCCGTGCTGCTGGGCGCGCAGGGTGAGCGCCCCGTCCGCAGTCACGTCGACGCTGATGTCCTCGGGGGCCACGCCGGGCATGGGCGTCACGACCATCAGCTCGCGGTCATTCTCAAAGAGGTTGATCGGGATGGCGACCGCATCGGTCATGTGCTTGCCTTCATGTACCTGTCTCCGTGCCTCGCTCCAGCCCGCACCCGCCCGTCAGCATGCGCCTGCACGAAGCCCCATCGCAAGACTTGACTTTTATCCGTAGAAGTGGACCCAGCGCGGCAGCGCCGCCAGGCGCTTGGCGTTGGACGTCCGCAGGAGTAAAAGGCGCCGTTCGCGGCCGGCTTGAGGACGCGGATCTCGACCAGTCGTTGTCCACTGCCCTATCTCCAGCACCGGTCGCTTTGCCCCGGCTCGATGGACGGCGAGCGCGGCCAGGCCCGAGGCTGGAAAGGGTACGGACAAGGGTACGACGGGCGTGAAGAGGCCCGATTGACGCTCGGAATCGGGCCTAGATGAGACTTGGTACCGCATACCGGATGCGGGGTATTCCGTGCCATGCGTCCCGCCAAGCGACACCGTGGGCAGCATGAGTCACATGGGACCTATGGAACACAATGAACCGCCCTGAGAATCGTGGAGACTCCAACCCTTTGAAGGAAGATGGAGTCCATGACCGATACAACAGCTCACCCGAGTTCTCGTCGCTATCCACCTGAGATCAAAGAACGCGCCGTCCGCATGGTCGTCGAGACGATCGAGCGAACCGGCGAACAGGGCGCCGTCAGCCGCGTCGCTCGCCAGCTCGGGATCGGTCCCGAGTCCCTGCGCCACTGGGTCCGCCAGGCAGAGGTCGACCGCGGCACCCGGGCCGGTCTCACGACCGAGGAGCGCCAGCGGATGCGTGAACTCGAGCGGGAGAACCGGGAGCTCCGGCGGGCGAACGAGATCCTCAAGAGCGCGGCGGCTTTCTTCGGGGCGGAGCTCGACCGCCGCTCCTCGAAGTGACCAGGTACATCGAGGCCTACCGGACCAGCTTCAGGGTCGAGCCGATCTGCCGGACCCTGGCAGTCGCCCCATCGAGCTATTACGCCGCGCAGGTGCGGCCACCCTCGACCCGCTCGATCCGGGATGCGGAACTCAAGCTCAAGATCGCCCGGATCCATGCCGCCAACTTCGGCGTGTATGGCGTGCGCAAGCTGTGGCGGGCGCTCCGCCGCGAGGGCAGCCCGATCGGTCGTGATCGGGCCGGGCGGCTGATGGCCGCGCTCGGGCTGACCGGCATCAGCCGGGCCAAGAGCATCCGGACCACCCAGCCGGGCTCGCTCAGCCAACGCCCGGCCGACCTCGTCGAGCGGGTCTTCGCCGCTGCCGCGCCCAACCGGCTGTGGGAGGCCGATCTGACCTACGTCTGGACGGTCTCAGGCTTCTGCTATGCCGCCTTCATCGTCGATGCCTTCAGCCGCGCGATCGTCGGTTGGCGGGTGGCCGCATCGCTCCGGGCCGAGCTCGCCCTCGACGCCCTCGAGATGGCGATCTGGGCGCGGGGCGACCCGACTTCCAGGGCTCGTCCACCATTCCGATCGAGGGGTCCAGTACCTGGCGATCCGCTACACCGAGCGTCTGGCCGACGCTGGGGCGGTCAACTCGGTCGGCTCCAAGGGCGACAGTTACGACAACGCCCTGGCCGAGTCGGTGAACGCGCTGTACAAGGCCGAGCTGATCCGCCGCCAGCGGAGCTGGCGAACGGTGGCTGACGTCGAGCTGGCCACGGCGGGCTGGGTCGACGGGTGGAATGAGCGCCGGCTCCATTCCGCCTGCGGCGATATCCCACCGGCCGAGTTTGAGGCAGCCTATGCTCGCCTGCGGGAGGTGCCTAGCGCCGCTTGATTCCAAGGTCCTGAGTCTCCATCAGACCCAGGGCGGTTCATTGGGCTCGGGGGCTTGCAGCCCGGCCACGCCACGGGCGATCGTGACGTCCGACACGTCGATCCCGCGCACCTGAGCCTTGATCGGCTCCTCCCAAAGGCTCGCCAATGTGGCGCGGCGGTCCCGTCCAGTAGGGGCACGGATCGGGGTGGAGGCGCTGTCGCCGCCCAGAACTCGCCAGCGCGATTGCGTCGCTGTGAAGGCGGAGCACCGCCAACGGGGATCCGACCTCGCGGCGCCGAGCGCCTGCAATCCTACAAGATCAAGACCAAAGTTCAACGCAACGACACGCTACCGAAAAGTCGCCGAGCGACGGTTGGTCATTGCGGGAACTGCCGCTCTCGATGGCGTATCAGTAAACTGACAACTTCGTTGTAGGGGGCGCTAAGGCCGACCTGCATCGCCTGGACGGGGACTGCACCGTTGATGAAATCGATTTCAGAGCGCCGCTTGGCCAGGTTGTCCAGGAGCATTGATGGCCGGGCCGCGGGGATCTTCTCACCGAACGCGCGGACGTATGCGACAGGATCGTCGATCGCCACGTCAATGTTCATCGCGCGCGCTACCTGCCATGCCTCTGTCGCACAACCGGAAGCGACTCGCCAAGCTTCGGGATCGGCGATGACTTCGCCGATCGTCAGCCCGGTCAGAGTGCACACACCCGAAAAGCAAACATTGCAGATGAACTTCTCCCAGACCATCCTCTTCACATCGTCGTAGGTTTCCACGGAGAATCCGGCGCTGCGCCAAACATCGGCAACGCCACGGAGCCGGGACGTCGCGGGACCGTGCAGCTCGGCGAGGTGGAGCAACTCCCACCCGTTGTGGTGCACATGGCCTGGGGCCACGATCGATGCGCCGAACCCACCCACGACCCCTATGAGCACTTGCCCGGCACCCAAGACATCGACGGCCTTGTCCGCGCTGCCAAGGCCATTTTGGATCGCTAGGACGAGCGTCTTCGGGCTCATGAGTGCCTTCGCGCTCTCAGCGGCCGAGCTGACGTCGGCCGCCTTTGTTGCGAGGACTACAAGATCGCAGATGCCGGCGTCGGCCGCGTTGACGCTGGCGTGGAGGGTCGCGGTTCGATCGCCACTGGCCCCCTCAACCCGCAAACCGTTGCGGTTCATGGCCTCAACGTGCTCACCCCACCGGTCGATAGCCCACACATCGTGGCCAGCGTCCGCCAAGAGTCCCGCATAGATGGAGCCCATAGCCCCGACGCCGATGACTGCAATCTTCGTCACTGATGAACCTCCTGGAGAGGACAACTCGCCCTCGGTTGACGTCGCCTGCGCGTCCAGGTGGGCTGCTCAAGGTTGAACAAATGCCCGTGGCCGGTCTCAAGCTTCGAACGACTGGTGGTTCTCAAGCCACCACTTCGCGATGTCCTTTCGACGGGCGATCCACACGTCACCGAGGCCCTGTGCGTACTCGATCAGTTCGCGGACAGCCGAGGTGCGGCTAGCCTGTCCGGCCCACCGCGGATGCAGTCCCACGGTCATCATCTTGGGGAACCCGGCCAAGCCTTCGCGTCTGTACTCGTCGAGGCCTCGCTTGCACATGTCGAAGTAGTCGGCCGGGGTCATGCCAGCGACAAACCTGGCGTCGTTGTAGGGCAGGCTGTTATAGGGGACGACCAGCTGTCGCTTGCCTGCTACCTCAGTAAAGTAGGGCAGGTCGTCGTTGTAAGCGTCGGAGTCGTAGATGAATGGATCGCCATGTTCGGCGACAAGTTCCCTTGTGTTCACGCTGGCCGAGTAGCGGCAGTACCACCCGGAGGGTGGCGCTCCACAAGTCCGAGTGATGGCCTCGACCGCGGCGGCAATGCGCGCCTTCTCCTCTTCGCGGCTGAGCAGCCAGTGTTCGGTCCACCGCCACCCGTGTGCGCAGACATCGTGCCCGGACCGCTGGATCCACTCCCCGACACCGAGATTGCGCTCCAGGGCGACGGCTGCCGCGAAAAACGTCGCGTTGACCTTGTACTCGTCGAAGAGCCGCAACAACCGCCACACGCCGGCTCGGCTGCCGTACTCGAACACCGACTCCGCGAACAGATCGCGATGCTCGTGGTCCATGCCCCAGCCGGGCAGCTCCGCTCCGCCCTCGTTCCGCTGGTCGCCCGCAGGGAGCGAGTACTCCGAGCCCTCCTCGAAGTTCACCACTAGGTTGAGTGCGACCGTAGCGCCGTTGGGCCATGTGACCTTCGGCACGCGACCGCCGTACCCGACGTAGTCGCGAGTGGGGCCGGGGACGTCCGTACGATCGATCAGTTCCATCGAATGACCTCCTGATATGTGAAAGTAGGCTGCGCGCCGAAGCCCATGCGCGCCGCCGATCAGCCGTCTACTTAGCCCGAGGACGGGGGACGTCGGCGATGCCAGGCCGTTATTGCTTGATAGCTCCGCGCCAGATCAAGAAGCCGCCACTCGGCGTGCGCCGGGCCGGCTATCTGCAAACCGATGGGCAAGTCTCCGGCTGTAAAGCCACACGGCACGGAAATGGCCGGGACCTGCCCGAAGCTCCATGGGTAGGTCAGTCTGGTGACGTCGGGGAGCTTCCCAAACCGTGCGTCCTCAAGGCGAGGCGGAAGGCACGCGACCGTTGGTGTCATCACGACATCGAACGAGCTGTCGAAGACCTCGCCGATCTGGCGCTTCCACGCGTGCATATCCTCGATCAGCAGCGCCACGTCACGGCCGGTGAGCTGTTCGCCGAGCCGTAGCCGATCGCGTACGTCGGAGGTGAAGTCGTCAGGACGGGTAGCGAGCCGCTCGGCGTGCACCGTGAGAGCCTCGGCACGAATGAGGAGCGTGAACCCCTCATTCGCAACCCGCGCGAGGGGTAGATCGACCTCAGCGATCGTGTGCCCGAGAGAACGGAAGGTTTCGATCGCCAGCCGTACCGCCTGCTCAATCTCCGGATGGCAGTCGTCGAAGAAGAACTGCCGTGGGACGCCGATCCTCAGCGTCGACCGACCGTTTGTGGCGGTGCTGCGACGGGGCTCGTACGGGACTGACCTGGTGTCGTCCGCATCGAACTTGGCTAAGACGAAGAAGAGATCGGCGACGTCGACGGCGGATCGCGCCATCGGTCCGACGGTGTCGAGGGAGCGAGCAAGCGGGAAGACACCTGTGTTGCTTATGAGCCCGTGAGTCGGGCGTAGTCCAGTGACCCCGCTGAAGGACGCTGGTATCCGTACGCTGCCGCCAGTATCGGTCCCCAGAGCCCCAATGCACTCGTCGTCGGCGACCGCGGCACCACTGCCACTGCTCGAGGCTCCCGGAATCCTTGTCGCGTCCCAGGGGTTTGTACAGGGCTCGAAGTCGGGATGGGCGGCGAGGGCGAACATGAACTCCGTGCTCTGGGACTTTCCGAGAATGACCGCACCGGCTTCACGAAGTAGCCGGACGACGAAGGCATCGTCCGAGGCGACATGATCGATGCGGAATCTCGAACCACAGGCACTCCGTACGCCGGCGACGTCAATGTTGTCCTTGAGAACGATGGGCATGCCGTCCAGGGGCAGCGGCCGCCCGGTACGACGCGCCTCATCCACCCGGTCGGCGTCCGCCAGGGCCAAATCCGGGCACGGGGTCAGCACTGCATGAACAATGGGCGTTCGGCTCTCCACGCGCTCGAGGAACAGCGACGCCATTTCGCGGGCGCTCACCGAGCGGCGAGCGCCCGGGTTGTCAATCAGCTCGAGAACATCCACCATGGCTACTCCCGCCCCTGAGGGCGAACTCCGGTCGAAGATGTCAGCTCAGCCAGGCTCCGTTCAGCGATCGTGTGCTTGTCGAGCGCGTCGCCGCTCAGGTCGGCCACGATGACGCCGTCTCTAAGAACCAACACTCGGTCGCACAACTCCGCAAGCTCTTCAGTCGACTCGCTGGCCACGATGACGGCCGCCCCCCGCGTGGCCGCGGTCCGGAGGTGCTGCCAGATCTCGAACCGACCTCCCACGTCGACCCCTTGAGTCGGTTGGTGCAGGAGCAGGAGACGCGGGTCCTGGCTCATCCACTTGGCCAGCACCGACTTTTGCTGGTTGCCGCCGCTGAGCTGTTGGATCGGCACTTCCTGACCAGGCAGGAGAACGTTGAAGGCGCTGATGAGCTGGCCGACGTAGGAGCGCTCATCCGAAAGACGCAGGCGGCCGGAACGAACGAATCGTGGCAACGCGCGCAGGCTGATGTTCTCGCGAACGCTCGCCTCCTGAGCAATGCCGAGTCTCGGTCGGTCTTCCGGAACGAGGGCCACACCGCGAGCAATCGCGGTGACGACCTTCAGTCCTGATAGGTCGAGCTGATGGTCGTCCATCTCCAAATTCCCTGTCGCTGCTGGGTTGGCGCCGAAGAGGCTGTAGGGGATCTCCGCGAAACCGGATCCGACCATACCCGTCACTCCGAGCACTTCACCCGGCGCAACTGTGAACGACACGCCCCGAAGCTCGCGCCCGGCCAGATCCCGTACGACCGCAACCGGCTTCTGGGAATCGCCAACAATCGCCGCCTGCTCAGGCTGTCGAAGGTCCCGTCCGACGATCATTCGAATGAGATCCCGCTCGGATAGGTCGCGGGTGCGTTCCGTAGCCACGACGCGACCCTCGCGGAGAACTGACACACGGTCCGTGAGGCTGAGCGCTTCGTCTAGTCGGTGAGAGACGAACAGGACTCCGTCGCCGCTTGCAGCCAATCGCCGCACCGTGTCGAACAGTGTCTCGATGCGGTCACGGGGAAGGTAAACGGTGGGCTCGTCAAGCACGAGTAGGCGTCCGCCGTGGCCTTCGTCGATGCTGGCCAGTGCCCGCGCGATTGCGACGATGGCCTGCGACACCCGCTCAAGCTCTTCGACCTTGGTGCCGAGGTCGATCTCTACACCGAATCGCGCGAGCAGTGTGTTGGCCTCCGCGGAGTGCTGGCGCCATGAGATTGCGCCCCCGAAGCCGGTTCGGAAGCTCGTGACTGCCAGGTTCTCCAGCACCGTGAGATCGAGTGCCAGCCCAAGTCCTTGATGGACGAACGCAAAGCCATGGCGCCGGGCGTCGTCCGGGTGAACTGGCAGAGCCACGTTTTCATCCCCGGCCAACAGCTGTCCTGAGTCTGGGGCCAAGGCGCCGGCGAGGATTCTGATGAGAGTCGACTTTCCCGAGCCGTTGTGCCCAAGAAGGCCGTGAATCTCGCCGGGCCGCACGTCGAGGTACACGTCGTCCAGCACCTTGATGGCGCCGAAGCTCTTGGTCAGCCCCTTGAGTTGGACAATCGTTGACACGTGACGCCTCTTGCGCGGGTCGTGGTTCCGATTCGGCGGGCGGGCAGCGAGTTCAACCGGCTAAGTGAGCAGCAGCCCGAGCCGGTCTTTCTCCTCCTGGGAGAGATAGACGGAGTAGTACTTGTAGATGCTCGTGCGGGAGAGCTTGATCGCCTTCTGCGCGTCGCCGCTGCGTATCGCGTCATACAGGGCGCTATGACGCGATACGGCATCGTCCATCTTTTCCTCGCGCCGTTCCCCCGACGCGATCTTTTCGGCGATCAGGTTGCTGACGCTGACTCGGACAACCTCGTTGCAGACGATCAGGAGTCGGTTGCCGCCAATCTCCGCGACGGCCTCGTGGAACGCGACGTCTGCAAGCGAGAACGCCCGACTGTCCTCATGAACCGCTGCCTGCATGCGCTCGATGCGACTTGTCAAGATCTTCGAGATCCGGACCCCTGTGAAACGCGGCAGCGAGTCCACTGAGCGTGCCTTCAACCAGCATCCGGAAGAAGATGAGGTCATACAGCGTGAGGCGCTCGATGTTTATCAGTGAGCGGATCGACTGCGCCAGTGGCCCGGCCGAGAAGGCGAGGACCTCGGCGCCACGTTGCTTATCAGAACGAGAGCGCACGAGGCCGTTGCTCTCAAGAACGCGCAGAGCTTCGCGTAAGGTTGAACGGCTGACCCCGAACTGCGCCATGAGGTCGCGTTCGGACGCAAGGCGGGCTCCTGGCTGAAGTTCGCCCTGTCGGATGGCTTCCTCGACCTGACTGACTATCGCCTCGTACGCACGCACCCGCTGAACGGGGCGAAAGATCGGCTTATCGTTCACTGTGTCGGTCGCTCCCTCGGTCTCGTCGCCGATGCCGTCCGTGCCCGGCCCCCATGACCAGGTGCAGGCGAAGCGTGCAGCCGGAGTTCATGCACGGTGGGCCAGTAGGTCCAAGCGCACATAGTCCTGGTCATAGCTGCCGTCGTCTCGTCGCAACTCCGTCTTTGCGCGCCGGAGAACGGCATCGTGGAAGATGGGCACTTGTTCTCTTGCGAGGAACGGCTCGTAGGCGATCAGGATCTGGCTGCGCAGCCAGGCCTCCAAGGCGGCGAAGTCCGGCACCCGCCGCCGCTGCTCGACCACCTGCAGCCAACCGCGCTCCACCGACAACCCATGAGCATCGAGCAGGGCCCTGTACTCATCGACGTTCGGAAAGTACCACGGCTCTGTCACACCCCCGAGTGCCGCCGACTCATGATCCAGAATGCGCCGGGCAGCGATGATCTGTCCGCTAGATCCCATGTCGAGGCGGAACGCTCCTGCCGGTCGAAGCACGTCTCGGACCCCGCTGAGCACGTGTGTCTGCTCCTGCCGAGGGACCCAGTGGAGGGTGGCCCGGGACAACACCACATCAAACGGAGTCCACTCCGCCACGGCGTCTGCGAAGTGCTGCGCCTGTGTGCACCGGTACTCGACGTTCGCGCCCGTGTGGTGCTGGCGAGCAAAATCCACCATGCTCGGTGAGGCGTCGACGCCGACGACATGGCCATCTGTCGCCAGATCGGCGATGCGCTGCGTCAGTTCACCCGAACCGGACCCCAGGTCCAGAACTCTGCTGTTTTTTCGGAGCTCCAGCCCGTGCAAGAACACATCGTCAAAGTCACGGTGGTGCGCGGAGTTGGCGCTGTACAGTTCGGCGCTCCACTCGGGCGCGCCGCGGACATCGCTCATTGCTCGCCCCCGTACCGGCCGTGCCGAGAGAAAGCGTCTCGCACGGCACCGTGGTCTGCCCCGCCCGCCAGCAACAGGGTGAGCAGCACGCGAGATTTCAGTCCATCCAGGGCGCCTGAGGAGATAAGACCGCGCTGGAGCAGGTCGACTTCCGAGCCCGGGAAGCCCGCATATGTGGCGCGCAGCGGCTCTCCAGCCCCCGCGCGGGAGCTCAGCACGACCGGCATTGACCCGGCGAGTCGTTGTAGCACCGGGGACTCGGCGATGTGTCGGGTGACGTGGCCACCGCCAAAACCCTCGATGACGAGACCGCGGTACCCGGCATCGGTGACGTGCTCGAGCAACCGTCCGTCGTCCCCAATGCTCATCTTCAGTAACGCCACCGGGAAGTCGACGACACTAACGGGAGTCGAGGCTAACGGTTCGCGCCAACGCGGCATGAATGCCAACCGCGCAGCCCCTTCGGACATATAGCCGAGGGGCCCCACTGTCGGCGACCGGAATGTCGCAACGCTCGACGTGTGTGTCTTACGTACATATCTGGCCGCATGAATCTCGTCGTTGAACACGACCAGGACACCAAGGTCGCGTGCCGCGGGAGAGACTGCAGTAATGGCGGACGCGAGAAGGTTCGCCGGACCGTCCGAACCGGGCACACTGCGGTTGCGCATGGCCCCGGTCACGACGAGTGGGATGGGTCGACGCCATAGCAAATCAAGGGCGTACGCCACCTCCTCAAGGGTGTCCGTTCCGTGTGTGACGACCACGCCGGCCACTGCGTCGTGAGCGGCGACGTACTTCTCAATCTCGGCATTCAGTTCCAGAACGTCATCGAGTGATACATGAGGGGACGGCATCGTGGAAAACGTCTGTGCGTCCACCGAAGCGAGCTCAGCCAACTGTGGCATCTCGGCAACGAGTTCCAAGGCCGAAAGCTTCGGTGTTGCCCCGGCGCCTGACTGGACGGACGAGATCGTCCCGCCGCAAGCGATGACCAGGAGACGGCGGCGAGCCACGGCATTGGTTGTCGTGGGCGTCATGTGCCTTTCCCTCCTCGCACAGTCGTTGTCGGGCGCCGAGTTGTGCCGGTTAGACGTAACGGTTGCCGGTTCGGATCAGCTCAGAGAGGCGGCGCGGCACACGCTGGCCCCCATTCGGGTCTCCGACGAAGTTCCCATTGCTTGCAACGACGTTGCCACGCAGCGTCGTCAGGACTGGCCAGGCGGTGACCTTCCACCCTTCCCAGGGCGTGTAGTCCGACTCGTGTAGGTCGGCCGCCGTGATCGTTCGTTCTATCCCGGTTTCCATGGCCACCAGATCAGCGTCGGAACCGATCTGGATGGCACCCTTCTTCGGGAAAAGCCCGAAGATCTTCGCCGCGTTTGTGGCCGTAGCCTCCGCGAAGCGCTGCAACCCGAATCCTCGCTTGTCGACGATCTCCGAGTAGAGAATCGCCATCCGCGGCTCGATCCCGGTGCTGCCACCGACGACATCGTCCACGCGGCGTCCCTGCGTCTTCACCTCGTAGGAGGTACATTGCTCGTCAGTCGCGAACGTGGAGATGTCCTTCTCCCCGACCGCTCGCCACAGACGCTCGGTGTCCTCCTTCTGCTTCAGGGACGGGTACGTGTGGTATTTCATCCCATCTTGCTCGAAGTAGTTGTCTTGGGTCTTGAGGGCGTACTGATGCAGCGTCTCTCCGAAGACGGGCAGGCCCTTGGCGCGCGCCTCGGCAATCGCCTCGACACCCGTTGCGGCACTGACATGCATAAAGTAGATCGGCGAGCCGCCAACCTTCTCCGCCAGCCGGATGACCCGGCGGAAGGAGAGATCCTCGGAAAGAGAGCTGTGCACTTCCGGCATGTTGGTGTACTCCATGCGATCGTCCTCGGCGAGGCGCCGGTACATGTGCTGCACCAGGTCGTCGTCTTCTGAATGGATGCTCGCGATGCCCCCATGCTCCAGGTTGAGCTCCATCACCTCTTTGAGGCTGCCGAAATCGATCTTGAGCGGGACACCACCGATTGGGTCGTGCGGGAAGACGTTGGTGGTGAAGACCTTGAAGCTCGGGTACCCGTCCCCGATCAGGTTCGGCAGTTGCGCCAACGTCTCTCTGTCTACGATGCCACGTAGGACGATGTGGAACGAATAGTCGGCCGCGGAACTCTCGGCCCAGCGGGAGTTGATCCGCGCCACGGCTGCCGCGACCGACTCGGATCCGTCTCGCCACACAAAGTCGATAAGCCCGGTGGTGCCACCGATGAGAGCGGCCTGACTAACCACGTCCGGACCGGCCGATGTGGCGGGCGGCCCCCCCTCAGGGTCTTCGATCGACAGATCGCAATGCACGTGAGGGTCGATTCCGCCGGGGACAACCGTTCGACCGGAGACGTCAACCACATCCGCTGACTCTGGGAGCCCACCGGGTTCGGCGAGGACCACGATCTTGCCGTCTTGGATGCCGATGTCCAGCTGCCTTGCCTCCGTGGGCGTCACTACAAGCCCGCCAACGAGCGTTCTATCGAGCATGGCTGTTCTTCTCTCTGCCCAGTGTGAGCGCTAGTGGATGAGCGCTGTATCAGTTCAGCTGCCACATCTTGCGATACACCGACTCGAAGTCGACGCCGTACCAATCCTTCTCGGGCTTGGTCAGGTCAATGGACTTGACGTTACTCGAGTCGAACATCCGCAGCCCGACGTTCTCGTCGGCGACAGGCTCTTGCTGTGTGACGACGCGCATGAACTGGTCGGCGAGCGCCCAGCCCTCCCATGCCTGCGGGGAGCCGACGTCGGCGGCCACGACCTTCCCTTGGTCCAGGTTCTGCATGACCCCTAGGGATGCGTTGAAGGTGACGATTTTGACGTCGTTACGGCCGGAGGTCTGGATGGCGGGGATGGCGAACAAGGACATGCCGTCATAGATTGGGACCACGTACTTGATTTCAGGGTCGCTGGTGATCGTTGACTTCACCGTGGTCGGGATCAGGGTCTGCCAGTCAGCGATGGGGATATTGTCAGTTCGGATTGTGCAGTCGGGGCAACCGGCCTTCAAAGCGTTCGTGAACCCCTCCACCAGCGGCACCGAGTTCGACACCTCGGACGATACGATCAGGTTCACGCCAGCTTTCTGACCGTTGGTGTCAGCCACGATGAAGTTGGCCATGATTTCGCCTGCGCATGAGTAGCAGTAGGTGATGTGCGCCTTCAGACCCAGTGGGAGCTGCGCGTCCGCGTCGCCGTACTGCAGAACAAGCACAGGGATCCCGGCGTCCAGCGCCTGCTGAACCGGTCCCGTCACTAGGTTCGGGTCAATGGCAAACAGCGCAATCGCATCGGCCTTGTCGGCGACCGCCTGGTTGATCCCACGGGCGAACTCGCTGACTGAACCCTTGCCGTCGAAACGGACGAGGGATGCACCGACCAGCTCGAGCGCCTGCTTCGCCGCGTCATCCGTGACCTGGGTCAGCGGGATCGAGGACGCAACATCGATGACCCAGAGCGTCTTACCTTCGGCCTTGCTGGCATCAAAAGCGGGTCCGGGTGCCGAGAACTCGGGGGGCACGGCAGCAGCCTTGGTCTTCGCCACCGCCGCCGCCACCGCTGCCGCATTATCCGAACCAGTGGACGCTGTCGCAGCGGGGGATGTCGAGGGCGTGGATGAGCTCGCGCAACCTGTGAGGTACACCACCGCGGTAACGAGAACGGCAACGGTGCGACCGCGCCTCGTACGTCTGGGACTCATTTGTTGCTTCCTTTCTATGAGCTTTCGATTTGCGAGCGGCTGCTCGCCTTGCGCCAGAACTCCTCAAGATCGACGCTTGGCCTGGCGGCTCAAGGCCACGGCGACCACCAAAATCCCTCCATAGAAGACTTGCTGTACGTAGGCCGGGGCACCGAGCAGTTGCAGGCCGGTAATGCCCGTGATCAGGAAGTAGACGGCGACGACCGCTCCCCACACATTCAGGCGCCCAGGGCTGATCGTCGTTGACCCGAGGAAGGCCGCGGCGAACGCCGGCAGAAGGTAGTCGGGACCGATGGAAGGGCCGGTCGCCCCGAGCGAGGCCGCCAGGATCACGCCGGCGACTGCTGCAATGCCGGCGGAGGTCACCAGGGCCGTGGTTCGCACCAGCGGCACTCGGATACCTGACAGGCGAGCAACGTCACGGTTGGACCCGACGAAGAACATGTAGCGTCCGAAGGGTCGCCAACGGAAGACGTACCACACGATGAAGGCGAGACCGATGCCGATGTAAAAGGGCAGCGGAACGCTGAGGACCGACGTCTGGCCAATAGAAACGAAGGTCTCGTCCAGGCCGGAGATGGTGAGGTTGGAGATTCCGTATTTGACTCCCTCAAGCAGGGTCGCCATGCCGAGGGTGGCGATCAGCGATGGAACGTCGGCCACGACGATGAAAAACGCGTTCACGAGGCCCACCACGGGCCCGGCGAGGATCGCGACAAGGACAGCCAACCAGATGGGCCAATGGAGAAGTCCATTCAAGACGCCCACGATGGTGAGCGAGAGGCCCAGCGTGCTGCCGACGGAAAGGTCCCACTCTCCGGCAGTCAGTGCGAAGAGCAGTCCCAGCGTGAGGACCAGGAGTACAGCCTGCGAACCGAAGATGTTGCCCAGGTTGCCGGTGGTGAGGAAGCGTCCGGGGGCCAGGACGGTGAAGACGATGGCCATCGCCGCCCACACGCAAATAAGGCCATAGCGGAAGAGGAAATCTCGGAGCCGGCGCTCCATGCTCTCCGCGGTCCACTCCGTAGCCCTGTCTTCGGATGCTGTCACGGTCACCGCGCGACCCGTCTCGTATGGGTCGAAGCCCGGTTTAGCCGTGAACCCGGCATGAGGACTGCAACCGCCGACGCTGCGCCTCCTCGCCCCATCAGACCGCGGCCCGAAAGAAGTGCGTCCGGCGATGGCAGATCTTGGAATCTAGGACCTGGTACACGTCGCACCACTTCTCGTGAAGCTCCGCCCCGTCTCGAGATAGGCCTGAGAAACTGCCCCAGGCGCAGGCCCAGTCGCCTTCGACGACAACGTGTTCGATGTTGTGCTGCCCGGATGCGATAACCCGTTCGTGGGTATAGAAGTGGCGGAGCTCGTCTGCGCCCGCCAGTGGTTCATAGCCAGGTCGCTCATAGACTGCGTCGGCGGCAAACAACTGGATCAGCCCATCGATATCGTTCGCATCGACACACTGGAAGTACCTCTGGATGACAGCCTTCGGCTTGGCGACCTTGCCCACGTCAAATCCCGACAGGGCGTCGGCCGCCGGCAATTGTGAGGGCGATCCCGGGATCACATCGCTTTTCAGCGCCAACGCGACCGTCTCCCCGAACTCGCGCGTTGAAGCCGACCCTCCAAGGTCCGCCGTGCGCACGGCCTCGTCCGCGAGGGCAAGGCGCGTAGCTGCCCGAAGGCGATCGGCCGCCTGGATCACACCGATGTGCTCCAGCAGCATGGCCGCGGACAGAATCGCGCCGGTTGGGTTGGCGACGCCGCGTCCAGCCAGGTCGGGAGCCGACCCGTGAATTGGCTCGAACAGGCCCGGTCGGCTGCCGTCTGTGGCGACATTGGCGCTCGCTGCCGTACCGAGACCGCCCTGCAGGGTCGAGCCGATCTCCGATAGGATATCGCCGAACAGATTGGAACAGAGCACCACGTCAAACGACTCGGGGCGCTGAATCATCCTTGCCGCAGCTGCGTCCACAAGGACGCGGTCATAGGTAACATCCGGGAACTCGAGCGCCACCTTTCCGACGACCTCCTCCCACAAGGAGAACGCGTGATGTATCGCATTCGCCTTGCTGACGAGCGTTAAAGCCTTCCGGCGGCCGCGAGCCAGATCGAAGGCGTAGCGAGCAAGGCGGGCGATGGTCTGCTCCGAGTGCACGGCGACCGCTATAGCGATGTCGCCGACACCCGTCACACGCGTGCGACCACCCACCCCCGAGTACTCGCCTTCCGTGTTCTCTCGGACCACGAGAAAGTCTGCGCGAATCCGGTCAAGGAACGGGGTGGGAATCCCCGGCCACCTCTCAACAGGCCGAAGATTGGCAGCCAGATCTAGCTGCTTCCGCAGCTCGATCAGACTCCACACGACTTCGTGATCAGGCAGGTCCGGGTCACCCAATGAGCCGAACAACACGGCGTCAAACTCGCGCAGCTGCTGGGCAGCCCCCTCTGGCATGGCCCGCCCGTGCTGGCGATAGTGCGCCGCCCCCCAAGGGAACTCAACAGTCTCCAGCGTGACCCCGGCTTGTGCTGCTGCCATGACCATGAGTCGCGAGGCGACTTCGATCACCTCGGGCCCGATACCGTCGCCCGGTATCACGGCCACTTTCGCGAGGTTCGTCAATGAAGTCCTCAGGTCTCGCCGCCATCGATGGGAGCAACCCGCTTAGGGCCTGTGGCCGAAATCGCTGAGCACGAGGGCCGCGTGCCCGAATGGGCAAGCGAGGATGGCCGGCCGCCTCGGTCGCCACGCTCACGCTCCAACATTCGGCCACAGGCCCTATTGGTCCGCTGGTCGGACCATTAGACCAGCGGACGCGCGCCGCTGTCAAGCCCCTTGCACCAAGCAGCCCAAGGACGACCCCGACCACATCACCAAGGATAACGTCGCCTAGAAACACGGCTACTGGCTGCGTGCCACGGTTCAGCGCTGGAAGGACCCCTGGAGCGTCTACAAGAAGCTCGACACGAAGCCAGTGCTCTTCATCATGGTGGAGAAGAACGTTCTTGCCCACGCGCTGGGCGCGTACCTACGGAAGACGAAGGGGTTTGGCTTCAAGGAGTCCGAGGTGCTCGTCATTCACACGGACTCCAAGGGCGAGGTCACCAAGGGCGACCTCGAGAAGGCTCGAACGGCGGCCCGCGACATCGACAAGCCCGAGAACCAGATCAAGGCCATCGTCAGCGTGATGATGCTGCGCGAGGGCTGGGACGTGAAGAACGTGACTGTCGTGCTCGGCCTGCGGCCGTTTAGCGGCAAAGCCGAGATTCTGCCAGAGCAGGTCGTCGGCCGCGGTATGCGGCCGACGCCGCACGTGAGCCCGGACCGGACACAGACTCTCGAGGTGCTCGGCACCCGAAACTTCTCGCTGCGCGATCCGGACGTACGAGCCTTGCTTGTCGCCGCCGGGCAAGGGCCATTCGGTGATCGGGATACTGCGGTTCTGCTGGTGATGCTCGATTCCGGGATGCGTTTGAGCGAACTGGTCGGCCTGCAGGTAGGGAGTGTCGACTTCGAGAACGGTTACTGCCAGGTCATGGGCAAGGGATCCAAGGAGCGCCGGGTTCCACTCGGGCGCTCGGCGCGCCGTGCAGTGCGTCGCACGCTCCTCGCTCGCGGCCGGGTGGCGGCCGGCGTCGCACTGTTCATCGCCGACAACGGTGAGCCCCTGACTGGATCCGGCGTCCAGAAGATCGTACGGCGTGCCGCCCTACGGGCCGGCCTGGAGGTCCGCTGCTCGCCACACATCCTGCGCCACACCTTCGCCCGCTCCTTCCTGGCGAATGGCGGGGACGTCTTCAGCTTGCAGCGCATCCTCGGCCACAGTCCGGCCTCGCTCGCTGTCACCCAGCGCTACGTCGAACTCCTCGACGAAGACCTGCGGGAGGTGCACCGCCGAGCGTCGCCGATGGACCTCTTGCGTGGCCGCTGAGAACGATGTCCTGAGAAGGAATCAGGCCCCCGTGGGCCGGAGCCGGCCGTGTACTGAATCCGCTTGGGACGGCGTCTGAGTGAACGCCTGCAACAATACCGTCGAGTATCGCAACGCTGGGCACTGTAGTGGACGTGTCGCCAAACGGCTCGCCCAACCCAACCCCATGAGTGACTAAGAGAGGTTAGTGGAATACGTCCTTCCCCCTCAAGCGGGTGTGGACGATCGCGCGCGAGGGATTGAGCGAGTGGCTCGGCTCTAAGATCCTCGTCGAGTCGCTCCTAGTTGGCGAACAGTGCGCTCAGCAGCGCCTTCTGATCCCACAGCCTAATCTTGCAATAGCCGCTGCGGGCCTCGCGCACCAACCCGATGTACATGAACGCGCAGCAGAGCGCGCAGGCTACCGGGTGACGCAGTCCGTTGCGATCCGGCTCTCAGAAACGCTTGACGGTCTGCCCGCGTCATCATAATATACCGACCATGGACAAATTGGGACAGCGTCCCAAAAGCTCTGCGAAGATGGCTGACCGTGACGGCGGCACACCACGCCGCCAGGCGACGCCCGCAGAACTCCCTCTAAAGGTCCTGCTTGCCGTTGCCGAATCACCACGACTGAGTGTTCGCGAATTGGCCAGCAAGGTTGGATGGCCCAGAACGAGCATTCACCGCGCCTTGGGTGCCATGGAGTCCTTGGGCTTCCTTGTTCACGACGCGGAGCTTCGGACTTACCGACTCGGGGCAACCGTTCTAACGCTGGCATCGACCTTCTTGGCTCAGCACAACTTGCTCGACATTAGTCGGCCCGTGGTACGTGGTCTGCGAGACGCTTTGGATGAGAGTGTCGCGCTTCAGATTCGCGTGGGAGTGCGCCGCACCCCGATCGTCATCGAGGAGTGTAGCCATGAGCTGAAACACGTCCTCGCGGTCGGTGGCTCCTACCCGCTCTTCGCGGGGTCGGCAGGCAAGGTTCTCGTGGCATTTTCGGACGACCCAGAATTGATCAGCGCGGTGATCAAGGACGCGGCGGCTCATTCAGACGAACGAAACCTCCCATTTGACGCAGAGGCATTTCGCCAAGAGCTGAGTCGAATCAGGGCGAACGGTTTCGCCATGAGTAAGGACGAGCGGGTCTTGGGATCGCGCGGCATCGCGGCCCCGGTTTTTGGAGAGGACGGTCAATTGGAGGCTGCTTTGACTGTCCACGGGCCGACGGTCCGCATGACCACGCGGGTCATGCAGCGCGCCATCCCACTACTCCTCGAGGCCAGTCGAAGACTCTCCGAGGGTGCGGCCTTCACCGAGGGGTCAGCTGAACGAGCAAGGAGGGTTGCAGTTTATTGAAACGCTAGCAAAGGAGACATATCGCCCCATCGTCACGGGGGACCGATCTTAGGAGGACCTAGACATGGCGACAGCGGTAGGCACGAGGGCAGATGAGAGCGTCCCGTGGTACAGCACCGTACCGTACGAGTTCAAGCTGTGGCGCGTCGACCTCAAGACCCTCGTCGCTTCTGTTCTATGGGGCATCGTCGTTGCGGTGATGCTGAATATCGCCGAACGAATCGACTCCGCGATCTTCGGCGGCACATTCTTTCTCTTCGGCGCAGCCACGCAAGCCCTTGCGGTTGGCCCCGCGCTATTCGGCTTGCCCGGAGGCCTGATCACTTTGGTGATCAGCCCGGTATTCAGTACGTTGACTGCCACCACTCCGCTCGCACCGATCTTCATATTTACGAACAGCCTCTACGCCATCGGAACGGCTGTGGGGTTGTACATGGTGAAGCGGCAGGGTAAGGGCCTGACGCTGCTGCAGCTATACCTTGCCAACGGAGTGGGCTCGCTCCTTATCACATTGCCGTATCCGTTGTTCATCTGGCCAGTTCTAGTTGGCATGCCGCCCGACGCCGTCGCGCGGGTCGGGCTGACCCTGTTTCTCTGAGTTCGCCCTTGGCCTCCCCATCCTTTCGTTCATCGTCATGAAGCGCGCGCTGGCTACGCACCTCTGGCCTTAGCGGACAGTGGCTAGGTCGGGTGGTGGTGTGAGTGCAGGGTCGACCGCGATTCGATTTCGGGACTTCGCGTACTGCTACCAGGCGGGACTTCCCGCGGCTCTAGACGCCATAAACTTCGAAATCGAGACGGGCGAATTCGTCGGCATTCTGGGACCGACTGGGGCCGGAAAATCGACCCTGCTCCACTCCGTGTCGGGTGCGATTCCACACTTCTTCCATGGTGGGGTCCAGACGGGAAGTGTCGAGGTTGAAGGTAAGCTGGTGGCAGAGCGACGGCTGGCCGACATGAGCGCGTTCGTTGGTACGCTCGCGCAGGACCCGGAAGCGCAAGTCTTCAACCTCTTCGTCGACGACGAGCTCACGTGGACGGCCCAAAACCACCATGTTCCGGCCGACGAGATTCGCTGCCGAGTCGAACAAGTGGCCGGTTCATTTCGGATTGCGGAGTTCGGGGGCCGTCTAACGTCCAGTCTCTCCGGGGGCCAGAAACAGCTCCTTGCCCTGGCTTCGATCATGGTCGCCAACCCACGAGTCCTCTTGTTGGATGAGCCCACGGCAGAACTTGATAGTGCCGCGACACGAGACTTTTACGGCGTCCTCGTGGGGCTGAAGGGCTCTGCGACCGTCCTCGTTGCGGAGCACAAGCTGGGCCTGCTGGCGGCTGCCGCGGACCAGCTTGTGTTCCTTTATCAGGGCAAGGTCGAGGCCAAAGGGCCTCCAGCTGAACTCTTGCGTAATGCTCGGCTTCTCGAGAAGTGCGGGTACGACGTTCCCCAAATTCAGCTCTTGGTTGACAGCTTGTTCAAGGAACGCGAGATGACCCCAGACGGTCCGATCCTCACCGTCGCAGACGCCTTGAATGCCCTCTCGAACCTCGCTGCGAGGAGCTGGGAAGATTCCGCATGAAGGAGATGGACTCGAACTCCGAAGAGCCTGCCGTGAGGGCCGTTGGGGTCTCGTTTGTCTATCCAGAGCCGTTCCCGGTGCGCGCCGTCAACGAGGTCTCGGTCGTCATCCCGAGGGGGGAGTTCGTCGCCATCGTGGGTCGTAACGGCTCCGGCAAGACGACCTTCATGAAGATGCTTGTGGGCCTCCTTAAGCCGACAGGTGGCACTTTAAGTATCCTCGGAGGAGATGCCACGCGTTTGTCGGTGGTCGAGCTCGCAAAGCGTGCCGGTTACGTCTACCAGAATCCAGATCGGCAAATCGTCATGGACGAGGTTCGCGACGAGATTGCCCTGGGACCTCGCAATCAACGACTCGAACCCGACGAGATAGCCCGTCGAGTGGCCCTCTCAGCCGGAGCCCTTGGCCTGACCGACGCCCTTCACAGAAATGCGTTCACGTTAAGCCGGGGTATGCGGCAGCGACTCGCGATTGCTTCGATTCTCGCTATGCAGCCGGCAATCATGTTGATCGACGAGCCAACGACCGGCCAGGATCCGCATGGCGCTCGGTCAATCATGGCCATCCTGCACGAGATCAACGATGGAGGTACAACGGTTGCTCTTGATTACGCATGACATGGAGCTGGTGGCGCGCCATGCGGAACGGGTTATTGCCTTCTATGACGGCGAGATAATCGCAGACGGCGGGCCAGACCAGGTGTTTGGCGATCCGGAGACGCTCCACATCACCTCGGTGGATGTCCCGCCCTTGGCGGAGCTTACCCTGGCGGCATTTGGCCGGCCGTGTCTCACCGTCGTGGCTGCTCTCCATCTCGTGCATGAGCGGGAGAACACTCACCTCGTCAGAGAACTGTGAGGGCAACGCCGCGATGCTCCTGTTCATGTATGCATTCCGCAAAGGCTTTCTGCAAACGCTGAATCCGGTGACGAAGTTCGTAGCGGTCGTAGCGGCGGTTGTTCTCGTGTTTCGTTTCAACGAACTTGTCCCGGTCGCGGTCACGGGTGCCGTCTTTGTCTTGGTTCTGTGGATCGGCGGTCGCATCAACCCACTCGACTACTGGAAGCTCATGGCCTTCTTCCTACCATTCTTCACGGTCGTGGTCCTGTTCCAAGGCCTTATCCATCCGGCGGGTGCCGAGGGGTTTTTTGGAGCAATCGGTCCGTTGCATTTCTCGCGGGCCGGTCTCCGCTTCGGGGCCACGCTCGCCCTCAGGCTGCTCGCCATGCTCCTCGCTTTCCTCTCGTTCTCCATGACCACGACCCCTCCACAGATTGAGCTTGCCCTTGAGTCAGCAGGAGTTCCTTATAAGGCCGCTTATCTGGTCGGGTTCGCGCTGCGTTTTCTTTCCCTCATACAAGAGGAATTCAGCGACATGAGCGCAGCCATGCGAATCCGCGGTCGCACCTATCGACTGTGGAATCCGTGGTCCGTCTTCCGGCTCGCCTGGGATCTGCTGCCGCCGATGCTGATCGGAGTGTTCCGTAAGAGTCTCAACATCGCGTTGCAGATGGAACTCCGCGGGTGGGACCAAGCCAATTCCCGCACGCGCCTCAGGTTCCTCGTCTTTCGACCCAGGGACTGGGCCGTGATGACGGCGAGTCTGGGCGGAGTGGGATTTCTCATTGTGCGATCGGTCGGGTGAGGGCATGACAGAGAAGGAGTCTGCACAGAACGGGAAGCTGCCAATCTTCTATGCGGGCGACGATGTACGCCAAGTAAAGCTCGAGAAGCTCCGGTCGGGAATGGTTCAGCACGGTCTCGACGGGCTCTTAGTGATCCGACCTGAAGGCATCCGATATGCGACGGATTTCTATGCAAAAGGATACCGGCGATTCCTGGAGATCGAGTACTGCCTGCTCATGGATGTTGCAGGCCGACAAGTCTTGGGCTACACGTCTGGCTCGGACGATGAGCGCCTCGCGCGCAGATCGTTCCTCGAGGACGTAAGGCGGCTGCACGGGCCCCCTGCTGATTGGGCGCCAATCATTGCGAGCATGCTGACTGACTACGGCCTCGCGACCGCGCGGGTCGGGTTCGACTTGCTTCCTGCGGAGCTGCACATTGCACTCACGGGACTGTTGCCTGGTGTTCAGCTGGTCTCCGCCGCCAACTATTGGGAGGCGATCAGTGCCTACAAGCACCCGCTGGAGATCGAGTGCATGCGGGACGCCTTCAAGGTCGTCATGGAAGGGATCGTAGCCGGCATGAGGGCGGCTCAACCGGGGGTCCGCGAGATCGACGTAGCCGCGGAAATGGAATATGTGATGCGGCGCGCCGGAAACGAGATGTGTCCGGCGATCACGATGGTCGCATCCGGACCGAATGCGGCCATCTTCGAACGCGTGGCCACCGATCGACGAATCGAGCCCAATGAGCTGGTCATCATCGACGCAACCGCGGTGAGGAACGGCTACTCATCGGATGCAGCACGCACCGTGCTGGCAGGTGACCGGCCGTCACCAGAGCAGGTGGAGATATACCAAACTTGTCAGGCAGCATTGGCGAGCGCCATTGCGGCGTGCAAGGTAGGTGCGACTTGCTCAGACGTCGACGCCGCCGCGAGGCAGGTCTACGCAGAATCGCCGTGGGCGCGTTACGGTTCGCGATGGGCAACTGGGCATCAAATCGGGTTTGGCTTGCACGGCAGTCCGCTTGTTGGCCCGGGCTCGACCACGCAGTTGCGTCCGAACATGGTCATGTGTCTCGAGCCCCGGTTGCACGTCACCGATCGCCTCGATGTCGGCGGGGTGCAATTGGAGGACGCTGTCCTAATAACTGAAGGCTCAGCAGAAGTGCTCACCGCGAAGCTCCCATACTGGGACCCCCTCCCATTAGGTGGTTCGTGATGCACATCGACCTTCGCAGCGACACCGCAACTCGGCCCACCGCAGAAATGCGGACGGCAATGGCTGCGGCCGAGGTGGGGTCATATAGCCTCGGAGACGACCCGGAGGCCGCTCTATTGGAAGCCGAGGCTGCCTCCTACCTGGGCCAAGAGCAGGCGCTCTTCCTACCGACAGCCACGATGGCGAACCAAGTGGCGATGTTGGTCCACCTCCGTCAAGGCGACAGATTCGTTGTTGCTGAGGACAGCCATGTCCTGGTAGCCGAAGGAGAGGGGTTCGCGGAGATTGCCCACGCGATCCCTTTCGTCGTACAAGCCGTTCGCGGCGTCATGGATCCGGAGGCAGTGAGCGACGCACTTCACACCCAGCGGCCGCCGGCCCGCCTCGTCTGGGTGGAGAACACTCACACGAGAGGTGGCGGGTCAATAACCGACCTGTCGCACATGAATCGCTACGTAGAGATCTCAGACTCGGCCGGAGCGAGAATCCACGTCGATGGTGCTCGCCTGCCGAACGCGGCTGCCTGTCTGGGCCTCGCGCCCGCTGATCTTGTGCGGCGCGCCGGCTCGGTCACCCTCTCACTGAATAAGTCACTAGGAGCGCCCGTGGGCGCAATTCTTGCCGGCGACCGTGGCTTCATGGATGAGGCCGCGCGCCTCAGGATGCGCCTCGGGGGAGCCTGGCGAAAGCCGGGCAATATCGCGGCGGCGGCTCGCGTCGCCCTTCGAACCTCTCTTGCCTTGCTCCGTCGGGATCACGAGATCGCCATGAAGCTCGCTGCCGCGTTCCGAGAGCTGCCGGGCTGCTCCCCGGAAGAACCGCAGACCAACATCGTGTTGGTGCGGTGTTCCGACGCGAACTACGCGGGTAGGCTCCAAGAGCACTTAGCCCACCAAGGCATCTTTGTGAAACTTCTTGACGATAGGGTCACGATTCGCTGCGTGACCCACTACTCAATCACCGACCAGGAGGCCGAACTCTGCAGCAGCATCATTCCTGCCGCTGCTCATGAGCAGATGGAGGTGCTTCGATGAGGTACTCGCCAGAGATTCAGGTGGTACGCGATCTGCGCGGCAGGCTCCCTGACTTTTCAATCGATTGGGAACGAGCCGCCTTGCTCATCGTCGACATGCAGTATATCGACGCGCACCCTGATTACGGATATGGGCTCAAGGCCAAGCAGGAGGGGTCCTTCGCGACGCTTCAGTACTACTTCGATCGGCTGAGCACGCTTGTTGTACCTAATCTCCAGGCTCTCATATCCCTCTTCAGAGGAAGACAGCTGCCTGTTATATACCTCAGGGTCGGCTGCCACCGACAGGATGGAGCTGACACGTCGTGGCGGTACAAGCAGTTCCACCTGTTTGCGCCTCCCGGGTCCAGGGAGCGGGACATCCTCGACGAGATCGCGCCCGAAGTCACTGACATCGTCGTTGAGAAAACCACTTCCAGCGCCTTCGTCTCAACGAATCTGCATCAGCTCCTGACCAACCTCGGGGTGTCCAGCCTTGTGATTGGTGGCGTTGCGACCAACGGATGCGTGGAATCCACCGTCCGCGGGGCCGGCGACCTCGGGTACCTCACGTACCTCGTGGAAGACGCCTGCGCTGCCTTCAAGCCTGAATTGCACGAAGAATCGATCCGGGACATGGACCACAACTTTGCGTTGGTTGCTACTACGCGTTCGGTTGTCCACGAGGCCGAAGCCCATAGCCACGGCGCGGGGCGATCCAGTCGACGGCTATGACGAATTCAGCCGCGCACATGATCTACTCGCCGGTCGGAATCGTCGGCTATGCCTTTCCCGAAAGCTCATTCCGGAGGGCAATGTCAATGCCCCTGGACGCCATCGCTGCGGATGCAGGTTCGACGGATCCGGGGCCGTACTATCTTGGTGCCGGCGTCGCGCATGTGTCTCGAGAAGCCGTGCGCCGCGACCTCGGTCTCCTTCTGCTGGGTGCCCGCACGAAGAGAATCCCCCTGATCGTTGGGTCCGCCGGCACGGCTGGCGGCGATCCTCATCTGGCGTGGTGCCGGGCCATTGTCGCGGAGATCGCAGCGCAGGAGGGTCTGCACTTTCGAGCAGCCTTTATCCATTCCGAGCAAACCCCCGAGTACGTTCTCGCCCGGCTACGGGCCGGGAAGGTGCGTCCCCTGGGCCGGTTCGCCCCCCCCCTGCACGAGGACGTCGTACTCCGAAGTACGCGCATCGTTGGCGTAATGGGCGCCGAGCCGATAAGTCGCGCTCTCGATGATGGCGCGGATGTTGTTATCGCCGGACGGTCCAGCGATGCCGCGCTGTTCGCAGCGACAGCTCTACGTGCGGGTTACCCTGCCGGTCCGAGTTGGCACATGGCCAAGGTGCTGGAGTGCGGCGCCGCGGCGGCCGAGCCGAAGAAAGGATCGGACGGGCTGATAGGGACAGTTGACTATGAGGGGTTTTCGGTCGAGCCAGCAAGCGCAGAGATGCGGTGCACGGTAGATCGCGTGGCTGCGCACAGCTTGTACGAGAATCCTAGCCCCTACGAGATCCGTGAGCCATCGGGAACGCTGAATACCCGTAAATGCGTGTACTCCCAGACAGGAGAACGCACTGTTCGCGTGGAGGGAAGCGAACTGGTGCCTGAACCATATACGGTCAAGCTCGAAAGTGTCGAGCCAGCGGGATACCGGGCCATAACAATCGTAGGAATACGCGATCCGATTCTTCTGGCCGGGCTTGATGAATTCCTAGGCCAGGTTCTCGAGATGGTGCGAGATCGACACCTTGCCGAGCCGAACTCGTACCAGGTGTTATTCCACGTTTACGGGCGAGACGGCGTAATGGGGTTGTCGGAACCGATGGCTCGCTCTGTAGGTCACGAAGTGGGACTCCTAGTGGATGTCGTTGCAGTCGACCAAGGCACGGCCAACGCGATCCTCGCGCTGACTAGGACCTTCTTGCAGGTCAGCGACTTCCCTGGGCGGCTGTGCACGGCGGGCAATATCGCTTATCCCTTTTCCCCAAACGGCATCGAGATGGGCATGACTTACCGGTTCAACATGTGCCATGTCGTAGAACCGACCTCGCCATACGAAATGTTCGCGACGGAGATGGTGGAGTTTTGATGGTTGATCGGCTGTCTCAGTTAGCGTCGGTCGTTCGCAGCAAGAATGCAGGCCCGTTCATCCTCACGCTGGATGTGATCTTGCCTGACGTTGATACATACCGACGCGTGATTGAATCTGGCTGTATCAACCGCCACCGCATTGCCGAGCTGTACCACCGCGCCGAAGACGAGATCGAAATCATCGAGTATCCCGCGGCTCGCGCGATCAAGATCACGATGCCCCGAGCCGTCCCCTCAGGTGACGTCGGTGATACGGACGTTTACGGAGCTCAACAACACGCGCCCCTGCTCGACATCGAGATTCCCTGGGCAAGCCCGGGCACGGCAGGAATAGGTCGGCAGGAGATCGTGAGGGAGGCGGCTTTGCAGCGCGATTTCGTTGGATACGCCAATCATCCGCCGGCCTTCCGATGGCCGGGGGGCGCGGGACTCGCGCTGACCATAGTCATCAATTACGAGGAGGGCGCCGAGCCAAATCCGTTAGATGGCGACGAACCTCTGGAACCCCTTGGCGAGCTCGGCTCGTTCCCAGTTCGTGCGGGCGAACGCCAGGTCATGATCGAATCGCAGTATGAGTACGGAAGCCGCGTGGGGATCTGGCGCCTGATGGAAACACTAGATCATCACGGAGTGGCCGCCTCCATATTCGCCTGCGGACAGGCACTTGAGCGGAATATGCCGGCAACCGAGGCCATGATCAAACGCGCCTACGACATGGTCGGGCACGGATACAGGTGGATCTCTCACTTCGACATGTCCGAAGGAGAGGAGCGCGAGGACATTCGGCGCGGAATCGACTCGATCGAACGCCTCACCGGACAACGACCAAGCGGTTGGTTCAACCGCGGCCCCCAAACGCTATCAACGCGGCGCATCCTGGCGGAGGAGGGGCTGCTCTTTGACTGCGGTGCCTCCAACGACGACATCCCGTATTACCAGGACGTCTCCGGCCGTCCGTTTCTCGTCATCCCATACACGTTGACGGCGAACGACTGGCGTTTCTGGCAAAGATCGCTTTTCACGGCACGCGACTTCGAGGCCTACCTCACAGACGAATTCGACGTGCTGCTGAGAGAGAGCGCCACGGCGCCGAAGATGATGTCGGTTGGGTTGCACTCCCGGATCACCGGCAGACCAGGCCGGATTTCCGGCCTCGATAGGTTCCTCGAGCATGCGCGATCGTGCGAGGGGGTTTGGTTAACGACCATCACTGCGGTAGCGAAGACATGGGCGGCCACGTTCGCACCCCCGCGTGCATGGCATTCATCTTCCGAGTGACGTGCGTGCTCGGTGTGCTCGTCAGTCTAGACCTGGGCGGGGCCCCGCCCAGGAGGGTTTGGAGCAGGTCCCACTAATGGGGTTTGTGTGATGCCTCACAGCGCCGGGTTGACAAGCAGGATCGGGAACTCCAATCCGATGGGCTGGAAGTCACCGAGGTTGCCGGTGACGATCGGCGGACGGGTTGGCTGGGCGAGCGCGCAGGCGACGATCCAAATGTCGTTCTCGCCCCTCTTCTGCATTTGATCGCGGAAGCCGGACCGGATCTGACCGTACCAATCGATCACCTCATCGGTCGATCGGAGGATGACCGTTTGGCCGATGCGCTCGCGCAGGAGCCTCACGCGGGCCTCCCCCACCTGGAGCACGCTGGCGAGCATGACCACCGCGGTCCCGAGTGAGGGGCCGCCGGACGACACCCTGACTCCGACCGACTCGGCGATCGCCTAAGCGATGATTGGCTTGAACTGGTTGACCTCGACACCCTCGACGCGCAGACGGTCGCCGCTCGTCTCTAGCAAGGTGAGGGTCTCCCCACGGAGGTCGAGGCTCAACAGCTGACCCGCGGCCAGCAGGCGGGAGACTGTCGCGATGTCGGAGCGCGGCGGGAGGTCCGGCTGGAGCATCGAGAAGGCGATCGCGGCGGTGGCGACAACCAAGACAACCGCTCCGAGCGCGAGCAGCCGCCGCGCGTGCTTCGGCGGGACGTCGGTTGCTCGAGCCTCCTCGTGCTGGGCCTGCTCCGAGGCGACTGCGACCTCTCGGTGCGGTGCCGTCCCATTTAGGCGCGCCAAGAGTTCGCCACGGCCCGCGACGCCGAGCTTTGAATAGACGGTGGACAGATGGCTGCGGACCGTCGCCTCGGAGAGCGAGAGCCGCTGAGCGATGTCACGCGCAGAGAGACCCTCGATCGCGGCGTCGAGGACTTCCCTCTCCCGCTCGGATACAGGCGACAGGTCGAGGGGCTCGGGGGCGCCGAGACCCTCGGGTTCGGTCTCACTCACGTGATGAATCATCCGCCTCAGGAGGCCAGATGTCATCCATCGAACCGATGAAAGCAAGCCACCCCGCGGAGCCCGAGGGGCTCAGACCTACCCCGACTGCCGACTTGGAGACGCGGTCTTCAATCCGCCCTTTGGTCCGCAGTAAACGCCCTTTAGCTCGGTACCACCGTGACGTCATGCTCACCGTCGTCCTGGCCTGCGCGCAGTTCGAACCTGAGTTGCTGCGTGTCGGCTGGTTCGCTCGGCATGTCGCCACAGCGCGTCTCAGGGACCCTAGCTGGTTCGATGCATTAGGTTACGGAACTCACGCATCGGATAGCCCAACGAAAGGACCCTCCCCGATACGTAACACCAGGTACCGCGTTCACGCGCGCAGCAGCCGATCGGCTGGCGACGCGACGCGGTGGCGGTCAGCCAAGTCGGCGTCCGACAGCGCCACGTAGCGCCGCACCATGTCGAGCGTGGTGTGCCCGAGGATGCGCTGCAGGCTGAACACATCCCCGCCGTTGACCAAGTAGGCATGCGCGAAGGTGTGGCGCAGCGAGTGGGGGCTGCAACGGCCGGGAATGCCAGCGCGGAGCTTCAGCCGGCGGAAGACCTGCTGGATGCCGCGCGAGCCCAACGCGCCGCCCCGACGGGAGCGGAAGATGACGCCATCTGGTCGGCCATCACCTTGGCGCAGGTAGCGCGCCAGCGCCTGCCGGGCCGTGGTACCGACCGGCACGATCCGCTCGCGGGCACCCTTGCCCATCACCTTCACGGTCCCGTCGGGGCGCAGGTCGGCGCTGCGCAGGCCGGCCAGCTCCGACAGGCGCAGACCGGTGTCGAGAAACAGCAGCAGCATCGCCCGGTCGCGCGCCGAGGCGCCGTCGAGCAGCCGGCGCAGGGCATCATCGGAGAGCGGCTCGATCAGCTTGTGCGGCACCCGCGGCCGATGCAGGGTGCGCAGCGCCCGGGCCTCCGCCAGCTCCTCAGCGGCGCACCAGTTGCCGAACGCCTTGACTCCGCGCACGTAGCCGGCGACCGAGATCGGCGACAGCGTCGTCCGCAGCTTGAGTAGCCAGTCGCGCAGCTCGGCCGGCGCCAGCGCATCGAGCGGGCGTTCGGCGCCCAGGTCGCGCTGCGCACGGCCGAGCACCATCCGATACCACTCGAGCGTCTTGGGCGAGGCGCCCTCCGCGCCCTTAGCGGCCAGAAACAGCTCGACCGCCCGCCGCAGAGTCAGGCCGGCGGCTTCAGAATCAGGTGCCCACGCGCCGGGCAGGAGAGAGTCAGGTGCCCACAAATCAGGGGAGTCAGGTGCCCTAGCCATGATGCGTCCTCCTTGCCGAGGACGGGCAATTGGGCCAACTACCACCACGGGTGGTATGGTCGAGAGCACGATTCCCACATCTTGTGGAATTGGCTGGGGCGGGAGGATTCGAACCTCCGATCTCCTGATCCAGAGTCAGGCGCCTTACCGCTTGGCCACACCCCACTGCGCCGCCGGATTCTACCAGACCACCCTCCAGCCACCCCTTGGACGGCCATAGGTCCGGGGACCGATAGCCCGGACGGGCGGGGGCCCGTCGCCCGCGCGGCGCGGTACCGTCTGGGGGTCAGATGCACCCACGGAGCAAGGCCCGACCGATGACACCAGGAGTCGAAACGCGCGAATGGCGACGCTATGGATTCGGCGGTCCGCCGGAGCCATGGCAGCACGACGCCCAGCGGGATCTCGATCGGCTCGCGACCTCCTACTACGTGGACATCCTGGAGCTGCGTGGCGCCCTGCTGGCCGCCCACCCGGCCGATGACCTGTGGCAGCGCGTCGAGGAGCTGTCCACCACCGCCACGCGCCACAAGCAGGAGATCGACTACACGCTGCGCCACTGGGCGACACCGGTGGAGCGGGCGCGCATCGAGGATCGGCTCGGCTCGCTGATGCGAATCAGCCGCGGGCTGCACGCCCTGGTCGATGGTCCCGGCCCCTCGGACGACCCCGTCGGCCCAGGCGGGGCGGGACCTGAATAGCATCGGGGCCTCGAAACCGGGCCCTTCAGCGCTGTAGGCTAGTCCTGCCGATGCGATCACGTGTTCGACCTGAGATCCACTAGTTGATCAGACCTCGTCGTCGTCACGCCCGAGTCGCCGTTCTGCCAGCGGCCCTGCTCCTGGCCGGTCAGCTGCTGTCCGCGATGCCAGCGCTCGCCACGCCTGTGCTGCCAGGGCCGCAGGCCCGTGCGCAGGGCCCGATCGGCGTCGTCGCGAGGGAGGTCGAGACCTCGATCGAGCACCGGCGCATCGTTGAGTTGCCGATCGCCGCATCCCACGTCGCCATCCATTGGCATGCATCCCCCACGGCGACCATCATCGTTGCCTTTGCGACGGTCGCTGGCCGGTTCGGGCCCGATATCCCCGTTGAGCTGGACGAGGACGGGCAGGCGAGTGGTGACGGGGAGACCTTTGGGGCCGTGGTCTGGGCGGACAGTGCTCGATACGTGCGGGTCACCTCGGATCAGCCGATCGATCGACTGACCGTCGTCGCGTTCGACAGCGACGGCACCGGCGCGACCGTGGTCGGAAGCGGCGCCGCCATCGATGCGGCCATGGCCCAGTCGCCGGTGATCAGCAGGGCAGGGTGGGGCGCAAACGAATCGCTTCGCTTCGACGCGGGCGGTCATGAGCGCTGGCCGCCGAGCTTCAACCCGGTCCAGAAGTTCTTCGTCCACCACACCGCCGGGCGCAACGGCGACCCCAATCCGGTGGCGACCATCCGCGCCATCCACTACAACCACGCGGTCATTCGCGGCTGGGGCGACATCGGCTACAACTTCCTGATCGACGAGGCCGGTCGGATCTACGAGGGCCGTCATGCCAGAACCTATGCCCCTGGCGAGGTGCCGACGTCCGAGGATCTCGCCGGGAATGTCGTGCGGGGCGGGCACGCCAAGGGGTTCAACGACGGATCCATGGGCATCGCACTCCTCGGCACGTTCACGACCCAGGGTCCGACTTTCGCGGCGCGAGCCTCACTCAAGCGATTGCTGGCCTGGGAGGCAGAGCGCCACGGGATCAATCCACAGGGCTACGGGCTGTACACAAATCCGGTGACCGGGCTGCAGAAGAGCCTCTGGAACATCCCCGGCCATCGGGACGTCGACGCGACGTCCTGCCCCGGTAACGCCTTGTACGCCACGCTCCCGGGCCTGCGCATCGCCGTTGCCAATCGAATCGCCGCGGCCAGCGGCTCCTTGGTCGACCACACCGCCCCCGTCGTCTCGTCGTTTGTGCCCATGGCGACCGATCCGACGGGGAGCCACTCCATCGCCTTCGGCCTGATCTTCAGTGAACCGGTGACCGGGCTGGCCAAATCGGACTTCGCTGTCTCCGGGAGCTCAGACGGCTGGAGCGTGTCGGGCTTGAGCGGATCGGGTGCGGTCTACACCGTGACGGTCTCGGCAGATCAGCCGGCCGATGGCTCGGTGATCCTCACTCTCGCGGCCGGCAGCCTGGCCGATCTTGCCGGCCACCTCGGGCCTGCGAACCCTGCCGAGGCTACGGCCGAGTATGCCCTCGACGAGACCCCTCCATCGGTGGTGCTCTTCGTCACACCCAATGTGAAGATCACCTCAGCCGCCAGCTTCGACGTGACTGCCACCTTCAGCGAACCGGTGGCGGGCCTCTCTCCGGACGACATCGTGCTGGGCGGCTCGTCGAACAGCACCACGCCGTGGGCCGTCAGCGTGGTGGTTGGGTCCGGGGCCCACTACGCCTTCACCATCACCCGCAGCAGCCCAGCCACCGGCGCCCTGACGATCAGGGTGCCCGCGGGAGTGACCACCGATGTCGCGGCGAACCCCAATCTCGGCTCCAATACGCTTGCCCTCAGCATCGACCGGACGCCGCCGGTGACGACGACGCCGATCGCCCACCTGCGGTACAACGTCTCGATCGCAAGTTCGCTGCGAGCCGTCATGACCTGGACCTCGAGCGACGTGGGCGGGGCCGGAATCAAGAGCTATGACTTCGCTCGCAGCATCGATGGTGGCGCCTTCAGCATCCTCTTCAGCGCGCTTGCGAGCCCCTCGGCCAGCGTCACGATGACCCCCGGGCACACCTACCGCTTCGAAGCCCGGGCGCGTGATGGCGTTGGCAACGTTGGGGCCTGGGTCGCCGGGCCGACGCTTCACCCGCGCCTGCTGCAGCAGTGGAGCAGCTCGATCGTCTACCACGGCACCTGGTACGCCACCAGCTCAAGCGTGTACTCGGGCGGCTCGGCGAGATACGCCAGCGGCGCCGGAGCGAGCGCCAGTCTCACCGTGTCGACCCGAACAATTGCCATTGTCACGAGCCGGGGTCCGAGCCGAGGCGCCATGAAGGTCTATGTCGACGGCGTCTTCGTGGCGACAGTCGATCTCTACGCTGCCAGCGCCTCGTACCGCTCGGTCGCCTACGCACGCACCTGGTCCGGCCTCGGCACGCACACGATCAGGATCGTCGTGGTCGGGACGGCAGGTCGGCCGCGCGTCGATCTCGACGCAATCGAGTTCATCAACTAGGTCGTCCCGGGGAGCTCGCGCCCGTACACTCCGTCCCATGCCGCGCTACCCGCTCCTGATCGACGTCGTGGCTGCGCGTCGGCGGCTGCGCGGCATCGCATTGCACACTCCGCTCGAGAGCTCGCCGCGGCTGGCCGAGGAGAGCGGCGCCGCCGAGGTGCGGCTGAAGCTCGAGCTGATGCAAGCGACCGGCTCCTTCAAGACGCGCGGCGCGCACAACAAGGTGGCCGTGCTGGCGGAGGAGCATCCCGACGCCGACCTGGTGACCGCGTCGTCGGGCAACCATGGCATCGCGGTCGCGACCGCCGCGGCGCGTCACGGAATGCGACTCACCGTGCTGGTGGGCGCGTTGGTCTCACCCGCCAAGCTCGAACGCTTGCGAGCACTCAAGTCCGACCGCTGCGTGGTCGAGCTCTTCGGCCGCGACTCAGATGATGCGGAGGCGGAGGCTCGTCGCCGCGACACGGCCGGCATCGCGGTCTACATCCCACCCTACAACGATCCCGAGGTGATCGCTGGCCAGGGCACCATCGGTGCCGAGATCCTGGACGACTGGCCCGAGTGCGAAGCCCTCGTGGTGCCGATCGGCGGGGGTGGGTTGATCTCCGGGATCGGCCTTTGGGCGAAGGCGGTCAAGCCGGGCCTGCGCCTGGTGGGGGTCCAGCCATCGGCCTCGCCGCCGATGTATGCCTACTTCGAGTTGGCCTCCACCAAGCCGATGCCGATCGCCCCCACCCTGGCCGACGGGGTTGCAGGGAACATCGAGCGCGGCAGCATCACCTGGAAGATGTGCCGCCAGCTCGTGGACGAGGTGGTCCTGGTCGACGAGATGCAGATCGCCGATGCCATGCGCTGGGCGGTCGAGGTTCACCACCTGGTCGTCGAGGGAAGTGGCGCCCTGGGTATCGCCGCCCTGCGAGCTCGGCTGGGAGGCATCTCCGGACGCCGCCTGGCCGCGGTGATCACCGGTCGAAACGTGGACGGCGCCACGCTGCGCAGGGTGCTCGCCGAGGCGTAGCATCGGTCCATGACCGGACCGCCACAACCGACACAGCACCGCCCGGGCAGCCCCGGGACGGCGGTGCTCGGCGGCATCCTGATCGTGCTGGGGCTCCTCTTCTTCGCCGCGCAGCAGCTGAACTTCAACGTGGCGGAGGCGACCTGGCCGTTCTACGTGATCGCGCCCGGAGTCGCCCTGCTGGCCCTTGGTTTGACCCAGTCGCGCGGGGCAGGGCTCGCCATTGCGGGGAGCATCGTGACCATCGTGGGACTGGTCCTCTTCTATCAGAACGCCACCGATCACTGGGAGTCGTGGGCCTACGCCTGGGCGCTGGTCGGGCCGGGCGGGAGCGGCGTTGGCATGCTCCTGTACGGCACGCGCAGCGGCGACCGCAAGATGGCCCGCGACGGCTTCTGGCAAGTCCTCACCGCACTCGGCCTGTTCACCGTTGGCCTGGTCTTCTTCGAGGGCGTGATCGGCATCAGCGGACGCCGCCTGCCTCTCCCCGACTGGGTCCTGCCGGTGGCGATCATGGCGATCGGGCTGCTGGTCCTGCTCCGCGGCTTCACCGCCGGGCGCGGGCCACGCGACGAGTTCGCGGGCGGCGAGGCCGCAAGGGGCGAGGGCGCCAGCACGGAGCAGGTCGCTCCGCCGCAGGAGCCGCCGCCCCCCGAGCCAGGCGAAAGTCCACCGCAGGCCTGAGGTCTCGCGCCCAACTCCTCGCCGGCCATGCGAGGCAACCCATCAAGTTCCGGAGGAGGCGGCCCGGGAGGGTGGCCGGGTTCGCCGCAGGACGGGGCACCGCCATCGGAGTCGGAGGCGGGCAACTAGCTGCGTGACGCTCGAGGTCCGCCGGTCACCTCCGGCCGCTGGGAGGAACTGGCCGCTTTCTTCGGCCCATCGGGGGCGTTCAGCCCATTGCTGGAGCACCCGGTGGCGCCAGACGGGCGGAGAATTCGGGCGCGGCTGCGAGGAGGGCGGAGCCGGGAAACGGGCGCTGATGCGCTCCCTGGTCGAGGCAGGCTCCGAGCCGGACCTGCTCGCCTAACGCGCCGGTCGGCCCGTCGGCTGGGTGAGCGTGGTGCCGCGGCCAGAGTTCGGGCGCATCCTGCGCTCGCGGCGGCCCGCACCACCCCCCGAGAAGCCTGCCGACGCGCGCGGCTGGTCGGTGGTCTGCTTCTGGATCCCGCGCGCTGGCTTCACCTGGGTCGACAGCCCGCGCGGCGGTGAGCTGGCGGTGCGGCGCAGCCTGTAGCGCGCCCGTTCGCGGCGGTGTGCTCGGTATCGGAGCACACGGACCGGCAAGATTCCGAATCCAGACCGGACACCCCCGAATCTGCGCCACGGCGCCCCGGACCGGAGCACAACCGCCAGGAAAGGGGCGCTGCGCGGCGAATCCCTGTCCATGCGCTCGGATGCCGAGCGCATGGCAACGCATCGCGGCGGTCGGCCCGTATCCTTAGCGGCACATGCCACCCTCAGATCCGACCGACACCACCCCTGTCGAGCGCGTGCTGGACAGCGTCAACGCCGGCTATGTCGCCGAGATGCTCGAGCGCTATCGGCTGGATCCGCAATCGGTCGACCCTGAATGGCAGGCACTCTTCGAGCCGCAGATCGTCGGGGCGCTGTCGACGCTGGCGGTGACCGCGGAACCGGCGGCCGTTTCGCTGCCTACCGACGCCGCTTCATTGCCCGCCGGCGCGAGCCCCATCCGCGGGCCGGCCGCCCGACTGGCGCAGAACATGACGGCCTCGCTCGGCGTTCCCACCGCCACCAGCTTCCGTGATCTTGATGTCTCCGTGCTCGAGGCCCGGCGACGCGAGCTGAACACGCAGCTCGCCCCGCGCAAGGTGAGCTTCACGCACGTCATCGGCTGGTCGATGGTGCGGGCCGCCGTCGAGCAACCCGGCATGACGCATGCCTACGGCGAAGCCGACGGACAGGCCTATCGGCTCGACCCCGACGGCGTGAACCTGGGCCTGGCGGTCGATGTCGAGCGCGCCAATGGCGATCACTTCCTGGTGGTGCCCGTGATCCGCGCCGCCGGCACCATGGACTTCGCTGCGTTTCACGCGCGCTACGAGGAGCTGGTCGAGCGAGCGCGCGCCAACCGTCTCTCGCCCGATGACTTCGTGGGCCCCACCATCACCCTGACCAATCCGGGCACCCTGGGAACCACCGCCTCGGTGCCGCGGCTGATGCCCGGCCAGGGCACCATCGTGGCCACCGGTGCGATCCGTTCCGTGGGCGCGCAGCGGCTGATGACGATCAGCTCCACCTACGACCACCGCATCATCCAGGGCGCGGAGTCGGGAGCCTTCCTGCGTCGCATCGATACGCTGCTGCGCGGCGAGGACCGCTTCTACGAAGACCTGTTCGCGGCCCTCGGCGCGGCCGGCGGCGAGGCGCCACTTTCCAGCCTTGAAGGCTCCGGATCCGTCGACCCGCGGGCCATCGCGGCCGCCATGGCGCTCGTTTCGGCGTATCGGTCGTTCGGTCACCTGGCGGCCCACCTGGATCCGCTGGGCAGCGAGCCAGTCGGCGACCCCGCGCTCGAGCCGGAGCGGATCGGACTCGACCTGGAGGCGATGGCCGCCATCCCCGCCGCGCTGCTGGGGATCAGTGTCCCCGGCACGACCCTGGCCGAGGCGCTGCCAGTGCTGCGCGCCACCTACTGCGGCCCGATCGCGTATGAGGTGGAGCACATCGCCAGCCACCAGGAGCGCACCTGGCTGCGCGAGGTGATCGAGTCGGGCGCCCATCGAACGCCGCTGACCGGCGACGAGAAAAGCGCGCTGCTCCAGCGGCTGACGGCGGTCGAGGGGCTCGAGCACTTCCTGCACAAGGCCTACCTGGGTCAGAAGCGGTTCAGCATCGAGGGTCTGGACACCATGGTGCCGATCCTCGACCGAATCCTTGCCGACGCAGCGGCGGCCGGCGCCCGGGACGTCGTGATCGGGATGGCGCACCGCGGTCGGCTGAACGTGCTCGCACACGTCGTGGGCGTCAGCCACGAGGCGATCCTGGCCGAGTTCGAGGCGGGTCGCGCCGGTGCCGCTGCGGCGGCGGCCAGGGGCACCACCGACGACGTGAAGTACCACCTTGGCGCAGAGGGAACCTTCCACGCGCCGGGTGGGCGCGATCTGCGCATCACCCTCTCGCCGAACCCGAGCCACCTGGAGGCGGTCAACCCGGTGGTCGAGGGACATGCACGAGCCCAGCAGACCGATCGCCACGCCCGCGTGGCGGCCGTGGATCCCGATCGGACGCTGCCGCTGCTGATTCACGGGGATGCCGCCTTCGCCGCGCAGGGCGTGGTGGCCGAGACCTTCAACATGGCCCGCCTGGCGGGCTACAGCACCGGCGGCACGGTACACGTGATCGCGAACAACCAGGTCGGCTTCACGACCGATCCGCGTGAAGGCCGCTCAACCGACTACTCCTCCGACCTGGCCAAGGGTTTCGACGTGCCGATCATGCACGTCAACGCTGACGATCCCGAGGCCTGCCTGGCGGCCGCCAGGCTGGCCATGATGTATCGGGCCCATTTCCACGCCGACGTAGTGATCGACCTCGTTGGCTATCGACGCTTCGGCCACAACGAGGGCGACGAGCCGGCCTACACCCAGCCGCTGATGGCCGCCGCCATCGCCCAGCACCCGAGCGTCCGCGACATCTATCGGTCCGCGCTGGTGAGCGCCGGGGTGGTCAGCCAGCAGGAGGCCGATGCGTTTGCTGCCACCGTGGCCGAGGAGCTGGCAGCCCGACAGGCCGGCGTGCGCAAGCTCCACGCCGAGCCGCAGCTTGACCGCGGCGCCGAAGCGATCTCCGCCGAAGAGGCGCCAGAGCCGCTCACCGCCGTTGCCGCGGACGTTCTCATGCGCCTCAACGATCAGCTGCTGAGCTGGCCGGAGGGCTTCGACGTCAACCCAAAGCTGGTCAAGCAGCTCGAGCGGCGTCGCGCGGCCCTGGCCGATCCCGATCCTCGACTCGATTGGGCCCATGCCGAGTCGCTGGCGCTCGCCTCGCTCCTGCTCGACGGCATCCCGATCCGCCTCACCGGCCAGGACACCGTGCGCGGCACCTTCAGCCAGCGCCACCAGGCCCTGCACGATGTCCGAACCGGGGCTGTGCATGTGCCGATCCAGCAGCTCGACGGCGCCCGTGCCAGCTTCGAGCTGCACAACAGCCCGCTCTCCGAGTACGCCTGCCTGGGCTTCGAGTACGGCTACGCCACCACCGCTCCGGAGGCGCTGGTCATCTGGGAGGCGCAGTACGGCGACTTCGTGAACGGGGCGGAGATCATCGTCGACCAGTTCATCATCGCCGGGCTGGCGAAATGGCGGCAGACATCGCGCCTCACCCTGCTCCTGCCGCACGGCTACGAGGGATCGGGCCCTGAGCATTCATCGGCCCGCCTCGAGCGCTTCCTGGCTCTGGGCGCGGAGGGCAATATCCGCGTCGTCTATCCAACCACCCCGTCGCAGTACTTCCACCTGCTGCGCCGCCAGGCGCTGCACGACGATCTGCGCCCGCTGGTGGTCATGACCCCCAAGTCGCTGCTGCGCCTGGCGGAGGCCAGCTCACCCTTCTCGGAATTGACCGATGGCGCCTTTGCATCGGTCCTGGACGACCCCGTCACGGTCGACCCAAAGCCCCTCGATGGCGTGCGCCGCGTGGTGTTGTGCAGCGGCAAGATCTATTACGACCTCGTCACCTCGCCGCTGCGCGAGCAGCAGACGGACCTGGCAATCGTGCGGTGCGAGCGGCTCTACCCCTTCCCCTCCGACGAGCTGGGCGGCGTCCTGGCGCGCTACCCGAACGTCGAGCACGTGGCCTGGGTGCAGGAGGAGCCGCGCAACATGGGCGCTCGCAAGTTCGTGCTGCCCAAGATCCGCCACCTGGTCCCGTTCCGCATCCCGCTCGGCGATATCAGCCGTCCGGAGCGCTCAAGGCCGGCCGAAGGCTATCCGGCGGCCCACCAGGTCGAGCAGGAGCGGATCGTGCGCGAGGCGCTGACCAGCTAGAGGTCCCAAGGAACTATTCCCAATGCTGCCATGAGGCGGTTGGCGTGCCGTCCGGGAGCGCCCACTGGACGATGATATCCGTGGTTTCGCCACCCACACCGACCGCTGCGGCGAGCCGGATCGTGAGCGTCAGCTTCCACATCTGAAAGCGCGTGGACTCGACTTGGACGCTGCACACGGCATCGATCGGAGCCAGCAGGGTCGGCCCGTAGGGCATCTCTGAGAGCGTGGCGCGACGGCTTGCACCCGCGATCGTGGGGAAGCACCGGTATGCCGGAGAGTCCTTCGCGAGCACGTCAAGTGCCGATACCAGCGCGGCGTGGGCCGCGGCCGCTTGTTCGGCCGGCTGCTCGGGAATGCTCTGGCGTGGTGGATCGAAGCGGAGGCTATCGACCATGTCCGTCACTGCCCGGGTCATAGCCTCCAAGCCTGGCTTGCGAAGGTCGGCAATGATGCGGTATTCCCCGAATGGGCCGACGGCGATTCGCCAGACGAGCCGCGTGTCCGCCAGGGTGGCAGGGACGGTCTTCTCTGTGGCGAAGCTGGCTGGCATTCCTGCGATGGTCAACGGCATTGCGTCGAGGTCGTTGTTGCGCAGGCCTCCTCCCGACGTAATGGTCACGACCAGGCTGCCCGGTGCCAGTTGGTATGACGCCGTGGCGCACGACACCTCGTTGGCTGAGCGGGTGCACGGATCGGGGACCACAACTGTCGCCAGGTAGCCAAGGAGGACCGAGAAGCTTGAGGCGTCCTCGTAGCTGAAGCGCCGCCAGCCACTCGGATAGTCAAGGACGAGCTCTCCCGACCTGAAGAGCGACGTGCCTGCTCCAACGGAATCGGCGGAGGATCCGCATCCAGCTAGGAGCAGCGGTACTGTGACCAGCATGGCTACGAGACGCCGCCGAGTCTGGTGCCTGACGCCCCTCGTCTCGTTCATCCCGGAATCTTACGCGCGGATCTCGCCCGAACCGTCGTCCGTATCAGGCCAGGCTGGGGGTCCGGCGCAACGCCGCCACGGTCCAGACCGCTCGAAGTTTGCCGTTAGACCCGTCCGGCGGCTGCAAGACGCCTGGCGGCCTTGGGCCCGGCAGCGCTCCCTATACTCCTCAGCATGCCGGCCCCGCTTCCCCTCCTCGAGCGCTACCGGGAGCTGCTGGCGAGCCGCGGCGAAGCGTTCCCGATCACCCTTGGCGAAGGCGGGACGCCGCTCATCCACGCGAGGCGGCTGGGCGCCGAGCTGGGCCTGGACCACCTTTACCTGAAGTTCGAGGGGACGAACCCGACGGGGTCGTTCAAGGACCGCGGCATGGTGCTGGCGGTGAATCGCGCGCTGGCAGCACGGGCGCGGGCGGTTGTCTGCGCCTCGACGGGCAACACATCAGCCTCTGCTGCTGCCTACGCTGCAGCGGCCGGCCTTCCGTGCTTCGTGATCCTGCCTGCCGGCAAGGTGGCACGCGGCAAGCTCGCGCAGGCGCTGGCTGCCGGCGCGCGGCTGATCACGGTGGAAGGCAACTTCGACCAGGCGCTGGCCGCGGTCCGATCCCTTGGCGACGAGGGGATCGCCACCGTCGTCAACTCGATCAACCCCGACCGATTGGCCGGGCAGCAGACCGCCGCCTACGAGATCGTCGACGCCCTCGGACGCGCGCCCGATGCGCTGGCGCTGCCGGTCGGCAACGCAGGGAACATTACCGCCTACTGGGCCGGCTTCACGCACTACGCCGAGGCCGGTCGCAGCGACGGGCTTCGACCGCGGATGCTCGGCTTCCAGGCAGAGGGCGCGGCGCCCATCGTGCACGGCAAACCGGTCGAGGCGCCGGAGACGGTGGCCACCGCCATTCGAATCGGCAACCCGGCGTCCTGGGCCGGAGCCGTGGCTGCTCGCGACGAGTCGGGCGGGCTGATCGAGGCGGTCAGCGACACGGAGATCGTGCGGATGCAGCTGCGCATCGCGCGGGCGGAAGGGATCTTCTGCGAGCCCGCCTCGGCGGCCGGGGTGGCCGGGGTGGCGCGCCTCGCCACCGAGGGACGGGTCGGCCGCGGGGAGCTCATCGTCTGTGTGCTCACTGGCCACGGCCTGAAGGATCCGGATATCGTGGCCAGCGAGGATGGGACCGCCACCTCCGTGCCCGCCGATCCCGACGCCATCCGTCGGGCGATGCAGCTCTAGCCGGGCAGCCTCCCGTATCGACGCAGCGCGTCGAGCAGCCGGTCGTGCGGGAGCGCGTGGATGGTGATGCCGTCCCGCCCGACCATGGTCTGCGCCAGGCCCATACGGCGCCCGGCTCTCATTTGCTCGGCACCCGAGCACATGAGCCGACAAGCCACGGAATCCTGGCCGATTTCCCTGCATCGGAGCAGACCAGCCGGGATTAGGGGCCTCGACAAGCGAATCCCTGGCCATACGCTCTGATACCGAGCGCCTGACAGGGGAACATCAGTCGGATGATGCCATGCCCTCGTCTCCTCGCTGCTACCGTCCCCCCATGCCCAGTGATGCGCTGGCCGCCTTCGCTCCCGAGGAGATCGGCTTCATCGCCAATCCGTACCCTGTCTGCGAGGAGCTGCGGCGGGCCGGCAGGATCCACTACGACGAGCGCACGGACCACTGGCTGGTGACCCACTACGCCGACGTCAATGCGCTGCTGCGAGTCCGGACGTGATCGGCGGCCCCGATGCGCGCCCACGCTGCCCTTGGGGCACGGCCGATCCGCTTTACCTCGCGTACCACGACACCGAATGGGGCGTGCCGTTACACGACGACCAGCGCCTCTTCGAGCTTCTGAACCTGGAGGGGGCGCAGGCGGGGCTCTCCTGGATCACCATCCTGCGCAAACGCGACGGATATCGGCGCGCCTTCCACGACTGGGACCCCGAGCGCATGGCGCGCTACGACGAGGCTGAGGTCGCCCGCCTGGTGGCCGATCCGGGCATCGTTCGCAATCGCGCCAAGGTCCGCGCCGCGATCGGCAACGCCCGGGCTTACCTGGCGCTGACCGATGCGCCGGGCGCCTTTGATCGGCACCTGTGGTCGTTCGTCGACGGGAGCACGATCCAGAACCGATGGCGGACGCTCGCGGAGGTCCCTTTCGAGACCGATGCTTCGCGCTCCCTGTCGCGCGACCTGCGTGGCCGTGGTTTCTCGTTCGTGGGACCGACCATCGTCTACGCGTTCATGCAGTCGGCCGGACTGGTGAGCGACCACCTGGTCGACTGCTTCCGTCACCGGGAGCTGTCCGGCACCTGAGCGTCCGTATACTCGGCCCGCATGTCCACCCCCATCGCATCGGTCGAGGTACCGGCCAGCAGCGCCAACCTCGGAAGCGGCTTCGACTGCTTCGCCGCCGCGCTCAGCCTGCGACTGCGGGCTGAGCTGCATCCCGGAGACGAGGCGGGCATCCTGCTCAATTCGCATGGCGAAGGCGCGCCGACGCCGCGCGATGACCCGGAGGAGAACCTCCTGATCCGCGCCTTTCGCGAGGGCCTGCGCGCGGCGCATGGCTCAGAGCTGGGAGCCGGCGCCTGGCGGATCGAGGTGAGCAGCATGATCCCTGCCGCGCGAGGACTCGGGAGCAGCGCCGCAGCCATCGTCGCAGGTCTGCTGCTGGGCGCCAGCGCCGGCCGCCAGGCCCCGGGGGCGGATCAGATCCTGGCCCTGTCGACCGCCCTCGAGGGGCACCCCGACAACGTGGCCGCGGCCCTCTACGGCGGCATCACGCTGGCCGTCGGACGCGGGATCGGCGAGGCCCCGGTCCTGCGTCGCTTCCGGGTCCCGGAGGCCTGGATTCCGGTCGTCTTCATCGCCTCCGCCGCCAGCCGCACCATGGAGATGCGAGCGGCACTGCCGGCGAGCGTTGCGCATCACGAGGCTGCGGCAGCCGTCGCGCGCGCAGCCCTGCTGGCGACCGCCGTCATCACCTCGGACGCGAGCCTGCTGCGGACCGCGATGGATGACCGCCTGCACCAGCCCTACCGTCTTCCGCTCCTGCAGGGCGCCGCCGAGTTGATCGCGACCGCGTACGAGCATGGCGCGGCGGGTGCGGCGCTGTCGGGTGCCGGCCCGAGCGTGCTGGCCATCTGCGACTCGCCGGCCAGTGCCCACTCGGTGGAGAAAGCCTGGGCTGCCAGCTCGGTACCCGGCATGGCCACGCGCCTGCGCTTCGACACCGGCGGAGCGAGGCTGCAGCACGCGGAACAGCGATGAGCCTGGTCACCCTCACCGGGATCGCCAAGAGCCACGGTGCGCAGCACCTCTTCGACACGGTCGGGCTGCAGATCAGCGCCGGGCGCCGGATCGCAATCGTGGGGCCGAACGGGGCCGGCAAGACGACCCTGCTCGAGATCATGACGGGCGAGCAGGAGGCCGATGCCGGAACGGTCACACGCGGCAAGGATCTCGCGATTGGCTATCTGCGCCAGGAGATCGCGCAGGCGCAGGGTCGCAGCGTGCTGGCGGAGGTGCTGGCAGGCGCCGGTGCGGTGAGCGGCATCGAGCGACGGATGCGACACATCGAGGCCGAAATGGCCGAGGAGACGGCCCCCGACGAGATGGCCGAGCTGATGGACGAGTACGGGCGGCTGCAGCATCGGTTCGAGCAGCTCGGCGGCTGGTCGCTGGAGACCGAGGCGCGGCGCATCCTGGCCGGGCTCGGCTTTGCGCAGGCCGATATGGAACGCGAGATCGGCGAGTTCAGCGGCGGATGGATGATGCGCGTGGCGCTCGCCAGGCTGCTCCTGCAGAACCCCGACCTGCTCCTCCTCGACGAGCCGACCAACCACCTCGACCTGGCATCGGTCGAATGGCTGCAGGGTTTCCTGGCCGAGTACGCCGGGGCTGTGGTGCTGGTCAGCCACGACCGCGACTTCATCAACGCCGTGGTCAACCGGGTCGCGGAGCTGAACCACGGCGTGCTCACCGAGTACGTCGGCGACTTCGCGGACTTTGTCGAGCAGCGCGATGAGCGCCTCGCCCAGCTGGAGATGGCAGCCAAGGCGCAGGGGCGCAAGGTGGCGCAGGTCGAGCGTTTCATCGAGCGCTTCCGCTACAAGAACACCAAGGCGCGCCAGGTGCAGAGCCGCATCAAGCAGCTGGAGCGGATGGATCGGGTGGTGGTGCCCAGCGCCCGTACCAAATCGGTGAGGTTCCGGTTCCCGGAGCCGCCGCGCAGCGGCCGGGTGGTGATCACCCTCGAGAGGATCGTCAAGCGCTACGGCCGGCACACTGTCTACGACGGCCTGGATCTCATCCTGGAGCGGGGCCAGAAGGTGGCGCTGATCGGGCCGAACGGTGCCGGCAAGAGCACCCTGCTGAAGATCCTGGCCGGCGTTCTGCCGTTCGAGGGCGGCCGGCGGGAGCTTGGCAGCAACGTGCGGGTGGCCTATTTCGCGCAGCACCAGATTGAGGCGCTGAACCCGGCGAATACCGTCTTCGAGGAGCTGGCCGGCGCTGCCGCCCGCATGACGACGGCCGAGATGCGCCGGCTGCTGGGCGCCTTCCTGTTCACAGGCGAGGCGGTTGACAAGAAGGTGGGGATCCTCTCCGGCGGCGAGCAGACGCGCCTGGCGCTCGCCAAGCTGATGGCCGACCCGGCCAACCTGCTCTGCCTCGACGAGCCGACCAACCACCTCGACATCGCCTCGCGCGACGTCCTGGAGGATGCCCTCAACGCCTTCCCGGGGACGATCGTGCTGATCACCCACGACCGATACCTGATCCGATCGGTGGCCAACGCGATCATCGAGGTGAACGGTGGATTGGCGACCCTCTACCCCGGCGACTTCGAGTACTACGCCGCCAAGCGCGGCCTGGACATCGAGACGCGTGGGGCGGTCGAGGGGATCGCCACGCCGCGCGGGATCGAGGCCGCTCCGTCACGCCCGCGCGAGTCAGCGACCGAGGTGGCGGCCCGCAAGCGGGCCGAGGCGGAGGAGCGGAACCGGCGATACCGGCGCACGCGAGACCTGCGCGGCGCGCTGGAGCACGCGGCGGACGAGCTGCGGACCAGCGACGCTGAACTGGCCGCGCTGGGCGAGCAGCTGGCCGATCCCGCCACCTATGCCGATTACCTGTCGTTCCGGGATCTCATCGACCGCCACAACGCCGCTCGAGACCGAGCCGATGCGCTGGCCGCGGACCATGCCCGCCTCTCCGCCGAGCTGACTGCCGCCGAGGCCGACGAGCCGGTCAGCGGGAGAGCTCGGTGAACCGCGGCGCCTCCTCGGGTTTGATCGGCGCTTTGCTGATCGTGGTGGCGGCGAGCTGCTTCGGGACACTCGGCCCGCTGGCCCGCTTTGCCGACGACGCGGGCGTTTCGAGCCTCACCCTGGTCACCTGGCGAGCGGGGGTCGGTGCGATCTGCGTCTTCCTCTTCCTCCTGGCCAGGACAATGGCCGGCCAGCGCGCCGCTCTCCCGTGGCAATCCCTGCCGGCCCGTGACCGACGCTTCATCAGCGCAGCCGCGGTGACCAATGCGGCGATCAACCTGGCCGCCTTCATCGCCTTCGTGCGCATCGGGATCGCGCTGACGCTGCTGATCTTCTACGTCTACCCCGCCTTCGTGGCGCTCGCCAGCGTCGCGTGGTTCAACGATCGGCTCGACCGGCTGCGCCTCGCGGCGCTGGGCGTCTCCATGGCCGGCGTGGTGCTGGTGGTGGCCGGCGCCGGTCCGCTCGGCGACCTCGACCTGCTGGGGATCGGCCTGGCCCTGGTGGCGGCCCTGGCCCAGACCTTCTACGCCCTGGCGGCGCGCCACGGCTTCGGCGCAATCCCCGGCACGCAGGCAGCGGCGCTCACGTTGGGCGGGGCAACGCTGGTTTATCTGTCCCTGGGACTGATCACCGGTCAGCTGGCCGCGGTCGCGCAGCCGCTGGCCAGCCTGCCGGCGCTCTGGCCGGTGCTGCTGGCCGGGATCATCGGCGCGGGCCTGCCGACCGTGTGTTTCATTTCCGGCGTCCGCCTGCTCGGCGCGCCGCGGGCCACCATCCTGTCGACCCTCGAGCCGGTGGTCGGGGTGGGGCTGGCCGCCCTCCTGTTCAGTGAGCCACCGACCGTCGTGCAGCTGCTCGGCGGCCTGTTGATCATCGCGGCAGGAGTCCTGCTGCAGCTCCGCGGTCACGGCGAGCTGGCCGAGCACGAGGCGGTGGTGACGCTGGAGGCGAGCGGCTAGCTCTCCACGACCAGCGCGGCCAACTCCACCAGCGAGCTGATCACCGTCACGCCGTCCGGCGGAGCTTCGCGCCGATCGCGCCATTCCGGACGCGCCAGCAGGACCCCCTGCATGCCGGCGGCGCGGGCGCCCTCCACGTCGGCCCGGTACGAGTCACCCACCATCAGCGCCTCTCCCGGCGGGACCCCGGCACGGGCGGCGGCCAGGCGGAAAAATGCCGGATCCGGCTTGGAGATGCCCTCCGCTCCCGAGGCGAGCACGAAGTCCAGTCGGCGATCCAGCCCGAGCCCCTCGACGATCGGCAGAAGATTCGAACCCCAGTCCGAGATGATGCCGAGCGTCAGCCCGGCGGCCCGGAGCTCGGCCAGCGCCGGCAGCACGTCGGGGTACAGCTCCCACGACTCGGGCGCGTACTGGGCGGTCAGGATCGCGTCGAGCACCCGGTGCTGGAGATCCTTCAGCCCAAGCTCGCGCAGCATCAACGCGTGATAGGTGCGCCAGGTGGCGTCGATCCGCTGGTCATCGCCCCAGGTGTCATTGTCGGGCCGGTGATAGTCGTCCCAGAACCAGCGATCCGCCACCTCCCAGGCCCGGTGCAGCTCCTTGTCGCTGATCGTGTGGCCGTGGTCGGCCAGGACCCCGCGGAGTGCATCGGTCAGGGTGCGGCGTGGAGCCAGCAGAGTGAACCCGGCATCGAGGCAGACCAGCCGATAGTGCATCGCGAACTACGGTAGCGCAGGGGCGACCGCGGGGTGTGCAAGTGATCTGAGCTCTTGCGCGCTACCCTGCCCGGGTGGCCGACCGATTTGCCGATCCCCTTGCGCTGGCGCGCGTCCGCGGCGCGCTGCTGACTTGGTATGCCGCCGCCCACCGTGACTTCCCGTGGCGCCGGACGAGCGATCCCTATGCCGTCCTGGTCAGCGAGGTGATGCTCCAGCAGACCCAGGCTTCGCGCGTGGCCGAGCGGTTTCCCGCGTTCCTGGTGCGCTTCCCGACAGCTCAGGCTCTGGCCGGCGCCTCGGAGTCGGCGGTGCTGGCGGCGTGGTCCGGGCTCGGCTACAACCGGCGCGCCCTGGCCCTGGGGAGAGCGGCTGCCGCGGTCACGGCACACGGATGGCCAACGACAGTGGCGGACCTGCAGCGTCTGCCGGGGATTGGGCCATACACGGCGCGGGCGGTCGCCAGCCTCGCCTTCGGTCAGCCGGTGGGCGTAGTCGACACAAACGTGCGCCGTTGGCTGGTGCGCCGCTTCGGCCTATCGCCGCTGGCCGCTCCGTACGACCTGCAGCACGTGGCTGATGCGCTGGCTGCCGCCGGCAACCCCGCCGATGCCGCCGCGTGGACGCACACCACCATGGAGTTCGGCGCGGGAATCTGCACGGCCCGGGCGCCGCACTGCGAGGCCTGCCCGGTCGCCGAGGGCTGCCCTTCGCGAGACGCTGGAGTGGCGGTGCCGGCCCCCCGTCAAGCGCGCTTCGCCGGCTCGGATCGCGCGCTGCGGGGCGCGATCCTCCGCGCGCTGAGCGCGGCACCCGGACACGCCCTGGGACTGCCCGCCGCCCGACAGCTGATGCAGGGACCACACCTGGAGCGGATCCTGGGCGGGTTGGAGCGCGACGGGCTCGCCCATCGGTCGGGAGGTCGGCTGCGCCTGGGCGGTCGGGCAGAGCCGATCGCTACAATCGGTCCATGAGCGTGACCGCGTCAGGCCTGAAGGTGCACGAGGGCGAGCAGATCCCCTCGGTCGGCCTGCGCGCCACCAACGGCTACCTGTTGAATCTGCGCAGCTTCGTCGGCAAGCAGCCCGCGATCTTCCTGTTCTTCGAGGGCCCATCGGTGACCGATGTGGTGCGGGAGCGAGGCGATGCCCTGGCCCGGGCGATGAAGGAGGCCTGCCCAAAGCTCAACGATGCCGGCGTGGCGCTGGTCGGGGTCTCGACCGATTCCCAGAAACAGCAGGCTGCCTACGTGGCGGAGCTGGAGCTGCCCTTCCTCCTGTTCTGCGATGAGCGACGCTCGGCGGTTGACCTGCTGGGCGTGCCGACCGTCGATGACGGCGGCAACATCAACGCTGCGCCGACCGCCTTTGCGGTGGCGATCGACGGCACGATCGTGGACATCGTGGAGCAGGTTGAGCCACGCGGTCTGGTCGCGCGCCTCCTTGAATCGATCCAGCGCTCGGGGTAGGCCGATGCTCGCCGTAAGGAGCTACGCCGCCGGCGAGCCGCTGCGCATCGAAGAGGTCCCACTCCCCGAGCCGAGTCGCACCGAGATCCGCGTTCGGGTGGCCGGCTGTGGGGTGTGCCATACCGACCTCCACATCGCCCGTACCTCGCGGATTCGCGTCGAACGGCCGATCATCCTCGGCCACGAGGTTGCCGGCTGGATCGACGCCGTGGGCGCCGGGGCGGCCGCCGAGCTTCGGCACGCGCGGCTCCACGAGGGCGACCCGGTGGTCGTCTTCGGCGGCTGGGGCTGTGGCAGTTGCGGCCAATGCGCCTCCGGCGAGGAGCAGCGCTGCGACCGATCCGCATCGCCGGGCTTCCAGCGGGACGGCGGCTATGCCGAGTACCTGCTGGTACCGCACGCCCGACACCTGGTCGGCATCGGCGACCTCGACCCGGTCGAGGCCGCACCGCTGGCCGATGCCGGCGTCACTCCCTGGCGGGCCGTGCAGCGGGCGACCCCCTGGCTGCAGCCGGGCGCTCGGGTGCTGCTGATCGGCCTGGGCGGGCTCGGCCAGTTCGCACTCCAGTACCTGCGCCGCATGCCCGACCTGACCATCGCGGTGCGCGAGTTGAGCCCCGACAAGCTGGCACTGGCCGAAGAGCTGGGTGCTGACCTTGGGCTGCTGAACGGCGACGAGGCGCTGGTGGAGCTCGGCCTGGGCGGACCGGCCGATGTCGTCTTCGACTTCGTCGGCAACGACCCGACCCTCGATTACGCGGTCCGCAACGTGGCGCCCGGCGGCCTGGTGTCGCTGGTCGGGGAGGCGGGCGGCCGCCTGGAGTTCACCTTTGAGCGGATCCCGGTGGAGGCCAGCATCACCACCACCGCCTGGGGGTCGCTGGCCGATCTGCACGAGGTGGTGCGCCTCGCCAAGCGCGGCCGGATGCGCTGGACCGTGGAACGCATGCCGCTCCGCGAGGCCGCCGCCGCCCACGATCGGCTGGCGGAGAGCCGCGTGGCCGGCCGGATCGTTCTCGTGCCGGGGAGCTAGCCGAGCCGCGAGACCTCAGCGACGCTGCGGGCACTGCGGGGAGCCCAAGCTGCTCGGTCCCCGAGCAGCAGAAGCGCCGCGAACCAGACACGACCGACGGTCATGGACCGATGGTCGAGCACGCGGCATGGGGTCGACCAGTGCCGTTCGTCGCTACCCCAGACCCAACTGGACCACCGACGCTATGCGCCCAGGCGCCCGATGGCGGCGTCCAGGCGGCCCAGCGTCCGCTCCCTTCCGAGCAGCTCCATCGAGCCGAAGAGGGGCGGCGACACCACTCGTCCGGTGACCGCCTCCCCTCCCAATACGTCGAGCCAGAAGTAATCGGACCGCCAGTGCCGTTCGTCGCACGGACCAGGCACGCTGCGCCCGGAGGCGCTCCAGGGCCAGGTCGATGCGGACGAGGGTCCGCTCCGAGCCGGCCCAGGTTCAGAGACCTACAGCTCTCCGCCCCAATCCCGGATGAGATTGCGCGTGCGCTCGACCAGGAAGTTGGCTCCCTTTCGGTGGTAGAGCTCCACTGCTTCGCGGGCTGATCCCAGCGCCTCAGCGACCTTGCCGGCCGCGTGGAGGACGTGCGCGAGATGGACCAGCGCATCCCCATCCAGGGCGAGGTAATCGGTGCCCCCCATGATCGCCACCGCCTCACGCGCGAGCGCCTCGGCCTCCGCGTGCTGATTGCGGGCCGAGAGGACGCGCGCCTGGATCTCTCGGCTACGGCCTTGGGACGCAAAGTCGTCGCGTGAGGACGTCTCGCGGGCGTTCGCCGCATGCTTCCAGGCTCGGTCCAGGTCCTGGGCCTCCAGGTACGCCTCGGCCAGCGCGGTGGCCGTGGTGGAGGCGCCAGCACGATCTCCGGCAGCTATTTTCTCGTCGTAGGCGAGCTGCAGATTACGAACGGCCTGACTGACCTCGCCCGCCAGCAGCGCCACGTTTCCGGCCACTTCATGGGCCTCCCACGGAAGCATGCGACCTCCACGCTCAGCCATCTGGTCCGTCGCACGTGAAAGCGCGGCGCGTGCCTCGGCAAACCGTCCCTGCAGGCACAACATCTTGGTCGGACCAGATGCACCTCCAGGGAGCTGGGTGGTGTGTCCGACCTCCTCTTCGACTAGCCGGAGGACCTCGTCTGCTGGCATGGGCCCTGCGATTGCCGCCACCGCACGCAGGCCGCGGGCCCGGTTTGCCAGAGAGCCGGAGGTGGAACTGGGGACGGCGTCCAGAATCGCCTGGGCCCGAGCACCTCCCTCACCGGCCCTGCCCATGACGAAGAGACCCAGAGCGGCGAGCAGCTCGGCCTGTTGAGCGCCCTCGATATCGCCCAGCTCCGTTAACCGGTCTCGCAACATCTCCGCATTGCGTGTGTACTCCGACGCCTCGCTCGACTCCGTGGAGCTCTGCACGAACAGCAGACCGAGTTGTGCCCAGGCCGCGCCACGCGCGTCCCCGGCTTTCTCGGATTCGGCGGCCACCTCCTTGAGCAGGCTTTCTGCCCGCGGACCGTCACCGACGAAGAACAGATTTGGCGCCACCTGTGCGAGAAGCAGGCGGCGATCGGCGGTGTGAGGGAGCAGGCTGGCGGACCGATCCATGAGATCCACGCTGGCGGCTATGTCGCCACGTGCCTCGGCGCGTCGTGAGGCCTGCCCGAGCATGGTTCCGGCTCGTATCGCGAGGGCTGTTGCCGCGGCATCGGGCGGTGCCAGCTCGGTCCGGTACCGATAGGCCTGCTCCAAGTGGTAGGCAATGATCTCCTCGTACTCCAGTATCCGGTCGCCCACCACGCCCTCCAGCCAGCCCGCGACGCGTTCGTGCAACTCTGAGCGAGTCTGTTTGGCCAGCCCTTGATAGGCCGCATCGCGCATGAGCTGGTGTCGGAAGCGGTAGGCCTCCTCACCTGCGAAGGCAGCCTGCTCGGGGCGCACCAGCTCCATCCGGACCAGGTTGGCCAGCCGCTCGGGAACGTGGTCCCGCAGCGGCTCGGGAACGAGCGCAGTCACTGCGCCGCGGTGGAAGGTATTGCCCTCGACCGCGGCCCGCTCCATGACCATCCGTTCCTCGGCACCCAGCCCCTCGAGGCGCGCGGCCAGCAGGGCCTGGATGGTGGGTGGCATCGCAAGGTCACGAAGGTCGCCCGTCGCCGCCCAGCCGTTCTCCGTGCGCTGAAGAAACCCGTCGTCGATCAGCTTGGCCAGCAGCTCTTCCACGAACAGTGGGTTGCCTTCCGCCGCCTGGCTCACGCGTGTCCGAAATCCAGCGGGCAGTTCGGCCTGGCCCAGCAAGCTGCCCACCAGCTCCTCGCTCTCAATCTCGGACAGGGGCTCGAGCTGAACCGTGGTCGCCCAGCGCTTGCCGCCTCCCCAGAGCGGGCGGGTCTCCAACAGTTCGACGCGAGCAACCGCGATGAGCAGGATGGGTGCGTCGCGGGTCCAATCGGCGATGTGTTCCACCAGATCGAGGAAGGTGGGCTCGCCCCAATGAATGTCGTCCAGGACCAGCACGAGAGGCCGCCGGCGAGCCAGGGCCTCGAAGGTCTTGCGCACCGCCCAGAACAGCTCCTCCTGATCGTGCGCGTCCGCATTCATGCCGAGCAGGCTGCCGACCGCCGCTGTCAGGCGCTCTGCCTCGGGCTCCGCGGCCAGGACGGCCGCCACCCCGGCCCCTGTTGGGTCCGCGGCCGCCGCCTCGGCGTTTGCGATGCCGCTGCGCAGTGCCTCGGCCACCGGCCAGTAGGTGATGCCGCTCCCATAGGCGAGGCAGCGGCCGGTAGCGACCGCCGCCTGGTCGCCCAGGCCGACGATGAACTCGTCCACCAGGCGCGACTTGCCGACCCCGGCCACCCCGAGCACGGTGAAGAGATGGCAGACCCGCTCCTCGACGGCTTCGCCGAACGCGCCTTCCAGGAGCTGCAGCGGGCGACGCCGGCCGACCAGTGGCGCTTCTTGCGGGCGGGAACGTCGGCGGGAAGCCTCGTTGACGGCGCGCAACCGCCACGCCGGAACAGGCTTGCTCTTACCTTTCAGGCTGAGCGCGGCGAGGGGCTCCGCGCTGACCGCGTCGCGCACCAGGGCATATGTTACGGCGCCGATGAGGATCTCGCCCGGGGCGGCGGCGGCCTCCAGCCGGGCTGCCACATTGACCGCGTCGCCGGTCACGATCCGCTGCCCGGAGGCCATATCGCCGGCCACCACCGGTCCGGTGTTGATCCCCATCCGCCACTCGATGGCCACGCCACGGTCGGCCCGCATCTGCGGCTCGATCTCGGTCAACGGCGGTTGATCTCGACGGCCGCGCGGCAGGCGCGCAGCGCATCATCCTCGTGGACCGTAGGCACGCCGAAAACGGCCATCACCGCGTCGCCGATGAACTTCTCGACGCTGACCGCTGG
>CAVVPF010000035.1:0-123819 GCA_963750025.1 uncultured Chloroflexia bacterium
GACCCGCGGGGATGCGGCTGCGCTGGAGGCGCCTGTCGCTCGGGCGTTGGCCCTCCTGGCCGACCACGCTTACGGCACCGATGCCGACGACCTCGCCTCCCTGGCGCTCGCCGCTCTGGGGCGTGCGGGGGCGGCAACCGTCGCGTCGTGGGAAGCCGATACGCAGGGGACGCTGCTCGCCATCCTGTCGGCGACCGAGCCGGCCGCTGGGGCAGCCCGCTTCGTGGGCGGCATGCTGGACGCGGGCAGACCTGCCTCGGTACCCCTGGCCGATGCGGTGATCCGGCTCTCCCTCCTCCCCACCGATGCCCACGGCCGCAGCCGGGTCCGCGTTTCGGTGGTCGGCGCCGTCAGGATGCCAATGGTCGAGGTGCGCATCCACGGCAGCGGCCCGCAGCGGCTGCGGCGTGCCGCGTTCGCGGCCCTCGACCAGGTGCGGCGGGCGATCTCCTAGCCGCGTTAGTCGGTCGGCGGAGGGACCTCGATCGACGGCCACGGCACCGGACGCGTCGACAGTTCTCCGCCCGGTAGCGAAGGAGCAGTTTGGCCCGCCGGCGTCGCGGTCGGCAGTGCATCCGGTGATCTCGGCAGGAGTTGGCAGCCGCTCACAGCCGCGACAAGCAGGAGACCGGTTGGCCGGCGACGACGGGATGTTCAGCCTCTTCGAGCTGAAGTGCAGGACAAGGGCGTCGGAGCGCTCCAGGCTGAAGGTCGAGTCATACGACAGGATCCTCGCCCGCAGCACACGCCCGTTGTCCGGCCGGTGCTTGATGTCCGGGTGGGCATCGACCGGCAGGATCAGGCCGCCGCCCGGGTGCTCACTGGTGTTGTTGTCCGCGAAGGACGTGTCCCAGTAGCTCACGAGCATGCCATCCTGGTACGGGAAGTGCTCAACCCAGTTGCCCAGCGACGGGTTGTTCAGGAAGCCGAAGTTGTACGGGCCGGCCTGCAGGCCGCGATCGTAGTCACGTTACTGGCGGTACTCGGCCACGTAGGCGTTGAAGTAGAACGCCGACTCCACGCCGGTTGTCGTGCGGAACCCGTTGAAGGTCCAGCCGGTATCGCTCTCCGCCCCATCGGTCGCCTGACCGGTGATGGCGATCTCGTCCACCTGGAACCCGATGGCAACGGTCTGGCCGGCGAACGCCGACAGGTCGGCCGTCAGGGCCACCCAGCCGTTGGACGAGCCGATGATCCCCTCACCGAAGTTCTGCCCGTTGGGGTCGGTGGCCGATGACAGGTTGGTGTGCACGGGCGTGCCGTTCACCGTGAGGTACGGGTAGTCCCAATCGAGCTCGATCGAGTAGCGCACCTGCGCGCAACCGACCCGAGCACTCTGTGGTGCCCCTGATCACCACCGCCCGATGAGGCGCACGGCGGCCGAGCGTCAGATCACCGCCGGCCCGCAGAACGCGAGGCCCGCCGGCGGACCGGCGGGCCTCAATCGCGTGGAGCGCGCAGGGTTACTGGCTCTTGGAGATCGTCAGCCGCCCGCGGGCATCGAAGACGCCGTCCGGCCGGTTCGAGACGATGCCGTACACCTTGCCACCGCGCGCGTACTGCGCCTCGATCCAGGTAGAACCGCTGACGCTGGTTCCGTCCGGAGTCAACTCGATCTCTACCCAGTAATAGCCCTTCACCAGCCCCTTGGCAAACGTCGAGTACGCGTCGGCGCTCCAGTCGTTGTTCTGCAGGCCGTTCGTGAAGAGCCAGCCGTTCGTCGTCCAACTCCCGACCGCGTCGATCGGGTCGGACGTCGCCCCGACCGCCACGTCATCGATGTACCAGCCCTGGCCGTTGACCGCTTCGTCGGTGTTGTACCGCAAACGAATCAGCGTCGAGCCGCTGAATCCGCCCAAGCCGAAGGTGGCCTGCTGCCAGCCGCCCGAGTTGCCGGTGAAGCCGCCGGGGCCGTCCCAGGCGCTCGAGCCGTTGACGTTGCTGGCCCCGACGCGCAGCGAGGTCGTCTGGGTCAGCTTCGTCCAGGTCACCCCTCCGTCGCCGGAGGCCTCGACGTAACCGTAGTCCCAGTCGGGCTCGATGTCGAACCAGGTCCGGAACGAGAGCGTGTCCCCGGCCGACACGCTGAACGCCCGCTGAAGCGTGCGCTCGAGCCCGTTGCCGAGGCCGCTGTACCACTCGGAGGCGCCGGTGTAGGGTGATACGCCGTCCTGGGTGGAGCCCCTGAACGCCACGGTGACGCCGGGCTCCGAGCCGCCGAAGGTGCGGTAGTAGGCGCCCCACGGCTCGGTGATCGTCAGGCGCCGCACGTTCTTGCGGGTCGGCGGCATGTTGCCCTGCACGTTCGAGTCGTAGAAGGCGATCCCGTCCTCGATGCCGTAGCCCAGCGAGTCGACGCCGTCGAGGACGAGGTTCTGGTAGTTCCACTCTGGCTCGGCCACCTTGCCGTCGAGCAGGTTGGCGAGCGTGTAGTCACGATGCAGCGCCTTGACCTGCGCCATGCCGCCCACCTGGTTAGCCACGCCCGCCAGACCGTTGGCCTGGTCGTGGATCAGGTCCCAGGTGAACGCGTCGCCGGGATCGGTGAACTTGGCGGAGGTGTCAGCGAACTTGTCCCCCGCGTAGGCCTCCGTGACGCGGCCGGCGAGCGGCGCGTCGAGGTCAGTGCCCCCGTTGCGCTCCCACAGGTAGTCCTCCCACAGGACCCCGTTGCCGTAGTCGTACAGCTCGCCGTCCCAGTCGGTCAGCGAGTCGCGGTGGTAGAAGAGGTAGTTGGCGACGTGCGAGGCGGTGGTCACCGGGCCGTAGATGAACTGCTCGGCCAGGTCGGCCATCCCCTCGTCGATGAACGAGTCCTCGTCCGGGTCGACGTCGTTGTGGATAAGGTGCTCGAACTCGTGGGCCACCGTTCCGTCGTAGAGGAGCGGCCGGTCGTTGCTCGTGTTGCCGTCCGTCCACGGTGCGGTCGACGGGTCGCCGACCCGGTTCTTCCAATCGAAGGAGTCGACGAAGACCGCGTTGACGCCGAGTGCGTCGTTCAGCGAGCTCCAGAAGAAGCCCGCGATATAGAAGCGGAAACTGGACCAGTAGGCGTCATCGCGGATGTTGTAGATCATGATGGCGGCACGCTCGCCGGTCCCGCAGGTGTTGTCCCCCGGCTCCAGGCCCGTGCAGCGCGCCACGTAGTTGCCGAAGTGGAAGACGTCGGATTCCCAGATTTGCTGGTCGAACTGCTGCCCGATCCAGGCAATCTCTGCGGCAGTGATCGTCTGGTCCTGCTGGCTCGACGCCGCGGGCGCCTGAAGGTCGTTCCAGCCGACATAAATGTCGGCGTGGGTTCCGGCGTACTCCCTCCAGAACGGCACCTGGTGAGGGCCGGTGGCAGAGGACGAGAAGTCGAAGAGCGTCAGGCTCAGATCCGGTGAACCGCCGTTGTGGAGCGGCGGGTCGCTGAAGTCGCCGCTCCCGTCGGGCATCTCGCTCGGCGGGATGCCGGCGGGATAGGCCTGCGCGGGGGCCGGCATCTCCTTCAGCAGCGGCGACTGGTCGTAGGCTACGAAACTTACCGGCCGAGCACTTGCCACGACTCCGGTCGGGAAGAGAACCGAAAGAGTGGTCAGGATCACCAGCAGCTTTTTCAACATCAATCTCCGGTGCAAGTCGATGCGATGGTTGGAACGGCGCGCCAGGAAAACAGCAGATGGAGAGCGACGGTCGTCGGGCGCAAGCCCTCCGTCGATGCAGGCCGGCGCGCGGACGCACAGAATCGGGCCGGCAGTTCAATGCACATTGGCAATGTACACCGGCCGCTCATGCGCTCGCAATGCGATTTCGCGCTTCCTGGTGCCTTCGATCACCACTTCCCGATGAGTCGTACGGCGGCCGGTCGTACCTCGAAATGCCATTCCGTCGCCTCGCCGGCGTAGTCGCCATCGGCCTGAACGGGGATCGGTCGAGCACTGAGGCTGGTGATCGTCAGCGTGCTGGCAGAGACGCCCCGGGCGGCCGGGGTGCGATGCGAAGCCCAGCGCGCCGCCTCAAGCGCCAGGCGTGGCGCCGGTCCCGGGTAGACGCGCACCATCAGCCTGCCGGCATCGGGGCGCGCGCCCGGGTTGACGAGCAGGCCACGACCGTAATAGGGCGTGGTGCTGGCCACCATCAGGATCATCGGCCCCTCGTGGATGACCTCGCCATCAGCCAGCACCCGGACCGGATGGCGGCGTCCGAGGTCGGGCAGCAAGGCGGTCACGGCGGTCACCCAGCCACGCAGGCGACGGGCCCCGTCGGCTGCATAGCGGCGTGCCACCAGCGCGTCCCAGCCTGCGCCGACGAAGAGGGCCAGCCGCCCGTCCACCGACACGAGGTCGATCGGTCGGGCATCGCCGCGGGCCAGCAGGCCGGCCAGCGCGGCGGGGTGGCGCGGCAGGTTGAGCAGGTGAGCGGTGGCGTTGCCGAACCCCGCCGGGATATAGCCGAGGGTCACCTCTGGGCGGTCCGCGACCGCGTTGTAGGCGACCCCCAGCGAGCCGTCGCCGCCCACCATCACCACGGTCCGGTAGGCATCCAGCCGTTCGTCGAGGAAGGCCCGCAGCTCGTCGACCGAGCGGGTCTCGGTGACGTGCAGGTCGGCGTCGAGGGCGCGCCGGGTCAGCGAGACGGCGGTCCGGACGCGCGCCGAGTGAGCCGAGCCGGCTCCCTCGTTGACGAAGATCGCCGCCGGCCGGCCCTGGGCCCCCTCGGTCACGAGACCTCTATGGCAGCGAGGCGATCACCGCGGTGGCGGCATCGACATCGTTGACAATGAGCTCAAAGAGCAGGTCGTTGGTGGCGTACAAGAACACCGTCCGCCCCCCCCGGTGGCCACCTGGACGTCCTTACCGCCCACGGATCGGCTCTCCCAGGCCATCGGCGTGTCGAGCTGAGCGTCGTTCGCCTCCTTGAAGACCTGAAGCAGCTTGTCCTTGCCGGCGCCCTGCGCCCGGAAGACGAACATGGCGGCAACGTTGGTCGCATCGGCGCTGACGCCGTAGCCGAAGGCGATGTCGATGCTGTCAGGTGAAACGCCGAGATCCTGGATGAACTTCTCCGCGGCTGCGTCACCGCTGCCAGAGGCGGCGAGGTCGCTCCCCTTCATGCTCTGCTTCAGCATGGTGATCCCGCCGATCGTGTCAGGGATCAGGGCCTCGAGCTCGGCCACGACGCCTGCCGAGGGGAGTGGACCAGTGGCGGACTGCTGTGCGGCCGGCGTCGCGGTTGGCTCCGAGGTCGGGGCTGTGGAGCCGGAGCTGGCGCTGGAGCAGGCGGCGAGCAGCATGGCCACGACACCGACCAGGGCAGCTGACTTGATGCGGAGCATTGGGCGTGAGCCTCCTTGTGGCTGGTTCGCCGGGACAGCCGATGATCCACGGAGCATAGCGGACAGGTACGCGGCCTGGTCCGGATCGGTCGGAGCGGGCTCGGCGCGCATCGGCCTCACTTGAGGAAGGCGCTGCGCTGGCGCTTCAGGAAGCGGCCGTCTCCTTTGGCACCCAGCCACTCGTCGCCGTCGACCACGATCTTGCCGCGGGACAGGACGACATCGGCTGCGCCGGTCACCTCCCGCCCCTCGTAGCAGCTGTAGTCGACGTCCATGTGATGCGTCGAGGCGCTGATGGTGTGCTTGCGCTGCGGGTCGTAGATGACGAGGTCTGCGTCGAGGCCGACCGCCACCGCGCCCTTCTGCGGCAGGCCGAACATGCGCGCCGGGGCGGCCGAGATCAGCTCGACCCAGCGGTTCGGGGTCAGGCGCCCGGTGGCGACACCGCCGGAGTGCAGCAGGTCAACCCGGTTCTCGACCCCCGGCAGGCCGTTGGGGACCTTGCGGAAGTCGTCGCGGCCCATCTCCTTCTGCCCGTGGAAGTCGAACGGGCAATGATCCGTCGAGACAACCTGCAGGTCCCCCCTGAGCAGGCCGCGCCACAGGTCCTCCTGGTGATCGGCGGGACGGAGCGGCGGCGAGCAGATGAACTTGGCCCCGTTGAAGCCATCGCCCATGTCCTCGAGCGACAGGAAGAGGTACTGCGGGCAGGTCTCCGCGAAGACGGGTAGCCCCTCGTCCCGGGCGCGGCGCACCTCGTTGAGCGCGTCGCGGGCCGATAGATGGACGATGTAGACCGGCGCCCCGGCGACCGCCGCCAGGCGGATCACCCGGTTGGTCGCCTCGCCCTCCAGCACGGGGGAGCGAGACGTGCCGTGGTAGTAGGGATCGGTCAATCCGGCGGCGAAGGTCTGTCCGGCGACCACGTCGATGGCCAGGCCGTTCTCGGCGTGCATCATGATCAGGCCGCCGTTCTTGGCGGTCTGCTGCATCGCCCGGAAGATCGCCCCGTCATCGGAGAAGAAGACGCCGGGGTAGGCGGTGAACAGCTTGAAGGTGGTCACGCCCTCGTCGACCAGGGTGTCCATCTCGGCCAGCACGTCGTCGCGGACGTCGCTGATGATCATGTGGAAGCCGTAGTCGATGCAGGCGTTGCCATCGGCCTTTTCGTGCCAGGCGTCAAGCCCATCGCGGAGCGCCTTGCCCCGCGGCTGCACCGCGAAGTCGAGGATGGTCGTCGTCCCGCCGAACGCGGCCGCGCGGGTCCCGGTCTCGAACGTGTCCTTGGCTGCGGTGCCGCCGAAGGGCAGCTCCATGTGGGTGTGCACGTCGATCGCGCCGGGGACGACCCACTTCCCTGCGGCGTCCACGGTGCGGTCGGCGGTGATGGTCAGGTTGCTGCCGATCAGGGCGATCGTTTCGCCATCGACCAGCACATCGGCGCGGGTGGTGGCGTCGGCATTGATGATGGTGCCGTTCTTGATCAGGGTGCGCATGGTGTTCCTCCGTGCTCGAGGACCGATGGTAGCGCCTGGCACTTCTGGGGGAAGTGCCACGTGGCACGGATCCCCCAGCGATCAGGTGGAGTCCTCACGCGGCTGTGACTGAGCTGCGGGCAGACCTGCTGAACGGGAACCGCGTAGTTCTCACCAGCGGAGGGCTACGGAAGCGCAGCCCCCTCGATGAGCCGTCTGAATGACCTACTTCTCACCTCGCGAGAGGTAACCCTCTCTCGCGGCGTCCGGCATTGGATCTGCCGCGGTTGGTCTCCACCGATGAGAATTGGCCCGGTCAGCCCCACGCAGCTCACCGACGCGTCGGCGGAGGATTCAGAACCCGGTGATCGGCCCAGGTTTCCCGGTTTGCTCAGACCCCTCGCCCGGCTCGTGCATCCAGGGCGTGTAGACGATGCCGACCAGGATCCCCTCCGGACTGAGCAGGTGGGCGACGGTCTGGCCCCAGGGCTCCAGCTTTGTCTCGACCAGAAGCCGATACCCGCGCGCCGCCATCTCGGCAGCGGCAGGAGCCACGGCATCGGGCGATTCGACGTCGAGCTCGAGCCACGCATGCGGCTCGGGGAGGTCGGCCGGCCAGGCATCGGTCCCGAAGCATGACTCGGCTGCGTGTGACAGCGGCCAGAGGGCGAAGGCCTTGCTACCCTCGAGGTGGTCTGTGGTCCAGTAGCCGGGGGCGGCCTCTGTGAGCTCGATGCCCATGGCCTCGCCCCAGAAGGCGCGGCTCTCGTCCACGTCCCGAACGATCGGCCCGAAGCCGGCCACGAAGCTGGGCTTCATCTTCCGCCTCCCGGTGACGACGCCGCGGTGCGATGCCGCAGGGCGCCCTGTGGCCCGGCGATCAGGGCGATCACGAAGAGCGCGGTCTCGACCAGGACGATGGTCGCCCCGCTGGCGGAGTTGACCCAGAAGCTGAGGTAGAGGCCCGCGATCGGAGCCATCACGCCGATCAGCGCGGCGATAGAGAGCAGGCGGCCGAAGCTGCGGGTCAGCAGCTGGGCGGTTGCCGCCGGGGTGACCAGCATGGCCACCACCAGGATGATGCCGACCGCCTGGAGGCTCACCACGATGGTGACCGCGATGAGCGCCAGGAACAGGTAGTCGAGGCGCGCCACCGGCAATCCCGAGGCCGCTGCTCCAAGCGGATCGAAGGTGGAGTACAGCAGCTCCTTCCACAGGACCGCGATCACCGCCAGGACGGCGATCGCAAGACCCACCAGGGCCAGCAGATCGCCGATGCCGATCCCCAGCACCTCCCCGAAGAGGAAGCCGAACAGATCGCCGACGTAATTGGGAATCAGGCTGAACAGGAACACGCCCATCGCAAACATGCCGGCGAAGAGCACCCCGATCACTGTGTCGCCGCGCAGCCGGCCGTGGCGCGTCACCCAGCCGATCGCCAGCGCCGTCGCCACCGAGGCGACCGCCGCGCCGATGTAAAACGGGCCCTTCAGCAGGTAGGCCACCACGACGCCCGGAAAGGCGGCGTGGCTCAGGGCATCGCCCATGAAGGCGTAACCGCGCAGGACCATGTAGGTGCCCACCACGGCGCACACCAGCCCGACCATCGCCGAAGCGGTCAGGGCGCGCAGGAAGAAGTCGTAGCCGAGCGGGTCGATCAGCGGGCCAAGCATCAGCGGCGCTCGCCTTTCTCGTGGTAATGCTGCTCGCCGCCCATCGGGGTGTCATGGTGATGGGCGTCGTCCAGGACCACCGCGTGGCTCCCGAGCACGAGCAGATGCCCGCCGTAGGTGCGGCTCAGCACATCGGGGTCGAGCACCAGGTCCGAGCGGCCCATGGCGATCACCCGGTGGTTGAGGGCCACCACGGTGGTGAAGTGCTCCGCAGCCGCCGCCAGGTCGTGGGTGGTGGAGATCACGGTGCGGCCACGCTCGGTCTCGCGACGGAGCAGCTCCATCAGGTCCTCCTGGGTCGCGACGTCGACCCCGGTGACCGGCTCGTCGAGGAGGTACAGCTCGGGGTCTGCCGCAATGGCGCGCGCCAGGAAGGCCCGTCGCCGCTGGCCTCCCGACAGGGCGCCGATCTGCGCGTGCCGATGATCGGCCATGGCCACCTGCTCGAGCGCGGACTCGACCGCCTCTCGATCAGCCGCTCCCGGGCGGCGCAGGAGCCCGAGCGCCGGGTAACGACCCATCATCGCCACGTCCCAGACGCTGACCGGGAATGACCAGTCGACCAGCTCGGCCTGGGTGACATAGGCGAGGCGCTTGGCATGTTCTCCGGCCGGCGCCCCGAGCACCTCGACCGTCCCTCTCCATGGTTCGAGGGCGTGCGCGATGAGCTTGAGCAGAGTGGTCTTGCCGCCGCCGTTCGGCCCGAAGATGGCCACCAGCGCGCCGTGCGGGAACTCGAGGGTCACGTCCTCCAGGGCCGGCGCATGGTCGTACCCGGCCCACACGCCAACGACCCGCACGGCGGGTGTCGCCGCTGCCTCAACGCTTGCGCCGATGAGCGATCCGCTCACTGCAGGGCCTCCACCAGCTTCTCGGTATCCCAGCGCATCAACGCCTCGTAGCTCGTCACCGGATCGTCGCCAAGGCTGTCGCTATAGAGATTCGCCTTTACCACGGCACCAGTCTCGGCGGCGAGCTGCTCGACCAGTTTGGCTGGAAACTGGCTCTCGCTGAAGATAGCCCTGACGTTGGCCGAGTGAATGGCATCGACGAGCTGTGACGTGTAGCCCGCGCTCGGATCCTGGCCGGGGGCCGGGACCGCGACCCCCACAATCGTGATCCCGTAGGCGCGGGCGTAGTACGGGAATGCGTCATGAAACATCACCACCCGCCGGTTCGCCGCTGGGATGGTGGCGATCTGCGTGCGGATCTCGGCGTCGAGCGTCGCCAGCCGGTCTCGGTAATCGGCCGCCTGCCGCCGATAGTCGGCCGCGTGGGCCGTATCAACCGACGCAAGCGCGGTCGCAATGCGATCCACGTACAACTCGGCGTAGGCCACGTCCATCCACAGATGCGGATTCTGGTCTTGAGGGTCCTCGCCTGGCAGCAGCGTCACTCCCGGCAGGTCGACCCCGAGCTTGATCAGCGGCGTTCCGGCCGCCGAGGCATTGGCGATGGTGCGCTCCAGCCAATCATCGAGACCCAGGCCGTTCATGATCAGCAGCCTGGCGTTCGCGACGGACAGGATGTCCGATGGCCTGGCGGCGAAGGTGTGGACGTCCCCGTTCTTCGGAACCAGGCTGGAGACGGTGACCAGGTCTCCACCGACGTTGCGCACCAGGTCGGCGAGGACAGAGGTCGAGGCCACTACCGGCAGGCGATCCCCCTGCGAGCTTGGGCCGATGCTCCCGCAACCGGCCACTCCGATAAGGAGGGCGGCAGCCGCCGCCAAGCGCAGCACGGCGCTCACGATCGGTCTCGCACCTTCGCCGCAGCCAGGCAGTCCGGACAGGTCCCGAACAGCTCCAGCCGATGCGAATCGATCTGGTAGCCGGTGCGACGACCCAACTCCCGGAGCGCGGTGTCCAGCTTCCCCTCTTCCACGCCCACTGCCCGCCCGCAGCTCGAGCAGACCAGGTGATGGTGGTGCTCGGGCTCACAGCTCACATAGGCATGCTCGCCCGATGGCAGGTCGACGCGTTCCACCAGTTCCAGGCTGCTGAGCAGTTCCAACGACCGAAACACGGTCGCACGACCAAGGGCCATGCGCCGCTTCCGGGAGGCGATTAGTAGATCCTCAGCGGTGAAGTGGCCCGCCTGGTCGGCGATCAGGGCGGCCACGTCGCGACGCGGCGCCGTGATCCGGTACCCGCGCTGCTGGAGGGTGGTGACGATCGTCTGGAGGGCAACCATGAACCAGGAAGGTATCACTACTGAGATCCAGTCGCAACAGGGCTCCCCGGATCGTTCCGGCGTTCGGGCAGTAAACCGATGCTCCCCATTCTGCGTTTCTGGACGGTTGACGGCACCGATGCCTCCCGCTTAGCATCACCTTCATGCTAAGCGTCAAGGTCAGCAGCAAGCACCAGATCGCTGTCCCGAGCGAGGCCCGGCGGCGCCTCGGAATCAAGGCCGGGGATCGCCTCGAGGTCGAGATCCGCGACGACGTCATTGTCCTGCGCCCGCGCGCCGGTCTTACAGCCGATCGCCTGTACGGGCTGGGGCGTGGCGTATACGGCGATCCTGTCGCCTACATCCGCGCGCTGCGTGATGAGTGGGAGGACGATCTCGCCACAGGGCAGCCGTGACGGTCGCCGAACTGTGCCGGAGGCATCGGCGCATCGCCGTGGACAGCAACGTGCTGATCTACCTCCTCGAGGCCGATGAGCCACGTGCCGGCGCTGCCCGCCAGCTGCTGAACGCAATCGAGCTGGGCCTTTCCGCCGGCGTCCTGGCCTCGGTCGGGCTCGCAGAGGTGCTGGCTGGGCCGGCACGCCTGGGTGACTTTGCGCTGATGGAGCGGTACGGCGATGAGATCCGGACGATGCCGGGCCTGAAGATCGTCCCCTTCGGGCCGGACCTGGCGACCGACGCGGCGGTGATCCGCGGCAGCCGATCCGTGCGCCTGCCAGATGCCATTCATCTGGCCACCGCGCGGGCGGCCGGCGCAACGGCCTTCGTGACCAACGATCGGCGGCTGCGCGGCAGCACCAGGTTGGAGGTCGTGTACCTCGACGACCTGGCCCTCGAGCCGCCGGCGGCCTAGCCGGCTGACGCCTCCGCGTAGGCGGCGGCGAACCCCGGAATCCCCCGCTCCACCATTTCGTCGGTGGCGGTCAGGCTGATGCGGAACCAGCCGGGCACCTCCACGACCGTGCCGGGCAGAACGAGGACGCGGTGCCTGGCCAGCAGGTCGGTGAAGGCCACATCGTCGGGGATGGGGGCGCGGGCCATGATGTAGAAGGTCCCCTCCGGCATCGTCGTCTCGTAGCCGATCTCACGGAGGGCGCTTACCATCCGGTCCCGGCGGCGCTGCATGGCGGCCACGTCAATCGAGAGCCGCTCGAGGTCCTCGATGGCGTGCTGCAGCAGCGCGTTCGGAAACGCGTACCCGGTCGCGAACTGCGCCACGAAGACCGATCGGCGAAGAGCCTCGCGATCGGGCATGGTCGGTGGCACGGTCAGGTAGCCGATGCGCTGGCCGGGCGCCAGCAGCGTCTTCCCGTACGAGTAGGTGATGACCGTGTACGGGTACACCTCCGCCGGCGAGTGGAAGGTGCGGCCGTCGAAGATGATCCGGTTATAGGGCTCATCGGAGATCAGGTAGATCGGGTGACCGATGCGCGCCGAGGCATCGGTCAGAGTCTGCGCCAGGGCCCCCACCGTCTCGAACGGGTAGACCCGGCCGCTGGGGTTGTGCGGCGAGTTGAAAATGAGCGCGCGCGTGCGGGGGGTAATGGCGGCAGCGATCTCGGCCATGTCCGGCTCGAAGGCGGGAGGGGCCAGGCGCAGCCGAACCGGCACGCCATCGGCGGCCAGGATCATGAACTCATAGAAGAACCACGGCGGCGAAAGGAAGATCACTTCGTCGCCCGGCTCGACGAGCGTGCGCATCGAGACCGCCAGCGCCCCGAATCCGCCGTTGGTCATGGCCACGTCGGCGGGATCCCAGTCCAGCCCGGTGCGCGCGGACAGGCTCCGTGCGACGGTGATCTTGGACTTCGGCTCGCTCTGCTTGTAGGCGTACCAGTCGCGCCGGCGCGGCTCGACGTGAGTGCCGAGCGCCGCCACGTAGCCCGGCAGCGGGAAATCCTGCGGATTGCCGACCGCGAAGTTGGCGACGTCAGGGTTGGCGTTCAGCTTGGCGAACGGCCCGTTGAAGAAGTCCAGGAATGGTCCGATCGCTTCGCCGATGCGATCGATCCGCCGCGCCTGGTTGATGGCCATGGTCAGCTTGCCTCCGCAATAGCGCCAAGAAGAACGGCCCTGGGCGGGAAATCCTCGCAGAACTGGGCGTGATGGGCATGCACGATGCGTCCGTCGCGACCCACCACGAACTCGCCGGGGAGCTGCCAGAGGCTGTCCACCAGCGCACGCTCGGTGCCGCGACGCGGCGCAAGGAACATGGTCTCCGCAGTCTCAAGGTCACCGGGCTTCCACGCGAAGTCGTGGAGGATCTGGGCCGGCGAGCCCTCCAGCAGTCCGAAGGCGGCGTAGGCGACCCAGCGCTGCTCGGCATCGGCCTCCAGCGTCGCAAGATCAGGCATTGGCACGTCGCTCCATGAGGTGGCCCATGACCGGCACGATCTCGCGGCCGTAGATCTCCAGCTGCTGCTCCTCGTCGCCGTTCATCAGGTAGATGTTGAACTGGTCGACGCCGGCATCGGCCAGTTGTTGAAGCTTGGCGAGATGCTCTGCGGCGTCGCCCAGCACGCAGAAGCGATCGGTCACCTCGTCGCCCACGAAGGCCGCGTTGCTCGAGCCGACCTCTGCGTGGTGGTGGTAGTCGTAGCCGGCGCGGTCGGTGACGTAGCCGGTGAGCGCCTCAGGCAGCTGCTCGCGCGGGTACTTGTTGACGAGGTCCAGTACGTGGTTGCTGACCAGTGCCGGGAACCAGCGCGTGCGCTCGCGGCCCACTTCGCGCGGACCCACGTGCGCCGGAGCGGCCGATTGGACGCGGACGCTACCCGCGGGACGGCCCGCCGCGGCCTCAGCCTCGCGCAGCTGGGAGACGAACCACCCGATCAGGTCCGGATCGGCCAGCTGGAGGATCAGACCATCGGCGACGCGTCCGGTCATGGCCAGCGCCATCGGTCCATAGCCAGCCACCCAGACCGGGAGCTTCCACTTGCCGGTCCAGGGGAGGACCAGCTCGGTCCCCTCGAAGGTCACGGCGCGCCCCTCGACCAGGTCACGGATGACCCCGATCGCCTCTTCCAGCGTCTTCATGGTGGTCGGCGGCTTGCCGAGGACGCGCCGGGCGCTGTCGCCGCGGCCGATCCCCAGGTCCATCCGTCCGTGGCTCAGCTCATCGAGCACCGCCAGGGCCGACGCGGTGACCGATGGCTCACGGGTCGCGGGATTTGTCACGCAGGTGCCGAGTCGCATGCGCTCGGTTGCCTGGGCCATCAGGGTCAGCAGCACATACGGCTCACGCCACAGGACGTGGCTGTCGAAGAGCCAGCCGTGGATAAAGCCGTTCGCCTCGGCGCGCCGCGTCAGGTCGAGCGTGCGCCCGATGTCGTTCTCCGGCTTGAGCGTGAATCCGAAGTCCATGTTCCGTGTGGCTACCTCAGCTCAGAGCCAACGTGCGAACCCGGCGCCGATACTTCTCTCGTGCGGAGAACAACGTACCGCGGGCGATGCCAAACCAGGGGTACGTCTCTGTGGCGGGGAATTGAGAAGGGATAGGGGTCATCCACCGCCTTCCCCGCGCAGCAATTCTCCGCGGTTGAGAGTTACCGCCCATCAGCAGGTCGTCGGCCGCTCCATCGCATGCCCCTACGGTCGCACCAGGTCCGCGTAGGCATCGGGGCGTCGGTCGCGGTAGAACTGCCAGAGCTGCCGCACCTCGGTGATCATGTCCATGTCGAGGTCTCGGACCAGCAGCTCCTCCTTGTACGCGTCACCCACGTCCCCCACGAACTGGCCGCGGGGATCGACGAAGTAGGACTGACCGTAGAAGTCATCCTCGCCCAGCGGCTCGATCCCGACCCGGTTGATCGTCCCCACGAAGTAGCCGTTGGCCAGGGCATGGCTCACCTGCTCGACGCGCCACAGGTACTCGCTCAACCCACGCGAGGTGGCCGATGGGATGAAGACCAACTCAGCCCCGTTGAGCCCCAGCGCCCGCGCGCCCTCCGGGAAGTGGCGGTCGTAGCAGATGTAGACCCCCACCTTGCCGACCGCTGTCTCGAAGACCGGGTAGCCCAGGTTGCCGGGGCGGAAGTAGAACTTCTCCCAGAAGCCCTTGACGTGCGGGATGTGGGTCTTGCGGTACTTGCCCAGGTACGTCCCGTCGGCGTCGATCACCGCGGCGGTGTTGTAGTAGATGCCGGCGGTGTGCTCGTCCTCCTCGTACATCGGCACGATCAGGACCATGCGCGTCTCGCGCGCCAGCGCCTGCATGCGCTCGGTCGTGGGGCCGCCGGGGATCTTCTCGGTGTAGGAGAAGTACTGCGGGTCCTGCACCTGGCAGAAGTAGGGGCCGTAGAAGAGCTCCTGGAAACACATCACCTTGGCGCCCTGCTTGGCCGCCTCGCGCGCGTACTTCTCGTGCTTGACGATCATCGACTCCTTGTCGCCGGTCCAATCGGCCTGCAACAGGGCCGCGCGGATGATTCGCGCCATCGGTTCCTCCTGCGTCAGCTCACGTTCGAGGGAGCCGATACAGTACACCCGCCACTACCGCAGCCGGACGTGCTCGGAAACGGACGAGGACGTATCTCTCGCCCGTGGAGAACAGGGCTCGCTGAGCCACCAATCCCGGGGTACCACGCCCGTCATTTCTCCCCGACGGAGTGTTAGCCTGGCATCGCGTTTGTCATGCCGGGCGATCCTCTCCACTGGCGAGAATTACGGAAGCGAGGGCCGCAGAGAAGCTCAGGCGAGACTGAACTCGAGGCCCTCTCGACCCCCGACCACCTCCGGTCCGTCGCGAGCCTGGAGGTCGGCCACCATCTCGTCGAGCTGGTCGTCGGCGTGGCTCGGATCGTGATGGAAGGTGACGAGTCGCCGCACGCCAGCCTGGCGGGCGAAGGCCCAGGCCTGCTCCAGCGAGCTGTGTCCCCAGCCGATCCGGCTCGGGTATTCCGCCTCGGTGTACTGCGCGTCGTGGATCAGCAGGTCGGCACCTTCGGCCAGTCGATGTCCCGAGGTCCAGTCCGGCGAGAGTGGGAACGAGGGCGCGCCCAGGGCCGGCTCGTGATCGGGCAGGTAGGCGAGCGTGCGTCCCGCGGCACTGATCCGGTAGCCGACCGTTGGACCGGGATGGATGATCGCCTCGCCACTGATCGTCACCGAGCCCACTGAGAACGGCTCGCGCGGCACGTCATGCAGCGAGACGTGTGACCCGAGGTCGCGCAACAGGACCGGGAATAAGGGCGGCGAAAGGTATCGGCTCAGACGCTCGCGCAGGTCCAGGGTGGTCGAGGGCGGCCCCCAGATGTGCAGCTCGATCTCCGGGCGGAAGCACGGCTCGAAGAAGCCGATCCCCTGCAGGTGGTCCAGGTGCAGGTGGGTGAGCAGCAGGTCGATCCTGCCCCGGTGCTCGCGCAGGGTGGCGCCCAGCCGGCGGATGCCGGTCCCCGCGTCGAGCACCAGCAGGGCGTCGTCGGTGCGCACCTCGACACAGGCCGTGTTGCCGCCGTAGCGGATCGACTCGGGACCGGGGCTGGCGACCGATCCCCGGGTCCCCCACAGCCGAACGATCACCGGCGCGTCACGGGGCAGCGGCCTCCCAGAAGAGCGCCACCGCGCCCAGCCGGCTGCCGCCCTGGCCCTGCAGCGGGAAGGCAGCCACCTCGAGGGTGCGCACCGCACCGTCCATGCCGGTGATGTCGAAGCGGGCATGGGCCGGGCGGCGTTCGCGCAGCGCCTTGACCAGTGGCAGCTGGTCGATCTCGAGGGGCTGCCCGGCGTCATCCCGTACCGCGAAGGCGGAGGTCCACGCGTCGAAGCTCATCTCGCCGGCGTCGTCGAAGCGACGGCCGAGCAGCTGCTCCGCGGCCTCGTTGTAGAAGACCAGGGTGCCATCGGCGTCGGTCAGGAAGAGTGGAACCGCGAGCCTGCTCCCCAGGTGCCGGACCAGGATCCGCTCGATCGGCTGGGCCATCGGTCAGTCCTCCGTCGGGCAGGCCATCAGTTGAAGTCGCGACCCCGTCGAATCAGCACGACGGTGACGAAGAGGTAGGCGGCCACCACCGCACCAAGGATCGCCACGGAGAAGATCACGCTGGTGACCGCGATGCGGCGGTAGTCCTCCACCGTGAAGCCCAGATTCGTGTAGTACGCGCTGGGCAGCGGTTGGGTGAACGCCAGGATTGACGACACCGTCGCGAGCCCGAGCACCACGAGAGCCAGGATGGAGAGCACCAACCCGAGGATGCGTGCCCATCCGCGGCGCCGCAGGATCCCGATGCCGCCTGCGAGGTGCGCCAGACCAAACACCAGTACGACGGCACCGATGAACAGGAACATGGTGCGCGCCATCGACACCACGGCGCTCCCCTGCTCGGACGACAGTCCGCTCGAGGGTATCGCGAATGGAAACTGTCCAATCAGCAGCCCAGCGAACAGCACGAAGGCTCCGGCCAGTCCGGCGAGGACAGCAAACACGATGAAGATGACCCCGCTCGCCAACAGAACACCAGGAAGCGGGGGGCGCGGCACCGGCATGGCGGTCGCCATCGGCGAGGAGGCCCAGCCGGCGTCAGGGGCGCGCTCCATCGGCTCAGTCGGCCGGGGCGGCGGCTGAGATGGCTCGGTCATCATGCTCCCTCACCTTCAGGTCCTGCGGCGGACCGGATTTCGGGCCACAGCTCCCTCAGGCTACTCCACGGCGAATCAGGTTGATAGGTGTGGACATCGAGACGATGAAGTCCCCCGCCCCGGGGGACAGGCAAGCCGTTACCCTGAATCAGCATGCCCTGGAAGAACCCGGCCAAGATCGCTTTCATCGGCTCTCATTCGGTGCGCAAGACGAATGCCGTGCACGCCTTCGCCAGCACCATCGGGCGGGCCGGGCGCAGCGTCGAGGTCGGCCGCGAGGTAATCCGCTTCAACCCGCTGGGCCTCAACGAGGTGGCCACTCCCGAGGCCCAGCTGTGGGTGCTGATGACCCAGATCCAGCAGGAGCTCGAGCTGCGGAAGCGCGCCGAGGTGCTCGTCACCGATCGGTCCGTGGTCGACAACTTCGCCTATTTCCTGCGGGTGACCGATGGCGCCGATCCGTTCGGGGTCGAGCCGCTCATCCGCCACTGGGCGACCACCTACGACCTGTTCGTGCGGCTGCTGCCCGACGTGGCGCTGCTCGCGGACGGGGTGCGCTCGACCAACGATGCGTTCCGCGACGAGATCGAGGCGATCCTCGACCGCATCCTCCCGATCTACATCCCCGGGGAGCGGCTGCTCCGCGTGCGCGCCTCGGAGGTGACCGAGGCGTTTGACTGGTGGGCGATCGCCGAGCGGCTGGCCGAGCTGGTGGGGGAGCAGCTCCGCGCCCCGGACGTGCCGGACGTGCCGGACGTGCCGGACGTGCCGGACGTGCCGGACGTGCCGGTCAGGTAGCCTCCACGCGGCTGGGGACATCCGCCACCGCTTATTGCTGCTACCGGTACAACAGCACCGATACGACGCCGCGCGTGCCGCAGCACTGCCTCCAGCAATGCCGTGACCCGGTACACGGACGAACGGTGTCGATGTACTGCCCCTGCCAATTGCGGGGCAGGCTCGATCGCGCCGACCCGAACACACCCGAGGTCAGGCCGGGCCGTCGCGGCGCCGCGGCGTCGCGGAGTTGATCGAGCGCTGCTGCGCACTCGGACGGCGGATGGGGGGCCAGCTCCGAGCTGGTGGGGGAGCAGCTCCGCGCCCCGGACGTGCCGGACGTGCCGGACGTGCCGGACGTGCCGGACGTGCCGGACGTGCCGGTCAGGTAGCCTCCACGCGGCTGGGGACATCCGCCACCGCTTATTGCTGCTACCGGTACAACAGCACCGATACGACGCCGCGCGTGCCGCAGCACTGCCTCCAGCAATGCCGTGACCCGGTACACGGACGAACCGTGTCGATGTACTGCCCCTGCCAATTGCGGGGCAGGCTCGATCGCGCCGACCCGAACACACCCGAGGTCAGGCCGGGCCGCCGCGGCGTTGCGGCGTCGCGGAGTTGATCGAGCGCTGCTGCGCACTCGGACGGCGGATGGGGGGCCAGCTCCGGGCTGCACCCGGCGTCGAGGTGCTCAACGAGGTGGCGCTCAACCAGGTGCTGGTGCGGTTCACGCCACCCGGCGGTGGCGATACGGACGCCTATACCCGCCAGGTCGTGGCGCGCGTCCACGAGGATGGGACCACCTGGGCGGGTGGCACCACCTGGCATGGCCTGGCGGCGATGCGGATCAGCGTCAGCAACTGGTCCACCACGGAGGCCGGTGCCGACCGATCGGTGGAGGCGATCCTCCGAGCAGCCGCCTCAGACGTCTGAGCGCAAGGCGACATCCACCACTGTTGCTGCCGCCCCAATACAACAGCACCGATACCCGCCGAACTCTTGCGGCCAGGTCCGCAGCGCTGTCGGCTCGTCCGGAGCATCCGACGAACTGCTCTGACGGTAACCATCAACCGCGGGGGATTACGGTGCGCGGGAGGCAGCCGATGGCCTGTATCCCTTCCTATTTCCCATCCAGAGAGAGGTAACCGGGGTTTGGCAGCCTCCGCGGTACGTTGTTCTCCACCGGAGAGAAATAGCCGCACGAGGGTGCGCGGCGCGTCTATTCGCTCGCCGATCGCACAGGTCTGAATCTCGCTTCCCGCGTGTGGTCTAATCGCCTTCCCACACGCTGAGCGCCCTGTGAGGTACCGATGACCACCACCTCCACCGATCGACTGACCACCGACGAGATCCTGCGCCTCAACCGGGAGTACACCTTCTTCTCCTGGTCGGCCCAGGCCAAGATCAACCCGATCGTGATCGATCGGGCCGAGGGGATCTACTTCTGGGACCCCGACGGCAAGCGCTACATCGACTTCAACAGCCAGCTGATGAGCGTCAACATCGGCCATGGCAACCAGCGCGTGGCCGATGCCATCGCCGAGCAGGCGCACAAACTGGCGTTCGCCGCCCCTCAGTTCGCGACCGAGCCCCGCGGCCGGCTGGGACAGCTGCTCTCCGAGATCACGCCGGGCGATCTGAATCGGTTCTTCTTCACCCTGGGCGGAGCGGAGGCGAACGAGAACGCACTGCGCATGGCTCGGATCGCGACCGGGCGGCAGAAGGTGATGGCCTACCACCGCTCGTACCACGGCGCCACCGCAGGCGCCATCAGCGTCACCGGCGACCCGCGCCGCTGGGCCAACGAGCCGGGCGTACCGGGGATCATCCGGGTGCTCGATCCGTGGCGCTGGGCCCGTGGCGAGCCGGAGCCGGTCGAGCAGCACCTGGCCTACATCGAAGAGGTGATGCAGTACGAGGGGCCGCAGACGATCGCCGCCTTCATCATGGAGACGGTCACCGGCACCAACGGCATCCTCATCCCGCCGGATGGCTACCTGGAGGGGATCCGCGAGCTGTGCACGCGCCACGGCATCGTGATGATCTGCGACGAGGTGATGGCCGGCTTCGGCCGCACGGGGCGCTGGTTCGCGGTCGACCACTGGAACGTGGTGCCGGATCTGATGACCATGGCCAAGGGGCTGACCAGCTCCTACCTGCCGCTCGGCGCGGTGGCGATGAGCCCGAAGATCGCCGATTTCTTCAATGACACGCGTCTACTTCGGCGGGCTCACCTACTCCGCTCACCCGGTCTCGTGCGCGGCGGCCATTGCCGCCGTCAACGTGCTCCGCGACGAGGACATGGTCGGCAACGCGGCGCGCCTCGACCCGGTCATGAAGGAGCTGCTTCGGGGCCTGCAGGAGCGGCACCCGAGCGTCGGGACGGTGCGCAGCATCGGCCTCTTCGGGGTCTTCGAGCTCGTCCGCTCGCGCGACACCATGGAGCCGATGGCCCCGTTCAACGGCAGCTCACCGGAGATGGCCGCACTCGATGCCCGGCTTCGCGCCAACGGCCTGTACACCATGCTCCACTGGAACCAGGTCTTCACCAACCCGCCGCTGTGCATCACCGAGGCTCAGCTGCGAGAAGGGTTCGCGATCATCGATCGGGCGCTCGACGCCACCGATGCGGCGATCGCCTGAGCGGCGCACCGGCACGATGCGACGGCGGTTGCCCAGCCAATGACGATGGCCGACGGGAGCGCTCCGCGTAGTCGGGGTCGCTCGATTCTGACATTTGCCGCTTTCCTGCTGGCCGTCCTCATCGCCTGGGAGTTGCTGAAGTTCATCGGCGGCGACCCGTGGCGGTATTTCGGCTGGGAGTGGCACCCGCCGCTGGAGATTCGGTTCGCCTCCGATCTCCTGCTGCCGCATGTCTGGCAGATCGGCGGCGCGCTGCTCGAACCGGTGCAACGGCTGCGAACGGACTCGCTGGGGCAGTTCCTGGTCGGAGCCGCGCTCTACACCTGGCGCGAGGCGGCCATCGGGTTCGTCGCCGGGACGATTCTCGGTATCGGGCTGGCCACCGCCTTCGTCCACTCACGGCTGCTGGAGCGTGCGTTTGTCCCCTACGTGATCGCAAGCCAGACGATCCCGATTGTTGCGCTGGCGCCCATGATCGTCTTCGCCTTCGGGACCAGCATCGTCAGCGTGGCGATCGTCGCAACCTATCTGACCTTCTTCCCGGTGACGATCGCCATGATCCGTGGGCTCCGGTCGCCCGACCCCCGCGCCATGGACCTGATGCGGTCCTACGCGGCGTCGCCGTGGGCGATCTTCTGGAAGCTGCGCATGCCAGCATCCCTTCCCTACCTGTTCACAGCGCTGAAGATCAGCGCCACCGCCAGCATCGTCGGCGCGATCATCGGCGAAGGCCCAGGCGGTGTGAACGACGGCCTGGGCCGGTCGATCATCAACTTCAACAACCAGTACATCAGCGGCCCGGAGAAGCTGTGGGCCACGATTCTCATCGCAGCTCTGCTGGGGATCGCCTCCTACGGCCTCGTCCAGGTCGCCGAGCACTACACGCTACGCGCAGGCCCGGCGAGGTGATGGCATGACCGGACCGCAGACCGAGCAAGGGTCGGTCGTACGCCTCGTCGGCGTTGACAAGAGCTTTACTGCCCGTGGCGAGGTCCTGACCGCGGCGCTCTCGGGCATTGACCTGGAGATCCGACGCGGCGAGTTTGTGTCGCTCATCGGCCCATCCGGCTGCGGCAAGAGCACTCTTCTGCGGATCATCGGCGATCTGACGCAGCCAACCGCGGGGGAGGTCATGGTCAACGGCAAGCCGGCGGCCGCGGCGCGGCGCGGCCGAGAGTACGGGATCGTCTTCCAGGCCCCGGTCCTGTTCGATTGGCGCCGCGTGGAGGACAACGTCCGGCTGCCGCTGGAGCTGCTCGGCATGGGCCGCGCCGAGCGCGAGGCACGTGCCCGGGAGATGCTGGGCCTGGTGGAGCTCACCGAGTTCGCACGGCACTACCCCTACCAGCTCTCCGGCGGCATGCAGCAGCGAGTCGCGATCGCGCGCGCACTGGCCCTGGAGCCAGCGCTGCTGCTGATGGACGAGCCGTTCGGCGCTCTCGACGAGATGACACGGGAGCGCATGAACTCCGAGGTCCTGAGGATCTGGGAAAAGACCAGGACGACGGTCGTCTTCGTCACCCACTCGATCCCGGAGGCCGTGTTTCTGTCCAGCCGAGTGGTGGTCATGAGCCATCGCCCAGGTCGGATTGCGCGAACGGTGGAGATCGACCTGCCGCGGCCGCGCGGCTTGGAGACCCGGGAGAACCGGCGCTATTTCGAGCTGGTGACCGAGGTTCGGCAAGAACTGCGTGGCGGCGGGGCGGACGACGACGTCACGGCCAGCCTGGATCACGTGGCAGCAGAGGCTGGCATCGGATAAGCCGTCGCGGTCGCTGGCGGCAACGCGCGCAGTTCTACCTTCCTGCGGCTGCCGTCTTCGTGGGGGTCATTGCCCTTTGGGAGTTCACCTTCCACGGCGGCGTGCTGCCTCGACCATCCTCCATCATCGGCGCTCTGATCGAGAACTGGTCGTCCGGTCGCTGGCCGCTCTTCCTGGCGGCGCGCAACACGTTCACGGAGGCCATGATCGGCCTCCTCATCGGCTCGCTCCTGGGCGTCGTCGCCGCGGCGGCCGTGGCCCGCTGGGCAACCGCGCGCGATGCGGTGCTGCCGATCGCCATTGCCGCCAACGCGATCCCGATCATCGCGTTCGCCCCCATCATGAACAACTGGTTCGGTGTGCTGAACCCACTCTCCAAGGCGGCGATCGCTGCCGTTCTCGTCTTCTTCCCGATCTTCATCAATGTCGTTCGCGGCCTCGCCGCAGTCGACCCCGCTGCCATCGAGCTCATGCGCTCGTATGCGGCCAGTGAATGGGCGATCCTGCGCAAGGTGCGCATCCCGGTCGCGCTGCCGTTCTTCCTGACCGGCCTCAAGGTGAGCACCACGCTGAGCCTGATTGGCGCCATCGTGGCCGAGTACTTCGGGGGCTCCAGCGACGTGATCGGTCGGGTTGTCGTCCAGTCAGCGAGCGCACTGCGCTGGGACGTCTCCTGGGCGGCCATCCTTTTCGGGGCCACCTCCGGCATCCTTCTCTACCTCGCGATTGCCGGGGCTGAGCGGCTGCTGATCCCTTGGCACGCATCGGTCCGCGGAGATGGATCCACCTGAGTCGCGAAACCCTGGCGTGGTGGGCGGGCGGTCCTTAGAATCAGTCGCCACTGGCAGACCGGCCCCACCATGGGACCACATGAGGAGTGGAGATGAAACGATCCCGCGCATTTCTGACCGTAACCACGGTCGCCATCCTGGTCCTGTCCGCGTGCACGGCCACGAGCCCAAGCCCCGGCGAGATGACGCCCGTCAGGGTCCAGCTGCAGTGGGCGCCGCAGGCCCAGTTCGCCGGCTATTTCGCTGCCAAGGAGAAGGGCTTCTACGCCGACGAGGGTCTGGACGTCGAGATCGTTCCCGGCGGCCCGGACGTCATCCCGCAGGTGGCCGGCTCCGCTTCGAACGGGCCCGAGTTCACGATCAGCTGGGTGCCGAAGGTGCTCGAGGCCCGCGAAGCGGCCGAGCCATCCGACCTGGTGGACATCGCGCAGATCTTCCAGCGGTCCGGAACGCTGTCGGTCAGCTGGAAGGACAGCAATATCACCGGCCCTGCCGACTTTGCCGGCAAGAAGGTCGGCGTGTGGGACTTCGGCAACGAGTTCGAGGTGACAGCGGCGGGACGCACCGTCGGGCTGGAGGAGGGGACCGACTACACCAAGGTCATCCAGCCGTTTGATATGACCCTTCTGCTCTCGCGCGAGATCGACGTCGCCGAGGCGATGATCTACAACGAATACGCGCAGGTGCTCGAGGCAACGAACCCCGACACCGGCCAGCTCTACCAGCCGTCGGACCTGAACGTCATCAACTACAACGAGGTCGGGACGGCCATGCTGCAGGACGCGCTGTTCGCACGGGCGTCATGGCTGGCCGAGGCGGGCAACTCGGACACCGCCGTCAAGTTCCTGCGCGCGACCTTCAGAGGATGGATCTACTGCCGGGACAATGCTGCGGAATGCGTGAACCTGGTCCTGGCGGCGGGCAGCACTCTGGGTGCCGGGCACCAGGCCTGGCAGCTGAACGAGATCAACGCCCTCATCTGGCCCTCCCCAGATGGCATCGGTCAGCTGGATCAGGCGCTCTGGGACCAGACCGTCCAGATCGCACTCGATTCCGGGATTATCGAGAACGAACCTGGCGCTGACGCGTTCCGAACCGACCTCGCTGCCTCGGCGCTGGAAGGAATCTCGGAGGACGCTAAGGGGACCGGCTTCACGAAGGGCACCGTCCAGGTGACAGCCAAAGGCGAATAAGCCACCGGTCGAGTCCAAACCGCCACGGAGGCCCCTCGTCCGCGAGGGGCCTCCGTTGTGCCCGTCGCCGGTAACCGGCACGCAGTTGGCGCGGAGGCGGCAGTGGAGATCACGGCAGCCGGCGGGTAACCGCTCGCTCGCGCCACTGGCGCTACGAGGCCCCCTCCGTCCGCGGAGTGGCTCTCTCATCCCGCGTTCCGGTGAGCACGCGGTGCGCGCCCGAATGCGCGCCCGGTGCGATTCCGGTGAGCACGCGGTGCGCGCCCGATGTCGCCGACAGAGGACGTATCGGCCATTCAGTCGCCGGTCTGTCGCGAAGCGGCTTCATCCGAGGCACTGACGCCCCGCTCCTGACCCCGCGCGGTGACAAACGGCCGGCGACTGGCCGATGGGACTCCAGGGCGACGCACCCGCCATGGCGGAGGGTCGGCCGTCGCCTCATCCGCGGGAAACGCCCCGCCGCGGAGGGGCCTCGTTCGTGTTTCAGGCAGCGTTCACAGAGGCGCGCATGCCTCCGGCTCGGCGCGGCGCACCAGTCCGCCCATCAGCGGCGGCACCAGCAGGGCGGTGATCACGACCATGCCCACGATCACCGCGTACAGATCCCGTTCAATGGCGCCGGCCGCCAGCGCCAGGCCGGCCACGATGATCTCCACCTCGCCGCGCGGGACCATCCCCCAGGCGATCAGCGTCGCGCGCCGCCGCCCGGAGCGAATCGCGCCCAGGAACGAGCCGGCGAACTTGGCGACCACCGCCAGCAGCGTGATCCCGAGCAGCAGCGCCACGGTTGACAGGCTGCCGAAGGCGGCCGGATCCACCTGGGCGCCGACGAAGCCGAAGAAGAACGGAGTGAAGAAGGCGGCGACCGGCGCGGTTTCGGTCTCCAGCGCTTCGCGCTCGCTCGACTCGCCGACCACCATGCCGGCCAGGAAGGCACCGATGATGGCGGCCAGCCCGATCTTTGCTGCCAGGGCAGCCAGGCCGAGCATCAGAATCATGCCCGGCAGAAACGGCGTCTCGGCGAACTTCGGATCGGTCAGCAGCGATCGACGGCGGCGAAGGATGCCCGTCCCGCCCACCACCACGATCCCGATGAAGGCGGCCGCCAGCGCCAGCAACAGGGCGATCCGACCCGGGCTCACCCCCTCGGCGGCGATCCCCACTGCGACCGCCACGATCATCATGGCCAGCACGTCGTCGATCACGGCCGCTCCGAGGATCACCCGGCCCGAGACCGTTCCCAGGGCGCCGAACGAAGCAAGCGCCCCGCTGGTGATGCCAACGGAGGTGGCAGTCAACGAGGCCGCCAGGAAGATGCGTCCCTCGAAGCCCAGGCCCAGCGCATTGCCGGCCAGGTAGCCGCCGACGAACGGCAGGGCCACGCCCAGCAGCGCCACCGCCAGCGCGGTTCCGCCGACGCGCGCGACCTCGCCGATCCGAGTCCGGATCCCAACCTGAAAGAGCAGCAGGACGGCGCCGATCTGCGCGAAGAGCGAGGTCTCGGCAGTGATCTGGTACCAGCCCAGCACCGCGGGGCCGACCAGCACCCCGCCCAGGATCTCCCCGACCAGGGCCGGCTGGCCGATCCGCTTGAAGAGCTCGTCGCCGAGCTTGGTGGCGAGCAGCAGCACGAAGAGCTGGAAGAGAACCTCCGACAGATGCTCCATGTGCCTCCACTCCCGGCGCGACACGCGAACGACACGAAAAAAGGAGACCGCGCAGCGTTGCGCAGTCTCCACCTCAGGGACCGGCGATACGGGCCCGGTCCCAGGCCCTCGACCGCTCGTCGCGGCGCGCTGAGTCTAGCCGCCACTGAGGTCCGCCGACAAGCCCTCCATGGGACCGTTCCAGGAGCCCGTGCTACGCTTGCCACCCCGCCAGGAGGTCCAGCACCTGACGTCCAAGCCGCCGCCGTTTTCACCTTCAGCGCTCGACGCGAAGGGCCTCCGCGAGGTCCGCAGGGTCGGCAGCGCGGACCTGATGGTGGGAATTCCCAGCTTCGGCAACGCCGACACCATCGGCTACGTCGTCCGCGCCGCCACGGCCGGCATGGTCCAGTACTTCCCGGATCTCAAGCCGATCCTGGTCAACTCCGACGGTGGCTCGCCCGATGACACGCCACACGTGGCGGTCAGCACCGAGAGCCCCGAGTACATCGAGCGGATCATCCTGGTCAGCCCGCGCCACAAGCTCCAGCGCATCAGCGTCACGTACCACGGGACGAGCGGCAAGGGGACCGCGGTCCGCGCCCTGTTTGAAATCGCCGCCGAGCTGAAGGTCAAGGCGATGGTGATGGTCGACTCGGACCTGCGCAGCATCGTCCCCGAATGGATCGAACTGCTGGCCGGACCGATCCTCAAGGGCGGCTATGACTTCGTCACGCCGATGTATGCGCGCCACAAGTACGACGGCACGATCACCAACAACATCGCCTACCCGCTCACCCGGGCGCTGTACGGCACACGCATCCGCCAGCCGATCGGCGGTGACTTCGGCGTGAGCGGTGACCTGGTGCAGCGCTACCTGGAGCTGGACACCTTCGACGAGCTGACCGCCCGGTTCGGGATCGACATCTGGATGACCCACTCGGCGCTCAACGAGGGGTTCGCCGCCTGCCAGGCACGCATGGGCGCCAAGATCCACGACGCCAAGGACCCCGCCTCGGACCTGGGACCGATGTTCCGGCAGGTGGTCGGCACGCTCTTCCGGCTGGCCGGCCACTACCAGGACCGATGGCTCCGTGTGCGCGGCTCCCATCCGATCCCCGAGTACGGCTTCGAGCGGGTGGTCGCCCCCGAGGAGGTCAGCGTCAACCACGCCAAGCTGATCGACATCTTCGAAGCGGCCCGTCCCACCCACCGCGAAACGTGGGCGGAGATGCTGGCCCCCGAGCAGCTCGAGCGGGTGATGGGCGTCGACTGCGACGTCCCGGCCACCTTCCACTTCCCGGCCGAGCTGTGGATCCGCTGCCTGTACGACGCGCTGGTCGCCTTCCATCGGGCTGGAGTCGACCAGGAACGCCTGCTCGCCGCCTTGACGCCGCTCTACTTCGCGCGGACCGCGGGCTTCATTGCCGAGACCTCCGAGATGACCACCGATCAGGCCGAGCGGGTGATCGAGGCTCAGGCGCTTGCCTTCGAGGACCTGAAGCCGTACCTGGTCACGCGCTGGGCCGAGATGCAGGCCACGAGGAGCCGAGCCTGATGGCCACCCGTCGCAACCCCTACCGCATCCTGCTTCCGCTGGCCAACCCGCGAACGGCGCGGGACCTGGTGCGGATCGGCGCGGGGATCCGGGGCGGGCGTACCACGGAGATCACTGCGCTGGGGATCGTGGAGGTCCCGGAGGGGGTCTCCCTGTCCCAGGGCGCCATTCAGGCACGCACCTCGCGGCGGCTGCTCCAACGGGTGCTGGACTTCGGCGACGAGGAACGGGTCGAGATCCGAACCATGGTGCGGATCGGGCGGCGGGCGGCCGACGGCGTCATCGAGGCGGTCGGGGAAGAGGGCACCGACCTGGTCATCTTCGGCTGGGGAGGGCGTACCAAGCACCCCGCCTCGGCCAGCGTGGCCTCGGATGACGGCGCCGCCGATCCCCCGGTCTTCTCTCCGACGATCGATGCGGTGGTGCGCGAGTCGCCGTGCGACATCGCGGTGGTCAAGCAGCGTGGCGTGGAGCATGTGCGCTCGATCCTGGTCCCGGTGCGCGGCGGCCCGCACGCCGAGCTGGCGATGCGCGTCTCGCGGGACCTGGCCAAACGCTTCGGTGCGCAGATGGTGGTCCTGCACGTGGTGCCGCTGGGGATCGGCGATCGGGCTCGCGGGCGCCAGCAGGCAGCGCTGGACGCCTTCATCGAGCAGCACGGCGGTGGACGGCGGCTGACCGGCAAGCTGGTCGAGGCGGCATCGGTCCGCCGAGCCATCATCCGCGAGGCCTCGCAGCACGACCTGGTGGTGATGGGCGCATCGGCCCAACCCTCGAACGCGACGCCGGATGGGCGCTTCCTGTTCGGGATCGTGGCCGAGGCGGTCGCCACACGTGCCAAGCCCACCGTCATCGTGGTCAAGACCAAGCGCATCCCCGACCGCGCGACCTTCGACCAGCTGCGCGCCGCGGAGGGGACGCTGGCCGCCGCCGACGCGTACGTCGAGCGCAGTCGCTCGCTGCCGATCATGGTCGACCGCTGGTTCGCCGAGAACACGTTCCACGCCCGCGAGTTCCGCGACATCGCCAAGCTGGTCGAGCTCAAGGAGCGCCAGGCCTGACCATCAGCGTCGGACTGCCGGCGCTCAACGAGGAGCAGACCATCGGCCAGGTCATCCGGCGCATCAAGGGTCCGCTGATGGACCGCCTGCCGCTGATCGACCAGCTGGTGGTGATCGACTCGGACTCGACCGATCGAACCGCGGAGATCGCCGCCGAGCTGGGCGTCCCGGTCGTCAAACACAGCCAGATCCTGCCCGAGCTCGGCTCCCAGCCCGGCAAGGGCGAGGCGCTGTGGAAGAGCCTGCACGTGCTCGACGGCGAGATCGTGGCCTGGATCGACACCGACATCCGCAATATCCAGCCGCGCTTCGTCGCGGGCCTGCTCGGTCCGCTGCTGCGAGAGCCGCGCATCCAGTACGTCAAGGGCTTCTACCAGCGGCCGATCAAGGAGGGAGGCAAGCTCGTCCCCGAGGGCGGCGGGCGGGTCACGGAGCTGATGGCGCGGCCGCTCATCAACCTCTTCTTCCCCGAGCTGTCGGGGATGATCCAGCCGCTCTCCGGCGAATACGCCGGGCGTCGCGCGGTCCTCGAATCAGTCTCGTTCTTCACCGGCTACGCGGTCGAGATCGGGCTGCTGGTGGATATCCTGGAGACGGTGGGCCTCTCCGGCATCGGCCAGGTGGACCTTGAGCGCCGGGTCCACCGCAACCAGTCGCTCACCAACCTGTCGCAGATGTCATACGTGATCCTGCTGGCGGCGATCCGCAAGCTCGAGGAACGCCACCGTATCGAGCTGCTCACCGAGGTGGGACGCGGCATGAAGCTGATCAACCAGGGGCCGGATCACTTCAACCTCGAGGTGCGCGAGATCGGCGACGAGCTGCGGCCCCCGATCAACAGCGTGCCGGCCTACCTCGAGCGCCGCAGGCAGCTCCTGGGCCGATGAGCACCGCCGCGTTCCGCGTGGTGCTCGCTCCCGATTCGTTCGGCGGTGCCCTCGACTCGGTGGCGGTGACCGATGCGATGGCGGTCGGCTGGCTCCGCGCGCGGCCCGACGATCAGGTCGTGCGAGCCCCGATGTCGGATGGTGGCGAGGGAACGCTGGCGGCCCTCGAGGCCGCCCTGGGAGAGCGTGGCGAGCGCCGCACCCTGCATACCGTGGACGCACTCGACCGCGCGGTGGTCGCCGACTGGCTGCTGATCGACCAGGGCCGGAGCGCATTCATCGAGATGGCGACCGCCTCCGGCGTGGCACGCCTGGCGCGCGCCGAGCGGAGCCCCGCCTCGATCCGGGCGGCGTCGACCCGTGGGACCGGTGAGCTGATCCGCGCCGCGCTGGATGCGGGAGTCCAGCGGATCACGCTGGGCCTGGGCGGGTCGGCGACGAATGACGGTGGCGCCGGCCTGCTCGCCGCGCTGGGAGTGCGCTTCTCCGATGCCGCTGGTATGGAGCTTCCTTCGGGCGGGGCTGCGCTGGCGCAACTCGTGCACGTCGACGCGACCGGGCTGGACTCTCGCCTCGCATCGGTGGAGCTGGTGATCGCCTCGGACGTGACCAATCCGCTGTGCGGACCGTTCGGCGCCTCGGCGGTCTACGGGCCGCAGAAGGGAGCCGATCCGCGGGCGGTCGAGGAGCTGGACGCGGCCCTCGCCGTGTTCGGACGCGTGGTTAAAACGGCAACTGGACGCGAGGTGGTCGACATCCCCGGCGCGGGTGCGGCCGGCGGCACCAGCGCGGGCCTGCTCGGATTCACTGAAGCGGTGGTGCGACCGGGGGTCGACGTGGTGGCGGAGATGATCGGCCTGGCGGAGATGCTGGTCGACGCCGACCTGGTGATCACCGGCGAGGGGCGCGCCGACGAACAGACCCTGGCCGGCAAGGCAGCGATGGGAGTCGCCACGCTGGCTCGTCACGCGGGCGCCGCGGTCGTGCTGCTGTGCGGGGCGCTGGGGCCCGGCGTGGCCGCCCTCGAGGCATCGGGCCTCTTCGACCTCGTGCAGCCGATCATCGACCGACCGCTCAGCCTCGAGGAGGCCATGGCCGACACCGAGCGACTGCTGGTCAACGCGGCAGAGCGCTTGGCGCGCGCCGTGACCATCGGCGAGCGAGGCTAGGTGTTCTTCCTAGAGATAGTGAGACATGGGGCGTCAGCGCGTCCCGACCGAGCGGCGTGGTGGTGCTACTTCTCAGCTGCGGGGGCGCATGCCACGCCGGCGAACGCGTCCGCGGCTTGCCGCAGCCTAATGCTCACCCGCGGAGAGGTAGCTGGTCGCAGCAGCCGCCGGCCGCCGCGCGCTGGTCGTACGCCCCCGCGCGTGAGAATTACGCCGCTCGGGGAGGCACCGGCGGACGGCACCTACGGACGGCACAGGCTGCACCGACCCGTCGGCTGCGAGTTCATCCCCGCCCTGGCACACCGGCCGGGCTGGCTCGCCGAGCGGATGGCCACCTGTGCTGTGCCCAGGTCCCACAAACCTCAGGAAGAACAGCTAGGCCCCGGCCGGCGCTCCAGCCCAGGCTTCGTCGATCCGTTCCACCAGCTCGTCGAGGGAATCGACCACCAGGGCGGGGACCGTCCCCGGCGGCTGTTGCTGGATGAGCCCCCACGGGCCGCGGCGGATCCAGACGGCACGCATCCCCGCCTCGATGGCCGGTATCACGTCGTTGTCGACGCGATCACCGACGTAGGCGACCAGGCCGGGCGGTGGCAACCCGAGCAGCTCCAGTGCTCGTGCGTAGAACTCGGGGGCGGGCTTGGAGATCCCCATCTCGGCGCTCATGGCGATCACCTCGGCCTCGACGCCCACGGCGCGCAACTCGGCGGTGCGCTGGGCGGGCTGGTTGGCGATCACCGCCAGTCGGTAGCCGCGGTCGCGCAGAGCGGCCATCGACCGGAGGGCATCGGGGTAGAGGTCGCTCGGCTTGAAGCCGCCGTATTCGCTTTCCACGGAGGCTGCCCACTCGCGCCAATTGGCGATGCCGAAATGGGCAAAGACGTCCTGGTGCTGCCCCCCACGGGCGATCTCCGCGCCGAGCACCGCCAGGAAGGTGAGGCGCGGGATGCCCAGATGATCGGCCCAGGTGGACCAGACCCTGGTCTCATCGATCAGCGTCTCGCCGACGTCAAGGATCACCCAGCGGGTCACCTGGCTAGGCGTTCTTCACCCCGCTGACGAGCGCCTGGACGGTCTTCTTGGCGTCGCCGAAGAGCATGGCGGTCTTCGGATCGGAGTAGAGCGGATTGGCGATGCCGGCGAAGCCCGCGGCCATCGATCGCTTGAGGACGACCACGTGGTGGGCCTGGTCAACGTTGAGAATCGGCATGCCGTAGATCGGCGAGGTCTTGTCGGTGCGAGCGCCCGGGTTGGTGACGTCATTGGCGCCGATCACCAGCGCCACGTCGGCGTTGACGAAGTCGTCGTTGATCTCGTCCATCTCCTTGAGCCGCTCGTATGGGACGTTCGCCTCGGCCAGCAGCACGTTCATGTGGCCCGGCATGCGCCCGGCGACCGGGTGAATGGCGAACTCAACATCGACCCCCCTGGCGATGAGCAGGTCCATCAGCTCGCGGACCGGCCCCTGGGCCTGCGCGACCGCCATCCCGTAGCCGGGCACGATGATCACCTTCTTGCCGTAGGCCATCAGCACCGCGGCGTCATCGGCGCTGATCTCGCGATGGGCCTGCTCGCCGGCAGCCCCTGTCACCACAGCGCCACCGCCGGTGCCGAAGGCGCCGAACAGGACGTTGAAGATGGAACGGTTCATGGCCGTGCACATCAGCTGGGTCAGGATCGCGCCCGACGCGCCGACCAGCGTGCCGGCGATCAGCAACGCGTAGTTCCCCAGCACGAAGCCGGTGGCGGCCACCGCGATCCCGGTGTAGCTGTTGAGGAGGCTGATCACCACCGGCATGTCGGCCCCGCCGATCGGCATCACCAGCGCCACGCCGGTGACGAGGGCGATCGCCACGAAGAGCAGGAAGAGCGGCACGCTGTTGGTCAGCACCGTCAGCACCGCGCCAAGGGCCAGGATCGAGCCGAGGAGCAGGCCCGCCACCAGCCGGGATCCCGGATAGGTGACCGGACGCCCGGGGATGAAGCCCTGCAGCTTCCCGAAGGCGACCACCGACCCGGTCAGGCTGACGCCGCCGATGACGGCCCCCAGCAGGGTGGCGATCACCGGGATGGCGGGCAACAGGTTGCCGGATGCGGCGTGACCGGAGGAGAGCAGAAACTCGGAAACGGCCACCACCGCGGCGGCGCCGCCGCCGGCTCCGTTGAAGATGGCGACCATCTGCGGCATGGCGGTCATCGGCACGCGGCGCGCGCCGAGCACCCCGGCCACCGTTCCGATCAGGCCGGCAACGGCCACGATCCACCAGTGCTCGAGCATCCCGGGAGTGCGAACCACGGTCCAGATCACGACCAGCGCCATCCCCGCCGCGCCAAGCTGGTTGCCGGTGCGCGCCGTCTTCGGCGAGGCCAGGAACTTGAGCGCCAGGATGAAGGTGACCGATGCGACCAGGTAGACGCCGAAGGTGAGCACCTCGTCCGTGTCTCACGCCTTGCCTCCCGGCTTGCGCTTGAACATCTCGAGCATCCGGTCGGTGACCACGAAGCCGCCGACCACGTTGATGGTGCCGAGCACGACGCCGATCAGCGCCAGCGCGATGCGCAGCGGGTCGTCGGCCGTGGCGGCCACCAGCATGGCGCCCACCACGATCACGCCATGGATGGCGTTCGCGCCGGACATGAGCGGCGTGTGCAGCATGGTCGGCACCTTGCTGACCACCTCGTAGCCGACGAAGCCGGTCAGGACCAGGATCACCAGCGCGTCGATCAGGGCGCGCGGGTCGAGCGCCTCGGTCATGCCGAACCTCCCGCTGCGGGCACTGCCGATGCAGCGGGCGGTTCCGCGGCCTCGATGCCCAGCGCCTTGGCGGTCGCCTCGTGAATCACCTTGCCGCCATGGGTGATCGTCGCGCCACGAGTGATCTCGTCGCTGAAGTCCAGGTTCAGCGCGCCATCGCGGAGGAGGTGCTTGACCAGGGTCTGGATGTTCCTCGCGTACATGGCTGTGGCGCTGCCGGGCATCATGGCCGGCAGGTTGGTGAAGCCGATGATCAGCACACCGTGGCTGACGACCTCCTTGCCCGGCACGGTCCCCTCCACGTTGCCGCCCATCTCGGCCGCCATGTCGACGATCACGCTCCCCGGCTTCATGGATGCGACCATCTCGTCGGTGATCAGGCGCGGGGCAGGGCGCCCGGGGATGAGCGCGGTGGTGATCACGAAATCGGCCTCCTTGACGCGCTCGGCGATCAGTTCGGCCTGGCGACGCTTGTAGTCATCGCTCATCTCGCGGGCGTAGCCGCCGGAGGTCTCGGCGTTCGCCTTCTCCTCCTCGGTCATCTCGACCTCGATGAAGGTGCCACCCAGGCTCTCGACCTGTTCCTTGACCACCGGTCGCACGTCGGTCGCCTCGACCACGGCGCCGAGGCGGCGTGCCGTGCCGATCGCCATCAGGCCCGCCACGCCGGCGCCCATGATGATGCCGCGCGCCGGGCGGACCGTGCCCGCCGCGGTGGTCAGCAGCGGCATGAACTTGGGAAGTCGATCGGCGGCCAGCAGGACCGCCTTGTAGCCGCCCACCGTCGCCTGGCTGGAAAGGGTGTCCATGCTCTGTGCCCGGGTGATGCGCGGAATGGCATCCATGCTGATGGCGGTGGCGCCGCTGGTTGCGAGTTGCTCCGCGAGCTTCGGATTGGCGAGTGTCCCCAGCGTGCCGATCAGCACCATGCCGGGCCGCAGCATGGCGATCTCCTCGTCCGTCGGCCGGCCGACGCGGAGCAGCATGTCGGCCTGCCCGTAAATGGCGGGGGCGTCCGGCACGACGGTCGCCCCGGCGGCAGCGTAGTCAGCATCCGAAATCGACGACGCCTCGCCGGCACCCGCCTGGACCAGCACCTCGACCCCTTCGGCGATCAACGCGGCGGCAGCCTGCGGGGTCAGCGCGACTCGCGTTTCGCCGGGCGCGGTCTCGCGAGGGGACAGCGATCTTCATGGGGAGATTCCTGTGCGTTCCACGGGTGACACGACGAACCGCCGCAGCGGACGACGCGTGGCGGTTCGGGAAGCAGAGTGTAGCAGAGGGTCGCGCGCGTACGCGACGGGCCATGATGTTCTCGTCGTAGTAGATTGCGCCCCATGGATTCCGCACCGGTGGGCACGCCCCAGGCCGTCATCGCCACGCAGGCGCTGACCAAGCATTACGGCAAGGTGCAGTGCTCTGGTCGACCTGACGCTCGACGTGCGCGCCGGCGAGATCTTCGGCTTCCTGGGACCGAATGGCTCCGGCAAGTCGACCATGATCCGCACCCTGCTCGGCTTCCTCCATCCGACCTCGGGCGCCGCCACCGTGCTGGGGCTGGACGTGACCACCGACTCGGTCGACATCCGCGGTCGGACCGGCTACCTGCCCGGCGGAATCGTGCTGTACGACTCGCTGAGCGGCGAGGGCGCCCTCGACTACCTGTCCGATCTCCAGGGCTCTCCGCCGGTCGTTGCGCGAGGAGCTGTGCGAGCGGCTGCAGATGCCCGCCAGCGTGCTGCGCCGCAAGGTCCGCGACTACTCGCGCGGGCATGCGCCAGAAGATCGGTGTCATCCAGGCGCTGCAGCACGACCCCGAGCTGGCCATCCTCGACGAGCCGAGCGAGGGCCTCGACCCGCTGATGCAGCAGGCCTTCTACGGGATCATGGATGACCTGCGTGCGCAAGGGCGGACCGTCTTCCTCTCCAGCCACGTCCTGTCGGAGGTCGAGCGCATCTGCGATCGGGTGGCCATCATCCGGGCAGGCCACCTGATGGCGCTCCAGAACGTCGACGAGCTGCTGGCGCGACGCAAGCGAAGGATCCAGCTGCGGTGGCGGGGATCGGCGCCTGACCTGCGCCGGGATCCCCGGCCTGGCCGACGTGGTGGTCAAGGGCGACCGGATGACGCGCCACCCTGCTCGGCGAGGTGTCGCCGGCTTCGTGCGCGCCATCGCCTCGCCATCGCTCGAGGACCTGACCATTGAGCCGGCGCGTCTCGAAGAGGCGTTCCTCGAGTACTACGCCGGTGACGAGGCGAGCGAGGAGGTGCGCGGATGAACCTGCGCCTGCTGCTCCAGACCCTGCGCTGGAACCGCGATCCGGCTGGTAGCGGTCGGGATCGCCGCGCTCGGCTGGGGGATCCTGATCCCGACCGTCTACGTCGGCTTCTCCGATGCGCTTCAAGGACAGCTGGTCAACTCGGGCGACCATCCCGAGCCAGCTGCTGAACTTCGGCTCCGGCAGCCTCTTCACCCTGCCGGGCGCGCTGACGCTCGGCCTGCAGCACCCGCTGGCGATCGCCTTCCTCGGGATCTTCGCCGTTGGGTCGACGGTGGGTGCGATGGCCGGCGAGCGCGAGCGCGGCACGCTCGAGGTGCTGCTGGCGCGGCCGATCTCTCGGCGCACGCTGTATGTGACCGTCGCTATGGCCGCGGCGATCCTGATCGGGGTGGTGCTGGGGGCGCTGCTGATCGGCCAGATCATCGGCATGACCATCCAGGACGTGACCAACCAGGTGGACCTGTCCCGCATGCCGCTCGTCTTCCTGAACGGCCTGCTGCTGTGGGGCGCCTTCGCCGCGTTCGGCCTCGCGGCCTCGGTGACCTTTGACCGTCACGCGCCGGCGATCGGCCTGAGCATGGCGTTCCTGCTGATCAACTACTTCCTGGAGATCCTCGGCTCGTTGTTGACCGATGTGAGCTGGATCCAGCCGTACTCGCTCTTCCACCACTGGCAGCCGGGCAACATCCTGACCGGCAAGGCCGATCCGTTCGACTTTGCGCTCCTTGGCCTGGCGATCCTGATCCCGGTCGCGTACGCGCTGATCGTCTTCCCGCGACGAGACCTGGCCGCCCCCAGCTGACGCCGGCCGGGGCCTAGCTGTTCTTCCTGAGGTTTGTGGGACCTGGGCACAGCACAGGTGGCCATCCGCTCGGCGAGCCAGCCCGGCCGGTGTGCCAGGGCGGGGATGAACTCGCAGCCGACGGGTCGGTGCAGCCTGTGCCGTCCGTAGGTGCCGTCCGCCGGTGCCTCCCCGAGCGGCGTAATTCTCACGCGCGGGGGCGTACGACCAGCGCGCGGCGGCCGGCGGCTGCTGCGACCAGCTACCTCTCCGCGGGTGAGCATTAGGCTGCGGCAAGCCGCGGACGCGTTCGCCGGCGTGGCATACGCCCCCGCAGCTGAGAAGTAGCACCACCACGCCGCTCGGTCGGGACGCGCTGACGCCCCATGTCTCACTATCTCTAGGAAGAACAACTAGGCGCGCCGCAGGGCCACCTCAGTGGCCTGGGCGACGTCCATGCGGCTTCCCTCCGCGTACGCAGCGGCAAGGGCCGGATCCTTCATCAGCTCGGGAGTATTGAAGCCGATGACCTCGCGGTTCACGGCGGCCAGCCCGGTCCCGGCGCTTCGTTCGATCGCCTCTGCATAAGCCGGCCAGCCTCATCGCCCGGCGGGGATCCCTCAGGTGCCAGTAGAGGATGCCAAGGCGTCGAAGATCAGCCCGTAGCCGAGACTTGTCCCATGCCGTGAAGATCGGCAGAGCCTCCTCGGCAGCGCGCATGGGCGCGGGCGAGTCGGAGGTCAGGTGTACAGGCCGACCAGTAGAGCGTCCAGCCGGTCATGAACCGTCGCCGAGGCGCCGGAAGATCGCAAGCGCCTCCTCGGCCAGCCTCGATCCGCCCTCGTAATCGCCGAAGAAGTAGTGGTGTTGGCCAGCGCCCCACAGCGAGCGGGCCACCCGGGCCTCGTCACCGAGGCGCCGGCTGATCTCCACCGCCTCCTCGACAATGCGCTGGGCGGCTGACCTGGTCGTCGCTGGTGAGCGCGTAGGCAAACACAGGTTGTAGAGCGCGTTGGCGATGCGCCGGTCGTCGCCGGAGGCTCGCGCCAGGTCGAGCCCCTCCTGGTACCAGGCCCGCGCGGCCGCGAGATCGGCCTGCCAGTAGGCGATCCCGGCGGCCGCCTCGAGAGCAGCGGCTCGTCCCTCTGGATGCTCGGCAGCGCTGGGCAGCGCGAGGACCCGGTTGGCATGCTCGCGCGCCTCCACAAGGTAACCGCGCATCTGCCAGAAGCGCCAGCAGGCCACAAGGAGGCGCATCGCCGTCTCGGCTCGATCGCCCGCCACTGCCCAGGCCATCGCGACGCGGAGGTTGTCGTGCTCGGCCTCGTATCGGTCCAGCCAGAGCCGTCTGATCGGGGCCGAAGACCTCGCCGCTGGCGCGCTCGGCGAAGTCGACCAGGCCGGCCGCGTGGCGGTCGCGGAGCGGCTCATCCTCGCCACGGGCGGTCAGCTGTTCGAGGGCGAATTCGCGGATCGTCTCAAGCATGCGGAAGCGCGGCTCACCATCGGCCTGGGTCTCCTGGCGGATCAGGCTCTTGTCGACCAGCGAGCCGATGGCCTCCAGCACGTCGCCCTTCTCGCCCTCGTCGAAGATGACCTTCTCGGCGGCATCCAGGGTGGCGCCGCCGGCGAAGACCGAGAAGCGGGCAAAGACCCGCCGATCGGCCTCGTCGAGCAGGTCGTGGCTCCAGGCGATGGCTCCCCGCAGCGTCTGCTGACGCTCGGGCAAGTCCCGCGCGCCGCTCGACAGGAGTCCGAGCCGGTCGCCGAGCCGATCCATGATCGCCTGCGGGCTGAGCAGGCGGACCCGGGCCGCAGCCAGCTCGATGGCCAGCGGCAGCCCGTCGAGCCGTGCGCAGATCTCGGCCACGGCGGGAGCGTTCGCGCTGGTCACCGCGAAGTCGGGCCGAACCGCCATGGCACGCTCGATGAAGAGCGCGACCGATTCGAACTGGCTCAGGCCGGCCAGGCTGGGCAGGTGCTTCGGGTCGGGCACGCCGAGCGGCGGGACCGGATACTCGCGCTCGCCGTAGACCCGCAGCGGGCTACGGCTGGTGATCAGCACCGACATCTTGGGAGCGCGCGCCAGCAGCTCATTGACCTGCGGCGCGGCTTCGATCACCTGCTCGAAGTTGTCGAGCACCAGGAGGACGCATTTGTCGCCGATCTGCTCGACGAGCCGATCCAGGGGCCGGGGGCCCGGGTCCACGATGCCCATCGCCTGCGCGATGGTCGGCACCACCAGCTCGGCCATCGCAATCTGGCCCAGCGCCACGTAATAGACCCCATCCGGGAAGCGATCCGTGGAGTCCGCCGCGATCTGGAGCGAGAGGCGGGTCTTGCCGGTGCCGCCTGGTCCGGTCAGGGTGAGGAGGCGACCCTCCGACAGCAGGCGGCGCGCCTCGCCAAGCTCTCGCTGCCGGCCAAGGAACGAGGTGAGCTGGGTCGGCAGGTTGTTGGGGATGGCGTTGAGGGTGCGCAGTGGCGGAAACTCGGTGCGCAACCCGCCGATCGACAGCTCCCAGATGCGCTCCGGGCGCGAAAGGTCCTTCAGCTTGTGCTCGCCGTGGTCGCGCAGCGTCGTGTCAGTCGGCAGAATCCCTCCGAGCAGCGCCTGGGTGGCCTCGGTGAGCAGCACCTGGCCGCCGTGGCCGGCCGCCGAAACGCGAGCCGCGCGGTGGACGTCGAGGCCGACATAGGTGCCGCCGCTGATCAGGCCATCGCCGGTGTGCATGCCGATCCGAACCCGGATCTCGGAGCTGGGCGGCCAGGGCTCGCCGGCCAGGGCGCGCTGCAGCTCGGCGGCCGCGGCCACCGCCTGGCTGGCCAAGGTGAAGACCGCGAAGAACGAATCACCCTCGGTGCCGATCTCTACGCCGGCATGCGCCTGCCAGGCCGTCCGCGCAATCTCGCGGTGCCGCTCGAGCAGCGGCGGCCACGCGCCGCCGATCTCCTGCGCCAGCCGCGTGGAGCCTTCCACATCGGTGAAGACGAAGGTGACGGTCCCGGTCGGAAGCTCGGTCACGGGCGCAAGTATGGACATCGACTGCCCCACGACAACCCCCGATGACGGCAGAGGTGCCGGGGCTCCGCTACCCTGCCGCGGATGAACGCTGCCACCTGGTTTGCCGCGCTGCGCGACCGACCGGTGCTGGCCGCGGTGCTCGGGGCGCTGAGCATCGCCTTCTCCGGCGTGCTGGTGCGCCTGGCTAACGTCGAGCCGGCCACGGCGGCCATCTTCCGCTGCGTCTACGCGCTCCCATTGCTCGGCGCGATTGCCCTGATCGAACGGCGGGCGTTCGGGCCGCGCCCGGCGGCCCAGGTGCGCCTGGCCCTGATCGCGGGGATCTTCTTCGCCCTTGACCTGGTGATCTGGCACCACACCATCGCGCTGGTGGGCGCCGGCCTGGCAACGGTGCTTGGCAATACCCAGGTCGTGATCGTCGCGGTGCTGGCCTGGCTGATCCTGGGCGAGCGTCCCCCCGGCCGAACCCTGCTGGCGCTGCCCGTGGTGCTGTTCGGGGTGGTGCTCATCTCCGGCGTGGTCGGCAAGGGGGCCTACGGGGTGAACCCTGGCCTTGGGGTCGTGGCCGGACTGGCCACCGGACTCGCCTACGCGGGCTTCCTGCTCGTCCTTCGACACGGCAATGCCGACCTGCGGCGGCCGGCCGGACCGCTCTTCGATGCCACCCTGGTCGGGGCGCTCGCCTCGGCATTGATCGGCTGGCCGCTCGGGGAGGTGAACCTGGTGCCGGCCTGGCCATCGCACGGCTACCTGTTGGCCCTGGCGCTCTCCTCGCAGGTCGTCGGTTGGCTGCTGATCAGCGTCTCGCTGCCGCGGCTGCCGGCGGCGTTGACCAGTGTGATCCTGACCCTCCAGCCAGTCTGCGCGGTAATGCTGGCCATGCTCCTGCTCGGCGAGGCCCCCTCATCCATCCAGCTCCTGGGTGCCGGCACCATCGTGGCCGGCCTGCTGCTGGCAACCGTCCGTCGACGTGGCGAATCACCGCGCCACGCGGTGGCCGAGCCCGAGATCGGTTAGCCAACGGGTAAGGTGACGCCGATGTCCGACGCCTCGCTTCTGCTGGTCGGCAGCGGCCGACTGCTCACCCCGCAGCCCTACCCCGGAGACGACCCCTGGGCGATCCTGGTGCAGGGCGGTCGTTTCGCCTGGATCGGCCCGCGCAGCGCCGCCCCGGCCAGCGACCGGGTGGTCGACCTTGGTTCGGCCCTGGTCACCCCCGGCCTGGTCGACGCGCATACCCATCCGGCCTTCCTGGGCGACCGATCCGATGAGGCTGCCGCTCGTCTGGCGGGCGCTCCATACGCCGGTGGCGGCATCCTGCGCACGGTGGCCGCCACTCGTGCCGGCACGGGCGGGGAGCTGCGCGAGGCCATCAGCGCGCGCCTCCGAGCGGCGCTCGCCACCGGCACCACCACGGTCGAGTGCAAGTCTGGCTATGGGCTGTCGACCGCCGAGGAGCTACGGGCGTTGCGCCTGATCGGCGAGGCCGCGGCCAGCCTCCCGATCCGGGTGGTGCGCACCTTCCTGGGCGCGCACGCCGTCCCGCCCGAGGCCATCTCGGCGGAGGCCTACGCCGAGATGGTGGCGAGCGAGATGCTGCCCGCTGTCGCGGCCGACGGCCTGGCCGAGTTCTGCGACGTCTTCTGCGATCGCGGCTTCTTCTCGCTCACCGCGACCGAGGCGATCCTGAACGCCGCGAAGGCACTCGGCCTGGGCATCCGGCTGCACGCCGACCAGTTGGTCCGCACCGGGGCCGCCGAGCTGGCGGTGCGCCTCGGCGCTGCGAGCGCCGACCACCTCGAGCAGCTCGACGACGCTGGAGTGGCGGCCCTGGTCGGGTCCGGGGTGGTCGCGACTCTGCTGCCGGGTCCGACGCTGGTACTGCGCGACCGCCTCCCGCCGGCGCGTGCGCTGCTCGACGCCGGGGTGACCGTGGCGCTGGCCAGCGACGCGAATGCCGGCACCTTCGGCAGCTCGTCGATGCCGCTGGTGATCGGCCTGGGGGCGACCCTGCTGGGCATGACCGTCGCGGAGGCCCTCACCGCGGCAACCCTGGGCGGCGCAGCATCGCTGGGACTGGCCGACCGCCGCGGCGTGATCCGACCCGGAGCCGATGCCGACCTGGTGGCCTGGGACGCCCAGCACGAGGGTGCCTTCGTGCTCCACTTGGCTGAAGTGCGCCCGCTCCGCACCTGGGTCGGCGGAGTTGAGGTCGTCGAGGGCTAGCATCTGCCGATGCGGTGGCACGCGCGAGCGTGACGATGACCGCCCCGTTCCTCTTCTGGGCGATCGAGGCGCGCGGGCGGATGGCGGCGATGCTTGGCCTGGCCGTCGTCCTGGTGATGCTGCCCGACCTGGCGCACGGCGCCTGGGGGTTCGCCCAGTTCGGCTACCGCTTCATCCTCGACGCGGTGCCGCTGCTCCTGTTGCTGATCGGAGGCGCGTACCGGGTCGGTCCTTCCATTTCGCTGCGGCTCGCCATTCTTGCCAGCATCGCCGCCTATGGCGTGGGAATGGTGATCATCTGGATCAGGACCAGCTGATCGGTCGGGCTCGTCGGCGCGGCAAGCGCCCTATCATGGCGCGCCAATGGACCGATACGACCTGGTGATCATCGGCGCCGGCCCGGCCGGCGAAGCCGCCGCCTTCCTTGCCCGCGAGCGAGGGGCGTCGGTGGCGGTAATTGATCGCGACCTGTTCGGCGGCGCATGCCCCTTCTTCGCCTGTATGCCGTCGAAGTCGCTGCTGCATTCCGCGTCGGTCCATGGCGCAGGCGGCGACTACCCGTGGGCAAAGGCCTCCGACCGACGGGACTGGATGATCTCGCGCGAAGGGCGCGACTACCCCGACGACAGCAAGCACATAGCCGATCTCGAAGCGGCGGGCGCGGTCGCGTTGCATGGCATCGCGCGCCTCGACGGCCCGGGCCGGGTGATGGTCGCGCACGACGGAGTCGAGCACGAACTCGAGGCGGGCGCAGTCATCCTGGCGATCGGCTCCCACAGCAAGATCCCCGACATGCCCGGGTTGGGAGAGGTGCCGTACTGGACCAACCGCCAGGCGACCTCGACCCGGGAGCTGCCCGAGAGCCTGCTCATCCTGGGGGCGGGACCGACCGGCGTGGAGCTGGCGCAGGCCTATGCCCGCTACGGGGTGCCGGTCACCCTGGTGGTGCCCGGTGAGCGGATCCTGCCGCGGGATCATCCGCGCACCTCGGCAACGGTCGCCGCGGCCCTCCAGCGCGACGGGGTCTCGATTCGCACCGGCGGCCGGGCGGTGGCCGCGCACGCCGGAGCCGGCAGCCAGGGCCGACACTCCTTTGACCTCGACGATGGGACCACGGTCGAAGGCTCGGCCGTGCTGCTGGCGATCGGTCGCACCTTCCCCTTGGGCGAGCTGGGCCTCGACACGATCGGGGTGGACATCTCCTCGGGCCGGCTCAGCCCCGACGACCACCTGCGCATCGCGCCGGACGTCTTCGTGGCGGGCGACCCGGCAGGCCCCGAGATGCACACCCACGTCAGCCACTACCAGGGCGAGATGGCCGTCCGTATCGCACTGGGCGACGACGTGAAGCCCGACTTTCGGGCCATCCCCCGCGCCGTCTACACCGATCCGGAGACGGGCTCCGTTGGGCTGCTGCTCGACGAGGCGCTGGCGCGCGGCATGGACGCGGAGGAGCTGACCCAGGACCTCGCCACCACGGCCAAGGGCCAGGCCGCCGAGGCCGATGGGCACGTCACCATCGTGATCGACCGGGTAGCCGGCACGCTGGTGGGCGCCTTCCTGGCCGGGCCGGGCGCCAGTGAGGCGGTCCACGAGGCCGTGCTGGCAGTCAAGCTGCAGACCCCGGTGGCGGTGCTGGCCGACACGATCCACGCCTTCCCGACGATGGCACGCGTGATGGGACTCCTCTTCGCCCAGGCGGCCAAGCGGACGGTGTGAACGAGGCGCTCCTGCTGGCCGCCCTGTTCGCGGCGGCGGCGATCCTGTACGGCTCGGTCGGGCACGCCGGGGCATCGGCCTATCTTGCGGCGATGGCACTCGTCGGCACCGCACCGGGGGTCATGAAGCCGACCGCCCTGGTGCTGAACATCCTGGTCGCCGGCATCGTCACCCTGCGCTTCGGGCGAGCGGGATTCGTGCGGCCGCGGGCGATCCTCCCCTTCCTGGCGGGCTCGGTCCCGGCGGCCTTTCTCGGCGGGGCGCTGACCCTGCCGGCCAGCCTCTATCGGCCGCTGATCGGGGCCGTGCTGCTGGTTGCCGCGGCCCGCTTCGGCTGGACGGCCGGACGCGCCGGCCCCGAGTTCCCGCCGAAGGCGCCCGTGTCGGCCGCCGTCGGCTCCGGCGCGGGGATCGGCCTGCTGGCCGGCCTCACCGGGACCGGCGGCGGGATCTTCCTGACGCCGCTGCTGCTGGCCGCCGGGTGGGCTGGTACGCGCTTCGCTGCGGGCTCATCGGCCGCCTTCATCCTGGCCAACTCGATCTCGGGGCTGGCCGGCAACCTCGCATCGGTGGGCAGCCTGCCTGCGGCCACGCCGCTCTGGCTCGGTGCGGTGGCGGTCGGCGGCGTGATCGGCTCAGAGCTGGGCAGCCGGCGCATGCCGGCACCCTGGATCCGCCGTTCACTGGCGGCGGTGCTCCTGGTCGCCGGGCTGAAACTGATCTTCCTGCCCTAGGCGTCAGACCTCGTTGCTGATCTCGTAGATCTCGGCGGTCGGGATCCCGTTGCGCGCGTGAATGCGCTGCACCGCTTCCTTGGATGGCCCGGTGGAAAGGCAGAACACCTTGCCGCTGTCCGGGTCGAGCCAGGCCTTCTCGAAGTGGACGCCCTCCTCCGCCTCGATCGCGAGGTCGCCGTTGTGCGCCGTTATGAGTTGGTCCTGGGTAGTGCCGAAGAATCCGCTGTGAACATCCATGAACTTGCCCATGCTGAGGCTCCATACGATGTGTGGCGGGGAGCATACGATCCCACCCCGCGGTTGTCACTCCGCAATTTCGAAGAGGACCCCGGGGTTCAGCACCCCATCCGGGTCGAGGGCCCGTTTGATGGCCCGCATGGCGGCCACGTCGGCTGCCCCTCGGTCGGCTTCCAGCCAGCCCACCTTTGCAGCACCGATCCCGTGCTCGGCGCTCACCGTCCCGCCCATCTCGATGGTCAGGCGCAACACGGCATCGTCGACCGATTCGTCCTCCGGCGGCGGACCGATGATCCCCACGTGCAGGTTCCCCTCGCAGACGTGGCCGTACAGGTAGGTCCGTGCTCCGGGTGCGACGGTCTCGACCGCAGTGCGAACTTCGTCCACAAAGGCCGCGAGGCGCCCCAGGGGAAGCCCAACGTCGAGCTTGTGGGGGATCCCCTCGGCGTTGATCGCCTCGGTGTGGCGCTCGCGCAGGCGCCACAGCCGCTCGCGGCCCGCGTCATCAGAGGCGAGCACAGCGTCGGCAACCTGCTCGGTTGAGGCCAGCACAGCTGCCAGCTGGTCGGTCGGATCAACGCTGCCCTCCATTTCGATCAGCAGGTAGGCCGGGTGCGCTTGCCGGAACGGAGGTTCACCGCCGCCGTGCCGCAGGACGAGAGCCAGGCCCTCGTCGAAGAAGAGCTCGGCGGCGGCCAGGGAGGGGAGTGCACGGCGCAGCTCGCCGGCGACCGCCACCGCTTCCGCGGCGCCGGGCAGTGCCAGCACGGCGACGGCGCGGCTCGGCATGAATGGCACCAGCCGGAGGCGGGCACGAGTGATCACCGCCAGGGTTCCCTCACTACCGGCCAGCAGCGACGGCAGGTGGTACCCGGTGTTGTCCTTGACCATGCCCGGCAGGCGCCGCAGCACGCTGCCGTCCGCCAGCACCGCCTCGATCCCGATCAGCTGCGCGCGCATCGGCCCGTGGCGCAGGACGTGGATGCCACCCGCGTTGGTGGCGATCATGCCGCCGATCGTGGCCGAATCACGCGCCCCCAGGTCGACGCCGAAGCCGAAGCCAGCCGCCCGCGCGTGGGCCTGGAGCGCGGCCAGCGTCACCCCGGCCCCCACCGTCACCTCGCCGGCGAGCGGGTCGACCGGCTCGAGGTCGCGGAGATGGAACGTCGAAAGGATGATCTGTGGCCTCTGCACGGCGGCGCGCGGAACTGACCCGCCCACCAGACCGGTGTTGCCACCCTGCGGGATCACGGCCACGCCGGCCGACCGGCAGGCCCGCAGCACCTCCGTCACCTGGTCGGTCGAGCCAGGTCGCACCACCGCCAATGCCTCGCCGCGCCAGCGGCCGGTCCAATCGACCTCGTGGCCGGCGCGCAGGTCCGGGTCCGTCAGCACGTTGCTCGTACCGAGCGCCGCGCGCAGCGAGTCGAGCAGGGATGCAAGGGCGAGAGTCATCGGCCCACATCCTGCCACGATCAGATACTTGTGCACCGTATCCTCAGCCAATCGCCCGAACTCGAGGCCCCAGCCATCAGAACGCGCCCGTCCAAGATCTGGGCAGCAAGGCCTGTCGCATGAGGGACGTCCGGACAGCGATCGCCGGGCTCCCGCTCGTCCTGGCGCTGGGGGCGGCGGCTCTCGAAACCCTGCGCCTGCCCGTGCTGCTCATGTTGCTCATCGGATTCGTGGCATCTCTGTGGCGATCTCGGAGCAACGGCACCCCGCTGAGTTCCGTGACGTTTGTCTACGGCGCCTGCCTGCTGGTGGTCCTGAGCATGGCGTGGAGCGGCATTGCCCTGCCGGCAGGCGCGCGCGACGGGAGCAGCTGCGCCAGTCTGCTCGCACCGTTTGCACTCAACCGGGCGGCCGGTGCGGCGCTCGTGCTGGTTGCCGTGGGGTTGGTCGTCCGACTGCTCGGTTCGACCACCGCGGAGCTCGGGTTACAGCGGGCGTCACGCTCGGGACTTGCGCTGGCCATGGGCACGCTGCTGGTGGTAGGGATCGTGGCCGTCTTCATCGGTCCGGCGGTGGCCGAGCCATTCTTCGGGCCGCTTCCGGTCGCCCTGGGGAACGTATCGGCACTGTTCCCGGCTCTGCTCTTTGCGGTCGCCAACGCGAGCATGGAAGAGATCGTGTACCGGGGAGTGTTACTGCGCTGGGTGATGCGCTGGCGTGGCCCCTTGCTGGCCATGGCTGTGCAGGCGGCCGCCTTCGGTCTGGCCCACGGCGTTGGCAGCGACTTCGCCGGTTCACCGTTGCCGGTCATGGCAGCGACTACCGCCGCCGGCCTGGCCTTCGGCGCGATCTCGCTGCGCGAGGGCTCGTTGCTCCTGCCGATCGCGCTGCACGCAGCCCTCGACATCCCGATCTACTACGCCAACGCCTGCCTGCAGCACTGATCCACTGCCGCGGGCTCCATTTGGCAATTGCGCCGCGCGCTGTCACGATCCGCCTCGCATGATCGAGCCCCTGCCAATGCTCCCCCTCGATACGCGCGGGCGCCCGCTCCACGACCTGCGCATCAGCGTCACCGACCGCTGCAACTTCCGGTGCGTCTACTGCATGCCGCGCGAGTTCTTCGGGGCCGAGCATGCCTTCCTGCCGCGCGCCGAGCTGCTCACCTTCGAGGAGATCGCGCGGCTGGTCCGCATCTTCACCCGGCTCGGCGTCGAGAAGGTGCGGCTCACCGGCGGCGAACCGCTCGTCCGTCGCGAGCTCCCGGTGCTGGTGGAGCAGCTCGCGGCGATTCCCGGGGTGCGCGACCTGACGCTGACCAGCAACGGCGTCCTGATGGCGGAGCACGCGGCGGCGCTGGCGGCGGCCGGCCTGCACCGGGTCACGATCAGCCTCGACGCCGATGACGACGAGACCTTCATGCGCATGAACGACGCCGGCGTGCCGGTGTCGCGGGTTCTGGCCGGGATCGACGCGGCCGAGGCGGCTGGCCTGGGCCCGATCAAGCTCAACATGGTGGTGAAGCGCGCCTGGAACGAGCATGCCGTGCTGTCCATGGCGCGCCGCTTCCGCGGCACCGGCCGTGTGCTGCGCTTCATCGAGTACATGGATGTCGGCAGCTCGAACGGCTGGCGGCTGGCCGAGGTCGTCACGGCGGCCGAGATCCTGGCGACGATCGGAGCCGAGTTCCCACTGGAACCGATGCCCCCCACGCACCCCGGCGAGGTGGCGGAGCGCTACCGGTACGCCGATGGTGGCGGCGAGATCGGGGTCATCGCCTCGGTCAGCCGGCCCTTCTGCGGGGACTGCTCCCGGGCCCGGCTCTCCGCCGATGGACAGCTCTACACCTGCCTCTTCGCCACCGCCGGTCACGACCTGCGGGCGCTGCTGCGAGGCGGGGCGACCGACGTCGAGCTCGAGGCGGAGGTACGCCGGGTCTGGTCAGCGCGCGATGACCGCTACAGCGAGGTCCGTTCGGCGGACACCCCCGGCCTGCCGAAGGTGGAGATGAGCTACATCGGGGGGTGAGCGGTCACTCGCGGTCGAGGCGAGTCGCGACGGCCCGTATCCGAGGGGCCCAGTCCTCCCTGGGGGCGCCGGCCAGCGCGAGGCCGAGCAGGAACGTCGTCAACGGGGCGGCGATGCGCTCGCTTCGGTGCGCCGCAACGCGCGCCAGATCCAACAGCGCGGTGCGCTCGTCCGCGCTGAGCGATGCCTGCCCCGATTCGGGCAGTTCTGCCGCAAACCGAGCCAGCCAGGCGTCTACGCTGGTCGTATCCGAGGAGTCATTCATCGCGTCCCAGCTCCTTGCGTTGTTCCCGAGGAGAGGGTACCGCAGAGGAGATCTCGTGCGAGAGAATCTGACCGCGGCGGTGATCGCCGGCGGAGCAGGGCGGCGGATGGGGGCGGACAAGCGGACCATACTCGTGGACGGCATCCCCCTGCTGTCGCGCGCTGTGGCGGCGGTATCGCAGATCGCCGGCGAGGTCTTGGTCGCCACAACACGTGGTCGTCCACTGCCCATCGAGCTACCCAATGTGCGCATCGTCTACGACCGGGTCGACGGCGGCGGGCCGCTGGCCGGCATCGAATCCGCGCTGGGCGGGGCCTCTCATGAGCTGGTGCTGGTCGTTGCCGGCGACATGCCCTGGCTCAACGAGCGGCTGCTGCAGCTGCTCATTGACCGGGCTCTGGCCGAGGCGGAGGCCGAGGCCGTCGGCATCGCATCGGCCCGCGGCATCGAGCCGCTCCTTGCCGTGTACCGGCGAACAGCTCTCGCGGCGGTCACCGGGCTCGTCGATCGCGGCGAGCGTCGCGTTGGGCGACTCATCGAGGTCGTGCGCGCCGTCGGGGTCCCCCAGGAGGAGTGGCGTCAGGTCGACCCGGATGCCCTCTCCCTGGTCAACCTCAACCGGCCGGACGACATCGCCGGCTGAGGGCATCGGCTGACGAGTCGATACCGGCCGAAATGGCACGGTCAGCGTGGGTCATTCGGCCCATGACCGGAGGACCTCAGGCGCGCGATGCTGCACCGAAAGATCGGAGGCGGTGGAGGCGCCATGGCCGCGACCCCGGTATCTCGTCGTGAGCTGATCAAGCGAGCCGCTGTCGGCGCGGTCGCCGGTGCAGCGGTCGCCCGTACGGCGGTCGCTGACGCTACGGCGCCGGTCCGCAAGCATCACTGGGGAATGGTGATCGACACGCGACGATGCGTCGGCTGCGAGGCCTGCGTCATCGCCTGCAAGATCGAGAACAAGACCCCTCCGGGCGTCTTCTACACGCTCGTGACGAAGGAACCGTTGCCGGGATCGACCACTGACAGGCCGGTCTTCATGACCAAGCCGTGCTTCCACTGCGAAAAGCCACCGTGCGTCCCGGTCTGTCCGGTCAACGCGACCTACAAGCGCAAGACCGACGGGATTGTGGTGATCGACTACGACCGATGCATCGGCTGTCGCTATTGCGTCGCCGCCTGCCCGTACGGCTCGCGGTACGCGGACTTCGGCGACGACTACGAGCTCCTGCCTCTCGCAGGCGAGACCGTTTCGCCCGAGTACAAGCAGTACCGGCCGCGCGTCGCTGGCCAATCACCGATCGGTAACGCACGGAAGTGTCAGTTCTGCCTGCACCTCCAGGATGAGCAGGGGGAGTACGACCGGGAGGCGGGCCGCTGGCCGGCGTGCGCCAAGACCTGCCCTGGCCACGCGATCATCTTCGGCGACCTCGATGATCCCGAAAGCGAAGTCGCCACGATCCTGCGTGAGCGGAACGCCGTGCGCATCAAGGAGGAGCTCGGCACCGAGCCCTCCGTCTACTACCTGCTCTGAGGAGGCACGACGACGATGGTGAAGCGCGCCTTCTGGGTCATTGGGATCCTGGGCCTGATCCCCTTTGCGTGGGCCCTGTATATCCGGTTCTTCGTCCATCCCGACGCGTCGAACCTGGGCTCGGTGGTGCCGTGGGGCCTGCACGTCGCGCAGTACATCTACTTCGTCGGCCTGTCCGCGGGTTCATTCCTGCTCTCGTCCCTCGTCTACGCCTTCGGGATGAAGCGATTCGAGCCGATCGGCCGGCTGGCTGTGTTCACCGCCATCGTGACGCTGCTGCTGGCCCTTCTGACGATCGGCCTCGATATCGGGCATATCGAGCGCTTCTGGCATGTGTTCGTGTTCGTCAACCCGACATCACCGATGGCTTGGATGATCTGGTTGTACTCGATCTATATGACCCTGCTGATCGTGGAGTTCTGGTTCCTCTTGCGCCATGACCTGATCATCGCCGCGAGGGTGCCGGGCTGGCGTGGCCGGATCTCGCGCATCCTGTCGCTCGGCAGACGCGACGTCAGCGACCCGAGCCTGAAGCGTGACGAGCGGGTGGTCCGGATCCTCGCCAGGATCGGCGTACCACTGGCCATCATGTTCCATGGCGGGGTCGGCGCCCTGTTCGGCGTTCTGATCTCGCGGCCGTTCTGGAACACCGGCCTGTTCCCGGTGGTCTTCCTCGTGTCGGCACTCGCCTCTGGAGGTGCCCTTCTCGTGGTCGTCAGCGCCATCTACCAGGGAGGCTGGAAGGCCCATCGCGCGATGATCGTGGACCTGGGGAGGATCGTCCTCGGCTTCCTCGTCCTCGACATCGTCCTGGATTTCTCAGAGATCCTGGTTCGTCTGTACGGGGGCGCGCCGGGCTTCATGGACAGCTTCCTGCTCGCGACCAGCGGCCCGTACTGGTATGTGTTCTGGATCCTCCAGAACGGGATCGGTTTCCTTTTGCCGGTGCTGATCTTGGCATCGCCACTCCGACGTGACCCTCGGGCCGTGATCGTCGGTTGCGGCATGGTGGTGATCGGATTCATCGGCGTTCGGTTGAACATCGTGTTGCCCGGCCTGTCGCCGGAGGAGATACGCGGCATCACCTCGGCGGTCACCGACCCTCGCGTGACGGGTGCCTATTTCCCGTCGACGTGGGAGTGGGTGCTTACCTTCGGGATCGGCGCGGTCGGCCTGGTGCTGTTCGGTCTGGGTGAGACCTTCCTCCCGCTGAGCCGCCAGCTGCCAAATCCCGCTCATCAGGCTTGAGGAGACGACGATGAAACAGGACATCACGCGACGCCGCTTCCTCAAGACCCTGTCGGCTATTGGGGGCGGGGCGGCCGGCGCAACGGTTACGGCTGCCACGGCCGGCGTCGTCCGAGGTGCAGATGGGCCCGCCCCGGGGTCAGCCGACCTCGAGCGACGCTTCGGTCGCGATGCCGGCGAATGGATCGCCTCCTGCTGCAACGCCTGCGGTGGGCAGTGCGGGATCATGGCTCACGTGGTCGAGGGCAAGGTCGTCAAGATCGAGCCGAACCCGTGGAACCCGAACAACTACTCGAACATCTCGACCGACTTCTTCGAGGATTACGACCCCGTCGTCGGGGTGCGGCAGGGCTCTGCCATCTGCCCCAAGGGCAACGCCAGCATCTTCAGCCTCTACGACCCGGACCGGGTCACCGTGCCTCGGAAGCGAACCAATCCCGAGAAGGGGATCGACGTCGACCCCGGCTGGCAGGAGATCAGCTGGGACCAGGCCCTGGAAGAGATCGCCGCCAAGCTGCGCACGATCCGGGAGGGGGGGCACTCCGAGGAGATGCTGTGGTGGAGCGAGGACCACTCGTTCACGCACCCTCAGCAGGACTTCTGCGCGCTGTTCGGCACACCCAACTACTCGAATCATTCCAACCTGTGCGACGTCGCGCGCAAGGCCTCGTTCAAGATGGCCATGGGCGACGAGCGGCCGCTGACGGACTTCGTCCAATCGAAGTACATCCTGCTCTTCGGCTGGAACCCGACCTCCGCCATCAAATGGGTTCACCTGCCGCGGATCATCACCAAGGCTCTCGAGAATGGCGCCCGGATGGTCGTCGTGGATCCGAACCTCTCGGACACCGCTGCGAAGGCACAGGAATGGGTTCCCATCCGCCCATCCACCGATGGCGCATTCGCGCTCGCCATGGGACACGTCATCGTGCGCGACAAGCTGTACGACGAGGCGTTCATCAACGAGTGGTCTGTCGGCTTTGACGAGTACCGCAAGCTCGTGGCCACGGCCACGCCTGAGTGGGCGGAGGAGATCACCTCGGTGCCCGCCAAGACGATCGAGCGGATCGCGCGCGCGTTCGCCACGACAAAGCCCGCGGTCGCGGACGTCTGGTCCGGGCCGGGGCAGCACACCAACGGGGTGCAGGGCGGGCGGGCCATCGCGCTCCTGAATGCTCTCGTGGGCTCCATCGATCGACCCGGCGGGATGATCATCCCCGACAAGCGTGGGTCGAAATGGAACCAGGCGTCGCCTGAGAAGCCGATCGAGGCCCCTCGCTTCGACGGGCTGAGCGATCTTCCCTGGGGCCACTCGTCGGGCGTCTACGGCCGTGGCTTCGAGCGACTGCTCGACGGCTCGGGGCCGTACACCCCAAAGGTCGGCGTGTGCGTCTTCCAGAACCTGGTCATGTCCGGCCCGGGCTCGGCACTCGTGGCGGACGCCCTGAAGAAGCTCGAGATGTTTGTGGTCGTCGACACCAACGAAAGTGAAACGGCGCGCCTCGCCGACTACCTCATCCCGGGTACCCACTATCTTGAGCGCTACGACCTCAGCAGCCATTGGGTTACCTGGTCGGCCCTGGGGCTCCGTCAGCCAGTGGTCGGCGGCGAGAGCCAGGCTCCAAGCAAGTACACGTTCCGCGGCGGGATCTTCGGCCAGATGGCCGAGTACGAGTTCGTTGCTGCCCTCGGCCGCGAGCTGGGACTCAAGGACAAGGACGGCAACGACTTCTTCCGAATCGGTGCGGTCTCGCACAAGCCCACGGAGAGCCTCACTGCGTGGTACGAGGAGGAGCTCTCGAACGAGCTGAAGACCGGCGCGCCGGCCAAGACGCTTGACGAACTGAAGGCGCTGCCCGGTGCGGTGTGGGTCGACGAAAAGGGCACGGCCTACGAGAAGTACGCGTCCGGCCTGAAGTCGAAGCTCGTCCTCGACGCGGACGGATCGGTGTGGGACACGCCGGCCGACGATCCAAAGCGTAAACAGGTGGCGCTCGTGGTGGGCGGGGTGGTCTTCGACAAGCCGGAGGCGGACGGTGGCGTTGCGGTAGGTCGGATCATCGCCGACCAGGCGTGGTTTACCGACGGCGACAAGCTGCTCAATGGGCCGAAGCTCCCGGACAAGAAGCCGGCGCAGATCGGCTACGCCGTTGGCGGCACGGATCCGCGGCGCGGTTTCTTCACGCCGTCCGGCAAGATCGAGTTCGCCAACGCCAAATACGCAGAGAAGATGGACCTCACCGGCACCCCCGTCGATCCGGTGCCGACCTACAAGCCTCGGCAGTGGCAACCCGACGCGGACTATCCGCTGTACCTGATCAACTGGAAGGAAGCCAGTCACACGCACACGCGATCGCAGAACAACCCGCTGCTCATGGCGATCAAGGGATCGAACCCGTTGCGGATGAACACGGCCACTGCCGAGCGGCTGGGGCTCGGGGACGGCGACGAGGTGGTGGTCGAATCGCCGTATGGATCGATCAAGGCGGTGCTGCAGGTCACCAAGGGGATCCACCCCGAGGTGGTCGGGGCGCAGCACGGGTTCGGCCATCGCGCCATGGGCAAGATCGCCAAGGGGCGAGGCTCCGCGTTCGGCGATCTCAACCGGATCGCCTTCGATCCACTCTCCGGACAGGCGACCCACAAGGAGATCTGCGTCCGAGTCCGCAAGGCCTGACCCGGGCCGAGCTGATCCGGCGCGATCTTCGAGTGCTGGAGGGACCTGGCCCTATGCGAGCTCGACTTCGTGCGATTCATGGGTGGCGAGAGTCCCGACGTGGAGGCTGCCGCCAGCGAGGCGCGTTCCATCTTCAGCCGGTTGGCAGCACCGGCCTTCCTGCGGCGCCTGGACGAGGCGGTCGGCCTGCCGAACCGCCAGCCCGGCCGCGACGCCTGCTGCATGTACGCCCGGCGTAAGTAACAGCCAAGCAGAACCTGCGGGCAACCCGTCGTTGGCGGATATTTGCGCTGAACGTAAGCCACGACCACGAAGCCGCGCCTTGTGCCTCAAAATGGGGTGCCGGGCGGCGTTCTCCGCGCCAACTTGGCCGATGCTTACGCTGAGCGTAAGCGGGCCTTCAGTCGTGGATCGGGCCGGGCCGGTCCCGCAGCGGTCCGCCGCCGCGACCGCGGATGACCGCCAGGATCTCGGCGATCAGCGCCCGGGCAACCTCTTCAGGTCCCTCAGCGCCGATATCCAGGCCTGCCGGAGCGTGCAGCCGGTCCATCGCCTCGGGCCGCCCGATCTCGCCGAGCATCTGCTGCGTGCGGCCGCGCGGGCCGAGCACGCCCAGGTAGGCGAGAGGGGCATCCAGGAACGAGCGCAGGTACGCGATGTCGCGCAGGTAGTTGTGGCTCATCAGCAGAACGGCAGTGCGCTCGTCGAGTTCAAGTTCCTGCGCGGTGGTGGACGGGTCGGCTGCGGAGAACTCAATGGCACCCGGGAACCGCTCGGCCGTCAGCAGCGCACGGCGCACGTCGGCCACAACAACGCGCCATCCCAACTCAGCCGCCTGGCGCACCAGCGGAATCGCATCGTGGCCCGCGCCGCAGATGACCAGGCGCAGCGGAGGGAGCAGCGGCTCGTAGAACACCCGCTCGCCCGCGATCTCCTCAACGCGCGCGATGCCGTCGTGCAGCGCCGCGGCAGCGGCGCCATCGGTCTCGAGGTGATGTGACCCGGCGTCCTGACCGGTGAGCGGGGTGACGAGGCAGGCGCCCTGGCCCGAACGCAGGGCGGCCACCGACGCCAGCGCCCCTGCGGTTGGCTCCACGAACAGCTCGATCGCCCCGTTGCAGCCGAGGCCGTAGCCCCATACCGCGTCGTCGTCGGCGGTCAGGTCGAAGGCGACGGTCCGCGGCACTCCGGAGGCGATCACCTCGCGACCGATGCGCGCTACGTCGCCCTCCAGGCAGCCGCCACTGATGTTGCCGATCGGCTCGCCCTCTGCGGGGATCAGCAGCCGCGCACCGGCACGCCGGTAGGTCGAGCCGCTGGTGGCCACGATGGTGGCGAGAGCCATCGGCTGACCGCGTGCGGCGAGTCCGTCGGCGGCATCCAGCAGGTCGCTCAACTCCGACATGCGACCGATCCTAACCCAGCCGTGCCACACTCCCCGCATGAGGCTCGATCGGGTCATCACCGCGGTCGATGCCCACGCCGGCGGTGAGCCGGGGCGCGTGATCATCGGGGGCGTCCATGACGTACCTGGCGCGACCATGCTCGAGAAGCGCAATCACCTGGCGGAGCGCGGGGATCGGCTTCGACGGCTGATGCTCCGCGAGCCGCGCGGCTACCCCGCGCTGTGCGCCAACCTGGTCCTTCCCCCCACCGACCCGAATGCCGATGCCGGCTTCGTCATCATGGAACAGGCCGAATACCCGGCCATGAGCGGGTCCAACACGATCTGCACCGCCACCGTGCTGATCGCGGAGGGCCTGGTGCCGGTCACCGAACCGATCACCCAGCTGACCCTGGAGGCTCCGGCCGGCCTGATCCGGGTGCGAGCCCAGGTGCGAGACGGCAAGGCCACCTCCATTACCTTCGAGAATGTGCCGGCCTTTGCGATCGAGCTGAACACGCCGGTCGAGGTGCCGGGGATCGGGCGGGTCAAGGTCGACGTGGCCTGGGGCGGCATGTTCTTCGCCATCGTGGAGGCCTCCGCCCTGGGCCTGAACCTCACGCCCGACGAAGGCCGCGACATCGTGCGGCTGGGCGAGATGGTCAAGGCGGCGGCGCGCGAGCAGATCCCGGTGGCGCATCCGGAGCACCCGGAGATGCGCGGGATCAGCATCGTCGAGCTGACGGCACCGCCGACTCTCGCCGGAGCCCACGGCAAGAACACGGTGGTGGTCAGCTCCGGCATGCTCGATTGGGATCGGCCCGAGTCGTTCACCGGCGTGCTCGACCGCTCCCCGTGCGGCACCGGCACCTGCGCCCGGATGGCGGTGCTCCATGCCCGTGGAAAGCTCGGGATCGGCGAAGACTACGTCCACGAGGGGATCCTGGGCACCGCCTGGACCGGGCGGCTACTGCGCGAAACGACCGTCGGGCCGTACCGAGCAGTGGTCCCGCAGCTCACCGGCAGCGCCTGGATCACCGGCCGCACCGAGTTCGTTGTGGATCCCGACGACCCGTTCCCCGACGGCTTCACCGTCGGGGACCTGTGGGGCCTGACCGACTAGCGCGGTCTCCGCACCCCGAAGGGTGGCACCTGCACTCGCCCGAGATCGCCCGAGATCGCCCGGGTGATTTATGATGGATGCCCTGTTGTGCGGGACCGCCTGCGTGCCTTGGCCCGCAGCGCGGCCAGCCCACCTCTTTCGAGGGCATGAGATGGCGACCGTCACCTTCGACCACGTCAGCAAGCGCCCGGAGCACCTGGAGCTCGGACCGGACGCCGGCGACGCGGCGATCACGATTCCCGCCAATGTGGACGTCGTGGAGTTCATGGGCAACGAGGAGCTGATCCATGCCCAGGCCGAGGGGCAGGAGATCATCGCCCTGGTCAACTCCGACCGGCGTGTGCAGACGGGCGAGACCGTCGACTTCTGGTTGTCGCCCGACAGGCTGCACGTGTTCGATCCGGAAAGCGGGGTCGCGGTCGTAGCGTGAGCGGCCCCATCTGAACCGCGGCCCTGGCCGCCAGAGAAGGAGAAATCATTGAGTAGACTGCCGCGACACGTAACGATCCTGACGGCGCTGGGACTCGTCCTGGCGGCGTGCACATCAGCCTCGCCGAGCACATCAGGCTCGCCAGGCGCGTCAGCTGGCTCTTCCGCGGGAGCTGGAGACCTCACCGGACAGACGGTCACCGTCATCGGCACCTGGACCGACAAGGAACAGGAAGCGTTCCTCGCCATGGTCAAGCCGTGGGAGGATGAGACGGGAGCGACGGTCAAGTACCAGGGCACCCGCGCCATCAACGACATCCTCGCCGCCGGCATCCCAACCGGCGTACTGCCGGACCTCGCCGGACTGCCTGGTCCCGGTCAGATGAACGAGTACGTCCAGCAGAACGCCCTCAAGCCGCTCGACGACGTGCTGGATGTGGGCACCTACACGAGCGAGACCTCGCCCGGTCTCGTCAATCTCGGCCAGGTGGATGGGAAGACGTACGGGGTCTTCATCAAGGCCGCCGTCAAGGGCCTGATCTGGTACAGCCCCAAGCTGCACGACTACAGCGCGAGCCCTCCCGCCACCTGGGATGAACTGATGTCACAGGGCAAGACCAACCAGGGCACCGCCAAGGCCCTGTGGTGCCTGGGCATCAGCTCGGGCGACGCCTCCGGCTGGCCCGCCACCGACTGGATCGAGGAAATCCTTCTCCATCAGGCCGGCCCTGAGGTCTACAACAACTGGTGGGCTGGGAAGGTCAAGTGGACCGATCCCGCCATCAAGGCGGCCATGACCACCTACATGAACGACGTGGTCGGCAACGCATTCGGTGGCGGAACGAACGCCGTGGCCACCAAGTTCGACCTCGCCGGTGACCCGCTCTTCGCCAGCCCTCCGGGTTGCGAGCTCTTCCACCAGGCGAGCTTCATCACCGGCCTCGGCAAGTTCAAGGGTGCGAAGGCCGGGACCGACTACAACGCATTCCCGTTCCCAGCCTTCAACGACCAGTTCAAGACGGCCGTCGAGGGCGCCGGCGACCTGTTCGGCATGTTCCATGACACGCCGGCCGCCAAGTCCCTCATGGCATACCTCGTGACAGCCCCGGCGCAGGATGTCTGGGTGAAGATCGGTGGAGCGCTCTCGGCAAACAAGAACGCCACCGACTACCCGGATGACATCAGCAGCACGATGGCCGGGATGATCACCACTGCCGAGCAGTTCGTCTTCGACGCTTCCGACCAGATGCCGACCGCCATGAACGCCGCGTTCTGGTCGCACATGGTGAGCCTGACCGCCGGCAAGGAGACGATCGACCAGGCCATGGAGGCCCTGCAGAAGGTCGCCGACGATGCCTACGCCTCGTAAGGGGACCTAGCCTCCGCAGCGGTCAGGGCGTGGCGGCAAGCCACGCCCTGACCATAACCCGAGGTCGACGCATGGATATGTGCAGATGACCGACAAGTTGATCACGGCCGCAATCGTGGTGGTCGGCGTGCCCGGGGTCCTGGTGGGCTACATCTGGGGGACCGAGCAGGTACTCCGGCTCATGTCCGAGCGGATAAAGCCACGCGTTCGGCCCTGGCTTTGGTTGGGGCCTGCGCTCGCCTTCCTGGGACTCTTCCTTGTCTACCCAACCGTCGGCACGATCATCCGCAGCCTGCAGGACAAGTTCGGGAAGGAGTTCGTCGGGCTGAAGAACTACCTCTGGTTCTTCGGCAGCGACGATGCCCTCTCAGCGCTGAAGAACAACGTCCTGTGGCTCGTCTTCCTGACGCTGTTCGTGGTTGCCTTCGGGCTGCTGGTGGCGGTCCTTGTCGACCGGGTGAAGTATGAGTCGTTCGCCAAGAGCGTGATCTTCGTGCCACTTGCCATCAGCATGGTGGCGGCCGGCGTGATCTGGCTGTACATGTTCCAGTACACGCCGCCGGGCGAACCGCAGACCGGCACGCTCAACGCGGCAATCGGTACCGTGGGGCTGGGCCCCATCCCATGGCTCCAGGTCGAAGATTTCAGCGTGAACACATTCATGCTGATCATCGTGATGACCTGGATGTGGTCAGGGTTCGCGATGGTCATCATCTCGGCCGCGCTCAAGGGGATCAACCCGGAGCTCCTCGAGGCCGCGCGCGTTGACGGCGCGAACGAGCTTCAGGTGTTCCGAGGCATCATCTTTCCGCTCCTGGTGCCGACCCTGGTGGTCGTCTCGACAACCATGATCATCACGGCCCTGAAGGCGTTCGACATCGTCTACACCATGACCGGCGGGCAGCTCAAGACCAGTGTGATCGCCCACCTCATGTACCAGGAGATGTTCAGATTCAACCAGTACGGTCGCGCGAGCGCCATCGCCGTCGTGCTTCTCCTCGCCATCATCCCGATCATGTTCTTCAACATCGGGCGGTTCCGCGCGCAGGAGGCGATTCGATGACCGCAGTGGCCGCAGACCTCGAGCGCCCGGTCAAGAGAAAGGGCTGGTTCAGCCGCTATCGCGGACGCATCGGGCTGCATGGCGCACTCGTGATCCTGATGATCATCTGGTTGATGCCAACCCTCGGCCTGTTCGTGAACTCGTTCCGGCCCGGGGTCGACATGGGTGGCAGCGGCTGGTGGACGGCGATCTTCCCGCCGTTCAAGTTCACATTTGAGAACTACGCCCACGTGCTGGGTCAGTGCCGACATCGGGACGAACTTCCTGAACAGCCTGCTCATCAGCATCCCGGCCACGGTGATCCCCATCTTCGTGGCCGCCTTCGCCGCCTACGCGTTCAGCTGGATGGAGTTTCCGGGTCGCAACATCCTGTTCGTGGTCGTGGTGGGACTCCTCGTCGTTCCCCTGCAGGCGACCTTGATTCCCATCCTGAGCCTCTTCGCCAGCTGGGGAATCGCCGGGACCTTCCTGGCAGTCTGGCTGGCACACACGGGCTACGGCCTGCCGTTCGCGATCTACCTGCTGCGGAACTTCATGGGCTCCCTGCCGCGCGAGGTCTTCGAGTCGGCCGCCATCGACGGGGCCAGCCCGGTCACCGCGTTCTTCCGCCTTGCCATTCCGATGAGCGTGCCGGCAATCGCGGCGCTCGCGATTTTCCAGTTCCTCTTCGTGTGGAACGACCTCCTGGTCGCGCTGATTTACATCGGCCTGGTCAATCCAGAAAGACTCCCGATGACCGTGGCCATCGCGAACCTGATCACCTCAACCGGGGGCGGCGCCGAATTCATCCCGGCGGCGGCGTTCCTCTCGATGGCACTGCCGCTCGTCGTCTTCTTCGGCCTCCAGCGGTACTTCGTGCGCGGCATCGTGGGTGGCTCGGTCAAGGGCTAGCCGCCCGACCCATCGCGCTCGGTGCGGTCGGCCAGCATATCCAGCACCAGCGCGGACCAGGCGAAGCCGCGCGCGCCGTAGCCGCGGCCGGTCTCAGGGTCGTAATGCTCGCGGAAGCCCTCCCGCTCGACGAGCTTCAGGCTGGCATCCTCGATCGAGCGGGCGAGCACGTCGCGACCGTGCCGACGGAGCCCTCGGACCAGGTACCAGTTGGTGTTGATCCAGGTCGGTCCTCTCCAGAGGAGCGTGCCGCCGCTGGGCTCCGCCCGGTAGGCACGATGGCCTCGCGACACGCTCGGTACGGGGTACCTTGTGCCGAAGTCGGCCGGGTCGGCCAGGCGCGCCGAAATGCGCTCGACGATGTCATCTGGCAACTCCTCGAGCAGGATAGGCAACAGGCCGCCGATGGTGGAGCCGGGCAGCGGCGTTTCTGCCCGGCCCGCGAGGCTGCAGAAGTCCCCCAGCGCCGGCATCCAGCAGCGCGCAAGCACGGCGGCCGCGGTGCGGTCGGCCCGGGCGCCAAACTCGACTGCTCCGGCGGCGTCGCCCACCTCCGCCAACAGGCCAGCCAGGACGCGCTGGTTCTCCGCATACAGGACGTTAGACCCGACGTCTTCCACCACGAAGCGGTCGCGGTCGAAGATGGCTGCAGGATCGTGGTCAAGCTGTGCGTGTTCGAGAGCGATTGCGCGCCATGCCGCCTCGAATGCCAGCGGGTCGTCGCCCACGACGCCCAGGTACTCATCGAACGCCGGGGTCTGGTCCATCCCGGTCTCATGAGGTTCCAAGGCAGCGATCAACCCGTCGCGGTCAGGGTCTCGCACGCGATCACACCAGTCGTAGAAGCGACGGACGGCGGGCAGCACCTCGCGCAGGAAGGCCGTCCCCCGACCACGACGGGCGACCGCCGCGACCGCCTCGGCGAGCACCGGTGGCTGCATGCTGTCGGAGAGCCGCCGGGATCTCCCCGCGACCTGGTAGGGCCGGGCCGCATCCGCGGGCCGCTCCCGCTGCCAGAACGTGATGTGCGGCACGAAGCCGTCTGGCTGCTGGTTCGCGAGCAGGCTCACCAACTCAGCCTCGGCGCGGGCCACGTCGAGCCGGCTGAGGACGATGGCATGGAAGCACGAGTCCCAGAACCATTGGAAGGGGTAGGTGTCGACCGAGGGACAGACGAAGTCGTACGCGGCGCCCCGCCATGCAGCGTATCCCCGTTGACGATTGCTGCGATACAGGGCTGACACTGCGGCCCGAAGGTCCTCGAGGCGGGCGCGATCCGTGCGGCGCATGTGCGCATAGCCTAGCCCCCCGAATGCACGCCAACGACGAGAACGGGCGGCGGGCTGGCCGCTACCCTTGGGCCGTGACCCGATCCGCCGCTCGTGACCCAGCGCACCTTCCGGACCGCTCCCGCACTCCTGAGGCAGCTTCTCGTGTGGACGATCCGCTCTGGTACAAGGACGCGATCATCTACCAGCTGCACGTCAAGGCCTTCGCTGATTCATCGGGCGACGGCATCGGCGACTTCATCGGCCTCACCCGGAGGCTCGACTACATCGCCAGCCTGGGCGTGACGGCGATCTGGCTGCTGCCCTTCTACCCCTCGCCGCTGCGCGACGACGGTTACGACATCGCCGACTACACGAACGTCCATCCCGACTATGGCACGCGGCGCGACTTTCGGACCTTCGTGCGCGAGGCGCACAAGCGCGGCCTGCGAGTCATCACCGAGCTGGTCGTCAACCACACCAGCGACCAGCATCCATGGTTCATCGAGTCACGCTCCTCGCGCGATAACCCGAAGCGCGACTGGTATGTGTGGTCGGACGACGACCATCGGTATCCGGACGCGAGGATCATCTTCACCGATACCGAGACCTCCAACTGGGCCTGGGACCAGGGGTCGCAGCAGTACTACTGGCACCGGTTCTTCAGCCACCAGCCGGACCTCAACTACGACAACCCGCAGGTGGTGAAGGCAATGACGCAGGTCATGCGCTTCTGGCTGGACCTTGGCGTCGACGGGCTGCGGCTGGACGCTGTCCCCTACCTGGTGGAGCGTGAGGGGACGAATTGCGAGAACCTGCCCGAGACGCACGCCTTGCTGAAGCGGCTGCGGGCGGCGATGGACAAGCGGCACCCCAACCGAATGCTCCTGGCGGAGGCCAACCAGTTCTCATCCGAGGTGCGCCCGTACTTCGGCGATGGCGATGAGTGCCACATGGCCTTCCACTTCCCGCTGATGCCCCGCATCTGGATCGCCCTGCGCAAGGAGGACCGCACCCCCATCGTCGAGATCATGGAGAGTACGCCGGCCATCCCCGACGACTGCCAATGGGCGCTCTTCCTGCGCAACCACGATGAGCTGACGCTCGAGATGGTGACCGATGAGGAGCGCGACTTCATGTGGTCGCAGTACGCCGTCGACGGACGGGCGCGCATCAACCTCGGGATCCGGCGCCGGCTGGCGCCGCTGGTCGACAACAGCCTCCGCCGGATCGAGCTCCTGAACACGCTCCTGCTCTCCATGCCGGGGACCCCGATCGTCTACTACGGCGACGAGATCGGGATGGGCGACAACGTCTACCTCGGCGATCGGAACGGCGTCCGGACGCCGATGCAGTGGACCGGCGACCGCAACGCCGGCTTCTCGTCCGCGGACGCCGCTGCGCTCTACTCGCCGGTCATCGTCGACCCGGTCTACGGCAACCAGGCGGTCAACGTCGAGGCGCAGGAGCGGATCCCCGGCTCGCTGCTGCACTGGATGCAGCGCGTCATCCGCGTACGGTCCCAATACCCGGTCTTCGGTCGCGGCTCGCTCGAGTTCCTGCATCCGGCCAACGCGCACGTCCTCGCCTACATTCGCGAGCACAAGGGCGTGACGGTGCTCTGCGTCGTCAACCTGTCCCGCTTCAGCCAGTACGTGGAGCTGGACCTGTCGCGCTGGGCCGGACGGGTGCCGATGGAGCTGGTCGGTCGGAATCGCTTCCCGCGCGTCGGCGACCTCCCCTACCTGCTCACCTTCGGCCCGCATGGCTACTACTGGTTCCTCTTCACCGATGGCACGCACCCAGACACCTGATCGTCATTTGCGCCGGCTGGCGGGCGCCCTCTCCGCGGAGTGGCTCGCGGGTCAGCGCTGGTTCCGCGGCAAGTCGCGACGCCTGCGACGTGTCGAGCTGCGCGATGCCGCGCCGCTCCCGGGCGCGCGGGCCTGGCTGCTGGTGCTCGCCGCCACCGACACCGCGGGCGCGCAGAGCAACTACCTGGTCCCCGCCATTGCCGACGACAACGGCTTTCGCGAGCCGCGCGACGGCGAGGGCGTCTGGCAGCTCCTCGTCGGGCTCATCGCGGCCGGGGGCGAGTTGCGTGGCGCCGGTGGACGGTTTGCGTTCGAGCCAACGCCGGTGCTCGCCGAGATCCTTGCGGGAGGGGCAGCCCCCATTCCGGGCCTTCACGAACGATGCCTGCGCGTCGAGCAGTCCAACACCTCGATTACCCTCGGCGATCGCCTCATCCTGAAGATCTACCGCCTGCTGGAGCCGGGCGCGAACCCAGAGGTCGAAGTCAACGCCTTTCTCACCGCCGTCGGCTTTCCGCATGTCCCTGCGCTCGGCGGGGCCGTCACCTACCTCCCCGATGGGGGCGAGCCATGCGCGGCCGCCATGCTGCAGGAGCTCGTCCCGTCGCCGGGCGACGGGTGGGGCTGGGCCCTGGACTGCTTATCCGGCCCGCCAGCTGGACAGGCCGCGGCGATGGCTGGCATCGCGCAGATCGGCACCTTGACCGCGGAGCTGCACGCGGCGCTCGCCTTGCGCCCCGAGGCCTCCGACTTCCCGTCGCGGCCGGCGACCAGCGCGGAGCTGGCCGCGTGGCGCTCCGCTGCGGAGCGTCAACTGGATGGCGCGCTGGCGGCGGTGGACGGCGAGGCCCGCGCGCGACTGCGGACCCTCGCGCCGCGCATCCGCTCGCACTTCGGTGCGATCGAGTCAGCCGTCGGGGCGCGTGTCACCCGGATCCATGGTGACTACCACCTCGGCCAGCTGTTGCGGACGGCAACCGGCTTCACGGTGATCGACTTCGAAGGCGAGCCCGCGCGCCCCCTTGCGGAACGACGGGCACCCGCCTCTCCGCTGCGGGACGTGGCGGGCATGCTCCGGTCGCTCGAGTACGCCGCGCAGGTCGCGCACCATGACCGCAGCAGCACCGTGATTCCCGACGCCTGGCTACCCGATGCCCGAGCAGCGTTGCTGTTGGCGTACGGTGGTCTCGATCCTGCAGAAGAACTGTTGTGCACCGCCTTCGAGATCGAGAAGGCGTGTTACGAGGTCCGCTACGAGGCGAACAACCGGCCGACCTGGCTCTGGCTGCCGTTCGCCGCGCTGGAGCACCTGGTCGCCTGAAGATGGCGGCTCAGGCCACCCAGGTCAAGCCGAGCCGCCGAAGCACCTCGGCGACGAGCGCCGGGAAGATGGCGATGAGCGCCACGATCCCCCACTCGGTCGGCTGCAGCGGCGAGGCGCGGAAGGCATCGGCGATTGGTGGAATGAAGGGGATCGCGGCCTGGATGGCGATCACGGCCAGGCAGGTAACGGCCAGGAACCAGTTGGCGCGGAGCTTGACGATCGAGCTCTCCAGGCTTCGGTTGGCATAGGCGCGCACCACCTGGCCGACCACCAGTGCGGTGTAGGCCAACCAGCGCACATGATCGGCCCCGCCGGCGGCATCCAGCTCGACGACGGCCAGCGTGGCGACCGCGGTGAAGGAGCCGGCCAGCACGATCCGGGCGAGCAGCCGATTCGTGAGCAGCGGCTCATCGCGAGGGCGCGGCGGGCGCCGCATGGCGTCGGGCTCCTCCGCCTCGCGCTCGAAGGCGATCGAGGCTGAGACATCGATGAACAGCTCCATCCACAGGATCTGGACGGGCAGGAGTGGCTGACCGTATCCTGCCAGCGTCGCAATCAGAATGAAGCCGAGCAGCGCGACGTGGGTCGACACCAGGAAGACGAGCCCCTTGCGCACGTTCTCGACCATGCGACGCCCTTCACGCAGCCCGTACATCAGGGTGGCGAACGAGTCGTCCCCGAGCACCAGGTCGGCAGCCTCGCGGGCCACCTGCGTCCCGCTGCCCATCGCCACCGCAACGTCCGCGCGATGCAGCGCCGGCGCGTCATTCACCCCGTCGCCGGTGACCGCCACGGTCCGCCCCGCGGCACGCGCCGCGATGACAAGGCGAAGCTTCTGCTCAGGCACGGCGCGAGCCACGATGCGCATCGCCGGCAGCTCGGCCGTGAGCCGCGCCTCGTCCCAGCCGTCGAGCTGCGCGCCGGTCACCACGTGGTCGGTCTGCAGTCCCGCCGCCCGTGCCACCGAGGCCGCCGTATGCGGGTGATCCCCGGTCACCACGATCGTCTGAATGCCGGCCGCGGCCGCCAGGCTCATCGCCTCGGGAATCTCCGGGCGCAGCTGGTCGGCGAAGACCAGGATCCCGCGGGGCTGCCAGACGCCGCCCGGCTCGCGGCGCGCCAGAAGCAGGAGACGACCACCATCGGTCCCCTCGTCTCGAACGACCCGATGCCAGGCGTCGTGCCCGGCTGCCGCCAGGGTGTCGCAGAGTCCCAGCACCGCCTCCGGCGCACCGAGCGCCAGCTCCTCGGTGGACGTGCAGGTATGGGAATAGGGCTGCGCGTCGGACGGCGCCTCGCCGGCCAGCAGGTTGGCGGGGTCGAGTGCCGGGACATCGCCGAGCGCCTCGCCGATGGCCACCGCGAAGGAGCCGGGGTGCGCCCCGGATGCCACCCGCCAGGCATCGTCCTCGGCGCGCAGCGCTTCGTGGGTCAGCGCCATGCGGGCCTGCCCCTCGATCGGTCCATCCGGGGTCACCACGCGCACCAGCGCCAGCCGGTTCTGGGTCAGGGTGCCCGTCTTGTCGGTCAGGATCAGGTCGACCGCACCGAGCGTCTCCTGCGCATTCAGCCGGCGCACTAGCACCCCCCGCTTGAGAAGCCGATACGCCCCGAGCCCGAGCACCACGGCCAGCAGGATGGGAGGTTCCTCCGGGATGGCGGCGATGGCCGCGCTGATCCCGGCCAGCAGGTTCGCGCCGACAGGCTGGCCACGCAGGAAGCCCAGACCGACGGTGATCGCGATCAGACCGATGGCGACCACCAGCAGGATGCGCACCAGCCGATCAAGTTCGCGCTGCAACGGCGAACGGCGGCGTTCCAGGACCGCCAGGCTGCCGGCGATCTTGCCGATCTCAGTCGCCGCTCCGCTGGCGACCACCACGCCGAGCCCCCGTCCACCGACCACGCTTGTCCCCGCGTAGGCGATGCTGCGGCGGTCGGCCAGCACCGCCTCCTCCGCATCGGGAAGCACCGATGCCGCCTCGGGCAGGGACTCTCCGGTCAGGGCGCTGCGGTCGAGCAGGAGGCCGTCCGCCTCGATCAGCCGCAGGTCAGCCGGCACCACGTCACCGGTGCTCAGCAGCACGATGTCGCCGGGAACCAGCTCCACCGAGGGGAGGTCGCGCGCCTGCCCTTCGCGCCTGACGCGGGCGACCGGGGTGCTCGCATCGCGCAAGGCCTCGAGGGCGCGCTCGGCGCGGTACTCGGTTACGACGTCGGCCGCCACGATCGGGACCAGGCCGATCATCACCAGCAGCCCGTCGCGCACCTCGTTCAGCATCACGGCCAGGACCCCGGAACCGAGCAGCAGCAGGATGAACGGCTGGCTGGCGGCATCCCAGACCATCCGCCACAGAGGCGGCACCTGGTGCCGGGACAGCTCGTTGGCTCCCGAGGCGACCAGCCGGCGTGCCGCCTCGGCATCGGTCAGGCCGATGGCCGGTTGGACGCCGAAAGCGGCGGCAACGGCCGCCGCATCGGTCGCGTGGGGCGGGGTGGAGGTCACCGCCCCATCATCGTTCATTGGGGTTCCCCGATCAGATGCGGCCCCTCGGCACCGTGTACCAGTAGGTCTTGTTGAAGACGATCTTCCCCAGGTGCCAGAAGCGGTTCGGCTTGGGTGGCTTCGGCGGATGGTCATAGTCGAACTGCAGCATGGTCCCCTTGCCGTCGCCGACCTCGAAGAAGCACATCACCTTGCCCGCGTAGTTGGCCGCCTTTCCTTCCGGCTCGCGGCCCTCGACCGCGGCGGCGATCCGCTCGGCCACCACCGGCGCCTCAAAGTGCGCGGTCGAGCCGGCCTTGGAGAGCGGCAGATCGGTGGCGTCGCCGAGCGCATACACGTTCGGCCGTCCCCCGACCTGCAGGGTGTGGTGGTCAGTCGGCAGCCAGCCGCTGGCCGGCGCCAGCCCCGAGTCGATCACGAGCTTCGCGCCGCGATGCGGCGGGACCAGGATCAGCAGGTCGTAGGCAAGCTCCTCGCCCTCGAGGCTCTGAACGACCTTGCGCACCGGGTCAATCGACTCGACGTTGAAGAAGGTGTGCAGCTCGATCCCCTTCTCGGCAAGGATCGGGGTGGCCATCTCCGAGACGCTCTCGATGGTGAAGGCGCGCCCGATCGGGCTGCAGTAGTGCATCTCGCTCTTGTCGCGCAGGCCTCGCTCACGGAGCTCCGACTCGATCAGGAAGGCGACCTCCAGCGGAGCCGGCGGGCACTTGTACGGCATGCCGGCGATCCCGATCACGATCCGGCCACCGGTGAACGCGTCGAGCGCAGCCCGCAGCTTCAACGCGGCAGCTGGGTTGTAGAAATGGTGCGCTTCCTCCGCGAAGTGCGGGATCTCCTCCGGCACGATCCGCGAACCGGTGGCGATCACCAGCTGGTCGTAGCCGATGTGGCTGCCGTCCTCCAGTTCGACCCGACTGTTGCCCTCGTCGATCCGCAGCACGCGGGCCACGGTCAGCAGGACCCGGTCGTCGAGCAGGCTGCGCTCGGGCCGTGACAGGTTCTCGGCGCGTTCGCCACCCATGGCGATGTACATGAAGCCGGGCTGGTAGACATGCTCGCCCTTTTCATCGACCAGGGTGACGGTCGCCTCATGGCGATCGATCTGGTGGCGGAGCTTGCGCACCAGCAGGTTGGCGACCAACGTCCCTCCGACGCCGCCGCCCAGGATCACGACCCGATGCATGGCCATGGTTAACGCAGCTTCTCGACGATGATCTCGTCGTGGCCCTCGCGAGCCTCGAGGCTGACCAGCCGATGGCCGGCCTTCTCGACCCACTTGGGGATGTCCGACTTGGAACCGGCGTCGCTGGATAGGACGGCGATCATGTCGCCGACCTGTCCCTCGCGGATGGCGCGGATGAGCTCCATCAGCGGTCCGGGGCAGTAGCTGCCGCGAGCGTCGACGGTGCGCGTGGTGGGTGTGGTTACGGTCTGCATCGTGCTTCCGTCCTTCTCGCGCTCAGATGAACAGGGAGGCGTCGGCGTTGGTCATCAGCTCGAGCGCCGTGGCGGCGCCGACTGCCGGCTCCACGCCGTCGATCAGCTGGTCGGCGGTGATGCCCATCATGTCCATCGTCATCTGGCATGGAATCAGCCGCACGCCCAGGGCCTGGGCCATCTCGAGCAGCTCACGCGGCTCGGCGACGCCGTGCTCCTTGGCAAGCTTCTTCATCATCCACGGGCCCATGCCGGCGAAATTGAGCTTGCTCAGCTTGGCGTGGTCGATGCCCGGGCGGTTCATCATGGCCAGCATCTTCTGCATCCAGCTGGTGCCGGTGATGCGGACCTCGGGCCGCACCAGGGCGAACAGCCCCCAGAAGGTGAAGAAGATCGACACCTTCATCTCGCCTGCGGCGGCGGTGCTGGCCAGGATGGTGGTGGCCCAGGTGCGCTCCAGGTCGCCGCTCTCGGCGACGATGACGAGCTCCTTGGTTTTGACGGCCCCTTCGGCCGCCGGATCGTCGAGCCCCTCAACCAGCGCGGTCGGCAGCTCGGGATGGGTCAGCGTTGCAGTCATTTCGCGCCTCACTTCTTGCGCAGTACGTAGCGGAAGACCTTGCCGTCGACCGATGTCTCGACCAGCTCGTGGCCGGTCGTCTTCGACCAGGCGGTGAAGTCCTTGGTTGATCCGGGATCGGTGGCGAGGACCTCGATCAGCTGCCCGGAGGTCATCTCCCTGATCGCCAGCGCCGTCTTGACGATCGGCAGCGGGCAGGAGAGGCCACGGGCGTCGAGGGTCTTCGCGATGAGAGTGGTCACGGTCATCGGTCTGTCCGTTCAAACGTTCAGATGAAGACGACCTGCCCGTCGCCGGCGGCGAGCCAGAAGGCGGTGACGCCCTCCACCCCGTCGACCAGCGGGTCCAGGTCGGATTCGGTGATATGCAGCAGGTCCATCGAGAGCGAGCAGGCCTGGACCTCGACACCGCCCAGCTCCTTGACCTGGCGCAGGGTCTCGTGCCATGGGGCCTGGCCAGCGGTCGCCAACGCCGTGACGGCGGCCTGGCCGGCGGCCCCGGCCTCCGGCGCGAGACCGTGGTCGGCGGCAATCCGGTCGGCGCGGAAGGCGTCCAGCGCCCAGTACTGCAGGAAGACGTGCACCGGGCGTCCGATCGCCGCGGCGCCGGCGGCCAGCACCGCGGCGGCGTTCAACTTGTCATCGGTACCGGAGAAGAGGACGAGCGAAAGGGTCGGATCCATCTTGTTCCTACCTGTGTCCGTGCCCGGCGGCTGCTGGGGTGGGAGCGGCTGAGCCGCGCGTCGACAGGTCGGCGAGGCGGATCAGACGCCGTTGCAGCGCTGCGCGCATCAGGCCGCAGGCGCGGATGATGTCCGGGTCGGCGAGGCGGTAGCGGATCTCGCGACCGTCGCGCTCCGCGTCCACCACGCCGGCGGCACGCATCAGCGCCAAGTGCTGAGAGACGTTCGGCTGCGCCAGCCCGAGCTGCTCGGCCAGGCGGCCGACCGTCATCGGGCCTTCGGCCAGCAGATGGGCCATCTCCAGCCGGCGCGGATTCGCCAGCGTCTTGAGGACCTCTGCCTGCAGCTCGTAGATCGGTTCCATGGGTTGAGGATGCGACTCATGCGCATCTGTGCATCAGTGCCGGCAGGACCCTCCCCGCGGGCCAACCGGCACGGGGCGGATGGGACGATCGGTCCCGCTCAGGCGATGGCGGTCCCAATGAGCGAACCGATGCCGAAGGTGATCGCGGCTGCGGCCATGCCGAAGGCCAGTTGCCGGATCCCCGAGCTCACGAGGCCGCGCCCCGTGACCAGGGTGATGGCCGCGCCGACACCGAAGAGCGCCAGTCCCGCAAGTCCGGCCGACAGGGCGATCGCCGCGAAGCCGTGCAGGAACAGGAACGGGATGACCGGGATGATCGCACCCGTGGCGAAGAGGACGAATGACGTGGCCGCCGCCACCCAGGCCGATCCCCCGAGCTCCTCCGGGTCGATCCCCAGCTCCTCTCGGGCGAGCGTGTCCACGGCGGACGCGCGATCCCCGGTCACGATCCGATGAGCCATTTCGCGGGCCACCTCGCCGGCGATCCCCTTGGCCTCGTAGATCAGGCGCAGCTCCTCTTCCTCCTCCTGGGGGATCTCCTCGATTTCGGCCGCCTCGACCCGGATCTGGTTGGCATACAGCTCCCGGGCGCTCTGCACGCTGAGCCATTCCCCGAGGGCCATCGACAGCGCGCCGGCCAGCAGACCGGCGAACCCGGCCACCACGATGGCGGAGCCGCCGCCGCTGGCGCCGGCGATGCCCATCACCAGGCTGAAATTGCTGACCAGGCCGTCGTTGGCACCCAGCACCGCGGCACGCAGCGCATTGCCGCCCACGGCGCGATGCCGCCCCTCGAAGCGGGCGAGCATGCCGCCCTGCATGCCGCCCGTCAGCTCACGCAGCACTCGCGCGTGGGAACGCTCGTCGGCGGCCATTCCCGTCCCGGCGGCCTCCGGCTGATCGTCGTATTGGCCTCGTGCCGCGAACTCCTGGCCGGCCATGGTGGAGGCCACCAGGCCCGGGCCGAAGCGGCGCGCCAGGGCGGCCATCAGTCGCGATCGCCAGGTCGGTGACGTGGGGACCGGCGCACCCGCCGCCTTCAGGCGATCGCGCCAAACCTGGGCGTGGCGCTCCTCGGTGGCGGCGAGCCGTTCATAGAGGCCCTGCAGCCGCGAATCGGCCGATCCGGCCGCCATGCCACGGTAGACGGCGATCCCATCCAGCTCCCCTTGCAGGTTGGCCCGCCAGCGCGCGACGTCCTGGGGATTGGGATCGCTCATCCCGCGGTGCCTCCTGCGCTCAGCGTTGCCCTGCCAGCTCCTGGAGGGTGTGCCAGTTGGCGAGGCGGTCGTGCCTGGGTGGCCAGGATCTCGGGCGTCGGCGTGCCGTCGCGTGCCGAAGTGCGGCGCGAAGCGGCCCTCGGTCCGGGCGAAGGCCAGGAAGTCGATCGGGCGTGCCGTCGGGCGCCTTCGACCAGTCCTCCTTGAGGGCCGGGTTGCCCTGGAGGCGAGAGCCGCTCGGCGATCGAGTCGCCCCGGCGCGGGTCGTAGGTGAAGAGCGGGAAGGCCCGCGAGTCGACGGCCAGCTTCGCCTGGCGGGTCGACGGCGTCGTCGGCGATGCCGTGCTCGGGCATGCATGGCGTGTAGGCGATCGACGACGGCCGGGCCGGGGTACTCGTTGGCCTCCATGATCGGCCCGATAGAAGTGGTTGAGGTGGGCCGGCGTGGTCTGGGCGACGTACACCTCGCCGTGCGCCGATCAGGATCCGTCCAAGCTCCTTGCGCTGCTCCGGGCCGGCCATGCAGGCCGCGCCCGTAGGCCGACAGCTTGGTCACCTGGCCGCCGAAGCTGGCGGTCGATGCCTGGCCGCCGGTGTTCGAGTAAACCTGCGTGTCGAGCACCAGCACCTTGATATCGGCGCCGGCGGCGACCATCCGCGACAGCGACTGGAAGCCGATGTCGTACATCGCGCCGTCGCCGCCGATGACCCAGATCCTGCGCTCGGGGTGGCCGGCCTGGTCCCATCGGGCGCGGATGCCGAGTGCATCGGCGGGCGCGTTCTCGAAGAGCGAGTTGGTCCACGGCACCAGGAATGGGTTGTACGGGATAGGTACTGCCGTAGACGGTGTTGCAGCCGGTGGCCGCCACGATCCCCATCGACTGCGGTCCGTGGATCTGGCGGGTTGCGGCGACCAGCATGCGGATGGCCGTTGCCTCGCCGCAGCCGGCGCAGCTGCCAGCACCACCGACATAGCCGAAGGCATGCTCGCCGAGCATCAGATCGGCCAGGGCCTTGTCAGACCGATACGCCTCCGGGGTCGCTGGCAGCGAGCGGAAGAGCGCCATGTCGCGGGCATAGCGATCCAGGGTCGACTCGCCAGTGGGTTCCTGGGCGACCTTGGTGCTCATCACCAGGGCGTCGTAGCCGAGCGCGTGGCAGACCTCAACGCATTCGGAGCATCCCTTGCAGTGGACCGCGTCGACGAAGATGCCGAAACGTGCGGGCTCCAGGCCGCGCCTGGCAGGGAGATCGGCGTACTTGGTGGTTCGGCTGAAGTGGCTGGCGGCGGTCGTCGCTGCCAGCGCTGGGTCCGGCTGCCCCTGGGCAAAGCCGGCGATCAGGTTGTCGACCTGCGATTCGGGGAGCGCGATCCCCAGGATGGCGCTGTCGGGGCAGGCGTTGACGCAGGTCATGCAGCCCACGCATCGGGCTGCATCCAACTCGGGGATCTGCGGAGCCAGGTGGCTGAAGTCGCGAATCGCAGCGGTCCCCGGCGGAATGATGGAGCGCGCCACACCGGCGTCGGCGGGCAGCTCCGCGTCGGCGGTGCCGCGCAGGTAGGCCGGCACGATCCCGCGATTGAAGTCATCCACGTACTGGTCGACGTCGAAGAGCGGGATGGTGGACGGCACGGCGCGAGGCGCGCACCTCCTTCGGCTCGCCGGGATCCTTGACCAGCTCAGTGGTCATCGGCCGCTTCCAGCAGGTCGGCCAGGGCGCGAACCAGGTCGGTGGTCGAGATCACGCCGACCGGATGCTTGCCATCGGGCGCCACCACCACCAGGCGGTGGACGTGGTGCTGCTCCATCATGCGTGCCGCGCTGAGCAGGGTCTCGTCGAGGCGGATGGTGAGCGCCGGAGACGTCATCAGGTGCCTGGCCGCCAGCCCCGGCCACGACTCGATGGTGCGTCCCGACGCGTGGGCGCGGACCAGGTCGGTCTGGCTGACGACCCCCAGCAGCCGGCCGAACCGATCGACCACCGGCAAGCCGCTCACCCCGCGCTCGCTCATCAGCTGTTCGACCTCGACAACGGGGCGATCAGCGGCGATGGTGATCGGCTCGATGCTCATCAGCTCGCCAACGGTCGGGCCGGTGAGATGGGTCACGGTCATGGAAGGGCCTCCTCCAGGAGCAAGATCGGTGGTGCGGCAGGCAGCTGGGCCGCGGATTGTGCCTGAGCAAGGTCGAGTGCCGCGGTCACGTCGATCACGCGGTCGTAAGCAGCGGCGATGACCGCCAGGTTGGCCTCCACCACCGCGCTCCCCCGCTTGCCGAAGAACCGACCGAGGCGTGGCCGCACCGCGTCCAGCAGCGCCTCGCGGCTGAGGCCGGCGTCGCTCACGAACGGCGCCAGGCGCAGGAAGACCCCGACCAGGGCCACGCCCTGCATGCGCACTTCGAGGTCGGGAGTGGGGCGTGAGCGCGGGCCAGGGACGCGGTGTCGAGCGCGGCGACGCGGATCCCGCGCTGCAGGATCTCGGTCCGCGCCGAAACGGGGATCGATCCCCAGATCGCCTCGGGCTCGGTCAGCGCGGTCTGCAGGAAGAGGGTCCCGCCATCGACCAGACCGTGGAGCGGCGCCCCGTGGCGGAAGGCGGAGGCATCGTGCACCGGCACGAAGTCGACGTGCTGCAGCTCCGCGTGCTGGCGGATCGGCTCGTCCGCGATGGTCAGGTAGTAGGTGGTGGGCAGGCCCTTCTTCTCTGAGCCGTAGCGCGGATAGGCCTGCACGTGGCGCCCGAAGAGGTCGGCCACCACGGTCGCGATCAGTTTGTTGGTGGTCACCGATCCGAAGCCGCCGACCGAGTGTCCTCGCAGGCTGTACGCCCCAGCCGGGCGCAGGTCGAGAGGAACCGGCGCCAGGGCGTCGGGGTGTGCCACGCCCAGCACTGCGCGTGGCAGACGGCGCAGGGCGTCGGGATCGGCCAGCCAGTCGAAGACGGCAGCAAGATCCCCGACCGACACGTCCCGCGATCCGAGCCCGGCCGATGCGGAGACGACCCGCGGCAGCGGGGCGCCATCGACCGCCGCGTCGGCCAGGGCCGACTTGAGCTCACGGGCCAGCGGGTTGTCGGCGGCGGCAGGCTCATCGGTGCGTTCCACCACGCCAACCGCTCGTACGGCTCGCAGGGCCGTCGCCAGCTCGGCCGACGGGAAAGGCCGGAAGGCAGTGACCGCCAGGCAGCCCACGCGGCGCCCCTGTCCGCGCAGATGGTCGACCACGCTGATCGCCGTGTCCGCGATAGTGCCCATCGAGACCAGCACCTCGTCGGCGTCCTCGCAGCGGTACGGCTGCACGGCGGCGAGGTCGCGTCCGGTGAGGTGGCCCCAATCGACGAACGCGCGTGCCAGGGCCTCGGATTGGCGCCGCACGAAGGCACGCTGCGCAACCCGCCCTTTCATGTAGCTGTCCTGGTTGGTCACCACCCCGGTCATCAGGGCCTCCGCCGGATCGAACAGGTCGCGAAGGCGCGTGCGCGGATCGCCAACGAACTCGGCCAGCAGCTCGTCTTCGGGGAGGAGCGTGTTCTCAAGGGTATGGGTGGTCAGGAATCCGTCCTGGCAGACCAGGATCGGGCGTCTCGCTCTCCTCGGCGGCGCGCCGCGCGATGGCCGTCAGGTCGGCCGCCTCCTGAGCGTTGCGGGCGAAGAGGATCCCCCAGCCGCAGTCCGCCACCCCCATCACGTCGTCATGGCCGGCATGGATGTTCAGCGCCTGGCTGGTCAGGGCACGGGCGCCGACGTGGAAGACCGCGGGCAGCCGCTTGCCGGCGATGACGTAGAGGACCTCCTTCATCAGGATCAGTCCCTGCCCAGCGGTGAAGTTGGTGACGCGGCCGCCGGCCAGCGCAAACCCCTCGGCCGCAGAGGCCGAGGAGTGCTCCGACTCAGGCTCCAGGAAGCGCAGGGGCGTCCCCCACAGGTTGGGCTTTCCATCGGCCACCGCCGCCTGGTAGAGGGCGGCCATGGTGGTCGACGGGGTGATCGGGTAGGCGCAGGCGCCCTCGCTGATGCGCGTCTCGACGTGGGCGATCGCCTCTGAGCCATCGACGATGGCGGGCAGGCCCGGATATCGGGGCGGGGAAGCAGTGCGACCCGCGCCCCGCGGAACCCGCTTGCGGGTACTGTGGCGCATGGTGCCAGCCTGAGCGGATGGCAGGTCGACGCCGAGAGACGATCGGCCCACAAGGAGGTGCCGTTCGGCACGTCCTGATAGGATGGCGCCTCGGGATAGTGACTGCAGCGAGCGACGATGCTCGCTCGAAGAGGCAATTTCAGGAGAGGCAGGACCATGAGGACTCATCGCACCTTGGCCGCGGCATTCGCAGGCCTGGTACTCACACTTGCGGCGTGCAGCGCGGCGGCATCGCCGACACCGTCTGGCACCGCCGTAACGGCGACCCTGAATGAGTACTCCATTCAGTCCAGCGCAGCGACTGCGCCGGCCGGCGAGATCACCTTCACGGTAACCAACGCCGGCACCATGATCCACGAGTTCGTGATCATGCAGACCGATGTGCTGGCAGCCGACCTTCCGCTCGCCAACGACGAGGTCACCGAGGACGACTACACCGTGGTCGACGAGGTCGAAGATGTCGAGGCCGGCGCCAGCAAGCCACTTACCGTCACCCTGGAAGCAGGGCACTACGTGATGCTTTGCAACATCGCCGGGCATGTTCGACAGGGGATGGTCGTCGACTTCACGGTCCAGTAGCCTGACCAACCGCAGATAGAGAAACGACCGCCGGGAGACCGGCGGTCGTTTCGCTTCGGCTCCGTTACCGAGCGGTGACCGTGATCTTGCGCGGCTTGGCCTCTTCCACCTTCGGGAAGCGAAGGGTCAGGATCCCGTGCTCGAAGACAGCGTCGACCGCGTCCTTCTTCAGGCCGGTGGGCAGGACCAAGGTCCGGCGGAATTCGCCACGTGACAGCTCACGCAGTAGATAGCCCGCCTCTTCCTTCTCGTCCCGCTGCTCGTAGACACCCTTGATGGTCAGGGTGTCACCATCAATCGTCGTCTCCACGGCATCCGGCTTGACGCCCGGAAGCGCCGCCCGGACCACGAATGTGTCCTTGGTGGCATAGGCATCCAGCGCCGGGGCGAATTTCCCATCAATTCCCAGGGTCAGCCACTCGTCGGGGCGAATGAACGACTCGTCAAAGAGCCGATCGATTGCCTGGCGCAGGCTCGGCAGCATCGGTCCGCCGTAGTGAGGTCTCATGATCGTCATCGGTGCACCTCCTCAAGGCTCGATTGCCGGCCGGAGCCACGGGAAGAGGCGGCCTATGGCCCCGGCCGGTCAATCTCAGACTGACTGGCGCCCGGGCGCTCCGAAAGTGCCGAACGGCGTGATCGCGCGGGGCATTCGGCCGCCGGCGGTATGGGTCGGGAAAGCGAATCGCCCGCCTGGCCTGCGCCGGGCGGGCGATCTTGCGTGAGCCGGGAAAATCAGTGGGCTGCGTCCGGCTTCCCGTCGTCGCCGCGGGCGACCGCCGAGACGGCCTCGCCGTGAGCTCTGCCGGTTGTGCTGTGGTCCGTGGCAACCTGGGATACGAACCACCCGTGGTTGTGGGGCCGCTCGCCTGCGTTCGCCGGCGTGCCGACGTCGTCAGGCTTGCCCTGGTCGTCGTTGGTTGGAAGGTTTGCGTGCGCATTGACATGGGACTTGGCGTTGTCGCTCGGACCGTTCGCCAGGACCGCGGCCGTCGGGATGGCCAGGGCGATCGCAGCGGTGAGTCCGAGTCGCAGGATCTGGTGCTTCATGAGATGGAACCTCGTGATGGGTGCCTGTCGGTTGGATACACGTTCGGACAGGCGGATGACGTTGAGGCCAACTATATCCGGCGAACCTGCGATTGAACTGCGTCGGGGCTGAGAGGATGCTGAGAAGTGAGGCCGCCGACCATGGGCAGGCGGATAGTGAAACGGGTGCCAGTGGGATCGCTCGAGGCGGAGATCGATCCGCCGGACGCCTCAACGATCGCTTTGACGATGGCCAGCCCCAGCCCGGCATGACGACCCGGTTCACGGGTTCGATCGGCCCGGTAGAACCGATCGAAGAGGCGAGGCAGATCCTCCGGCCGGATCGCATCGCCTTCGTTATGGACCTCCAGCACGACCGTTCCCCCGTCACGGCGGCCTGACAGGCGCACCACCCCTCCCGACCTCGTATGACGGACGGCGTTGTCCACCAGGTTGAGCAGGGCCTGGGTCAACCGGTCTCTGTCGGCGAGAACGGGCAGCGGTCCATCGGGCACAACCTCCACCGAGTGCTCGCCGCTCATCACCCGGGCCGCTTCGCCAAGGTCGACCAGCAGCTCGCCGGCATCGAGTGGGACCGGCGTAAGGCGGTCGCCACCGGCCTCCAGCTGCGTGAGCAGCAGCAGGTCTGCTGCGAGCCGCGACAGCCGGTCGATCTCGCGCCGCATGGCACCCAGGATCCGATTGGCCGTCTCGGGAGTGTCCAGCGCCCCGGTCTTCAGTACATCGACATAGCCACCGAGCACGGTGAGCGGCGAGCGGAGCTCGTGCGACGCGTCCGCGGCGAACTGGCGCTGAGCCCCGAAGGCGGCCTCCACGCGCTCGGTCATACGGTCGAAGGAGCGCCCAAGGCGGCCGATCTCGTCGGTGCCGGACGGCAGCTCCGCCCGCGCGGCCAGATCCCCACGCGCCACCCGATCGGCCGCGGCTGCCACACGGCGCAGGGGCCGAAGGCCAAGGCTGGTCAGGATCAGCGCCATGACAAAAGCCAGCAGAAAGCCGCTCACCCCGATCATGATCAAGGTCGTCCGCAGGCCCGCCAGTGTCGCGTCGATGGGGGCAAGCGACACGGCCAGCTGGGTCAGCGCGTTGGGCGGCAGCGCGATCCCCGCGGCCGGACTCGCGCTCGAACCAGACCCTTGACTGTTTCCCTGCCCGAGGCCGACACCGCGCCCCTGCCCCTGCCCCCGGCCGCGGCCGGGGGGCGTGAACGGCGGACCCGGGACGCGGCTGGGCGTGGGGCTGGCAGCCTGGCTGGCTGCGGGAGAAGGGGTCGCGGCGGTCTCGAAGCGGATCGGGGCCGCGACCACCAGGGCGCGCTCCGAACCCTCTCCGTCTGAAAGGGTGACTCGGTTCACGATCTGCCGCTGGTCGATCACCTGCTGGTACTCGGAGATGTCCAGCCGAGCGTCCACGACCCAATCTGGGGCGCCGTTGGCCTCTGCCGCCAGCGTGCCGCCCGAGGAGTCAAGGATCACCACCGCCGTCGCCTGGCCACCCAGCACCCTGGCCAGGTCCTCCGCAGCGAGCGTGGTGGCGGAGACGCCGGAATCATCCTGGTTGGCGATCAGGCCGGCCTCCACCTCGAGCCGCTGGGCGGTCGATTCAATGAGGCTGCGCTCAACCAGGACCTGCACGACGGCCAGCACGGCCACCAGGGCGACGGCGATGACGACCGCGTACAGGGCGGCGAGACGCCAGCGCAGGGAGAGCATGCGGGAAATGGCGGGCACCTTACTGCGACTCGCGCAGGGCGTAGCCGGCACCGCGCAACGTCTGGATCAATGACGGCTCCCCGAGCTTGCGCCGCAGGTAGCCCACGTAGACCTCCACCAGATTGTCATCAAAGGCATAGCCCCACGTCCGATCGAGGATGCTGCCCTTGGAGAGGACCCGGTTGGGGTTTCGCATGAACAGTTCGAGGAGGTCGAACTCGCGGGCCGTCAGGGAGATCGGGCGGCCGCCGCGCGTCACCTGGCGCGTGGCTGCTTCGAGCTGAAGATCGGCGAAGCGCAGGACCCGATCCTCACCAGCCTCCACGCCGCGCCTTCGCAGGTGCGCCCGCACGCGCGCCAGCAGCTCTTCGATGTGGAATGGCTTGGCCATGTAGTCATCCGCGCCAAGCTCAAGGCCGCGCACCCGGTCGCCAACCTCGTCTCGGGCAGTGAGCATCACCACCGGCAGATCGGTCTCCGCGCGCAGGCGACGCAGGAGCTCGAAGCCATCGCCATCGGGCAGGCCGACGTCGAGGATCGCCAGGTCGGGATGCACCCGACGGATCATCTGCAGTCCCGCAGCCATGTCGCCGGCGGATTCGACGATGAATCCCTCGTGGCGAAGCGCGAGCTGCACGAAGTCCACGATCCCCGGCTCGTCGTCGACGATGACGATGGTGGCAGGCGCGGCAGCGTTGACTTTCGGCCGGGTCATCGGCCCCATTGGACAGCGAGCGACACGCCCACGCAAGCGCCGGATTGCTCAGATCGGGCGAGGAGGCACCATGAGACTATGGCTGCTGGACAGCCTTTGGCGATAGATCGCCAGTTCGAGCCGATGACCAGAAGGCGAGGCCAATGCCCCGCCTTCTGGCTCTGCGTCGAGGCGACCGGGGCGCTAGCGTGCCCAGATCACGAAGGTGATGACCGCGTTACCGCGACCATCGGCTTTCACAAAGGTGGCAGTGCGGCCGTCCTTCGAGGCGCGGACCTGCTGGCCCCAGGAGCTGCCGTCGAGGTTCGGACTGCGGGCCACCGGGGCGCCCACGGTGGTAGTGCCGTCGAGGTGTGAGTAGATGGTGACCAGCTCGTCGTAGTCGTGCTGGTTCGGGTACCGGTTGTCCGGCGGGCCCAGGGGGTTCGAGGTGTAGTCCATGCACGTGCCGAGGTTGGTATTGTTGAAGTTCGTGTCCTGGTGGTCGAGCCCCAGGGTGTGGCCGATCTCCTGGCAGATCACCATCTGCCGCCAGGCGGCCGTGTTATAGGTCGAGGTGTTGAAGTAGGTATCGTTGACCTTGACCGTCCCCTGGGTGATGTGCGACCCGCTGATCCAGATCTGGGCCACGCCCAGCCAGCCGGTGTTGCCGTACCTGGCATTGCAGATCTCGTCGCGGCCGGCGGTCGGCCGGCAGCTCCGGGGTTTCGTGCTCCCCGCCACGACGGTCGTGTCGAGCACAGTCGAAACGCTCCAATCCGATGAGGCCTGGCTGAGGTAAGAGCCCCAGGCACTTGAGACGTCGCTGCCCAGCTTGAGGTTGAAAGAGGCGGTGGACCGAGCCCAGTGATAGCCACCCCATGAATGGCTGGCCGCCGCCATCGACGGTAGCCCAACAATGAGCAGTGATGCCAGTCCGATGGCAAGCCAGCGACGCGGAACCAGGCTGTGCATGGAGTGGAGGCCTCCTTAAGAATTCGTGCGCTCTACGGTGCGCTGTTGGCGTGATTGCCGGCCATTATGCGCATGCGGCGCATTCACTGGAACCCATCAACATTCCGCGAAGGTGCAAGGGCGCACCGGACTTTCGGCCGGGTCGGATTGGCTGGGGCGGAAGGATTCGAACCTTCGATCTCCTGATCCAGAGTCAAGTGCCGCCCGGAGGTCGGCAGCGGCCGTCCTCAGCCAAGATTCGTGCTCAGACTCGGCCCACGCCTCGTCCTCGCATGTTCGGTTTTCCGGGGAGTCAGGTGCCCAGCCCCGGAGGGAGTCAGGTGCCCACGCGCGAAACCGAAAGAATCAGGTGCCCACGCGCGGGCGGCTCTCAGGAGGGATTGTACCCGGGCGTCCGTCCCGATGCGACCGCGCGATATGCAGCAGGTCTCGGAGGAGAGATCATGCCGCTCCGAATTGGTACCGCATACCGGATTCGCGGTGGTGGCCCGGCAGGCTCCGGCTGAGTACAGATGGTCCGGTCAGCTCCGGCCAAATCCAGCCAGGTCCAGCCGACTACAGGGTACGAATAAGGGTACAGACAGCAGCGTACGCGGTCGCCGGTGCAACCGGGCTCGAACGGACCCTATGTACTGGCCGACGATTGGCGTCGACCTGAGCCCGCCGTCGACCGACAGCATGCGCCCAGCGAGCACCTGTTCTCCGGGGAGGTCGACTAGCGGACCAGGCTCAGCCCCGAGGTCGTATCGAACAGGTACAGCCGTTCCATGGCGAGCGCGAAGTCGACCCGGTCGCCCGCCTGCAGACGATGGTCGGAGCTGACCACGGCGATGATCTCCTGCCCCTCCGCCTGGGCGTGGATCAGCTCCTCGTTGCCCAGGAACTCGACCACATCCACGCTGGCGGGAATCGTGATCGCGGCGTCGCCGGTGTCCGGGCCAAGCTCGAGGTGCTCCGGTCGGAAGCCGAGGGTGACCTCCGATCCATCCGGCAGCGAGGCGACCGCATCGTGCCTCGCCCCCCTCAGGGGGAGCCGCACGTTCCCGAACAGCAGACCATCCGGAGAGGTGCGTGCCGTCGCGAAGTTCATGGCCGGCGACCCGATGAAGCCGGCCACGAACAGGTTGGCGGGTCGTGTGTAGAGTTCCTGGGGCGTGCCGGTCTGCTGCAGCACGCCGTCGCGCATGACCGCGATCCGATCCCCCATGGTCATCGCCTCGACCTGGTCGTGGGTGACGTAGATGATGGTCGTGCTCAGCCGCCGATGCAGTCGCAGGATCTCGGCCCGGGTCTGGACCCGCAGCTTGGCGTCCAGGTTGGAGAGCGGCTCGTCCATCAGGAAGACCTTCGGTTCGCGCACGATGGCCCGCCCCAGCGCCACCCGCTGGCGCTGGCCGCCGGAGAGCGCCTTGGGCTTGCGATCGAGGTATGGCTCGAGGCCCAGGATGCCGGCCGCCGTCTGCACGCGAGTCTCGATCTCGGCCTTCGGCATCTTGCGCAGCTTCAGCCCGAAGGCCAGGTTGTCGCAAGACCGACATGTGCGGGTAGAGCGCGTAGCTCTGGAAGACCATGGCGATATCGCGGTCCTTGGGCGCCACCTCGTTGACCACGAGGTCCCCGATCAGCAGGCGACCTGAGTCGATCGTCTCCAGCCCGGCGAGGCAGCGCAGCGCGGTCGTCTTGCCGCAACCCGACGGTCCAACTAGCACCAGGAACTCGCCGTCGGCGACCTCAAGGTTCAGGTCGTTGACGGCGATCACGTTGCCGGGGTACCGCTTGCTGACGTGGTCGAAGGTGACGGTCGCCATCGGTTCCTCCACTAGCCCTTCAGCGCGCCGGCCATGCCTGAGCGCGAACTTTCATACACAGGCCCTTAGTCAGCGCCGCTGCACAACCCCTGCTGTTCGCCGCGGTTAGGGAGCTTGGTCCAGCGGTCGCCGATTACGGCAGCCGGAGCTCGAGCATCGTGACCTTCCGTGGCTGGAGAGTGACCGAATACGCCGCCGCTCCCGAGATGGCGCCGCGATCGGTCGAGCCGCTGGTGGTGACCTCGTACACGTGCAGACCCGAGGTGTTCGAGAGGCCGTAGGCGTTCGGATCGATGGTCACGTTGATCGACTGGCTCGTCGACTGAAGGTTCATGAAGAGGAAGCCGCACTTGTCCGTCTTGTACCGCCAGGCGGATGGAACGACCGAGGAGACGGTGAGCGTGCCGCTGGCTTCGTACTCCTGTGCGTCGGGTGGCGCGTTGTAGTGGAACCAGGGCAGGGAGATTGTGCCTGGGGGCGTGCCGTTGTACGCGAGCGGCCTGAGCATCCGGCCATAGGCGACGTACGGGTTGGCGAAGCCGGTTCGAGCGTTGGCGAGCTCTTGGAGGAACGACTGGTAGCTTGAGCTGACGGCGTAGTAGCGATCGACCCCGAAGGACGAGTAGTGCTGCGTGATATCGTCTCGCGCGCCGCTGACGGTCTCGAGCGTCGTGAACTCGTAATCAAGCTCGTAGATGCCGCCCCAGGCGAAGACGCGGGAGGCGATCCAGTAGAACAGGTCGCCCTGCTCTGCGGCCAAGTGGCCCCAGCCGTCGAGGCGGAGGGGCCCGTACTCGTGGAAGATGTGGGCGAACAAGGGGACCTTCTCGCAGTCGCCTGACTGGATCCAGTTCCAGAACGAGTACGCCTCGAAGCCGGAGGCGGGGCTGGCCTCGGCTCGCGCCTGGTAGAAGTCCATCTCGGGGATGAAGACCTCGTTGACCATCTCGCAGCCGAGCGGAACATAGGCCGCACCCGCGACCGCGGTGGCCGCTCGGACGTCGGCCATGACCCGCCGGTACGCCTGCGTGAGAACGGCTCCGCCGCCCACGAGGTGACCATGGTTGGTCGCGAGGCAGCGGAGCATGATGTTGTTGGGGCCGATGTCCCAGTAGATCGCGTCGGCCCCGTAGTCCTTGACCACCTTCGCGTCGCGATACGTGCTCAGGCGCTCCTGAACGTCGGGCATCGGGCACATGAACTTGAAGCCGTACGCGTCGCGTGACAGCAGATTCGTCTGGCCGGGCGTGTCGCGACCCGGGATCTGCTGCTGAACGGCGTTGCCGTCGGCCGCGTCCGCGCCGATCGAGGGGTTGAAGATCGTGGCGAACGAGAAGGCGGCGTACTTGTCGCCTTGGGTGTCGAGCGTGCTGACGTAGGAAGAGTGGAAGGCTGCCGGGAAGGCGTAGTCCTGGCCGGCGTTCTGGTTGCCGAGGTAATCCCAGCGACCGAACTGCCAGTTCGGACCCGCGACATGGAGGACCGGCTTGCTGGCGATGTTGTGGAAGAACTGGAGCCACGTCGACCGGTCGTACTGGGTGTTCACCCCGAAGACGGCGAAGCCGACGTTCTCGAGGAGCCAGGTCGCGCGGTCCGAGCGCGAGTGGAGCGGTCCACGCTGGCAGAAGGCGCGTGACTCTGCCCACGTGCGATAGCGCTCGGCAGCCTCGTACCAGTTCCCTTCGGTCAGGATGCCAACCTTGACGGTGTACGGGAGCGTCACGTCGTTGCCGCTGGCGATGCCGGAAGCGCTGTGCAGAAAGCGCGCCTCCAGGTAGCCGTCCGAGGCGTTCTTGAAGAAGTCGAGCCACTTGACCCAGCCGCTCTCGTCATCGGCGGCGAAGTAGAAGCCGCCAACCCCTGATCCGTAGTAGGCCATGACCTGGACCGGCGCGCCGTTGAATCCCTCGGGGTAGGGCGACTCCGGGATCCCGCTACCAGAGGCGAACAGGTCGTACGGGTTCTTGAACGTGAACCCGGTGGCGAACGGGTGGAGCAGATAGTCACCCGGCGACGCGCCCGCCAGCCGCTTGACGCCGCGAATGACCGGGTACTCGAGGGTGTGGATCTGCGCGGTTCCCGTGTTGTTGACGCTGACGGAGACGGTCGCGTCGGTATCGCCGGCGTTGAGGGTGATGACGGCGGTCACGGTCATGCCGTTAGTGCACGACCAGACCAAGGTCAACTGGGTCGACGTCTGCGTGTAGGAGAACGACGCACCAGCACCGGTCGGTGTGAGCCAGCTGCTCTCGGCCGAACCGGCCGTGGTTTCGATCTTCCAGGGCACGGCCGGCGAGGGCTGGACGTAGCCCGTGTCGACGAGCTCCAGAGCCTTGACCTTGTTGTACACGCGCAGCAGGGCGCCGGTGGCCGAATCGATGCTGATGAGCAGGTTGGCGTTCTCCAGGGTCACCGGCGAGCCGTTCACGATGCGGCGCCCAATGCCGAGCAGTGGTGCGCCGAGCGTTGACACCAGTGTGCCGACGCCAACCGTGAGTCCTCGACTCAGCAGCGCGCGCCGGCTGAGCTTGATCGACACCGCGGCCTCCCTAGCTCCCGGCCCGCGGCTGGAGCTTGACCCAGTCGTAGTCGCTCGTCACCGCGTTGGCCTGCCAGGTCTTGGTGATCAGGCCGACATGCGTCGGCGTGCCGCTCACCTGGGCACGAGCGCCGGCGAAGATCCAGGGGTCCGAGCTGCCGAGCTTGTACAGGAAGTTGTAGGTGGAGCCGACCTTCTCGATGCGCAGGAACACGGTCGTGGCGGTGTTGGTCACCTTGACCAGCCCGATCTGGCCGGATCGGTCGAGCTGGAGGTTCGTCCCGATGTCGAACCCCCAGTAGAAGAGGTCGTATTGGCTGAACCGCACGAAGAGGCCGGTGTGGAAGGCGCCGCTGGTGGTGACCGCCGTGGCCTTGGCCTCGATCGCCCAGTCCGCTGATCCCATGTCGCTTCGCCGCAGCTGAGGAGCGTTGTCGACGCTCGTCCAGTGGTCGTAGGCCTGCGTGGCGGGCACCCCGATCCGCACGTTTCCCGACGAGACGGTGAACGTCGGACCGGACACCGGGATGTACTGGGTCCATGCGGAATTCAGCGACCCGCCATCGAAATTGTCGACCTTGTAGAGATCGAAGTAGTCGATGTCGAGTGTCAGGCCCACGGTCTGCCATGTCTTGGCGATGAGTCCCACTTTCCCGACAGTGCTCGAAACCCCGGTCTGGGTTCCGGCCGTTGTCCAGGCCAGCTCGCCCGGCCGTCGGTAGGAGAAGGTGTAGGTCGTGCCGCTCTTCTCGATCCGCAGCGACACGACCGGGCTCGTGTTCGTGGCCGACACGAGATTCGCGCTGCCGGAGCGATCGAGCTGGAGGTTGGTCCCCTGGTTGAAGCCCCAGTAGTAGGCGTCGAACTGGCTGAACCAGACGAGCAGGCCGGCGTGGAACGCCGTGCCCTGGTTACTGACGAGCCGGATCCTGGCCTCGATCAGCCAGTCGGCCGAACCCATGTCGGTGCGCTGGAACTGGGGCGCGTGGTCGACGGAGGTCCAGTGGTCGTAGGCCTGATTGTTCGGCACCGTCCAGCGCAGGCAGCCGGGGCTCGAGGACAACGAGTAGGTCGGCCCGGTGAGGGGCACGTAGGAGGTCCAGGAAGAGGTGAGCGTTGTCGCCGACAAGTCGTCGCTGTGCCCGAAGCTGCCGCAGGTGGCGCCTGCCACCGGGCTGGGCAGGGTGAGCGTGAAGTAGTTGAAGTCGACCGCGACAGCGTTGGCCGCCCAGGTCTTCGCGATGAGGCCGACGCTCTGGACCGACGACGAGGTCGTCTGGGTGGTGGCCGTCGTCCACGAACCTGCGGACGAGGTCTTGTAGGCGAACTGGTAGGAGGTGCCCGTCTTCTGGACGCGGAGCCAGATCCGGGCAGAGCTGTTCGTGACACGGACGATGCCCGCTGTGCCGGAGCGGTCGAGCTGGATATCGGTGTTGTTGTCGAAACCCCAGTAGTACACGTCGTACTGGCCGAACCGCACCATCAATCCGGTGTGGAACGAGCCGCCGGAGTACAAAACGAGGTTGGCCTCGGTCTCGATCGTCCAGTCGCCACTGCCCATGTCGACCCGTTGGAGCTGGGGAGCGTTGTCGACGCTCGTCCAGTGGTCGTAGGCCCGATCGCCGGGGACATCGAAGCGGAGGCACTTGAGCTTGGTGCCCTGGCCGGGAATGTTGGGCGGGATGGAGATCAGCGGACCTGCCAGTGGGACGTAGCGCTGGAAGATGTTCCCGAAGGTGTCGACCGATCCGGTCGAGTTGCAGTCGTCGCTGTTCGAGGTGCCGGTGACCAGGTTGAAGTAGTCGAAGTCGATCGTCGCTGCGGCACCCGACGACGTCCAGGTCTTCACGAGCAGCCCGATGGACGCCACCGTCGGCGAGCCTGAGGCCCGGTACTGGCCATCCGACACCCACCGGTCCGCGGCGGCGGCCTTATGGAAGAACGTGAAGACCGTTCCGGACTTCTGGATCTTCAGGTACACCTCGGCGTGGTTCCACTGGGTGAACTTCGTCAGGTCTGAGGTGCCCGAGCGGGAGGCCTCGAGCTTGATGATCCCGCCGACGGGTCCCCACAGCAGGATGTCGCCCGAACCGAAGCGGACCATCAGCCCGCCGTGGAACGGGTCGCCCTCGGTGTAAGACTCGACCTTCAGGTGGGTCTCGACCTCGAAGTTCCCGCTGCCCATGTCGGTGCGCCGGACTTCCGGCGCGTTGTCCACGCCGGTCCACTGGTCGTGTGGCGCTCCTGACGGAATCGCGACCCGCAGGCACCCACTGTTAGAGGCCAGCGAGTAGGTCGGGCCGCCCGAGAAGTTCAGCGCGGTCCAGGCTCCCCCGAGCGACGATCCGCTGAAGTCATCGGTGTGCCCGCTGCTGGTGCAGTTGAGCGCCGCGGAGGCTGGTCCTGCCGTGACGAGCAGCAACACCGCCGTGATGGCCACGGCGAGCGTTGGGCCGAGCACGAGCGCTGACCGGCTGCGGCGGAACATTGGCGGACTCACTCGAAAGGCGGATGCGGTGCCAGAAGCGGCGAAATCCATTTCATCACACCTGTCAAGTGGTGCCTGCATACGCACGAGGTAACGGTTAGCTCTTGACCTTCCTGATGGAATGGATTACAAATTGCAGCCAATGGACGAGTCCCGCTCGATGCCAACCATGAGCGACGTGGCCGCGCGCGCCGGGGTCTCGTCGGCCACCGTGTCACGGGCGCTGACCGGAGGCAGCGTGAGTGATCGGGCCCGCGAACTCGTGCTCCAGGCGGTCGGGGAGCTGAACTACCGCCCGAACCACCTCGCGCGCAACATGCGCTCGGGCTCGTCGCGGATCTTTAGCCTCGTGGTGAGCGACATCTCGAATCCGTTCTTCACCGCGATCGCGCGCGCCGCCGAGGACGTTGCGCAGAGGAACGGATACTCACTCGCGATCTTCAACACCGACGAGGACGCCCCGCGTGAGGCGTCCTCGCTGAACGTCGTTGGGGCCGAGCGCTCGGCCGGTCTGGCGCTCGCCTCCACCAATCAGGCAGGTGAGGCGCTCAAGCACCTGCTCCGCCTTGGGATTCCGGTCGTCGCCATCGACCGCCGCGTGACGGGCCTGACCACCGACCTCGTGACGGTGGACAACGGCACCGCGGCCCATGAGGCGGTCGACCACCTCATCGGGCTCGGCCATCGCCGGATCGCGATCGTCGGCGGCCCCGAGTCGGTGAGCACGGCTCAAGAGCGACGGCTTGGCTACGAGCGCGCGCTCCGAGATCACCGGATCCCGATTGACCCCGATCTGGTGCGGCGCGGCAACCTCCGAGAGAGCGGCGGCCGCTCGGAGACGCTCGCGCTCCTGAGCCTGGCCGAACCACCGACCGCGATCTTCTCGGTGAACAACCTCACGACGCTCGGCGTGCTGCGGGCCCTCCGGCAGTTGGGCGTCGGCGTCCCCGAGCAGATGTCCGTGGTGGCCTTTGACGATCTGCCGATCGGCGATCTGCTCGACCCACCGATGACGGTCATCCAGCAGCCCACCTACCAGATCGGCGCCAGGGCCGCCGAGTTGCTCCTGCGGCGGATCCGCGATCCCGGCGCGCCGGCTCAGGAGGTGCTGCTCTCGGCGCGACTCGTTGTCCGTGGCTCGACCGGGCCGCCGCCAGCGGAAGTGGCATAGGAGGAAGGAGGCAGCCAGTGGCTCGGATCGGAGTTCTGACCTTCTCCGATGGGCGCGACTTCGTGGCGCGCGACCTGGTCGAGATGAACGAGGACTTCCAGCGACGCCTGCGGGCGCGACTCGAGGCGGACGGGCATGAAGTGGTGACCGGTCGGGAGATCATCTGGACGACCGAACTCGCCGAACGGGAGGCCAGGCATCTGTCGGAGCGCGGGTGCGACGCGACCATCTTCAACTACGCCGTCTGGGCGTTTCCTCACTTCACGGCGATCGCTTCGACGTTCGCCCCCCGCCCGATCCTGATGTTTTCCAACGTGAACCCACGGTTTCCGGGCCTGGTCGCGATGCTGGCCGCGGCGGGCTCGCTCAACCAGCTCGGCATCCGCCACGAACGAGCCTGGGGCGAGATCGAAGATCCCGCGGTTGCCCGCCAGGTCACCGCCTTCGCCGGTGCGGCCGAGGTGGCCGGTCGCCTCCGCGGCCAGACCTACGGGCTGGTTGGCGGACGGTCGATGGGCATGTACACCGCGACCGTTGATCCGGCCGGGTGGCAGCGCCAGTTCGGCGTCGATGTCGAGCACATCGACCAGTGGGAGGTCGTCCGTCGCGGAGAGCTGGTGGACCCGGCGCGTGTGCGCGCCGGGCGCGAGTGGCTCGAGCGCTGGGGCCACGTCGAATACGACGGCGACAAGCTGACGCCCGAGACGCTCGAGCGCCAGATCCGCAGCTACCACGCCATGCGCGAGCTCATCGACGAGTGGGACCTCGACTTCACCGGTATCAAGGGCCAGCCGGAGCTCACGAACCACTACGCCACGATGGACATCGCCGAGGCGTTCCTCAACGACCCCTACGACTGGGAGGGGTCGAAGCCACCCTTCGTGTGCGCGACCGAGGCCGACAGCGACGGCGCGCTCACCATGCAGATCCTCAAGCTGATCACGGGCACCCCGGTCCTCTTCGCCGATGTCCGCCACTACGAGGCCGCCGACGACTTCTTCGACCTGTGCAACTCGGGTCAGCACGCCACCTACTTCGCCGCGCGGAGCACGGATCCCGCCGACAACCTGCCCCACGTCCGCTTCCTGCCGGCGATCTTCTACTTCCCGGCAGGCGGCGCGTCGGTTCAGCATCTCGCCGCGCCCGGCGACATGACGTTCGCCCGTCTGACCCGCAAAGACGGCCGCTATTGGATGGCCATCCTGCGCGGGGAGTCGATCCGGTTTGGCGACGAGCGTGACGAGCGCTACATGCGGGCGACCACCTGGGAGTGGCCGCACCTGTTCGCCCGCTTCGAGACGAGCGCCGAGACGTTCTTGCGCACCTTCGCCGCGAACCACATCCACGGCGTCTACGGCGACGTCCGCGCGGAGCTGGTCGCCGTCTGCCGGGCGCTCGACGTGACCGCCGTCCTCCTCGACCGCGACGGAGCCCACGTCGCGCCGGCGCCTGGCCAGCCGCCGATCTGATCTGCGATGGGCGACTTGCTGCTTGGCATCGACGTCGGCACCTACAGCTCCAAGGGCGTGCTGTGCCGCCCGGACGGCCAGCTCCTTGCCGAGGCTCGCGCTGACCACGAGCTGTCGGTGCCGCGACCTGGCTGGGCCGAGCATGACGCCGACGGTGTCTGGTGGGCCGATCTGGTCGCGCTCGCCCGCGACCTGACCTCACGCGCACCGACCGGTGATCGGGTGGCTGCCATCGCGGTCAGCGCCATCGGCCCTTGCCTGCTGCCCGTCGACGCGGCCGGCCGCCCCCTGCGGCCCGCGATCCTATACGGCGTCGACGTGCGCGCCGCCGAGCAGGTCGATCAGCTCGAGCAGCGGTACGGCCGCGAGGCCCTCGTCGAGCTCGGCGGGATGCGCCTCACGAGCCAGGCCGTCGGTCCCAAGATCCTGTGGCTGCGGGAGCACGAGCCCGACGTCTACGAGCGCGCCGACCGGTTCCTGACGGCCACGTCGTATCTGGTCCGGCGCCTGACGGGCGAGACCGTCATCGACCGGCACACGGCATCCCACTTCAATCCGCTGATCGATCTGGCGCGGCTGGAGTGGGACGAGCGCTTCGCCGATGGGATCACCCCGCTCCGGCGCCTGCCGGAGCTGCGCTGGAGCGACGAGATCGTCGGAACGGTGACCGACGCCGCCGCCGCCGAAACCGGCATCCGGTCCGGGACACCGGTGACGGCCGGCACGGTGGACGCCCTCGCCGAGGCGGTCAGCGTGGGCGTGGTCGAGCCGGGCGACCTCATGCTGATGTACGGCTCGACTGCCTTCCTGATCCTGGTCGTCGACGACCAACGATCGCATCCGGACCTGTGGGCGACCGCCGGGGCCTTCCCGGGCACGTATGCCCTCGCCGCGGGCATGGCGACCACCGGGAGCGCGACGACCTGGTTCCGGGACGAGTTTGGGCGCGACCTGCAGACATCGGCCGGCCCCGACCCATATGCGCTGCTGGCCGACGAGGCAGCCGTCTCGCCCCCCGGCGCGCGGGGCCTCCTCTTCCTGCCGTACCTCAGCGGCGAGCGGACGCCGATCCACGATCCCGACGCCCGCGGCGTGCTGGCCGGCCTGGCGCTCAGTCATCGACGAGGCGATGTCTACCGGGCGCTGCTGGAAGGAGTGGCCTATGGAATCCACCACAACCTCGAGACGATGGCGGCGACCGGGGCCCCGATCGAACGGATCGTGGCCGTCGGCGGCGGCACCGCCAACCGGCTCTGGTTGCAGATCGTGTCCGACATCACGGGTCGCTCGCAGGTCGTTCCGCAGCAGACGATCGGCGCCGCCTACGGCGACGCGTTCCTCGCTGGACTGGCGTGTGGGCTGATCGGTGAGCGATCCGACCTGTCGACCCGCTGGGTCCGGCCCGGCCTATCGATCGAGCCCGGTCCGGACGCCGCCGCCTACGAACCCCGCTATCGGCTATTCGCCGAGCTGTACCGCGATTCCAGAGCGGTCGTCCATCGGCTGGTCGCGCTGACACGAGTCGAGGAGCCGCCCCACAGGTTAGAGGAGGTAGCACATGTCTGAGCAAGCGAGCCCGGTCGAGACCTCGATCGAGGCCTACTTTGATGGCCAGCTCAGCCGACGAGCGTTCATCCGCCGGCTGGTCGCGGTTGGCTTCTCCGTTGGTGCCGCGTCGGCAATCCTGGCGGCATGTCAGGCGGCGGCAAGCCCAACACCCAGCGCGCCGGGTGGCAGCGCCTCGGCCTCCACATCGGCAGCCGCGACGCCACTCCCGTCGGGCACCCTCAACTTCTTCTTCGGCGCCAACCCCGACGAGGCCAAGACCCGCCAGAAGGTCATCGACGCCTTCACCGCGCAGTTCCCGGGCGTGACGGTCAAGACCAAAGTGGCGGGCACCGATCCCCTCCAGGAGCTGCTGACCGCCTGCGCCGGAGGCAGCTGTCCGGACGTCATGATGGCCTGGGAGTTGCTCTACCCCGCGCTCGCCAAGCGCAACGTCTACCTCGACCTCGGTCCACTTATCAGCGCCGACGCGACCTTCTCGCAGACGGTCATCCCCGACTACTCCAAGGTGCTGCTCGACACGTTCAACTTCGGTGGCCGCCAGGTGGCGCTGCCAGAGCAGTTCGCCGGTGTGTTCCTGTACTACAACCGCAAGTTGTTCGAGGAGGCGGGCGTGCCGGTGCCGTCCGCCGACTGGAAGGACACGGCCTGGAACTACGACGCGTTCCTCAGCGCGGCCCAGAAGCTCACCAAGCGCGACGCGTCGGGCAAGGTCACCCAGTGGGGCTACGTGGACGTCTGGGCCCCGTTCCTGAGCGCCCACGTCTTCGCCGCCAACAACGGGGTCGATTGGATGACGCCCGCCATCAACCCGACCAAGACGAACATCACCGATCCGCGCTTCGTCAAGGGCCTGCAGTTCTACGCCGACCTCATCAACCGCTACAAGGTCGCGCCGTCGGCGGAGCTGACGGCGTCCGTCTCGGCGTTCGACCTGTTCACCGGCGGCAAGGCCGCCATGGCCCTCACCGGCCACTGGTTCTACCCGGCGTTCTCGGGGGCCAAGGACCTCGACTTCGACGTGGCCGCCCTGCCCGTGGGACCGGACGGCACGAGCGCCCGCTCCGATATCGGCACCACCGGCCTGGCGATCGCGGCCACGTCCGCCAACCAGCAGGCGGCCTGGGCGTTCGTCAAGTTCTCGTGCGGGCCGGAGGGTCAGAAGATCATCGCCCAATCCGGGCTGTTCATCCCGGTGCTCAAGTCGGTCGTGGGGTCAAGCGACTTTGCGGGCGCCCATCCGAAGATCAAGAACGTCAGCACCTTGGCGACCGCGATCGAGAACGCGACGCCGCTGCCCATCACGCCGGTCTACGGCGACCTAGAGCCGACGATCATCCGCGAGACGACCGACCTGCTGGCCGGCAAGCAGACGGCGCAGCAGTTCGCGGACAAGCTCGCCCCGCAGATCGATGCGCAGCTGGCGGCGGCTGGCTGAGGTGGCCGACACTGTGGCCGGTGATCGGGTCACCGATCGCCGGCCGCCTATGCGAACGCGGGGTCAGCGAGCGCTCGCGCGGTCGCTGGTGGGCTACGGATTCGTCGCGCCCAACCTGCTGGCGGTGCTGGTCTTCCTGCTTTTCCCGCTCGCCTTCTCGCTCGTTATCAGCTTCACCAGGTGGGATCTTTTCTCCGCCCCGACGCCGGTCGGCCTGGACAACTACATTCGATTGCTGACGGTCGACCCACTGTTCTGGACGGCGGTCTGGAACACAGTCGCGTTCGTGGTGCTCACCATCGTCCCGGGCGTCGGCCTGAGCCTGCTCCTCGCGGCTCTCCTGAACCAGCGCCTGCGGGGCATCGGCCTCTTCCGAACGGCGCTCTTCTTGCCGGTGGTGGCGTCCACCGTGGCCGTCTCGGTGATCTGGCGCTGGGTCTTCACCACCGACGGCGGATTCCTGAACTGGCTACTCAGCCTGCTCGGGCTGGGACCGATCGGCTGGCTGACGGACGAGCACTGGGCGCTGATCTCGGTCGCGATCGCCAGCGTTTGGAAGAGCGTCGGGCTCTCGACGGTCATCCTGCTGGCCGCGATGCAGGGCGTCCCCGCGGATCTGTATGAGGTGGCGGCGATCGATGGCGCCGGGCCCGTCCGTCGCTTCCGGTCAATTACCGTCCCGCTCATCGTGCCCACGATCTCCTTCGTGGTGGTGATCTCGATGATTAACTCGTTCCAGGTCTTCGACCAAGTGTACGTGCTGACCGGCGGCAGCGGTGGGCCGGGCACCTCCACCTACGTGTACGGGCTGATGCTGTTCCAGAACGCGTTCCGCTTCTTCAACATGGGGTACGCCTCGGCCATGGCCTGGCTCCTCTTCCTGGCCCTGACCCTGCTCACCTTCTTCCAGCTGCGGCTCACCCGACGCGCGACCGAGGGCACGTTCTGATGAGCGAGCCCAAGCGTCCGGCGGCATCGCGACACCTTCACGCCGGGGCGCTGCTCCGTCCTGCGGTCGTTTACCTCGTGCTGACTATCGCCGCGCTCATTGCCGTCGGCCCATTCCTGTGGGCGCTGTCGAGCTCGCTCAAACGCGAGGGCGAACTCTTCGTCGTGCCGCCGGTGCTGATCCCGCCCGACCCGCAGTGGAGCCACTACGCCGACGTGTTCGACCAGATCCCGTTGCTTCGCCTCGCGCTGAATACCGCGCTCTACGCGGGGGTCGTCACCATCGGTCAGCTCGATCTTCTGTTCGCTGGCGGGCTACGCCTTCGCGCGTCTGACGTTCGTCGGTCGGGACAAGATCTTCCTCGCCTACCTCGCCACGCTGATGATCCCGATCACGGTGACTCTCATCCCGCAGTACATCCTCATGCGCCAATTCGGCTGGGTGAATACGCCTTGGGCGATGACCGTGCCCGGCTTCTTCGGCAGCGCGTTCGGCACGTACCTGATGCGCCAGTTCTTTCTGACCCTGCCGCGCGACCTCGAAGACGCGGCGATCGTCGACGGTGCCAACCGCTGGCAGATCTACCGACTGGTGATGCTGCCGCTGGTCCGGCCGGCGCTGGTGGTGCTCGGAGTGCTCACCTGGGTGACCGTGTGGAACGACTTCCTGTGGCCGTTGATCATGATCCGCGACCTCGACATCTCGACGCTGACGCTTGGCCTCGTTCACCTCCAGAGCCAGTACTACACTAACTGGCCGCTGCTCATGGCGGCGTCGGTCATGGCCGTAGCGCCGCTCGTTCTGATGTACCTGTTCGCCCAGCGAGCCTTCGTGCGCGGGATCGCGACGACGGGGCTGGGCGGCCTTTGACGTCGTGGACGACTGGCTGTGGCTAGAGGCAGGCGGCCTGGCCGTCGCCCTCGATCCGGCGACCGGCGCGATCCGCCAGGTCCGTCTCCTCGCGTCCGGCATCGATCTGACCGATGCCAGCGTGGCATCGACGCCGGCGTGGCGGCTCGAGCTGACCGACGGACGGTTGCTCACGTGCGGGGTCCGCCCTCGGATCACCACTGAGGACGATGGCTCGGTGACCCTCGAGTGGAGGGACGGCGCGACGCTCGTGGCGGCGCGCATCGAGCCGGGGCCCGATGGTTTGCGCGTCCGCGCTCGCGTCAGCCGTCGCCGGGGCGCTGCTCGGCCGCGCGTCCTGGAGTATCCGATCATCGGACGGCTGCGGCGCACCGATCCCCAGGGTGGCGACTGGCTCCTGCATCCGTTCGCGACCGGGTTGCTGGTCCACGATCCGCTGCTCACCCTCGATCCGGAGGGGGCGACAGGGCCGCTGGCCGCGGGCTTCGTCCATGCCCCCTACCCTGAAGGCTTCTCGGGCGCCACGATGCAGTTCATGGCCCTCGGCGGCCCGCAGGGCGGCCTGTACCTCGGCGCCGAGGATCCTGCCGGCCAGCCGAAGTGGCTCGACGCCTACCTGGCCTCGGACGGGCTGCTCGAGCTCCGGGTCGGTCACGCCAATCCGAACTACGCCGCCCCCACCGTGGCCTGGACGCCGCCGGTCGCGCTCAGCGGACTCGGCGGGAACGGCTGGTGGGAGGCCGCCCAGCGCTATCGGCGCTGGGCGCTCGACCAGCCGTGGTGCGCGCGCGGTCCGCTGGAAGGCGATCCCACCCGTCCTCGCTGGCTGTTCGAGCAAGTGGGGCTGGTCACGTTCGGGATCGACGCCGCAGTCGACCGTTCTCGGTGGCTGCGTGCGACGCACGAGGCGGCCGGCGCCAGCGTGCTGCACATCCTCGGCCCGGACTGGGCGCGGAGCGGGCAGGACTACGTCTCGCATGTACCCGGCAGCCTCGCTGACTGGTTGCCGGCCCGGATCGACCCCAACAACCTGTTGGCGATCCAGCGCCAGGGCGATCGCCTCGCGCTGTTCGAGTTTGACCTGCTCGTCGGGCTGGCTGGATCGGACAGCGACGACAGGCGCGCGGCGCTTCAGCGCCTCGGCCAGCCGATCAGAAGCTCCGACGCCTATGCCTTTCCGTTCCTGTGTCCGACCGCCGACTTCACGCGCAGACTCCATCGCGAGCGCGATCGGAGGCTCGCCCGCGATCCGGGTGTGGATGCCTACTACTACGACATCTCGGCCAACAACATCCTGGCCGAGTGCCTGGCCACCGATCACCCCCACCGACCCGGCGGCGGCCCGGAGATCGCCGCGGCTCACGCGCGCCTGTATCGCGAGACGCGTGATGCCGCCGAAGGCGAGGCCCGGCGGCCGCTGGCCATGGGCGCCGAGCTGATCAACGAGCGGCTCATTGGCGAGCTCGACTTCTACCAGGCCCGGGCGGGCGCGGCACCGGCCGCGTCGTTCGAGACCGACCGCCTGTACGAGCGCGTGGTCGATGGTTCGGTCGAGCTCGTCCCGCTGTTCGCCGCCGTGTACCACGAGTTCGGGCCCGTGCGCACCGACGGATGGGCGAAACTCTCAGCCGAGCAGGGCGACCTCGTCTTCTGGAACCTGGCCCGGGTCGTCGCCTGGGGTGGGCTGCCGCAGGTCAATGCGGAGTACAGCCCGCTCGAGTCGCTGCCCGGCCACCCGGCCCCGCTAACCGACCACTACTTCCCGCTCAGAGGCGAACACGCCTTTGAGGCGGATCCGGAGGTGATGCGATTCCTGGGCGAACTCAGCGTCCTCAGGACGCACCTGGCCACCCGGTTCCTCGCCTACGGCACAATGCTTTCTCCGCCGCCGGTCGACTGCGAGGTGATCGAGTTGTCCTGGTTCCACTATAACGGCCCGCCTGGATCGCCGGCCTACGATCGCCGCGGAGCCAAGCGCGTGCCGGCGGTGGTCGCCGGCGCGTGGCGCCACCGGGGGGACGTTGCCGTCGTTCTGGTCAACGCCGATAGGCAGCCGCGGAGAGCCGCGCTGACCTGGACGTCCGCGCTGCTCGCTCCAGAGGACGCCCGCGACCTCGTCATCCGAGACCGCCACGCCGCCGTCAAGGCGGGCCGGATTGTGCCTGGCACGACCACGAGCATCACCATCGAGCCACGCACGGCGGTCGTCCTGGAGGCGAGCGCGTCGTCCAAGGACCAATCCTGAGAGGAGCAATGCCATGAACGGACCACTCGCCCGTCTGCCGCTCATCCACGACGCGCGCAGCCGGCGCGCGTCGAGCTGGGATCGAACCGGAGGCAACGACGACCGGGTCCACGTCGCCCCCGGAGCTCGGGCCGAACTCGCCCTGATCGAGCGGCCGGCTGTCATTCGGCACGTCTGGATGACGGTGGCCTGCCGCGAGCGCGACTACCTGCGCAAGCTCGTGCTGCGGATGTTGTGGGACGGCGAGTCGACCCCGAGTGTGGAGGTCCCGCTCGGCGACTTCTTCGGCGTGGGCCATGCCCTGACGCGGAACTTCTGGTCGCTGCCCCTCCAGATGAGCCCAGAGGACGGCCGAGCCTTCAACTGCTGGTTCCCGATGCCGTTCAGTGCGGCTCGGATCGAGATCCAGAATGAGTGCGCGGTCGAGGCGTTGGTCTACTACTACATCGACTACGAGGAGGTGAACGGCGACGATCCACAGCTCGGCCGCTTCCACGCCCAGTGGCGGCGGCAGAACCCATGCAAGGGGATCGACGAATCGGGCTTATCGAATGACGAGTTCCAGTTCGGGGGCCAGAACCTGACCGGTGAGGGGAACTACGTGATCCTCGAGGCGACGGGCCGTGGTCATTACGTGGGCTGTGTCCTGTCGATTCATAACCTCCGGCAGGCTGGGCTCAACCAGTTCAACTGGTACGGCGAGGGTGACGACATGATCTTCGTCGACGGTGAGCCCTTCCCGCCATCTCTGCATGGAACGGGCACCGAGGACTACTTCAACACCGCGTGGTGTCCCACTCAGGAGTACCACGCCCCCTACCACGGGATCGTGCTGGCGGGGGAGGCCAACTGGTCGGGGAAGGTGTCTCTCTACCGCTTTCACATCGAGGACCCGATCCGGTTCCGGGAGTCGATCCGGGTCACGATCGAGCACGGTCACGCCAACCGCCGCTCCGACGACTACGCAAGCGTCGCGTACTGGTACCAGACCGAACCCCACAGCCCGTTTCCGGAGCTGCTCTCGGTCGAGGATCGCCTGCCGCGGCCGGACCAGCCGCTCCCATGATCTTCGCCGGTGGAACGCCGATCGAAGCCTCCCTGAATCGGTGGCCTGGAGTGGCCTGCTGATCGCTCTGAGGAGCATGTGATATGGATAGCCCGTTTGACCTAACTGATCGGGTCGCCGTCGTGACCGGCGGCGGCCGGGGAATCGGCCGCGAGATCGTGCGCACTCTCGCGCGCGCAGGTGCGCACGTCGCAATCGCCGACATAGATCCCGTCACGGCACAGGAGGCCGCTGACGAGGTAGCGGCCCTCGGCCGGCGGGGCCTCGGGATACAGACCGATGTCGCCGACCGCCAGAGCGTCGCGGCGATGGTTGACGCCGTCGTGGCGGAGTTCAGCCGGATCGATATCCTCGTTAATGACGCCGGGATTTGCATCAACCGGAGCGTCCAGGAGGCGACCCCCGAGGACTGGTTGCAGGTGATCGACGTCAACCTCAACGGCACGTTCTGGTGCTCGCAAGCTGTCGGCAAACGGATGGTCGCGCAGGGTGCCGGAGCGATCGTGAACATCGCCTCGATGTCCGGCTCCATCGTGAACTGGCCGCAGCCCCAGGCTGCATACAACGCCTCGAAGGCAGCCGTCGTCCACCTCACCAAATCCTTAGCCTCTGAGTGGGCAGCCCACGGCGTCCGCGTCAATGCCGTGTCGCCCGGCTACATCGGGACCGAGATGACCCACCGCGGCATGCAGACTCCGGGCTGGGGTGATACCTGGATGGCGCTGTCACCTATGAAGCGGATGGGAACTCCCTCCGACGTCGCCAACGCGGTGTGGTATCTCGCCTCAGACGCCGCAGCGTTCGCCACCGGAACCAATCTCGTCATCGATGGTGGTTACACGATCCGGTGACGCCGCAGCCTCACTGAGCAGCGCCCTCACGACCAGGATCGATTGAGCATCAGGAGACCGCCAAGGCCACTGTCGGCAACTCGCCTGCCGTGGGCCCGCTCTGAGAACGAGGAGGCGGTCTGGATCTGCTGATTGTCCCAGGGCGACTTGCGCCCTCGCCCAGGAGTGGAAAAGGTACGATGGCAACCCACAGCGCTTCCAGGGTGGCGACGGCGGGTGACGAGGTGGCTCAAACTCCGCGCGGGAGCTTCGTCTGGACTGACGTACATCTATCGGTCGATCTCGACGGCGGCACCGCCAAGACTCCAATCGTTGAGCCGGCCGCCTCCCGCCAGTGCTCCACGCCACCGACGTGACAGCGCAGCCGGTAGTGCGGGACATTCAGTTGGGCGTCGGAGGTGTGACTCCGATCCCACGAGCGAATCGCCCTCCCAATGGAGCCGACGCAGATCGACATCAACATGGCCTTCATGGCCTTCGCGTGGATCGCTCCATCGCCGGCGCGAAAGGACACCTGGTTCCTGTCGCCCGACAACAGGCTTGTCAGCGTAACCCGCTAAAGCGATGTGTCATGCGGTGGAAACTCCGGCATGTTGAGAATGATAGGTAGACGATTCACTTCTGCATGCCGCGGTGGGGTCGATCGGAGATGTGCTCGATGAAAACGACGCTGGTGGGAGATCGATGAAGATTCTGGTGACCGGCGCGGGTGGCAACGTCGGAAAGGGCATGACTGCGCGTCTCAAGGACGTTCACGAGCTCATCCTGTCCGATGTCCAGCCACTTCCCGATGACGAGGCGTTTCACGGGCTGCCATTCGTGGCCTGCGACGTCCAGATCGGTTTCGGCCTGGAGCGCGCGGCGGCCGGCTGCGACCTGATGCTTCACCTCGCCGCTTGGCATGGCATCCACAGCAGCACGCGGAGCGAGGTCGACTTCTGGCGGCTCAACGTCGACGGCACGTTCTGGATGTTCCAGGCCGCCCAGGCAGCCGGCGTGAAGCGCGTGGTGTTCCTCTCTTCCCAGGCGTGGAACGCCCACTACGACAAGTACGGCTTCACCAAACGGGTCGGCGAGGAGCTGTGCGAATACCACCGGCGCAATCACGGCGTGCGCTACATCGCCATCCGTCCGGCCGACTTCACCCCGTGGCGGGCCTTTACCGAGTACGGTGCACGGCTGCTCTACGGAGGCGTCGACCGGGAGGACGTGCTCGATTGCGTCGAGGCCGCGATCACGCAACTGGCTCGAGCAGCTGACGGGGAACCCGAGGGGATCGTCGTCAACGCAGTCCGTGCGAACGCCTTTAGCGAGCAGCAGCTCGACGGCTGGGAGGCCGATCCAGCCGCCGCATGCGAGCGGATCTTCCCCGGCGCCCGGGCGTTGATCCAGAAGTACGACCTGGAGATCGCGCGGAGGCCAGCCATGTCGGAGTTGGGGGCTGTGGCGGGGGCCGTCGGGTACGCGCCGTCGCGACACTTCGGCACGTTTCTCACCGAGCTGCGCCGCCTCGAGGCCGAGATCGGTGAAGCTGGGGTCCGAGCGCTGCCCTGCCCTTACTAAAGGCAAGAAAGCGACGATCTGAAGTTGCTGAGTGGCCGGCCCGACGTCGCTGCTGATTCCCATCGAGATCGATCTTGATCTGCGGCCAGACTGTGACGTGAAGTCGTCGCGAGTCCTCTCGCCCCGCCACAGAACATCCGTTCTACCTTCCAGCGCGTTTTTAGGTGGCTGGCACCTGGATGTCCTGACAAGCTCCTATGGTTGTCAAGCGGCGCGAGCCCACGCTGATTGGCCCGCTTGGAGTAGGCGAAAGACCGGCCGAGCCACCCGGTGCTTGAGGCAGCGCAGCGCCTCGGCCCAGCTCTTGCCGCTGGCACGCTTGCGGGCCATGTACGCCTTGGCCGGCTCGTGATGCCAAGCCTGGCTCAGGGCGATCGTGTACAGCGCCCGGTTCAGCCGCCGGTTGCCACCCCGGTTGAGGCGCATCCGCTGGACCTCGCCCGAGCTGGCCGGGATGGGCGCCACCCCCGCCAGCATCGCGAAGGCGGCGGGCGAGCGGAAGCGGGCCACGTCACCGGTCTCGGCCACCAGGCGGGCGGCGGTCAGGGCCCCGACCCCGGGCAACGCAAGGAGGGGATGACCGGCGACGAGGGCAGAGATCGACCGCTCGAGCTCGGCCGCCCGCCGACCCAGATCACGGACCTCAGTCAGGAGCGCCCGGGCGAGCTCGGCTCGAACGCCAGTCGAACCGGCGAGGGCACGCTCGATCGCCTCGAGCTGGCGGCCACTGACCAGCTGAGCGGCCGTCCGGCGGTAGCCGGGCAGCAGGACCACGAGGTGGGCGTGGAGGCGGTTGCGGGCCTGGGTCTGGGCACCGACGAGATCGTCGCGCGCATCGGCGAGCAAGCCGAGCTCGGTCGAGCGGTCTTCGAGCCGGACCGGCGGCAGGTCGGGCTCTCGGAGGGTCACCCGGGCGATCGCGAGGGCATCGCCGGGGTCGCTCTTGCCGGGCCGTCGGCTGCGACCTCGTTCGCGCCGGCTCAGGTGGGGCGGGACCTCGCGGACGACGAACCCGGCCGCCACGAGATGGTGGGCCACGGGTGCACCGTACGAGGCCGAGCCCTCGATGCCGATCCTTCCCTCCGGAGCGACGCCTCCGGCCCAGGCCGCGAGCTCGATGAAGCCCGCCGGATCGCAGCTGAACGTCCGCTCGTCGATGACGCTCCCGACCTCGTCGACGGCACACGCCGCGAGGGTCCGCTTGTGGGTATCGATCCCGATGGCTGGCATGGCTGACCTCCGGCCGGTGGCCGCGTACGATGGCTGTGGGCCGGCCGGGCAGCAGTGCGTTGAGTCAAAGCCACGCTCCTATGAGGCCACGGCCGGTCCGCTCGCTCCGGGGACGAGGGCACTTGTCAAGGAACGAGCCATCCCCCGTGGGCACTACGTATCAGGGCCAACCCGTCCCCGGTCGCGAGCACCTTCCCACGTCGTGGGAGGGCCGGCGTCAGTTACGCACTGCGTATCAGGTGCTCTGGAGTGGTCGAAGAAACTAGCTTCCACGGCCAGGCCAATGCAAGCCCTCAACTATTGTCTATCCTCGTTGGCATGAGTTCGTAGGGCGACGGAGGGAAATGCCAGCAATCCGGCACGTGTCGGTCTCGCGATTTCGTGGCTTCAATGCATTTCAGGCTGTGCTCCAGAGGAACGCCGTCCTGGTCGGAGAGCCGGGGGCGGGACGATCCGATCTGCTGGAGGCGATCGCGCGAGTCCTGGATCCTGACACCCTACGATCGCGGCGCGGGAGCGAACTGGACTTCCACGACCTGGACACCTCGCAGGAAGCGCATGTTGAGGTGACGATCGCTGACCTTGGGCCGACTACGACGGCTGCTTTTACGCGCTACCTTGAAATCTGGGACTTTCAGGCAGACGCCCTAATAAGGGCCTTGCCGCCAGGACAGGTCCGTGATGCTGACCGGCACGAACTCGCGGTTCGCCTCGGCTACCGCCTCTGGCTTGAGGATGACCAGATCCACGAAGCTCTCTACTGGCCAAAGTTCGCCGACCCTGAAGCCGCAAGCTATCCACCGATTCGTCAGGTCGACCGGGGGCAGATCCCCTTCCTTCTGCAACGCGGACTTGGAACAAGGCCCCTTGACCTTGCGCCGCGAGGCGAGTTCCGGGCGGTGCTGGCACAGCAGCCAGCAGCCGCTGGGTTCGGTGCTGCTGTTGAGGCGTTTCTTACAGCCGTGGAAGCTGGCGCAGCGACCTTTGCGGCCGATCCGGCAGTCAGTTCAGCACTTGAAGACGTTCTGCAGGAAGTGCGACAGGGTCGGCGGCTGGACGAAACCCGAGCTGCGACGGATCTTGTGGCATTCCTACCCGAAGGTGGATCCGAGCCTGGTCTCCTGCGAACGCTGTCGGCTGCCGCTACGCTCGATGGTTCTCCGCCAAACCTCCCGACGACCCGACATGGCGCCTCGCTTCTCGCGAGCCTGCGCGGCGGGCTCCTTGCGGCCGTGGCTAAGCGCACACCCGGGACGATTGTTGCGATTGAGGACCTGGGAGGCGAAATCGACCCTCATCTCGCGCGTCACCTTGCCGCCCGGCTCCGGTCAATATCTGGTCAGCTCATAGCCTCGACGCGGATGGCCTCAATCGTCGAGGCATTCTCCCCAGATGAGGTGCTCCGCCTTCATGGGATTGGCTCGGCGCGCTCGGCCAGTGCCGGCGAGAAGCCCCGTACAAAGCCACAGCGCCTGGCCTCGCGGTATTGGGCTCGCTACCTGGTTCCCGCCCTGCACGCGTCCGCGGTCGTGATTGTTGAAGGACACACCGACCGACTCGGTTATCGAGCGCTCGCGGATAAGGCCCTGGACCTTGGGCTGCTCGGATCGTTCGACGCCGCCGGCGTAGCAATCATAGAGGCGGGCACAAACAACCAGGCGCCGCGACTAGCTGAGGTAGCGCGAAGCCTCGGGCTCTACACGATCGTACTTCTCGATAACGAAGCTGGGAGACCGCTTGCCTCAGATCCGATCGCCCAGAACGCGGCTGCCGTTTCAGACGGTCTCGTGCGCTTGCCGCCGCGAATGTCGCTTGAGCAAGCGCTCGTCGACGGTGTCACTGAAGCAGAACTTATCCGAGTGTTCCAAGAGCTCGATTCGGCTCTGGGGGGCCTGAATCTGGAGGCTGGATGGGAACGGCGGGCCGGTAGGGCGCTGAGTTCATATCTCGCCCGCGTAATGCACAACCGAACCGGGGCAATTCACCAGATCTACGTCGAGGCCCTCGACCCAGCACGGTTGCCACCGGTAGCGATGCGGGCGCTGGAGGAGGCGCTCCGCCTCGGCCGGGCTCGCGTGCCATCGCTCCCGGTGCAGCTCTGATGCCACTCGGTCCGGAAGACCTCGTCGGCGCCCAGCGCGACGTTTACCACTGCCGCGATGACCGAGTCCTTGTGCTCGGGGGGCCGGGAAGCGGAAAGACCCTCGTTGCATTGCTGACTGCGCGCCGAATCGTCGAGGATGACCAGGCCGGGCGAAGGGTCCTGTTTCTCACATTCTCTCGGGCCGCCACATCGGAGCTGCTTCGCCGGGCACCCAGTGTCTTTGCGGGCGCACTCGGTGGGCGGATTGAGGTCACGACCTTCCATGGATTCGCAGTCAACGTTTTGGACGCATTCCGTCGGTACGTCGGAGGTCCGGACGGGCCTGTGACGATTGCAAGTCGCGAGGAAGTTCAACTCGGTGTCGCAGAACCGGGTTCCATCCAGTTCGACGAGCTCGTGCCCGCGGCCGTGCAGCTTTTCGACGACGCACCGTGGATATTGAACCTGCACCGTGATCGGCTGGCGGCCGTCATCTGTGATGAGTTCCAAGACACTCGCGACGAGCAGTTCGACCTGCTCGAGCGTCTCACCGTGGGCCGTCAGCTGATCGGTCTCGCTGATCCTGATCAGATGATCTTCGACGGTCTGCCTGGTGCCGCGTCAATCGCACATCGGATCGAGAGATTCCGGTCGACCGGCCCCACAGAGATCGATCTCGGCGCGGTATCGCATCGAGATCCGTCGCAAATCATCCCCGCCGCTGCGTCCGCCCTGCGAGAAGGACAATTCGATGCGTCGGCATTGCGGGACGCAATCACCGCGAATCGCGTGTCCATTGTTACCGTTCGCGGGTCAGTCCGGGACCGGGTTATCGAGGAGATCGAGGCGGCTCTAACTGAAGGCGCGCAATCGATCGGCGTCTTCTTCAGCACGAACCGTCAGGTTAATGAGTTTGCAGATCAGTTAAGGACCGCTGGTCTCGAACACGAGATTGCGGGCTTGTCTCATGCCTCGGGGGAAGCCGAGGTGGTTACCTCGACGCTCGCTCGCTTTCGGGTCGGCGAGGCTACTTGGGACGACGTACTCCGCCGGTTGGGGGTGTTCCTCGCCTCGACAACGCGGGGTACACCAGGTCCGGTCGCACATCAACTAGTCCAAGGCGAAATTGCACTGGGTACCGGGTTAGCTGGTCTACTGCGGCAGGAGCGGGAGCGTCTATCGGCCGTGGACGGCGCGCCGTTACGCAACTTCCTCCTCGAGTCGCGAGGCTTCTGGCCGCGGGTTTTCCGGGCGAGTGGCGGGCAACGGCTGTGGGAAATAGGTGTCGACGACCTGATAAGCGAGGCCTTGTCTCTTGGAGACGTCGAATTGACCTCGACAACCGCAGCCGAGCTGGCAGCGATAGCGGTGCGTCGACGAGCCACCGCGGCACTCGATAACTTGCCCGGCGTGGATGCGCCGATCCGGGTGATGAACCTGCATCAGATCAAGGGCCGCCAGATGGATATCAGCCTGACAGTGCGCGAACCGGGCGACCGTGAGTGGCCCACCCCCGTCGACGCCCGTCGTCTCCGTCGCCTCGTCTACGTGGCAGTCAGCCGAGCCAAACAGCGTGCAGGGTTCATATTGCCCACAGGGATACGCGGTTACTTTGGACAGATCGCTCACCTGACAGAGATGCCCTGACTGTGAGTAAGGACATCGCCTTGGCACGATGTCCCCCCGCGTCTTCCTAAAGCGGCTCTCCGATGACTTCGACGACGAGGTGGCGGCGCTCGGAGCCGACTTCGGGGACCCAATGGCTGGGTCCAGCCTGGTGGATCAGGACCACGCCCTCGTCCGCTTCTACCTCCCGGAGCCGGCCCGCTGGCCAAGTCTCGCTCGACGCACGACAGGTCTGAGTGAGCACCTGACCGACGCCGTACGAGCCGTCGCCCGTGAGAACCCTCGGCTCCAGGGGGTGATCGGCAGGCGGCCTAGGGGCCGGTAGGGGCCGGCTCATGCCCCAGGCTCGTCGTCCCGAAGGAGCCGACATCCCCAGGCGGGGTCGCAAGGTCGGCGGGCAATGCTGTGGTGCCAGCCGTCACGGGGTTACGCCGCAGCCCACATCTCCGACAGGACCTCCGCCTGCTCGAGCACGGTCCGAGTCGCCTTCTCCTGCTTGTCGGGCGGGTAGCCGTGCTTGCGCAGGATGCGCTTGACGAGGACCCGCAGCTGCGCCCGGACGTTGTCGCGGATCGTCCAGTCGATGGTCACGTTGGCTCCGCACGGAGGCCGCCAGCTCGCGGGCGATGGCCAGGAGCTCCGGCTCGCCCAGGACCTTCACCGCGCTGTCGTTCGTCTCCAGCGCGTCGTAGAAGGCGAGCTCGTCCTCGGTGAGGCCGAGCTCCTCGCCGCGCGCGTTCGCGGCGCGCATGTCCTTGGCCAGGGCGATCAGCTCCTCGATGACCTGCGCCGTCTCGATCGCCCGGTTCTGGTAGCGGCGCAGGGACTGCTCCAGCAGGTCCGCGAAGGAGCGCGCCTGGACGACGTTCCGGCGCGAGCGCGACTTGATCTCGCCCGCGAGCAGCTTCCGCAGCAGCTCGACCGCGAGGTTGCGCTGCGGCATGCCGCGCACCTCGGCGAGGAACTCGTCGGAGAGGATCGAGATGTCCGGCTTCCGCAGGCCGGCCGCGGCGAAGATGTCGATCACCTCGTCGGAGACGACCGCCCGCGACACGATCTGGCGGATCGCGTGGTCGAGCTCCTCGTCGGTCCGGCGCTCTCCGGGCGTGCCCTTGGCCAGGACCGCGCGCACCGCCTGGAAGAAGCCGACGTCGTCGCGGATGCGGAGCGCCTCCTCGTGCGGGACTGCGAGGGCGAAGGCCTGCGAGAGCTCCGTGACCGCCCGGAGCAGGCGTGCCTTGCCGTCCTCCTGGGCGAGGATGTGCTCCTGCGCCGCGGGCAGCACCGAGAGCCGCTCCTGCCGCCGTGCCGGAGACCCAACGCGACCAGTCGAAGCCGTGGAAGAGGCCGCAGGCAGACCTCGTACTTGCCGAGCATGAGCGCCACCGCCTCGGCCTGGTCGATCGCCGTCCGGCCGGTGCCGCCGCTCTCCGTGTACGTCGCGAGCGCCTGCTTGAGCTCCTCGGCGAGGCCCAGGTAGTCGACGACCAGCCCGCCGGGCTTGTCCCGGAAGACGCGGTTCACCCGGGCGATGGTCTGCATCAGGCCGTGCCCGCGCATCGGCTTGTCCAGGTACATCGTGTGGAGGCTGGGCGCGTCGAAGCCGGTCAGCCACATGTCGCGAACGATGACGATCTGGAACGGGTCAGCCGGGATCGCGGAAGCGCCCGGCGAGGGCCTCGCGGCGTGGCTTGTTGCGGATGTGCTCCTGCCAGGCGAGTGGGTCGGAGGCGGAACCGGTCATGACGACCTTGATCGACCCCTCGTCGTCGCTGTCGCCATGCCATTCCGGCCGTAGCGCAACGATCTGGCGATAGAGCTCCACGGCGATGCGCCGGCTCATGCACACGACCATCGCCTTGCCGTCCATCGCCATCAAGGCGATCCTCGAAGTGGTCGACGAGGTCGCGCGCGACGAGCGCCAGCCGGTTCTCCGAGCCGACGAGCGCCTCGAGCTGCGCCCAGCGCGTCTTGAGCTTCTCCTTGCGCTCGACCTCTTCGCCCTCGGTGACCTCCTCGAACTCGGGGTCGATCCTCGGCCGCTCGGACTCGCGCAGCTCCAGCTTGGCGAGGCGGCTCTCGTAGTAGATCGGGACGGTGGCGCCGTCGATCGACCGCGCGCTGGATGTCGTAGACGCTGATGTAGTCGCCGAAGACGGCCCGCGTGCTCGCGTCGGTCTGCTCGATCGGCGTCCCGGTGAAGCCGATGAACGAGGCGTGCGGGCAGCGCGTCGCGCATGTGCCGGGCGAAGCCGTCGATGAAGTCGTACTGGCTGCGGTGCGCCTCGTCGGCGATCACCACGATGTTGCGACGCTCCGAGAGGACCGGGTGGCGGTCGCCCTTCTCGTCGGGGAAGAACTTCTGGATCGTGGTGAAGACCACGCCCCCGGAGCCGACCCGGAGCTTCTCGCGCAGATCCGCCCGGTCGGCCGCCTGGACTGGCGCCTGGCGCAGAAGGTCGCGGCAGCGGGCGAACGTGCCGAAGAGCTGGTCGTCGAGATCGTTGCGGTCGGTCAGCACGACGATCGTCGGGTTGGCCATCGAGGGTTCGAGGATGACCCGGCCGGCGTAGAAGGCCATGGTCAGGCTCTTGCCGGAGCCCTGGGTGTGCCAGACGACGCCGACCCGCCGATCGCCAGGGTCACCGCCCGGGTTCGTCCCCGCCTCATAGCGACCCGGCTCCTCCGCGACCCGATCCAGCCTGGCCGCCTGCGCGGCACGGAGCGTTTCCTCCACCGCGACGTTGACCGCGTGGAACTGGTGGTAGCCCGCGATCTTCTTCGCCAGGACGCCACCACCGAGGTCCTCGAAGACGATGAAGTAGCGCACGAGGTCCAGGAAACGGCGCTGCTCGAAGACCCCTTCGAGGATGACCTGGAGCTCGGGCAGGTTGGCCGCCGCGTCGTCGCGCCCACCGATCGTGCGCCAGGGCTTGAACCACTCCCGCCCCGCGCCGAGCGCACCGATCCGCGCCTGGACGCCGTCCGACACCACAAGCGCCGCGTTGTACGTGAACAGGGCGGGGATCTGCGCCTGGTACGTCTCGAGCTGCTGGAAGGCGGACCAGATCGTGGCGTTCTCGTCGGCCGGGTTCTTGAGCTCGATGACCGCGAGCGGCAGCCCGTTCACGAACAGCACGACGTCCGGACGGCGGGTGTGCTGACCCTCGGCCAGCGGTGAATTGGTTGACCGCGAGCCAGTCGTTCTTCTCGGGGACATCGAAGTCGAGCACGCGCGCCTGGCGCCCCGCCGATCGAGCCGTCCGCCCGGCGGTACTCCACGGTGATCCCGTCCACGAGCATCCGGTGCGCGGCGCGGTTGCGCTCGATCAGGGAGGGCGCATCGTTTCGCATGAGCTTGCGGAACGCGTCGTCGAGCGCCTCAGGCGGCAGGTCGGGGTTGAGCCGGACGAGCGCCTCGCGCAGCCGTGGCTCCAGGACGACGTCGCGGTACGCAGGGTCCGTGCGCTCTGCGCCTGGCATCCCCACTGCGATCCCGGGACCGTGGAGCACCGAGTAGCCCAGGGCCTCGAGCCAGCCGAGGGCGGCCTCCTCGACGACGGACTCGGCGAAGTGCGATTTCACCGGCTCGACGTGTCGAATGGACCAACGGCTGGGAGCAGCCCCTTCTGCCTCTGGTAGGTGTACGACTCGACGAGGAACGTTGCGGTTGTCTTCGCCGCGTTCACGATGACGCGCGCGTGGTGTGGCGCTGGCCGTCGTTCCCGCGCATGGCCATCACTCATCTTGTTTCGCAATGGGGCAAGGCCGTTCGCGATCATGACCAGACCTCGGATGACGTCCTTGAACCGATCGTCGAGGTCCGGACGCTCGTCGTCCATACGCAGCAGCTTCGCGACTTGTTTGAACTGCTTGGGGAGGTCCCCCTTGTAGTCGCCGCGAGTTCCGGTCAGCCGCTCCTCCAGAGCAGCGAGCACAGCCTCGAGGAGCGTCCGCGCATTCGTGATCGCACCGTCGAGGTCACCCGCCGCGAGCTTCAGCGTGCACTTGTCCGAAAGCTCTGTGATGTACTCGTCAGACAGGACGTCGCCGATCGTCGACTCAGGAAGCGCGACGTCTGCCGTCCCAATGAGGCGATATCCCTTCCCGTAGGCCGCCAGCCGGAGGTCTTCAGGGGCGAGCACGTCGTTAAGAAACGCTACGGCATTCCCCACGCTGGCCCCCGAGCCGACGTAGTCCGCGGGCCGCACCGCGGCTTCGATGATGCGGATGAGTTCGGTCGTGCCGTTGTACTTCTTCAGCCAGGCCTCGGTTGTGGTTCCACGGCTCGTCCCACCGACGTCGGAAGAATCCAGCGCGAGGTCGTGCGTGAAGAAGTCATCGAGATCCCTCTGCCGCCGGTACGGCGATATCAGACGGTCCTCGCGGGCGAGCCCGCAGATTACCGAGGCGATGCGCTGCAGCGTCTGGGTCGACAAATGAGGGCGAGGGCCGCTCATGGCGACGCGCTCGAACCACCGAGGCCGTAGGTGTACCTCGGGACGTGCGCCTGCCGGCAGGCGAGCCCGAACTGGTAGGGCGAACGTCGGAGCATGTCAGGTCCCACCATCACCGATGGCGGTCAGCATTCCCTTGTAGTGCTCCGGGTCCGTCTGCTCCATGCACGCGAGGATGTTCAGCAGGACCGCGCGCGTCTCGGACAGTGTGGACAAGTCGTGCTCGGGGTCACCGACGCGGTCAAAGTGGGAGCCAAGGTGAAGGAATCGTTCGATCCGGAACCGATCCGACGGGTCAGTGAACGTCATGTGGTCGAGGCGGTTCAGCAGCGCGGTCTCGCTGGGAAGCTCCGGCGCGCGGAAGGCTAGGAAGGCTTCGAGCAGCCGTCGGGCGATGTTCGGCATCTCGTAGAACTGCGCCAACGCGTCATCGTCCGTCGAACGGGTGGCTTTGTCATAGACGCGCTTGAAGAGGTAGTGGTACTCGGACTCATACCGGTGGAGCAGCGGGTCGAGTTGTCGAATGATGCTCTCGCGCTGGCCGTCGTTCGTCTGGCACTCGAGCATGTAGAACCGCGCGTCCTTCTTGGTCTCTTTCGGAAGATAACGGAACCAACTCCGCACTTGCCTGAAGAACGTGAAGTTGTGGGTCAGGACGAAGAGCTGGTGCGCAGTGCCGGTGCGGTTCTTCATGAAGCCAAACGCGCTGTACAGGGAGTTGGCATCCAAACTGGAGACGGGATCATCGATCACGATCACGCCGGGGTCGGCCCGGAACCCCATGCTCTGAAGCGACTTGAGGAAGTACATGAAGGCGATGGCGGTACGCTCGCCCTCACTCAGGTTCATGGCAGACTGTCCATTACGCGTGATCGTGTAGCCCGCCTCCTGCACTTCGAACCTCAGCTCGTCTCTGCCGAGATAGGCGGCCATCTCCCGGTTGAGTTCGGCAGCGGGTTTCTGGTGCTGCCCGATCGACAGTTCGAGCTGCGTGATTTCCGATTTGATCGCATCGGCGGCGCTCCGTGCTGCGATGGACCCCGCCGCTGCATCGTCAAGGGCTTTCTTCTTGGTCCTGTAGTCGGACAGGGCCCTCGCAACGCGGTCGTTTTCGAGAGCCGTTCTCGCGGCCCCAACCTCCCGCTCGAACGCGTCGGTGTACTTGTTGTGCGCTTCGATCAATGCGTTGACCCGCAGGAGCGCCGCCTCACCGAGTGTCTCGCTGACGGCTTCTCCGTCGAGAACAGCTCGGTGCGCGCCGTCCAGGGCAGCTGCATCCTCTGCTGGAAGGCCCACGCCATACAGTGAGGGTCGAAACTCGCGCGGAGCGAACGGGTCTCCTCGCTTCGCCAGCAATGCAGAGCGCAATGCCCCGACAAATCCCACGCCCAGACGCGACTGCTGGGCCAGCTCCTTGCACACCTGACCGTACTCATCTTGAAGGTGCGGGTAGAGCAGACGGGCGTCGTGCGGCGACAGTGACCCGACGAGTGACGCAGCGTCTCCCAGCACCTCCTGCATCTCGTCGACGGCGCCCACGAGTTCCCGGAACCGATCGCTGAAGTGCGCCTCCAGCCGCTCGAGTCGGCCGGCAGGCATGGGCTGACCACAGAAACGGCAGTCGTCCGTAGCGTGCTCGCCGGTGTGAAGTGCGAGACCTTGGCCAACCCACTCGCCGACCGCCGGGTCGGCCACCAGACCGGGGAGACTGCTCGAGATGACGGAGCTCTTGAGCATCGCCTCCACTTCGTGCGTCAACGTCGCGACGTCCGGATACGTCACTGCGAGAGGCTCAAGTCGCCCCTTGTCGCTCCCTTCTTTCGTGGCAAGGTGACGCCGCCGCACGTCCTCGCTCAGAAGTGCGAGTGGTTGACTCGCCTGCAGAAGGTTCTCTGCTGCTGCTTTGAAGCGTGGGGCCTGGTAGTTGCGGTACGGGCCGCCACCGGAGATCAGGAGCAGGTCCTTGATCTGCCGAGCCTGATCAGTGCAGAACCTCTCGAAGTCCGTATCCGCTCGTGACCTGGCCCGCTCCCACTCGACCGCTTGGGCAAGCCTCCTGTCGAGTTCATCTTTCCGGGCCACCACCTGTTTCTGCTTCTCGACGCTGTCCTCGCCAAGGTAGTACACCGCGGGCAGCTGCTGGGATGGAACCTCGAAGATCGTCCGATCCACAGAGTCGCGGTTGAACACCCTGACCTGCGGTATTGCGGCGTTGGGGATGTCGCCACCAGAAACTGCGATCCCGCCGACCATGAACTGGACCTCGCCGTCGGCGAGCTCGATCGGCTGCTTCGTCTCAAGGTGGCGGAAGAGCTCCGACAGCACGGTCTTGCCGGTTCCGTTCCAACCGTAGATAAGGTTGAAACGTGCGAACTCCAGCAGGTCGCTGGGCCAGACGAAGTCCCTGAAAATGCGGTAGCCGCGGATCCTGGAGATCTGCGTGATCCTGGCGGTCATGACGCCTCGCTTCCTCTGGTGGCGTCGACACGCATCTCGCCGGAGATGAGCTTGGGCAGCAGAGTGTCGCGCAGGGCGGCGAGGGTGTGGTTCTGCCCCGCGTATAGCTTCTGCCAGATTGGACGGACGAAGTCGTGGTAGTTGTCCAGGACCGGTGCGGGCGGCAGCGGAATCTCCTTCCCGGCCAAGAGCGAGTGGGCATCGAGGTTTGGAATCGACGTGCCGTTCACGTGTTCCCAGATTTCGCCCGACTCCCTCATGTCGTGCAACCAAGCGTCGACGTACACCGCCTCCGCGGCGGTGCCGCAGCGAATTCGCTTGCAGAAGTTCGAGTAGACACATGGCCCCAAGGCCTGCAAGAGACCGGTGCACATCCAAAGCGGCCTACCTGTTGGTCCTGCGCCGGAGCCCGCGACAAGTACGTCCCTGTCATCCATCGCCCTGCGTTCAAGGCTCGCGGGCTTGTACCAACGGAGGGGCGCCAGCGCGTGCCCGGACCGGCGCAAATGCTCAAGATCAACGCCACGGAGACAGCTTGCTTCGACTGCGCCCGCAAACGGTGCGTCCTCTCCCCAGTCGCCCCCGATTGCCAGTTCGCCGAGCATTCCTAGCGGTCCAACCTCCCATCCCTTCGGGATCTCCCCGATTTCCGAGTCCTCGAAGGAACCCGGGAAGAGGTCGGCGAGGGGTTTGGGCAGGCCGGGGTCGCGGCCTTCGGACTTGGCGCGGACGGGGTCGAAGTCGACGAACCAGGACTTGAAGAAGGCCCGCGCGATGGACTCCAGGGTCTCGGTCATCCGGCCGTTCAGCTCGATCTTATCGTCGAGCGTGCCGAGGATGTGGGCGATCGCGCGTTGCTCGTTGGGGTCGACGGGGACTGAAAGCGGAAGTGGGTGAATGTGGTTGCGGTTTAGAGTTGGCACGCCGCTTCCAGCGTTGAAATGCGCAAGATCGAGAGACTTCAGGAGGTAATAGCAGAAGCGGCGGTCGTTCCCTTTGAAGTCCTTCACCCACAGCGTGGTGTTCAGAGGCCAGAAGTCGCCCGCGATGAACTGGCCACCCCCGAGACTGCCTGAGCGGCCGATCACGACGCCCGGGCCCTTCACCATTGCCTCGACGTGTGTGCCGACCGGACCCGTGGAGGCAACCACCGGGTAGCGGCCAGGCTTCCGATCTGTTTCCGGGAGATCGAACCCACGCTGAAGGGTCAGCACATCTCCCAGCTTCGTGTCTACCCACCTACCCGCCATACCCGAGCTCCGTCAGATTCGCGGCGATGGCGGCATCCAGCCGTGCGGCCTCATCGGCCTGCTCTCGCAGCGTCGTGGTCAGCCGGCGCATCTTCTCGTCGAACGGCTCGTCGTCCTCCTCGGCGGCCGCGGCGCCGACATAACGCCCCGGGGTGAGCACGTGGCCGTGCTTGCGGATCTCCTCGATCGTGGCCGAACGGCAGAAGCCGGGCACGTCGGCGTACTCGCCCGCGCCCTCGTCGCCGCGCCAGGCGTGATAGGTGCCGGCGATCTTGACTATGTCGTCGTCGGTCAGCTCGCGGTGGGTGCGATCGACCAGCGTGCCCATCTTGCGGGCGTCGATGAAGAGCGTCTCGCCGCGGCGGTCACGGAAGCGGCCGTTGCGCCGGTCGCGGGCGAGGAACCAGAGGCAGACCGGGATCTGGGTCGAGTAGAAGAGCTGGCCCGGCAGGGCGACCATACAGTCGACGAGGTCCGCCTCGATGATCGCCTTGCGGATCTCGCCTTCGCCTGACTGGTTCGCCGACATCGAGCCGTTGGCGAGGACGAAGCCGGCAATCCCGGTCGGTGCGAGGTGGTGGATGAAGTGCTGGACCCAAGCGAAGTTCGCGTTGCCCGTCGGCGGCACGCCGTAGACCCAGCGCTTGTCGTCCTTGAGGAGTTCGCCCCGCCAGTCGCTGTCGTTGAAGGGTGGATTGGCCAGGACCCAGTCGGCCTTGAGGTCGGGGTGGCGGTCGTTGTGGAAGGTGTCGCCGTGGGCGATCTGGGCGTCGATGCCGCGGATCGCGAGGTTCATCTTGGCCAGGCGCCAGGTCGTGTAGTTGGACTCCTGGCCGTAGATGCTGATGTCGCCGAGCCTGCCGCTGTGGGCCTCGATGAACTTCTCGCTGCTGACGAACATGCCGCCCGAACCGCAGCACGGATCGTAGACGCGGCCCTTGTAGGGCGCGAGCATCTCGACGAGGATCCGGACGACGTGGGAGGGCGTGTAGAACTGGCCGCCCTTCTTGCCCTCGGCGCTGGCGAACTGGGCGAGGAAGTATTCGTAGACCCGCCCGAGCGTGTCCTTGGCGCGGTCGGCGGGGGCCCCGAGCGCGATGTCGCTGACGAGGTTGATGAGCTGGCCGAGGCGCTGCTTGTCGAGGCCGGGCCGGGCGTAGTCCTTGGGCAGCACGCCCTTGAGCGAGGGGTTGTCCCGTTCGATCGCGGTCATCGCGTCGTCGACGAGCGTGCCGATCGTGGGCTGCGGCGCGCTGGCCCTGAGGTGCGACCAGCGGGCCTCCTTCGGCACCCAGAAGATGCTCGCGGCACGGTACTCGTCGGCGTCCTCCGGGTCGGCACCCTGGGCAAGGTCGGCCTCGAGGTCGGCGTGCTTCGCCTCGAAAGCGTCGCTGATGTACTTGAGGAAGATCAGGCCCAGGACGACGTGCTTGTACTCGGCGGCGTCCATGTTGTTGCGCAGGGCGTCCGCGGTCTGCCAGAGCTTCGCCTCGAAGCCGACGTTGGCGGCGTTCCCATTACCGAACTCGGCCTTGCCTACGTTTCGCACGCGCCTCTCATCCCCTCTCCCTCGTCACCCGCTGGAACTCGCCCGGCGCGATGGCGGGTGGACTCTGACAGTATGGGTCAGGGTGCGTCGCCTGAAGACTGTTCGCGCGCTGGATTGCGCACGCCGCCTCCGACGGCACCAGGTTGCCCGCCAAGCGCCCCAGACGCCCTCCCTTTCCTCGGCGCAAGCGACAGTCGACAGGGTGCCAAATGCAACAGTCGAAGGAGTAGGGTTAGCAGCGCCCGCCATGACGGCCCGTGGGCAGGCATGTGCCCACAACCGCGCACCACGCAGGCAAACAAACTCGAAGAGGTATGACCTTGTACATTCGCCGCTTCGCGGTCAAGAACTTCATGATCCATCGGCAGACGTCTGTCCGACTTCACCCGATTTCCGTCTTCGTTGGTCCGAACAACGGGGGCAAGTCGGCCCTCTTCGATGCGCTCCTCAACTTCACAATGGTGTCTCGGGGAAGGCTGAGTCAAGCATTCGGTCCCGGGCCGTACTCATTCCGTTCCAGGAAGAGCCATGGCGCAGCAGCCGCCGCTCGCGTCAGTTTTGACGTGGACATCTCTCGAGCGGCTGATGATGAGGAGTACCTCACTTACTCCGTGTCCTACGCCCAAGTGGCGGGCGCGGCCGATCCACCGCGATATCAGATCTTCGACGAGCATCTCGCGGGCTCGAACGGGACAGACCACTTCAACAGGTCCGAACTCGAGGCCTCGCCTCTCGGCAGTGCCGTCGGGTACTTGACCGAGGACCAGAGCATCTTCGCCGCCATCCGTCGCGCCCAGTTCAGCGGCGAGTACGAAGAAACCGACCCGCTTGTCACGCACGTTGCGAGAGAGGTCAGCCGCATCGGCAAGTTCCGCTTGAACCCCCAGTTTCTTTTACAGCCATCCAGATTGCCCGATGTGGGCGTTGCTAGGCCGATGAGCGACGACAGCGATGACTCGACCCCGATCGCTGCTCAAACGCCAAGCCTCGACTACCGCGGCGAGGGCCTAGCCACGGTCCTTTACTTCCTCGCTGAGACAGGGAGTCCGGCCCTAGACGACGTGGTCGACAGCTTGCGGTCGAGCGTTGATGGGTTCGATGGATTCGAGTTCAACAATGTAGGTACAGATCGCGTTGGCTTCTCGGCGAGATTCGACGACTCGCGCGGCAACGTGCTAGCGGCCAACCTCTCGGACGGAACGCTCTCTCTCATTGGCCTCTCTGTCCTGATGGCGAACCCATCACGACAGCCGATCATCTGCATCGAGGAGCCCGAGAACGGCCTAACGCCGCGCTCGACGAGACACGTCTATGAGGCGATTAGAGCCGTCGCCTTTCCCCGCGACGGCGGGCAGGCCAGGCAGGTTCTTATCTCTTCGCACAGCCCATACGTGATCTGCGAGGCATGGAACGGCGAAGAGCGTGCCTTCATCTACGAGGTCGCGCCGAAGGAAGGCCGCGCCGTTGTTCGCCCTTTCCCAGAGGTAGTCAAGGACCTGGGTCTCCACCTCGAGAAGGATACGTCCGGCAAACGCGAACGCCTCAATCTGAGTGTCGCTGACCAGGTAATGGACGGTTACTTGAGATAGTCGGCCCGCAGCGGTCGCTGATCTTGAGCCGACGGGGGCGGCTCAAGATCATCCAGGGGACTCGTACGACGGATCATGCCCGCCGGTTGGTTCGCATACTGTGAGGTACGGACCACTCGAGCCTCCGACTTCAGTCGGTCGCTGATGTCGCTCCGGGTACAATCCCCCCAGGAGTGCGCCCGCGCGAGGGCACCTGATTCTTTCGGTTTCGCGCGTGGGCACCTGACTCCCTTCCGGGATGGGCACCCGACTCCCCGGAAAACCGAACATGCGAGGACGAGGCGTGGGCCGAGTCTGAGCACGAATCTTGGCTTAGGACGGCCGCTGCGGGCCTCCGGGCGGCATTTGACTCTGGATCAGGCGAAGCGGCCTCCCACTCGGCTTGTCAGACGCTTGCGAGCGCCGGATTCTCTGATGGCCGCCCGGGCCGCTCCGATGGTCTCTGCGCGACCAGCGACATGAGGCTGCCGGCCGATGACGAGCGCCCACATCACGCCGCTGGATGCGGCCAGCCCGGGACCGCGGCCACTGATGGGACGTAGCTTGCGACGAATGGCGACCGGAGGCGGCGGTGGCGACGACTGACCAGGACACGATCGAATGGCTGCTGGCGCGTCACGGACGCACGTTCGCCGAGGAGTTGGGCATCGACGTCGAGGCGAACACGCCGGCCCCGCTATTCCGGCTGCTGGTGATGTCGCTGCTCCTCTCGGCGCGGATCAGCCACGAGATCGGGATGCGCACCGCGCGAGCCATGTTCGACGGAGGCTGGACGACCGCCGAGAAGCTCGCACGCTCCACGTGGGAGGAGCGTGTCAAGGTCATCAACGCCGCAGGCTACGCCCGGTACGACGAACGGACCTCCCGGATGCTCGGTGACGACGCCCACCTCCTGCTCGACCGCTACGGCGGAGACCTCCGGAGGCTTCGGGATTCTGCCGAGAAGGATCCGGCCCGCGAGCGGAGCCTGCTCAAGGAGATCAAGGGGATCGGCGATATCGGCTGCGACATCTTCTTCCGCGAGGTGCAGCTCGCGTGGAACGAGCTGTATCCATTCGCCGATGAGCGAGCCCTGCATGGGGCACATCGGTTGGGCCTGCCTGCGACGCCGGAGGCGCTGGCCGAAACGGTGCCGCGCCATACCTTCCCTCGGCTCGTATCGGCCCTTGTTCGGGCGGAGCTGACCGGGGAAACCCGGACGTCGTAGCCCGTCAACGGGTGGTCTGGACCTTGAACACCCCGGCCGCTGTCACGAACCACCTCACGTCGTCGCATACTGACGAGGTGAGAGCCTTGATCGGGACCCACGGCTCCACGGAAGCCGGCGTCGCGGACCTCATCATGATCGGCTCACACGGCCGGACCGGGTTGATGCGCCCGCTGCCCGGGAGTGTCGCCCGCAACGCCCTGACTCATGCGCCGTCGTCCGTGCTCGTGGCGCGTGGCGCGAGATCCCGGGATCCTGGGATCCTGGGATGTGAAGCGTGGGGACGCGCGACGGATCAAGGAGGTGACCATGCTGTCTTCCTCGACCATCAAACGACTGGCAGATGATGGCCCGGGCCTCCGGGTCTCCCTCTATCTGCCGACGCATCGGGCTGGGTCTGAGACGGCCCAGGATCCCATCCGGCTGAAGAATCTGCTCACCCGCGCGGCCGCCGAGCTCGAGGAGGTGGGAGCGCGGTCAACCGAGATCGACGCCATGCTCAAGCCCGCTCGCGCGCTCCTGGACGATGTCGAGTTCTGGGCGCATCAAGCAGACGGGCTGGCGGTCTTGTTGGCTGGCGGCGACCTCGAGGCGCTCCGCCTGCCGTTGACCGTCGATGAGCTCGCCGTCGTAGCGGACCGCTTTCACCTGAAGCCGCTGCTCCCGCTTCTGAGCGGCGATGGTCGGTTCCACGTGCTGGCCCTCAGCCAGAACCAGGTCCGGCTCTTCGAAGGCAGCCGGGAGGCCATACGCGAAGTTGACTTGCGTGACATCCCCCAGAGCCTGCGCGATGTCGTCGGCTACGACTGGGACGAGTCGTCTCTCCAGTTCCACACCGGCACTTCGCGCGGCATGGGCGGGCGGCCCGCGGCGATGTTCCATGGGGATGGCTCGCCTAAGGATGAAGCAAAGCCGGAGATCGCCGCGTTCCTGCGCGTGGTCGACGACGGCATCACCCACCTTCTCGGTCCGGTCGACGTGCCGGTCGTCCTCGCGGCCGTCGAATACGTGGCGTCGATCTACCGCCAGATCACGAAGCTGCCTCGTGTCATGGCCGAGGTGGTCGAGGGCAGTCCGGATCGCGTCCCGCTCACTGAGTTGCACGCTCGCGCATGGGGGATCGTGGCCCCGGGCTTCTCGGCCGAGCGCGACGCTGCCGCCGAGCGGTTCCGGTCGCTGACATCGACGGACCTGGCCACCACCGATCTGGCATCGACGGTCGCCCGGGCGATGGAGGGCCGGATCGACACGCTCTTCATAGCTGTCGGCGTCCGCGCGTGGGGCAGGCCGCGCACGGCGCACCGTGACCTCGAGATCCACCCCGAACGACAGTCTGGGGATCGAGACCTATTCGACGTGGCGGCGGTCCACGCGCTCCTGACCGACGCGCGCGTCTACGCGGTCAGCCCGGAACTGATGCCCGTCGCGGACGAGGCGATCGCCGCCATCCTCCGGTATTGACCCATGCCATCCCCTTCCCCGGATCGGAGCCACCCTCCTTGGCCAGACCGTACGTCTCGCAGATCGTCGAGTCGAGATCGATCGTGAGCGGACCGGCGCCGGGACCGGGTGCGTCGGGGCACCGCGAAACAAAGGCAGGCCAACCGCCGGTCCGTCAACCGGCCAAATCCCCGGACATCGCCAAGCCGGCCCTGTGCTGCCGCTGACCCGGCCATCACACTAACCGCCCTTATCGTTACCGGCCGACTGGGTGGCACCGACGACATGTCCGGGCGGCGGGTGGCATCAGGTCTGACATAGATGTCTGGCTGACGATTTGCTGCCGCGTGCGACCCGCGCCGCAGACAGGTCTCGAAGGTCGCCCCACAATGTTTCGATGGTCGGACAGCGTGATAGCGGTCCTAATCAGGCGTTAGGACGCCACCGAGCTCGGCTGAGAAGGAATCAGGATGCGTTAACCGCTAGACACTCAGCGTTCCAAGCCTCTACGCCTCAGCGCTGATGCCAGGAAGGAGCGGGCCTCGCTCCCCATGCTTAGTGTGCTTTCCTCGTGCGATATTGCGCATTACTGGCTCAGGCACCCCTGGGCCCGGAGTCAGGCCACGGGCTCGCCACCCCCAGGATTCGGCTGCCCGCCGTAGGCGACCTGGGTCCCTTTGCTCCGAAGGCGGTGCCAGGATCCTGCGTCGGCGCGTCGTTGTCTGCCACCGGATCCGGACCGCCGATGCGCGCCCTTACCTCCAATCGTTCTTACTGGCGCGCCGGAGAAACTCCCACGAGCCGTCCGCGGCGCCATCTCGTCCGGTGGTGTGACGTACGACTAGGCTCGGGTCCAGCTCGATGCGGCTCACGCGATACTTGCGCCCGCCCAGTTGGCGCAGGAGCAACCGCACCGCTCGACGTCCCATATCGTCGATGTGCTGCGCAATGCTCGTGAGCCCGATGATCCGTGAGGAGGCAAACTCGATGTCATCGAAACCCGCGACAGCCATGTCGCCCGGGATCTCAACGCCGCGCTCAACCAGGGCCGCTAGTGCTCCAAGGGCGACCTGGTCGCTCACGCCGACAATCGCGCTAGGCGGGTTCGGCATCGACAGCCAAGCTCCGACCGCGTCGACCCCGCTGGCGGGGGTGAAGTCTCCCTCGGCGACAACCACCTCCGCCCCGTCATCAATGGCGGCGTCGCGAAGTCCGTCGAGCCGTTCTTGACTATTGGCCGCCCACTGTGGGCCAGCGATGAATCCAATGCGGCGATGTCCACGCGCCAGGAGATGCTCGCCGAGGAGGCGTCCACCAGCCGCGTTATCCGATACGACATAGCTGACTCCTGGGGAGGACGGACGTCGATTGGCGAACACGATGCGACGGGGGTCGTGGATTGCCCGGAGGACCTGAGGCTCATCCAAGCCGGTCGACGCATGGATTACGCCTGCGGTGCCCTGGTCCAGGAGACGCTGCACATAGCGCAGCGTCTCCTGGGGCTCATCGTCGGTATTGCAAATAACGACCGCGTAGTCTTCCCGCCACGCTTCGCGCTCGATGCTCTTGGCCAGCTGCGGGTAGAACGGGTTAGTGATGTCGCTCACGAGGAGTCCGATGGTGCGCGAGTAGCCAGCGACAAGTGCGCGGGCGAGGCTGGAGGGCCGATAGCCGAGCTGATCGATGATTCCTAGGACGTGCGCGCGCGTTTCTTCACGGACGTCTTGATGCTCGCGAACGACGCGAGAGACGGTCGCGATCGACACACCTGCTGCGCGAGCCACGTCCGAAATGGTCAGCGCTCGGCCTCCCTGTAGCGCGCGCGTCTCGCTCACCTTGTCTCCGACCTCAAGACCTGCGACCTCTGCCGCACCCTACGCCGGTGCGACCCTCTCATGGCGGACTATGCGGGCAACGTCTTCGAACGCTCGACCATAGGCGTCGGCCACAGCTTGCAGGTCCGCGTCCGACAAGACCGTCGAAAGATTCAGCATGCCACGCGGTGCGGAGTACACGCCGTGCAGCAGCAGGGTGAGGTGCAGGCTCGCCGCGTCCTGGGCGCCGACTGAGCCTGCCCGTTCCATCCTCGCCATGGTCTCGGCTACCGGTGCTGGTGCAGGGACGAGATGCACATGCAGAATTGACCCTGCTCGGGTCACCACCATCGGCACGCCGGCTGCCCGAGCTGCCGCTTCGATGGCTGCCTGCAGTCGGGAGGCCCGCTCGATCAGCTCAGTGATGACCGTGGCGGTCAAGGCCCTGAGTGAGGCGACGCCGGCGGCCATCGTGAGCGGATTGCCGTTGAAGGTGCCCGAATGCCTGATTCCATCAGCTCTATCGGCCGCAGTGAGGCGCAGGAGGTCGGCCGCGCCGCCGACCGCCCCTACGGGGAGCCCGCCGCCGATGATCTTGCCCATCAGAACGAGATCGGGATCGAGGCCGAGCTCGCCGTGCATCCCGTGGAACGCATTCCGCAGCGACTGGACCTCATCGAGGACGAAGAGCGCACCGTTGCGCTGGGCGACCCGCTGCGCGGCGGCCAGGAAGCCGTCCTCGGCGGGGATCACTCCGCCGCTGCCGAGGAATGGTTCGGCGAAGACCGCAGCCACGCCGTCGTCGATCGCGGCTGTTAGCGCCTGGATATCGTTGTACGCCACCCTCACGCAGTCACTGTTGGGATCGGCAAATTCCGCTGCCGTTCCGTGGTAGCCCCCGTCAAACATGACGATCCGCTGGCGGCCGGTGGCGCGGCGAGCGATGCGCATGGCAAGCATCGCCGCCTCAGTGCCCGAATTCGTGAATCGCAGCAAGACGACGGCGGGGTAGCGCTCGACCAGCAGGTCGGCAAGCTCGAGCTGCCGGCGGCCGGGGGCCGGGTGCGCGCTACCACCAGCCAGCGCCGCCTCGACGGCTTCCACGATCGGCGGATACGCGTGGCCGTGAATCAGGGAGGTGTAGTTGTTCAGCACGTCGAGGTAGCGATTGCCGTCGATATCGGTGATGGTCGGTCCGCGTCCGAGCTCAATCGCGACTGGGTAAGGCGGGAAGTAGGTGACGGCGCGCGTCTCGCCGGCGGGCAGGACCTCGACAGGCGCTGGTGGAGCGCGGCCGAGGACGGCGTTGCTCGGCGGTACTGATCGAAGAGCTCGGCGACCGAACCGATGGCCGCTGCCTGGGTGGCGCGCATCAGAGGTTCCTGGCGGGATCGTCAGGAGCCCGGTCGGCTTTCGTGCCAAGACGCGGTGGGCAGTCTGCACGATGTCGTGGACGCCCATGCCGAACTTATCGAGCAGGGCGAAATAGGGCCCAGATTCGGCAAAGCGATCGGTTACCCCAATGCGCGCCACAGGAACGCCGACTCCGGCTTCGGCGACGACCTCGGCCACGGCGCTGCCCGCGCCTTCAAGCACATTGTGTTCTTCGGCGACCACTATCGCGCGGGTCTCGCGCGCACAGGCCAAGACGGTGTGCCGGGCGACAACGGCTTGAGCGTATGGAGATCCAGGACGCGCGCGTCAATACCCTCGCGCGCGAGCTGCTCGGCGGCATCCAGGCATCTGCTCAGCATCGTTCCCACGCCAATCAGCGTCACGTCGTCCCCGGAGCGTACCGTACCAGCCTTTCCAATCTGAGGCGCGTACGAGGCATCGAATACGATCGGCACCTCGCCGCGCGTGAAGCGGTAGTACACCGGCCCTGGCCAATCCGCGACCTGCGGCAGTAGCTTGCGCATGGCGACCGGGTCGGCGGGGGACACGATTGTCATCCCCGGCAGGGCTCAGCATGGCCGCGACGTCCGCGATGGCATGGTGGGTCGGGCCTTCCATCTGGGGCGACAAGCCGCTATAGCCGGCCATCAGCTTGACGTTGGCTCTCCCGTACGACAGGTGGGTCAATACTGGCTCCAACGCGCGGCTGGCCATGAACACGGCGAAGGTGTTGACGAATGGCGTCAAGCCTTCGTATGCCAGCCCCACCGCGACGTCGACTAAGCACTGCTCAGCGATGCCAACATTGAAGAACCTCTCCGGAAACGCTTCAGCGAAGAGGTAGCTGAAGTCGGAGGTCTGGACGTCGGCGCTGAGCGCGACGACGTTGGAATGGCTGCGACCGAGGTCCACCAGCGCTTCACCGTAGGTACGGTTGCCGCATCGGCGCTAGCTCGCCCATCGCCGCAGCCCTTCCTCGAGTTGGAGCATGGCTCGGTCGTAATCCTCGCGGCCTGGTACCCACCGTCCCAGCGGTGGTGATACTCCATGAAGTCGACCCCCTTGCCCTTGGTCGTGCGCGCGATGATCACGCTCGGTCGCCCATGGATCTCGTCGGCCCGGTCGAGCGCGTCCAAAATCTGCGCCACATTGTGGCCGTCGATGTCCTGCACGTCCCAACCGAATGCCCGCCATTTGTCGGTGATCGGCTCCAGGGGCATCACATCGGCCGTGGCGCCCGTCTGCTGCACGCCATTACAGTCCACGATCACCACTAGGTTGCCCAGCCCATACTTGGCCGCCATCATCACGCCCTCCCACACGATCCCCGCGTTCAGTTCGCCGTCACCCGCCAGTACGTAGACGCGTGCTCGTGAGGCGTGTGCCGATGGCGCGGAC
>CAVVPF010000036.1:0-152319 GCA_963750025.1 uncultured Chloroflexia bacterium
TTACACCAGCCCGGCCGCCGCGCGGGCGACCGCTGCGACTCGCCTATCTGTCACCCACGGTGAACAACGCGCGGACGCTGTCGCTGCGGCGGGTGTACTACTCACCAGGCGAGAACTAGCTGCGTGCGCGCGCCCTTCGGCGACACCGGCATGCGGTAAGCCTCCCGGGGTGAGAGGTATGGCATGCCGAGTGAACGCGGTCAGCTGCTAGCCCTCGCGGCGCAGCTCCTCGAGATCAAGGTCGCGCTCCACCCGGCGCAGTGCCTCGTCACTGATCACGCCACGGTCTCGCAGGTCGATCACCGCCAGCCGCTGCGCCTCGATCACCGCCCGTTGGATGGCGCCGTGCTCGACCGCCTCCGGGTCGAGCGGAGCCTCGCCGGACTCGTGGTCATGCTCCAGGTGGGCGGTGGCGTGTGCATGGCGTTCGCGGAGGTGGTCGATCAGCTCCATGTGGCCGGGCCACTCGGTTGCCAGCTCGTCCAGACGCAGCAGGGCGGCCGCGATGGCTGCCTCGCGGGCGTGCAGCTCCTCGTGCGCGGCTGACCCGTCGTCGCCGATCCCCAGCCGCCTGATCAGCCACGGCAGGCTCAGCCCCTGGCCGACCAGGGTGGCCAGGATGACGGCGAAGGTCAGGAAGAGGACCAGGTCGCGGCCGACGAACGGCGAGCCGTCGGAGAGGGTCAGTGGCAGCGCCAGCGCGGCGGCCAGCGAGACCACGCCGCGCATCCCTGCCCATCCGAGCACCAGCACCGATCGCGGGGACGGCGCGCGGTCGCGGGCGCGCAACGCCCCCGGCAGGATCTGAGGCAGGTACGTGGCGGGGAAGACCCAGGCCAGCCGAATGCCGATCACCGTGGCGCTGACCACGACCGCCAGCAGGACCAGCTCCGCCGGTGACTGGCTGATGGCCAGGTGGTCGAGGATGGTCGGCAGCTGGAGGCCGATCAGGATGAAGACCAGCCCGGTGAGGGTGAAGACGAGCATCTGCCAGACGCCCGAGCCGAGCACGCGAGCGTCGGAGCCCAGGATCCGCGGTGCGGCACGGCCGACCACGATCCCGGCGGTCACCACTGACAGCACCCCCGACACGCCCAGGGCCTCGGCCGGCAGCCAGGCGGCGAACGGCCCCAGCAGCGAGATCAGCACCTCGACCGGTGGATCTTCGAGGCGCTTCAGGACCTGCACCATCAGCCAGCCCACGATCAGTCCAATGGCCACGCCGCCCACGCTGACGAACACGAAGCTTCCCGCCGCCGATGCCAGCGAGAAGCTGCCGGTCAGGGCCGCCGCGATCGCCAGCCGGTAGGCGACCAGGGCGGTGGCGTCGTTCACCAGGCTCTCGCCCTCCAGGATGATCACCAGCCGTCGGGGCAACCCCAGCCGTTGGGCGATGGCCGTTGCCGCTACCGCATCGGGCGGCGAGACGATGGCCCCCAGCGCGAAGGCAGCCGGCCAGCCGATCGCCGGCACCATGGCGTGCACCACCAGTGCCACCACCCCGGTGGTGGCCAGCACCAGGCCCACCGCCAGCAGACCGATCGGTCGCGCGTTGGCCAGCAGCTCCCGCGGCGAGGTGAAGTAGGCCGCGGCAAACAGGAGCGGGGGCAGGAAGAGCAGGAAGACCAGCTCCGGCGCCAGCTCGATGCGCGGCAGCCCCGGCACCAGCCCGAGCGCCAGCCCGAGCGCCAGGCCGCCCAGGGTCATCAGGATCGGGTAGGGGATCCCGATGCGCCGCGCCACCACGGTGAGCAGCGCAACGAGCACGAGGAGCGCCAAGACCACCTCGACCGCTTGCATCGCGCAAGCCTAGCGTCGCGCTACACTGCCCGGCGTGACCATCGAGCCGGCCGCCTCGCGTGTCGCCCGTCCGCCCGCCGATTTCCTCTCGACCAAGATCCGCGCCCTGCCCCCGTCGGGGATCCGCCGCTTCTTCGACATGCTGGCCGAGATGACCGGCGTCATCAGCCTCACCATCGGCGAACCCGACTTCACCACGCCCGAGCCGATCATCCAGGCCGCCATCGACAGCCTCGAAGCGGGGGAGACCCACTACACCGCCAACGGCGGGATCTTCGCGCTGCGCGAGATGATCGTGGCCGACCTGGCGCATCGGTATGGCCTGCACTACGAACCGCGCAATGAGCTGATCATCACCGTGGGCGCCTCGGAGGCGGTGGATGCCACCCTGCGCGCGGTCTGCGACCCCGGCGACGAGGTGATCTACCACGAGCCCTCGTTCGTGGCCTATGCCCCGTGCATCACCCTGGCAGGCGGCGTGGCGGTGCCGGTCGCCACCAGTGACACGAACAGCTTCCGGCTCACCGCCGAGATGGTCGAGGCGGCCATCACGCCGCGCACCAAGGCCCTCTTTCTGGGATACCCCAACAACCCGACCGGGGCGGTGCTGGAGCCCGAGGACCTGGCCGGCATCGCCGACCTGGTGGAGCGCCACGACCTGATGGTGATCAGCGACGAGATCTACGAGCGTCTCGTCTACGGCGACCATCGGCACCTGCCCTTCTCGTCGCTGCCGGGGATGCGCGAGCGGACGGTGATGATCGGCGGCTTCTCCAAGAGTTACGCCATGACCGGCTGGCGGATCGGCTGGGTGGCCGCGCCGGCGCCCCTGATGGCGGGAATCGCCAAGGTGCACCAGTACGGGATCATGTGCGCCCCCACCGCCGCCCAGTTCGGGGCGATCGAGGCGCTGCGCTCCGGGGAGCCGTTCGTGCTGCAGATGCAGGCGGAATACGACCGCCGCCGCCAGCTGATGACGCGGCGCCTCAACGAGATCGGTCTGCACTGCTTCGAGCCCAAGGGCGCGTTCTACTGCTTCCCCGATATCAGCAGCACCGGGCTCGACGACGAGACCTTCGCCCAGGAGCTGCTGCGCGAGGAGCGCGTGGCGGTTGTGCCGGGGACCGCTTTCGGGCCGTCGGGAGCCGGGCACGTGCGGATCTGCTACGCCGCCGCCTATGAGCAGATCGTGGAGGCGCTGGATCGGATCGAGCGCTTCGTGGGGCGTCGCCGCTGAGCGAGGCGCCGGACCCGCGCCCGGACCCGCGACGCCACGCGGCCGGCTTCTCGGCCAGCGCCGAGAACTACGCCGCCAGCATGGCGCCCTCGCTGCGGCTGATTGCCGCCGAGGTCGTGCGCCGGGCTGGCCTGCGGCCCGGTGAGCGGGTGCTCGACATCGGGACCGGGACCGGGATTGGCGCGGCTGCAGCCCTGGCCGAGGGCCGCAGCGTCGTGGGTGTGGATGCCGCGCCGGGGATGCTGGCGATCGCGCGGCGCGAGGTGCCGGAGGCGGCCTTCGTGGAGGCCGATTTCGGCGCCCTTCCCTTCCCGGACGCCTCCTTCGACGTGGCAATGGCGGTGCACGCGCTCCACTTTGCCGACGATCCGGTGGCCGTGCTCGCCGAGTGGCGGCGGGTGGTCGTCCCCGGCGGCCGCCTTTCCATCTCCGTGCCGGGACCGCGCCGTACCCTCTACCTGCCGATCTTCAAAGCCATCTACCGACGCTACGGTCTCGAACGGCGGACTGGCATTCCGACCCTCGCCGACTTGGCGCGCCGGGCGCGAGCTGCCGGATGGCGGAGCGTGACGACCGCCTCGGACCCGACCACCGTCATCCGGCTGGCCGGTGCCGACGCCTTCGACCGCTGGATGCGCACCGGGTCTCGCTCGGCGGCGGCTCGCAGCATGAGCGAACAGCGCTTCGAGGCCCTGGTCAGCGACCTGCTGGCCGTCACGCCGCGAGCGCCGGACGGCTCGCTGGCGATCCCCTTCGGCTCGCTCTACCTGTCGGCGGTGCGCCCCTAGCGCTGGGCGCTGGGCGCTGGTGCTGGGGGCTAGCGCGCCTGCTTGATGCAGGCCTGGGCGAAGTCGAGCAGCGCGGGTTCGGAGCGCTCCTCCACCCCGGTCGAATCGGCCGCCAGCTCCGCCTTGGGCTCGTCGATGACCAGGTGCCAGACCGCGCGCCCCTCGTGCCCCTCGTCGTCGAGCTGGGCGTCGCTCTGGAGGCGGACGCCTTTCACGCTGACCCATCGGTTCATCTGGCCGCGCAGCAGCCAGGGGCCGCGCGGGTCCGAGCCGGCCGGTGAGTAGGAGTAGTCGAGCAACCCCAGATCGGTCGCCACCAGGATCCGCAGCCGCCCGCTCTCCGGGTTGCGGGTCACGTGGGTGGCGTACTCCGCGGCTCCGAGCTTGCCGAGCTGCACCTGCACCAGGCCGCGCACTGGGCCAACGGCATCCCATTCACCGATCTTCATGCCGGGGAGGATAGCGGCTCTCGCGCAGGCCGGACGCGCCGGACCGGGAGCAATTTACGCTTGGCGTAAGTAACGGCGAACTTCCGTCCCACTCAGGCCTCGAATCGACCGATTCGAGCCTCAACTTGGTGGTGGCTTACGCCTGGCGCAAACCGCAGCCAGGTTCAGCGCCCTTCTTGGCTGTTACTTACGCTGGCCGTAAACCGCGTGGTGGTCGACTGCACGCGAGAGCCCGCCAGTACAATCGGGCCATGGCGGTGGGCACGCGGTACGAGACGGTCATCGGGATCGAGGTGCACGCCCAGCTGCGCACCGAGTCGAAGATGTTCTGCTCCTGCCCAACGGCCGCAGCACCCGGTGAGAGGGACGAGCCGAACACCCGCATCTGCCCCATCTGCCTGGGGATGCCGGGCACGCTGCCGGTCATCAACCGCCGCGCCGTTGAGCTGGTGATGCTCACCGGGCTCGCCCTGGACTGCGAGATCCAGACCACCGCGGTCCGCTTCGAGCGCAAGAACTACTTCTACCCCGACCTGCCGAAGGGCTACCAGATCAGCCAGTACGCCCTGCCGCTGTGCTCCAACGGCCGCCTTGCGGTGCCGGTGCCCGCGGAGGGCAAAGACGTGAGCATCGGCATCACAAGGGCGCACCTGGAGGAGGACACCGCCCGCCTGCAGCATGGGGGCCGCGGCTACAGCCTGGTCGACTTCAATCGGGCTGGCGTGCCGCTCATGGAGATCGTCACCGAGCCCGATATCCGCAGCCCGGCCCAGGCGCGTGCGTACGGCGAGACGCTGCGCGACATCCTGCGCTACATCGGCGCCAGCGATGGCGACATGGAGACCGGCTCCATGCGGATCGAGGGCAACGTCAGCCTGAGACCGATGGGCACGCAGACCTTCGGCACCAAGGTCGAGGTCAAGAACCTCAACAGCTTCCGCAGCCTGGAGCACGCCATGGAGTTCGAGGTGGCTCGCCATGCCGAGGCGCTCGAGCGCGGCGAGCGGCTGATCCAGGAGACCCGGGGCTGGCACGAGGTCGAGGGGCGGACCATCAGCCAGCGCTCGAAGGAAGAGGCCAACGATTACCGATACTTCCCCGAACCCGATCTGCCCCCGCTGCGCCCCTCCGCTGCCTGGGTGGAGCAGCTGCGAGCGAGCCTGCCGGAGCTGCCCGCCGCCCGTCGGGCACGGTATGTGGACGGCCTGGGTCTCTCGGCGTATGACGCCGGGGTGCTGACCGCCGACCTGGCGCTGGCCGATTACTTCGACGCGGTGGTAGCCGCCGGGATCGCCGCCAAGACCGCGGCCAACTGGATGAGCGGCGAGTTCAGCCGGCTCCTCAACCAGCGCGCCGCGGAGGGACTGCGCGCCTCGGCCGTGCCACTGCGGCCCACGGGCCTGGCCGAGCTGATCGGCGAGGTGGAGGCGGGACGCCTGTCGGCCGCCAACGCCAAGACGTTGCTGGCCACCGTCTTTCTCTCCGGGGAGTCACCACGCGCCGCCGTCGAGCGGCTGGGCCTGGCAGCGGTCAGCGATGCCGGGCTGATCGCCAGCGAAGTGGCCGTCGTGCTGGGGAAGTTTTCTGCCCAGGTCGCCGAGTACCGCGGCGGTAAGCAGCAGCTGTACGGCTTCCTGGTGGGCCAGGTCATGAAGCGCACCGCCGGCCGCGCCGATGCTCGACTCGTCAACGAGGAGCTGCGCCGCCAGCTCGACACGTGAGGGGGATCGCCGCCGCGGTGGCGGCGGGGCTGGTCACCGGAGTGGTCAGCCGGCTCGTTGACACCGCCGCCTGGGCGCCCGATTGGCTCGGCTACGTCTTCACCCCGTGGCTGGCCACCGCCTGGCTGGCTGGCGCGCTGAGCTCCTCGACCCGCAGCGGCGCGCTGAAGGGGCTGGCCATGCTGCTCGCCGTCGTCGCCGCCTACCTGGCGTGGAGCATGACGAGCTCCGTGCCCGTCCCTGCTTTCGCTGCGGCCCTGTATGGGCTGGCCGCGCTGGGTGGACCGATCTTCGGCGCTGCCGGCGCCACCTGGCGCGGTCGCGGGCGCTGGGCAGCGGCCGGCGGCGCGTTGTTCGGCGGCGCCGTGGTGCTGGAGAGCCTGGCGCTCCAGCTGGCCGTCCACTCCACGCCAGAACGCCTCGTGCTGGCGGGGGATTCGCTGGCCGGCATCGGCCTTACCCTCTGGCTCGTCCGGCGGCCCTGCGCTGGCGCGGTGTCTGACGCTCACACCGTCAGTGGGACCACGTCCTGGCCGATTTGACCGGTGGGACCGTCAAGATCGTCACCCCGGTGCGCGAAACCAGCCTCTCCTGACGCCCCAACCGTCACAACGTCGAAGTCTTGTTCCCAGTGACGATCTGGCCGTCAACCGGCTCCGACTGAGGCCCGCCAGCCAGCCAAGGTCAGCGGGGCCGGCGCAGCGGAACGGACAGTCAGCCCACGGAAGGGGTCCATTTGGCACCTAGCGTCCATCAGGCAGTTGCCTAGGCTTGCTTCATGAGTGGCACCGCCCCTCCCGTAGTTCCGCGCCCATCGGCCGCCCATCGCGTCACGGTCCTGGTGGTCGATGACGAGGAACCGATTCGTCAGCTGGTGCACGGCTACCTGGCACGTGAGCAGATGGAGGTCCTCAGTGCGGGCGATGGCCCGACTGCCCTGGAGCTGGCCCGACGAGAGCGTCCCGACCTGGTGGTGCTCGACCTGATGCTGCCCGGGATCGACGGCATCGAGGTGTGCCGTCAGCTGCGGACCTTCAGCGACGCCTACGTGCTGATGCTCACCGCGCGGGGCGAGGAAGTCGATCGCATCGTCGGCCTCTCGATCGGGGCCGACGATTACATGGTCAAGCCCTTCAGTCCCCGTGAGCTGGTGGCGCGGGTCAAGGCCTTGCTGCGGCGACCGCGGACCAGCACCTTGGCCGCGGCGGCACCCGGGCTGGAGATCGACCTCGGCCGACGCCGGGTGACTGTCGATGGGGACCCGGTGGAGCTGACCTTCCTCGAGTTCGAGCTGCTGGCCGCCGTCGCCCGCGAGCCGGGCATGGTGCTCACCCGGCAGCAGCTGCTCGACCGCGTGTGGGGGCACGACTACGTCGGCGACGATCACCTGCTCGACGTGCATGTCGCGAAGCTGCGCCGCAAGCTCGGCGATGATCCGGCCGCGCCCCGATTCGTGGAGACGGTGCGCGGGGTCGGCTTCCGCATGGTCGACCGATGAACCTGCGTCCTCGCCGGCTTCGTGGCCGCCTCCTGCTCGCGAACCTGATCGTGGCGGCGGCGACGCTGGGCACCGTGCTGGTGGGGGTCAGCCTGGTGGGGCCCGGCTACTTCCAGGAGGCAATGGGCCATCCGGTCGGAGATCCGGCAGGCAGCATGATGGACGCCCTCACCCTCGCCGCCTTCCAGCAGGCGATTCGCACCGCCCTGCTGGCTGCCGCGATCACCGCCCTGGTGGGAGCGGTGGTGGTCAGCCTCGCCCTGTCGGCTCGGATCGCCGGACCGGTGAGCCGGCTGGTCGGGGCCGCGCAACGCATTGCCCGCGGGCATTACGCCGAGCGGGTGCCTGTCGAGGCCGAGGGCGAGGTCGGCGAGCTGGCCGCGGCCTTCAACCAGATGAGCAGCTCGCTGGAGGGGACCGAGCGCCGACGCCTGGAGCTGGTGGGTGATGTAGCGCACGAGCTGCGCACACCACTGACCACGCTCGATGGCTATCTCGAGGGGCTGCAGGACGGCGTCATCGAGGCCAACGAGGAGACCTGGGCGCTGCTGCGCAAGGAGACCGGCCGCCTGACCCGTCTGGTTGGGGACCTTGGCGAGCTGTGGAGGGCCGAGGCCCGCCAGCTGCCACTCCACATGGAGCCGGTCGATGTGAGCACCACCCTGGCCGAGGTGCGTGAGCGCTACAGCGCCGAAGCGGCGGCCCACCAGATCACGGTTGCGATGTCCTCGGCCACGGTACCCGTCATGGCGCGCGCCGATGGCGACCGCCTCAACCAGGTGCTCGCCAACTACCTGTCGAACGCGCTCCGCTACGCACCCGCCGGTTCCACCGTCCGCCTCTCGGCTGAACGACACGACGGCGAGGTGATCGTGGCCGTGCGCGACGAGGGGCCCGGCCTGACCGGAGAGCAGCTGGCTCGCATCTTCGAGCGCTTCTATCGTCCCGATCCGTCCCGGTCACGCGCGTTGGGAGGCTCGGGAATCGGCCTGGCGATCGCCCGAGCGCTGGCGGAGGCGATGGGCGGGCGGGTCTGGGCGGAAAGCGCCGGCCAGGGCACGGGGACGGCCTTCTATCTTGGCCTGCCGGCCGCTTGAGGAAATCTTGAGTCGAACGTGCCCCGAGTCGGCATGGACTGTTGAGGTCGCCGCCGTAGCGTGATGTCGCGGGCTCCCTCAAGCCCGGAGGACACGCAAGGAGACACGGCGATGATGACCGGGGCCTGGGGCATGACCCTCGGCGGCTGGATCTGGATGGCGGTCTGGGTGTTTGCCCTGCTCGCCATGGTCTGGCTCCTCGTCGCCGGCGGTCGCGGTCGGGAGCGGGAGGAGGATCCGCTCGAGATCCTGCGCCGTCGCTTCGCCCGAGGAGAGATCAGCGAGGAGGAGTTCCGCCACGCGCGTGACATCCTCAACTAGGAGGTACAGCTCATGACCAGCAGACTTGGGGCGGCCATCGCCGCCGGGGCACTGGCGCTCGGGATCCTCGTTGGATCGGCGAGCACGATCATCATCGGCTCGGCAACCAGCCCACGGGTCGGCGGCCCCATGGGCGACCTCTCACAGATGAGCCAGATGATGGGCGCCGGGATGATGGACTCGGCGGACATGATGGACTCCGCGCTCCACCGGGCGCATCACGGTGGCCAGCCATGAGCGGGCGGCAGAGCACGTCCCGTCCGCAGCACCGGCCCGGCATAGAGGAGGCGGGTGCGACCGATGCGACAAGCCCCTGGCGTTACTGGGCCCTGGGGATCATCGTGGCTGGCGTCCTGGCTACCGGCCTGGTTCTCGGCTTCGGTGACTTCCTCGGCCGACCGGACGCCACGACCGCGCAGGCGACACCGGTGCGCCTGAGCATGGCCGGCTTCACGCCACCGGTGATCACCGCCAACGCGGGCGAGCAGCTGACGCTCGAGCTGTGGACCACCGACGCAGCCGTGCACCTGGAGGGCGGGGTGCACACCATGATCAGCGACCAGCTCGGCATCCACGAGGAGTTGTCGGCAGAGTCACGCCGGACCGTCACCCTGACCATGCCGGCCACACCCGGCGACTACGACATCTACTGCGACACCTGCTGCGGTGGCAAGCAGAGCCCGACGATGCACGGCACGCTGCGAGTGCGCGCCTGAGGATGGACGCTCACCACGGTTCAACGTCGCCGGGGTCAGCCTCGCCAGAGCCCGGTGCGCCGCTGACCGCCATCCGGCTGTGGCTGGGGCTACCGCGGGCCGCGGTGATCCTGGCGGTCGCCCTTGGCGCGGTCGCCGTGGTGGCCGGCACGGTGGTCGCCGTCTCCCCGTTTGACGCCGCGGCCTTCGGCGGCCTGACGGTGCCCGGCGTGCTGGGCGCCGGTGTGCTCGACGGGCTGAACCCGTGCGCCTTCGCCCTGCTCGTGCTGTTCGCCACCTACACCCTGACGATGGTCAACGCCGTCACCGCCGACGGCAGCCCGACGCAGCTGGCGCGCCAGCGCCTGCTCGGCGCCGGGTCGCTCTACGTCGGCGCGGTGTGGATCACCTACTTCCTCATCGGCCTGGGGCTGTTCAGCTTCCTCTCCTGGCTCGGGGAGGACCATCTCGTCACCCGGGTGGCCGTCATCCTGGCCCTGGTGATGGCGCTGTGGATGATCAAGGACATCTTCCTGCCCAACTGGGGTCCGGCCATGGCCGCGCCGCACGCCACCCACGGCTGGATGCACCGGGCCATGGAGCGCGGCGGACTGGCCGGCATGCTGATCGCGGGCGTTCTGGTCGGGATCTGCACCGTCCCGTGCTCAGGTGCGATCTATCTCGACATCGTGGCGGTGCTCCACGCGTCCGGCGGCGGAACGACCGGGTTGGCTCTCCTGGCGCTGTACAACCTCGCCTTCATCGCCCCGCTCGTCGCCCTGCTGGCCGCGGTGAGCAATCGGCGCGTGCTGGGCAAGATGGGCCGCTGGAACCGCGCCAACTCGCCGTGGGTCAAGGCCGCCATTGCCGTGGCGGTGGTTGCCATGAGCCTGGCTCTGCTGATCACGCTGTAGAGCCCGCAGGAACAGGGCCGAGCGTCACGTATTCGGCCGAAGGACGCTGCCCTCTGGCAGGCTTCACGCCCGGCGGCCCTGCGCTGGCGCGGTGTCTGACGCCCCACCCGTCACTGGGACCACGCCCTGGCCGGATTGACGGGTGGACCGTCAAGACCGACACGCTCCGGCACGAAACCAGCCTCTTCTGACGCCCCAACCGTCACAACGTCGAAGTCTTGTCCCCAGTGACGATCTGGCCGTCAACTGGCTGGGCGAGTCGCGGCTAGGGCTCTCGCCGCCACCACGACCACCCGAGGACGAGGATGACCAGCGTCGTCCCGCCCCACGCCAGGTAGGCGAGCGCGACCGGGATACGCTCGCGCAGGGTGTCGTCGTCGGCGGGTTGGAACGGCGGCAGAAGAGCGTTGGCTAAGCCGATCACGGCCAGCATGGCGACGAAGCCCGCGAGGATTGCGACGGCGATGAGGCCGATCACCCACGAGGCAGTTCTCAGGTTCGTCTTCATCGGTCCCTCCAACCTAGAGGATGCCTGGCGGTCGCTGACACCCAGGTCCGAGCAGCACGGTCGCCGCGACCAGAATTGCCACCCATACCAGACCGAACTCCATGGCAGCCCCGCCGAACGCAGCCCGCCACCGGTGCCCGCGGCGAATGATGGCTACCGTGAGCACGCAGGAGGCGGCCAGTCCGACGCCGATCACCAGCCCGACACCCAGCGACGGCAGCATCAGCTCGCCCGGAGTCCTCACCGCTCCGAACTCGCAGTCCGGATGCGCCACGGCCAACCAGAACAGGAGGGCTGCGACGCTGCTCATCAATAGCCCCACCGCAACGGCCGCCAGGGCGATGTTGCGGGGCGTCAGCCGCTGCCAGGCGAAGCCGGCCACCGCTGGCGTCATCACCCACACCGGAACGACCACGGCCCATCCGAAGGTTGCGCGGTCGATCGGCCCGACCTGCACCAGACGGTCGCTGATCCACCACAGGCCGTAGGCGAGAGCCGCGGTGGCGAGAGGCGCCACTACGCCGAGTCCGAGGCGAATGACCTGCCCCCGCATCGCCTCGCCATCGGTCGCCGTTCGAGACATCGGTTGCCCCCCGTGCTTCTGCCAGTTCGGACGCTGCGGCAGCGTCCCGCGTTCCTGTCGACATGTCAATGCCGCCATCCGGGGCGAATGAACGCGCTTCTCTCTCAGCGCCTGCTTGGGGTATCACAACGGCACAGCGGTGCCTGAGCCGATGCACAAGCAGGGCTTGTGACGAGGCCGTGCGGGCGCGCGTCCCTGCCGGGCGGTCAGCGACGCCGGCCAAGGTTCGCTAGAGGCGCGCGCCTGAGCGGTCCGGTGGCTCGGGACGCTCGAGTGGCTCGTCGGGACCTTCCAGCCGCAGCCCGTCGATGCTGCGCGGCTGGCTCCGGGCGTCCTCCTCGACCACGATCGCGGCGGGCGGTCGACGGTGCAGGATCTGCTGCTCGAGGCCGGCCAGGAATCCACCGATCGAGACGCTGGCGCCCTTGAACGAAGGGAGGGCGCCGGGTGTGCGCTCGGACTTCGCCATGCAATGAGCGTGGCGGCTGGTGATCGGCCCGTCAAGCGCGGGCGCGCTACTCGCATGTGGCGCCATGGTTACGCCGGGGCGGTTGTCGCGCGCTCACCGCTGAGAGACTGCTGGGAGCAGTACAACGGCACCAGGGCGCTGCGTGCGGTGTCGCGGCATTGTCGCTGGTAATAGTGCGACGCCAGAGAAGCCCTACGAGCGCCGATGTACTGCCACTGGCAATCATCAGCGTCGGCCGCCGGCCGCCGGCAGAGCCGGTCAGTGGCGACGGCGGGGGATCGTCGGAGCGGCGGCCATCGGCGGTGCGCTGGTGGGTGAGGGGATCTTCCTTCAGCTCGGAGAGCGGCTGCTCGTGGAGCGCCTGCTCATCGGTGCTGAGATCGTGGCCGGAATGGGCATGGGCGGGACCCTGGCCCTGGATTTCTCCAACAGACCGATGACAGCTGATCTCGACCGCAGCCCTGGCGCCGATTGACCTCATCACCATGGCCGCAATGCTCCTGGAGGTGGAGCTGCCGCTTGGGTGGCGCGCATCAGGGCGTCCAGCAGCTCCTCCTCGGAGGCCACGGCCACCGCCAGACGGCCGTCAGCGGTGGGCACCATGAGGAGGCTCGTCGGCCTGGCGAGCGCGATCACGCCGACCAGCTTCTCCCCCTCGACCTCGCCCGGACCCAGGCCGACCCCCAGCCCAGCGAATGTGGCAGCCACCGGCGATCGCCATCCTTCAGGCAGGCGCAGGCGGCGCACGTCGCCCTTCGCCAGGTGGTAGCGCCGGTTCCCCAGCGCTGACGAGAGGCGCAGCTCACCCGGACGCGCCTCCAGCCGCATGGTGAGGAAATCCAGGCCCAGCAGGGCCGCGTATCCGAGCACGAAGATCCCTGCGAAGGACAGGACGGTGCCGATCGTGCCCGCTGCGGGGATCGCGGTGACGAGCGCCGCGATGCCGATGGCGGCCCGCGCCGCCACCAGGACTGACAGCCGGACAGGGCTGCGTTGCAACCGTATGGGCCACGGCCCGGTGTCGGCGTTGGTCATCGGCTGCGCCAGATCGTATCCGGCATCGGTATCCTTGCGACCGATGCTGGCCGCGCCGATGCTCGGATGGTCAACGAGGAGCTGCGCCGCCAGCTCGACGCGCGAGGGGTGAGGCGCGGTCCCTTCCGCGGCTCGCGTGATGCCCGGACCGTCACAGGGACCACGTCGTGGACGCATTGATGCGTGGACCGTCAAGACCGGCACCCTCCGGCGCGAAACCGAGCACTTCTGACGGACCCACCGTCAGAACGTCGAAGTCTTGGCCTCAGTGACGGCCTGGCCGTCAGCCCGCCGGAATTGAAGCGCGGACAAGGCGCCACCGCAGCGTGGCCGCGGCAATCCCCAAAAGGATCAGCCCCGCCCCGAGCAGCTGAACCAGGTCGAGCCGCTCCACGAGCAGGAGGGCCGCGATGACCGCGCCGGAGATCGGCATCAGCAGCAGGAACGGCGCCGCGCGGCCGGCAGGCAGGCGACGCAGTGTGGCGATCACCAGCACGTGGGGCAGGGCCGATGCCGGCAGCGCCAGCCACAGCAGCGCGCTCCAGCCAACCAGCGACAGGTGAGGCACCAACGCAGCCGGATCCACCACGAGCTGCAAAACCCCGGTGATCAGCAGGCTCGAGACGAGCAGGTAGAAGGCCACGGTCAACGTGGGGAGCGAAGAAGGATCGGCCCAGCGCCGCGCCAGTCCCAGGTACAACGCAAAGGAGAGAGCCGCGCCCAGCGCCACGAGCACGCCCACCACCTGCACGTGGGCGCCGCCCGGCCGCGCCAGCAAGACCAGGCCCAGCGCCGCGACGCCCAGAGCCACGACCACGCGGCGCGACAAAGGCTCCCCGAGCAGGAAGGTCGCGGCGACAACCGCCAGAAGCGGATAGGTGCCGGCCACGAAGGAGGTGATGGACGCCCCGGTCAGGTAGACCGCCACGTTCATCGCGATCAGGAACAAAGCGCCGCCCAACAATGCCAGCACAAGAAGCCGCAGCCGAGTCCCCGGCACAGGCCGCAGGCGACCGAACTCGCCGCGCAACACAGCAAACAAGGCCACCCCGGAAGCCGCCAGCAGTGTCCGCCAGGCGGCGGCCCCCAGCGGAGGCATCTCCTCCAGCAGCACCCGCGTCACCGGGAAGGCGCTGCCCCACAGGATCGCCACCAGCGTCATCAGGAGCTCGCCGGGGAGAGAGCGAGGAGTGGGGGCAGAACGCATCGGGCTATGCTAGCCGGGTGCCTGCCCCCGCCTTCAGCGACCGCGACCCCGCCGAACTGTGCCGCTTCGCCCTCAACGTACTGGATGAGACCGATGCCGTCGCCCTGCGCCACCTCGCCGGCGGGCTGACGATCACCGAGAAGCGCGACACCACCCTGGTCACCCAGGTCGACACCGAGATCGAGATCCTGCTGCGCGAACGCATCAGCGCCGCCTTCCCGAACCATGGCCTCATCGGGGAGGAGTACGACGATCACGCCGGCGACGGGGAGACGCGCTGGATCATCGACCCGATCGACGGCACCCACAACCTGGTGCGCGGCATCCCGGTGTGGGCCACCCTGATCGCCGTCGAACGCGCCGGTGAGCTGCTGGCGGCCGCCGTCTCGGCCCCCGCCCTCCAGCGCCGCTGGCACGCGAGCCTGGGCGCAGGCGCCACCGTCAGAGACCTCCTCGGCGAACGGAGGATCCGCGTCTCGCAGTTGGATCAACTGGACGATGCCCAGGTGGTCTGGTCGGGCCTGGGACCGATGGAGGCGGCCGGCTTCGGGCCCGCGGTCCACAAGATTGCCGCGGAAGCCTGGCGGGATCGGGGATTCGGCGACTTCTGGGGCTACATGCTGGTGGCCGAGGGGGCGGCCGAGGCGATGCTGGAGATCGGTCCAACCCTGTGGGACCTGGCGGCGCCGGCACTGATCGTCAAGGAGGCCGGCGGCAGGATGAGCGACTTTGTCGGCGCGGACTCGTATGCTGGACCCCAGGCGCTGGCCAGCAACGGGCTGGTCCACGACGCGCTGGTGGAGGTGCTGCGAGGATGATCAGCGGTCCGCTGCGGGTGATGCTGGTGGACGACCACGCCCAGGTCCGCTCGGCCGTGCGCCAGGCGCTGACCGCCCCGGATATCGAGGTGGTGGGGGAGGCATCGAGCGGCGACGAGGCCCTGCTGCTGGCTCCGCAGCTGAACCCCGACGTCTTGCTCCTCGACCTGCGCATGCCCGACATGGACGGGCTCGACCTCCTGCGCGAGCTGGCGCCGCGCCTGCCGGGGACGCGGATCGTCATGTTCACCGTGTCGGACGAGCGGCGCGACGTCTTCGAGGCGATGCGCTCCGGTGCCGCCGGCTACCTGACCAAGGACCTGACGCCCGATGCGCTGCAACGCTCGATCCGCGGCATCCGCGCCGGCCACCTGCCCATGTCGCGCACCATGGCTGCGGAGGTGATCCGCCACCTGACCGCCGCCGCACGGCACTTCCCGGCGGCCCCCGGCGAAGGCGACTTCGCCAGCTTGAGCCCGCGCGAGCGCGAGGTGCTGGGCTACCTGGCCGACAACCTGACCGACCGCCAGAATCGGCGACCAATTGGGCATCTCGCCGCGCACGGTGGGGACCCACGTCAGCAGCATCCTGGAGAAGCTCGGCGTCCACGACCGCGGACAGGCGGCGCGCGCGCTGCGGGCGCTGGACCGTCAGCAGGCCTGAGCCGATGCCGGCGATCAGCGAGCGTCGCATCGAGCGGACGGTCGCCCTGGTCCCGCTGGCGCTCACCGCCCTCACCGTCCTGCTGCTCGTGAGCCCACAGGTCGCTCCGGCCATCGTCAGCGAGCGGCTCCAGCTGCTGATCAACGCAACGGCCACGCTTGTAGCTGCGGCGGTGGCGATTCTCGCCTGGGCGCATTTCCGCGAGGGCGGCGATCCTGCGGCCCTGGTGCGCGGCAGCGCCTTCCTGGTCCTCGCCGCGCTCAACGGCTTGGTGGTGCTGGTCTCCGCGGCAGGCATCCAGCGCGCCTTCGGTCTGGCGATCGACGATCCTGGCCAGCTCCCCGCGTGGGCCAAGCTCGTGGCCGGTGGCGCCGCCGCGGCGCTCTTCGTGGTGGCCGGCATCACGGCCCTCCGCGCCCCACGGGCTGAGCGCTGGCCGGCGGCGTTGGTGCTCTGGCTCCCGAGCGTCCTGGTGGTCGCTTTCGTGGTGCTGGCCGCCACCATCCAGCCATGGCTTCCGATCATCATCGACCCGCGGGGCCTGGCGATCCTGCGCGAGCACCCCGGGCAGCCGCTCATGGCGGCTGCCGGACCGATCCAGGTCGGCCTCCAGGCGACGATTGGGGCGGGCTACCTGCTGGCGGCGGGACTCGCCTACGCGGTCTTCCGGCGTGGACGTCGTGGCGTGGATGCCATCCTGGCGATCGGCCTGGTGGTGGCCGCGTTCAGCCAGGTGCAGTTCGCCGTGCACCCGGGCACCTACGGGTCCCTGGTCACGGCCGGTGACCTGCTGCGGGTGACCTTCTACGCCATCCTCCTCGCGGCGCTCGCCGTCGAGACGCGGCGAGATGTGCATGACCTCCACGCGGCCAACGCTGAGCTGGTTCGGCTGCGCGACGCCGTGGCCTCGCAGGCGACCGCAGACGAGCGGGCGCGCCTCGCGCGCGAGATCCATGATGGGATGTCCCAGGAGCTGTGGTTCGCCAAGCTCAAGCAGGGGCGGCTCCTCCAGACGGCCGACCTGAGCGCCGAGGCGCGGGCGCTGGCGGGCGAGGTGTCCGGAGCGATCGAAGCCGCGTTGGTGGAAGCGCGTCAGGCGATCCTCGCACTGCAGCCGACTGAGGGGACGACCTTCACCCAGGTGCTCGAGCGCTACGTGGATGACTTCAGCGACCGATTCGGAGTTCGCGCTGAGTGTCACTGCGACACGATCGTCGAGCGGCTCGGCCCGCGCGCCCAGGCCGAGCTGCTGCGGATCGTGCAGGAGGCGTTGGCGAACTCGCGCAAGCACGCCGATGCCACCCGCCTGCGCGTCGACGCGGAGCCGATGCCGGCCGGCGTGCGCCTGACCATCGCCGACAACGGCCGCGGCTTCGCGCCGGACCCCAACCGGACGACCGGTTATGGTCTGCGCAGCATGCGCGAACGAGCCACCCTGATCGGCGCCTCATTGACCGTCGACTCGCGGCCCCAGGATGGGACACGGGTGGTGGTCGAGGTGCCGTTCCGCGAGGCGACCGGATGAAACGTACTGGACCGATGCGGGTGATGCTGGTCGACGATCACGCACTCGTCCGCTCGGCGGTGCGCCAGGCGCTCACCGCGCCGGATATCGAGGTGGTCGGTGAGGCGGCCACCGCCGACGAGGCGCTGCTGCTGGCTCCCGAGCTGCGCCCGGAGCTGATCCTCCTCGACATCAACCTGCCCGGGTCCGATGGGCTCCGCCTCCTGCGTGAGCTCGGCCCGCGCCTGCCCGACACCCGGATCGTGATGCTCACCGTCTCGGCCAGCCGTCGCGACCTGCTCGAAGCGATGCGCAACGGAGCCGCCGGCTACCTGACCAAGGACCTCAGCCCGGAAGCGCTCCAGCGCGCCGTGAGAGGCATCCGGGCCGGCGACCTGCCGATGTCGCGCGCGATGGCTGCTGAGGTCATCCAGCAGCTGAGCGGCCCGCGAGGCCGCCGGAGCAGCGCCGAACCCGGCGACGACCCGCTGGCGGGCCTGAGCGACCGCGAGGCGGAGGTGCTGCGCCATCTAGCCGACGGGCTCACTGACCGGGAGATCGCCGAGCGACTGGGGATCTCGGCGCGCACCGTCGAGACCCACGTCGGCAGCGTGCTTCACAAGCTGGGGGTGAAGAACCGGGCGCAGGCCGCGCGCCGCCACCTGGAGTCCCGCGACCTGGAACCAGGCTCCTAGGAGTACGCCGCAGCTTCCCGCGCGGCGGCGATGGCGGCGGCTATCTGGACGCGCAGCAGCCGCGGCTGGTCGACCTCCACGGCCAGGTCGGAGCCGTCCAGCAGCCGAATCAGCACCAGGCGCTCCAGGGCGACCACCATCTCGTCGATCTCCCCGAGTGGCACATCGGTCGTCTCTTCGCCGACGTGCAGCAGACGGCGCGAGGTGAGGTACAGGGTCCCTCCGCGCAGCAGCGGCTGGTTGCCGTCCGTCGGAGCACGCTCGACGATCGCGTTGCGCCGGACGGCATGCAGCGGTTCGCCAGACCTGGCCACCCTGGCGTACCCGGTGCTGGGCTCGATGGCCGGCACCCCGTTGGCGGCGTATTGGTCGCGAGCGGCGTCCGCGGCGGCCTCGTCGGCTGCGATCCGGGCGGCAATCGCGCGCGCGTCGCGAAGCCCCGCCGCCTCATCCGTTCTAAGGGCAACTCCCGACGGATGGTCCGACCGTGCCGGGTTGGGAGTGGGCGATTCAGGGGCTGACACGCCGGTGAGTGTACGGCGCGCAGATGCACCGCAAATCAGTATCTCTGCGGATCCAGGTACGGACTTGGGCCTCCGGGTCTGTACTCACCCAGCGACCGTACCACCCTGTCCGCTAGGGTCCGATTGAGGTCAAACAAGCGCGCCTGCCTCGCACCATCGGCGCTCGCCGTTGAACGGCGGGTCGTTAGACCGCCGCAGCCAATCCCGGAGGCCGTGGGGGAAGGCATCAGGACAACAGCGGGGCCCGCGAGATGTCGTAAGATTGACATCGGACTCTTATAACGCCGTTTTGCGCAGCTCTAAGAAGGTCTATGCATCGTCATATACGGAGATATAAGGACCACTTACAGTGCCGAAGACGAACAAGTATCCTTATCGGCCAGATATCCACTTGAGGCTGATTCAGACCGCCATTGAGGGGAAGACGATCACCTACGCGGATGTCGGAGGCGGTCGTTTCATGATTGGACGATATCTCTATCGGATCATGCGCGAGGAGAGGACGGCCTGGCGGCCGCCCCTGACCGCGGTCGTCGTCGCGAAGCGGGACGGCCGACCTGCCGATGGCTTCCTCGAGGCAATGCATGAGATTGCCTACCTGCGGGACGGTGAGACAGCAGAGGAGGTTTGGCGGCGGGCGCTGCGGGATGTCCACGAGTATTGGCGACCAAAGGAGCTGGATAAGCTTCGCGGCTAGCGGGAAGCGCTGAGGCCGCGCGATCAGGGTACGGAGAACGGATTCCGTACCGAACTCCGTACCGCTCCGGATTGCGTCGCCCGGCAGGGCGCCTAGGCTGACCGTCCGACTGACCCGAGCGTGCCTTCGGGCCGTCGGTCGCCCGCCTGAACCGGCGGCGAGCCACCGTAGCAGGGGAATCCGTGCCCAAACCCCGCGAGCCGTATCGCCGTCCGTCGGACCGACGCCAGCGCCCTGCGCCTGGGCTCTTGCCGCTGCGCATGCTCGCGGGCGTCGTCCTGCTGTTGGCGCCGCTCGTCGCCGTCGGTGCGGGGAGTCCACTGGCAGTTGCGGCGGCCAATCCTCCGACGTTGACCACCGACAAGCCAGACTACGCACCCGGCGAGACGGTCCACATCACCGGTACCGGCTTCGCGGCGGGCGTCGCCTACGACATCCCGGTCATCCGCCCCGACGGCTCGATCGTCAAGGGCGACGGGAACTTCAACCCGGACCTCACCTACACATGTCCGGGCGGTGCTGCCGAGTGTTGGGACACAGTGACCGCCGGTTCCGACGGATCCCTCACATACGACTACATCCTTGACGGCATTTCCGGGACTTACGAAGTCCGAGCTTACGCTTCCCCTTGGACCGGGGACCGATCCCTCCCACCGCTTGCCACCGCGACCTTCACGGATGGCAACGTGGGGTTCCATGGGGCCACCGGCGCACCGTCGAGCTGGACGGTCAACTACACGACCTACAACCAGAACCAAACCTGTTCCGGTACGGGGAGCGCGGGCTCCCAGACGATTAGCGGAACGGGCCAGGCGACTCAAGGCATCGGGAACGGTTCGCTCAAGCTCGGGGCCGTGAGCTCTGCCGACCCATCGCTCGTGTTCTCATACTGGACTAAGGACAGTGAGAACGGAACGGTAGTCGCGAACAACGCGTGCTTCTCGGCTCCGGGCGGCAACGTCGTCGACCTCTGGGCGCATTTCGTCGCCGCCAACCAGGCGCCGATGGTTACGGCTTCGCCAGTAAGCGGCACGGAGGGCTCGGCGGCCACGGAAATAGCGTCCTTCACTGACGCGAACACGGCCGACACGCACAGCTGCACTATCGACTGGGGAGACGGGAATACGACGGCTGGGACGGTGTCGGAGTCGAGCGGCTCAGGTACCTGTACGGGTAGCCACTCCTATGCCGACAACGGCGCCTACACCGTCACGGTAACCGTCTCTGACGGGAGCCTACTTGGCTCAGATACTGATACCGCGACGATCAACAACGTGGCGCCGGTGGTCAGCGCCGGTGCCGACGACACCATCAACGAGGGCGCCACCTTCAGCGGCGGCGGCAGCTTCACCGACCCGGGTGCCGACACCTGGAGCGCCACCGTCGACTACGGTGACGGCAGCGGCGTCAACTCGCTGGCCCTGGTCGCCAAGACCTTCAGCCTGAGCCACCTCTACGCCGACAACGGCGCCTACACCGTCACCGTCTGCGTCACCGACGACGACGGCGGCAGCAACTGCGACTCGCTGCTGGTGACCGTCAACAACGTGGCGCCGGTGGTCAGCGCCGGTGCCGACGACACCATCAACGAGGGCGCCACCTTCAGCGGCGGCGGCAGCTTCACCGACCCGGGTGCCGACACCTGGAGCGCCACCGTCGACTACGGTGACGGCAGCGGCGTCAACTCGCTGGCCCTGGTCGCCAAGACCTTCAGCCTGAGCCACCTCTACGCCGACAACGGCGCCTACACCGTCACCGTCTGCGTCACCGACGACGACGGCGGCAGCAACTGCGACTCGCTGCTGGTGACCGTCAACAACGTGGCGCCGGTGGTCAGCGCCGGTGCCGACGACACCATCAACGAGGGCGCCACCTTCAGCGGCGGCGGCAGCTTCACCGACCCGGGCGCCGACACCTGGAGCGCCACCGTCGACTACGGTGACGGCAGCGGCGTCAACTCGCTGGCCCTGGTCGCCAAGACCTTCAGCCTGAGCCACCTCTACGCCGACAACGGCGCCTACACCGTCACCGTCTGCGTCACCGACGACGACGGCGGCAGCAACTGCGACTCGCTGCTGGTGACCGTCAACAACGTGGCGCCGGTGGTCAGCGCCGGTGCCGACGACACCATCAACGAGGGCGCCACCTTCAGCGGCGGCGGCAGCTTCACCGACCCGGGTGCCGACACCTGGAGCGCCACCGTCGACTACGGTGACGGCAGCGGCGTCAACTCGCTGGCCCTGGTCGCCAAGACCTTCAGCCTGAGCCACCTCTACGCCGACAACGGCGCCTACACCGTCACCGTCTGCGTCACCGACGACGACGGCGGCAGCAACTGCGACTCGCTGCTGGTGACCGTCAACAACGTGGCGCCGGTGGTCAGCGCCGGTGCCGACGACACCATCAACGAGGGCGCCACCTTCAGCGGCGGCGGCAGCTTCACCGACCCGGGTGCCGACACCTGGAGCGCCACCGTCGACTACGGTGACGGCAGCGGCGTCAACTCGCTGGCCCTGGTCGCCAAGACCTTCAGCCTGAGCCACCTCTACGCCGACAACGGCGCCTACACCGTCACCGTCTGCGTCACCGACGACGACGGCGGCAGCAACTGCGACTCGCTGCTGGTGACCGTCAACAACGTGGCGCCGGTGGTCAGCGCCGGTGCCGACGACACCATCAACGAGGGCGCCACCTTCAGCGGCGGCGGCAGCTTCACCGACCCGGGTGCCGACACCTGGAGCGCCACCGTCGACTACGGTGACGGCAGCGGCGTCAACTCGCTGGCCCTGGTCGCCAAGACCTTCAGCCTGAGCCACCTCTACGCCGACAACGGCGCCTACACCGTCACCGTCTGCGTCACCGACGACGACGGCGGCAGCAACTGCGACTCGCTGCTGGTGACCGTCAACAACGTGGCGCCGGTGGTCAGCGCCGGTGCCGACGACACCATCAACGAGGGCGCCACCTTCAGCGGCGGCGGCAGCTTCACCGACCCGGGTGCCGACACCTGGAGCGCCACCGTCGACTACGGTGACGGCAGCGGCGTCAACTCGCTGGCCCTGGTCGCCAAGACCTTCAGCCTGAGCCACCTCTACGCCGACAACGGCGCCTACACCGTCACCGTCTGCGTCACCGACGACGACGGCGGCAGCAACTGCGACTCGCTGCTGGTGACCGTCAACAACGTGGCGCCCACGATTACTGGAGCCTCCGCTTCCCCGGACCCGGTCTACACAGGCTTCAACACCAGCGTCTCGGGCAGCTTCACCGACCCGGGCGTCCTCGACACGCACGCCGGGACGGTCGACTGGGGCGACGGCACTCTCCCGCAAGCCTTGACCATCGCCGGCTCAAACACAAACGGGACCTTCTTCGAGCCCGCTCCACGCGTACGCGCTCTCGGGTACATACGACGTCGAGGTCTGTATTACCGACAAGGACGGCGCAAAGACGTGCACGACCTTCCCTGTGACCGTGCTCTCGAGCGGCGCCTACCGAAACGGAACGTTCGTTACGAACAGCTCCTTCGGTTTGCAAGACAACCTGTCCCCCTGGGAGGTCGACGACTTCGAGATCCTCAAGCAGAAGGACAGCACGATCGTCGCGACGAACCCCGGCCAGTTCTACGAGCACATCCGGGTCGTCAATGTAAGCGGTGCCACTCAGACGATCCTGATCAACGCGACCTGGCCATCTACCGGGAATCCGCTGACGAGCTTCGTCACCCAGGGTGCCAATCCGGTGCACTGCTACCTGCAGCTCGCGGGGTCGTCCAGCTGGACCGAGGTCGGATGCACCAAGACCGTTGGTACCGGCTCCGCATCGGTCTCTATTCCGAACGTGCCTGCCGGAGCCACCGCCTGGGTCACGATCCACCTCGACTACGCCGGCAAGGGCCAGAAGGACTCCTCGATGCTGGTCCGTCCGTTCGACTTCGACGCGACGTGGACCGTTGGACTGTTGACCGGGCAGGGGAGCGCGTCGATCGCCGGTCGCCCCAAGAAGGTGACGACCGTCTACGGCTTCGTCACCGATGCCGCCGGCAACCCGATCAGTGCCGCCACGGTGACCCTGTACAACTCGTCGGGCGCCGTCTTGGCGACCTACATCACGGGCGCTGACGGCTTCTATGTCTTCTTCAACGGGATGACCTGCGCTGACCTCAATGGCGGTGTCTGCTCATGGGGTGCAGGCGCATTGAGTCTTCCGGGCGGTACGTACAAGCTTTCGTTTGCCGTGGCCGGCTACCTATCAGTCGCCCCGTTCAGCTTTAGCGTGGCGAATACGCAGGCGGCCCGGATTGACAAGACGCTAACCGCACTCTAACGGCGGAACCGCCGGGCGGCGATCCCGCTTTTCGTGACCGTGGCCTCGGCAGGCGCCGGGAACTCCTTACCGATGGCCGGACTGCCCCGGCCATCGGACCCAACAGCTCTCATCCTGGAGGGCGGGCCGTATGGCCCGCCCTTCGGCGTGCTCTAAGCGCAAGACCTCAGCCGGCCGCGGCCACGCCATCGGTCTCACCGCAGGCGTCCGACCCGGGCAAGCTGATGCGCACCTGCGCCAATTGCGGCTCGACCATGGAAGAGCGCAAGTGCAAGCTCATCTGCCACGGCTGCGGCTACTTCCTGTCCTGCTCGGACTACTACTAGGCCGCTGTCGGTTGTATAGCGTCCACCAGCGCCGCCACCAGCCGGCCGGCAGGCCGAAGGCACCGATCAATGCGCAGAAGGGCGTCCCGTCCCGGTGCGCCGAAGCACTGACCCGAAGGTACGGACGCAGGCTAGGACCTTCGCGCTATCGCCCGCATGTGACCTATTACCTACTCTCCGCCTAACCAACAGCGAACGCCGCTGCCATACGCTCGGCCTGAAAATGGCAAACCCATCGCAAGGTGGGGACGCAAAGCCAGGGATCTCACCGAGACCGCCCGGCTACCAGAACGCCGTGCACGATCCTGCGGAGGGTCAGGGATGCACGAACGGTTTTGGCTTGACACGCTCATCCGCCACGCGCTTGAGTGGGGGTCCGCCGGCCCGGCCGCCCCGGCGGACCTGGTTCGCCACAGACGCCCGCGGCGCGCGCGATGACCATGCGTCTCGCCCCGAGCGGCCGCTTCACCAATCTCGTCACGGCGCTGCTCGTCCTCGCCTTCCTGCAGCCAGCGGCGCAGATCGGGCGCTTCGCCGGGGAGCTCATCTCGGTCATCGTTCGTGAGGCACCGGGCGCCGGCGACGTCCCAGAGCAGCTGGTGGAGGCGAACGGCGGCACCATTGGCCTGCGCCTGGAGATCATCCACGGCTTCGCGGCCGAACTGCCCCGCAGCGCGGTCGAATGGCTCTCCGCCAGTCCCGCGATCGAGTCGATCGCCCCCAACGCACCGCTCCAGCTGCAGGGCAACTCCTACTCCGCCGGCGGCGACGTGGGGTCGATGTTCCACACGACGACCCTCATCGGTGCCGACAGGTTCTGGTCGGCCGGGTTCACCGGGGCTGGCGTCGACGTCGCGATCATCGACTCCGGCGTGAGCCCGGTCCTCGGTCTGGACGGGCCGGGCAAGGTGATGCAGGGCCCGGACCTCTCCTTCGAGTCCCAGGCAGCCAACCTGCGGCATCTGGATACGTTTGGCCACGGGACGTTCATGGCCGGCATCATCGCCGGGCACGACGCGGGAACCAAGCTCAATCTCGGCCAGACCCTGCGCGGATACGTCGGCATGGCGCCGGGCGCCCGTATCGTGAGCATCAAGGTGGCGGACGCGTTTGGCGCGACCGATGTCTCCCAGGTGATCGCCGCCATCGACTGGGTCGTCCAGCACCGCCGCGACCCGGGATTGAACATTCGCGTCTTGAACCTGTCGTTCGGCACGTCCAGTGCGCAGCCCTACACCCTCGACCCGCTGGCGTTCGCCGCCGAGGTCGCCTGGCACGCGGGGATCTTCGTCGTGGTCGCCGCGGGCAACGGCAGCCCGGCCACGGGTCGCCTCATGAACCCGGCGATCGACCCGTTCGTGATGGCCGTGGGCGCCGATGACTCACAGGGCACATTGCCGACAATGGACGATGTCATCCTCTCCTTTTCCGCCCGCGGCGACGGCCTGCGAAACCCCGACCTCGTGGCACCCGGCAAGTCGATCCAGGGGCTCCGCGTCCCGGGCTCGTACATCGACGTGAACCACCCTGAAGGACGTCTCTCCGATCGCTACTTCCGCGGCAGCGGCACGTCACAGGCCGCGGCGATCGTTTCGGGGGCGGCTGCACTGGTGATCCAGCAGCGCCCAGGGATCCAGCCCGACGAGCTGAAGGCGCTGCTGATGGCGACCGCCGACCCGCTTCCCGCGGCCGATGTGCGCGGGCAAGGTTCCGGGCTGCTCAGCCTCGACGCGGCGCTCAAGGCGCCCACCACGCCATCAGTCCAGGCCTGGCAGCAGTCGACCGGAACCGGCTCGCTCGAGCTGGCCCGGGGCGGGATGCACCTCGTGCTCGACGGGGTGCCGCTCGACGGCGAGCGCGACATCTTCGGCGCCCCATTCGACTCGACTGCGATGGCGGCGGCGACATCGGCCGGCACGACGTGGTCAGGGGGCGTCTGGAACGGCTCGGCCTGGACCGGCAACGAGTGGTCCGGGAGCGAATGGTCGGGGAGCGAATGGTCGGGCGCCAGCTGGTCCGGCAACGAGTGGTCGTCCTACACCTGGTCGGCCAACGAGTGGTCCGGCAGCGAGTGGTCCGGCAGCGAATGGTCCGCCAGCGAATGGTCAGCCAGCGAGTGGTCCGGCAGCGAATGGTCCTCCAGTGAGTGGTCAACGAGCCAATGGCTGGCCGTGGAATGGCGGTGACCGGGCTCGGTCGCGCCGCGGGCCGGGGGCAGGCCTCGCTTTTCCGCCGCGCTGGCATCACGCCGGCCGTGCTGGTCTGGCTCTTCATCGGCCTGCTCGGCGCCCTGGCGACGTGGCTGTATCTCGGAGTAGTGCGCGAGCTCCCGTCGCCGCGCGGTCCATTCATCCTGCCGTGGTGGCTGGTGGCGGCCGGCTTCTACCTGTTCGAGATCAAGGTCGTCCACCTCCACTTCCGGAAAGGGGCGCACTCCTTCTCGCTCAGTGAGGTGCCGCTGGTCATCGGCCTCTTCTTCGCCGCGCCGGGCGACATCGTCCTCGCCCACGTGCTGGCCGGTGGGGCCGCACTGTTCCTGCATCGCCGCCCGCAGACCGTGAAGCTCGCGTTCAACGTTGCGACCTTCGCGCTCGGGACGGCGGTCGCCGTGGTGGTCTTCGATCGCCTGGCGCCCGGGATCGGCATCGGTCCGTCGCAGTGGGCCGCGGCGATCGCCGCGGTGTTGGCGTCGAACGTGGTCAGTATGCTCGGCGTGACTACGGTGATCTCGCTCTCCGAGGGCAGGCCGCGCTACCTGAAGATGCAGCAGATGGCCGCCATGAGCACGGTCGTGGCCGTGACGAATGCAACGTTGGCCCTGTTGGCGGTGACGCTGCTCCTCTCCGACGTACGCGCCATCTGGCTGCTCGCCGTCCCGATTGCGACCCTCTTCCTGGGCTATCGCGCGTACCTGGCCGAGCGCCAGCAGCACGAGACGCTGGAGCTCCTGTACGAGTCGAGCCGGATCATCCAGCGATCTCCGGAGATCGACTCAGCCCTCGTCTCCCTGCTCGAGCACACGCGCCTGATGTTCCGCGCCGAGCGGGCGGAGATCCGTCTCTACGCGCAGACCGATGGAGGCGAGGTCCTGGGGACCACCGTGGGGCCGGGCGGCGAGGTGGCGGTGATGCTGCCACAGGACCCACGCGAGACCGATTGGGCGCGGTCGCGCCTCGATGCCAAGGGCAAGGCGTTCATCGTCATGGCTACCGACGAGGCCGATGGAGCACCGCCCGCCGACCTGCGCGACGCGATGGTGGCGCCGCTGCGGAACGACGCCGGACCGATCGGGATCATGCTCGTCGCCAACCGGCTCGGCGAGGTGACCAGCTTCACGGAGGACGATCTCCGGCTGTTCGAGACGGTGGCGAACCATGCCGCGACGGCGTTGGAGAACGGGCAGCTCGAGCGCTCGCTGGCCCAGCTCTCCTCCCTGAAGGAAGAGCTCCGCTTCCAGGCCTACCACGATCCGCTGACCGGCCTGGCGAACCGGACACTCTTCATCGAGCAGGTGGAGCGTCAGCTGAACGACATGCCGAGCGAGCTGCCGGTCGTCCTGTTCGTCGATATCGATGACTTCAAGATCGTGAACGACACCTTCGGCCACGCGACCGGCGACGCGCTGCTGGTGAAGATCGCGGAGCGGCTCCGCGGCTGCCTGCGCGCCGACGACCTGGCCGCCAGGCTGGGGGGCGATGAGTTCGGCATCCTGCTGGTGGACGACCCACAGCTCTCTCGCGCGTTGCGCGTCGCCGACCGGATCATGACCACGCTGCGGGCGCCGTTCGCGATCCACGGGAAGGAGGTGCGCGTCGGCGCCACCATCGGGATCGCGGCCGGTCACGGTGAGGCAGAGGCGCCCCATGAGCTGCTGCGGAACGCGGACGTGGCGATGTACACGGCAAAGTCGCTCGGCAAGGGGCAGGCGGCGATCTTCGAACCGGCGATGTACACGACGATGATCCAGCGCCACGACCTCGGCGCCGAGCTCCATCGCGCGGTGGGCCGCGACGAGTTTCTTCTGCGCTTTCAGCCGGTCGTCACCCTGTCACACGGCGAGACCGTCGGCGCCGAGGCGCTGATCCGGTGGCGACATCCGCTGCGCGGCATGGTGAGCCCGGCCGACTTCATCGGCATCGCCGAAGAGAGCGACGTGATCCTTCCCATCGGACGCTGGGTCCTGGTCGAGGCCTGCCGTGAGGCCCAGCGCTGGGCGCCGCCCGCAGGGAACGCGCCGTGGGTGAGCGTCAACCTTTCGGCGCGTCAGGTCCAGCAGGTCTCCTTCCTGGAGGACGTGTCCGCCGCGCTCCAGGTGACCGGCCTCCCACCGGAGCGCCTCGTCCTCGAGGTGACCGAGACGCTCATGATGCAGGATCTCGACGGGACCGTCGACAAGCTGGCGGCGCTCAAGCGGATGGGCGTCCGCACCGCCATCGACGACTTCGGGACCGGATACTCGTCGCTGAGCTATCTGCGCCGCTTCCCGGTCGATATGATCAAGATCGCGCGCGATTTCGTGGACGTTGCCGAAGACGACGACTGGGCCTTCGCCCACGCCATGGTCAACCTCGGCCAGACGCTCGGCCTCCAGATCGTCGCGGAGGGCGTGGAGCGCGGAACGCAGGCCGATCGGCTGCAGCGCATGGGATGTGACTTCGCCCAGGGCTTCTTCTTCGCCCGCCCGCTCCGGCCCGAGACGATGCTTGCGCGCATCGCCGGCGGGCTGGCCATTCCAAACCGCGCCGCGCGCCAGCCGGTCAAGCCGCACCTCGTAGCGATCCCGGATCAGCTGGGCGCCTGACGCCCGGTCAGGACCGTCCGCCGGGAGAGCGTGGCCAGGGCGGGACTAGACCGATGACAACGAAGGGCCCGGGCGAATCGCCCGGGCCCCTTGAGTGTGCAGCGACCGGAGGCTAGTCCTCCGAGCTGTCACCCTTGTCGCTCTTGTCACCGTGATCGCCGCCATGCCCATGGCCGTTGTCTGACTGGTCGGTTGCGTCAGCCTCTGTCTCCGTGGAGTCATCGGCTTCGACCTCGGTGTCGCCTTCGTCATCGGCCGGCTGCTCGGCGGTCGGCTCCTCGGTCGTGGCGTCCTCATCGCAGGTAACGCGCGCAGCCTCGCTCACCGCGCCGCCGTGGTTGACGTTGTCGCCACCGACCTCATCGCCCTTGGCGACCTCGGAGACACAGGCGCCGTGATCGGACGACTCGCTCTCGTCGACCTGCGTGTCGGTGTCGTCGGGTGTGTCGGTCTCAGTCTCAACCGGCTCTTCGGCGGGCTCCTCGACATCGCCCACCAGGCTGTGGATGTAGGCGGAGACCTGCTGGCCCGCGTTCGTGTCGGCGTCGGGCTTGGCTCCGAACGCGGTCGACACCGACAGCGTGATCAGGGTGGCGCCCGCGAAGATGGCCAGCCAATGGGAACGGAATCTGCTCATGATCGATACAGTCCTCTTGTTGTGATCGTGTGTGGGTGCGAGATGCACCCGATGAATACCCGCTGAGTGTGGCAGCCGCCCAAGCCGTTGCAGGGCAGTACATCGGTCCGGGTGGGGGGGCGACTTTGTGCTGGAGGGGAGCCGCTATCCTCTGCGAATGTCTGTCCTGACCATTGGAGATACGCCGATCGCCTACGACGCCGCCGGTGACGGCCCGCCGCTCCTCCTCCTGCACGCGGGGATCGTGGACCGGCGCATGTGGGATCCCGTCTGGGATTCATTGACCGCGCGCTTTCACGCCATCCGCTTTGATCTGCGTGGCTTCGGGAAGACGCCCAACCCGTCCGGCTCGCATGCTCACTGGCGCGACGCAGCGGCATTGCTGGGGGAGTTGGGGGTAGGGCCCGCTGATGTCATCGGCATCTCGATGGGAGCCTCGGCCGCCCTGGAGCTCGCCCTGTCAGCGCCGGAGCTGGTGCGTCGCCTGGTGCTGATCGCGCCGGGGCTGGCCGGCTGGGAATGGGCGCCGTCGCTGCTGGCGTCATGGGCCGCCGAGGAGGCCGCGTACAAGGCCGGCGACTTCGACGAGGTGGCCTGGATCAATGTCCGCACCTGGCTGGACGGGCCGCACCGAGGGGCCGATGTCGTGCGCCGCTGAGCTGCGCCAGGCGGCCTTTGGCATGCAGCGCGCCGCGCTGGAGCTGGAGAACGACGACGCAGTGCTCGAGACCTTGGACCCGCCGGTCCGCACCCGCCTCGGCGAGCTGGCCATGCCGTGCCTGGTGGTGGTCGGCAACTTGGACCAGCCCGATATGGTGCGCATCGCCCGCCACCTGGCGGTCTCGTTGCCTGATGCGCGCCTGGAGGTGCTCACCGGCGTCGCCCACCTGCCCCCGATAGAGGCGCCATCGGCCTTTCTTGATGTGGTGCTGCCGTTCCTGGAGGGGTAGCTCGTCGTGACTACGAAGAAGGCTAAGGCCCTGTGTACGAAACCTCCTCAACCGTGGTGTCGGCGGGGCGGTGACGGTTGCAGTCCCTCTGCGCACCGTCGAGACTGGTGCCGATGTTCGGACGCCGTCAACTCAAGACGCCCGCGGTTGCTAGCCGGTCCCGGCCCAGGGTTCACGTCGGTACAACGCGGGCCATCATCGTCGGCGGCGTCGTGATGGTGGCGCTCTTGGCGATGTTCGTCTGGGTGGTCACTTCCGACCGGCCGCCCCGACTTGGCAGCGATCCCGGCCCGAGGGCAGCCGAGCAGTTCGTCAGGGATTACATCACGGTCCTGAACGCTAATGATCCAGACCGACTCTCCGCGTTCCTTGGCGAACCATCCGGCTCTCAGGACGTGATCGAGCGCCTGCACAGATACGGCGGCTTGGGGCTGCGGGAGATACGGGTATCTCTCATTAGTGAGTTCCCGCGGATCTACAGCGTCGGCGTCGTGGCGAGATCAGAGCACGTGGGTCCGATCGAAATGACCGAGGTGATCGAATGGACGGGGACACGATGGCATCTTGGTGCGCTCCCAGCGGATGTCTATCTGCCCACATACGGGCCGCTGAACGGGTTGCCCGCCGCTCTCCTGGAGGGCACGCTGATCGAGGACGACGGGTGTCTGTGGATCGAGTTGAACGCACCCGCTGGCTCGTGCTCTGGCCTCGCGGGTCGGCCGTCATGGAGGACGCCGGCGAGCGGGTGGTCCGAAATGGTGGGCAGCGAGCCGTGATCGGCACACGCGTATCCGCGGGAGGCGGGGAGTATGGCGACGAGCACTACGAGTTCGTCGTGGAGCTGATCGGGGAACAGATACCCGCCCCTTGTCGAGAGGCCGGGCTCTATTGGCTCGGCTATGAGGTTCAGACGCTCGCGCAGTAGGGAGCTAGGTGCGTCCCGGTAGGTAGCCCACCGACGCCACCTCCAGCCACGCTTTCGCGCTCGCCTCGCTGCCCTCGCAGCAGCGTGCCAGGCGTCGCCAGCGACCAAGCTGGGCGAAGGCGTGCTCGACCCGATAGAGCGGAGCGATCGGCTTGAAGCCGAGCTGGGCCCTTGGGCTTGGCCTTGATGTCGAGGACGAGCTGGCGACGGGCGGCGAGCTTGGCGAGGCCGCGGTAGCCGCGGCCGGCGACGATGGCCTGGAGCCGCTGGAAGCCCACAAGGCTTTCGCGGAGTAGCTCGCGGCCGGCCCGCACGTCGTGTGGCTTGGCGGGATCCACCCGCACGCCGACGGGGAGGCCGAGGATCTCGACCAGGATCGTGCGCTTGGTGCCGATGGTGCGACCGCCGCGACCGCCCGCGTTGTGGAAGGTCGGGCCGGCCCGTCCGCCACGCGCCGTCTGAGCGTCGATCATGATCATGGACGGAGTGGCGGCCCGGCTCTGCTTGAGGCGGACCTCACGTGCCAAGCGGGCCATCGCCCGGCTCCCGGACGCCATTGGCGCGCCAGCGCCGCCACTGCTGCCAGACCGCGCCCCAAGGGCCGTATCGCTCGGGGAGATAGCGCCATTGGCATCAAAACCGCGCGTCGAGCGCGGTCGTTACGCTCGCCTGCTGTCGGAGGGGTATGTCGTCGAGATCACGCCAACCACGAAGGACAAGAAGCCTTCTTCCGACGCCGCTCAGCCTCGCCCGGCCAGGGTCCGCGGAGGGTAGCCGGTCGTAGTTCCCTTCCGTTTGCAGGCCCAGCAACTAACAACGACTTTCGGGCCGATAGAGGTCCGATTTGCCTTTCTGCTTGGTGCCGGTTGGCTCAGGGTGCAAACGGGCATCATCGGGAAGGGTCTGCCTCGTCGTTAGTGGCTCCAGCTGCAAACCGAGGGACAGACGAGCTAGGGAGCCACCTCGACCGCCGCGCTGCCGCCCGCACCCGCGCCCGTTCGGGCGAGCTGCGCCAGCACCACGCCAACCACCACCAGCCCGCCCCCAATGAGCTGCGGCGGACCCAGCGTCTGGCCCAGCAGCAGCCAGGCCAGGCCCGATGCGAAGACCGGCTCGGTGGTGGCGGCGATCCCGGCCACCGCGGCCGAAATGACCCGCACGGCGCTGACCGCCAGCAGGAAGGGAATCAGGGTGCCCACCATGCCCACGCCAAGCACGCGCAGGGCGATCTGGGGATCGGCCAATCGGTCGACCGGCCAGCCCCACCAGGGGAGCGCGATGCCCCACACGACCGCCGCCACCCCGAAGCCCACGGTCAGGATCGTGGCCGGGTGCGCGCCGCGTCGGCCCGCTGCTTCCGCGGTCAGCAGGTACAGCGCGAATGCGAGCGCCGATCCGAAGGCGGCAGCCACACCCAGCCCGTCCAGGTCGCGCAGGCCCGCATAGGCGCCGCTGACCAGCACCGCGCCGATGAGCGTCAGCACGCCGGCGCTGCCTGTCAGCCAACCCGGCGCGCGTCCCGCGACCAATGCGGTCAGCAGCAGCACCAGGACCGGCGCGATGTACTGGATCGAGATGGCGACCCCCACCGGCAGCCGATCGATGGCGGTGTAGTAGCCCCAGTTGACCGCCACCAGCCCGATCCCGAATAAGACGATCGGCACTCGAGCGGCTTGTGGTGGACGCAGCAGGTCGCGACGGCGCCAGGCCAGGTACAGGAAGAGCGGGATGCCGGCCACCGCCACGCGGGCCTCGGACATGCGGGCGGCGGGGATGCCGCGCTCGAAGGCCCCCTTGGCGAAGATGGCGGCGATCCCCCAACAGAACGCGGCCAGCACCACGGCCAGCGTGGCCAGCAGCACCGGGCGTGATCGGAGGTTCACGAGCCGGGCCCGGCGGGAGATGGAAGCCATGCTGGCCTCGGCTTAGCGGGTGCCTGCAACCGCGCTCCGATCTGGCCGTCACGGGGACCACGCCGTGGACCAGTTGACGTGTCGGGCCGGCGTGACGACCACGGCATGGGTCCCATGACGTACAGGGCCGTCACCAGTGGCGATGCCGTGGTGTCAATGACGGTCAGGCCGGCAGGGGGGCTGGAGAGCAGGCGATGGTTGCATCGGCTCGCGCTTCAGCTGAAGGCGGCGCAGCAGTTGGGCGTTCAGCGCGACCACGACGGTGGAGATGCTGATCACCAGAGCGCCCACGCTCATCGGCAGGATGAACCCCCACGGCGCCAGGATGCCTGCCGCCACCGGGATGGCGACGGCGTTGTAGCCGGTGGCCCACGCCAGGTTCTGGATCATCTTGCGGTAGCTGGCCCGGGACAGCTCGATCGCCCCGACCACGTCGCGCGGGTCGTCGCGCACCAGCACGATCCCTGCGGACTCGACAGCCACATCGGTGCCTGCGCCGATGGCGATGCCGACATCGGCCTGGGCCAGCGCAGGAGCGTCGTTTACCCCGTCACCCACCATGGCGACTCGCACCCCGCCAGCCTGGAAGCGTCGCACCGCCTCCGCCTTGTCGGCGGGCAGTATCTGGGCCGCGACCTCGTCGATCCCGATGCGCCGCGCCACTGAATCGGCGACCGCCTGGGCGTCCCCGGTGATCATGGCCACTCGCAATCCCATGTCGTGGAGAAGCTGGACCGCCTCGAGCGACTCGGGCCGGATCTCGTCCTCGACCGCCAGCGCGCCGAGCACCTGCCCGTCCACGATGACGAACAGCACGGTGCGCCCTTCCGCGCTCCATGCCTCGGTCGCCGTGTGCAGCGGCGCGGGCACCTGCGCGTTCGTATCGGCCAGCAGGCGAGGGCCGCCGACCTGGACCTCGCGCCCGTCCACCGTTGCCCGCGCGCCGCGTCCCGGCAGGGATTCGAACCCCTCTGCGTGAGCCGGCGACACGCCGCGCTGCTCGGCGCCCAGCACGATGGCGCGAGCCAGCGGGTGCTCAGAGTCCGCCTCAACCGCGGCGGTCAGGGCCAGCAGCGCCTGCTCGTCGTTGCCGGGGGCGGCGGCCACCGCGGCGAGGGTCGGCTGGCCACGGGTCAGCGTCCCGGTCTTGTCGAAGATGACGAGCCGGAGGTTCTTCGCTCGCTCCAGCGCGAGCCGGTCCTTGACCAGCAGGCCGTTCTTGGCGCCAAGGGTGGTGCTGATGGCGATTACCAGCGGGATGGCCAGTCCAAGGGCGTGAGGACAGGCGATGACGAGCACGGTGGCGGTGCGGATGAGCGCCTGTTCCGGCTGGCCCACCGCGATCCAGGCCGCAAGCGTCACGACGCCCGCCGCCAGGGCGACGAAAAAGAGGAGCGCGGCGGCACGATCGGCCAGCACCTGGGCTCGACTCTGGGAGGCCTGAGCCTCGGCGACAAGGCGCATGATCCCCGACAGCGCGGTCTCCTCACCGATGGCGGTGACGCGCACGCGCAGGCTGCCCCCGGCGGCCACCGTGCCGGCGATCACCTTGCCTCCGGGCTCCTTGGTGACCGGGCGCGACTCGCCGCTGATCATCGACTCATCGACATCGGCAGTGCCCTCGACCACCTCGCCGTCCGCCGGGACGCGGGTGCCGGGACGGACGAGCACCAGGTCGCCCAGCCCAAGCTCGTGGAGCATCACCGTCTCGACGCCCGCCGCGGTGACCCGCTCGGCGGTATCCGGCAGCAGCTCCGCCAGCGCGGCCAGCGCCCCCTGCGCCTGCATGATCGAGCGCATCTCGATCCAGTGCCCCAGGCTCATGACGGTGATCAGGGTCGCCAGCTCCCACCACACGTCGACCTCGAAGACGCCCAGGCTGGCGGCCCAGCTGGTCACGAAGGCAACCACGATCGCCAGGCTGATCAGGGTCATCATTCCCGGCTGGCGGTCGCGCAGCTCGCTCCGTGCGCCCTGGAGAAAGACCCTGCCGCCGTAGGCGAAGACGACCGTGCCGAGGATGGCCGGGATCCAGTCGTCACCCGGCACCGACGGGGCCCGGTAGCCGAGCCAGTGCTGCACCTCGCCGCTCCAGATGACCACCGGGATGGTCAGCAGCAGCACGATCCAGAACTGGCGCCTGAAGACCTCCGGGTCGTGCCCGGCGTGCTTGTTGTGGGCTCCGTGGGCTCCGTGGGCTCCGTGCTCTATCGGCCTATCCATGATCCGGACCACCCGTTTCGTTTGCAGGGCCAGCCACTAGCAACGACTCTCGGGCCGATAGGAGGCCGATTCGCCTCTCTGCCTGGTGCCGGTTGGCTCCGGGTGCAAAAAGGCACCATCGGGACGGGTCTGCCTTGTCGTTAGTGGCTCCAGCCGCAAACGGGCTCGGTCGTCATTTCCCGGCTAGTCGGCCAGCTTGCGGAGTGCGCTCCGATGCCGCTTGGCGACTCGGCGGCCACGGGCCGCAGCCCCGAGCGTCGTTGTGTCAAGCAGCCCCCGCATGCGCAGGTAGTTCTCGACCGATGCCGGCCGGCCTAGGAAATCGGCGACCAGGTCATCCGCGTCGCGGGTGCCGTTGGGCTCCAGGATGGCCTGCCGGTACGCCGCACCGACCTCGGGGGAGTCGATACCCTCGGCCAGGAAGCGACCCCACATGTCATCGCCGATCACCTCGGCCCACAGGTAGCCGTAGTATCCCGCGTCATAGCCACCCATCAGGTGTCCGAACGAGGCGAGTTGGAACGTGTCCTCGGGGTAGGGGAGCTGCATCACCGCAAAGGTGTCGCGCAGGGCACGGTCCATGTCGACCGGCTCGCCGCTGCCGTGGAGCGCAAGATCAACCGCGCCGAACCAGACCTGCCGGGCGCCACGCAGCCCCACGTTGAGGTATCGGCTGCCCACCATCTTCTCGACCAGCTCGGGCGGCATCGGTTCCCCGGTCTTCCAGTGGCGCGCCAGGCTGGCCAGCACTGCCGGCTGCCAGGTCCAGTGCTCCATGATCTGGGACGGCGCCTCGACGAAGTCCCACTCGGTCTCCGCCCCGCTGAAGCGCGCGAATTCGGCGCGGGTGAGACTCATGTGCAGGATGTGCCCGAACTCGTGGAAGAGGGTCTCCGTCTCACCGTGCGGGCCGTGTTTGAGCAGGCTCGGCCGGTCCGCGCTCGGCGGCGTCAGGTTGGCCACGATGGCATTGACCGGGGTCTGGTAGGTGCCATCCGCGCGCCGATGCCCCACCACCAGCGGGAATGCCGCGGCATGATAGTACTTGCCCTCGCGCGGGAAGAGATCGGCATAGAAGTGGGCCAGCAGCTCACCACTGGCCCGGTCGCGAATCTCGTACAGGCTGACCGATGGATGCCAGGCGTTGGTCGGCTCCACCTCGCGGTAGTCCAGGCCGAGCACCTTGCCGGTCAGCTCAAAGAGCCCGGCCATGACCGATGGGAGCGGCAGGTACTGGCTCACCTCCTCCTGGTCGACGCCGTGGTGTACGAGGGACTGGTGGTTGTCGTAGTAGGTCCAGTCCCAGTACTGGATCGGATCGGTGATGCCGTCCTCTGCCGCCATCTCCTGGAGCCCGGCCACGTCGCGCGCGGCGGCCGCTTCGAGCGGTGGCACGATCTGGTCGTAGAAGGCGCGCACCCGTTCCGGGTTGCCGGCCATCTTGACCTCCATGGCGTGATGCGCCCAGGTCGGCTCGCCGAAGAGGGTGGCGATTCGCCGGCGGACCGTGAGCGCCTCCTCCAGCAACGGCCGGTTGCTGGCCACCGCCGCGTTCCAATCGCGTCGCAGCAGCTTCTCTCGCAAGTCCCGGTTGCGTGCCTGCGCCATGAACGGGGTCAGCTCCGGTCCCTTGATGCCGACCTTGTAGGTCCCCGGCTTGCTCCCCGGCTCGAGCCGCTCGACATAGCTCTCCGGCAGCCCATCCAGCCCCGCCCGATCCACCTCGATCCCCTCCTGGTCGTCGTTGATGTTCCGCGCGAAGGCCACTTCCAGCTCCACCAGCCGATTGCGCAGGCCTTCCAGCTCGTTCCGCGCCTCGGGTGCCAGCTCCTGGCCCGCTCGCCGGAAATCTCTGAGCCAGCGATCGACCAGCCGGCGCGGCTCGCCTTGCAGTTCGGCCGCGGCGGGGCTGTCGGCGAAGGCGCGCACCGCGCGGTAGATCTCCGGGCGGAAGGGCAGGCTCACCTTCCACTTGTTGACGCGCTCCTCGGCCTCCTGCCCGGCGTCGCGCACGGCGGAATCGGTGTGCACGTAGGTCATGAAGGCGGACGGGCCGTAGCCCGCCGCCACCGCCGCGCCGGCAAGCTCCAGGGGGGCCAGGGTGGCTTCGAACGAGGGGGCGTCGACCGAGGTCACGGCTCGCGCTATCAGCTCCTCGGCCTTCGCCAGAGCGGTGTCAACCTCGCTGCGGACGGTGTCGGCGGTGACGTGGGTGTAGTCGTACAGCATCGCCGGGAATGGTACAGGCCTCGCTCGGATGGGGTGCGGGGCTCGCAGTCCTGCTTTCTGTTTGATTGCCTCCGGTAGTACATCGGCGCATATCAGCGGCTGACGAGGCTCTCTCGCGCCGCCGTACTACTGCTGGTAGTGCCGCGACGCATCTGGGGCCGTATCGGTGCCGTTGTACTGCTGGTGGTAATGCCGGCACGCGCCGGAAAGGGTCGCTGCAAGCCCTGCTTGTGCCGCAGCGCGTCTGAGGCTCCATCGGTGCTGGTGCACAACTGCCGGACGCCGCCTTCACGACGTGGGCGAGGACCTTGGCCGTAGGCCGATTCTTCGTCTCTGCAGGCCGTCCCAAAGAGGCCGAACGACCCTTGACTTGCTCAGGGCACGGGAAGACGGTAATCGCGCACTTGGCCCGACCGAGACGGAAGTGCTCGTGCGCGCCCAAGTGGGGCAGCAGGAGGAAACCGATGGTCGCCTTCGGTGAGTCGCAGGTCGTGGAGGCGCGGATAACCTCGCTTCCCTCTCCCGCGTACGGGAATCCGCTCCCGCTGGGGCTGCTTGGATACGGGATGTCGACCGTCCTCCTCAGCCTCGCGAACGCCGGCGTCTACGAGCTGGGGAGCATGGTTCTGGCGATGGCCGTCTTGTTCGGTGGGGTCGCTCAGACCATCGTCGCAATCCTGTCCTTCCGACGAAACGACTCCTTCGCGGTCACGGCGTTCGGAGGGTACTCGTTCCTCTGGCTGACATTCGCCTTCCTGCTGATCGGGCAGCAGAACGGTTGGTGGCCGACAGCCAACTCGGGGACCGCGATGGGCTGGTATCTGTTCCTGTGGGCGATCTTCACGTTCGGTCTGCTCATGGGCTCCCTGTTGGCACCCCGCGTCCTGAGCCTGGTTCTGGCACTTACCACCATCCTCTTGCTCCTCCTTGCGGTGAGCAGCTGGACGGGGAACGCCACGCTGGGGCAACTCGGTGGATGGGAGGGCGTCGTCACCGGCGCATCGGCGATCTACCTCGCGTTCGCGTTCTTGCTGAACGAGATGTACGGCCGAACCGTTATGCCGGTCGGAAACCCACTCGTGCGCCCCTCGGGAGCCTAGCGGCTCCGCTCGGCCTCTGACCGGATCCCAGTGGCGCCGGGATCCGGTCGCGCCGGGGAGGTTGTGACAACAGCCGAACGTCCTAACGCACTGTGGTCCAACATTCGTGTTACCGAAAGGAACGGCGAGCGATGACTCAAACTATTCCGGTGGCCGCGCTCGATCACGTGGTCGTCGATCGTTACACCGACATCGTCGGTCCGAGCAACGAGATGCTCGGACCCGTCCGCGACGGTGGTCGGATCGAGTACCTGACGGTCCCTGGCTGCTGGGGGCCGATGATCACGCCGTCGATCCGGAGCGGACATGAAGTCACGCTGCCCGTCCGTGTCGAAGGCGCGAAGGTCGGCGACGCGGTCGCCCTCCACGTCGAGAAGCTCGAGCAGGTTTCGCGTGCGACGAGTTCGGGCGTCACCAGCAACTGGGACGGCCACTTCCTCAGCGATCCCTTCGTGGCCGGCATCTGTCCGACCTGCCGCGATGCGGGTCGCCACTTTCTCTACCCGGATACGTATCTCGACGGCCTCGGCGAGGGCGCCGTCAAGTGCAGCACGTGCCATTCCGAGGTCAACCCCTTCCACATCGTCGAGGGCTACACGATGGTCTTCGACGACCCGAAGGGGATCGGCGTGACCGTCACGCCCGAGCGGGCGCAGGAGATCGGCCGCGACGGTCGTGCCTGGGTTGGGCTGACCGAGCACAGCCGTCAGCACCCGGTCGTCGCCATGGCGACGGCCGACCTCGTCGGTCTGATGACGCGCTGCCGGATCTCCGCCGGCAACCTCGGCTCGATCCCCGCCATCGACCTGCCGAGCTCCCACAACTGCGGCGACTTCGGGGCCTTCCTGGTCGGCGCCAAGCACGAGTTCGCGGTCACCGAGGAACAGCTCGAGCTGCGGACCGATGTCCACATGGACATCGACTCGGTGCGCCAGGGAAGCATCGTCATCGTGCCCGTCAAAGTCGACGGGGCCGGGATCTACGCTGGCGACGTCCACGCGATGATCGGCGATGGCGAGGTGGCGGTCCACACGACCGACATCAGCGCCCGCCTGGTCGTTCGGGTTGAGATCATCAAGGGACTGGCGCTCGACGGCCCGATCCTCCTCCCGCCCGCCGATGACCTCCCGTTTCTCGCGAGGCCGTTCACGGCCGACGAGGTCACTCGGGCGAAGGCCCTGGCCGAGGCGAACAGTACCCGACTCGAGGGACCGGTCCTGCCGATCCAGGTCCTTGGCTCCGGGCCGTTCATCAACGCCGCCGCCGACAACGGCGTCGCGCGCGCGGCGAAGCTGCTGGGCATGACCGACAACGAGGTGAAGAACCGGGCCACGGTCTCTGGTGCGATCGAGATCGGTCGACTGCCGGGCTTCGTTCAGGTCAACCTGCTCGTCCCGCGCGAGCGACTGGAGCGCATGGGAATCGACCATCTCGTCGAGGCGCAATACGGCAAGGCCGCCGGCTGGTGAGCGAATCGCCGGATGTTCCACTCGCCGAGCGGACCATCCGGGTCGAGGTCACGCTCAAGGGGTCGCTGGCCACCTGGCTGCCGGGTGGCCGCGGCCCGCTCGAGTTGCCCGAGGGGACGAGCGTGGATGGCATGCTCACGATCCTCGGCGTTCCCGAGTTCCACTGCATCTACGTCGTCAACGGGTCGGCCGTGACGCGCGGCACCCGTCTTCGGGACGACGACCGCGTCCAGATCCTGCCGCCGATGGCGGGCGGCTGAGCCGGCCTGCTCGCCGAGCCCGTCATCGACAAGGTCCGCGACATCGTCGGTCAGTTGCGCCAGCCCGCTGCGTCGATCCCGATCGTCCGGCGGCCGTACGTCGCGAGGCACGTGATCGTGACGGTGTGCGCCGTGTTCGTCAGGCTCTTGGACAACAACACCACCCGGTAGTGGTTGCCGGTCTCGCGCACGCCCTTGTAGTAGCCGGTATCGACGGTGTAGCTCGTGCCATCGAGGGTGACCCGCAGCTTGCCGTAGTAGCGCCCGGTCGAACCGACCAGATAGAAGGCGTTGCCGCTGAACTTGATCGTCATCTTCGCGCCGTAGGTGAGCGTCGTCGTGACGGTGCTGCGAAGGTAGACCGAGTTGGTCCAGCGGAGAGTCCCGGCGGAGAACGACCAGGCCCGGTCGTCAGTCGGGATGACCACCACGGCCTCGCGCCAGGCGCTCAGGTTGCCGACCGCGTCACGCGCCCGGAGGTCGATGTACCAGGTCCCGGCCGCCAGGCCACTGAAGGCCCGAGACGTCGCGGTCTGGGTCGCCGTCGCAGACCAGGTTCCGGTCGCCCCCTTCTTCATGCGGATCTGGTAGGCGGTCACCGCGACGTTGTCCGATCCGGAGAAGGTGGCGGTAAAGGCGGCGTTCGCGCTCGTGACGAGGCCCGGGGTCGACAGCGCGGTCATCGTTGGCGCGACCGAATCGACGATCAGGGTCACTTCGCGCCAGCCTGACAAGTTGGCCGCCGCGTCACGTGCCCGGACGTCGATGTACCAGGTACCTGCCGCCAGACCACTGAATGTCTTGGTCGTGGTGGTTTGCGAGGTCGTCGCCGACCAGGTCCCGGTCGCGCCTCGCTTGGTGCGGATCTGGTAGCCGGTCACCGCGACGTTGTCGGTCGCCGCCCAGGTTGCGCTGAACGTCGCGTTCGCGGCGGTCACGACCGTCGGGGCCGACAGCGCGGTCATCGTCGGCGCAGTCAGGTCGGGGGTGGGCGTCGGCGAGGGAGTAGGCGTCGGCGCGGGGGCTGGCCCTACGGCGGCAGCCGCATCGACGCGACCATAGCCGAAGGTGTCATCGCGGCCAGCCGCGCCGAGATCGAGCGCCGTGCTCTTCGAGGGCAGCCTCGACCTGATCGGGGGTATCGGCCAGATGGGCAGACAAGACGAGCGCCGCCGCGCCGGCGAGGTGCGGGGTCGCCATCGACGTGCCGCTCATGAACACGTAGCCGCCGGACAGAGAGGTCGAGATCTCACCGACGCCCGGACCGCTGATATCGACGTAGGCGTTGGTGTTACTGAACGAGGCGTGCGCGTCGCTGTTGTCGGTCGCCGCCACGCAGACGACATGATTGAAGGCGCAGGGATACTGGATCGAGCTGTTGCCGCTGTTACCGGCGGCGGCAAAGATGGTGACCCCGGCGGCATGGGCCGCGTCGAAGGTCGGCTGCATCGCGGACACGGAATCAGCGGCGAGCGACCCGCCGAGGCTCATGTTGATGATCTTGGCGCCGTGGGCGGCGGCGTAATCGACGCTGTTCAGGAGGTTGTTCCACCAGCCGCCGCCGGTCGAGTCGAGGGCCTTGATGGGCATGATCTGGACGCCGGGCGCGATGCCGGCGATACCCTTGCCGTTATTCGTCTGTGCGGCAATGGTGCCCGTGACATGGGTCCCGTGGCCGTGGTCATCGACCGCGCCGACCGTACCGGTGATCTCGTTGTAGGGACTGACGAAGGTGGTCCCGACGAGGTCCTCGTGGCCGGTCGTCGTGCCGGTGTCGATGATCGCGACGATGACCGACGCGGAGCCGGTCGTCGTCTGCCATGCAGTCGGAACGCCGATCAGCGGCAGCTCGGTCTGGTAGGACGCGTAGTAGGTGTCGTTCGGACTGCCTGAGGCCGGCCAGCCGTCGAGGGTCACGCGCGCGTCGGGGATGACGGCGGCAACGTCGGGGTCGGAGCGCAATTGCCCCGCGAGAGCACCCGCAGAACCAGGCCGGGCGACGACGAGCGAGCGAGCGCCGGTGCGGCCGGCGACGGTCGAAGCGGAAGCGATCCGCGTGTCGGCGAGATCGGTCGAATGCCCCGGCTTCCAGAAGACGATCAACCGGCCCTCGGGCGCGGCGGCATCGGCCGCCCGGACCGCCTGCACGCCGCTGCCCACGGCCGCCCCGGTCGCCAGCAGCGAGGCGACGAGTGGGATGACGAGGAGGAGCGGGCGGAGGGAACGGGTCGAGCGGGTCATCGTGGTCTCAGTGGCGGAAGGAGGCGACCCGAGCATCGGGCGGCCAAACGACGGGTCAAGCCAACGCGGCGGGTGCGGATCGCGGAGGTCGTGTGACCCGGCCTCGGACACCGAGGCACCTCGATCGTCTGCGCTCGAACTGCCATCTTGCTCCGACTGTAGCGGAGACTCGCTGTGCCCAGCCATCACCCGATCGTCTGGCAATGAGACACGATAGTTTCGACGCAGCTTGGCGCGAGCAGGGCCGCCTCGAGACGATCCACACACGCCGGTCGACGGCGATCTCGCCGCGAACCACGGCGGCTGTTCGCGGCAGCCGCCAGCCGGGTACTGGTCGCCAGACCGGGTCGTTACAAGCCCTGCTTGTGCATCGGCGCAGGAGAGCCCTCTGCCGTGGTGTCGCACAACTCCTGCTGGTGCCGCGACGCGTCTGGGGCCCGGTCGGTGCTGGTGCACAACTGCCGGTTGTGCGCGCATAGCTCATGTATTGCTCGAGGCAGTAGATCGGCGCAGCAAGGGGCTCTCGCGCGTCGCCGTACTGCTCCTGGTAATGCCGCGACGCATCTGGGGCAGCATCGGGGCTGATGTACTGCTCCAGGCAATAGCGGCAACGACCCTGGCACCGACCCTGTCACCGACCCTGTCACCGACCCTGGCACCGATACCGGCCTGGCTCGGCCCTCGGAGCGCCTCGCGAACCTGCGCCCCGGGCTACTCATAGGCGCCCGTGATCCAGCCCCCCAACGCTGACTTCGTTCAGCTCTACGTGTCAATAGGTGGGAGTTCGCGCACGAAGTCTTGATCTTGTGCGCGTGCGCTCCTCGGGTCGCTCGGCGGACACCAGGCAGCGCCGGGTGCGGCACAGTGGTGGAATGGACTGCGGTTCCTGAACACCGGTCGAATCCACGCGGAGGATGCGGTTGCGCGCATGCTGGTGTGACGTCGCAGGGATTGACCGCATGATCACGATCGTCGTCAACGGGGACACGCGCGACGTTGCAACGGACCCGCCACGCAGCCTCCTCCACGTTCTGCGCGAGGAGCTCGGCCTGACCGGCCCGAAGTACGGCTGCGGGGAGGGAGCCTGCGGCGCCTGCACGGTCCTCGTGGGCGGTGCCGCGACCCGGGCGTGCGTGACCCCCCTTGCCGACGTCGCAGGTCGGACGGTGACGACCGTCGAGGGCCTTGCCGTCGGAGGCGTGCTGCACTCGGTCCAGCGCGCGTTCGTGGCGGAGGCGGCTTTCCAGTGTGGTTACTGCACGCCGGGGATGGTGATGGCCGGGGTCGCGCTCCTCGAGGGCAACGCCGACCCGACCGACGACGAGATGCGGTCCGCCCTGGACGGCAACATCTGCCGATGCGGGGCTCACGCCCGGATTCTCGCGGCGTTGCGGCACGCCGCCCAGGGCGAAGCTCGACCCCAGGCCGCGGCGACCTCGCCGCCGGAGGTGGAAACCCCGGCCTCGCAGCTGGAGCATCAACGCGCGTCCCCGTGGGACCTCGCGCGCGACGACGAGGCGCTGTTTGATCGGTTCGGCGACGGGCTCCTCGTGGTGCCCGACGACGTGGGCGGCGCCTGGCTGCACGTCGGAGCGGATGGTCGGAATACCGTCGCATCGGGCAAGGTGGAGATGGGGCAGGGGAGCAGGGCAGAGCTGATCCGGCTCGCCAGTGAGGAGCTGAGCGCTCCCGCCTCCTCGGTGCGGGCTCTGCTCGGGGACACCGACTTCACGCCCTACGACGCGGGAACCTTCGGGAGCCTCACCACGCCGGAGGTGGTTCCCGACGTCCGCGCAGCGGCAGCCACCGCGCGAGAGGCACTGCTCCGGATCGCTGCCGATGGGTGGGGGACCGATGTCGCGGACCTGACGGCCGCCGATGCCTGCGTCACCTCGGCCGACGGCACCCGATCGGCCTCCTACGCGGAGCTGGTGAGCGGGACGCAACGCATCGAACCGGTCAATGCCGAGGCCGCGCTGACGCCACCCGACCACTGGCGGTTGGCTGGGACGCAGGCGTCCGTCACCGAGGGGACGGACGCAGTCACCGGGCGCCGGATGTACACCACCGACCTCTCCCTGCCCGACATGCGCCACGGGAAGGTCCTTCGACTGCCCGCGTTCGGAGCCACCCTCCGCTCCGTGGACACGTCGGCAGCGGCTGCGATCCCGGGCGTGAGCGTGGTCCGCGACGGTGACTTCATCGGCGTCGTCGCACCCGACCCGCTCGTCGCGGCAGACGCGGTGACCCGAATCCATGCCGAGTGGAACCTTGCCAGCCAGCCTGGCAACGCGGACCTCGTGAGCCATCTGCGCGCCCATCCGGTCACCGTGGAGGGGTGGGGCGGCGGGTTCCGGGACGAGACGGGCGACGTGGAGAGCGCGCTGGCATCGGCTCCCGTCCGGCTTGACGCCACCTACACCACCGCTTACATCGCGCACCAGCCGCCCGAGACGCGCGCCGCGCTGGCTCACTGGTCCGGTGGCCGGCTGACGGTCTGGACCGGGACCCAGCGTCCGTTCGGCGTGCGCGAGGAGCTGGCTGAGGCCTTCGGCATCGGCGAGGAGCCGGTGCGGGTGATCGTGCCGCCAACGGGCGGCGCCTACGGCGGCAAGCACACCGGGGACTGCGCCCTGGAGGCCGCACGCCTTGCCCGCGCCGCTGGACGCCCGGTCAAGGTGCGCTGGACCCGCGAGGAGGAGGCGACGTGGGGCTACTTCCGGCCGGCGGCGGTCATCGACATCCGCAGCGGCGCTCGGACGGACGGGACGCTCACGGCCTGGGAGTTCACCAACCTGAACTCCGGCGCCCGCGCGATCGAGCCTCCCTACCGTGTTGCGAACCGTCGCATCAACTACCAGCCGGCGGATTCTCCGCTTCGGCAGGGCTCGTACCGTGCCCTCTCCGCGACCGCGAACACGTTTGCCCGGGAGTCCCACGTGGACGAGCTGGCGCATCGACTTGATGTCGACCCCCTCGAGTGGCGGCTGCGCCATCTGACCGATGTTCGCCTGAAGGCGGTGCTCCAGGCGGCGGCGGATCGGGCCGGATGGACACAGGCGCTCCACGGCGACCCCCCGGGCCGGGGCATGGGGATCGCGTGCAGCGTGGAGAAGGACTCACGCGTGGCGACATGCGTCGAGGTGCGCGCGGCGCCCGGCGATCCACTGGAGATCCTGCGGATCGTGACCGTCTTCGAATGCGGCGCCATCCTGGATCCGGACCACCTTGCCAACCAGGTCGAGGGCGCACTCGTCATGGGGCTGGGCGGCGCCCTCTTCGAGGCCATCCAGTCCGCCGATGGCCGGGTCATCAATGCCGCGCAGTCGCAGTACCGGGTGCCGCGCTTCCACGATCTCCCGCCGATCGAGGTGGTGCTGCTGAACCGGCCCGACCTCCCCTCGGCCGGCGCGGGCGAGACGCCCATCGTGGCCCTGGCGCCGGCCATCGCCAACGCGATCTTCGCTGCATCCGGGATTCGGCTTCGGTCGCTGCCGCTCGTCCCGGACGGACGCGTGCCGAATCCGGCCTGAGCATCGACATGCCTTCGGTCGTGAGCGCGGGGACCGAGCGGTGTGCGCAGAGCTGGCGTATTGCTGGAGGTAGTAGATCGGCGCCGTAGGGGGCTCTCGCGCGTCGCCTCACTGCTGCTGGTAGTGCTGCGGCGCGCCTGGGGCGGCATCAGTGCTGATGTACTGCTACAGCCAATACCGGCACCGACACTGGCACCGATACCCGCACGGCTCGGCCCTTCGAGAGCCTCGCGAACCCGCGCCCCGGGCTACCATAAGCCCCCGTCACCGCGCCCCCCGACACCCGCCGCCACACCTCCCCGTACGCTGACTTCGTTCACCTCCACCTGTCAATAGGTGGGAGTTTGCGCACGAAGACCTGAAGCGCACAGCTCGGCGCGGTCGGGACGATTACCGAGCGACTCGGATCGTCGATGCCTCATTCGACAGCAAGCTCGCCTGTTCGTTGACGCGGGCGGCGAGGATGGTGCGTGCGTCGTCAAGCAGCTTGAGGACGCCGTCATCAATGACGGCGTAGAAGACGACGTTGCCCTGCCGCGCGGCGCTCAGGATGTTCCGGCTGCGCAGGAAGGTGAGCTGCTGCGACAGCGAAGAGGCGGGCACCCCGATCAATTCCTGGAGGCCTCCAACGTTTACCGGGCCGTTCCGCAGCAGCTCAAGGATGTGGATGCGCAGGGGGTGGGCCAGCGACTTGAAGAACTCCGCCTTGAGCTGGCGTAGCCGGGTGGCCTCGGCGCTGCTGAGTGATCTGACCATGGCGCGGGCACGCTACCACGTCCTTCGCCATTTCGCACGTTCCGGTAGTGACGAATCGCTGCACGCTGCTCCTTCGGCGATCAGCTGGGACCTGCCGGGCCACGACCTTTGGGTACAGCGTGGCGGCGTTTCGCGTGCCCGAGCCCCTCGGACGCGCCATCGAGGGTCGCCGCCGCTCGCCGGAGCGGCGCCAGTCATGGTGCGTTGTGCGCTGGCGTCCCGTGCGGCCGGTCGGCCGCATAGGCGCGCCCGCGGGCCGTCCCGTCATTTGCCCCCGTAGCCGCAAGGGCGGTCGCTTTATCTCAAATCGTTGCTGCTGTCCTGTGGGCGGAGTGCCGCCAGGGCGGCATCGGCGGCCTTGGCAGCGCGCGCGATGAGCGGTTCGAAGCGGGCCTGAGCGGTGGCCAGCGGGTGATCCGCCGGCGCGATCAGCGCCGTCGCCAGCAGTGCCCACAGCGGTGGCTGGAGATCCGGCGCGCGTCCCTGCTCGGCCACTGCGTAGCGCAGCGTCTGTTGGCGGTCGGTCGCCAAGCTGATCATGGCGAATGGCTGCAAGCCGCGTCCCCTACTGATCCCGCGTCGGACAAAGCGCAGCGAGGTGCCGGCGGGGAGGAGCTGCCAGAGTCCCTGGCCGCCGCGCGCGTACGGGCCGACCCAGCGCGGGTAGACGGCCGGCCTTCCCACCAGCGCTATGTCGGTGACGACGATCCACTCGCCAGGGACGGTGCGCCAGTAGGCGCTCTCCTCCGACTCCCAGAGCCAGCGCTGCTCGGGGAACATCGCCCGCACTTCGTCGGCGTCGCTGGGCTGCGCCGCCCAGCCGGCGCCCATCGGCGGCAGGTCGCTGCGCTGGATCCTCACCGATCCGGCGTCCACGCACCGCGGGGTCGACGCAGGACATCGGCAGTAACGACCTGCGCGGCCTCGCTGTAGGCGAGCAAGTCGCGGGTCGCTGCGCGGTAGGTGGCGGACGTCTGGTCCACGGTCCGCTGCCCGACCATGCAGGGTCGTGTCCTGCGATTTGGCATCGGTCCTTACGTGACGGTCGGCGCGAGGGTGGGCTTTAGATCGGGTGTGAGCCGGATGGCGGCGAGGGCGTCGGCCGCGGCCGCTCGGGCGCGCTCGATGATACTGTCCGGACTGGCCAGGCCGCGGGCCAACGGGTCGTCGATCGGTGCGATCAGGGCCGTGGCCAGCAACGCCCACAGTGGCGCCTGGAGGTCAGGGCTATGGCCGCGTTCGGCCACGGAGCAGCGCAGCATCGGCCCGCGTCCCAAGGCCAGGGAGAGAGTAGCGACCTCTTGTTGATGATGGTCGAGCGCGACGCCGCGACGCACGAAGCGCAGCCGGGTACCGGCGGGGAGGATCTGCCACAGTCCCGCGTGGACCCCGCCCCGGACGAAATCGCCGACCCAGCGGGGGTGAACGGGTGGCTGTCCGGCGAGTGCCAGATCGGCGACCGCGACCCACTCGTGGTTGACGTCGGCCCAATACGTGGACCGCTTGGCGGTCCATACCCATGGCTGGTTGGGGAAGAGGGCGGTGATCGTGGCGGTCTTCGAGGGTTGGCTGGCCCACCCGATGCCGGTCGGAGGGATCTCGGCGGTGCGGATCTTCATTGCGTCATCTGCGCGTCATCTGCCGGAGCGGTGGATGACGGTCGTGACAGGTTTGGCCGAGCGCTGCTGCGGCTGGGGTGCACGCGGCACCCCAGCCAGCTTCGGAGGCTGGAGGGCGCCGATCGCCCATTTGAGGTCCTCGCGGCTGCCGTCGGGGACGATCCGGCGCGCGGCGCGCAACGTGCGGAGGCCGGTCTCCCGCTCGCCCCGCTGCCCGGCGCGGACGATGACCCGGATGGCGAAGGCGGAGAGCAGGCGGTCGCCAACCCAAGGGGCGACGCCATCGATGGCGCGCTTCCCATACTGCGCGATCGGGTCGCGCAGTGCGATGCGGTTATGGGGCTTGACGGTGCGGGCTTGGGTGAGGAGGGCGGCGAGTTGCATTTGTGGCGGGCCTTCTTGGGAGTTACGTCGAAATGATAGCCGAAACTTCGCGAAAGCGCGAATGCGCGAAGTATGGGCGGGCGTTCACCGGCGTTCAGCAAAAAGGGCGGACTTGGCGGCCAGGTTCGGCGTGGGCGTTTGTGATTTCCTCAGGAGCCGTCCAGCAGCCCCGCACTTCGCTAGGCTAGGCGGCACCCATAAAACCAAGCGATTGCCGATTCGTGCCCGGACGCAGAAGTGACTGCTAAAGGGGACTTCGTCCACCTCCACTTGTCAACAGGTGGGAGTTCGCGCACGAAGCCTTGACCTGGCGCGTGTGGGCTCCTCGGGTCCCCTCACGGACGCGAGACAGCGCCAGGATGCGGCCCCGCTGCTACTCGCCGGGCACCCGACCCAGTACGACCCGAGCGCGACGGTCGCCGCGGTCGCGACGCTGTGGAGCCCGCGCGCCGGTGGCTAGGCCTTGATGCTTGCCGGCGTTGTCACGGTCGGCTGGATCGCCAGCGAGATCCAGTGCTCACGATGTTGCCGTAGCCCAGGAGCGCATCGCGGTCAGGTACCTTCGGGTGATACCGGGATTCCGGGCCGACCCACAGATTTGCCGGGTAATGCCCGCGAAATCGCCCCCGGGTCGCCTGCACCTCGTCCTCCAGCCCACGTCCGAGGAGGTCTTCGAGCCGGACGCCGTGGCGGACTCGCCGCTCATTCGCTTCATCGCCTATGGCGACCATCACCGGGTCTTCGGCTGGGTCCGGCTTCGGGCCGACCGGCTGACGGATCTGCTGAATGCGTACGCGGAGCTCCATCTCGCCGATGTCGAGATCGAGAGCTTCGAGGATGGGAGCAGGCAGTCGGTCGAGGACATCATCATCCACCGTCGCGAGCTGGTCGCCGTGTATGCCACCGGACCGCGGGGCGATTCGGCGCGTCGCCAGAACACCCAAACTCATCCGATTGCCGTCCAGTCAGGCAACTACCTGATCGGGGGGCGCCTCCACGCCGACCCGGGCACCGATGCAATCGCGAGTGTCGGCGGCCGTCCGGCGATGTTACCGCTCACCGACGCGTGGATCGAGTACTGGTCGGGCGGGGAGCGCAAGCACCAGTCCACGGGAACGATCATCGTCAATCGCGAGGAGGCAGATTGGATCCGGAGCGTCACCGATGAGGATCTCCTCGACGGCGGGCTGCGTCCCTCCTCGCCGAGCGTTCGGCCCGGGTAGAGAGGCGCCACGCCCGACCCGATCGGGAACCCGGGCAGGCGGAGCTCCGGGAGGACACCACACCTAGGGCTGGACAATGCGCGTCACGACCAAACCAGCGGCTGTCCGGCGTTCATCCTGAAGGGCACTAGGCGTGGCGACCCGCGTACTTCACGGATGAGGGGGGCGTGCTCGTCGGTAGCCGGGCTACCATTCACCTCCCGTGACGACCCTCAGCAGTCTCGTTGCGTGCCCGATGCAGCCGCCACCCTTCCGCCAGAGAACGTTATCAAATGCCGACAGGGCGGGCGACAGTGATGCCGGCGGTCCGGTGTTGGCAGAAAACCTATGGCAAGAGGTTTGCCATAGGGGCTTGGGACCGATCGAGGCCTCCACCCGACCCACGGACATCAGGCACTGCAAAGCGGGTTGCGATGACCCCCGCCCTACTTCAGCGTGCCCCCATTCACTGCAGAACAGGCCATGCGGTGCTTCGTCACGGAGTTCGATCGTGTCGGTGTACGGGTCGCCGACAAGGACCTCTGGCTCAGATCATCGTGCCATTGTCCTCTACCCGCCCGACCCGGCCCGGCGTAGACCACTTGAGTCGAGCCGGGGACCCCCGGTCGATCCTGTGCGCCGTCCCGGCGCATGTCCCTACGGGGATGAGGAGCATCCATGACTGTTCTCGCGAAGGAGTTTACCTATGCCCCACCGGGCCTGGCCGGGAGTCCAGTCCCGCTCAAGGAGCGCTACGACAACTTCATCGGCGGACGCTGGGTGGCGCCGAAGAAGGGTGAATACGCGGTCGATCTGACCCCGGCGACCGGCCTCCCGATCACCGAGGTGCCGCGATCCACCGCAGAGGACGTGGAGCTCGCGCTCGACGCCGCCCATGCCGCGAAGGTCGCCTGGGGCGAGGCGCCGGTCGCCGAGCGCTCGCGTGTCCTCAACGCGATCGCCGATGTCATCGACGCGAACCGCGAGATGCTCGCGGTCGCCGAGAGCTGGGAGAACGGCAAGCCGGTGCGAGAGACGCTCGCCGCCGACATCCCGCTCGCGGCCGATCATTTCCGGTACTTCGCGAGCGTGATCCGCGGCGAGGAGGGGTCGATCTCGGAGATCGACAAGGACACCGTCGCGTACCACTTCCACGAGCCTCTCGGCGTCGTCGGCCAGATCATCCCGTTCAACTTCCCGCTCCTCATGGCGGCCTGGAAGATCGCTCCGGCCCTGGCGGCGGGAAACGTCACGATCGTCAAGCCGGCCAGCCCGACGCCGTGGTCGATCCTCAAGCTCATGGAGCTCATCGAGCCCATCGTGCCGCCCGGCGTCCTCAACGTCGTGATCGGCCCAGGCGCCGAGGTCGGGATGGCCCTCGCCTCGAGCAAGCGGATCGCGAAGGTCGCGTTCACCGGCGAGACCGGGACCGGGCGGATGATCATGCAGTACGCCGCCCAGAGCCTCATCCCGTCGACGACCGAGCTCGGCGGCAAGTCCCCGAACATCTTCTTCGAGGACGTCATGGCCGCCGATGACGACTTCCTCGACAAGGCGATCGAGGGGCTCGTCCTCTATGCGTTCAACAAGGGTGAGGTCTGCACGTGTCCGTCGCGGGCGCTCATCCAGGAGTCGATCTACAAGCGGTTCATGGATCGGGCGCTCGAGCGGATCGCGCAGATCCGCCAGGGACACCCGCTCGACATCCACACGCAGATCGGGGCCCAGGTCTCGACGGCGCAGCTCGAGAAGATCACGAACTACGTGAAGATCGGGTTGGCCGAAGGCGCCGAGCTCCTCATCGGCGGCGAACGGAACATGCTGCCCGACGAGCTCGCCGGCGGCTATTACTTCAAGCCGACGGTCTTCAAGGGCAACAACAAGATGCGGATCTTCCAGGAGGAGATCTTCGGGCCCGTCCTCGCCGTCACGACGTTCAGGGACGAGGCCGATGCCCTCGAGATCGCGAACGACACGATGTACGGCCTGGGAGCCGGCGTCTGGACCCGTGACACGAGTCGCGCGTTCCGGATGGGCCGGGCGATCAAGGCCGGTCGCGTCTGGACCAACTGCTATCACCTGTATCCCGCGGGCGCGGCGTTCGGTGGCTACAAGGCCTCCGGCGTCGGGCGCGAGAATCACAAGATGATGCTCGAGCACTACACCCAGACGAAGTGCCTCCTCGTGAGCTACAGCCCCAAGGCACTCGGCCTGTTCTAGGCAGGAGCCATCGATGGAGGAAGACCGGGTCAGCACGACTCCCGACGCGCTCGAGGTGATCGAGCGTCTCGCGGCGGAGCACGGACCGCTCGTCTTCCTCCAGTCAGGCGGCTGCTGCGATGGTAGCTCGCCCTTGTGCCTCCGCCGGGGCGAGCTACTCATCGGCCCGAACGATGTCCTCCTCGGCGAGGTCGGGCCCGCGTCCTTCTATGTGGACCGCGACCAGTTCGAACGCTGGGGGAGGCCCCGGTTCGTCATCGGCGTCTCGCCCGGCGCGGGCGATACGTTCTCGCTCGAGGGTCGCGACGACCTCCATTTCGTCATCCTCGGATAGCGGGCCGAACCGGTAGAACGGTCGCGGCCCGACGGGCACGGCCGCGCGGCAGGTGCGCGCCTATGGGCACGTCGCGGATGCCTGGGCTGATCAGCGGCTGGCAGGCGCCCTCGTAGCTGCGATCGCCCCGGCGGGGTGGTACCCGTTGCGGATGGCGTCGGGTGGGGGCACGATCTGACCATGGATCCCATGGTCTCCCACCGCGAGTGGAGGCGCCTGCTGGGCACCACCACGGAGCTCCCCTGCGCTATGCCGCCTAAACCAGGCGCGCCTTCCGCCATCCGCCACGTGGCGAGCCGGGCGTGGCCCTCGTGAGCGCCCTGGGCTTGGCCGCGGTCTGCCTGCGCCACTGGCGCCAACTGCGCGACGAGCACGAGATCACTCGCGCCGACACCGGCTCGCTCGCCGCCCGGGGGGCCGATGGGACCTGGGGCGCCGTGGGCCAGAGCTGGGACCCCGACATTCGACGGCCTGCCCGGCGGCTGAGCTGACCGCCGATGCGCCGCGTCCCACTTCGCGCGACGCGGCGTTCTTGGCCTGGACGGCCAGCGACCATCGCTGACCGCGCGGGTGTCGAAGGAGGGTTGTGGACGATCCGTGCGGGATCGGGTGGAGCCGACACTCTGTTGATGTGTGGTGGGCCGCCACGCAATGGCTCCGGCCGTCCGGGCGGCGCTCGGGTCCAGCGCGGGCGGGTCCGTTGGCCTACCCTGCGACTAGCCGAGAGCGGAGGGACAGATGAGCGGGGACCCGAACGTCCTCTACGACGGGAACCACCTCGACGTGCTGCGCAGACACGTCCGCGATGAGTCGATCGACCTCGTCTACGGCGTCAGCTCGGATCCGTGGTGGCAGGAAGTGATGGAGCGGGCCTTCGGCTGGTTCCTGGGCGACAACGACCTGGGGATGCCGCTGGCCGATCCCGACGACGGTTCGTGTCGTGACGGCCTGGGGCCGGACGGCGTGAACGGCAACATGGGCGCCGAATCGACGCTTGCCTGGCTGGTCGCGGTCGAACGGATGCGCGCCCTCCACAACGAGGCGTCGGCACAACCCGCCGAGCTGATGGCCGGCGGCGCAGGCGGTGTTGGGTCCGGGTTGGGTCGAACCCGGGTTACCCGGCTGGGCGCTCAATAGCGACCAGCAGGTAGGCCTCGATGCGGGTGGGTGTGATCAGCCCGATCGCCTGGCGCACCCCGCCGCGTGCCTACGGGCCCTGGGAGCAGGTCGCCTCGAATGTCGCCGAAGGGCTGGTGGCACGGGGTCACGAGGTCACCCTCTTCGCCACGGCCAATTCACTGACCGCCGGTCATCTCGAGGCGGTCGCCCCGGCCGGCTACGAGGAGGACGCGCAGGTCACCCCCAAGGTGTACGAGGCGCTCCACATCGCCCGGGCCATGGAGCAGGCGGATCGCTTCGACCTCCTCCACAACCACTTCGACTTCCTGCCGCTCGCCTGGTCTCGACTGATCCGGACGCCCCTCCTGACGACCATCCACGGCTTTTCGTCACCAGCCATCCTGCCCGTCTACCGCGAGTACGATCGCCACGCCTTCTACGTGTCGATCAGTGATGCGGATCGAGACCCGTCCCTCGACTACGTGGCAACCGTCTACAACGGCATCCGCCTGGCGGACTTCACCTTCCGCCCGAACCCCGGCGAGTACGCGGTGGTCCTCGGGCGGATCCATCCCGACAAGGGCGTTCATCTGGCGATCGAGGCGGCGACCGCCGCCGGCCTGCCCCTGATGATCGCGGGGATCGTCCAGGACACGGACTACTTCCGGCGTCACGTTGAGCCGCGGCTCGACGGCGATCGAGTGCGGTTCCTGGGGCCGGTTGGGCCGGCGGAACGGGATTCGCTGTTGGGTGGCGCGCTGGCCCTGCTGCATCTGGTCACGTTCGACGAGCCGTTCGGACTGGCCATGATCGAAGCGATGGCCTGCGGGACACCCGTGATCGGGATGCGCCGCGGGGGTGTTCCGGAGGTCGTCGTGGACGGGCAGACGGGCGTCCTGGTCGTCGATGTCGCCGGGGCGGTGCGGGCGCTCCGGGTCGTGGCCGGCCTCGACCGAGGCCGGTGTCGAACGCGGGTCGAAGAGCGCTTCACGGTCGATACGATGGTGCGGGGCTATCTCGACGTCTACGCCGAGGTGCTCGAACGGTGGCCCAGCCGGCGGGATCGAACGGCCAGCGACCGCGCAGAGGTGGCAAGGTGACAGGAAGCGACTCCTTCCGGCTCGGAGTGAACTACTGGCCGGCCCGGACGGCCATGTACTGGTGGGACGACGTCAGATTCCCTGAGGTCGATCGGGACATGGCCCGGATCGCGGATCTTGGCCTCCAGGAGGCCCGCATCTTCTTGCTCTGGGAAGCGTTCCAACCCCGGCCTGACCGCGTCTCAGACGACGCGCTCCTCCGGCTCGAAACGGTCCTCAGGGCCGCCGAGCGGCACGAGGTCGGCCTCGTGCTGAGCCTGTTCTGCGGCCACATGAGCGGCGTGAACTGGCTCCCGGGCTGGGCGGTGGACCAGTCGGCGGCCTCGACGATCCGAACCGTCAGCGGGGGCCGGGTCGTGCCCGGCGGCGCCGGCGACATCTACGCCGACCCGGCGCTCCTCGACGCGCAGCTCTTCCTCGCCCAGCGGCTGGCCTCGACGTTCGCCGGCCACGGGGGGCTCGCCGGGTGGGACCTCGGCAACGAGTTCTCGAACCTCCGATGGCCCGCTCGTCCGGAGGAGATCGCTCGCTGGAGCTCACTATTGACGGAGGCGCTCCGGCCCGCCCGAGTCGACGTCGCCGGCGGCCTCCACGCCCCGGACCTCGAGCAGGACCGAGGGATTCGGATCAGCTCGATCGCCGCCCCGTGGGACGAGGTCGTGATGCACGGCTACCCGCTCTACAGCGAGGCGGCCACGGCACCCGACGATCCCGAGTGGGTGCCCTTCGTGAGCGCGACTGCAGCCCGCTTCGCCGACAAGCGGGTGAACGCTCAGGAGTTCGGACTGCCCGATCACGAGCTCGGCGAGGACCGGGTCGCGCGCTACGCGAGTGCCGTCCTGCAACGACTCTGGCGGCTGGGGGCGGTGGGCGCGTCATGGTGGTGCTTCACCGACTACCCCGCCGAGTTGCGGCGGCTGCCCCCGTTCGATCTGGCGCCCCACGAGCTGCACTTCGGCCTCTTCCGGGCCGACGGCAGCGCCAAGCCGGTGGCGGATGTCTGGCGTCGCTTCGGCCGGCGCGCCGCTCTCGACATGTCCCCGTTCGACGGGCCGGACGAGCTGACCTGGTACGAGGGCCTGCCCCGGACGCTCGAGCAGGCGTACGGCCAGTGGCGCGAGAAGCGATCGGCGCTGACCGAGGTGACCGAAGAGGTTTGACGCCCCGACGAGCTGCCCTCGCTCGGGTCTCCCTTGCGCCGTTGCTGGCCCCCCGGACAGGCGCGAAGGTAGTCGAGCACGGCGCTCAACCGGGCCGTCGCAAGACCGATCCGGGTGTCGGCCGCTCCGTAGTACATGCGAACCTCGTCGCGGAGTTCGTCGACGATCCAGCCGCAGCGGGAACACGACATGGTGAACGTCACCATGGACCTCGTAGGGCTCACGCGGGCCGAAGGCCCACTCGTCGCTTCGGCGGAGCACGATCGTGGGGTCCTCGAGATCCAGGAGCGCGAAGCCGACACGATAGATCGCTCCGCCGGCAGTGAGGTGGGCGCCGTGGTACAGGACGAGCCAGCCGTCCGGGGTCTCGATCGGTGGCGGTCCCAGGCCGATCTTGCCTGCGTCCTACCAGGCGCCGTCACGCGCCTCTAGGAGGAGCGCATGGTCGCCCCAGTGGCGGGTAGTGCCTCAGTTTGATGCTAGGAATCGGAGAGGGCGGCTCCCGCCGCCCTCTCCTCGTTCACGAACGTCAAGTCCTAACCGCAGCAGCCGCACTCGCAGCCTGCGTGCCGGTCCTGCACGACCGCCAACGGCTTCCGTTGCTCTCGCGACACGCCTGGGAGGCAGCACCCACACCCGCAGTCGCAAGCGGCGTGACGGTCCTCCGCACGATGGCGACGATGGCCCCGTTGCGCCAACTCCTCGATCTGCAATGTCATCGTTCACCTCCGTCGAATTTATCCTAGCACGGTGCTTGCGGCTGACCGCCGATAGCGATCCGGCGCTGACTCAATTCAGCAGCGCCGCGACCTCCTCGCAGGTCCAGATGTGGTCCGCGAGGCCAGCCGCCATCGCTGGGGTCCGGGGGTAGGGGTTGGCAAGGCTCTTGTGCGGCCGAGCGAAGTTCACGTACATGTAGTGCAGCGCGACCGCCGCCGCGTGGTTCTCCGCCTTCTTAGAGAATCCATTGGTCATCATGCGATCCGGCTGGAGTGTGATAACGCGGGTCCGACCCCGGTCGGGCCCGCCATTGCAGCGTCGCGAGACGCCGCCGCGTGGACCGGTGGGCACCATCACCGTCGCCGACCCATTCGTCCAGGAATCCGACGATCTCGGCGACCAGCTCCTCGCCAGCCAAGAGCGCAGGATCGTTGTGGTGGGCGCCGCTGACCGCCACCTGGCGCTTCGGCTCCAATGCGGCCTCGAAGACGCGGCGACTCAACCGGGCCGGCACGACCTCATCGGTCTCCGTCACGATCACCAACAGCGGCGCCTGCACGTTGCCGATCTGCTCGACGAGTGGATATCGGTCCATGAGGAGTCCGTCGACGATCGGGAGATACGGGTAGTGGTGGCGCGCCATCTCCGCGATCGATGGCGGCGGCGACCGCAGCACGAGGGCCGCCGGTGACCGCTCGGTGGCGAGGCCGCCGGCGACGGCCGCTCCGAGCGACTCGCCGAAGTATGCGACGCGCTCCGGATCGACCTCCGGACGCGCGGCAAGCGCCTCCACGGCGGCCCGGGCATCGGCCCGCAGCCCTTCCTCGCTCGGGCTGCCGGGGTTGCCCGCGTAGCCGCGGTAGTCGAACAGCAGCACGGCGTACCCCCGCTCTGCCAGCGCGACGGCGAGCGGGAGCCGATGCGATCGATCGCCGGCGTTTCCGTTGAAGATCAGGACCGCCGGTCCCGGCTCCTGCATCGATCCATCCGTCGCCGGCAGGAACCAGGCCCCCAGGCGCAGTCCATCGGCGGTCTCGAGCTCGATCGCCTCGGCATCGTCGGGTAGGAGTGCAGAGCTCGGGGCGACGGAATTCGGGAAGTAGATCATGCCGCGCTGCGTGAGGTAGAGGTACGCGAGCAGCGCCAGGGCGATCACCACCACGATCAGGAGCGGGCGCAGGATCACGTCGATGGCAGGCATATCGTTCACTATGGTGAACGTCCGGCACCCGGATCCTGCCCTCGCTTCACCGATGATCGGCCTGCCCTAACGAGCTCTGCCTTCGACGAGGGCGACGACACCTCTTTGGTCTTACGCGGACTCTCGAGCAGCCTGCTCCCATTCGTGGCGGCCGGCAATGGCGATGCGGATCAGGCGCTCCGGTAAGAGACTACTAACGCGGGTTCGAATCCGCTCGGCCGCGCCATCACTCTGCCGAGACGGGAGATCGCGGACCTACTCGACTGGCCCACGCTTCGCGGGTGATGATTCTCCATGTGGTCGACCTGTCCACCGGGTACTTGGAGAACTGGCGCGCGGTCGTGCCCACAGTGGCGGCTTGGGTGTGGCGCGAGTGGGGTTATCGGTCGCCTGCCGACTGCGCTTCTGACCTCAACCGCTCTCGTCGCGGGGCGATACCCAGCCGCTTCGTCGCGCTACGCGGCAGTAATCCGGTCGGGGTCGTCAACCTCGTAGCCTGCGGGACCGATTCAGCCCGATTTGGCCCTCGGTGTCCGGTTAGATACCAGCCTTGGTCCATGCGCGACGCGCCGCGACCATCGCCGCGGAACCGTCATCCTCCGTCACGCGGCGGTCCACATGTAGTGCATCCGGTGGCGACCACACCAGATCTGGTAGGGTGGCGGTGTGAAGACGCTGGCGCGGGGTCCTGCACTAGGTGTGATTCCCGGACACGTTGTTGACGAGGACGGTCATGGGTGGCCGTCCGTCCAGCGAGCCGTGCGGTCGGCGGTGGTTGTAGTGGTCGACGAAGCCGGGCAGGGCGTCGAGCCGCGCCTGGTTGGTGTCGTAGCGTCGGACGTAGGCCCACTCGGTGAGCAGGGTGCCGTTGAAGCGCTCCGCCTTGCCGTTGGTCTGGGGCCGGAAGGGGCGGGTCCGCTTGTGGCGGGCGCCGATCTCGGACAGGGCCGCGGCGAAGGCGCGCGACAGGGTGTAGTTCTTGGCGTTGTCGGTCAGGACCCGCTCGATGCGCACACCGTGGCGGGCGAAGAAGGCCGCTGCATCAAGCAGGAAGCGGGCGCACGTCGTGCCCCGCTCATCGCCGAACGGTGCCACGTAGGCGACCCGGCTCATGTCGTCGATCGCGACGTGCAGGTAGTCGTAGCCGGCGCGCGAGCGCGGCGTGCCATCGCCGCGACCACGGAACCGATGGCCACCGCCGTCAGGGATGCGGCCGAGCTTCTTGACGTCGATGTGGAGCAGCTCGCCGGGTCGCTCGCGGACATAGCGGATCGGGATGCCGGTCGAACCGTCCTGGTCGCGCAGGCGGGACAGTCCGTGGCGGGTCAGGACATCGCCGATGGTCGAGCGGGGGATGCCGACCATGGGCGCGAGGCGATGGGGTCCGAAGCGGTGCTCATGCCGCGCGGTCAGGATCGCGTCGACCTGCTCACGGGGCAGGGCTCGCGGCGAGCGAGCTGGTCGGGAACTCCGATCCTCGAGCCCGGCCAGGCCCTCGGACTCAAAGCGGCGCAGCCACTTCCACGCCGTCTGGCGGCTGACTCCGACCATGTCCGCGGCGTGCGCCACGGCCATCCCGTCGACGGTGATGCGATCCACCAGAAGCTGCCGGCCGAGCACCGTCAGCTTCGCCCTACGATGTGCCATGAGAGCCTCCCGTCGGTTGTGAGCTGGATACCCACACCGAGCCTCGGGAGGCTCTCGTTTGTCAACAACCTATTCGTGAATCACAACTAGGGGAGGTGTCGACGCCGCAGATGGATCCATGCACCACGAGATCACGATGACGGTCGGCGACGATCGGGTCAGGGACCTGACCTACCGCGAAGCGCGGCGTCGCCTGCTGCGAGCGGGGCGGTCGCAGCTCACGCGCCACACCGCCACCGGCCGGCTCGACGACGAGGGGAACCGGATCGTCGACTGCACCTGCGGCTGGACCGGCAACGGGCTCGGCTGGGCCGGGCATCTCGACCACGTGGTGCGGTCGGCGCTCGGCAACTGACCGCGCGCCGGCCGGGCAGGACGCGGCGCGGCAGCGGTCAGAGGCTACCTCGGAAGGCGGTCAGCCGGCCGCCGTTCCCAACGGCGTCGCCGACCACTCGGTGACCAGGTCACCCAGCGCCCGGCGCGCCTCGTCCACCTTGTCGACGCCGAACGCCATGACGACCTTCTGGCCGCTCATGCCAACCGGCGCCAGGAGCTCGATGTTGACGCCGGCATCGGCCAGCCTGCGGGCTGCCGCGGCGGCGGTGCCGGGCGTGTCCTCGATCGCCGCGGTGACGACCGGCACCTCCCGATAGGCGATCCCGGCGTCGTTGAGCGCCGTCCGCAGCCCCGCCTCATCGGCTGCCAGGAACGCGGCGCCGCCTCGGTCACCGATCCCGAGGCAGACGACGCTGGCGAGGTTGATCCCGCGCTTGGCGATCGCCTCCGCGTGACGGGCGAACTCGCCCGGTCGGTTCGCCGCTTCTACGATGAAGGTCTGCATACGCACCTCCTCGGCGGCCCACGAACCCTCCTGCCCCGGTTCGTGGCCGCTCGTCAATGCGGACGGGTCGGTAGCGCCAGCGGCTGCGTCTGCGGCTCAGCGACCGCACCCGGCCGCGCGTCCGTGCTCCCCGTCCTTCACCCCTGATTGTCCGCCCGCTGTCGAGCCACTTATCCACCGTCCAGGACCGCCGCCCGGCCGCTGAGTTACCGGGACCGATCACCAACGGACATCCAGCCCCTGCCCCTGGCCGACGCTTGGTGTTGACTGCATGCCGGCCCCAAGACCTCTCAGTCTGGACAAGCTGTACCATGCCGGGCCAGCCGTTTACCCGCGCATCACGAAAATCACTCCGTTATCTGGCCCCGTTTGACTGCGTGGCCTCCCACTCAGCCCGAGTCAGCCACGCCGTACGTGATCGTGCGCATGAACGATCGATGACTGAAGATGACTGTTGACCTGACCGAAAATGGGGTACATCGTAGGAATGTGACTGCACGGGGCGGTCACGGCTACCGGCAAGTCGAGGGCGCCACGCAGTCGCCAGCGCGAGGCACGTGCCGCCGTGACTGCATTACTGCCCGGATTTCGCTCCGCCTGCCACGCTCGTAGGACAACGCTCGGGCTCCCGCCCACGGAGGCGTGCTTGTTGGCGACGGCGCCGACGCGACCAGCGACGCCGTTTTCCTCGGGAATGTTGATATGTGGTGGTGGCGGATGGCTCTCACGCCCAATGCAACGTCTACCTAGACGCGGAGGGCAGGTTCGTCGCCATCGGGATGCCGAAGAGCGGAGTAACGTAGGACATGGAGGTGTGAGCGGCTCATGAGTCGACAAGCCGAGGCCATCAAGCGGAAGGTCCGACAGGGAGCTCTCGTCCCGTCACCTACACCGCGGGAGTTCACGATTGCGGTGGGACCCTCAGCGCCGCCCCCACTGGTAGGCGACGTATGGCTGCTCGGGAGTGCGGCCTATCTGGTCTCGGAGGTCCGCGGCGTCGGCAGCATCCGGGTCGGCAAGCTCAGGCGCCTAATCGAGCCCGAGGACGCGCCCAAGAGCTCGGCGTAAGGGATACGCCAAGGAACGGACGGGTCCGTGCCCATCGCGGCATCATCCGCCCCTCGCATGTGCCCTGGCGTAGGTGGGATGCCGGGGACGTGGATCACCTTGACACCTCCCGGAAGCTGGTCTCCGTCCTTCACCCGATGCTTCACGGTCGTCGGGACGAAGAGACCCTTGCGGGCCATTCCCTGGATCAGCCACAGCAACAGAGGGTGCGCCACATGGAAGGCCACGCCGGCGACGCCCGGAGCCGGCCGCAGCGGACCCGGCGACCACGACCCCGCGCTCCACCCGGCTCGCGTCGGCTGGGTGCATCCATCCCTCGCCGCTGCGGCTCGGCTCGGCCTGGAGGTCGTGGTCGGGGCGGAGCGACGGAACGTGCTCGCGTCAGTGGCCGGTGCCGGGACGATCCGGGTCCGGCTCGACGATCCCGCGCGGGGCGCCGCGACGATCGAGCGCTACGCCCGCGAACGTCGCCTGGATGCCGTCGTCGGCGTCGACGACGGGTCGACCCTGGTCGCCGCCGCGGCAGCCGAACGACTTGGCCTGCCGCACAACTCGCTGGCCGCGGTCGAGCGGAGACGTGACAAGGCGCACGCCCGCACGGCATTCGCCGCCGCCGGCCTGCCGAACCCACGCTTCGCAACGTATTCGGCCACGTCCGGCCCGGCTGCCCTCGTGGCACTCGCGGCCACGACCCGCTACCCGTGCGTCGTGAAGCCCCTCGACCGGTCGGGCAGCCAGGGCGTCATCCGGGCCAACGACCCGGCTGAGCTGCTTGCCGCGTTCCGGCGGGTTGCCCGGATCCTCGGTTGCGACGAGACTCCCGCCACCGCCGCCACGCTCGCTGCAGCGGGGGACGTCCCCGGGATCCTCGTCGAGGACTTCATCGCCGGTGTCGAGGTGGCGCTAGAAGGCCTGCTCCGCGCCGGTGAGCTCGAGGTCCTCGCGGTCTTCGACAAGCCCGACCCGCTCGATGGACCGTTCTTCGAGGAGACCCTGTTCGTGACCCCGTCGCGGCTCGCGCCGAACCGCCGGCGCGAGGTCGAGGCTACCGTCGCCCGGGCCACCCATGCGCTCGGCCTTCGCGAAGGCCCGATCCACGCCGAGGTCCGCCTGAACGTCGAGGGGGCATGGATCCTCGAGGTCGCGGCTCGGTCGATCGGCGGGCTGTGCGCGCGGACCCTCCGATTCGGCGCCGGCGTCAGCCTGGAGGAGCTCATCCTGCGCCACGCCGCAGGCCTCGAGCTGCCGCCGCACCACCGCGAGCGAGCTGCCTCGGGTGTCCTCATGCTCCCGATCCGGCTCGCTGGGCGGCTTCGCGAGGTCCGCGGTCAGTCGGCCGCCCGGGCCGTCCCCCACATCGACGGCCTGTCGATCACAGTGCCGCGCGGGGAGACGCTTGTCCCGCTGCCCGAGGGCGACCGGTACCTCGGCTTCCTGTTCGCCCGGGCCGCGACGCCAGGTGCGGTGGAAACGGCCCTCCGCGCGGCCTGGTCCAGGCTTGAGGTGATCATCGACCAGGCGGATGGCTCAGGACGGACGGCACCCTCGGACCCGTCATCCTGACCGTCGCACGGAGGTCGGGGGAGCCACCAACCGCATTTGGTGCCTGAGCCCTTATCTGAGCCCTTATCGGTCGTGTTCCATACATCCGATCGCCGAGCGCGGACGCCAGCTCGTCGAGCTCCTCGAGATCATTGGTGGTGGCCACGTCGCGTAGGGCCTCGTACAGGTCGGCGCCGGTGCCATAGGCCGCCACCGCGCGGCGCACCTGGCTGGCCAGCAGATTCCTGCCATCGCTGGCCGCGTGGATAGCGAGCGCGGTCTCGCTGAAGGCGTGCTCCAGCGACATGCGCTGCGACAGCGGCCGCACCAGCGCCAGGAAGTCGGGCAGCTCGCGCAGCAGCTGCGCCTTGCGGCGCCGTGCCCGCCAGCCGAGGTACTCGGTGGGGAACACGTAGGCGCCGTAGGCGGGGATCAGGCCCAGGATCAGCGCACCCCCGAACAGCGGGGTCAGGGCCAGCAGGACGATGACCACGCCGACCGCGGCGACGAGCTTGGCGGCATACACCTCGGCGGGCGAGAGGACCGCGGGGTCGAGGCCGGCGCGCACGATCAGGCGCTCGTCGACCTGGCTCTGCAGGCCCGGCAAGCGCTGCGCGATGCGGCGTGCGAGCGGCGCCAGCAGCCGCTCCCAGAGCGGCCGCTCGGCCACCACCAGGCGCTGGTAGCGATGACGGGGCAGCGCCGCGGCGCGCACCGCCGCGGTGCGCTGCGGGGTCGCCAGCGCGGGGTAGAAGAGCGCCATCAGCAGGCTGAAGACGGCGATGAAGGTGGCGATCGCGCCGAGCAGCTGCATCGGTCTTATGGCTCCAGGCGCGCAATGCGCAGCGAGAGCCAGATGCCGGCTACCTCGAGCAGCGCCGCGGCGGGCAGCAGCACGAAGCGTCCGAGTGGGGTGTTGGTGACCGGGTCGACCAGCTCCGGGTTGACCAGCAGCAGGTAGGCGAACAGCAGCGGGATGACAACCGCCAGGATCAGGGCCTGGATGCGCAGTCCGCGGCTCTCGGCCGCCGCCTGTCGTGCGATGGACTGATTCATGCGCGTCGCCTCGCCGAGCTGGGCCAGCACCTCGGCCGCCGCCGACGCCGGCTGCCCGGTGGCGGTCAGCACGTACAGCGCGTCGTATAGCAGCGTCAGGTTGCGGCCGGCCTGCCGCCGGCGGATGACGGCCAGGGCATCCTTGGGTGGCTCGTTGGCGTAGTAGCGCGAGAGCAGCTCCTCGAAGTCGGCGCGCACCCAGCGGTGCCGCGCCGCCTCGCCGGCCGCGGCGAACAGCTCGGGGTACGTGCCGCGCGCCGCCGCGCGGTGGACCATGGCGCGCAGCACGCGTGGCGCGTCGTCGTCGGCCGCGCGCGACTCGTTGCCAACCAGCCAACGCAGGTACCAGCGCGGCACGAACAGCCCGGCCAGGACGCCGATGAGGCTCATCGCCGGCGACAGCAGCAGACCGCTGAGCCCGAGCAGCAGCGGGGCGGCGATGCTGAGCAGCAGGAAGCTGCGCGGCGAGACCTCGAGGCGCGCCTGGGCCAACCCGTCGTGGGCCGCGGCGAGCCGCTGCCGATACCAGCTGCGCAGCTGATCGCGAACCCCGAAGCTGGGCCGCTGCGCGTTGGGCAGCAGCGCCATGAGCAGGCAGAAGACCGCCACGCCGCTGGCGAAGGCGCCGACGAGTCTCAGGTCCATCGCTCGCCCTCCAGCTCCATGCGGGCGCGCAGGCGCTCGGGCGGGCGCCAATCCGGGTCGCGCAGCCAGCGCAGTTGGTCGGCCCCGTCGGGCACGGCGCGGAAGACGTCGGTGAGCCGGTAGCCGGTGGCGCTGAGGCCGTCGAGCGCGGCGAGCTGGTGCACGATGCGGCGGCCGTTGCGCAGTCGGCGCAGCACCACCACCAGGTCGAAGACGCGGGCGATGTAGGCGCGCAGGTCCGCCGTGCTGAGGTCGCGCATCGACTGCCGCGCCAGCAGCTCGAGGCGGAACAGGGCGTCCTCGGCCGACGAGGCGTGGATGGTGGTGGCCGAGCCATCGTGGCCGGTGTGCAGCGCCTGGAGGGTGTAGAAGGCCTCCTTGGGCAGCCGGATCTCGCCCACGATCAGCCGATCGGGTCGCATGCGCAGCGCGTTGGCGACGAGATCGCCGACGTCGAGCAGGCGGGCGTCCGCCTCACCGTGCGCCAGGTCGGTCGGGTGCAGCGTCTCGAGGTTGAAGCGGTTGGCGTTCTCCAACGCCAGCTCGGCGGTGTCCTCCACCACGCCAACCCGCTCGTCGGGTGCGAAGGCGTCGGTCAGCGAGCGCAGCAGGGTCGTCTTGCCGGCGCCCGTCTCGCCCGCCACCAGGAGGTTGGCGCGGGCGCGGACCATGGCGATCAGGAAGTCGGCCAGCTCGGCGCTCATGCCGTCGGCCTCGACCCAACTGCGCCCATGGTGGCCGCCCGGCACGAGGTCGAGCCGCAGGCGATTGAACTTGCGGATCGACAGGTACGGGCCGCCCACCGGCGGGATCACGGCGTTGACCCGCGAGCCGTCCGGCATGCGCGCGTCGACCACCGGATGGGCGACCGACAGTTCCCTCCCGGCCAGCGCGGCGATACGCTCCGCGAGGTCGATCAGCTCGCGTGTGCCGGTCAGCCGCACAGCGGTCTGCTCGAGGCGCCCGGAGCGCTCGACGAAGATGGCGTCCGGCGCGTTGACCAGGATGTCGGCCACCTCGGGGTCGTCGACCAGCGGCTGCAACGCACCGAGGCCGCAGATCTCGGCCTCGATCTCCGCCAACACTGCCGGGCTGGGAGCCAGCTCGAGTTCGGGGTCCGCGCAGATCTCGGCGAGCGTGCTGCGCAGGAGCGCATCGTGCTCGGGACTCCGCGCGAACGGGTTGAGCACCTCGGGGGACAGTCGCGCCACAAGCATGCGGCGTACCTTGCCGAGCGTGGCCTTGCTGAGGGCAGCGCCGGCGGGCCTCATCGGCCGTGCCTGCCGGCACGGCTCAGCGCGCGCCGAACCAAGCCAGCGAGGGAACCATTGGCCCGCGGCTGCGTCGCCAGCGAATCGAGCGGCCACACCGTGCGCGCGATCGGCAGCAGCGCATCTCTGAGTCGAGGATCGACCCGCCAGGCGGGCTCATGGCGGTCTGCGGCCGCGACGAAGGCCGGACTGGGCGGAACGACGCCGATGAGGGGCACGTCAGCCTCGCGCGCGAAGCGGCGCAGCTCGGTGTCGTCGGCGCACTGGTTGGCGACCAGCACCAGCTTCCTCCCCAAGCCGACATCGCGAAGATGATTGGCGAGGCGCAGCACGTCGGGCAGCGACTCGAGCGTCGGGCGCACCACGCCCACGATCACGGCCGCCTCCTTGAGCAGGACCCGGTGGCCGTCCTCCAACAGGCCGCCGAGGTCGACCACCACCAACTGGTAAGCAGCGCCGCGAGCCGCGTTGAGCAACGCTTCTGCCTCGGGCGCGCGGAACTCGTCCCCGACGTCCTCGGCGACCGGCCGCTCCCGTCCCATGAGCTGTGGATGGGGTGGCAGCGTGATCACGTCGACGCGCTGGCGGCTCTGCACCCGGGCGTCGAGCGCGACCCGCGGATCGGCCCAGTCGCGGTAGGTCCACGCCTGCGACAGGCCATCGGGGTCAAGGCCCAGGCGCAGCCCAGCCGCGGCAGCCAGCCGCGCCGCGTCGATCAGCAGGACGCGGACGCCGAGCGTCTCGCCTTCGGGGGTGCGATAGCGGGCGTGCGCCGCGATGTACGACGCCGTCTCGACGGCCAGCGTCGTCTTGCCGACGCCACCGACGAAGGAGAGGAAGCACACCAGGCGCGGGCCGGGGAGCACGAAGGGGACCGAGGGAGGTCGCTGCTGCTGGTCCTCCCCGAGAGCCGCTGTGTCCGGATCAGGTCCGGACTGGTCCGGGCGGATCAGCCGCAGCCGGGCCGGCGCACCGTCCATAGCCCCTCGCTCCTCGGCAGGTGCGGATTCGGTCGCCTGCCTAACGTCCGGCGGTTCGCCTGTGCTAGCTACCGCCGAGCTATCTTCGACATCGTGGCTTACTGGCGGCTTACTGGCTGCTTCTGCCGACGAAATTGCGGTGACGGCAGTCACCACCGCCGGCCGCCAGACCTTCGGTGAGCGCCAGTAGCGCAGCGCGCGTAGCAGCCAGCGGTAGGCGGGCTCGCCGCGGATGGGCAACACCGCGGCCAGGGCGACGGGGCCCGATGTGAGCAGGATCAGCATGACCTTGAGGGGCGCCCACAGCGGCAGCAGGTTGAGCGCGGCGCCGAATAGCGCCGCGCCCGTGACGATCCCCAGCTGCGGTGCGGTCAGCCCCAACGCGATGCGCTCCTCGATCAGCGCGTTCTCGGGCACCTCGACCAGCCCGTCGCGGTTCACCGCTCGACCCTCAGCGGTCCGGGCGAGTTGAGGACCAGGTTCACCAGGATCGGCGGCACGACCAGCATCAGCGCCGCGGCACCGAGCGCCAGCCCGATCAGCGCGTTGGTGTCGCCCACGCTCAGCGGCACCGAGGCGGCGTTGAGGTGCGGCGCCACCTGCAGGCTGAACAGGATGAACACGATCGCCCAGCCGAAGCGCACCGCCAGCACCGCGGACAGCAGCTTCAGCCACAGGTTGGCCAGGCGCTGGGTGGCCGGCAGCGCGTAGGCGGCCAGGCAGATCGGGCCGAGCAAGACCAGCAGGCGCTCCACTGCGCCGAGCACCGCGTTCATCATCTGCAGGAAGGTCATCAGCACCGCGGCCAGCAGGCCGGAGCTGAGCCAGGCGCCGGAGTTCCAGTTGGCCGGCCCCTCGCCGATGCGCGGATCGAAGCCGCCGCGCTGCAGCACCAGGAACACGCCGCCGCCGGCCGGCCACTGCTCGGCGCCACCCACCGACTCGGGGGAGACCGAGACGCCGACCATGGCGAGGTCGGTGGCGATCACGAACTGGGCCAGCACGCTGACGCCGAAGATGCCGCAGATCGAGAGCACCGCCCCCACCACGAAGCGCGGCGTGACTGAGCGCACGGCATAGGCTGACTCGCCAGTGGTGCGCGCGACCATGATCAGGTAGCCCAGGATCAACCCGCCGAGCGTCAGCAGCGGGATGGTGATGACCAGCATCTTGCCGTACAGGTCGGTGGTGGCCTGATCGGTCAGCGGGTCGACCGGCGTCAGAAAGTTCCCCTTGAGGTTCTCGACCGCGGCGCGGTTGGCGTCGCTGACGCGCTGCGCGTACCAGATCGTCAGGTCGCGGATCGGATCGCCGATGATCGGCAGCTCGCCGCGCGGCAAGCGGGCGGCCTCGGTCTCGATGAGCGCCGGCAGCGGCCGCTCCGGCGCGGTGGGCGTCCTGCCCACGACGGCGAGTCCGAGGCCGCCCAGCGCCAGCACCAGGAGGAGCAGCGCGACTGGCGAGAGGTGCAGATGAGCGTCACCCTCGTTCTTGGGCAGCGGGAGTGCGGCGCGGAGTCGGGCGGCGAGGGCCATGGCATCGACCGGCTCAGAACGGCGGGTCGATCAGGCCGTAGGCGACGGCGATGGCGGTCAGGGTCCCGACGATGACCGATGCGCCGATCATCCACAGCAGGCCACTGATCCCGTTGGCAATCCGGCGCTGCGCCCGATGCTCGGCCTCGGCGTTGGCGCCGGCCATCGTCTTCTCGATGCCGCCCCATACGATGACCGCGCCACACATGGCGATGCCCAGGCCGATGGCGATGGCCACCAGTGTCCCAATCATGCGCATCACCGGCGCCAGCGCCTCCTTCGCGCCGGAAGGTACTTCGCCGCCGAACGCAGGGCTCCCGAGGACCACCAGCCACAGCAGAGCTCCTGCGAGGCTGGCCAGCAGCCGACGGTACGCGGACAGCAGGTGACGAGTCATGTGACGGATCCTCAGGCTCCCGTCGCTTCGGAGGCCGCTGCCGCCGGTCGCTCCCGGAAGTCACGGACCCAGGCGCTGATCTGGTCGGGTTCGGCCGTCTCCAGGTCAAGGCCAGCGGTCCGGAACCAGGTCACTGCCAGCGTCAGGCTTCGCAGGCGGTCGTACTCGCGCGGTGAGACGAGCGTCACCGCCAGCTGTTTCTTGACGACGATGGTCATCAGCCGTCCCGATTCGATCTCGTCGAGTAAGGCGGCGAACCCACGTGGCACATCGCTGACCGCCATCGTCCGCAGCGCACCCAAAATGTCGCGGCTCTGGCGTGCCAGGCCGCGGAGCGCGGCGACACTCACCCGTTCGTGTCCGCGGACGAGCGCCGCCAGCGCGGCCGTGCTGCGCGCCAGCTCGGGGTAGATCTCGAGGCCATGGAGCGCCGAAAGGCTCTCCTCGATGCGGCGCCAGCGCTGCACCTCGTCAAAGCGCAGCATGACCGCTGACGGCTGGAGGTCGCGCAGGATCAGGATGGGCTGACCATCGATCACGTGCGTCACAATCGATCGCCACTTCTCGCGGGCTTCTCGCATGCCGAGCGCTTGGATCTCCCCGCGCATGGTCACAGTTCTTCCTCCGAATCCGGCTGCTGCTCCATGAGTTCGGACGGCACGGGAGCCAGTACGACCGAGTCACGGCCATGCCAGGTGATGAGATGCGGGCGCTGCTGCGCTTGGCGCAACGAACGGGCGATGTGGCGCCGGAACGTTTCGATCGGCACCCGACGCAGATCCTCCTCGGGGCGGGCCTTGCGGAGCAGAGCGACCGGACGGCCATGGTGCGTCACCACAAAGGCCTCGCCCGCCACGGCGCGCTCTGCCAGATCCAGGATGTCCCGTCGGAGTTCGCGGGTCGTGACGAGCGGTTGCATGCCGCTAGGCTACGACCGTGGCGGCTGGAGAGCAAGACCTAATGTGTGAGGAAGTGTGTGAGGAATTCCCCGCAGTTCGGGGCGAATGCCTAGTGGAGCAGCTCGCTGTAGGGCTGGTGTGCGCGGACCCACGCGCCGACCTGATCCTCCGACTGGGCGCCCATGCTCCCGCGCCAGATAAGCGTCCAACCGGTCGCGCAGCTAAGCGAGCCGCTCCCCGTACGAGGCTTTCGCGTCTGCCACCCGGTCGGGATCGCTGCTGATCGTCTGCATGCGAGGAGAAGGAGCTTAACGACGTCGTCGATGCGAGCCAGCAGCGCGCTGTCGGTCCCGCTCGGCGCGACCGGAGCCGCCGCCGGCTGCTTGCCCGGACCGCGCGAACGAGACATCAGGCTTCCCCTGTGGTTGGCAGCGGCCACCCTCCGAGCGCGGCCTGAAGGTTCGTCACTTGGTCACGCTGCTTCGGTCCAATCTTCTTGAACGATCGCTCTCGTGGACCAGCTGGCCACCTCGCGCGCAACGAACGCCCGGACACCGATCTCATCCGCTCGCGTCAGGACGTCGCTTTGCCAGGCCGGGACCTTCGCCGGCCCGTCCACCTGGAACGGTGCGATCATGAACCCGAGGTCGACCTCGAGTCGCGTGGCCGCGACGAGAACGCCCAGCGCGATGTCGACCGGGGCGAGCTCGCGCGGCAGCAGCCGATCGAGTTCGAGGGCAACCTTCGTGGGCTCCGGGAGTCGCGATCGTGCCCAGTCCTCGAACCAGTAGCGCTCGTTCGGGGGCAGCCGGCGCAGTCGACCGAAGAGCACCAGCGCCGCGTGGTGTAGGGTCCAATGCGCGGGCGCCGACTCGGCCTCTGTTATCTCGCGGGCGTGGTCGAGGGTGTCGGCGAAGTCGAAGCCGACTGCCTGAGTCGCCGGTCGACCTCGACGTCGAGGATCCCGCAGAGCGGCATGATCGTGTCGACCTCCTCGCAGCCGACAAAGCGCAGTGCGTTCGGATAGCCCTCGTCGGCGAGGACGATGTGCATCAGCTCGTGGCCGAGATCCTCCGGATCGGGATCAGCGCACAGCCCGATGTGTACGCCGCCGTTCTCGGTCCAGGCGTGGTGACTGATGAGTGTCCCGACGTTTGGAGGCGACTCGCTTGCGGGGTGCACCTCGATCCGACGCCGGCGTCCGACCTGGCGCCAGAGCTCGCGGACACGCGGGTCTCGACGGACCCTTCGGATCTGCTCTGGACCGGCGTCGGTGCCGACCACGAGCTCCCAGCCATGCTCGCCCAGAGCGTCGCGCATTGCCGAGACATCGGCCGGGCTCGGCCCGGCGAGCGTCGCCGACGGTAGAAGCACGACACCTCCTGCTTCCTCGGTGTCGAGCGCGAGCAGGTGGCGCCAACTGCGCCGCCGGTCGAAGCGCAAATCTGCCTCGGCATGGTGGATGAGGTAAACCCCGAGCAGCCGCCCTCGCGAGTCGTGACCGGCAGCAACGAGCGATCCGTGGCGGCCGAGACGGCGCATCCCAAGATCGGCCGTCCGACGGTGGTCGACGCGTTCGAGGAGTCGGCGCATCGACCAGATCGGAAACGGGTGATGGCGCCCGCTCACGCTCGTGCCTCGTCTTCGCCGTCGGCCTCGATCGCCGCCAGCTCGGCCTCGACCCGCGTCGGAATGACTCTGAGCCACGGCGCCATCAGTTCGCGCCGCCGCGCGTCTGAGATCTCATATCGGAGGAAGAACGCGTAGAGGTGATTGGCGATCGTCAGCAGTGCGCCGTCGCGCTCGGAGCGGGTGAGCTCGGCCTCGCCCGGCGCGCCGAGCACGATGACGGCCGAGCCCGCGACCGCCTCCTCGGCAGCGTACTGCTCCTCTCGATCCATGTCGTAGGCGATGGCCATGAGCTCCGCCATCGGAACGAGGTCGACGCCAGCCCCCGCAGTCGCGTAGCGCCGGAGCGTCTCTGAATCGCCCATATCGGCGAGCAGCTGGGCGACCTGCGAGACATACAGGTTGAGGTAGGCCACGCCACCCTGACCACCAGTCTCAGGAGTCATCTCACCTTCGTTCATCGATACGCGCGGAGCCAGCCGACGACCTCGGCCATCACGCGGCAGTCGACTTCGTTGTAGGCGCCGATCTCGCGCATCAGCTCGAGCTCGGTCATCGGCACCCCGGTCCGGCGCGCCTCGCCGTCGCACCACCAGGCACCGACCATCGCGCCGAGACCGTCGGTCGGCCCGTCGCCCCAGGTCGTCTCGATCAGCCCGGCGGCTCGCATCGCCTTGGCGATCGACTTGAGGCCGAAGTTGAAGGCGCCCGTGACGCTGACCGGCTCCGCCCGGACAACTCGCGACAGAAAGTCGAACCATGGCAGCTCGATCGGCCAGGCGGCCTCGGCGTGGCGGGTCCGAGCGGCGTTGTAGGCGGTCTCGAGGTTGACGGGCTCGGCCGGCGACCAGTGGATGATCCGGGCATCGGCGAGCGTCGCGCCGGCATCGGCGACGACCGTGCCCATCGTCGCGAGCCAAGCCTCGATGATCCGACCCTCGAACGCGGGATCCAGCCGCTCGGCGGTCCACTGGGCGAACTGCCAGGCGCCGTTGCCGAACCAGCCACAGCCAATCTGGAAGATCGAGCGCCTGGCCGCCCATCGCCGGCAAGCGGGTGAAGTCGTCGCCGAGGTTGTTGACCGTCTCGAAGTCGACGAAGAACTCGACTCGCGCGGCCGTCCGCCAGGCGGGATCGGCACGACCAACCCGGCCGGGGAGAACGGTTCGTACGAGCGACTGATTCGCGGCGAGGACGGCGTTGCAGAGGGCAACGCCGTCCTGGGTCGTGATGCCCAGCTGGGCCGCCGACAGGCCGGGTTCGTCCCAGCGCTGGATCCCGGCGGCGTGGGCAAGTGCTCGCCGGTCGGAGTTCATCCGGGGAAGGACCGTGAGCTCGCCGAGCGCGCTGCCGATCTCGGCCTTCGCCGCGTGCCACGGCGCGTCCTCGGTGTTCCGCAGGTGGGGATAGAGCTCGGGCACGGACGGGCGGGGCACGACGTCCCAACCGGCGCCCCCGGCCCGCAGCCGGCGGATCCAGTCAACGCCCCGGAGGGCGAGTTCCTCGAGGCTCAGGTCGCGGCTGTCGAGCCAGCGATCCTCGTCGACCCGTGCGAGCCGCTCGAGGCAGCCGCCGCCGCGCTCGTCCCCGCCGCGCGCGGTCCAGTTCCGGCCGAGGAGATAGGCCGACTTCGGGCGGTAGCCCTGAAGCCGCCCGAGCATCCGGTTGTAGAGCCAGACCTGGACGAGATACGGCAGCGAATCGCCCTCGCCCGCCGAGCCGTCGGCCCGGACCTCGAACGTGTGGAACTTGATGTCGACTACCCGGTAGTGATGGTGGGCGGCCCCGATCAGCGGCGCGCCCATTGCGACGTCGTCGTCGGGGATCGCGTCGGGAAAGAGCCGGGCGAGGACGTCAGAACGAACGAGTAGGTCGGCCACCCCGTAGGTCCGGCTCGGCTCGTCGCGCAGGACGGCGCCGGCGATGATCGGGACCCCGGCGCGCATCGCCGCCAGCGTCGCGTCGAGGCGCTCACGGGAGCGCGAATGCGCGGGCTCGGTGGCGATCCGGACGATCTGGTCGTGCGTCTCAAACAGGGCGACGACGGCCGCTTCGAAGCGCTCGCCCTGGGCCCGGACGAAGGCGCCGAAGTCGGTCCGCGGGTCGAATCCGTCGCGCTCGTCGTCGGGCACGAAGCCTCGCTCCCGACCGTGGCGACCGAGCCAGTCGAGGAGCGGGTCGCCGAGGGCGAAGGCCCGCGTTCGGGTCGGGCTGATCCAGGTGTCCCAGTCGGCGCTGGTCGTCGGCTCGTGAACGGTCGGTCCGGCGCCGGCCGCGCTCGGCATGCTCGCCGCTCGCTCGCCGGCGACGAGGATCGGATCGATCGCCAGGCGCGACGCGGTCGAGAGGTCGTCGATCAGCGCCTCGATCGTCTGCTCCTCGAAGACCGCGAGCCCGCGCTCGGCCATCGCCGCGGCGAGAGCGGGGTCCCACGGCGAGGCTGCACGGTCACCGACGAGCGGCCGCAGCACCGCGCCGGATCGGCCAACGGCTGCCCGATAGTCGCTGGCCCGGAAGCGCCACGGCCGGGCGCCGACACGCTCGATCACGAGGCGCGCGATGCGGAGCCCCGGCCAGTCGAAGTCACCGTGATAACGAAGGGTGACACCCTGCTCGCGGAGAGTGCGCAGGAGAAGACGGGCAGCGGTCGACGGCTGGCCTTCGGTCGCGATCAGGGGAACGCGAAGGTCCGGAACGGCCTCGACCGCAGCGCGCACGACAGACGGGTTCTCGCAGACGTAGACCGTCCGGGCCTCGCTTCGGAGCGCGCCCACGTCGACGAGCCCGGTGATCGTCCGGAGCGTAAGGCGCGCGGGCTGGCCGGACTCCGCGAAACCGCTGATCGCTCGGGCGAGCGGATCGGCGGAGGACAGCCGCAGACCGGCGACGAGCACGACCGAGGCGAGATCGTCAACGGCGACGCCGGCCGCCGACCACAGCTCGCGTCGACTCTCCGCGTCGGTCGCAAACGGCAGCCCGGTCCGGGCGGCGACCGCCTTAAGTACGAGGGTCGCGAGCGGCATGCCGTCGTCGAGCGCGTGGGCGTCGCCGGTCACCGCCGTCGCGAGCCGCTCGAGCGAGCGCGGCTCGTCAAGCCTCCGAAGAACGTCGAGGGCGGTTTGCAGGAGCTTCTCCTCACGCCCGGACGGACCGCCGAGCCGGCGGACGAGGCCGGTCCGGCGCAGCTCGCCCAGCCATATCGCAAGGGCGGGATCGGCCGCGACGAGAGGATCGCCGAAGGCCTCCGACCAGAGCGCGTCGCGAGCCTCGGTCGCAGCCGTCCGCTCCGCCCGCCGAAGGGCGATCGGCCCACCGAGCGCCTCGACCGCGTCGCGGATCCCACAGCCGAGCCGACTCGCCCGGAGGGCGGCGTCGAGCCGAGCGATGGCCAGACGACCTCCTTCCTGGGGAGTCCGCTTGGCCGAGATGAGCCCGGCGAGGCCCACGAGCTCGTCGGCATCGAGCCCGGCGAGGCTGATCGAGCCGGTCGGCTCGCCGTCGGTCCGCTCGAGTGCGCCCCGGGCGCGTTCGAAGATGCGCGCGTGGCGCGATCCGCCCAGCAACGAGCGGATTGCCTCGGGATCAGGAGCGGGACCGAGCGGGAGGGCCACCGACTAGGACGCCCCCGCGGCGGCGAGCTCGGACGCGTGGAGGAACTCCGATCCTGTCCAGATGAAGTGCTCGGCGTGGACGGCCTGGAGCTCGGCCCGATGGACGAGGTGATAGACAGCCGTCCCCGACAGCTCCGCATACATTCCCCACTCCCCGAAGGCGGTCGCGAAGAAGCTGAAGTCGAACTGGTCAAGAAGGCCATAGAGACGGCCCCGTACGACGTCGTCGATGCCGGCGAACGCCTCGTCGAGGAGGAGCAGCCGCGGCGCGAACAGGGCGGCCGACCTGTAGTGGGCGGCGAGCGCGGCGAGGAGCGGCAGGTGGAGCTTGACCGACTTCTCGCCGCCCGATCCGGTCCCGTGACTCTTCTTGGTCAGGAAGCGATGGTGACCGGCCGCGTCGACCTCCTCGATCTCGAACCGGTGCCAGTGGCGGTAGTCGATCGCCCGCGCGAGGCGCTCTGCCCAGGTGCCGTCGCTGTCCTTCTCCCGAGCGATCTCCACCTGAGATCGGAAGAACTCGATGATCGACTCCCAGTGGCCCTCGTCGAGCAGGGTCGGGTCACGTCGAAGCAGCCCGACCGCCTCGCCGACGCCGGCCGCGGACAGCGGGTCGACCGCCCAATGGAGGCGGACTCGATCGCCATCGGGTAGCTTCACCTGGGCGAGGACGTCGTTCATGGCATCGACGAGATCGTGTGCCTCGCGGATCCGCTCACCGAGGTGGCGCCCGACCTGGCCGAGCAGGAAGTCCTCGAAGACCTCGCGTTCGCGCTTGCTCAGATCGGCCGTCATCTGGTCGACGTCGTGATCGAGCCCGGCGCGAAGGCTGACGATCGTCTGGGGCTGGCCGGCGCGATGGACGACCGGCACGAACATTCCGTCGTCGATCTGCTGCTCGAGCCGGTAGTCGTCGCCGAGCTGGCTCTGGAGCGTTCGGTAGCGGGTGTAGACCTCGTTCGTCGCCGCGTTGAGCTCGGTCCGATCGACGTTTCGACTGCCGGTCGCGCGGAAGACCGCCCGGGCGACGTCGACGGTCTGGGTGACCGACCAGTCGCTGGTCGGTCCGTCGGGCGGAGCGTCGATGACGAGACCGAGGAGATCGGGCACGGCCGCGAGCGTCCGGAACCGCTCGGCGGCCCCGTTGCGCTCCTGCTCGCGCTCGCCCTGCAGCCCGCGCTCGCCCTCGAGCCTGGTCTCGGCTCCGGCCACCGCCCGGAGCGCGTCCTCCTTGTCGCGCTGGGCAGACGCGTCATCGTCCTTGAGCTTGTCGTGCCTGCCCCGTGCCGCTTCGAGCTCAGTCAGGATCTGCGCGACCGACGCGCCGACCGTCCGCTTGAGGGTGTCGTAGGTCGACTGGCGTGTCTCAGCCTGCAGGCCAGCCTCGCCCGCCTCCCTCGCGGCGCTTTCGAGCGCCTTCTGTGCCGCGGTCACGGCGCTCTCGGCCTCGGCCAGGTCGGTGGTGTCCTGGGTGAGGAGCACGAGAAGTGAAGCCAGCTCTCCGAGCGAGCCGCGATACGTCGTGAGGCCGTCGTGCAGCTCGTCGAGCCGCTCGAGCTGATCGGCCAGCCCCGACGTTGCAGCCATCGCCCGGAGCTCGTCCCGCGCCAGGCCGAGCGCCGCGCCGGCTGTGGCGTGCCGGGTCGCGGCCTCGAGCCCCGTCGCGAGCTCGAAGACGCTTCTGTGCCGACCGCTCGGCCGCGCGTGCGTCGACGAGCGCTTGATCGTCTGGTGCCGCCGTCCGCTCCCGGGCCAGACGCTCCTCGCGCCTGACGACCTGCTGGAGCTTGGCGTCGACACTCGCGATCGAGTCATCGATCTCGCTGATCCGTGCCTCGAGCCTCGCGATCGCTCGCTCGCGGGTCAGCTCTCGGGCGCCGGCCCCGATGAACTCGGCGTCGGTCTTCTCGAACCGGCCGACGAGTGGCCCGATCCGGTAGCTCCCGTCGAGCCCGACGGCGACCGATGCGGGCCGATCGCTCCCGAGCGCGATCGCATCGAGCGCGCGGGCGACGAGTTCGGTCGGGACCGCGAGACCATCGACCGGCCGGAGCGCCGACCGCAGCGTCGCGCCGGTCCCGGCCCGCGGGCTCGCCGGATCGAAGGCGGCATCGAGGACGTCGGGTCCGAGCAGGCTCCCGTCGGGCATCATCCAGGCATCGAGGATGCCTCCCGCTTCGAGGGCGGCCTCGAGGCCAGCCTGGTCGCTCGCCGTCAGGCCCGGGACGAAGTCAACGAGGGCGTAGAACGGCGCCCCGTCGCGCCCGGCCCGCGAGGCAGGCCGGGTCGGGGATGATTCGGGTCCGATCGACGCCGAGGCGTGGACCGCCTCGAGTTCCGCCTCGACCTGGTCGCGCTGGCCGACGAGGCCACTGCGCTCGAGTTCGGCTCGCGCTCGGGCCGCAGCGAGACCGACCTTGGCCGGTTCGGCGACCGCCTCGAGCCGTGGCCGAAGGGCCTCGCCGGCCGTCAGCTGCTCGTCGAGATCATCGAGAGCACCCGGTTCGACGACGATCTCTCGAAGGCTCTCGGCCCACGTGGTCACCCGTTCGGCGAGCGCGCGGAGCACAGCGCCTGTTCCGGCCTCGGCGGTCATCGCCTCATCGGCGGCAGCCTCGCGTTCCGAGCTCGCGCGGCGAGCGGCATCGGCGGCGAGTGTCTCGGCCCGCTCGAGCGGCTCGATCTCTCGCCGTCGCCGGCGAAGGTCATCGACGACGACCGCGCGCGCCTGCTCGAGCTGCGTCGCTTCGGTCAGCGCGAGCTGGGCGACCTCGGGATCGTCATCGGCGAGCAGGCCGTCCAGCCCGCGATGCTCATCCGCGAGGCTCGCCATCTGGGCCGCGGTCGCCGCCGTTCGGAGCTTCGCGCCGAGCTCCTGGCGGTTGCGATCCCGTCGCTTGACAAGCCTGTCGTGCCGCTCGGTCTGGGCCCGGTGGGCGGTCGTCGCGGCCGTCTCGCGGCTGGCCGCGCTCACGGCGAGTCGGCGCGCCTCATCGGCCGCCTGACCGGCCTGCTCGAGCGCCTGTGCGTTCCGGAACGCCTCCGAGCGCTCGAGTGCGCCGATCTCGCCGGTGATCCGGGCGGTCTCGTCGGCGATCTGGCGACGCCGGTCCTTCGCAGCGGTCTCGGTGATCGTCGCCGCCTCGAGGGACTGCGCGGCTGCCGTGACCTTCTCGCGTCCGGCGTCATACGCGGAGTGGGCGGTCCGGAGCTCGGCGCCGCGGAGTGCCAGCTGGCCCGTCGCGTAGTCCCGATAGACGCCGAGGAACTCGCCGACGGCCCGCGCGGCGGCCTTCGTCTCGTCGAGCACCTCCTCGCGCTGGCGGAGCCCCTCGAGCGAGTCGGCCTGCTCGGCGACGATGACGGAGTCGAGGGGCGGGAGCGCGGTGTCCAGGAACTCGCGCAGCGCCTCGGGTTCGAGCCGTTGGCTGAGCTGCGGGCGGCGCACCGCGAGGAGAAGGGTGATCAGCGCCTCGTAACGCTCGGGCCCGAGACCGAACAGGCGCTCGTCGACAACGTTCCGGTAGCGTTCTCGTCGGCCGCCGATCCGGGTGTCGAAGATCTCGCCCCGCTGACCGATCCGCTCGGCCAGTCCGTCGGCGCTCAGTGCGTGGCGACCGCCGGCCTCGTCGCTCTCCCACAGCTCGAGCTCCTCGCCGATCCGCTGGTCAGTGATGAAGTAGTGGATGAGCTCTGACTTCGCGCCGCGGGTCGCCCGCAGCCGCGCACCGATCGTCACGCAGACCGGCTCGCCACCGTCGTCAAGACGGCCGAACTCGAGCCACAGCCAGCTGTTCCGCTGCTCCTGCTCGGGTTCAGCCTCGGTCCCGCCCAGAAGGTTCCAGCGCATCCGCCGGTCGCCATGACCGAACGGATCGAGGCGGCGGGCATCGGTCGAGGCATCGAGGAGGAACGGCAGCAGGAGTTCGAGCGCCTTCGTCTTGCCCGACTCGTTCGCACCGCGAAGGATGAGGTTGCCCCGGTAGAACTCGAAGACCTGGTCGTCGTAGTGCCAGATGTCGCCGAGCCCGGCGCGGAGCGGGCGCCAGCGCGCGTCGATCGCCTGGGGCAGCATCGACGCGCACGGCAGGGCGGTGACGGTCATGACGGCGTGGCCTCCGGATCGGGGAACGTGAGCCCGAGCTGCTCGCCAACACCCGCTCGCTCGGGCACGGCTACGGCTCGGAACCGAGCGATGGCCGGCATCGGCCGAACGCCGGACGGGGTGAAACGGACGAGCCGGTAGGCGACGAGGATCGCGAGTGCGTCGGCCGTCAGCACCTCGACGAGGTCGGTCCTCGCGAGATAGGTCGGCGGCCAGTGGGCCCGATGCTCCTCGATGAGCTCGGCGACCAGGGCTTCGATCTCGGCCACCGGCACGACGAGGATCGGGTCCGTGGCGACCCGGAGCCGCTCCGCCAGCCACTCGGCGACCAGGAGCGCGGCATGGGGTCGGACGCCTTCGCCCGGGAAGTGGATGCGGTCGACGAGCTCGTCGGCCTCGTCGATCGCCGCGATACCCTCGGCCCGGCGCTCGAGGACCATCCCCGTCCATGCCATGAGTTCGTCCTCCAGGCCTCGGCGCTGGAGGAGGTGTATCCGTTCGCCCTCGCCGAGGTCCTCCTCGTAGACGGCCGGCTCGTCGACGAGCCGGCGCATGACCGCGTGACGATCGCGCGCCTGGCGGCCACGCTCGGTCGGCGGATAGGGCTCGTCGAGCAGCTCGTCCGCCCCTCCCGCCTGCGACGGGATCTTCGTGCCCCCGACCGCGACGAGGTGACCGAGCAGGCCTCGATCGATATCGTAGAACGCGTCGTCCTCGGCAACGCCCGAGAAGTAGCGCTCGGCATCGCCTTCCCGGAGGGTCAGGACGCCCAGGCCCTCGAGCATGGCGAGGACGTCGATGAACGCCTTGCGCTCGGCATAGACCGTTGGCTCGAACGTGTCAATCGCGGCCTCGACCTGGGTCCGGGCACGAACGCCGTCGGCGAGCCGCGAAAGGATCGTCTGCTGGGCCCCCGACGCATCGAGCTCGGCGGAGGTGACGCAGAAGAGGACGTAGCGACGGACGTCGAAGGGTCGCTCGCGCCCGGGCGCGACCGCCGGGTGGGTCGGATCCGCGGCGGCCGCGACGCGCTTGTGGAGCCGGGCGAAGCGACCCCGTGGATCCACGACGAGGGTCCAGCCAAGCTGCTCGCGGAACCAGCGCCCGACGGGCTCGGCATGGCGACGAACGAGGATGAAACCGACGGGGTCGGGATCATGCGGGCGGACGAGCGGCGAGCGGAGAAGGAGGCGGACCGCCCGCCGGCGCTCCTCGTCAGCCCGCTCGGTCGCGGTCGCAAGCGCTGGCACGGCGGCGACCCGCGCGACGGTCGACGTCGCCACGCTCGTGACCTCGGACCGAAGTCGCGGCTCCGGAGATTGCCGCGCGGCGCCCGGATCGTGGCCCAGGTCGCCTGAGCAGGCTCGACGAGTCGGATCGCCAGGCGGCCGTCTGCGCTCGGGGCTTCGCGGACACCGTCCGTCGCCGGATCCGAGAAGGCGCGGGCCGGAGCTCGAGGAGTGCGTCGAGTTCGTCGTCGGAGACCACGCCGAGCTCCGACAGGCGGAAGGCGCCCTGGTCGACGAATCGGGCGAGCGCGATCGCCCGCCGCTCGCGTCGGACGCGCTCCTGCTCGGCGATGAGGGCCCGCTCGCGTGAGCGGTCGGTCGCCGGGCCGAACCGGCCGGCCGAGGACGCTCGACCGACCGCGCGCAGCCGTGGAGCGACGTGGACCGGTGGCACGTCCAGCCACGACGGTCGCCCGCGGACGAGTTCGGGGTCGGGCACGGCGAGCGTGAAGTGGCGCGTTCCAGACAGACCAAAGGCGGTCCGCCACAGCCGATGCGCGTCGTCTGCGTCGTCGAGAGCGGCGAACCAGCGGGCGAGGGCCATGAAGTCGGCGGCTCGCGGGATCCGGCCGCGGCTCGCCTCCCAGATCCGCTCGAGGACACGGATGAGGCTCGCGATCGCCGTCTGGGCCTGGCCCTCGAGCGCGCGGTAGCGGGCCGGCTCGGACCGGCTACCGACGAACCAGACTCGGAGCCCCGCCCACGACGCCTCGATCTCGGCGATTCGCGCGGCGACCGGGTCCTCTCCTTCCCGGAGCCCGCCGGCGAGCTCGGTCTCGGCGGCAGCTGCCTCGGCGAGTCGGCGCACGTCGTCTTCGGCCAGGCCGGTCGCGATCGCGCCGATCGCCGGGGCCTTCGTCTGGAGCTCACGAACGAAGTCGGTGACGTATTCGACGATCCGGGTCTTGGCGAGCAGGAACCGCTCGCGGTCGATGTCGGCCGCGCTCGTCAGCTCGTCGAGGTTGGCGATGAACCGCGCCGCGTTGTCGGTCATGTTCGTGAACGCGGCATCGAGGCGGCCGAAGACGCTTGCGGCGCTTGTTCCGACTGATGGATCGCCAACGGCCCCGGCGAGACCTCGAAGATATGTCAGATCGGCGGCGATGTCGGCGAGGAGGACCTTCTGGAGCGAGCCCGTTCGGGCAAGGGCCGCATCGACCCGAACGACCGCCTCGTGAGCGGCGAGGCCGGTCTCGGTGATCTGCCAGATCTCGCGCCGGCTGAGATATTCGGCCTTCGTATGGACCGGCGCATTGTCCTCGGTCCGCCGAAGCAGCTCCCAGTCCTTGAGCTGGCCGAGGATCGTGTCAAGGCCGTCACCGCCCTCAAGATCGGTCGCAAACGGTGAGCGCTCCAGGAGATCGAGCACCTCGTGAGCGCGAAGCGACGGCACATAGCGGACGCGTGATTCTGCGAACGCGGCGAGTACCGCCCGATACGTCCCGGCCTTCTGCGCGGTCGCGAACGACAACGCCCGGACGGGACCGAGCGAACGCCTGCCTGGCGGCTGGGCGATCGATCGTGCCTCATATGCACAGAACGCAGCCTGCACTCCCGCCGTGTCAGCTCTGTTGTCACGAAACGCCCCCCGGAACAGATGATGCTCGAATGGGTGTGGCGGCCTGCCCGCCCGCTGCCGGCCTGGGATGGCGAGGATACGCCCGTGTCGACGTTCATCGAGCCGCTTCAGCGGCTGCCTTCGAGCGCGCGTAGCGACGCCGTTGGTAGTCCCGCCAGTAGGCCAGCTTCTGGGCCTCGGCGCAGTCCTCGTGGTAGACGCGCCGGCCTCGGTCCGCCTGGCCAATCTGCCGGTCGCTGAGCCGGAATGGCCGCCCGCACCGACCGCAGATCCCCGTCGTTCGGCCGATCCCGAGCTGCTCTGAGTAGTCGAGCGCGACGAGGCCGCACAACGATTCCGGCAGCGAGGTGGCGAAGGCGGCGCGCTTGAACCAGAGCGTGCGATCGGGGCCCGTGTCGTCATCGTCGACCGGGTCCTCGAAGGTCGTGAGCGAGACGATGCGCCGTCGCACGTCACGCCGCAGGATCTCGTCGAGCTGGATCGCGGTGGCTGTGTCCTTGGCTTCCAGGCCGATCTTGATCTGGAACGTGCGGTCGTCGTCAGGCAAGGGGCCGATCGCGCGGGTGACGAGCTCCTGCATCGCGCCGAGATCGGCGAGGGCGGCCGGGTTCGGCGACGGGCGGTGGTAGCCGCCGCCGACCTCCAGCGGCCGCGGAGTCGAGAGCCCGAGCAGTCCATGGACCAGGTGGGCGATCGCCTCGTAGGGTCGAAGCATGAGCTCGGTCGAGTCCGCCAGAAACGCGTAACCCGGGAGGTGGAGGATGGCCTCTGCGCTCAGCCTCGGCGGCACGCTCTCTGGGAAGAGCCAGGCGAAGAGGAGGAGCCCCCGGACGACCGGGTCGAAATGGGCGACCGACTCGTCCAGGTGCCACTGCCCGATGTGGTTGATGCGCAGGCCGCCCGGTCCGATCTCGCTGCGCTCGACAAAGAAGCCGCGACCCTCGCCACGTCGCGGCGCGGGCAGGGACCAGGCCGCCCGGGCGGGCGCCAGGGTGTGGGCGATGACCAGCGAGGCGAGGGTCCCCGGATTTCCGAGATCGACCTTGACGAGGTCGAGGGCGAGGCTTCGGGCGGATCGTTGGCGCATGGCTGGCACGGTAGGCGACCGATCATCACCTTGTCGATGGTGAGAAACGGTGAGAATCATGGCGCCGTCCTTGCCCGCTTCCGATCGCGTTGGTGGTTGCGGGATGTAGCCGACGATCGCGGCCATCTTGCCGCTGATCGCCGAGAAGCGGTCGGGGTGGAGCTTGCTGGCGAGAGTCACCGTGGGCTCACGATAGCAGCCGAAGCCTGATCCGAGCTGCGCCTGCCGGAGGACACTCAGACGCGGGCACGGCCCCCAACCGATCCACAGGCGAAGCGTCCCGGGTGCACGACGCGAAGGTCGTCGTCGAGGAGGTCGACATAGCACTGGAGCGACGTTTGACTGTAGCCGACGATGCGCTGGCAACTCGAGCGATGTTTGTGACGTGGATGGGAAGCCAGTCCTCGCACTGCGAGTGCATCCGGACCAGCTTTGAGAAGGCTGACCCCGCGGCCGATCCGAGTGCTGAAGCCGTCCGGCAGGCGGGCGTTCGCATCTTTGGCGAGATGCGGGACAAAGAGGCCGCTAAGGAGGAGCAGAAGCGGATCACCGGCGACCTGTAAGGTCTTCGAATCATGGAACTGCCGCCGTCCGTACCTGCCGCCCTGCAGGACAAGGCATGGCTGAACGAGACCTACCGAGAGGACCGGATCCTTGTTCCTGATCCGTCCCAGTTCGACGTCGAGTCTTACCGCCAGGGCTCGGTCGATTGGGCGCTCGCGCACATCGACGACTGGAATCGCGAGGACGCCGCCGACCCGCTCCAGTACTGCGAGTACAACTGGGTCGAGAACATCGACGGGCAGGTCCGCTGGCGACGCGCCTACGGCTCGCCGACCGACGGGATCCATCGGGCGGCGGCGGCGAAACGCGCTGGTGTTCCGACGTGGGTCACCGTGGTCGCCTACTACTTCGAGAAGGAGGCGATCGAGAAGCACGGCCTGCCGGTCGGGCGCGAGGAGCTGGCGCCGTGGCTTGTGGATGTCGGCGATCCGCCGCGGCCGCGTCACGAGGTGCTGACCCTGCCGCGCTACCAGCCGCGCGACTTCCTCAGAACAGAGTCCCCGATCGAAGACGGCCTGCTCGGCTTCGACCGGCGAGGCGGCGTCGCCCGCGTCCGGATCTTCGAGCTGCCCGAACGGACCGAGGTCCTGTTCTCGCGTGTCCGTCGAGCGCTTGGGCCATCCCCTTACGCGACGCTCGGCGGTCAGCTCGAGGCGATGGCAGCGATCTGGAGTTGCCTGCTCGTCGGGCGGCTCAGGCATCCCTGGGATGCCGAGTGGTGGGCGGACCCCGGCGGAGCTGGCAAGGTCTGGGACGACGCGACGAAACACGTCACGCTCGCTACCGACAAGTTCGGGCGGTTCCGCTTTCTGGCGCTTGAGCTACCCGACGACGATATGTCCGGCCCTACGCTCGTCGTCCCTCTTTCGCCATCGCGAGGAGGGCGCTGCTGATCGCCGCTGCGGGCGCGCTCGTCCTCACACTTCCGGCCGGACGCCTCGCGTGACCCGGACGTAGTTCCACTCTATCGATGGCCGTAACGAGATCCAGGGGAGCGCCGACAAGGCGAGCGATCACGCGGCATTGCTCCCCGGTCGCCGCCATGAAGCGGACGTACCGAGCCGCATTCGATCCGCGATTGCCGAGGCCGCAGCCATAGGCTGCCGCGATCGTCCGATCCCAGATCGGGAAGAAGGCCGAGCGGAGGAGATGGAGCGCCTTCGCCGCGCCGACCGGCCCGAGGAGGGTCTCGAAGTCGACGAACAAGGCCTCGACGCTCGGCTCGTCGGCCTCCGCGAACGAGGCCAGCGACCGCGGTCGCAGCTCCTCAAGCAGACCGGCGTGCCGGTCGATGAGCGCCTCGATTTCGGCGACGTGTGTGGCATTTGCCGGGTGGTACTGGTAGTAGGCGCGGTTCCAGGTGAACAAGAGGACGGCGAGCGCCTCGCCGAGCGTCAGGCTCGTGTCGCGGCCCGCAGCGGCGCGGGCGACGAGCTCGGTCGCCGCGCGATAGAACAGGTCGCGCGGCTCGATCTCGCGATAGCGTTGCCGTGCCCAGGCCAGTTCCTGGAGGGTTGGGGCTTCAGGACCCGTCCTACGAAGGCGAGAACTCATTCGAGCGACGAAAGCTCGGCGAGGCCGCAAGACGGCAGCCAGATCCAGCCCTCGACGAGCGCGATCGTCCGCTGATCGCCCGTCGGCGCGACGGCCTTGCCGCACCGGTAGGCGCGTCCGACAACGCCCGCCAACAGCGCATCGACGGGGTTGATCCGTGACAACCAGCCGCGCGCGGTCGGAGTCAGCGACATCGAGGTCGAGCGTCTCAACGATCGTCGCGATCGCGCGTTGGCGGTCGGCCAGCCCCGTCGCATCCTTGTAGCGTCCGGGGTCGATCTGCCAGCAGCGCAGCGCTCCGGCTGGATAGACCTCGATCACGTCATCCGAGCCGTCCCAGATGCGGGCAGAACGTCCGCCAGCGAGGCCATCGTTGTGAGCGTCGAGGCGGCCGCTCGCACAATCGGGATCGCCAGCGCCGCACCCGAGCCCTCGCCGAGGCGCATGTCGAGCCTGAGCAACGGGCGCAGCCCCAGGGTGGACAGGGCGATGCGATGCCCGGGTTCGACCGACTGATGGCCGGCGATGAGGTACGCGGGCAGGGCCGGCGCCATCGCTGCGGCGACCAGCGCGGCCGCGGTCGAGATGAGCCCGTCGAGAAGAACCGGCACCCGCCGGCTCGCTGCCCCAAGACAGAGCCCCGCGAGACCTGCGATCTCGAATCCGCCGACGGCCGCGAGCACGCCGAGCGGGTCGCCAAGGCGGTCGCGATGGAGCCGGAGCGCGCGCTCGATGACCGAGCGCTTGTGCACGAGGGTGACCCGATCGATGCCCGTGCCGCGCCCGGTCACCCGGGCGGCAGGCAGACCCGAGAGCGCGGCGACGATGCAGCTCGCGCTCGTCGTGTTCCCGATCCCCATGTCGCCGGGGACGATGAGGTCGACGCCGCTGGCCGCCAGTTCCGTGGAGATCTCGATCCCGGCCATGAGCGCCGCATGAGCCTGAGCCCGGCTGATCGCCGGTTCAACGGCGAGATTGCGTGTGCCGTCCCCGATCCGGCGCACGACGAGCCCCGAGACCTCAATCGGGGTGGCCGTCCCCATGTCGACCACGACCAGACTGGCGCCCACGGTGGCCCCGATCGCGTTGATCGCCGCTCGGCCGGCCAGGAACGTCTGGACCATCTGAACGGTCACGGACGCGGGATACGCAGAGACCCCTTCAGCAACCACGCCGTGATCGGCGGCCATGACGACAATCGCTGGGTGTTCGATTGGGAGCGCCGCCCCACGGATTCCGGCGAGCTGGACTCCGAGGGTCTCGAGCCGTCCGAGGCTGCCGGGCGGCTTGGCGAGCGAGGCCTGGCGGGCTCGTGCGGCGGCCAGAACGCCGGCGTCGAGTGGCTTGATGGCCGCGATCGTCCGGGCGAGTACGCTCACCGGGTCGTTGACCGCAGGGGACGCGCGCACCAAGCTGCCGAAGCGCTCTTGGTGAGCACAATGCCCGCGCCCGCACCCAGGAAGCGGCGGGTCGCCGCCCCTCCGAGGAGTTCCTGAAGCACGAATCCGATCGGCCCGCCGTGGGTGACGACGACCGTCGTGCCATCGCCGAGCGCGACGTCGCCAAGCGCGGACGCGACTCGCCCGCGGAAGGCCTCGCCGCGCTCGCCTTCGGGCCAGTCGACGTCGAGGTTCCCCCTGGCCAGCTCTGCCGCGAACTCGGCATCCCGCCCCGCGATCTGGGCGAACGTCGATCCCTCGTAACGGCCCACGTCCACCTCCGCCCAGCGCTCGTCGATCTCGTATCGGCCGTCGGTCGACCGGGCGAGCTGTTCCGCCAGCGCCTGGGCTCGGCGCAGCGGACTCGTTACGATCCGGGCCGGGGCGTCGATTCGCGACCGGAGATCGGCGACGAGCTCGACGGCCTGGTGTGCCCCGCTACGAGACCAACCGAGGTCGCGTCGGCCGAGGTAGCGAACGCCCGTCCACGGGGTAGCTGGGTGTCGGACGAGGATGATCGTCATGGCTTGAGCGGAACGGGGATCCCAGCGACGACAAGAACGGCCTCGTCGGCGAGCTGGGCCGCGCGCTGGTTGGCCCAGCCGAGCGCATCGACGAACCGGCGGCCCGTCGCCGTCAGGGCGACTGGCGCGAGTCCGGTTTCGTCCGACACCAGGATCCAGCCGGCGGCCCGGTCCTGCAGCGCGGCTTGCAGGTCGGCCCACCGCGCTTCGACCGAGAGGCCACGCTCGACGAGCGAGCCGACCCAGAGAGCGAGCGAATCGAGCAGGACGAGGCGGTCCGCGGGGATCGCCGTCACGCCGCCCGCCGGATCGTCCCAGGCCTCCACGGTCAGCCAGCCGGGCGGCCGCTCGGCCCGGTGGCGGGCGATCCGGTCCGCGAACTCGTCGTCGTCCAGCCGGGCGGTCGCCACGAACCCGACGTGGTCGCCCGCGGCCGTCTCCGCTCGGCGAAGGGCGACCCCGCTCTTGCCGCTGCGGACGCCGCCTAGGACGAACAGGTGGGTGCTCACGCCGCCCGCCGTCCGAGGCGATCGAGGGCCGCCAGGAGACGGGCCCGGCCGTCCGCATCCGGGACCGCGATCCTCACCACCCCGGGCAGGCCGAAGCTCGCGCAGGCGCGGATCGCGATCGACTGGGCTGCGAGATCCCTGAGCAACCCGTCGGTGTCGGCCCTGACCCCGACCAGGACGAAATTCGTCGTCGATGACCCAGGTTCGAAGCCGCGTTCTCGCAGCCCGTCGACCAGGCCGTCGCGCCAGGCGGCGGTCTGCGATCGGGCCGAATCGGTCAGACCCCAGCCGCCGGCCCCGGCCGCGGCGAGGGCGTGGCTACCGACGGCCCAGGGGTCTTGGAGTCGGCGGAGGTCGGCGGCGAGCGTCTCGGTCGCGACCACGAACCCCACGCGAATCCCGGGGATCGCCAGGACCTTCGTCAGCGAGCGGACCACGACGACGCGATCGTCGTCGAGCGGGAAGCGCGAGGCGGCCGATCGGAACGGGGCGAACGACTCGTCGACGACGACGTGCGCCCTGCCGGCCGCCGCCAGCAGCGCCGCGGCGTCGGCTTCGGTCAGGCTCTGTCCGGTGGGGTTGTTCGGATCGCACACGACGATCAGGTCCGGTTTGGTTGCCCGGATGGCCGCGACCGCCTCGGAGACGGGCGGTGCAAATGAGGGGCTTGCGGCGCGGACCTCGTGGATCGAGGCCCGCCGCAGGTACCCGAGTCGGGCGTACTCGCCGTAGGTTGGGCCGAGCACGAGCATCCGCCCGCCCGGAGGCAGGAGCCGATCGATCGTTAGGCGTAGGCCTTCGGTGGCGCCCGCGGTCAGCACCACGCGCGAGCGGTCGACGCCACTATCCGCAGCCAGCCGATCGATCGCCGGCTCGGGGTGGAGGTCGGCGTAGGCGCCGTAGCCGGCCGCCGCGACGGCGGCGACGACGCTCGGCGGGGTTCCGAGCGGGTTGAGGTTGGCGCTGAGGTCGAGGAACCCGGCCGGCGCGCCGCCGTGCGCAACCGGGGCAGGAACGGGTTCGTTCATCGCGTGCCCTCCCAGATGACGTAGCCGATGGTGGCGATGGCGGCCGCCGCCAAAACGATCGCGCGGGCCGAGCGGATGTCGGAGGCATCGGGCGACCGGCCGGCTCCGAGCCGGTATGTGCCCGGTTTCTCGAGCCAGACGCCGAGCGCTCCCGCCATGGCAGCCATCGGCCAGCCGGCGTTGGGGCTCGCCGTCCGACCCGCCTCGCGGTGCGCGGTGCGCGCCGCGCCTCCGGCGGATCTGCCGGTCGCGCTGGCCCCGCCGACCAGGGCGAGCGCGGTCAGGCGGGCGGGCAGGAGGTTGATGACGTCGTCGAGTCGGGCAGCCGGCTTGCCGAGGAACTCGCGGTCATCGCGGTAGCCGATCATGGCGTCGGCGGTGTTGATGACGCGGTAGACCAGGGCGGCCGGAAGCCCGCCTACGGCATAGGCACACAGCGGCGCGACGTAGGAATCGGCGAGGTTCTCGGCGAGTGATTCGATCGCCGCCGAGGCGATGTGGGCGCGATCGAGTTCGGCGATGGGACGGGAGACCAGCCAGGGGAGCGCCGCGCGGGCGGCGTCGAGGTCGTCGACCTCCAGCGCGCCGGCCACGCGGTCGGCCGCCTCGATCAGCGCCCGCAGGGCGAACGAGGACTTCAGGAGCCAGATCATGCCGATGCAGCCCAGCGGGCCCCGGGCGTGGCGCTCCAGCCCGCGCCCGATCAGCCAGGCGATGACACTCGGGGCCAGCACCGCGAGCGTGCCCCGCAGCAGATCGCGGCTACGCCGACCGGACGGTCGACCGGCCAGGAGGTCGATTGCGCGGCCCATGAGCACGACGGGGTGGCCTGGCTCCGGCAGTTCACCCCAGGTCAGGTCCAGGGCGAGACCCGCGAGCAGCGCTGCGCTCCGGTTCATCCGGCCACCCGGGTTGCCGTCTCGCCGCGGATCGTCCGCCCGATCGCAGCGCCGATGATCCGGCCGACGGCGGTGCCCAGCTCGGTCGCGGATCCCGCGTGGCGGAACTGGTGGAGCCCAGAGCGGTGCCACAGGATGGCCACGGCGTCGGTGCTCGTGCCGCTGGCCAGCGCGCCGCCCGGAGTCCGGATCCCGGCCTCGACGAGAGCCGCCGCCTTCGCCTCGGCCACGAGCATGGCCAGCTCCACCGCGGCGGCCTCGGCGAGCTTGCGGCCACACAGGACGATGATGTTGATTGTCCCCGGACCGGTCGGCCCGCGCGCGCCCGGACGAGAGGCGTTGCTGAGCCCGACGGTGATGACCGCGCGCAGCGCGACCCCGTCGGCGAGCCCGGCCACGAGCTGTGTCTCCGTGAGGTCGACGGCGGTCATGAGCCCGACCGTCGGACCGGGCAGCCCGAGGTCACGCGATGCCTTCCGCAGGTCGCGCTCCGGGCGGTCGCAGCGGTAGGTCTTGGGGACCTGGAGATGCAGCAGCGAGTGGGCGTGCCGCCGCCCGCCGCCCAGGACGGCGCTGCTCAGCACCTGCCACGGTGCGGCTAGGATCAGGACCACCGAGCCCGGCCGCCGTTCATAGGCCACGCCATCGAGCAGCTCGTGGCGCTCGATCACGGGGCCCAAGACGACGGCGCTCATCGAACGACGACCTCCGCCACCAGCGCGGCGAGGAAGGCCAGCTCGGCCGCCGCCCCATAGCTGTCCCCGCTCACCACGCCGAACCGCCGGCCGAGGACCGCGACCGCGATCAGACCGGTGAGGAGCGAGGCCCCTGCCGTCACGAGGTGCGTCGGCCCAGCCACCAGCCCGAGCCCGAGAACGACCGCGGCGCAGACGCCGACGTCGACCGCCCGGACCGACCGCCCCCACCACGCGCCGAGGCCGGCTTCGCCGTGTGACGCGAGTGGCGCGGCGAGGACGGGCACCGAGCGCGAGGCCGCGCCGCCGAGGACGAGGGCCGGCAGGAGGCTCGACCACGGCAGGGCCGCGAGGGCCGCGCAGTCCGCGATCAAGACCAGCGCGGTACCGGCGGCTCCCAAGGCTCCCACGGCCGGATCGCGACGCGCCCGTTCGGCCCGATCGGGCGAGGGTGCGGCGAGGGCATCGATCGTGTCGGCCAGACCGTCCAGATGCAAGCCGCCCGACATGAAGGCCAGCACGGCGATCGCCGCCGTCGCGGCCAGCAGGGGAGCCGAGGCGTGCAGCACCAGGGCCGGCACCGCCGCAGCAGCGCCGAGCGCCCCCCGACGAGGGCGAAGGCGGCGGCTCCGCCGCCCTCGACGGGCGACCGCACCGGGAGGCGCGTCAGCATGGCCACGGCCGCTCGCACCGTGAGCAGCCCGGCGCCGAAGCCGATCTGCGCCATCAGAACTCGATCCCGAGCTGCGCCGGGACTCCCCGAGTGTGGTGATGGCGAACTAGGCGCACCTCACTGACGAGGTCGGCGGCCGCGATAAGCTTGGCCGGCGCGTTGCGTCCGGTGAGTAGGACGTGGACGCCATCCGCGCGCGTCGTGATCAGCTCAAGCACGTCCTCGGCGTCGACCAGTCCCGCTGCGATGGCTCCCAGGATCTCGTCGAGCACGACCAGTCCGACCTCACCCGAGCGGAGATGGACGCGGGCCCGTTCGAGACCATCACGTGCCGCGGCGCCGTGGGCTTCCATCGGGATCCGGGGATCTCGGAGCCGCTCGATCGTGAATCCGAGCCCGACCCGCTCCACCGTAATCGGCAGATCCGTCCGCGCCAGGGCTCGGACCTCTCCGGTCTGCCAGGAGCCCTTGATGAACTGGACGATCGCCACCCGCATCCCGGAGCCGGAAGCCCGGAGGGCCTGGCCGAAGGCAGACGTCGTCTTGCCCTTGCCGTCGCCGGTCATGATCATCACGAGCGACTTGCGCCGCCGGCTCACTGGAGCGTCTCGTAGTCGACGACGAGCGCCCGATGCCGTCGGGCGACGAGCGCCGGTGCCAGCGCGACGCCGAAGATCGATCCGACCATGCCGAGATCGAGCTGGTCGACCTGGTGGTCGAGGATCAGCCGGCCGCCGGCGAGGACGACGATCCGGTCGGCGGCGGCGAGCGCGGCATCGAGATCGTGGAGGACCGCGACCACGGCCCGGCCCTCCTCCGCCCAGCGACGCAGGGCCCCGAGCGTGTCCGCCACGTGCGCGACATCGAGGTGGCTGGTCGGCTCGTCGAGGAGAAGCACATCGCTGCCCTGGGCCTCGAGGGCGGCCAGCCAAACGCGCTGACGCTCGCCGTCGGAGAGCCCGCCGATCCGGCGGCCGGCGAACGCCCCCAGGCCGAAGCGCGCAACGGCCGCCCCGACCGCCGGCTCGTCCTGGCCGGTGGTTCGCCACCAACTGCGGTGGGCGAACCGCGCGAGCGCCACCACGTCTCGCACCGGATAGGCCATCGGCACGGCGATGCGGGCGGGCGCCAGGAAGGCGATTCGTCGGCTGCGCTCCCGAGCGGTCAGCTCCCCGATGGGGCGTCCATCGAGGAGCGCCGCTCCACGTGCCGGGCGGAGCAGGCCGGCAAGGACCCGCAGCAGGGTCGTCTTGCCCGCCCCGTTGGGACCGACGATGGCGACAAACTCGCCGGCCCGGACCTCCAGGCTCACCCCGGTGAGAATCTCAACCTCCCCGATCCGGATGGTCACGCCCGCGAGTTGCATGGTCGTCATCCCACGCGCTCCCGGCGGAGGTGCAGCAGGACCAGGAAGAACGGCCCACCCACCGCCGCGGTCACGACCCCGACCGGGAGGTTTCCCTCCGGCAGCGCGGTGCGCGCGACGAGATCGGCCAGGACGAGGAAGGCCGCCCCACCGAGCGCCGAAAGGAGCAGGAGCGGCCGGTGCTGCGGCCCGACGAGGAGGCGGACGACGTGCGGCGCGACGAGGCCAACGAACGCGATCAGCCCGCTCGCCGAGACGGCGGCCGCCGTGACCAGCGTGGCGGCGGCCACCGTTCCGAGCTTGGCGACCTCGACGCGGAGGCCCATCGCGGCGGCCGCCTCCTCGTCGAGCTGGAGGAGATCCAGGCTGGGGGCGAGGACCAGGAGACCGACTACGCCGACCCCGACCGGGATCGCCACCCGCAGCACCAGCTCCCAGCTCGCGGTATTGAAGCCGCCGAGCAGCCAGGCGTAGGCGGCGAAGATCCGATCGCCCGACGAGAACAGGACGAATGAACTGACGGCCCCGCCGATGGCCGCCACCGCGATGCCGGCGAGGAGCAGCGCGGCGACCGAGGTCTGGCCGCCGGCCTGTGCGAGGAGGAGCGCGAGAACCACCGCCACGATGCCCCCGACAAAGGCGGCGAGCTGGACCGCCCCGAGCGCGTAGGCGAACGGCGGCAGGCTGGCCGTCAGGACGAGGACCGCGCCGGCGCTGGCGCCCGATGAGATCCCCACCAGATACGGATCCGCGAGCGGGTTGCGGAAGAGGCCCTGGAGGGCCGCGCCCGCGATCGCCAGGGCGGCCCCGGTGATGGCGGCCAGGACCACCCGGGGCAGCCGAACGTCGAGCAGGATCGGGACGAGGCTGCTGTCGCCGCGGTACGATCCGCCGCCGAGCCTCGCTGCCACGATTGCCAGCTGGTCGCCGAGCGGGATCGTCACCCGACCCACGGCCGCCCCGATCACCACGCTCGCGGCCAGGGCGGTCACGAGGGCGAGGATCGCGAATCCTCTCCGGCGGTCGTGGATGGCGAGCCTCGACACGAGGCTCAGGGCGTCGGGTGGAGGGCGGCGGCGATCTGCTCGAGAGCGTCGACGACGCGCGGTCCCGGGCGGGAGCCGATGTCGGCGTCGATGGCCACGATCCGCTTCGTCACGACGGCACTCACCTTCGACCAGCCCGGTCGCGCTGCGACGGCGTCCGCGGTCACCCCGGCGACCTCGTCGGCCAGGATGATGACCGCCGGGTTGGCCGCGATCACCTCCTCTGAGCTGAGCTGCGGGTAGGCGGTCGTGGCGCCGGCCGCGATGTTGCGGCCGCCGGCCCGCCGAATGATGTCGTCGATGAAGGTACCGGGGCCGGGCGTGAACAGCGTCGGATCGAGCTCGTAGAAGACCGAGACCGGATCGCTGCTCGCCACCTTGGCCTCGACCGCAGCGATCCGCGCCCGGAGTTGGGATACGAGCTCGTCGGCCTTGGTTTGCTGGCCACCGACTCGGCCCAAGAGCGCGAGGTCGACCAAGACCCCCTCGATGCTCTTGGCCGCCAGGACAAGCGTGGGAATCTTCTGTGCATCGAGCCAGGGCACGAGGTCGGCGACGTGGACGTCGGTCACGAGCACGAGATCGGGCTTGGCGCCCAGGATCGCCTCCAGGTCGGGCTGGGTGTAGCTGCCGATCGAAGTCCGCGACGCGGCCGCGGGCGGGTAGTTCGAGAACTTGTCGACGGCCACGACCTCGTCCCCGAGCCCGACGGCAAAGGCGAGTTCGGTGGCGGAGGGGGCGGCCGAGACGATGCGCTGCGGCGGGGTGGTGAATGTGACCGTTCGGCCGGCGTCGTCACGAACTGTGACGGGGGACGGTGAGGTCGTCGCTGTCGGGGTCGCGGTTACCGCCGTCGGCGAGGAGACCGCCGTGGGACTGACGGCGGCACCCGTGCAGCCGGCGACGATCGCCAGCACCAGGGCCAACAGGAACATGCGAACGCAGGCGAGCACGAGCCACCTCCTCGGGTGAGCGACTGCATGGACGTCGCCCGCTCGAGCGGGACCGAACCGAGGGCACAGAAAACCCTCGGCCCGGGAGGGGACGAGGGCGGTGCGGACGGATGCCGGACGGCCCGCGCCTTTCTCTCGAAGGCGACGCGTGGACCAAGCGCAGAGGCCGGTGATCTGGCTCCCGCCCGGCTGGGCGGATACAGTTGCGGGACAGCGCCGGCTTCGCACCGGCTTCCCCGTTGCTCTCGCCTTGCGGCGAGCGCACCTCTGTCGCTATTCAGTTGTAGCCGCGATGCTAACCGATTGCGGCCGCCCATCGCAAGCCCGAAGCCCGCGCCGCGAGGAGACCGATCGTGCAGAAGCCCAGCCGTCTCGCGCCCTGTCTGATGGTCCAGGGATCGGCATCGGGCGTGGGTAAGAGCGTCGTCGCGACGGCGCTCTGCCGAGTCTTGCGCGAAGAAGGATTCCGCGTCGCGCCGTTCAAAGCGCAGAACATGTCGAACAACGCGGCGGTCACCGCCGACGGCGGCGAGATCGGCCGAGCGCAGGCTGCCCAGGCGGAGGCGGCGGGGATCGAACCCACCGTCGAGATGAATCCGATCCTGCTCAAACCCGAAGCGGACGACCGCGGCCAGCTCGTCGTCCGGGGCCGTGTGGTGGGTAGCTACGCCGCGCGTGACTACTGGCGGCACCGCGGGGAGCTGTGGCCGGTGGTCACCGCCTCCCTGGACACCTTGCGGCGCGGCTACGACGTCGTGGTCGTCGAGGGGGCGGGCAGTCCGGCCGAGCTCAACCTGCGCCGGAGCGACCTCGCGAACATGCGCGTGGCCCGGCATGCCGGGGCACGAGTGCTTCTCGTCGGCGACATCGAGCGGGGCGGAATCTTCGCGCAACTGCTTGGAACGCTCGACCTGCTCCCCGCGAGTGAACGCCGACTGGTTCGCGGCCTGATTGTGAACAAGTTCCGAGGCGACCGGACGCTGTTCGACGATGGCGCCCGAATCCTCGCCCGGCGGGCTGGCGTGCCCGTGTTGGGCGTCCTCGCCTACGAACCGCGTCTACCGGTCCCGCCGGAGGATACGCAGTCTCTCGAGACACGCCCGGCGGTTGACGCCACGGCAAGCCTCCACGCCGCGCTCATCGCCTACCCGCGGCTCAGCAACTTCGACGACCTCGATCCGTTGCAGGCTGCTGGCGTCGACGTCCGCGTGGTCCGCTCGCCAGGGGAGCTCGGGCTCCCGGACCTCATCGTCCTGCCGGGTAGCAAGGCGACGATCGCCGATTTGACATGGCTCCGGGGCAGCGGTTTGGCGACCGCCATCGTCCGGGCCGGGGGCCAGGGCGTCCCGATCATGGGCATCTGTGGAGGGTTCCAGATGCTCGGGGACTGGATCGAGGATCCAGACGGGGTCGAAGGGCCGTCTGCCTCGGTGCCCGGGCTCGGCCTGCTCCCGGTCCGGACGCGCCTCACCGAAGTGAAGACGACCAGCCTGGTGGAGGGCACCACCAGCAGTGGCACGTCACTCGTTCCGAGCGGGACTCCCGTCCACGGCTACGAGATCCACGTCGGCGTCTCGGAGTTGGGCTCGGCCGTGCCGTTTGCCAGCATCAGACCGATCAGCGGGGGCGGCGAGCCCCGATGGGGCCGTTGCTGAGAGCGGACTCGTCTTCGGCACGTATGTCCACGGAGCGTTTCGGAACCCGGAGTTTCTGCGGAGAGCCCTACGCTCGCTTGCCTTCCGCCGCGGGATCGGCGTGCCGACACGCTCGGCCGACGACGGCGACCACCTGTCCCGCTGGTTCCGCAGCGGGGCCGACGTCGAACGGATGGTGAGCTGGCTCCGTCCGTGAGTCGGGAGAGGCGAATATCGCGGAGATCGGTGCCTGATCCCGACTGGAGGTCCCGGGCTCGTGACACCGTTATCCGCGGAAGCCAGCGGCGTTGCCAGGCACCCTCGGGCAAGTCGGGCCCGTCTCGGCCGCGACACCAACGGTCACGGCCGACGGAGAAGCAGTCAACTCCGTGCCACAACTGGCCACAACGTGTTCCGCATCCCTCGCGCAGAAGGTCCGCCACCGTTGTGCGTCGCGACCCGGCGACGGCCTCGAGTCGGGCTGCGAGTTCCCGCGGCAGGACGACGCTTGCCCTCGGTCCGATAACCCACTACTCGACCCGAACGCCGCCACGGTCGCTGCCGCCGAACGTCACATCGCGGTGGCGGAGGCTCGTCCGGACGCCCTATCGCCGTGATCCGCTCGCGTCGGCGTTCGAGCAGGCGGCGTCCCTGACCGCTCGGGGTGGAGGGCTACGCACTGTTTTAGCCCTGAGGAGCCTACGGCCAGGGTGAACCCGAGTCGCTTGGCGGGTGCGCCAGTTATGTCAAGAGGCGCGCAGTGGCTAAGGTTTGTCCGGGGGCGTAACTCGCCGACCACCTCCGGCGTGGCGCCGACTGATCCACCGTCGTGACGTAAGCTGGCCGACATGGGCGCGACCAAGGCCAGCCAACCCTTCACCCTCGAGCATCCGGCATTCCGCCTGTCCGGCGCTGGCCATCTCGATCGTCCGGCACGCCGCATCATCTCGCTCCTGCCGTCCGCGACGGAGATCGTCTGCGCTCTCGGTCTGGCCGACCGATTGGTGGCCGTCACCCATGAGTGCGACTTCCCGCCCAGTGCGCTGGTGGGATTGCCGCGGATCACCGCTAATCGCCTCCCCACCGAGATGCGCCGCTCAGGCGAGATCGACATCGCGGTCCGTGCCGCGGTCGGCAGTGGCCACGGCCTATACGCGCTTGATGAGAGGCTCATGACAGAGCTGGAGTCGGACGTCGTGCTGACCCAGGAGCTGTGCCACGTCTGTGCTGTCTCGTACCCCACGGTGCTGCAGGCGGCGCGCACCGCCGGTGGCCAGAACGGTCCCGTGGTTGTTTCACTGGAGCCACACACGGTGACCGACGTGCTGGAGACCATTAGGCTGGTCGCCCGCCTGGCGGGCGTCGATGCGCGCGGCAAGCGCCTGGCAGCCGCGCTGTCCCGCAGCCTGGCAGCGATCAGGCGACCGCCGCGACGCCCGCGTATTGCCCTTATTGAGTGGCTAGAGCCGCTCTTCGCCCCGGGTCATTGGGTCCCGGAGCAAATCGTGTTGGCCGGCGGCGAGCCAGCCGTCGGCGTGGCCGGGGCGCGTTCACGTGAGATGAGCTGGGAGACCTTGGTGGGCTCAGATCCGGAGGTCATCGTCCTCGGCCTGTGCGGCTTCGACCTGGCGCGGACCATCGATGAATGGGCGACCTTCGAAGCGCCTCAGGCGCTCGCCCAGACTCCCGCCTGGCGTGATGGCCAGCTCTGGGCTATCGACGGTTCGGCCTACATCTCGCGGCCGGAGCCTCGCCTGGTGGACGGCGTCGCGATCTTGGCCGCGATCCTCGCGGGGCGTTCGGATCCCCGCGCGGTCCGCCTACCGCGAGCAGGGTGAACGCGCCTCAATCGGGGCTTGGCCCCGAGGTCTGTGGTCAGGTCCTTGACGAGAACCTGGATGTCCTGACAAGCTCCTATGGTTGTCAAGCGGCGCGAGCCCACGCTGATTGGCCCGCTTGGAGTAGGCGAAAGACCGGCCGAGCCACCCGGTGCTTGAGGCAGCGCAGCGCCTCGGCCCAGCTCTTGCCGCTGGCACGCTTGCGGGCCATGTACGCCTTGGCCGGCTCGTGATGCCAAGCCTGGCTCAGGGCGATCGTGTACAGCGCCCGGTTCAGCCGCCGGTTGCCACCCCGGTTGAGGCGCATCCGCTGGACCTCGCCCGAGCTGGCCGGGATGGGCGCCACCCCCGCCAGCATCGCGAAGGCGGCGGGCGAGCGGAAGCGGGCGACGTCACCGGTCTCGGCCACCAGGCGGGCGGCGGTCAGGGCCCCGACCCCGGGCAACGCAAGGAGGGGATGACCGGCGACGAGGGCAGAGATCGACCGCTCGAGCTCGGCCGCCCGCCGACCCAGATCACGGACCTCAGTCAGGAGCGCCCGGGCGAGCTCGGCTCGAACGCCAGTCGAACCGGCGAGGGCACGCTCGATCGCCTCGAGCTGGCGGCCACTGACCAGCTGAGCGGCCGTCCGGCGGTAGCCGGGCAGCAGGACCACGAGGTGGGCGTGGAGGCGGTTGCGGGCCTGGGTCTGGGCACCGACGAGATCGTCGCGCGCATCGGCGAGCAGGCCGAGCTCGGTCGAGCGGTCCTCGAGCCGGACCGGCGGCAGGTCGGGCTCGCGGAGGGTCACCCGGGCGATCGCGAGGGCATCGCCCGGGTCGCTCTTGCCGGGCCGTCGGCTGCGACCTCGTTCGCGCCGGCTCAGGTGGGGCGGGACCTCGCGGACGACGAACCCGGCCGCCACGAGATGGTGGGCCACGGGTGCACCGTACGAGGCCGAGCCCTCGATCCCGATCCTTCCCTCCGGAGCGACGCCTCCGGCCCAGGCCGCGAGCTCGATGAAGCCCGCCGGATCGCAGCTGAACGTCCGCTCGTCGATGACGCTCCCGACCTCGTCGACGGCACACGCCGCGAGGGTCCGCTTGTGGGTATCGATCCCGATGGCTGGCATGGCTGACCTCCGGCCGGTGGCCGCGTACGATGGCTGTGGGCCGGCCGGGCAGCAGTGCGTTGAGTCAAAGCCACGCTCCTATGAGGCCACGGCCGGTCCGCTCGCTCCGGGGACGAGGGCACTTGTCAAGGAACGAGCCATCCCCCGTGGGCACTACGTATCAGGGCCAACCCGTCCCCGGTCGCGAGCACCTTCCCACGTCGTGGGAGGGCCGGCGTCAGTTACGCACTGCGTATCAGGCACCCGGCACAGCGGCATCCCTATGCTTGGTCGTGAGTCAGCTGGCGGTATCAAAGCGCCTCTGTGGGTGGCGAAACCGCGGAGGAATCTCAACTTCGATACTGCCTTTCGTCGGTATCGATGCTACCCGTGCGGTGACAGCGGTGGCGAAGCCGATCCGGTTTCTGGCGACGGAGACGTATGCTTGGCCCCATGCCCTCGATGCTGGCCCTCATCGGCCGACCGCCCCTCGATCTTTCACGGCTGGGCACGCTGCGCAGCAACGTGGCCGCACTGACTCGTTTGACGGGGATTGCTGCAACCGCGGCGCGGATCCGGCTGCTAGCCTTCGGCACGGCTGTGTCAGAGGGGATGGCCGAGACCTACCGCGAGATGCTCGCGTTGCGCCTGGCCCTGCTCGGGCGCGGCTGGTACCTCAGCCCGGACGTGAGCTTCGGCGCCGTAGTCCAGCTCGTGACGACGCAGCGGAGCCTACATCCAGATGGGCTCGACCGGGCGATGGCCCAGATCACGAGGACCCGCGTGCCGGCGATAGTGGAGACCGCGACTCGGGGATGGCCGCATCGGGCCGCACTGATCACCGAGGCGTTGGACGCGCATGCAGGTGGCCGGTACGGCTCGAGCGTTCTTCTGCTCTTGTCGCAGGCAGACGGGATGTCGCGCGAGATGTTCGGCGAGGGACTCTTTGCGACGGAGTACGTTAGCGGCGAGCGCCGGCCGCGCGTGGCCAAGGCCATGGATCGAAAGCTGGACGAGATCCGAGCCCGGCTCGGAGAGGCGATGCTCCAGGAGTACTTCGGTTACTTCCTCCAGCACCTATCGGCGCTCCAGCTCGGACAAGTGGAATTGCCGGCGCCTAGGTCGGGCATGCTTGGCCCCCTGAATAGGCACGCGATCATGCACGGCGACGACCTCGAATTCGCGACGGAGCTGAACTCACTGCGGGCCCTTTCGCTGCTGGACTACCTCGTGAGCTTTAGGCGGCTCCACGGTCACCCGATGCTGCAGCCTGGCCTCGCCTTGAGCCTGACAGTGTTCGGCGCGGTGTCGACGGCACGTCAGATGGGCTCATTGGCCAAGGATGGACGAGCCTCGGAGTGATCGGCGGCGGGCACCGAACTCGGGAGCAGGCCGCTTGCATCGGCGGGCGATAACCTGCGATGGGCCGAAGGAGGCCGGGTACGCGATGTACTACGCACTGCGCGATCGGGACTCCGGGGCCGGCAAGCGGCGAAGTCGGCGGTAGGTGGCTGCGCCCAGGGCCTCAGGCGAGGTCTGCGCTTGCCGCGCAGAGCAATGGAACGATCCGATCTCACAGAGATTCACTACATCTGATACCGGCGTGCGCTCTCGCCAGCTCGTGGTCCGCCTCGACGGAGTCGCGCCCGAGTTCAGCCTCCTAGATGCCGAGGCGGCGGGATTGCCCGTCCTCCTGCGCTGGCCGCTCACCCGCCACGCCGACGACGCGCGGGCCCCATCGCCGCCCGACCCGGATGACGGAGCCCCGGCCTGATGGGTCAGCACATCCTCAGTGAGTGGCTGATCAAGCCCTTCACGCATCCGACGAAGCGCGGCGATCGGCTTACGACCTACAACAAGGCGACCAACGAGTACGGGGAGGTGGCGCCGCGACATTTCCTGGCGCCCGAGAACGACCACTCGGACGAGATCGAGCAGGAGCTGAACAGGATTGAGTCGCCGGCTGCTGCTGCTGCCAGGCACCTCCATGACCTGACGACCAGCCTTCCACCGGGCATCTGTCGGGTGGGCGATCGTGACGAGCCGGACCTGGACAACCCCAATGCGCCGGTGCGTGCCGGTGGCCGAGCTGCCGGTTTCGAGCTCCTCGTTGTCGATCGACAGATCGCGCAGCTGCCCCCCGCCGAGAAGAAGGCGCTGGCCAAGTTCGTCGCGCTGATGTTCACGCGGGCGCCGAAGGTCGAACGCGCCATCACCATCCAGGCCGCCGCCTTCTCGCGCGGAGTGGATAAGGCGCTCATGGAGCGTGGCCTGATGAGTGACGAAAGGGCGGCGATTGAGCTGGCCGTTGCCGTCGAGTCCGCACGCTGGTTGGGGCTCCGCGACGCCGCGACCTACGCGGAGCGCTTGGCCGCCAGGCAATGGTGGGTGCTGAAGGCCGACGAAGACCAGAAGGAGGAGTTCATCCTTGGCGACACCCCCGTCGTCCCCACCCTGGCTCTCGGACACGACGACGAGTGGCGGCCACTATTCCACGCCGCGACTTCGGCCGTCGTCATGCCGTTGAGTCCGTCGCTGACGCTGATGATCGCGGACTTGATCCCCGTCGGCGGCAACTCGCTGGACTTCGTGGCCTCGATCAATCGGCTGTCGTGGAAGCACGCAGATGAGCAGGTTATCGGCGTCAGCCGGGCGAAGCTGGAAGAGGTCCGAGGCGACCTGGCCGCGCATGGGTGGCGCGAGAGCGCCCCGGTGCCCATCGCCGACGAGATGGCGACGGAGATGCGCGGGCGCCGCTACTCGGCGCTGTGGTCGCTGGAGTGGCAGTGGAGACAAGGGATGCTGCCCGGCCAACCGATCTACCTCCCGCTTCGGTTCCCCGACTGGCCGATGTGGCTTGAGGATCGAGCAGCGGAGAGACAGAAGCGGCGGCGGTAGCTCAGGCAGCCGGTCGCCAGTCGGTCCAGGGCACCTCGGTGAGCAGCGCGAGCGGTGCCTTCAGCTCGGCGAGGAGCGCTCTTGCGGTGATCCCTTCGAGCTGGCGAATGCCGCGAACCACGCGGTCGACGCCGTTCGGCATCTCGTGGATGACCAGCGAGCCGTCGTGGACCGTCGTGTTGCGCCATTTGATGGTGTCGGTTAGGAGGGCCTCGAGTTCCTCCTCAACTGGCTGAGCAGGATAGGGCTCGAAGAGCGTTCGGAGGTACTCCAGGACAATGCCCTTCATTGGCCGGCGTTGGAGTTCAGCCGCCTTGTCGCGGAGTGCCTGGCGGTCTTTGTCGTCGAGTCCTTCACGGTCCGCGAGCTCGTCGAGGCAGTCCCGTGCCGAACTGACCAACTTGGCGTTGAGTAGCTTGTTCCTCTCGTTCGCCTTCGCCCAGCGAGCCGCCAGGATCTTCGAGGGCGATCCAGTGGTGGGCGAGCTGGATGTCGAGGTAGTGGAGGCCGTGACCACCGCGTGCGAAGTTGTGCCACTCCATCGCCTGGGGGATGCCGCTCTCCTCGAAGCCTTCCTCATCGAGCCGCGGCCATGCGGCGTCGAAGAAGGTCCTGAGATCGCCCCGCATGCGGAACATGTGGGAGCCCCTGCGCCGCCCGTACTTCGGCAGACCGATGTTCGTGCGGAGCCGTTCCCAGCGCCCGCCCGGCTCACCGCCGCGCGTGATGAGCGCATCCGTGTAGGTCGGTGAGCGGGTGATGAATGACAGCAGGGACGACATCCACGCCAGGTCCGGGACGAGCTGCTCCTCGAACTTGTTGGTCTCGAGGTAGGCGACAGCCGTGGCGATCGGCGTGTCGCGGTCGCCCTGTCGGACCCTCTCCGCGTCGAGTGCGAACGGATCGCCGTCAGGGAACTCCACCCGGAAGGGGAGCACCTCGGCTTCGTCCGGCCGAAGGAAGAGGTTGATGAGCCGGACCTCGGCCGGCGACTCGTCGGCGCGACCAACCCCGTTCTTGTCTGTCGTTGTGTCGGTTTCGGACTCCGACCGACGCTCGGCGGCGCGATTGCTCACGCCGCGCATGCTACGGCGACGGCGGTGGCACTACCTCGCCTTCCGCGTCGGCATGGTGGCGGACGTGGAGACGACCGCGGAGCGGCGCGCGCTCGTACTTCCCGAGGCGAGGAGCACGTGGTGACGCTCACGGTCCTCGCATTCCAGGCCTCCGGGGCGTATAGAAGTGGCTGATGGCATCACGGTGGCAGCGCAGCGCTCGGCGGCAGACTTCGACGAAGTCGTGACGGGCTGATAACAGCGGTGACCTTCGACTGACTTCGAGTTCTTAACCCGGCGCCGTTTGTTGTCCCCCGGCCGAGACCGGATATGCCCACGCATCACGCGCCGTCCAGGCTTCGACCGTGGGTTGGGCGTAGTCCACCACACCGGACAGCGGGCTCAAAAGAACGGCCAATTGGCCATCCTCGGCACGGAAAGGGAACCGGGGTCCAGGCCGTGCGTCGAGGTCCTCTCGCCACTTGTTCTTTAGGCGACCGTCCTCCTCGGCACCTAGCAGCGGCACTATTTCATTCACAACGGCTGCTGTCTGCGCAACGAGGCGTACGGCGAAGGGCAGGGGGTCCAGCTCCGCCCACTCAGGCTCATCGATCTCGTAGCGGGTCACGCCCCGCCTTCCATGAGTGCTGACAGGCACCCGCGCCGGCGAATGCGTCTTGCCGAGCCCCCACGCAGCAGGATCCTGCGCCATCTCAGACAGCCTCTCCCGAATCCAAAGGAGCAGATCCCCACGCACGGCGAGCCTAGCGACCGTGGGCTCCCGCTCGTTCTGGACGGTTAGCTTTCGAACGCGTTCGCGATGGATCGCGTGATGTCGCAGCCGCAGCGACAACTCGATGTGGGGAAGATGCTCCTCGACATACGCCCGCACCGCAACTCCGGCTGGTCCGACTCTGCCCACTTCACGCTGCCACCAGCGGCTCCTTAGCGCCCAATCGAGATCGCGGCCAGCGGGGATCGACAGATAGGTGCCCACCAAGCGGGCAAGCGTGTCCAAGATCGCATTCGAGACGAGCACGCAGTTGTCGAATTCGTCGGCGAGTTCGTCCAGTTGGTCATTGTTGGTGGGTAACTGCCAGGCAGCAACCATGCGATCTAATCGCAGGGTCAAGGCGTCTATCCGGCTAAGGATCGACTGCCCAAGGTCCTCCAGCAGTTCGCCTTCGGGCACGAGGTAGCGGAGTCCGCTCATCGCAGCCAGTCCGGAGTGAAGGCCGGGCGTGAGCGCGCTGCCGAGTGCCCGATAGTAGAAGCCCCGGTTAAGCCCTATGAGTCCAATGAAGGCGCAATTTGCCACACGCGACCAGGGACCCAAGATCGTCAGGGCTTCAGAAGGTGTGACCACGTTGGCAGCCCCGAGTTTCCCGCTAGCTGCTAACAAGGTCGTGTCGAGTGTGACAAAGAGATCGGCAGCGATGCTTTCGCCGACCAGCGCTTCAAGCACACGCCATCGGGCCTCGGGATCTCCGAAAACGCGCTCTGCAGCCGCGGTCGCGGCTCGAAGCCCGTCTAGGTGGGACATTGCCTCCGTATTCGCGTCCGGGTAGTACCGCACGTAGGCGATGTCGGCCGCGGCATCCTCAATGACCTGCACGGCCGGGCAGCTGAGCGCGACGTCGTCACCTGGCGTGCGGAAGGCCTCAAAATCGCGCGAGCGGAGATGGGTGAGCTGCCAAAGGGCTAGCCTTTCGGAACGAGGCACATTAGCTAGGCCGGCAGTGTGTAGGCACACGCGGAACGGACGAAGGCGGGCGGGGGTCTCAGCCCACTCAAATGGGTTCAGGGGCGGATCCGAGGGGTATCTGGTCCTCTTGGAGTAGTCCAGCCTTCTCATGCACGACTAACCTTACGGTGCGCGCCATGTTGCGCGGGTGGTGGCTACGGTAGATGGGCACGACCTTCCGGCTGTGGGACCAGCGAATCGCGATGTCCTAACTGTGAGTAATGTGCTCGCTCTGGGAAGCGGATGACCCCGGGTACCTCGTCGGACCGGGACGCTCAGCGCCCTCTGTCGAACACGCCTTCGAAGCGGGGCAGGAACGTCGGTGCGGGCCCCGCGTCTCTCAAGGCAAAGGGCTCTAGATTGACGCTACCCGGATTGGCGTCTGAGTCGAGGGGCCCTGGCGATTCCACGCAGAGTCAGTTGGCCTGAGCCCCGTTTCTGCGATGAATGTCAGCACTCCGAACCTGGCGTGGATGGGTCGTCAAGGACGACCACCATCTGGATGCGACCTTCCTCGATCACGCTGCCGCCACCGATCTTCCCGCAGAGCGGAGCCTCCTCGCTAAAGCTGATCTCATCGTCATCGCTGGATTGGGTGCCGCCTCGAGCTTCGATCTGCCACCGAATGACGTAGCCCTTCTCGGCGGCCATCGCGGCAGCCTCGACCGGTGAACGGTCGAAGATGTTGGTGCCCCAGAACGGCTGGCCGAAATTCGTCAGGCCCGGCCGCTCGATGACACCCTCTCTGAAGAGGATCCCGTCCACAAAAACGATCCCGTCCCCGAGAACCCGCTGAGCGACTGCACCGCCCGCAAATGCCACGGCCGCGACGAGCGACACGCTGGCTGCGAGCAGCAGGGTCCGACGACGCGGCGAACGAGCCGGTCGCGCGCGATAGCGCTCCCGAGCCGTGGCAACCCGTCCGTCGATCAGGGCAGTCACGCGCGCCGGCGGGCGGTCCACCCGGTAAATCTCGCTGAGCTCGCTCTCGAGCGAGGACGTGGTTCGAGGAGTGGGTGCAGTCATGAGTAGGTCTCCCGCAGCCGGCCTAACGCCCGGCTGATCATCTTCTGAGTCGCCGCTTCGCTCTTGCCGATCACCGCACCGATCTCGCGCGTACTAAGGCCAGCGCCATAGCGGAGAGCGAGGCACTCTCGCTGCAGCGGAGGCAGCTGGCGCACGTGCTTGGCGAGTTCGCGGCTGGCCTCGGCCCGTAGGAGCTCCGGCTCGGGCCGTCCCTGCTCGCTGAATGGATGCTGCTCGGGCCTGATGAGCTCGAGCGGACGGAGTGGTCGGCGACGTCGTGTCGCATCGACGGCTTGACTGCGAGCGATGCGGAACAGCCAAGCGGCAAGGCCGTCGCGTCCACCCCGATAGGACGACAGCTTGACGAGCGCCCGCTCGAAGGTCTTGGCGGTGAGATCCGCCGCCTCGTCATCGTCTACCGCGAAGCGGCGCACGTAGTGGAAGAGCGGATCTCGGAAGCTTAGGTACGCCTCCTCGAAGGACGCGTCGATTGCGCCGGCCAACGCGCCTGAGCTTTGGAGCTTCTTGCCTTCGGCTGCCGCGCCGGTGTCCATCGTCCCTCCCGAGTCCAATTGTCACCCATACAGACGCATGAGCGACCCAAACCCGGACATCTGGGTACGCAGACACCCGTGTCACGCTGGGCAGGCACCTTCGGTCAGAGCGGCGACCACACCGGTCGATCCCTTTGGCGGCATCCGACGGGAACGGGGAGAATTCAGTGCCGCTCCTTGGAGTCCTGAGTCGAAGTCAGGAGATCAGCGAGCCACAGAGCCGAGGGCAGACATCACACTAATACCCATTATCGTGCGGGCCTCGCGAACGAGCGTCACACGAATCCCCTTCGTCCTTGAGGTGATGGAAGGCCCACCAGTCCCGTCGTGCTGACCTAGAGGCTCGGCCGCACGGTCGCTACCGAGGCGCCCATGATTGGTGGGACGCGAGCGGACGCATCCAGCAGCTCCGAAAGGGGCGCCGCGGAAGACCGTCTAATTCGTGACTCAGGCGGTCACGCTTTAAGGTCGATCAGAAGGAGGTCCTTTCGGTTCGGCGGGCCGGCCGTCGACTAGGGCGTCTTATCCCGTGACGGGTAGGCTTCTCGCCCTGTCGGCATCGCCCGCCGCTGGTAAACGACCAGTCCACCTAAAGAAGCGTCTTGTGCCTCGGCCGCCGCCCACTGGTCCGCCAAGTGCGTTCCCTGAAACACCTCGGGCTGCGGAGGACCTTTATGCGGGCCCCCAAACCCGCGGCCCTGACGCCCTCACTGGGCTGGCTGGCCGCAGCCGGCGCTGGGATCGATGCGCGACCGCGGGACAGCTACGCGCGGCCGACCGATAATTGTCGCCGTGACGTTGCAGGTTGACACGAGCCGAGCGATCCGAACGCTGGCAGAGCAGCATCTCCTGATCCAGTCGATCGTTGATGCGCCGCCCAGCGAGCAGGAAACCGAGTGGTTGGAGTGGAAGACCGACGTTGACCTAGGAAGCAAGGAGTGGCAGGCGACGACTTCTCGCCACGTCCTCGGCTTCGCGAATCGCCATCCTGATTTGGCTGTTCAGTGGTGTGAGGGCTCCGCCTACATCGTCCTCGGCGCAGCTCCCGGAAGTCTTCAGGGCGCGAAGGTCTACGACATTGCGAAACTCAACGCCTGGCTGTCGGCGTATCTGGGCTCCGCACCGGACGCACCGCAGTGGTCCGCTACGTACCTAGAGCTGGGAACTGTCCAAGTTCTGCTAATCACGATAGAGAAGCCGCGGTGGGGCGACCCAATTTGGACCCTCCGGAAGGAGTACACACCACTAAAGCCTCTCGCGCCGTTGCGGGCTGGGACAATCTACGTGCGAAGAAGGGGAAGCACAGACCAGGCCGACCCCGGAGAGGTCCGGATGCTCACCCTCCGGGCGGGATCAGGGCCACGACGCTTGAGCGTATCGCTTCGCATTCCGGAAGACGAGAACGCCATTCCGATCGATGCCGGGGAGACGTTGATCAAGAGCTGGGCAGCGGCCGAACGTGCCGCTCTCGGGGCACCTCCACGGCCGGCGTCGCGTCAGAGATCTGATCCGGCGTCAACCATCAAGGTGAGTCTTGCCGAGAGCCTGTCGGCTGCCCAAAACGCGATACTGGCTTCAGCGACCTTCGGCGAAACGCGAACAGTCGACGCATTCAGGGCCGAGGTCGATGCTTATCTGGCCAAGGCTAAGAATGCCATTCCGGCGGCATTGAAGCGCGGCGCGGTCCGCCACAAGCTCGGCAGGCTTCATTTCTGGCTCGACAACCAAACCGAGCACAACTTCAGCCAAGTTGTCGTCGAGCTCTCCTTCGACCAGCCGGCAGTGATGGCATGCTTCGATCAGAGGGGTGTCGGAGGTCCGGAGTTCCCGAACCGTCCCGCTCCCTGGGGCTCCTACAACCTGAGTCGCCTCTTGGGCGGCTCGCTCTTCGACGTGCGCATGCCGATGGTTGCTCCGATGAACGTACCGCATATTCCTCGAGGCACAATCGATAACAGCGGTTCGACTCACATCCGCTTCGCCCCCGTCGATGTGAGGCCGGGATACTCGCACCGGCTCGAAACGATCTACCTCATTGTCGGTCCGGAACACGCGAATGAACTCCTGGGCGGTGTATGGCTAGCGACCGCGGCAGACACCAGTGGAGTCGTGCGCGGCAATATCGACGTCCCGGTCTCGCCCAAAATTCCGGGCTTCAAGGAGCTCCTGTCGGAACCCGTTCGCGATGTCGACGATAAGGACGACTGATTCGCGGGGCGGGGAGCCTCATCCCCGGAACGTCATGCTCCACGGACCCAAGCAGCTCGCGGCACGGAAAACGGCTGGCGGCGACCACACTCGTCGGCCACAAGCCGCGCCAGAGTGAGGTCCTTTCGGACGAGTCACCCAATCGGTCGGATGCCGACGCGATTCGACACCCGAGCCGGTGATGACCGAATCCGCGCATACACTGTTCGGGTGAGTGCGCGAATGGTGATCGCAGGAATGAGCATCAGAACCACTGCAACCTGCCAAAAGGTAGGTAAGCCGTGACTCGTTGGCGTGCGGCAACGTCGGCGATGGTGATGTGGGTGGTCCTACTGCCGGTCGCATATTTCGCCGCGATCATCTTCAATCTAAACATCGGCCCCACAGAACTTCTCCTGGCTCTCGTCCTTTGGCTTGTCGGGTTTCTGGTACTCGCGCTTGTCTGGTTCATGACCAGTCCTAGCGAGAGTGTTGTCGTGTACGGTCCGGAGGGCCAGCAGGTAACGGTCTCCGAGAAGGAGGCGAAGCGGCGAGTCGGGAAGGGTTGGCGATACCAGCCTCCGGATCGCACCTGATCGTAGGAACGTCCGGAGTCCGCAGTGGGCTCCGAGGATGGCGCCGTACTGTTCGAGCCCGGTGGCACGCTCGTCAACGACGTGAAGATCGGCACCTGGGACATGCCGTGGAACGCGAAGTCCGCCGCGGGTCGTCTGGCTGACGCCGTACGCCAGGGACGCCTCTGGGCGTCCTGAAGCGCACCGACCGCGTCCTCGACACCCGCGGTATGCGATGTTGCTACGTTGCGCTCCGCGCTTCGCGCGACGGCAAGAATCGGACTGGCGACGGCGGTGACTGAAGGCCAAACGATAGGACCGTACGGTGTCGCAGCCTGCTAGCCTCTCGACCATGCAGCCGAACTCGCTCTACTTCGGCGACAACCTTAAGGTCCTGAGCGAGAAGCTGCCCGACGGGACGTACGTCTTCCCGAGCGAAAGCGTCGACCTCGTCTACCTCGACCCGCCGTTCAACTCGAACCGCGACTACAGCGTCATCTTCAAGGAGGCGGGCGGCGGAGGCGCCGACGCGCAGATCAAGGCGTTCACCGACTCCTGGCACTGGGGACCCGAGGCGCGCGATGCCTTGGAAGAGCTGACGGTCACGGGCGTGAACGAAGGGCGAATCCCGGATAACGTCGGCCGGCTCGTTGACGCGCTCGTTCGCGGCATCGGCCACAACGACATGAGCGCCTACCTAGTGATGATGGCGCCGCGATTGGTGCAGCTACATCGAGTCCTAAAGAAGACGGGCTCCCTTTACCTGCACTGTGACCCGACCGCGTCGCATTACCTGAAGCTCGTCCTCGACGCGCTCTTTGGGCCGAAGAATTTTGTGAACGAGATCGTCTGGAAGCGCCAGACCTCGCATAACGACGCGGCCCAGGGCGCCAAGCACTTCGGGCGTCTTCAAGACGTGCTTCTGCTGTACTCGAAGGGTCCTGGCTATTACTGGGAGCAGCCGTACCGACCGTACGACGAGGAATACGTCGAGAAGTTCTACCGAAACGTTGAGCCGGGCACCGGGCGCCGATTCACCCTGAGCGATACCACCGCACCGGGCGGCGCGTCACCGGAGAAGCGCAATCCCTACTACGAGTTCCTGGGGGTGAAGCGCTATTGGCGGTTCAGCGAAGACCGGATGAAGGAGTTGTACGAGGCTGGGCGGATCGTGCAATCAAAGCCCGGTGCCATCCCTCGCCAGAAGCGCTACCTCGATGAGATGCCGGGGATGCCGATCGGTACGTGGTGGGATGACATTCGACCGGTGCAGGCCCAGGGATCGGAGAGGCTCGGGTACCCCACCCAGAAGCCGTTGGCCTTGCTCGAACGAATCATCTCGACCTCCTCGCGACCGGGCGATCTGATCCTCGACCCGTTCTGCGGCTGCGGCACCGCCACGATCGCGGCGGAGAAGCTGAGGCGGAAGTGGGTCGGGATCGACATTACGCATCTCGCCATCGCGGTCATGCGGAGCCGTCTGTTCGACAGTTTCGGCTTGGTAGCCGTCCCGGTTCACGGCGTGCCTGCCGATCTGGAGAGTGCTCGGCTACTGGCCGCTGAAAGCAAGGACGGTCGCTACGAGTTTCAGTGGTGGGCACTGTCCTTGGTCGAGGCGAGGCCGCTCGGCGGCGAGCGCAAGAAGGGCGCTGATCGTGGCATCGACGGCGTTATGACGTTCTCCGAGCGCGACTCGATCCAACGCATCCTGGTCAGCGTCAAGTCGGGCCACCCGAGCCTGCTCCACGTCAAGGAGCTCATCGCGACGCTAGAGACGGAGAAGGGTGCGATCGGCGTGCTGATCGAGCTGGACGAGCCGACCAGCGAAATGAAGCGCGCTGCTGTCGAAGCCGGGCAATACGAGTCACTGCTGTGGGGCGGCAAGTACGAGCGGGTCCAAATCCTAACGGTGAGCCAGTTGCTGGCCGGGGAGAAGCCGACTGTGCCGAAGTTCCTGCCGGCGTACCAGAAGGCGGCCAGAATCGATGCGACGGCCGGCGAGCAGCAGGAGCTGTTTGGAGGCGGTTAGAAGGTCGCTGCGCCACCGAAAGGAGGGGTGGGTTCAGGGGGTCGACGCAACGATCGCTGCCAGCATAGCGGCGGGCGTCTGGTACTCAAGCGTCTTGCGAGGCCTGGCGTTGAGCCGTGCCGCCACGACGTCGAGATCCGCCTGGCTGTAGGGCGACAGGTCGGTCCATTTGGGGAAGTACTGGCGGAGCAGCCCGTTAGTGTTCTCATTGGTGCCGCGCTGCCAGGGGCTGCGCGGGTCACAGAAGTAGACCGCGACGTCGGTGGCGACGCTGAAACGCCGATGGTCGGCGAGCTCCACGCCGCGGTCCCAGGTCAGGCTGGCCCACAGCTGCCGGGGCAGCGTCTGAATCTGGGCGGCCAGGGCGTCGACCACCCTCGCGGAGTTCTTGCCCGGCACCTTGACGAGGAGCAGGTAGCGGGTGCTGCGCTCGACGAGCGTGGCGATGTGGCTGTTGGCGGAGCCCGCCAGCAGGTCACCCTCCCAATGGCCGGGCACCGCCCGATCGTCGGCCTCGGCCGGGCGCTCCCGGATGGAGACCGCGTCGACGATCCCGCCGCGGCCCTGGCCCTTGGTGGTGGCGAGGCGCGAGCGGCGGACGGAGCGGCGGGTGCGGAGATGGGCCATGAGCTCCTTGCGCAGGACGCCGCGGGCCTGCACGAAGAGGCTCCGGTAGATCGTCTCGGTCGACACCTGCAGAGCCTGCTCCCCGGCATGGGTCCGGGCAAGCCAGCCCGAGATCTGTTGGGGCGACCAGTCGAGCGCGAGCTTGGCCGCCACGAGCTCCCGCAGCTGCGGTGATGTCGCGAGCTTGCATGGCCTCGGCCGCCGGGCACGCTGCCAGGCCCGCTCGTCGGCCCCGATCGCACGGTAGCGGAGGCGGCCACCGTGCCGGGCGATCTCGCGGCTGATCGTCGAGGCCGCCCGGCCCGAGCGGCGAGCGATCGTGCGCAGCGAGACGCCCTGCGCCAGGCCGCGCGAGATCTCCTCCCGCTCGGCCAGCGACAGCACCCGTGACGAGCGACGCTGAGTCGCCGGCACGTAGCCGCCGTTCGACGCCACCATCCGGTGGATGGAGCCACGCTCTTTACCGAGTGCCCGTCCAATCGCGCTGAGCGACTGGCCTGCCTTCCAGCGTGACCACATCTCCCGCTTCTGCTCAGCCGTCAACCCTGGCCTGTCCAAATGCGCCATGAGCCCACCTCCCGATCGACACTGCACCAACCGTGGTGTTGCGTCGATGGGTGGAACCCGCGGGTCATTCCGGATCCGTCAAGCAAGCAGGTGATCAGGGGTCACAGGTTAGCGAAGAAAAGGATACGGCGTCCCGTATTTACAAACGGAATCCGGCCGGCTATCCTTATGACCATGGCGATGACCGAACCGCTCACCTACATCGACCTTGGCGTCGGCGGGATGACTTGCGACGACTGCGTGGTGCATGTCACGCAGTCCCTGGAATCGGTCCCAGGGGTGAAACGGGCGGTGGTGGACCTCGAGACGCGGAGTGCCGTGGTGGAAGCCGGCGACGGCGTCAGCAGCGCGGCGCTCGGCGCGGCCGTTCGGGCCTCCGGCAAGTACAACGCCTTCGAGCGCGGGCGCAGGCGTGCGTGAGGTGGCGGGCTCCTTCGACCTGCTCATCCTCGGTTCGGGCTCGACGGCCTTCGCGGCGGCCATCCGCGCCACCGAGCTCGGGGCGCGGGTTGGGATGGTGGAGCGACGGACGCTAGGCGGGACCTGCGTCAATCGCGGCTGCCTCCCATCCAAGAACCTGATCGAGGCGGCTCGCATCGTCTACGACGCCTCCCATCCACGCTACTCCGGCCTCGCATCAGCCACCGTGGGCGTCGACTTCGCGGCCCTCATCGCGCAGAAGGACGTCGTGGTGCGCGACTACCGCGCGAAGAAATATGCCGCCGTGGCCGAAGGACTGGCCGAGCTCGAGGTGATCGACGGCGACGCAGTTTTCGAGGGACCCAACACGGTGCTCGTCGGCGAGCGCCGGATCGAGGCGGACCGATTCCTCATCGCCACCGGCAGCCGCCCTGCCGTCCCGCCAATCCCGGGCCTTGATACGGTCCCCTACCTGACCAGCGACCTCCTTGACGCGGACGAGGTCGGTCGAATGACCGCCCTGCCGGCCTCGATCGTCGTCCTTGGCGGCGGAGCCGTCGCCGTCGAGCTGGCCCAGATGTTCAAGCGCCTCGGCAGCCGGGTCACCATGGTCGCGCGGTCCGGGCTGTTGTCCGGGCTCGAGCCGGAACTCGGGCGGACCCTTGCCGACGTGTTGTGGGCAGAGGGCATCGAGGTCCTGCTTGATGCCCGGGTCAAGCGCACTTCCGGCGACGAGAAGTCGGTCTCGGTGGAGGTCTCATTTGCTAGCAAGAACCGGAAGATCCATGTCGATCGCCTCGTGGTCGCGACCGGACGCACGCCGAATACCGATTCGCTCGCTCTCGAGCGCGCAGGGGTAGCCGTCGACAGGGCAGGTTTCGTTCAAGTCGATGCTCGACTTCGAACCGATCACACCCACATCTGGGCCGCTGGCGACGTCATCGGCCGACAGCACGGGTCGCACTTCGCCACTCCGGTCGGTGCGCGCCAGGGCCGCATCGTGGCCGACAACGCCTTCGCCGACGCCGGACGGGTGTTCGACGGGACCATCGTCCCGCGTGCCATCTTCACCGACCCGCCCATCGCCACGGTCGGTCTGACCGAGGCCCAGGTGCGCGCCAAGCACGCGCCGGCGGTGTCCGCCACGACGCCCCTCAAATACGTCCCCCGAGCTGGAGCCGTCCACCGAACGACGGGCTTCGTGAAGTTCATCGCGTCCACGATCGACGAGCGGGTGCTGGGCGTCCACGTCATCGGCGAATCCGCACCCGAGATCATCCACGAGGCGGCGATGGCGATGAAGTTCAAGGCGACCCTGCCTGACTTCGTCGATCTGATCCACGTCTACCCGACCATGAGCGAGGCGCTCAAGATCGGTGCCCAGGCCTTCAGCCGCGACGTGACCAAGCTATCGTGCTGCGCCGAGTGATCTGCCCCATGAAGCAAAGAGGATGGGATGTTCGATGACCAGTAATCTGCCGGCCGCCGCACTGCGCGGCGCCGACCTCGCCCGGCCGGAGGTTCTGGCCTCGTTCTTCCAGGGCCTGGCCGACCCGACCCGGGTCCGAATTCTTGAACTCCTGGCGGGTAGGCCACGGACCGTCACCGAACTCACCGCCGACCTCGGCCTTGCCCAGGGGCGGGTGTCCAGCCACCTGTCGTGCCTGCGCTGGTGCGGCTACGTCGAGGCGATGGTGGATGGGAGATTCAATCGCTATCGGCTTGTCGACGAACGCGTCCGGGAGATCCTGCGCTTGGGGGAAGAGATCGTGCGCGACAACGCCGACCGCCTGACCTCGTGCCTGGTCCTCGCCACCGAAGCCGAGTGATGCCTCGAGGTACGGATGTCACGGCCCGATCGGAGTGGGCGGGTCGCAGCCTTCGGCGTTAGCAACTCGCAACGACTAACGAGGCGGGTCGGCTCCTCGAACAGGATCTCCTTCGCGCGGTCCAGTTCTTCAGGCCGATCAGAAGGAGGTCCTTATGGCACGGCAGCGGGACGGGTGTGTCGGTGCCCAATGTTAGGGCTTGAGGGCGCGCTTGATCGGCGCGAGCACCTGCGTAATAATCCGACTAGATTGGTCGGATATCACCAGACCGACGCTTATTTCGCCCGCGCGGCAAGAGCCCGTGCGCCCGTCGTTCAAGACCCGAAGGAAGTCTTCACCCATGTCCGTTGCCAATGAGACCATCATGGCCAACCGAACCGATGCCACCGTCACTGTTGGCTGGGCCCGCGAGCACCTGGACGACCCGAAGGTGCGGCTCGTCGAGGTGGATGTCGACACCGGGGCCTATGAGACCGGACATCTGCCGGGTGCTGTCGGCTTCAACTGGGTCACCCAGCTGACCGACACCGTGAAGCGCGACCTGGTCTCGCGCGAGGACCTCCAGGCACTGCTACGCCAGGCAGGGATCGACGACGACACGACCATCGTCTTCTACGGCGACAACAGCAACTGGTTCGCGGCCTGGGCCTACTGGCAGCTGCGCTACCAGGGGCTCGACAACGTGAAGCTGCTGGACGGCGGGCGCAAGAAGGTCGAGGCGGCCGGGCTGCCGCTGACCACCGAGGCCGCCCACCACGCTCCGGGCAAGATCACGCTGCCGGAGAACACGCGCGAGGAGCTGCGCGCCTACCGCGACCAGGTGCTGGCCGGCATCGGGACCGAGCGAGGCCTGGTCGACGTCCGCTCACCGGAGGAGTACCGCGGCGAGCTGGCGGCGCCGGCCCATCTGCCCCAGGAGGCGGCTCAGCGCAAGGGACACATCCCCGGCGCGGTCAATGTGCCGTGGGCGAGCGCAGTGGCCGACGACGGCACCTTCAGGCCGATTGACGAGCTCCGTGAGCTTTATCGCGCGAGGGGGATCTCGCCCGAGAGCGAGGTAGTCGCCTACTGCCGGATCGGGGAGCGATCGAGTCACAGCTGGTTCGTCTTGTCCGAGATGCTCGGCTACCCGCGGGTCCGCAATTACGACGGCTCGTGGACCGAGTACGGCTCGCTCGTCGGTGCCCCGATCGAGACCGGCGGTTGAAATCATGGCCAGTCGTTGCCGCGCCTGCCGCCACCTGCTGCCGAAGCCCAACCCGGTCATGCCGCCGCTCGGGTTGCTGGCCGCCCTGGCGCCCCTAATGGCGCCCCTGATGGACGTCGCCGGCGAATTCGAGGGCTACGGCAACGGCACCCCGTCCGAGTTCCTGCGCTGGCTCGATGTAGATGTGCAGCGTGCTGTTGGCATCCTGGGCGGCCGGCGCTCCGGGATTCCAGCCACCCAGGGAGCCGCATGACCACTGCCCTGCGCCTGCTGATCGTCGACCAGCGCCGCGAGGATGTCCTTGTGCAGCTTCGCACCACCCCGGCCCACCTCCCGATCGAGACTGCACCACCATGGTGTTGCATCGACCGGTTGAACTCGCGCCTCCTTTTGGGAGCGGAGCCGATCTTCCGCGCTTGCGCTACCCGTTGGTCTGGAGCAGGTCGGCTGAGATCACGTGGCCGGTCTGAGCATCGATCAGCGCCCAGCCGGTCGCGCGCACGAACGTGGCCGATTTGCCACGCACCTTGAAGACCCAGGCATCGACCGGCTCCGACGATGAGAACTTGCGTTGTCCGTCGGGATCCGTGACGGTGAAGACGCCGGCTACCTGCCGGACGGAGGTCACCTGAAGGTCGGTCACCGAGGGGTCGAATGACCCGATCTTGTCCAGCGCGGTCTTCTCGGCCTGCGCTTGCGGCACGGTGCCGCTCCACGCGGCGGTCGGGTCGTGGGCGATGTGTACGCCAGCGACGCTCACCACGGCGAGCGTGGGCCGTGACAGGCGAGGAACGCCAACGGCAACCGCCACAAGGACGGCACACACGGCGATCGCCCCTACCAGGAGCAGCCGGGCGGGCACGCGGGTCCTGGCCAGGGCAGGCGGTGTGGCGCTGGGAGCCGCCGCTGACAGCCGCAGCAGCCGCTGCTGCACTCGAGTCTCGAACGTATCCATCAGCCTTCCTCGCTCAACTCTCGTCGCAGCGCAGCCTTGGCACGACTGAGCCAGCTGGCGACGGTTCCCGCTGGCACGCCCAGGATTTCGGCGACTTCCGCGAGCGTGTAACCCTCAACCAGGGTGAGCACCAGCGCCGTTCGTTGTCGTCGGTCGAGCTGGTCCAGAGCGGCCCACAGGTCCGGATCGGTCTCCAAGACCCACGTGTCTGACGGGGCATGGTCACCCAACCAGCGCCGCCACCTGCGCCGTCGCCGGGTCTCGTTCAAGGCCAGGCGAATGCCGATCGTGAAGAGCCACGCCCGCGCATCGCCGCCGGAGAACCGACGCCGGTGTTCATAGGCCTTGAGAAAGGCCGACTGGGCGAGGTCTCGGGCTTCCTCGTGATCGCCCACGATGAGAGCCAACCGCCGAACCAGGTGATCGTAGTGCTGGCTGACGGCGGCCTCGAAGGCAGATCGCTCGGCAAGTGGCGCAATGGCCTTGGTCAGGTGAGATTCCATCAGTTAGATAACACCTGAGTGACCCTCAGCCTTGCGTTTAGCTCGCGGCTGAGCGTGGGCCTGCCCACCGCTGTCTACGCCGCGGCTGATCCGACGGCAAGGCGGTCCATCGAAAGGACCGCATTCTGGCGACGTCATCGTCACTCGCCCGAGCGCGGTGCAGCGGAGGCGATCAGCGCGACGGCCGCGTCCGAAGCAGGGCCGACACCATCAGGATCAAACCCGCTATCAGGAGCCCGACCGCCGGGATGGCCAGCCAAGCCACCTCGCTGGTGGTACAGGGCCGGTACAGCATGTCGGACTGGCACAGGCTCAGAGGCTGGGCCTCGCGGAGCGCCCAGGCGGCACCGCCTCCGACAAGCAACGCGGCTGCCTCAATGACGCGTCCTCTGCGGACGATGACAGCGCCACCGAGGAGCAGCACGAGCAGGCTTGCGACCTTGCCTGCCTCGTTCGGGACGACGAGCACTTGGGGGACGACTGACTCTGCCAGCCACATCGCGACCAAGACGATCGCGGCGCCCACGAGGGCGGCCGCGAGGAAGCGATACAGCGGCTTCACGTCCCCTTCACTTCCAGTTCGCTCCCGCAAGTAATGGCCTCATGGTAGCGGCTGGTGGCGCTCGTTCGGACATTGCCCGCCCGAAATGACCTCCTTCTGATCGGCCCGCAAGCCTAGCGCTTGGCCGCGAGGATCGGCGGCCTACGCGCGACTCCGGCCTACACTGCACCCGTGAGCTACTCGGCGAAGCACCAGGCAGGAGGCACGCGCGATGTGGAAGACGGAGCATGCTGAGATCACGACCGCGTCGCCCGAGGCGGTCTGGGGAGTGGTCGCCGACGTGGCGCACTGGCCGACCTGGAATCCAGGGTATTCAGCGGCGAGTCTCGACGGCCCGGCCAGCGCCGGCACGACCGGGACCGTGACCCTGCCGAATGGGATGCGCCGAGCATTCACGGTCGTCGAAGCTCGAGCGGCGTCCGCCTTCGTCATTGGCGCTAGCGGACCCGGGGTTCGCCAGCGATTCATCCATCGGATCGAGCCGCTCGACGACGGCCGGACCAGAGTGACGATGGCTGCGACGATGGACGGCCTGCTGTCGGCCGTCTTCGCTCGACTCTTCGGAAAGGTCATTGCCGGCTACACACCGACCGCCGTGCGGCAACTGGTCGAGAAGGCCGAGGCGGGGGTCCGCTAGGCTGCCCGCCCGAACCCCTTGCGCTGCGCGCCGACGAACTACCGCACCCGCCAGGCTCGGTGACCGGGTAAGAGAGATCCTCGGTAGCATCGCGCCGTAGCAACAGGGGCGGACACATGCGGTCAACGGCTTGCGCGGATGGGCTGCGCCGAACGTGGGAGGGGCTTCCACGGATGTTCGCGAACGTTAGGGCCGGGACTGCAAAACCGTGTCCACGGGCTCCTTGGCTAAGAACTACCTAATGGCTAGACTTGAGATTCGCGACCCTGACGACAGAACAACCCGCACGCTGCGGGTCTCTGCAGATGGTCAGATCGAGACAGAGCCTGTTGACACGGCGTGGGAAAGCGAGCTGCTGGGCCTGAGCGTCGTTGACCCGCGAGATGATCCGCGTGTCAGGCTGACGCCCGAGGATGGCGATCGCTGGCTCTACGGGCTCCAGGTCAACTACCGCGGGATCTACTTCCGCGGCGTCTATATCGACGAGTAGCCACTACCAGCTCAGCCCCATTCCGCCGTGCTGTGCTCATCCGCCATCAAACACTAAACACCCTTAGTGGAACAATGCGCGGGCGGCCGCCGAACTCGTTGAGGCTCGACGCGCCAGGGCGATACCCTGACTCACAGTCAGGTCGCTTGACGTAAGTCGGCGAAGACAGAGCCATCAGCTGCCTTTCCAGAAGACTCTCACCGGGTTGAGATATGCCACAAAGCGAGGCACATCCACCGGCTCGTAAGGACGGCCGACACCGCCCTGAGGTCTGATGCCTGCTCCCCACTTGTACGGACGACCGAACAAGTGGTAAGTTAGCGGCCCCCCGAGGAGATCCGGGCACATGGTCCTCAGCGCCGAGATCGATCGCGCCAGCGGCGTCCCGCTCTACCTGCAGATCCGCGAGCAGGTGCTGGCGCTCATCGACAAGCGCCAGTTGGGTGCGGGTGATGCGCTGCCCTCCGAGAACGAGCTGCAGGATCTGTTCCGGGTCAGTCGCGCCACGATCCGGCATACGCTGGCGCTCCTGGAGCGCGACGGCGTCGTCGAGCGGCACCAGGGCCGCGGCACGTTCGTCGCGCTACCCCGCCTGAGCCGCACACTCCCCGACCTCACCTCGTTCACCGAGCACCTGACCGAGCAGCGGATCCGTTCCTCGAGCCAGCTGGTGGCCTTCGAGCAGCTGGCGCCGGGCGAATCACCGCGACACTCCGTCTCCGACGATGAACCGCCGCCCGCCGAGCACTTTCCAGACCTGGAGGTCGTCCGATTCGTGCGCCTGCGGATCGCCAACGACACGCCTGTCGGCGTCCACACCACGCTCACCCCAGCCTGGTTCGCCAAGGCGATCGGCCTGACGGAGGCCGAGCTGATGCGCGAGCCTGGCTTCTCGTTCTACGCCGCCATCGAGGGCTCCGGGCATCGCCTGGCATGGGCCGAAGAGCATCTTGTAGCGCGTGGCACCGGGGCCCGGGAGTCGGCGCTGCTCGGGGTGCCGAGACGAACCCCGGTGATGAGCGTCCTGCGGCTCAGCCGATCGGCCGACGACGAGCTCATCGAAGCGGTAAGGGCGGTCTACCTCGGTGGCAAGTACGACTACGTGGTTCAGCTTGAGCGACGACACCGGTAGAAGGAGCAAACCCATGAGATCCATCCCGCGCTTTGCCACAGTGGTGCCGGTGGCGGCCCTGCTCTTGGCCGCCTGCACGACCGGCGGCTCGCCCTCGCCGGGCGCAACGGGGACAGCAGCAGCGACTCCCACCGAGTCGGCCGCGGTGAGTCTCAAGGTGGCGATGATCATCGCCCAGGGCGGCCTGGGAGACCAGAGCTATAACGACCTGGCCAACGAGGGGCTGACCCGGGCCGAGGATGAGTTCGGCATCAAGGCGCAGCGGATCGAGTCCCCCGACATCGTCAGCCAAGGCGAAGCGGTCCTTCGCCAGGCCGCCCAAGCCGGCTTCGGTGTCGTCATCGACCTCGAGTTCAGCACGGCCGATGCGCTGACCGCCCTCGCCGGCGAGTTCCCCGATACCCAATGGACCTTCATGAACCTGCCGCTCGAGGGCGACAACATCACCAGCTTCGTCTTCGCCGAGCACGAGGGTGGCTACCTCGCCGGCGCCCTAGCCGCGTTGGCCACGGCCGACACGTCGATTCCGGGCATGAATAAAGAGCTGGTCATCGGCGCCGTGGGCGGCACGAAGTCGACCGGCATCGACAAGTTCATCGTGGGCTTCATACAGGGCGCCAAGGACATCAATCCCGATGTGCAGGTCCTGGTGAGCTACACGAACGACTTCGGCGATGCGACGAAGGGCCAGCAGGCGGCTGAGGCCATGTTCGAGCAGGGGGCCGACATCGTTTACCAGATCGCGGGCGGCGCCGGTCTCGGCGTCATCCAGGCCGCCAAGGATGCTGGCAAGTGGGCCATCGGCGTCGATACCGATCAGTCGGGCATCGCGCCGGACGCCGTCCTCACCAGCATGATCAAGCGGACCGATGAGGCCGTCTACCAATCCGTCAAGCGCGGCGTGGAGGGCACGCTGGGCGGAGAGATCGTGAACCTCGACCTTGCAGCGGGAGGCGTGGAGCTCGGGCCGATCCACAAATCGGTGCCGAGCAAGTACATCGACCAGGTCGACCAACTGCGGCAGCAGATCATCAACGGTGAGATCAAGGTCTGGAACGTGATTGAGCAGGGGTATCCAGACTTCTTCCCCGAATGAACGCTCCGCACTTGGAGGTCCGCGGGCTGACAAAGCGGTTCGACGCCGTCGTGGCCAACGACGGCGTCGACCTCTCCATCCCGCGCGGCTCGGTCCACGCCATCGTGGGCGAGAACGGGGCGGGCAAGACGACCCTGGTCCGCATCGTCTACGGGCTCGAGCACCCCGACAGCGGTGAGATCCTGATCGACGGCGAGACCGTGCGTCTCGACTCGCCGCAGGCCGCCATCGCCCGCGGGATCGGCATGGTCCAGCAGCATTTCCAGCTCATCCCCGGGCTCTCGGCCCTCGAGAACCTGGTGCTTGGAGCCGAACCGCGACGTGGGGGCATGCTCGACCGCGGGGAGGCCCGTCGTCGCGGGAAGAGCCTGGCGGAGCAGCTGCGGGCCCGCATCGACTGGGACGCGCCAGTCGGCCGGCTCTCCGTGGGGGCGCGCCAGCGGCTCGAAGATCATGCGGCTCCTGTATCGGGACGCGCAGCTGCTCATCTTCGACGAGCCCACCACCGTGCTGACCCCCGGCGAGGTCGAGGACCTGTTCGCCGTGCTGCGCGAGCTCGCCGCCGATGGCCGGACGATCGTGTTCATCAGCCACAAGCTCGGCGAGGTTCTGGCCATCGCCGATCGGGTGACGGTCATGCGCCGGGGCCGCGCCGTGGCCACGGTCAACGCCGCCGAGACCGATGCCGGCCAGTTGGCCGGCTTGATGGTGGGCGATCCCGGCCTGGCCCTCGCGCTCGAGCAGCCCCACGCCCGTGCCGCCACGTCCAGCGTGGGCGAGCCGATGCTGGAGCTGGAGGACTGCGGCCTCGTCGGAGACGGCGGCCGGCGGGTGCTCGACGGGGTCACGCTCCAGGTCCGGGCCGGCGAGATCGTGGGCATCGCCGGGGTGGAGGGCAACGGCCAGCGCGAGCTGATCGACGTGGCGCTCGGCTTCCGCTCGCCGGACGCGGGGCGCGTCCTGCTTGGCGGGCGGGAAGCCACGCGCCTCGGCGTTCGCCAGCGGCGCCGGATGGGGTTGGCCTACATTCCCGAGGACCGCAACACGGAGGGCCTGGACCGGCAGGGGCCGATTACCCGTAGCGCCATCGCGCTTCGGTACGACCGGGCACCCATCGCCCAGCGCGGCGTCATCGACGCCGCTGCGGCGCGCGCGTACGCCAGCGAGCTGATCCAGCGCTACGACGTGGTGGCCGCCGGCCCCGACGCGCCGGTGCGCTCGCTGTCCGGAGGCAACGCCCAGCGGCTGGTGGTCGGCCGAGAGCTGGATGAGGGTCGGGCCGTGCTCGTTGCCGCTGATCCGAGCCGCGGGGTGGACGTCAAGGGCACCGCCTTCATCCATGAGCAGATCCTGGGACTCCGCGACCAGGGTGCCGCCGTCCTGCTCATCAGCGAGGAGCTGACCGAGCTGGTGCGGCTCTCGGATCGGATCGCGGTCCTCTACGAGGGCCGGATCGTCGGCACCTTCGATCGCGGCGCGATCGACATCCATCGGCTGGGTCGATTGATGACGGGCGCGGAAGAGGCGCCAGCGGCATGAGCGTCGAGGCGGGGCGCGCCCCGGCGACCGTGGTCTCGCCGCTGCGTGGCACGGCGGCCGGCGCCGCCTGGGCACTTCTGCCCTTCGTCGTCGCCCTCGTCGCCGGGGCGCTCGTGCTGCTCGTCACCGGCCGCGATCCGGTGGCGACCTACGGCCTGCTGCTCGAGCAGTCGCTGGGCAGCACGCAGTCCATCGCCAACACCCTGGTGCAGACAACGCCGGTGCTCTTTACCGGGCTGGCTACGGCATTCGCCTTTCGGGCTGGCGTCTTCAACGTCGGTGTCGAGGGTTCCCTCTACGTCGGCGCCTTCGCCGCGGCCTGGGTCGGCTTCACGTTCCTGGGCGTGCCGGGCCTGATCCTCATCCCTGCGGCCCTGCTGTTGGCGGCCGTGGTGGGCGCCGCTTGGTCCTTCGTCCCGGGGTTCCTGCGCGCGCGCTGGCAGGTGGACGAGGTGGTCACCACCTTGATGCTCAACTTCGTGGCGATCCAGCTCACCTCGTACCTAGTCAACGGCCCGTTCCTGGCCGTGGGAACGGCGAACTCGATGAGCCCGCTGATCGCTCCGGAGGCGCGCCTCGGGTCGCTCGCGCCGCCCAGCCAGCTCAGCATCGGGTTCCCGCTGGCCATCGCCGGCGCCGTCGCCTTCTGGTTCGTATTCCGCAGAACCACCCTGGGCTACGAGCTCAACCTGGTCGGCTCCAGCTCGCGGTTCGCGGCCACGGCGGGGATCAGCCTGGTCCGCGTCATCGTGCTGGCGATGGTCATCTCCGGCGTCATCGCCGGGATCGCGGGCGCGGTCCAAGTCCTGGGCGTCAACGGCCGCTTCATCGACCACTTCTCCCCCGGCTTCGGCTTCACCGGCATCGCGGTGGCACTGCTCGGACGCAACACGGCCATCGGCTGCGTGCTGGCAGCCCTCTTCTTCGGCGCCCTCAGCAACGGCTCGGCGATGATGCAGCTGTTCAGCGACATCCCGCTCGACCTGGTCTACGTGCTGTCGGGGCTGGTGATGATCCTGGCAGTGGTAAATTTCGCCGGACTGCGCCCACGGCGCATCGTGGCGGCCGCCGCGCTCGCCCCGGCCGATGAGCATCAGGAGCCCGGCTGATGGATCTGCTCGTCAATATCCTGGTCGCCACGGCCACCGTCAGCACGCCGCTGCTGTTGGCGGCCATGGGCGGCCTCATCAACCGGCAGGGCGGGATCGTCAACATCGGCCTCGAGGCGAAGATGCTGACCGGCGCCTTCGTGGCGGTGCTCATCACCTGGCAGACGGGCAACCTGTGGCTGGCGGTCGCCGGCGCAGCCCTGGCCGGCGCCGCGGTTGGGCTGCTCTTCTCGCTGCTCGTGACGCGCCTGGGGGCGAACGAGATCATCGCCGGGCTGGGGCTCAACATCGCGGTCGCGGGCTTGATCGGCTACCTGCTGCCGGTCGTCTTCGACGTCTTCGGCACCCTGCGCCCGCCCGACCTCGCGCGCCTCCCCCGCCTGGAGATCCCGCTGCTGCACGATGTGCCGGTGCTTGGCCGCATCCTGTCCGGCAAGGACCCACTGACCTACGCCAGCTGGATCAGCGTCCCGATCGTGGCTTGGTTCCTGTACCGCACGGTGTGGGGCCTCCGCCTGCGGGCCAGCGGCGCCGATCTGGAGGCGGCGCGCGCCGCGGGGGTCCCAGCCATGCGCTGGCGGGACATCTCGACCGTCATCGCCGGGGCGTTCGCCGGCCTGGCCGGTGCGCAGCTGTCGATCGGGCTGATCGGCCTCTTCGCGGTTGGCATGACCGGCGGCCGTGGGTTCATCGCGCTGGCGGCCTTTTACTTCGGGGCTGCTCGCCCGTGGCCGACCGCCGGCGCCGCCATCCTGTTCGGTTTCTTCGACGCCGCCACTGCGCGCGTGCAGGGCTTCGGCGTGCCGGTCCAACTCGTGCAGATGCTGCCCTACCTGGCGGTGGTGCTGGCGCTAACCCTGATCGCGATCGCGCGGCGACATCGCGAGCCCGCATGGGTGACGACATGACCGACGAGCGGACCGATCGTCACCGGGCGCTGGTGTTGGTCGACGTCAACAACGCTTTCTTCGACGAGCGCGGCCAGTTCCACTACCCCGCGGCGGCTGAGGTGCTGCCCGGGATCCGCGCGCTGCTCGATGCGGCCCGTCGCGCCGGCACGCTCGTCGTCCACGTCCGCGAGGCCCACCACCCCGGGCTCGACGACTTCGAGTCGACGAAGCTTCCCGCCCACTGCATCAGCGGCGAGTTCGATGCCGCGCCGTACCCCGGCTTCGAGGCCGCTCGCGGAGAGCCCGAACTGGGGAAGCGGCGCTACTCCGCCTTCTTCGCCACCGACCTGGAGCTGCTGCTGCGCGAGCAGGGCATCGAGGAGGTGATCTTCGCCGGGGTGAAGACCAACGTCTGCATGCGCGCGTCGGTTCAGGACGCCTTCGCCCACGGCTTCCGCCCGGTGCTGGTGCGCGGGGCGGTCAACTCGAACCGGCCGAATCTGCACGAGGCGTCGCTGGAGGACGTGGAGCGCTACTTCGGCGAGGTGATCGACCTCGACGAGGCGGTCGTGCGCTTGGGCGGTGGTGACCGATGAGCGCGCCAGAGGTGGTGGTCAGCGGCTACGCCAGCATCGACGAGGCGTACACCGTCTCGCGGCTGGCCGGCGCGGCGCAGACGGGCATCCTCTCCGGACCGGTACGCCCCGACGCCCGACCGGGCGGCTGCGGACCGAACACCGCGCGCACCCTCGCCCGCCTGGGCGTGCGGACCGGGCTCGTGACCTGGGTCGGCGACGATCCGCAGGGCCGCGCCTTCCTGACCGGCCTGCAAGAGGCCGGCGTCGACGTCACCGGCGTCGAGATGGGCCGCGGGCCGTCGCCGCGCAGCCTGCTCATCTACGACCCCAACGGCGACGCCGCCTGCTACTTCCACCCATCTGGCTCGGGCGGCCAGCGGATCGGCCCCGCGGTGGAGCCGCAGCTGGAAGCGGCAGCCTGGCTCGCGATCACCGTTGGTTCGAGCTTGCTGACCGGGCAGATTCTCGATCGACGCGGCCCCGAGACGCGCCTGGCCTGGAACGTCAAGGCCGATCCGGACGCCTTCCCGCCCGAACTCTGCCGACGCCTGGTCGGCGCCGACCTGGTCTGTCTCAACCGCGGCGAGCTCGCCTTCGTGGCCGCTGCGCTTCAGCTCCCCTCCGCAGCGGAGCCGATGCAGCTGGTGGAGCACGGGGCGGGCTGCGTGGTCCTGACGCGCGGCGCCGATGGCTACCTCGTGGCCACCGCCGACGGGCGCCGTCGAGCGCCCGGTGCAGCAGATCGCCAGCGACGATCCCACGGGCGCCGGCGATGCCTTCTTCGCCGGGGTTCTCGCTGGCCTGCTTCGTGGCGAACCACCGACCGACGCCGCGGCTGCAGGCGCCCGTGTCGCGGCCGACTTCCTGGCGGCGCGCGGCCGACCGCCGGCAGAGATGCCCTCATGAGCGGCGAGACCGCCTGGTACCTAGGCGTCGGCCGCGATGAGGTCGCCGATCGGGCGATCGTGGTGGGCGATCCGGGCCGGGTCGACCTCTTCGCCGAGCGGCTGACCAACGTGACTGCCAACGGCGGCGACCGGGCGCTGCGCACCGTGACTGGCAACTTCCGCGACCGCCGCGTCACGGTCTGCTCCTTCGGCATGGGCGCGCCGATCGCGGTCGTGGTCCTGGAGGAGCTCGCCGGGCTGGGCGTGCGGACCGTCCTGCGCGCGGGGACGATGATGAGCCTGGGCGAGGTGCCGCTCGGCACGCTGGTCCTGGCCGACGCCGCGCTGCGCGGCGAGGCGACCTCGGCCACCTACCTGCCGCCGGATGGACCGGCGCACGCGGACGGTGCCCTGACCGACTGCCTGGCGCACGTCCTGACCGAGTCCGGGGCGCCCTACCGCCGCGGCCTGGTCGCCAGCTACGACGGCTTCTACAGCCAGCTCTTTGCCATCCACGAGGACCGCCGCGGACGAATCGAGGCACTGGCCGACGAGCTGCGCCATCGGGGCGTCATCGCCGCCGACATGGAGACCTCCGCGCTACTCGCGGTCGCCCCGCTCCTGGGCGTTCGTGCGGCGTCGCTCTGCCTGGCCAGCGTCGACGGCCCCACCCAGCGCCGCCTCGATCCCGAGCGCCGCGACGACGACGAGCGCCGCCTGGTGGAGGTGGCGCTCGAGGCCATTCATCGCTTCGAGAAGGAGGAACCGTGACCGCCAACCGCTTCTTCGACGCCGCCATCGGTCTGCTCCAGCAAATCCAAGCCAGTCAGGCCGAGCCGATTCGGCGGGCAGCCGAGGCCAGCGCCGACAGCATCGGCTCCGGCAAGCTGGTGCACACGTTCGGCACCGGCCATGGCGCCATCCCGGCGCTGGAGGCCTTCCCGCGCAGCGGCAGCCTGGTCGGCTTCCACCCCATCGCCGAGACGCCGATCACGCTGCTACACCACGTGTGGGGCGACATGGGCGTGGCGCAGTACCGCTTCCTGCATCGACAGGAGGGCTACGGCAGGGCGATCCTCGAGGCGCACCGGCTCGACCCGGACGATGCGCTGATCCTCTTCAGCCACTCCGGGATCAATGCCGTCATCCTCGACATGGCGCTGATGGCGAAGGAAGCCGGGCTGACGGTGGTGGGGGTGACATCACGGCCGCACTCGGAGGCGGTGAAGCCGCGGCACTCATCCGGGCTGCACCTGTACGAGGCTGCCGACGTGGTGATCGACACCGGCGCCCCGCTCGGGGACGCGGCGGTCCAGGTGGAAGGCCTCGACGACCCGGTGGGCGCCGTGTCCACCGTGCTGACCGTGGCGGTCATGCACGCGATCATCAGCGAGACGGCAGCGGTCATGGTCGCCCGCGGCCAGACGCCGCACGTGGAGGTGAACATGAACCTGCCGCGCGAGGGCTCGGCCCGCGAGCAGAACGACGCCGGCTACGCCGAGCTGTGGCGGCGTCTCAGCTCCCGCTGATGTTGCACGCCGACCTGTTCATCGGTGGCGCCTGGCGACCGGCAGCCTCCCGCGAGACGGTCAGCATCCCCGATCCGGCGACCGGCGAGCCGGTCGGGACGGCGGCGCTCGGCGGCGTCGAGGACGCCCGGGCCGGCCTGGCGGCGGCGCAGGATGCCTTCCCGGGCTGGTCGCAGACGCCGGCTGCGGAGCGCGCGGCCATCCTGCATGAGGCCGCGCGCCTGATCCGCCAACGCATGGAGGCGATCGCCCGCACCCTGACCCTGGAGCAGGGCAAGCCGCTGGCCGACTCGCGCAAGGAGATCGCCTTCGCTTGCGACGTCATCGACTATTACGCCGATGCGGCGCAGCGCGTCGGTGGCGACTGGCGCCCGACTCGCCAGGCGAACATCCGCAGCCTGGTCATCCGCCAGCCGGTGGGCGTGGTGGTGGCGATCGTGCCCTGGAACTACCCCATCGACCTGCTGAGCTGGAAGATCGGCCCGGCGTTGGCCGCCGGGTGCACGGTGGTGGCCAAGCCGGCGACCGAGACGCCGCTGGCGACGGCGCAGGTCGTCCAGGCCTACGCCGATGCCGGGCTGCCGCCCGGCGTGCTCAACCTGGTCATCGGTCGTGGCTCGGTGGTGGGCGACGAGCTGGTGCGCAACCCCATCAGCCGCCTGATCACCATCACCGGCTCGACCGAGACCGGTCGCCACGTCATGCGCCTGGCGGCCGACCACATCAAGCGCCTCTCGCTGGAGCTGGGCAGCCAGACCCCGCTCATCGTCCTCGACGATGCCGACCTCGACGCCGTGGTCCCGGCCGCCGTGCGGCGCAGCTACTCGAACATGGGGCAGATCTGCATCGCGGTGAACCGCCTCTTCGTGGCCGATGCGGTGGCCGACGCCTTCACCGATGCCTTCGCGCAAGGGGCGCGCGACCTGCGCCTGGGCCATGGCCTGGACCCCGAGGTCGAGTACGGCCCGCTGCTGAACGAGGCCACCCGCCAGCGGTCGGTCGCCCACGTCACCCAGGCGGTGGGTGCCGGGGCGCGGCTGGTCGCCGGGGGGCACGTCCCGGACGGCGACCGATACGCTCACGGCTGGTTCTACGAGCCGACCGTGCTGGTCGACGTCGAGCCCGACATGCGCGTCATGCGCGAGGAGACCTTCGGCCCGGTGGCCGCCATCCGCCGCTACCGCTCGCTCGACGAGGCGATCGCCATGGCCAACGACTCACCCTACGGTCTGGCGGCCTACGTCTTCGGCCGCGACCTGGAGCGCTGCCTCTACGTGGCCGAGCGCCTAGAGGTCGGCGGCGTGGGCGTGAACGTCAACGACGTCACCGAGCTGGCCGCCCCCTTCGGTGGCTGGAAGGAATCAGGCTTCGGCCGTGAGCTCGGCCCCGAGGGCCTCGAGCACTGCTACGAGCTGAAGCACATCCGCATCGGACTCCGAGATTGACACCCCCAGCATGCGCTGGCCGGTCCGGGCTGTCAGCCCGTGCCGGGCCTCGAAGTTGGGCACGAGGCGGCGCGGCGCAGCCGAGACCTGCCCAAGCGCGTCAGCCGCGCGTACCGCTCGAAGTGGCGCCACCACAACGACCCCGGCGGTCGGGCCGCGCTCGGCTTCACCCGAGAGGCGCAGCCGCCCCGGCGCGTCGTGGTCGACCCGGCGACCATCGGCACCGTCATTAGCATCTTTGAACGCTATGCGACCGGGGCCGTGTCGACGATCGGGTGGGCCGTTCTCCCGCCTCGCCGTGGGGGACCTGATACGCAGTCAGAACCATCTTCCCGCGTAATGAGGGCCAGGCCCGTGGGGCTTGCGTACGTCAGGGGTCCCCGAAGAGTTCCCCGACGACAGCGTATTGAACCTCCAAGCCTGCCGCCGCCAGCCCCTCCTTGACGTGGTCCAACTCAGCCAAGCTTCCAACCGGGAAGCGGACGCTAAAGTAACTATCGAACGTCGTGGTCAGGATCTGTCCGCCGTAGACCGCGACAGCAGCCTCAACCTTGTCTGGCTCTCTCGACGTGACGAGCAGTTGGTCGGGGAGAATGCAGGTGCCGGCGGGCATATGAAGAACGCTACCGTCCGGGCAGCCGTCGTCCACGGCAAGGACGCCCCCGACGACGACAGCCACCACGACTAGAACGAGCGCTACAAACACCGCAATTCGCCGCTTGCCCAGCCTGTTGACGAGATCGATCATGACTCCGATTATGCGATAACAAGGGGCCTCCATCCACAATCGCATCCACGACTTATAGAACAGACGTTCGCATGTGTCCACTCCGTCCCGGTCACGATCCGAGCATTGCACCGATCCGGGGCAAGTTGCTAGCGGTCATCGGTCAAACGACCGGCATCGGCCGGGCCGTCGCTCCGGGCGATTCCCACCAGCTCGGCAGCACTGACGCGGGCACCGGCAGCTGCCACGGACAGCGTGCCCAGGGCATCTCCCCCGCCGACTGAGCCGTACACGACCGCCTCGGCACGACCCCAGGCGGCGAGCACCAGCCGGATCAGTCGGTCCACCTCCGTCGGCGCGTGGTCGAGCATGACCAGGGTCTTCTCGACCTGGATGGTGTGTCGCGGTTCCCGGCAGCATCGACGACCGGACGCCATGCGAAACTCAGAGGATGACGAGCTTCCGCTACGATCCGGCGGTCCTTCAGCGCTTTCCGGCGGTGGTCGGCGGTGTCATCCACGCGACCGGCGTCACGAATGGCCCCACCCCACCAGACCTCGCAGCGGCTTTCGACGCCGAGTCGATCGCAGTCTGCGCGCGAATTGGCAATACGCCGCTCAGCGAGCTGCCAACGCTGGCCACGTGGCGGCGCATCTTCCGCGGGTTCGGCGTGGACCCGACCCAGTACCGCTCTGCGGCCGAGGCCCTGCTGCGCCGCTTGACAAAGCAGGGCCAGCTGCCCTCCATCAGCACGCTCGTGGACCTAGCGAACCTGGTGAGCATCAGGCACGCGCTGCCTGTCGCCGTATTCGACCAGCGCGGCGTGGTCGGCGGCACGACGGTCCGGTTCGCTCGCGGCGACGAGCGCTGGATGGACCTCGGCTCAAGCGCCGCGGAGCACCCCGAGCCGGGCGAGGTGATCTTTGCCGACGAAGCCGAGGTCGTAAGCGCCCGGCGGTGGTGCTGGCGACAGAGTGCCGCGAGCGCAGCTCGCCTCGACACCACGGAGATCCTGGTCATGGTGGAAGGGCACCATGAGACAGCCTCGGACGACGTCGCCCGGGCACTCGGTGAGCTGGAGTCGCTCCTCGGCACCTACGCGGCCCCGGCCACAATCCAGGGAGCGATCCTGAGCGCCCGCAGTCCGAGTTTCGAGCCTTCGCCGAATCCCGACGCAGCCGCACCGATCCTTGACGACCGCTCCAGCTCCTAGCTTTGGGGTCGCCAATCGACGCTGACATCGAGGTGGGCGCACAGCAGCGCGAGCGCCTCGGCATCTGACTCTTGATGGGACGGCGAGTCGACAGGCGACGGTTGTTGCCGAGGTAGGTCGCTCATTCGGGCGGCGACATCAGATCCCGCCCGAGGGAGCCTCGTCGCTCGCCTCGCGGACGATCAGCCCGCGACGAAGGACGAAGTGCACATCGACCCGTTCATCGGGGATGCGGGCGTGGTCTTCACATTCCCGAATGAGGGCGTAGTTGTCGCCGTCATCGGGATCTCCGCCCATGAGCCACGTCCGCTCGTTCGCGGTGCGGTTGTCGCACTGCTCCCACTCAGAGACCTGCGGTCGCAGCGCGATCAGGCGCCTGAGTTCTTCCGGCGTCCACTGATCGCACATCAGGATGGCGCACCCCAGCCACGATCAACGGCGCCAACCGGATCCCAACCGGCGCATCCAGCCCGGCAACCTTCTGACAGACGGCGCAGCCACGGGTCCGCGGCCGCCGCTCCGGCAGTGCCCACTTGGGCCGGGTGATCCCGCACAGCGTTGTCTTGCCGTCGCCAAGATGCCAGCCCTTCCTCCGAGTGACCTCGCCGCCACCGTCGTAGGTCACCACGGTGAGCATCGGCTTGATCTGCTTGGGGTTGAGCGGCGGTCGGTGCCGACGTTCGAGCTTCTTTAGTCTCATCCGATCGCGGATGCCCTCGCAGTCGCGGCACAGACGCGAGCCATACCAGGACTGAACGATGATCTCCCAGCGACCGCGCGCTTCGGCGCCGCACAGCGTGGTCTGGCCGTCGCCAAGGTGCCAGGAACTGGTGCGCTCGACCCGCTGGCCATTGCGGTAGGTGTAGGAGCGGCGGTCGCCCATGTAGCGCAGGCCCCATTGCTCCAGGTCACGACGCGCCTCGACCCATGCTCGAAGCTGGCCGGTAAGCAGCCGGCTAACGTAATCGTCGATCTCGGCTCGGGGGATCCGGCGCCGGCCGTAGGTCTGAACCGTCACCGCACGCATCTCCTGCTCGCTGACAAGCGATCGAACTGTGTCCTCGCTCACGCCAAGCAGCTCCGCGGCTTGGCCGAAGGTCAGCAGCAACGGCGTCGGTGAGCGACGGTCGTGGTCGGCATCAACGCTGGCGCCCAGCAGATTCCTCAGGGTGTTGCATACATGGCAGTCGCAGCGTTCGTGCGTCTCCTCCTCGCGCACGAGGATTGTGTCCATACGAGCGAGTCTATCGCCACCGCTTTCGAATGGGCGCGACTTAGGCAGCGTTGACGGCTTCGGACGCCCTGACCCACGATCAGGATGCCGTCGAGCACTTCCGCCTACGATGAGGCCATGTCGTTGACCGCGAAGCTTCATCGCCGACAACGGTGAGCCCCTGACTGGATCCGGCGTCCAGAAGATCGTACGGCGTGCCGCCCTACGGGCCGGCCTGGAGGTCCGCTGCTCGCCACACATCCTGCGCTACACCTTCGCCCGCTCCTTCCTGGCGAATGGCGGGGACGTCTTCAGCTTGCAGCGCATCCTCGGCCACAGTCCGGCCTCGCTCGCTGTCACCCAGCGCTACGTCGAACTCCTCGACGAAGACCTGCGGGAGGTGCACCGCCGAGCGTCGCCGATGGACCTCTTGCGTGGCCGCTGAAAACGATGTCCTGAGAAGGAATCAGGGCGTCACGCTGAATGGTTTAGGTTGCATGAGGATGAGTAATTCTCATTTGGCCGAAAGCGCGTAAACACGTTCAAGTTGCAGCGTCACCATCGCCGATGGGCCGTTGATCAACAGTTGACGGGCGTCTGGGCGCCACGAGCGGGATCTTTGCCCCAGCGGGTCGGCCACCAGGTTCAGCGAGCCGTGTGGGGTCCGAGTTGGGGTCCGGTGACCACCACCTAGTACAGTCGTTATGGTGTGGGCGCTTGTTGGCCAAGGTCAAGGAGGAGGTCCATCGCGGTGCAGTCGGTGATCCGGGACGGATCAGCAGCTCGCCAGCCGTGGACCGGAGCGCCCGCCGTGGCGGCGCCCCCGAGCCTCTGTCGCCAAGCGTCGCGGATCTTCTCGCCGATGCCAGGCCTCGTTTTCTGCCTACAGCGCGAACTGCTCCACGGCCCGCTCGGCGAGCACCCGGCCGATCGCCAGGGCAGCAGTCGCCGCCGGTGACGGCGCACTCCGCACGTGGAGGACACGTCCCGATCCGGCGAGGTCAAAGTCGTCGAGGAGCGAGCCGTCACGGCCCAGGGCTTGCGCCCGGACGCCTGACGGCCCGAAGACCAGCTGGTCGCCGCGCAGCTCGGGAACGTAACGCCGCAGAGCCGCGAGGAACGCCGGCTTCGAAACGTCGCGCCACATCTCGGCGAGCCCGGTGCGCAGGTACCTGCGAGCGAGGCGCAGGAAGCCGGGGAACGCAAGCGTCCCGGCCAAGTCCCGCGGCGAGAAGTCGGTACGGCGATAGCCGGCCCGCGAGAAGGCCAGCACAGCATTCGGGCCGGCCCATACCTCGCCATCAATCCGGCGTGTGAAGTGCACACCGAGGAACGGGAATCGCGGATCGGCGAGCGGGTAGATTAGACCGCGTACGAGCCCTCGGGCGTCCGCGGTGAGAGTGTAGTAGTCACCACGGAAGGGGACGATTTTGAATGTCCGCGGTCCCCCGCCCCTCGTCATGTCGGCCACCCGATCGGCCCACAACCCGGCGCAGGTGATGACTGCTCCCGTCTGGAGGTCGTTGCGGGGCGTGTGTAGCACCAGCCCGTCCGACCGATGCTCGATGCCAGTCACCGGGCATCCGGTCTCGATCGTCCCGCCGAGGGCGCGGACCTCATCAGCGATCGCCAGCGCGACGCGCTCGAAGTCAACGATTCCTGTGGTCGGGCTCCATAGCGCCCGGGTCCCGGCGGCGTGCGGCTCGATCTCTCGGATTCGCTCCGGCCCGATGACCTCGAGCCCGGGCACCCCGTTCGCCGCCGCTCGCGCTCTCAGCGTCTCGAGGCGGGGCAGCTCGCCTTCTGTCGTGGCGATGACCAGCTTCCCGACGCGCTCAAGTGGGATGGCATGCGCCTCGCAGAACGCCTCGAGCTCCGCCTTTCCTTCCCGGCAGAGGCGCCCCTTCAGCGAGCCCGGCGCATAGTAGATTCCCGCATGGACCACGCCGCTGTTGTGCGCAGTCTGGTGGCTCGCCAGGCGCGGCTCCTGCTCGAGCACGGTAAGCCGGACCGATGGCTTCGCCTTCAGCAGCCGATAGGCAGTCGCCAGCCCGACGATGCCTCCGCCGATGATCGCGACGTCTGCCCGCTCGTTCACCGGCTCATGGCTCGCGCCGATCCGATGAGATAGCCGCGCTCGCGTTCTCACGCCGCGGTGTACCCCCCATCGACGGGCAGGACGGCGCCGGTGATGTGACTCGCTTCGTCGGAGGCCAGGAAGAGCACCGCTGACGCGACCTCCATCGGCGTTGCCAGTCGGCCCAGCGGGATCGACTCCTCGAGTCCGCGCCTGAACCCGGTCGGGTCGGGTTGCGCCCGTACCCACGCGTCGATCATCTCGGTCGCGGTCATGCCTGGCGCGACGACATTCACGCGGATGCCCCGGCGACCGTAGTCGATGGCGGCTCCTTTGGACAGCATGATCAGCCCGCCCTTGGAGGCCGAGTAGACGGCTTGACCGGGGATCGCAACCTGACCGAGCCGCGAGGCCACGTTCACAATCGACCCGCCACCGGAATCGAGCATGCGCGGGATCGCATGCTTCATCGTCGCCAGCACGCCAAGGAGATTGACCTCGAGGATCCGGGCCGCGTCGGCGAGAGAGGTCGACGCGATGTCGGAATGGAAGTCCGAGCCGTGTGCATTGACGAGGATGTCGAGCCGACCGAACTCCTCGGACGCTGCGGTCACGAGCCGGTCGACGTACGCCTCATCGCTCACGTCGCCGGCCATGTAGCGAGCTCCGTCCGGGATGTCCGTCGGTGCCGGCCGCGTCCCCGCCAGCACCATCCGGGCGCCTTCGGACCAAAACAGTCGGGCGATCGTCTTCCCGATCCCGCCGGTCGCCCCGGTGACGAGCGCGACCTTTCCATCCAGTCTCGTCGGAGTCCCCTTTCCCTGGTCGGTCACGACCCGGCCGCAACGGACGACCGCGCTGCGATGCGATCACGAGTCGCGGGTAGCACGTCTGTCACCGACGCGATGAAGGTCGCGGCAGCCTCGCGCACCGCGTCGTCGTCGACGGTGAGCGGCGGCAGGAACCGGACGGCGTTGGCCTGCACGCCCGTGCGAATGAGCAGGAGGCCGTGCTGACGGGCCGCGGCCACGACGCGTTCGGCGACCTTTGAGTCGGGCCGGAGCGTCACGCGGTCCTCGACGAACCCAACGGCAAGCATCGCCCCCAGCCAGCGGACCTCACCGATCTGCGGCTCGTCCACGAGCGGGCTGAGCGCCATACCAGTGCAGCGCGTGATCGCGCACACCAAGCGTCGGTCGCTGGCTGTCGGGCAGCGGCGCCATGAGGGCGAACCCGCCGCCCGCTCCCGGCTCGCGCCGCCGAAGAGGCTGGGCGCCGGGTCGCCGTCGCCATGACCTCCTGCCCAGAAGCTGCGCGTCGTCATTCCTGCTGGGTGACTCCCAGGTAGAGGTCCATGAGGTAGCGCTCGTCGCGGACGTCCGCGGGGGTTCCCCGGAAGCGGTTGCGGCCGGCGACCAAGATGTACATCGCGTCGGCGATGCGGCGCGCCTCGCGGATGTTCTGCTCGACTATCAGGATGCCCACTCCGGAGTCCTTGAGCGAGCGGATCCGGGCCAGGGTCTCGGCCAGCATCTTCGGAGATAGGCCCGCCGACGGCTCGTCCAGCAGTAGGAAGCGAGGCCGGTTCACCAGCGCGCGGGCAATAGCCAGCATCATTTGCTCCCCACCGCTCAGGTTCCCGGCGACGGTGCGCTGTCGGCGGCGCAGGGCAGGAAACTCGTCCAGTAGCTCCTCGACCCGCTGTTTGAGCTGCCTACCCGAGCTGAGAATGTAGCCGCCCACGCGGAGGTTCTCCTCGACGGTCAGCTGGGGGAACACTCCGCCTCCCTGGGGCATCAGGCAGATGCCAGCGGCGACCACGCGGTGCGGCGGCCGGTTGCTGAGGTCCTGCCCGTCGAGCGTCACCCTGCCCCGCCAGACGCCAAGGATGCCGGCCACGGCCTTCACGAGCGTGCTCTTGCCGCTACCGTTGGGCCCGAACACGCAGGTGACCTGGCCCATGTCGGCCTCCAGATCGACTCCGTGCAGAACCTCGAGCTTGCCGTAGCCGGTGACGAGACCCTCGACCTTGAGCGTGCTCATCCCACCGGCCGCCCCAAGTAGGCCTCCATCACCTGGGAGTCCTTGCTGATGGCCTCGAAGTCGCCGGCCGCCACCACCGATCCGAAGTCCATCACGACGATGCGGTCGCAGATGGTGCTGACAAACTCCATGTCATGCTCGATCACTACGAAGGTCTTCCCCTCGTGGCGGAGACTGCGGACGGCGTCCAGGATGATGGAGCGAAGCCGCGGATCCACCCCAGCGGTCACCTCGTCCAGGAGGACCAGCCGGGGGTCCTGCATGAGCACCCGGCCCAGCTCTAGGAGCCTCTGCTGCCCGCCTGAGAGGCTCTCGGCGGGCTCGTCACGCAGCCGCTCCAGGTCGAGCAGGCCCAAGATCTCGGCGGCTCGACCGGGGGCGCCCTTCCAGTCCGCCGCCTCCACCGCCGCAGCCAGCAGGTTCTCGAAGACGGTCATATTGAGGAAGAGCGCTGGGATCTGGAAGGTCCTGCCCAGACCGAGGCGGGCGATGCGGTAGACGCTCCAGCCGGTGGTGTCCCGGCCCCGGAAGGCGACGCGGCCAGCATCCGGACGGTGGACGCCAGTGACCAGGTTGAAGAGCGTGGTCTTGCCGCTCCCATTGGGCCCGATCAAGCCCAGGATCTCGCTCTCCTCCACCTCCAAGCTGACGTCGTTCACGGCTTGGACACCGCCGAACGACCGCCGTAGGTTCTCGACGCTGAGCATGCTCATGGACGTTTCCCGGCGGCGGGTGGCTTCGCTGGGCGCTCACTGGGCAGCTCAGGCGGAGTCGGCGTCCAAGGCTTGACCAACTGACCCAGAACCTTGCGAGCGAGCTGCGTCCGCCGCTGGCGTGGCCAGAGGCTGACCAGCCCGTCGGGCAGGAAGAGCACGACCGCCCCGATCACGACGCCGAGGATGGCGATGTAGGCCGTGGTGTTGCCCGAACTGGCCCAGAACGTCCGATTGACCATGTAGAGGACGCCCGCCCCCAGTACAGGTCCGAATGGGTGGCCGAGGCCGCCCAGCAGAGCCATCACCACCATCTGATCGGTGATGTTACCGGCAAGAACGCTCTGTGGGTTGATGAAGGTGATCCAGTAGGCGTAGATGCCACCGAAGGCAGCCGGAATGACCGCGCTCAGGACGAACGCCTGTAGCTTCACGGCGGTGGTATTGATGCCGAGGCTCTGAGCCGCCATCTCATTGTCGCGGACGGCCTTGACGCGCAGGCCGAAACGAGACCGCTCAAGCAGTACGTAGCAGACGGCGTAGGTGACCGCCGTGGCCACCAGCATCACGTTGTAGAAGTAGCGCTCGTCCACGAAGCCGGGCAGCGTCATGCCCGAGGTTCCCCCGGTGAAATCGGCGACGGTCGCCACCTGGAACAGGACCTCGGCGCTGGCCCAGGTGGCGATCGCGAAGTAGGCGCCGCGCAGCCGTAACGTCGGCAGGCCGATCAGGACCGCCAGCGTTCCGGCGGCAACGATGCCTGCGGGCAGGGTGGCGGCAAAGGGGATGTTCAGCGGGTCGCGCATGAGCAGCCCGGTCGCGTAGGCGCCGACGCCGAAGAAGGCGGCGTGGCCGAAGCTGATGTAGCCCGCGTAGCCGCCGATCACGTTCCACGCCAGCGCGAGTCCTGCCCACATCAGCATCCCGGTGGCAATGCGCGTCCAGTAGGCGTCGACCAAGAACGGCAGGCTCTCGGCGACCGCTGCCAGGATGATCAGGATTCCGATCCGAGTCAGCCACGGCCGGCGCACAGTCATGCGCCCCGTCTCAGGATCCCGGTCGGAGAGACCAGGAGCACCAGATAGAGGACGAGGAAGATGGTGAGCAGCGTGTAGTTGCTGCCGAGGTAGACGGAGACCAAGGACTGCAGCAGGCCCAGGAAGAGCCCGGCTACGAGGACCCCGAACATGGAGCCCAGTCCGGCCAGAACCACGACGAAGAAGGCCAGCAGCGTGTACTGCTCGCCCACCTCTGGGGTCACCGAGTAGACGGCCGCGAGGAGGACGCCGACCATCCCGGTGAGGCCGGCATAGAGAGCGTAGACCAGGGCGCTCACGTGCTTGACGTCGATGCCCATCAAGCTTGCGTACTGCTTGTTCTGCGCGGTGGCCCGGACGGCCAGTCCGAAGCGGGTGTAGCGGAGCAGGACCATGAAGAGAAGGGTCGCCACGACCGCAAAGGTGAAGACGGCCAACCGGAGCGCCGGAATCTGCACGCCGCCCAGTCCGACGGAGCCGCCGCTGAGGAAGGTGTGCAGCGTCCTCGGGCTGAAGCCCAACAGAGTCAGCGCTCCGCCTCGCATGAACATGGCCACCCCGAAGGTGAACGCGAGTGCCATCAGCGCTGGCCGAGCGTAGTGGCTCGTCCGCACCCGGTAGATCAGGGGCGCGAGGAGGTATCCGGCAGCGCCGAAGACGACGAGCACCACCGGCAGCAGCAGGAAGGGATCGACGTCAAGCCACGCCGAAAGCCCGAACCCGGCGAAGCCGCCCAGCATCGTCCATTCCCCCACCGCGAAGTCGATCACGTCGAGGACTCCGAAGGCGAGGGCAAAGCCGATGCAGAGGGCCACGTAAAGCCCGCCTATCAGCAGGCCGTTGACGAGAGTCTGGACCAGTAAATTCAAGGTATTCGGTTCTCTCGAGGGGCTGGGCTGGCGCTCGCCGGTCCCGCCCCCAGCGGGTCCTACCGATAGCTAGCGGGCGTTCCAAGCCGGCAGCGGGTAGATCATATCCGCCTTCTTGGCCCCGGCCGGGCCGACCGACACGACATTGCCCTTCTGGATCTGGATCAGCACCGGGACCGGTCCGGTGTTGTCGTGGTAATGGTCCCCGCTGGTATCGAACTTGATCGGGCCGTAGAAGGTGGTGATGTCGACCTGCTCGATCAGCGAGTTGAGTTGCTCGCGGTCAGCGTCCGAGAGCGGCGGCTTCTTGCCAAGCTTGGCGACGGCGTCCTGGAAGACCAAGCCTGCGGCCGAGCAGGCGGCGCCGGTGTAGTCCGGGTGGCTGCCCCATCGGTCGTAGTAGCTCTGGTCGTACTCCTTCGCGGTTCCGAACAGATTGTCGCTGTAGTCGTAATCCGACGTCCACACCACCAGACCGAAGACACCCTCGGCGTCGCCGCCGAGCGCCTTCGCGAAGTCAGACTCGGTCACACCGTAGTGCATGATCAGCGCCTTAGGCGTGAAGTTGAGGGACTTGCTCGCCTTGACGAAGTTGATCAGAACATCCTCGTGGCCACCCACCGCCACGATGTCAGGATTCAAGGACGCGATGCTGCTGACGATCGGGGTGAGGTCGGCGCTCGGCGGGAAGAGGGTGTTCTTCACCACGTTGAGGCCGGCATCCTGCGCCCCTTTGGCAAAGCCGACCGCAGTGTCCTTGGAGAACGGCTCGTCAGCGCCCAGAACCGCCGCAGTCGTCGGCTTGGGGTCTGCCTGGTTGATCGAGGACTGCGAGAGACTTGTCGGCGGTGAGGTCCACGGCGGGGATGATGCCGTAGGAGTACTTGGGCTTCGCCAGCCAGACCTTGGGTGACTCGGCGGAGCCGCCCAGCAGCGGCACCTTGTACTTGCTGCAGATGGGGTCGACGGCAAGCTGGACGCCGCTCGTGTAGGGGCCAAGTATGACCTCGACGTGGTCCTGAACGATCATCCGCTCGGCGCCGTCCGCGCCGGTGGCCGGCTCGCTCTGATCGTCCGCGTAGAACATCTTGACCTTGTACTTCTGCCCAGCCGCCTCCACTCCGCCCTTGGCGTTGATGGTCTCCGCCCAGAAGTCGTAGGCGCGTCGGGTCAGGTTGCCGCCGAAGGCATCCGCGCCGGACAGCGAGGTCACCATGCCGACGCGGAAGACGGCCTCACCGCCCGTCTGGGACGCTGTTTGACAGGCGGCCAAGAAGGCGCTGATGCCTCCGGCCGCCATCAAGCCTCCGGTCGCCAGGCTGGCATTCTGAAGGAACCGTCTCCTGCTGATTGTCCCGGACATTCCCTTCCGCTCCTTTCTGAGTCGAGACCAGGGGCTGACCTGACGCGCGACAGTGGTGACCTCGGCGCTCAGGCGCCGGCCGCCGCGAGGCCCTCCTCCAAGATGTCGAGGCCCCGATCGACGTCCTGGTCTGAGGCGATCAAGGGGATGTGCAACCTCACGACGTTGTCGTAGAGGCCGCACTTCAGGATGATCAAGCCTCGCCGATGGCACTCCCGGAGTGCCGACATGGTGAGCTCTGGGGCGGGCTCCTTGGTGGCTCGGTCCGTCACCAATTCCAGGGCCAGCATGGGACCGAGCCCGCGGACCTCTCCGATCCTCGAGAACCGGTCTCTCATCTGCTCCAGCCGCTGCCGAACGACCACGCCCAAGGCGTCGGCGCGCGCGACCAGCTGTTCCTCTTCGAATACATCGAGGACGGCGAGCGCTGCCGCACAGGCGACCGGATTGCCACTGTAGGTCCCGCCAAGACTGCCTGGCGCCGGCGCGTCCATCACCTCCGCGCGGCCGATCACGCCGCTGATCGGCATGCCGCCCGCCATGGACTTGGCGACCAAGAGCAGGTCCGGGGCGATGCCGGAGTGCTCCACCGCGAACATCCTGCCGGTCCTACCGAACCCGGTCTGAATCTCGTCCGCGATGAGCAAGATGCCGTTCTCGTCGCAAATGCCCGGCAGCTCCCGCAGGAAACGCGAGGGCGGCACCACGAAGCCGCCCTCGCCCTCCACCGGCTCTACCAGGAGGGCGGCCACCCTGTTGGCGGCGACAGTCGTGTGGAATAGGGCCATGAGCCCGTCCAAGGCGGCGTCCACACACTCCTCTTCGCTGCCCCCGAAGCGGTAGGGATAGGGATAGGGGGCCTGGAAGACGTCGGCGGCGAAGGGACCGAACCCGTCCTTGTAGGGATGGACCTTGCCGGTCAGGGACATCGTGAGCAGCGTCCGGCCGTGGAAGCTGTTGGAAAAGGAAATTACCGCGCTGCGCCCGGTGGCTGCCCGCGCGATCTTGATCGCGTTCTCGACCGCTTCGGCGCCGCTGTTCAGGAAGAGCGCCTTCTTCTCGAAGTCACCGGGCACGAGTGCGGTGAGCCGCCGCGCCAGGTCTACGTAGGGCCGGTACATGGCCACCGAGAAGCAGGTGTGGAGATATCGCTCCGCCTGTTGCTTGATGGCCGCAACGACCTTTGGATGGCAGTGCCCCACCGCGAGGGTGCCGATGCCGGCGGCGAAGTCGAGGTAGACTTGGCCGTCCACGTCCTCCAGATGGGCGCCGCTGCCGCGACTGACGAAGATCGGGACTGTGGTGTGCACTCCGCGAGCAACGTAGTGCTCCCGGTCCTCGAGCAGCTTCCGGTTGTTGGCACCGGGCCAGTCCGGAACAGTTGCCGACTGTCCGGCGGAACTCTGCTGGACAGCCATCGTTGTACCTCCTGTCCATTCGCTCTGGCGGTCTGCGGTGACGTGCTGGCTAGGCCCGGCAGTCCATTCCGTCCGACGCTTGCGTGGAGGGCGATCCACAAAGCGGCCGAGCGCGACGCCCGATGCCGCAGGTCCGCCGCTTCAAATGTGCCCTGACAGGCGGGCCACGCAAGGGCCAGACGGCCTCTTCGCGCGGGCCAGACGACCCTGGGTTCCATGGCTCACCCGCTCCGCGCCCAGCAGGTTGGTGCCGCGCAGCCTCTTTCGGAGCCGGAGGGGATAGGCGAGATGGACGGTGAGGGCGGGCAGGTCGTCGGCGAGACACGCCGCGACCGAGGGGAACTCCCGGCTGAGCTCGCCGACAAGCACCCGCAGGCCATGCTCGGCCGCGGCCGGATCCTCCGCTCCATCGAGCGCCGCCCAGTAGGCCTTGCGAACCCGGTCGTGCGGCCCTGGCCGCTTCGGCAGCTTGGCCAGGATGTTCCGCAGCCGGTGGACGGCACAGCGCTGGCGGTCGGCGTCGGGCCACAGCTCGGAGACGGCCCGGATCAGGTCCCGGGCTCCGTCGCTGACGACCAGCAGCGGGCTCCGGAGGCCGCGGCGGACGAGACCCTGCCCGAGGTCGAGCCAGTCCTCGGTCCGCTCGCGCTGGCCGAGGCACACGTCGAGAAGGACCCGCGCCCCCTCGGTCGTGAAGCCCCAGGCGACGAGCACGCCCTCCTTCGGACCATCGGGGCGGACGGGCAGGTAGATCGCGTCCATGAACAGCGCGAGCAGGCGGACCTCGGCGAGGCTCCGCGCGCGGAAGGCCCGATAGCGGTCGCGCAGCTCCCGGCAGATCGTGCTGACCGTCGTCTTGCTGATCGTGCCCAGACCGGCCTCCCGGGCGAGGCTCTCGATGTCGCGGTCCGACAGCCCCCGGACGTAGGCGCCGATGACGAGCGCTTCGAGCGGCCTGGTCCGGACGATCCCCCGGGTGTCGGGGATCGTCAGACTGACGAACCGGGTGAGGGAGCCGCGGACCTGGGGCATGGCGATCGGGATCTCGCCCTCGGCGGTCTGGATCCGGCGGGGCCGGTGGCCGTTACGCGAGCCCGCTGCCTCGGGCGCCCGCCCGTAGCGGGCCCGGCCGAGGAAGGCCGCCATCTCGTCCTCGACCGCCCGCTGGAGGATGAGCTGGGCGCCGAGGCGCCCGAGCTGACTCAGCTGATCGGGATCGGGCGCTCGGGGCTATCCTTCGTTCCACGGCGTGGTCTCCTTCTGCGACTTGCAAGGTTCGCTTCGGAGCCTATGCCGTCTTCACTTTTACGGCGGGTTCAGGACGCCACCAGGTCATCTCGTAGCGGGCGACACCGAGCTGCCGTTGGAGGGCGAGCGCCGAGAGGCCGCGCTTGTCGGTGATCATGAGATAGGCGGCCCAGAACCAGATCGTCAGCGGCGTCCTGATCCGATGGAGCACGGTCCCCGCCGTCGTCGAGATCTGGTACCTGCACGAGGCGCACTCGCGTAGTCGGCGTGCCGGCAGCGACCAGGCCTTTGCGTGTCCGCAGCGCGGGTAGCGGAAGCCGTCCGGCCAGCGACACTCGGCCAGATACGCCTCGCAGGTCTCCTCGGTGGCAAAGCGCCGCTGGAACTCGATCAGCGTTCGTGGGAAGCTCGGGCGAGGCACCGACCGACACTACATCTTGCGCTGGCCGGAGACGACCGGATAAGCACAAAGCCCGGATCCACCGAACCGTCCCGTCTGACGGCTCAAGATGGGCTCTCCGAGGGGTTCGACCTGCTGGTGAGGCTCGGCGAGCGACCGGCGAAGGTCGTGGAGCGACGGACGGTGGCCGAGGATCTCGGATCCGATGCCCTGGACGGCACGCAAGCCGGTCGACGGGCACGCTGGCGCCAGCCCTCTGAGCGGTCGGCGGTCGTGGGGGCGGTCAGGCCAGGAACGGGATCTCGCGCAGGCTCGCGAGGGCCACCGCGAAGCTGATCGCCCACGGCCAGCGAGCCGGCAGGTGGAGCTGACCCGGCGGGCCGACCTGGTGAACCGGCCGGCGAGCGCGACCCGGACGCGCCTTTATTCCGGCCGGCCTCCGGTCTCTTGTGCCTGCAAGCGCCGAAGAAGGTGACCACGCGCTTCTAGGTCGAGCTCGCGGCCGCGGTCCCGCAGCCCGTCGGCGATCGCGATGCGGTGGGGGGCGGGCTTGTTGCCGCCGAATTTGAACTTGGCCCGCACGGAGCGGACGGTGAGGCGCACGCCCCGGATGCTCTCGAGAGCTCTCCCGTAGGGCTGACCACCGGGCTCGACCGGCGCGTGACCGCCCTCTGGCTGGAAGTGGGCGAGTTGGAGCGCGAGGATCTGCGCGAGGCCGCCGGGCTCGTGCACCACGGCCGTGTCGCAGGCGAGCTGGACCGCGGCGTAGTAGCTGGTGGGGATCCCGTAGATGGCATCGGAGCCAGGGCTGGCGTTCCAGTAGGTAGGGATGTACGTGTAGGCTCCGATCACTGTGAATAGCGCCTGCCGAGCATCCCCGAGCGCTTCGAAAGCCGGGTTGTCCTTCGCGAGGTGGAAGACGACACATCCCTCACTGTCCAGCACAAAGTGGGTGGGTACCACGATCGGCAACCCCCCGTCGCTGGCGGGCACGATCAGTTGCCCGAAGTCGTGATCGGCGAGGCACTGACGCCACTCGTTTTCGTCAAGTGGCCGGTCAGCCGGACGCATCAGCATGCGCTACCACCTCTCCCACGAACGACGGCGACCGCGGCAGTATCGATCCACCCACACACCCGTGCCCTCCTCCGGGCGCCAGGCTCGCGGGACGCGATGTGGTCATCAAGTTTGCACTCTCCGGCCGTTTGAGTGACGCAGTCGACATCTGCCAACTACCGAGCCATTCGATCAGTCCCCTCGAACACGTAAAAGTTGTACGGGCGGTCAACGATACGCTCAGGCGTGGGATCGACGGCATCGTCATCACCCATGGCACCGATCCGGTAGAAGAGGCCGCCTATGCTCTCGCCCTCCAGATCCCACGTGGCGTTCCCATCGTGCTGACCGGCGCTATGCGCGGTGACGTCCCAGGACTGCTGGAAAAGTTGAAGACGGCGTAGTCTCCAAGCGGTGGTGTTGAGAACCGCAAAGGAGGTACGCCGTGAACAGCAGAGTAGCCGCCAGCGAGCCCAGGGTCCAGGCTGCCCCAAACAATGTCTTGTCCCGCGGATCCGTGGTGGCGGACGGGTGCAATGTGACTCTGTCTGGGTCAGCGGCCGCGGGATTGAACAGCGGCCTAAGCGTGACGGCCCGATGGCGATCGGCCGGCCACCGACGATCGCTCTCGCCGAGCGCACCGTCGCTGCCTGCCCCGACAGGGTCTGCATGATCGAACGATCGTCTGACGCATGTATCTGGGGCGTGAGCCGATAACCAATCACGTCCATGAGATCGAGAGGGAGGCGTGCCTGGTTGAGCTCCGCGAAGTTCGCGCGTGAACCGCCGCCGATCGGCGCCCGCAGATGGAGCCGAGCAGCGACGCCACGAAGGGTTGTTATCTGCCGTCGTGTCGTGACGAATGTTCGCCGGTCAAACACAAGGAGCCGCGCGACGTCGACTCCGGCTGCCACGAGGCTGGTAACCAGTTCTTCGATACCAGCGCCGTCCGCGTCGGCGGCGAACTCCAGTTCGACCGGTGCGTGGAGTCGTCCTGCCTCATCAAGCTGACGCGCGAACCGAGACGACCCCAGTTCGCTTGGCAGGTCGATGAACGCGCGGATGTGCGAGGGGGCCAGGTCGCGCGTGCGGGCGAGCATCTCATCGGTCATCACAACGCCAGAGGTGCTCGTGGCAAGACCGATATGAGGCGCGGCCCCGACTGTATCTTCGGTGACGGTGATTTCCGTCCGCTCTGCGCGGTCGATAGTCCGTTGCCGACCCGAGCGATTGATCAAGACATCGACGGACTGCCTGATGGTGAGTGCTTCCTCGGCCAAGCGAGGCACCGGCAAAGCTGACGGGGCGCATCTCCTGATCGTCAGGGTAGTCGTGGCTGAGGCGGGCGGCGATCTGCTGCGGCGACCAGCGCTGCTCGAGCAGCCGTTCCACGGCCGCGCACCGGCGAGCGCAGCTGGTGAGCTTGGCGATCTTCGGTCGACGTGCGCGGCGGGCGGCGACCAGCTCGGCCTGCCAGCCACGGTAGCGGCGCCGGCCGCCGTTGGCTGCCACCTCGCGCGAGATGGTCGAGGGCCAGCGTCCCAGGCGGCGGGCGATCGCGCGCCGCGACTCGCCGATCAGCAGTCCGCGGCTGATCTCCTCGCGCTCGACCGACGACAGGCGCAATGCCGAGCGCTGCCTGACGCGAAGCGCCACGCCGCCGGCTGCATCTCCAGGATGAGTTCGCGACGTTTGGCCCGCGGACACTGTACGCGTACCGCGACGGGGATGACCTCGACGTCCGCTCGAGAGTTTCGGAGCCCCGATAGTCCGCCTGTTGGTGTCGCACGGAGGCGGATGCCATCCGGCCGTCACGCGTCTGCAAGACGGATGCCCACAGCCGCTCGCCTTGGGCCGATTGGCGGTGGCTCGGCGGGTGGCTTTGACAGTTGCGCGATGGCGGCACAAGGTGGACGACACGCACCAAAGAGGATGCCCACATGTTGACGATCACCCAGAACGCGGCCACCATGCTCGCCAACGAGCGCGCCGAGATCGGTGCCCCAAACAGCTACGGAGTCCGGCTGTCCGCGCCAAACACGATGGAAGGCGGCGAAAACGAGCTCGTCATTGACTTCGTCCCCGGACCGCGGCCCACTGACGAAGTCACCGAGCAAGCAGGCCTCCGGGCGTTTGTTGCCCCCGAGGTCTCCCGGCAGCTCGAGGGCGCGACGCTCGACGCCACGCCGACCAACGGCGCGCCGCCGGAGCTCGTGTTGCGCCGCTAAGCCCGAGGCTCGCATGTGCCCGATCGTCCGCGACGTCAAGAACACCCTCGGGATGCCAGACGGATCTTGACGGCCCGCCGATTTGACCCTCACTACCGCAGCCCAACCGCGGCAACAGACTCACAGGGGAGCCTCCAGATGACCGTCCTGAGCGAAGCCGTTCGTAGTAAGCGCATCGAAGAGCTGCTGGTCGCGCTCGAGGGCGAGAAGGACGTCGAGCGCATCCCGCTTCCGTGGCAGGACGCGAAGGGTCAGACCTTCCCGGTCATCAAGATGCCTCTCGACCACGTCGTATTGAACCCTGGGAGCCATCGCATCCGGGAGCAGCTCGAGTCGCACCCGAAGCGTGCGATCGTTGAGACGGCCCCGTTCAGCGACGACGCGCAGGCCATCATCAGCGACATCCTGTCGAAGATCGAGGGCTTCGACGATCTCAAGGCGAACCTCCGGGATCAGGGCCAGGACAACGCGGGCGTCATCACGCGGTCCGGTGTTCTGATCAACGCCAACACGCGCGCTGTCGCCCTCCGCCAGAACGATCCGCACGGTTACATCCGCGTGGCTGTTCTGCCGAAGAACGCCGACCCCAAGGACATCGACAAGCTGGGGCTGACGCTCCAGATGCGCCGGGACTTCAAGCAGGACTACACGTTCGTCAATCAGCTCCTGTTCATCGAGGACCTGAAGGCGAAGTTGAAGTACAGCGACGAGGACGTCGCCAAGGCCATGAACCTCGCCGTGAGCGACGACAAGGCGGCGCTGCGCAAGGGCGCCGCTCAGGCGCGACAGCGAACACGGCTCCTGGCCCTGATCCGCGAGATCCAGAAGCGCAGCGACTACAAGATCCCGCTCCACTTCTTCAACGCCCAGCGGGTCGCTCTTGAGGAGGTCGACGCCCTCTACGAGGATCTCAAGAAGACCGACCCCGCCGCGGCAGAGCGGATGAAGGAAGCGCGGATCCTGGCGATCCTGGTGGGCACCCAGTACCGGCACATCCGGAGCATCTCGGCCACCTCCGCCGGCGAGAAGGTCATCACGAGCCTCCAGCGCAATGACGTCATCGGCACCGCGGTCGAGTCCATCCTGACGACGAAGGACGAGTCGCCGGACCTCCCGGGACTCGACGAGCTCGCCGACGACCCGAGCGGCGCCGAGGACCAGGCACCGACCGTCAGCGCTCTCGTCGATATGATCGCCAAGAACTGGGACAAGGACTCGGTGACCCTGCCGGCCGGGGATGGCGCCTCCACCTCGATGCCGCTTGACGATCTCAAGAGCAAGACCGCCGAAGAGCTCGACAGCGTCCATGAGGAGGTCCAGCGGGAGAACAAGGCGAGCAAGAGCCTGTCGGGCCCGGCCGACTTCCTCAAGGATGCTCGCCGCTCGGCCAGCCTCGCCCTCACCGCGTACCAGAAGGTCGCGACCAACCCGGCGTTCAAGAACGGCAACCTCGGCTACGAGCTGAAGAAGCTCGAGCACGTGGTCGAGGCGCTTCGGGCTGAGTTCGCGAAGCACAAGTGAGCGCCCCGACGCTCGCCATCTCGCTCGCGGAGAACGGTAGCTCCGTCCAGATCAAGCGCGGCGAGGGCATCGACGACGACACCTGGCTTCAGGTCCGCGCGGCCTGGAACGCCGACGGGCGCGACGCGGATCGCCTGATCGACGTGCCGCTCGAGCGGTTCATGGCCCACCGAAACTCGTTCTCTGCCCGGGCCAAGAGCCTCGGCGTTGGAGCTGCCCTCGACGAGGGGGTCCTCGCCGCGCTCCGTCAGGCCAAGCAGACGCGGAAGGAGCTCGATCAGAGCCTCGCCGCGCCGGAGCCGCTGCCGGACGAGGAGGTGCTCGAGGCGATCGGAGGCAGCCGCTTCAAGCGGGACCTCCGACCGTTCCAGACCCGTGATCTTGGCCGGTTGCTCGCCCTGTCGCACGGCGCCAACTTCTCGGTACCAGGCGCTGGGAAGACCGCCGTCGCCTATGCGGTCTATGAGGCCGAGCGCGTCCGCGGCCGCGTCGATCGGCTGCTCGTCATCGCGCCTCTGTCGGCTTTCGACGCGTGGTTCGACGAGGCGAAGGACAGCCTCGAGAAGGGCCCGGTCCCGATGCGCTACACCGGCGGTCGGATTCCCGAAAGCGCCGAGGTGGTGCTGACCAACTACCAGCGCCTGGCCGCCAACTACCTCGAGCTCGCCGAATGGGTCCGCAAGCACAAGGTCATGGTCCTCCTGGACGAAGCCCACCGCATGAAGAAGGGCTGGCGGGGCGAGTGGGGTACCGCCTGCCTGAACCTGGCCTATCTCGCGACACGGCGCGACATCCTCACGGGCACCCCCGCCCCCCAGAGCCCGACCGACCTTGTTGCGCTGATCGACTACTTGTGGCCGAACGAGGCCATCCGGATCCTGCCCCGTGACGCCCTGCTGACCAATCCACCCGCGGACGCCGGCAAGCAGGTGGCTGACGCGATCCGCCCCTTGTTCGCCCGAACGACCAAGGGAGACCTCGGACTGCCGCCGGTCACGAAGAAGTCGATCGTCGTGCCACTCGAAGGGCTTCAGGCCGACATCTACAACGCGATGCGGGACACGTACCGTGGCACGATCGAGATGGGCCTCAAGGAACAGCACGACATGCTGCGTCTCGGCCGCATCACGATGTACATGCTCGAGGCCGCGACCAACCCGAAGCTCCTGGCGTCCGGCTGGCTCGAGGGCAGCGACCCCGAAGTGTTCCGTCATCCACCGCTCGAGGTCGAGCCGGGCTCACGCCTGGCCGACCTGATCGAGAACTACAACATCCACGAGACGCCGCCGAAGTTCATCGAGCTCATGAAGCTCGTGAAGGCGAATGCCGACCAGGGGCGCAAGACGCTGATCTGGACCAACTTCGTCCGCAACCTCAAGGCGTTGAAGCAGATGCTCGCGCGGTACGAACCGGCGATGTACCACGGCGGTGTGGTCCCCTGGTCGTCGGATCCGACCGCGGTCACGCGGGAGACCGAGGTCCAGCGGTTTCGAAACGACCCCAACTGCATGATCCTGCTCGCCAACCCGGCGGCCATGAGCGAGGGCGTGAGCCTCCATCACGAGTGTCACGACGCGATCTACCTCGAGCGGACCTCCAACGCCGGCCAGTATCTCCAGAGCATCGATCGGATCCATCGCCTCGGACTCGCGCCTGACCAGGAGACACGGATCACCTTCCTCCTGACCGGTGACACCATCGACGAGGTCGTCGATGGCCGGGTGCGCCTCAAGGCGGACCGCCTCGCCGAGATGCTCGACGATCCGAACCTCGCAACCGTCGCTCTGCCGAACGACGAGGACATCGGCGCCCCGATCGACGACGGGGACGACATCACGGCGCTGTTCGCCCACCTGCGAGGGGAACATGTCCCGTGATCCGGATCGCGAGTCGCTGACCGCCTTCCCGACTCCGCACCAGTTGCGGGCCGCGCTTCGGGCCGGTGAGGTGGTGGCGCGCCACGCAGGGCGGCCCGCAGCCGAGCTCGGCCCGGCCTTCCTTCGCGCGCCGACGGAAGCGGTGTTTTCCGCTCGTGACCTTGAGATCGGCGCTGGCCTCCTCCGCTGTCCCAAGCCCTGCGGGATTACGGGCCGCCACCGCGCGGCCACCGCGGGCCGATGATCTGCGCCCGCGTCCCGCCCGCCGGGTCCGATCTGCGGCTCGACGACCTCATCGCCGAGGGCTTCCTGCGGGTTCGCGGCAAGGGCGCCAAGGAGCGGCTCGTGCCGCTCGGGTCGGTCACCGGAGATCCGTGTCGAACATGCGGCTGGCCGCGGTGATCCGCTCGACGATGGCCGCGTGGTCCTGGCCCCGGGCAGTTTGAGTCGCTCACCGGGGCACCCGAGAGCTACGACCCCCAGGTCGTTCCTGCGACGCCGCGACCGGGCATCGCATCGCCGCCCAGCGCGATCGTGAGACTCATCCCGGCGCGCCGGCGGCCTCTACGCCTCGTGGAAGATCAGGTCGCGGTCCCGGACGTGATCGTCGACCTCGAGGGCAACGTCGTCCCCGGGGCCTGCCCGGTCGACCTTCGCGTGCTCGACCTCCATCGACGCGACGTTCTGGACGAGGTCGGTGGTGTGACCGCGAATATGGATCTTGTCGCCCAGGGCGAGGGGCGCACTCAAGCGGACTGCGGCAACCGAGCGATGGCTGAAGTAGTGGGTCACCTGGCCGATCGCCTCGGCCGGGTCGTGTCCGGCGGACATGCGACACCTCCGTGCGGTTCCACCGTACACCGATCGACGTCATTCGCACCGACCAACTGATCGGTCTGGCCGATGACGCGGAGCCAGCGAGTCAGGTGACCCGTCCATGGCAACCTGACCACGTTTGCGACAGGTCACCAGACTCGGTAGAATTCGGGGCAGAAATCGGTGGGTTTCGTGCTCACGACGAGCCAGGAATCGCGAAAATCGGTCACCTGACTCTGGATCAGGAGATCGAAGGTTCGAATCCTTCCGCCCCAGCCAAGCCCACAACATGTGGGCTTCGTGCTCTCGCCCGTACCACCAGTGGTGGTATTTGACCCTCCGCCCGTCCTCCGGCAAGGAGGACAAAGCATGGCTAGGGCACCTGACTCCCCTGATTCGAGGGCACCTGACTCGTGGCTGCGCGGTGCGTGGGCACCTGATTCTGGAGCTGCCGGGCTGAGCCTGGGGCGCGCGATCCAGCTGTTCTTGGCCGCCAAGGGCGCCGAGGGCGCCTCGCCCAAGACGATCGAGTGGTATCGGATGGTGCTGGGCCGCGCGGCGCGGGATCTTGGCGCCGAGCGACCCCTCGAGGCGTTGGCACCGCCTGAGGTGCGCGACTGGCTGCTGACTCTCCGCGCGACCCTGTCGCCAGTCTCGGTGGCTGGCTACGTCCGCGGCCTGAAGGCGTTCGGCAACTGGTGCGCGGCCGAGGAGCTGGCCGAGGCGAAGGCGCTGCGCACGCTGCGCCGACCGCGCGTGCCGCACAAGCTGGTCGAGCCGCTGAGCGACGAGGCGCTGCGTCGCCTGCTCGATGGCGCCTCGACTCGCGACCGGGCCATCCTGCTGCTGTTCTTCGACACCGGCCTGCGCCTGTCTGAGTTGGCCGGGCTGCGCAGCGCCGACCTGCGCCCTGACGGCAGCGTCAAGGTGATGGGCAAGGGCGCCCGTGAGCGGATCGTGCCGGTCGGCACCACCGCCCGGCAGGCGCTGGCGCGCTACCTGCGCCAGAGTGATGATGCGGTGGACGGGGTCATCTTCCGCTCGCGTCGCGGCGGCGCCTTGGGGTGGCGCGGCATCCAGCAGGCCTTCCGGCGCATGAAGCTGCGCGCCGGAATCCCCGGCCGCTGCAGTCCGCACACGCTGCGTCACACCTTCGCGCGCGCCTACCTGATCAACGGCGGCGACGCCTTCAGCCTGCAGCGCATCCTCGGCCACGCCACTCTCGACATGGTCAAGCGCTACGTGGCGCTCGCCGACACGGACTTGGCGGCGCGCCACCGTATTGCCTCGCCCGCCGATCGGCTGCTACGAGACACTCGTCGAATGTGAGCGGGGTATAACCCCGTTCCGGCCATTCTCTCAGTCGATCACAATAGACGTGTAATAGATCCGATCGCTTGCATCGAGCCGGCGGACAAGCCCGCATCATCGATCAGGTCCAACTGCAGGCCAGCTGGGCCGTTGGC
>CAVVPF010000037.1:0-76092 GCA_963750025.1 uncultured Chloroflexia bacterium
TAGCCCGCCGGGTTCTTGGCCAGGTACTGCTGGTGGTAGTCCTCGGCGAAGTAGAACTCGGGGCGTCGGCACGATCTCGGTGGTGATCGGTCCGAAGCCGGCCTTGGCGAGCCGGCCTGGTAGGCGTCGCGCGATGCCATCGGCGGCGGCGCGCTGCGCTCGGTGTGGTGAAGATCGCGGAGCGGTACTGGGTGCCGATGTCGTTGCCCTGCCGATGCCCTGGGTCGGGTCGTGGTTCTCCCAGAAGACGCTGCAGGAGCTGCTCGTAGCTGACGCGGCGTCGGGTCGTAGACCACGCGGACCGCCTCGGCGTGGCCGGTGCGCCCCGCGCAGACCTCCTCGTAGGTGCGGGTTGGGCGTGTAACCGCCCTGGTAGCCGACCGCGGTCACGATCACGCCGGGGAACTGCCAGAAGTCCTTTTCGGCGCCCCAGAAGCAACCCATGCCGAACTCCACGATCTCGGAGCCGGCCGGGTACGGTCCCTTCAACGGCTGCCCGTTGATGAAGTGGCTCTCAGCCGTCGGGAGTGGATCGGCGCGGCCGGGGAGCGCATCGGCCGGGTCGGGCATCTTGGACTTGTGTCCGTAGCTGAAGAACATGCGGGAAGTGTAGAAGCACCGCGTTGCGATCGCATGAAGGCTCGGTGAATTTGCCTTGGAGCCGTCCGTCGCAGGATCATCGGGCTATCGGCGTACCGAGCGGGGATACCTATCGTCATACAGGTGGTACTCCGAGCACCGCACCGATGAAGCTCACGCTATCGCGGCTCCGCCGCATGGCAGTACAGCGACCGGGACGAAGGTTCTTTCCTTCGCTCGAGATCGTGGTGCTCGGGCTGGCCGCCACCATCGTGATCGCCACGGCGATCGCCATCTCGGCCAACGTGGCCGGCCATCTTGAGAAGGCCGCGACCAACGAAGCGGTCAGCTCCATCAAGGCGGTCGTGCACGCGTACGTTGACCCGCTCCTGTCGAAGGATCTCCTGGGTGCACCGGATGCGGCGACGGCGGCATCGGTCAATGGGCAGCTCAAGAAGCTCGTGAGCAGTCGCCAGATCCTGCGCATCAAGGTCTGGGCTCCGGATGGGACGGTCGTCTTCTCCGACCTGCCTGCCCTGCGAGGGCACTCGTTCGAGGTCGACGAGGACCTCGGAAAGGCCCTCAAGGGCGTAGAGACAGCCGATGTTTCATCGGCTTCTGCCGCCGAGAACATCTTCGAGCGCGGGCTCGCTCCGCGACTGGTGGAGGTCTACCTGCCGATCGTCGGCCAGACGGGTGGGGAAGCCGGTGGGCGCCTACGAGATCTACCAGGACGCGACCCAACTCGAGGCGGTCATCGTTGCCACCCGGCGCGACGTGTTTCTCATCAGCGGTGGCATCGGGCTGGTACTGCTGCTGGGCCTCTACGCATCGTTCCGAGGCGCCAACCGCCTCCTCCGCGAATTGACCGCCCGGCTGCGCAGCAGCGAGGCCCGCTTCCGATCGCTGGTCCAGAACTCGTCAGACCTGATCGTTCTGCTCGATCAGGCAGGGATCGTCACCTACGTGAGCCCGGCGATCGAGCAGATGCTGGGGCTGCATGCCAATGACTGGGTCGGGCGCAATGCCACCACGGTGGTGCTCAACGACGACGCGGTCTGGTTGCAGGCCGTGCTGGACCGATTCTTGAGCGGGGGATCAGCCACGGCCGACATTGCAGTTCGGGTCATGCACGGCGACGGCCGATTACGGCGGCTCGAAATTGTGGCCACCAACCTGCTTGCAAATCCGGACGTGCGGGCGGTCGTGCTGAATTGCCGTGACGTCACGGAGCGGCATGCGCTCGAAGAGCAGCTGCGGCATCAGGCGTTCCACGACCCGCTCACCAACCTGGCCAATCGTCCTCTGCTTGCCGACCGCATCGAACACGAGCTGCAGACCCGGCCGCTGGCGGATCGTGGGCTGCTGGCGGTCATGCTGCTCGACCTTGACGATTTCAAGGTGGTCAACGACAGCCTCGGGCATGCCGCAGGTGATCGGCTGCTGATCGCGTTCGCCGAACGCCTGCGGGCCAGCCTGCGGGCGCAGGACACCGCGGCGCGGATCGGCGGAGACGAATTCGCGATGCTGCTCAAGGGTCATGATCGGGGGGAGATCGAGCTGGTCGCCGAGCGGGTGCTGCAGACCATGGTGGCCCCGATCGACGTTGGCGAGAAACGACTCACCGTCAGTGCCAGCCTCGGGATTGCGTTCGCCGATGGGTCGGACCTCACCGCGGAGGAGCTCTTGCGCGGCGCTGACGTGGCTATGCACATGGCCAAGGCGTCCGGCAAGGGACGCAGCCTGGTCTACGAGCCGAGCATGCACGCCACCGCCGTCCGTCGCCTCCAGATGCGCGCCGACCTCAAGCGCGCGCTGGCCGACGGCCAGCTGACGCTTCGCTACCAGCCGATCGTGGAGCTGGCGACCTCCGAGCCGATCGGCGTCGAGGCGCTCCTGCGCCCGGAGCATCCGGACGGCCTGATCATGCCGAATGACTTCATCCCGCTCGCCGAGGAGACTGGCCTGATCATCCCGATCGGCCACTGGGTGCTGGAGACAGCCTGCCGTTGGATAGCCACCCGACTCGAGGCGCTGCCCCATGCGCGCCTGCGGCTGAGTGTCAACGTCTTATCGGTCCAGCTGGAACGCCCCGAATTCGTGGCCGAGGTGGAGGAGGTGCTGCGTACCACCGGGTTCAATGCGGCCCTCCTGACGCTGGAGCTGACCGAATCGGTGCTGGTCGACCGGTCCGGTGTCGCCATCGCGGTCATGCGCCGCCTGCGTGAGCTGGGCGTCCGGCTGGCGATCGACGACTTCGGCACCGGCTACTCGTCGCTCAGCTACCTGCGCGACCTGCCGATCGACGTGCTGAAGATTGATCGAGCCTTCATCGCTGCGCTTGAGGAGGGGAGCGATGCACCGGCGGTGGTGCGCTCGATCATTCACCTGGCAGGCACCCTGGGGATGACCACCGTGGCCGAGGGGATCGAGCGTCCGACCCAGGTCGCCCGATTGCGTTCGTTGGGCGCCCAGTACGGGCAGGGGTTCTACTTTGCTGAGCCGCTCAGCGCCGAGGAGCTGACCAGCTACCTGAGCGACGACGCCGGCGACGCGATCAGCGCCGCCGGCTAGCGGCCTGAAGCCCGGACCCTCTGCCGCGGCCGCCGGGCGGGTCTAACGGCCAAGATGGACGCCGGAAGCCTCTCTGTATGGCCGATTTAGCCGCGGGGCGGCTGGGACGGCCAAGCATTGCCCTGAAGTTGGCCGTAAGAGCCGTGCCACGGCTATGCCCTCTCGACGGGCGCTTCCCGTGCCACGGCTATGCCCGCCCGCTGGGCTCACCCCGCTGCGGGCTCATGTCAACAGCGTCCGTAGGAAGCCCGGCTAGCCGCCCGGCTGATCGCCGGGGAGGAGGGCTCGCAGCAGGTCCGACGTGGTCAGCACGCCGGCGGGTGCGCCCTCGTCGTCGACCACCACCACGCGGTGAATGTGCTGATCGAGCATCAGCCGTGCGGCCCGCTGGACGGTGGTCCCCAGCTGAACGGTGACCGCCGGGCGGCTGATCAGGTGCCGGACTCGGACCCGATCCCAGTTGGACCCGATCAGCTCGCTCGACCGCGCGTTGAGCAGGTCAGTCTGGCTGATGACCCCCACCACGCTCCCGCCCGAGACCACCGGCAGGCCACTGATTCGGTAGCTCTTCAGCAGCAGCTCGACCTCGTGGACCGGCGCCTCCGCATCAACGACGACCGGGTCGACGCTCATCAGGTTCCCAACGCGCAGGATCGTCTTGGTGACCATCGCTCAGCACCTCCAGCGGTCAGGCTGATCGATCGTGTCGAGGCCGGACACGGCCACACGGCACCATTGCGTGGGCCGCATGGTCCCGACCAAGCCGGGATCATCGCGCGAGTGGCGAGCGCATCGGTCATCATCGGTCCAGGACCGACCCTGAAGGGGAGCTGGCGGAGAGCGAGGTCCGCCTGGTCGAGCTGATCTTCCCGCACCAGGCGAACCACATCGGGACCTTCTTCGGCGGTAACGCGCTGGCCCTGATGGACAAGGCCGCGTTCCTGTCGGCGACCCGGTGCCGATGCGGGACGAGGCGGGCTAGCGCGGGAATACGAAGCGGCCGGACGAGGCAGGTTTCGTCCGGCCGCTTGAGCCACTCGCCCCGGATCAGCTGGTCAGGCTGTACTGCCTGTCGGGCCCGCGTCGCTGCGCACAGGCGCTCGCCAGGGGGTGCCGAGCATCGGGAGCAGGTAGCGGTCCAGCCCGTAGTAGCCGGCGACGCGCCAGCCCACGATCAGCCCGATAGCCGCCGTGAACAGAACCGGGTTGGACGAGGCAGAGCCGGCGAGCAGGAATGACATGTTCATCAGCGCGCCGAAGAGGGCCGCGAAGCCGGTGAGAGCGCCGAGAATCAAGCCGATGCCGACGGCCAGCTCGCCAAAGGTGATGACATACGCGAACCAGCTCTCGTGGTTGCCGCTGATCAGGAAGTTGATGAAATCGCGATACCAGTCGTAGGTGATCGGCGGTCGTCCGCCTTCGGGAATGGCAACCGCGCGGTCCCAGTAGCCGGCGAGAGCCGAGCCGCCGTCGAGCCAGCCTTCGCCGGTGAACTTGCCCCAACCGGCCTCGAGCCAGCTCATGCCAAGGAACAGACGAATCGGCAGCCAGAACAGGCCGGCCCGTGTGTTCGAGAACAGGTACCGCGTGAATGCCGGACCCTCTACCTCGACCACGCTCGCTTCCGGCTGGTGGCGGTCAGTGAAGAGGACGAGCACGATGATGATGGCCAGGAGCCAGAAGACCCATGTCAGGATACTGTTGAGGGTCCCACCGGGCTCGGGCTGCGAAATCGGCCAGTCCTCAGGGAGCTGAAGCCAGATCAGGATGACCGCCGCCACCGCAGCGATCCACGTCACATACCTTCGGAGCGATGACACGACCTACCTCCTTGTGCGCGGCGCCGACGGCTCAAGCAATCGGCGCTCGGCCCTAATGATACGAAGATTCCCGTTGCGGCACCGCGGGCCATCGGTCACGAACCTCCGAAGGCAGATGGCAGGGTTGGACCCAGACGATGCGGCGCAAGGGTGAGCCGGACGGCATGGCGGACCGGTCGTCCGCAGCCCGGTGACGGTGAGCTTGGGGCGCGACGACCCCCTCCGGTGCTTCACCGATGAGGTCCGCGAATCGTGGCCGCTGGCGATCCACTCGGTATTCGAGGACACGAGGGGGGTCGGTGGTGATCGAACCGCGCGTCGAGCCGCCGCGCGGCTAGGGAGTGGCGCTCGCCCGCAGGAAGGTCACGATTCGCTCGATCACGGCACCCCGCTGCTCGTTCTCGAAAAGCCGCGTGCCGTGGGCGTCTCCTGGCAGTCGCATCTCCTCCTTTGGCGCCGGCGCGGCCACGATGACGGTGTCGAACTGCAGGCGCACGAGATCGCCGTCGGAGACGATGAACAGCTTCGGCATCGCCAGTGCGGCGATCTCCTCGTTCGTCAGCTGCAGCCCACCGAAGCTGCTCGGCGCCGCTATGGCCACCACGGCAACGGCGTCCGCCGCGTTGGCCGCCTCCAGCGCCGCGGCGCCGCCCATGCTGGCGCCGACCAGGATTACGGCTGTGACGCCCCGGGCGCGGAGGAATCTTGCCGCTGCCTCGATGTCGAGGTGCAGCACCGGCACCTCCAACGGTGGCTGTGAGCGTCCATTACCGCGGAAATTGATGGTCAGCACCCGGTAGCCGGCTTCCACGAGCGCGTCGGCGAGAGGGGTCCAGTCGCTCGCCTGCCCCCGGAACATGTGGCACAGGATGACCCCAACCGGCCCATCGCCCCGCAACGTGCCGATGATGGCGAGTCCATCTTCGGTCGTGAAGGCGACCTCGAAGGGTTCCAGCGGCGGCATCGCCCAAGGGCTCGCCGACGGCGCGCCAGACGACGCGGGGCTGGAGTTCGGGCCCCGTGGCGGCGTCGGCGAAACGATCGGCCCCGTGCAGGCGGCGAGAAGTGCGACCGTCAGCACGGCGTGGACGGCACGCTGGGAGGGTCGGATCACCGCCGGCCGGTGGGAAATGGTCCGCCGTGCCCTGGTACCACGGTGTCCGCCTCCGCTAGGATCCTCTGCCGACTCGTTCCCAGGGCGGCGCGGTCATCCGCCAGGGGGTCTTCGTCAGGCGTTCGATCGCTGCGCCACCAGGCGTGCGTGCAGGCGACGACCCCGTCATCGGTCTCCACCAGTAGTGTGGCGTCCTCGTTGGTATGGCCGGGCGTCAGGATCAGCCGCGTGTGCTCGCTGACGCGGTAGCCGTCCCCGGGGTGGTCGAGCCACTCGTCGCCGCGGTAGCGGGCCCAGAAGTCGACCACTTCGGCGCTGGGAAAGAGGCCGACATTGAGGGTGTGGTCGGGGTGGTGGTGGGTAATCACCACGTGGGTGACCGCTTCCGGGCCGACTCCCTGTGCGCGCAGCGGCCCAAGGATCAGATCGCGGTTCGCGACCATCCCTGGGTCAACCACCAGCACGGCGTCGCCATCGAGCACCAGGCTGACGCTGCTGGCCACCCCGTCATCACGAGCGTAGCCGGCATGCAGCAGATAGAAGCGAGCGCGCATTCCCTAGCCGGGTGCTTTCATGTAGTGCTCGGTGAAGTCAGAGCAGCGGCCGTCGGGAGTGAGGTGCACGAGCCAGATGTTGTGCCAGGTCTCGGCGGCGTCGCGGTTCACCGCGCCGGCCGAGTAGTTCACCGTGCAACGCACCACGCCCAGGTCGCCGGCGACGGCGAGCGGGGTGCACCTCATCTCCCAGGTATTCGGGTCGTCGGGGGTCTCCAACCAGGAGGCGACCACGGCGTCGCGGCCCACCGCTCCGTCCTGGTCACGTCCGAATGGGTTCCAGCGGTAGATCGCGTCCTCGCTGAAGAGGGCCGCGATCTCGCCCGGATCATTGCTGCGCCAGGCGGCGCGGTATCGGTCGACCCAGGCGCGGAGTGAACGGAGATCGGTCATGCGCGGCACTATGCCGCAAGCACTCGCGGAGTGCCATCCTAGAATCGCCGGGTGACCCGTTCCAGCGAACCTCGTCTGCCCGCGGTGAGTTGGGGCACCAATCGCTATGTTGAGGTCGGCGGCGAGCGGATCCATCTCGTCGAACGCGGCAATTCCGGCCCGCGCCTGCTCCTCATCCATGGCTTTCCGTCCAACTCGATCGCCTGGCGCCCGGTCACGGAGCGCCTGTCGGAACGCTTCCGGATGGTGGCGGTCGACATGGTCGGCTTCGGCTGGAGCACCCGCTATCCAACCCGTGGGCTCACCGGCGACCTGTACGCGGAGCGGCTGGCGAGCCTTCTTGAGGCGCTGGAATGGGATCGGGCCGATGTCGCAGGGCTGTCGTGGGGCGGCGGGGTTGCCCAGCGACTGGCGGCTGCGCACCCGGGTCGCGTCGATCGCCTGGTGTTGGTCGCATCGGTCGACCCCTCGCGCGCGCTCTGGCTGGGCACCGGCGGCCTGCGTCTGGCCATCCGGCTGCCCGCACTTGCCCGCCTGGTGGTGACGCGCGTGCTGCGGGATGCCGCGGGGAGCAGCGGGCTGCCGGCGCGCGAGCTGGCGCGCGCCTATGTCGATCCGCTGCTGCTGCCCGGGACCCGCGAGTTCCTGCGCCGGTTCATCGAGGGGCATCGCTCCTCCTCGCACCCCGACCAGGCTCGGATCCAGGCCCCAACCCTGGTGATCGGGCCGCTGGCTGATCGAATCGTCCCGCCAGCGGTCAGCGTGGCGCTCACTGCGCGCATTCGCGGGGCGCGCTACGTGCCGATCCCGGAGGTCGGTCACCAGGTCCATTTCGAGGCCCCGGGTCGGGTTGCCCTGTTGATGGGCGAGTTCCTGGAGCGAAATGACGCCGGTCCGCCCACCTGAGCTGGTGACGCCATGCAGATGGGGATCGGCTGTGGAGAAGCCACACACCGACTGCGAAAGTCGGGGATAAGTGGGCTTGCCCGACCGGTCGGGAGGCAGCTATTCTCCGGTTGTCCCGAAGGGGCAGCAATACCGGCTCTCGAGATTGCATCAAGGGTTCCGGTACCGGCGTGGCGGTCTCGCACCGCGGCGCTGGGTGCAGTTCCTTCGGGACACTTCGTTGTCCGCGGGCGTGGGGAATTGAGCCGATGAGCGACGAGCCCTGGTCGATCCACGTCGAGCCGATGGTGCTGCTCCCCGGACGCTCCGCGAACGTTACCTTGCAGTACAACCCGGAGCGGGACCACGAAGCGCGCTCCGCGACCGCCGTGCTGCGCTGCGTCGAGCGATACCGATACGACCGCTCGGAGATGATGGCCGGCGGCAACGGCAAGGCGACCGCGCACACCGTGACCCATACCGAATCCAAGGAGCTGGCACGTTCCGAGGTCACGCTCAGCGGCCCTGCCCGGTACGTGCGCGGCCAGCAGGCGACCTGGCACTTCACGGTCGAGGTGCCGGGCCTTGGACCGGCCAGCTTCGAGGGCGAGGCGCTTCGCTATGACTGGACGATCGAGGTGCGACTGGACGTCCCGATGGCCTTCGACGTGTCGCTCATCCATCCGGTGCGAGTGGCCCAGCCGATGGCGCTGCTGCGCGCAGGCGTGGTGGACCTGGGCCAGTACGGCCTCTTCGAGGAGGCGCCGGTCAACGTTGATGCACACCCCGCCCAAATTCGCCTGGAGCCGGTCTCGCTGGACCTGCAGGCGCCGTTCAGCGGCGTCTTCACGGTCGAGACCGATTCTCCGATCAATGTGCAGGAGGTGCGCCTCGAACTGCGCGTTGACGTCCAGGTGACCGTCCCGGGTGGCCATCATGAGGTGATCGTGGCGGGGCACGGTCGCCTCGAAGCCGAGGCGGGGCCGTTCGGCGGCGGGCTCGCGGTGCACCCGTTCAGCGCGGACGCGCCGGGCGTCTGGCTCCCATCGGTCGACCTGCCCCACGGCCGCGCCCGCGGCTCGTTTCACGTCATCCTGGCGGTCGCCTGGTCGCCGGACACGCACTACGCGCGCGACATCGCCCTGGCGACCACTGCCGAGCTCTAGGTGTAGGACCGTTCAGGGCGCGTGGCGTCGGCCACGGCGGGCTGGGCCAGGTTCACAGGCCGTCGCTCCAGCGGGTCAGTGGAGCCAGCAGATCGGGCCCCTCGTTTCGGACGTTGTTGACTGCCGGCGAGACGGCGTAGGCCGCCAGCTCCTCTGCCGGATAGGGGTGCATCAGGCGGCGCAGCTCCTCGGCAGCGGTCCCTTCGGCCAGCCAAGCATCCCAGTCGGATCGGTCCAGCACGACCGGCATGCGGTTGTGGATGCGAGCCACCAGCTCGTTGGGATCCGTGGTGATGATGGAACAGGTGTAAAGGCGCTCAGCCGTTTCCGGATTGCGCCAGCAGGCCCACAGGCCGGCCAGCGCCAGCGGCTCGCCGTCCTCGCGGCGGACGGCAAACGGCTCGGAGCGGATCACCTTGCCGGTTGCCGGGTCGCGCTCGCGTCGCCACTCGTAGAATGCGTCGGCCGGAACGATGCAGCGATGGCGCCGAAACGAGGTGCGGAAGGCGGGCGAGGTCTCGACGGTTTCGGCCCGCGCGTTGATCAGCCGGGCTCCGTCCCTGGGGGTCTTGGCGTAGATCGGCACGAGGCCCCAGCGAAAGGCATCCACGACACGCTGACCGTGGTGCTCGACCACCGCAGCCACCTGGTCGGTAGGGGCCACGTTGAAGCGGTCGCCGGCGAGCTCAACCACCGGGCGGGCATGAAAGATCCGGGCCAGCTCCTCGGCCGAGCGTGGCTGCGCGAATCGTCCACACATTCAGAAGAGCGCCGGGCTCAGGCCTCGGAGGCTGCGCACTCCGGGCACATGGCGACCGCCGGGATCGGTGGCTGGGGAGAGCCGGTGGCGCGGGGCAGCGTGCGGCCGCAGACGGTCTGCTCCGGGTCACGCTGCAGATGGACCTTGGAGAACTGTCGGTCGGGCAGGCGCCAGGTGACGTAGCGACGGTCGTTGGTGGTGGCGGCGGGGGTGGTGGTCATCTTGATCCTGGCTGGGCTGGCCGCGTGGGCCGCGGACGGGGACCGCGGACGGGGACCGGTAGTTTGACCGAGAACGGCCCCGGACACAAGCGGCCTCGCCGTATCGGCCGGCGCGGCGCAGATGGCGACACGAGCGAGCCGCCCGCGCCATGATTGGCGGCATGAAGCGGATCGGCATCCTGACTGGCGGCGGCGACGTGCCGGGCCTCAATTCGATCATCAAGAGTGTCGTCTACCGCGCGGCCGAGGTGGATTGGGAGGTGCTCGGCATCCGCCGCGGCTGGAAGGGGCTGACTCACCTCCGGCCCGGCCCCGGCCCGGACACCGATTCGGCGCGGCTTCTGGATCGGGCTGTGACCCGGGCCATCGATCGCACCGGCGGTACGATCCTGCACACCTCGCGCACGAATCCGGCCCGCATGACGCGCGACACGGTGCCGGAGCTCGATCCTGCTCGTCTCCCCTCGCTGCAGACCGGCCCGGATCATTTCGACCTCACCCCGGTGGTGCTCGAGAACATCGAGCGGCTGGGCCTCACCTACCTCGTCGTGATCGGTGGCGACGACACCCTCGGGTACGCCGATCGGCTCTCCCGGGAGGGGGTCGCGCTGGTTGCGATCCCCAAGACGATGGACAACGACGTGCAGGGGACTGAGTACTGCGTCGGCTTCTCCACCGCCGTCACGCGGGCCAAGGAGCTGATCAACCGGCAGCGGACCACACTGGGCAGCCACGAGCGGATCGGCATCTTCCGCATCTTCGGTCGCAACAGCGGCTACAGCGCCTGGTATGCGGCCTACGTCACCAGCAGCCGATGCGTCATTCCCGAGGCGCCCTTCGAGCTCGACCGCCTGGCGAGTCTGCTGGTCAACGACCGGGAGGCCAACCCGAGCAACTACGCCCTGGTGATCGCCTCGGAGGGCGCCATCTGGAGCGGCGGCCGGGTGGAGGAGCTTGGCGAGGCCGATGCCTATGGGCACCGCCGCAAGGGCGACGTCGGCGAGGCCCTTGCCCGTCAGCTGCGGGAGCGGACCGGCGTCGATACGGTGCATTCCGACCTGACCTACGACCTGCGCAGCGGCGACCCCGACGCCCTCGACCAGACGGTGGCGATCACCTTTGCGAACATCGCCATCGACCTGCTGGCCAGTGGTGTAACTGGCCGGATGACCGCCGTGCAGGGCGGCAAGTACACGCATGCGCCGCTGCCCGACCCATCGCTCGGTCCGCGGCATATCGACGTCGCGACCATGTACAACGCCGATCGCCTGCGGCCGCAGTACGCCAATCGGCTGGGGATGCCCCTCATGCTCGGTCCGTCGATCACGCTCTAGTCGCGCTACGGTCCCCATGGCCCGGGCCGATTCGGGCCATTCGGCCCTGCCGCGCCGACCCGCACGTCGGGCACCGTTGCCTCCAACCTATTGACGTTCGCGCTCTACGCCAATCCGAGGAGACCAATGGCCCCCGAGCCGCAGCCCGCCGACGACGCGAACGCGACCACCCGCCTGTCGGCAGCAGTGCCTGCGTCAGTCGGCCGCGAGCGTGCGGCCGCGGTGCTCGGTCCCGAGCGCGGCGCCTGGCTCGGTGAGCTGGTCGAGGCCGGGATCCGCGAGGGCGATGATGACCGGTACCTGCTCGATCTGGAGCTGCGGGTCAACGAGCGCGCCCCGCGGGTCGTCTTCCGCAAGGCGGCCTACGTGGAGGCCGGGCGGCTCGGGGACCCCCCGGTTGGGCCGTTGTCGGTTCCGATCACGTGGCGGGCTGCCGGCATGCAGCCGCTCTTCCCGGTCTTCGCCGGCACCCTGCGCTGGAGCGACGGAGAGCTCACCCTCGACGGCTTCTACGCCCCGCCAGGGGGCGGCTTCGGGATCGTTGCCGATCGCCTCCTGTTGAATGTCGCCGCTCGCGGCACCGCTCGTTGGCTGCTGGAACGGATCTCCGCGGTGATGCGCGGCGAGGCCGTCTAGTCCAGGCAGACCTGGGGCGCCACTGCGTCCCGGCCGTCGCCGTCATGGTGCTATTTCCCACGTGCGGGGGCCTATGCCAAGCGGCTGAGCTCGTCCGCGGCACGCCGGAGCGTAATTCTCACCGGCTGAGCGGTAGGCCGTCGGAGAGGTCCCTGGCCGCCGCGCTTTCGGCATAGGCCTCCGAGAGTGAGAATTGCGGATCGGGGAGGCGCCGGCGGACCCCGACGACTTGTCGGGACACCTCGGTGGCTGATGAGCCTACTTCTCGTCGAGCGTGAACCCGGGCGGCAGCGCGTCACGCAGAGCGCCGACAGCCGCCTCGAGATCTCCGTCGGGTGGCCCCCGCAGCACGAGTGCGCGGCCCTCCACGGCCGGTGCTGCCGCGGTGGGCGACTCCGTGGTCGGGACAGGCGTGGCTGCCGCACGAAGCGCGAGGTCACGACGCAGAGCCAGCCCGTGGTAGAGCGCAACGGCGGCCGCGGCCACCAGCGCCCCGACCGGCGTCGAGAGCTCGGAGACGGTATTGCCACCCAGGTTGGCCCCCAGCAGGCTGCCGAAGAGCCGGTACAGGACCAGTGCCAAGCTGCCAATGGCGGAGATGACGCTCGCCGCCAGGATGATCAGCAGGAAGCTGCGCCGGATGGTTGACGCAGCCTCTCCCGTGGGGTCGGCGGCATGGCGCGCCTGGATCGGCCACCAGCGCCAGATCCAGACCACCAGCCCGAGCACGACGTAGGGGACGAAGTTAGCGAGCTCGGCGCGCCAGAAGCCGAACCCGCTCACCGTGCGGGATCCCCCGAGCAGCACGTCGATCAGCACCCCGACCAGCCAGCCTGTGCCGACCGCCGCGAAGGCGAGCCCGACCAGGGCGACCGCATGCAGGTCGAGGCGCGTGGCAACCACCGCCCGAGATGGGTCATCCGCCTGAAGCGCTTCCTCGTGCATCCGGCCCTGATGAAGCCACCAGGCGACGGCCCAGGGCACCGCGCTCACCAGGGCGACGGCCACCGCGCGCAGGAGATCGGCCCCGTCAAGGTCGCCACCGATTGCATCGGTGGCACCGAAGGCGGGCACCAGGATGGCGCGCAGCGCCTCCCCTGCGAGGCGGACGACCGAAGAGGCCCCGGCCAGGATGACCGCCACAAAGAAGGCGAGCCGCAGCCAGGCGCCGCGCTCGCTGGTCGCGCGCCAGCCGCCAGCGCTCACGAGCCTGCCGGCGTACCACCAGTGGCCCAGCCAGGCGGCGGCCCAGACGAGGAACAGACTGACCGAGTCGGCGAGACCGTACGAGCGGTAGCTGTCGTCGGGGTTGTTGGCCAGCGGCCACACCGCCTCGCCGGCGTAGCGCGCCAGGTCACCGAACGCCTGAAGCGTGATGAGCAGCGCTACGAGCGTCGCCCCGTAGACGTAGACCCGCGGGAGCCAGGCCGCCGCGCCCTGCAACTGGCCGCGAGCCAGGTCGCGTCGCCGAACCGAGACGTGATAGCCCCAGGCCGCTGCAGCGACCAGCAGGGTGGCCAGCGACCGGGTCGCGCTGGCGCTGCCGTAGTAAACGTTTTCAGGCTGCTGCGGCAGGAAGCCGAGGACGATCTCGCGCACGAGGTCGCGTGCCGCGAAGGCGCCGAATCCGAGCAGCACGACCAGCACCACCGTCAGGTAGAGGGCGCGCACGGTGGAAGCGCGTTCGTCCTCGGCATTCGGGCGATCGGGGTTGAGACTCCGCTCGGCGAACCACCAATGGATCCCCCACACCGGCAGGCCGACGCCGATCAGGGCCGCGGCGAGGCTGAGCTGCTGTCGCGCCCAGCTCTCCCCCTCCCGCCCGATGAGGGTCCCCTGTCCGATGCCGAGCTGCCCGAAGATCACCTCCAGCAGAACGATCAGCCCGTAGACCAGGAACCCCATGCTGATCCCGCTGAGCAGGTAGACATACAGGCGTCGGACGGTCTGCATCTCGGCTCCTCTACTTGGTGTTTTCGTAGATCGGGTCGAGGAATACCAGCGGCTCGTCGATCCGCCAGCCGTCGGGGTCGCGGGTCACCCGGACGGAGCGCGTCGAGCGCTGGACGTCGTTGTTCAGGCCCTCGCCGTACCGGTCCTCCACTATCAGCTGAACCACCAGGCGATCCCCACTGCCGGTGACATCGTCGATGAGGACCCGCCGGTTCGGGCCGTTCGGGGGCATCTGATACCTGGCGAAGTCGTCGGCAGCGAGCTGGTACTGCTCGAGCGAGGTGGTGGAGCGGACGCGCTCCGAGAAATACCCGTAGGCTGCCGGGATGTCGCGGCCGTCCCAGGCGGCGAGGTAGTCCTGCAGCGCCGCCTCCGGGGAATCGGGCGGGAACTCCTGGGGCTTCCGATCGCCCGCCAGCAGCACCACGGCAACGGCCAGCACCACCAGGGCCAAGATGCCCGCGGCGATGTACAGCAGCGAGCGATTGGAGGACATGCCAGCAGCCTAGGGCCGGCGCACTGCGGTAAGACTGCGGCTCTCCGCGGCACGCTCTCGGTACTGGCCACAGGCGGCCACGAAGGCGCTCCACAGGCGCTCCAGGACCGGGGGCGACGACTCCGTGCGTTCGGGGTGGCACTGCACCGCGATCAGCCAGTGGTCCGGATCGGTCGACTCGAGTGCCTCGACCAGGTCGCCTGCGCCTGGGTGAGCCGCGGTGGCGGATGCGCGCAGGCCCGGGGCGAGGCCGACAGGCGTCACGGCCTGGTGGTGGTAGCTGTTGACCTGCAGGTCGGTGGCCTCGCCCAGGATCATCGCGAACCGGGTCCCAGGCACCAGGTCGAGCGGGTGGCGCGTGACCTCCGCTGAGGGGTACGGCGCACTCTCGTGCCCGTCCAGGCGCTGGACGAGACGGCCACCGGCGAAGACGTTGATCGCCTGGAGGCCGCGGCAGACCCCCAGGATCGGCAGCCCGGCGGCAGCTGCGGCCCGGTATGCCTCGGCGTCAATCGCGTCGCGTCCCGGATCGGGGCTGCTTGAACCGGCGGAGGGCTCGCCATACAGGGCGGGATCGAGATCGGCGCCACCGGAGATGAGGAGGCCGTCCATCTCGGCCAGCGCCGCGACGCGCTCTTCGGCAGTTACGCGTTCGTCGAGCGGGATCGCCACCGCGCCCGACCGTTCCAGCGCTTCGAGATAGCGCCGGTTCTTGAGGGCCACGGTATCCGGATCAGCGGCAGTTTCCGGATTCGAGAGGGTGACCACGATGCGCGGTGGGAGCACACCGGCATGCTACGCCGACATGCGACCGCCCATTGACACCGGTGGCGGCCCGTTGCCTCATTCCTACCTCCCCGGTCGCGCCTTCCTGATTGACGTGCCGGCAGCTGAGCAGCCAATCGCCTCCTGGCGCCGATTCGAGCGCCAAACAGCCTGCTGGCGAGCAAGGCGAGGCTCCCTGACGTTCTCGGCGTGATCGGCACTCACCTGACGAGTACGTGGCGCACACCGCATCCGCCCGTCAGACGACGTTCAGCTCCCTGACCGGTTCGTTGCGCGCGATCCGCTCGTACCCGAAGAGCAACAGGTCGAGGGTCTCGTATCGGCCGCTGGCGATCCACTCGGAGAGGCCGCGCCCCGCGGCTGGCGCCTGCTGCAGGCCGTGGCCGCTGAAGCCGTTGGCGAACAGGAAGTTCGGCAGTTCGGGGTGCGGACCGATCACCGCGTTGTGGTCGAGCGTGTTGACCTCGTAGTGCCCCGCCCAGGCGTCGAGCAGACGAAGCGCCTCGAAGGCCGGCACGCGGCGTGCCAGCTCGGGCCAGATGATCTCGTCGAACCTGGACCGATCCACCTCGAGGTCGAGCGTGTCGGGGTCGGGCTCGCCTTCACGTGGTGAATAGCCCGCGATGTAGGCCGGCCCTTCCGGCCTCATGTAGATCCCGCTGGGGCCGATCGTCAGGGGCATGCCGGGTGTGCTGGTCCGGCAATCGAAGTGGAAGACCTGTCGCTTGCGCGATCGGACCGGCAGCTCGAGGCCGGCCATGGCGGCCACCGTCCCGGCGCGCGGTCCAGCGGCGTTGACCACCCAATCGGCTGCGATCCGTCGCCCATCGGCCAGGCGCACCCCGGTCGCGGTCTGCCCGTTCCGTTCGACCTCCGCAACTTCGCCCTGGAGGTACTCGACCCCGAGGGATCGGGCCTTGCGGCGAAACGCCTGGAGAAGGGCATAGGCGTCGAACCAGCCCTCATCGGCCAGGCCCAACGACCCCCCCGCGATGTCGTCCACGTTCAGCCAGGGGAAGCGCGCCCGCAGCTCAGGCGGGGTCAGCAGGGCGACCTGCACGTCGTGCGCGCGTTGGGTGGCGTGATTGCGCTCGAGGATCGAGAGGCCGGCCTCGCTCGCCAGGAAGAGGTACCCGCCCTCCACGAAGTCGATCTCTGGCTCCGGCTCGCCCGGCACCCCCAGCCACTCCTCGAGGTGCTTGATCAACTGCACCCCGAAGCGGCTTATCTCGATGTTGAGGGGGGTGCTGAACTGGAGCCGGATCGAGGCGGCCGACAGGGTGGTCGACGAGGTGCGGTAGGTGAGGTCGCGTTCGACGACCACCACCCGGCCGCGCCAATCCGGCCGCCGTGCGAGGAAGGTGGCGACGGCGCTCCCCACGATGGCGCCGCCGATCACCACCACATCGGCGCGCTGTGCCTCGCTCATGCGCCGATGCTAGCGCCTCAGCTCAGAAGCCGAAGCACCACTTGGTGAAGCCGTCGAAGTGCGGCCACGGCACCTCCATGCAGCCGGACTTGACCAGCTCCATGCTGGCGTCCCAGGTCGGATCGAGCGCCAGCAACTGACCGTCGATGGTTACCGTGGCGGTGGCCATCGCCGGGCGCAGCAGGTTGTTGTCGTGCGAATTCACGACCCCCTCGCCGGGGAACCGCAGGTGGCTGTGCACCGGGCCCGAATCAAGCGGCCCGACCGCCGTCCAATCGACGTCGATCCCCACCGTGAAGGGGTCGCCCGACACCGAGTCCACGCCCTCAAGGCTGGTCGCGACGTGAGCGGAGGTCAGATGCGGCGTGCCGCTCAACGGCACGGAGTCCTGGCCGAGCCAGTCGAACAGCGGGGGCGGACCGCCACCGGCTGCGGCCGTGATCCGGGCGCAGGTGTCCGTCACTACGATCGCTGCCGAGGTCAGACCCGCCTTGTTGGCTGGACCAGGCTGGGCGGCCCAATGGCCGTCGGTGCTCGAGATCCAGACGGTGGTTTGCAGGCAGTCATCGGTTGCGCTGAAGACTGCGAACGCGGACGACGCAGAGATGGTGTGGTAGATGCTCGTCTGGCCTCCCAGGGCAAGCGATGGGACGGCCATCAGGAGCGTCAGCGCCGCCAGGGCAGCGCCCAATCGGCGAGTCACGGGATCAGCTCCTTCCGATCCTGAGCCGGGTGCGGGTTCGCAGCGAGCGAGGCCGCAGCGCGCGGCAGTGCCGGCGCATGACCCATCGTCCGCGGCGGTCGCCTGCCGGCTCCAGTGCCGACCCGCCCGGATTGCACAGGTCGGGCGTCATGAAAAGGCCGGGGCAGTCCCCCGCGCCTCAGGCTGAGGCCCTACACTGGGCGCCCCATGGCCACCAAGCCGGTCCTGCTGACGGTCGACGATGACCTCCCGGTGCTCCGCGCAGTGGAGCGCGACCTGCGCGCTCGGTACGGTGACGGATACCGCATCGTGGCCGCCAGTTCAGGTGCCGAGGCGCTCGAGGCGGTGCGACAGCTGACGGTGCGCGGCAGCTCGGTCGCCCTCTTCCTGTCCGACCAGCGCATGCCCCAGATGACCGGCACGGAGTTCCTCGCCGCCGCCGCCGAGCTGCAGCCCGACGCCAAGCGGGTGCTGCTGACCGCCTACGCCGACACCGATGTGGCCATCCGCGCCATCAACGAGATCCGCCTCGATCACTACATCCTCAAGCCCTGGGACCCGCCGGAGGAGAAGCTCTACCCGATCCTCGACGACCTGCTCTCCGACTGGAGCGCCACCTTCAGACCGCCGTTCGAGGGGCTGCGCCTGCTGGCCGGCCGCTGGGCGCCGAGCGGCCATACCATCCGCGACTATCTGACCCGCAACCAGGTGCCCTACGCCTGGCTCGACCCGCTCGAGGACGACGAGGGACGTCGGCTGGCGGCCTCGCTGGGACATGGCGAGCCGGTCGATCCGGCCATTGCGATCGTCTTCTTTCCGGACGGGTCGACGCTCCGCGATCCTTCGATCCTGCACATCGCCGAGAAGGTTGGCCTCCAGACGCGCGCCGCGCTGCCGTTCTACGACGTGGTGATCGTGGGGGGCGGTCCGGCCGGGCTGGCCGCCGCGGTCTACGGGGCCAGCGAGGGCCTGAAGACGCTGCTGGTGGAGCAGGAGGCGCCCGGCGGACAGGCGGGCACCACCAGCCGGATCGAGAACTACCTCGGCTTCCCGGCGGGCCTCTCCGGCGGCGACCTGGCCCGTCGGGCCCTGGCCCAGGCCCGGCGACTCGGGGCCGAGATCCTCTCGCCCGACGAGGTGACGGGCATTCGGCGCGAGGATCCCTATCGGGTCGTCACGCTCCGAGCCGGCGGCGATGTCTCCTGCCAGACGGTGGTGGTGGCCACCGGGGTGGCCTACCGGCAGCTCGACCTGCCCGGCGCCGCCGAGCTGGCAGGGGCGGGCATCTATTATGGAGCCGCCACCACCGAGGCGGTCCTCTACCGTGGCAAGCAGGTGGGCGTGGTGGGTGGCGGCAACTCGGCGGGCCAGGCCGCGGTCTACCTGTCGCGCTTTGCCGAGGGCGTGGTGCTGCTGGTCCGAACCCCGGCGCTGTCGGCCATGAGCCAGTACCTGATCGATCAGATGAGCGCCATCCCGAACATCGAGATCCGCTACGAAACGTCCGTGAGCGCGGTGCACGGGGAAGGCCACCTCTCCTCGCTGACGGTGTCGGGGCCGGGCGGAGAGGAGGAGCTGCCGCTGGCAGCGGTCTTCGTCTTCATCGGCCAGCAGCCACGCACCGAGTGGCTGGAGGGGACCGTGCTGCGTGACCCGAGCGGCTTCGTGATCACCGGCTCCGAGCTGCTCAGCGACGGCAAGCCGCCCGCCGGCTGGGGACTCGCCCGGGAGCCCTTCCTGCTCGAATCGAGCTTCCCCGGGGTGATGGTGGCCGGCGACGTGCGATTCCGGTCGGTCAAGCGGATCGCCAGCGCGGTCGGCGAGGGCGCCATGTCGGTCCAGTTCGTGCACCAGTACCTGGCCAGCCTGTAGATGATCCTGGAGGCTCTGCGCGCCACCCCGCTCTTCGCCGATCTGCCCGCCGAACACCTGGAGCGCCTGGCGGCCGGAGCGACACCGATGACGCTGCGTGCCGGCGAGCCCCTCATCACCGAGGGTGACCTGGCCGATGACATCTTCGTGGTCGTCTCCGGCGAGCTCGAGGTGACCAAGCTCTCCGGCAATGCCGAGATCCCGCTGGCCCGGGTAGGGCCTGGCGCCATCCAGGGCGAGCTGGCCGCGCTGGAGCGCGGTCGGCGCACGGCCAGCGTGCGAGCGATCACCGATGCGGAGGTGCTGCGCATTCCCTATGAGGCGGTGCTGGATATGCTCTCCGCCGGTCCGGAGGCGGCGGTCGGCATCATTCGCACCGTCATCGGGCGCCTGCGCAACATGGAGGCGACCCTGCGTCAGCGCGAGAAGCTGGCCGGCCTGGGGACCCTGGCGGCCGGGCTGGCGCACGAGCTGAACAACCCTGCGGCGGCCATCCGCCGCTCGGTCGATGCGCTCGACCGAGCGATCCAGGAGCGGAACCGGATCCATCCGCCGCAAGCCGTGACCCAGTTACGGCCATCCGGCCAGGCGAGCCTGGATGCGCTCGCCCGCTCCGATGCGATCGACGAGATCGGCGAGCTGGTGGGCGACACTGAAGCGGCTGCTGCCCTGGTCGATGCCGGCTGGACCGTGCCCGAGCTGCGTGACGCCTTCGCGGGGATGGATCCGGCCGGCGCCCGCGATGCGGCCGCCTGGCTGGCCGCCAGCGCCGAGGTGGAATCGCTGATCGGCGAGGTGCGCATGGCCGGCGAGCGGATCAGCGAGATCGTGGGCGCGGTGAAGTCCTACGCCTACCTCGATCAGGCCCCGGTGCAGCGCATCGACGTGCGCAAAGGGCTGGATGACACGCTGGTGATCCTCCGCCAGAAGCTCAAGAGCGGGATCGACGTGACGCGTGACTACGACCCGGACCTGTCCGAGATCGAGGCCTGGGGGAGTGAGCTGAACCAGGTCTGGACCAACCTGATCGACAACGCCGCCGACGCGATGGATGGGAAGGGCGAGATCTCGATTCGAGCCGAGAAGGCCGATGGCGGCGGGGTCCGCGTTTCGATCTGCGACAACGGTCCGGGGATCCCGCCGGAGGTGGAGGCCAAGATCTTTGAGCCGTTCTTCACAACCAAGCCACCCGGCATCGGCAGCGGGCTGGGGCTGCACATCACCCACAACGTGGTGGTCCGCCACGGCGGGCGGATCGACCTGGATACCGCGCCGGGGCGCACCTGTTTTGTCGTCACCCTGCCGCCCGTCCTGCCCAAGGGCGCCTCCGCGGCGCCACCACGGAACACTTGACAGCCGATTCCCGCCTGCGGTAGCGTGCGCGGCCACAGGTGAAGACGGCGACGATCGGGACGAGTACCTGGTCAGGCGAGCCCACAGGGAGCCGGGAGCACTGAGACCCCGGCGGCGGCGCGACCGGCGAATGGACCCGGGAGCTCCGGACGCGAACGCGGCGGACATCGGTCCGGCGTGAGTAGCGACCGGCGGAGAGGCACCGTTAGCGAAGCCGAGGCCATCGCCCGTCGAACGCGGCGAGCCGTGGTCGAATGAGCCCGGGTGAGAACACCGGGGAACAAAGGTGGCACCACGAGAAGACCCCCTCGTCCTTTCAGACGATGGGGTTTGTTGTTCTCAGGAGGTCACCGATGTCCCCGTCCACACAGCGCCGGTTCCAGCTCCCCGAGAGCGAGCTGCCGACGCACTTCTACAACATCTCCGCCGACCTGCCCGAGCCGTTGCCGCCGCCACTCAATCCGGCGACGCAGGAGCCGATCGGTCCCGAAGCCCTGGCCCCGCTCTTCCCGATGGAGCTGATCCGCCAGGAGATGAGCGCCGAGCGGTTCATCGAGATCCCGGAGCCGGTCCGCGAGGCGTATCGGATCTACCGGCCGTCACCGCTCATTCGAGCGCTTGGCCTGGAGCGTGCGCTCGATACCCCTGCCCATATCTACTACAAGAACGAGGGGGTCAGCCCTGCCGGCTCCCACAAGCCGAACACGGCGATCGCGCAGGCCTACTACAACCAGGCCGAGGGCATCACCCGGATCGCCACCGAGACCGGGGCCGGCCAGTGGGGGAGCGCCCTGGCCTTCGCGGGCAGCCTGTTCGGGATCGAGACCAAGGTCTTCATGGTCAAGGTCAGCTACGAGCAGAAGCCCTATCGCCGATCGTTCATCGAGACCTTCGGGGCGACCGTGGTCCCGTCGCCATCGAACGAAACCAATGCGGGCCGACAGGTGCTGGCCGCCGATCCGGAGTCGAACGGGGTCGCTGGGGATCGCGATCAGCGAGGCGATCGAGGAGGCCGCCTCCCGGGACGACACGCACTATGCGATCGGCAGCGCGCTCAACCACGTCCTGCTGCACCAGACGGTGATCGGCCAGGAGGCGATCAAGCAGATGGCCATGGCCGGCGAGGCGCCGGACGTGGTGATCGGCTGTGCCGGTGGGGGATCCAACTTCGCCGGGATCGCCTTCCCGTTCCTGCGCGAGAAGCTCAACGGGACGGCGCGGACCAGGTTCGTAGCCGTCGAGCCGGCCTCGTGCCCGAGCCTCACCCAGGGTGAGTATCGGTATGACTTCGGCGACTCGGTGGGGATGACTCCGCTGTTGAAGATGTACACGCTCGGCCACGGATTCCGCCCGGCTCCGATCCACGCGGGCGGATTGCGCTACCACGGCATGGCGCCGCTGGTCTCGCACCTGTACGCCCTCGGCTTCATCGAGGCCAGGGCCTATGCCCAGAACACCTGCTTCGAGGCGGCGATCCAGTTCGCCCGCACGGAGGGGATCGTCGCGGCGCCCGAGTCGAGCCACGCCATCCGCGCGGCGATCGACGAGGCGCTCGAGGCGCGGGAGGCAGGGGAGGAGCGGGTGATCCTGTTCAACCTCTCCGGCCACGGCTACTTCGACATGGCCGCCTACGACGCCTTCCTGGCCGGCGAGCTGGTCGATGTCGAGTACGAGCCACAGCGAGAGGCGGGATCGGTCTAGTTGTTCTTCCTAGAGATAGTGAGACATGGGGCGTCAGCGCGTCCCGACCGAGCGGCGTGGTGGTGCTACTTCTCAGCTGCGGGGGCGCATGCCACGCCGGCGAACGCGTCCGCGGCTTGCCGCAGCCTAATGCTCACCCGCGGAGAGGTAGGTGGTCGGAGCAGCCGCCGGCCGCCGCGCGCTGGTCGTACGCCCCCGCGCGTGAGAATTACGCCGCTCGGGGAGGCACCGGCGGACGGCACCTACGGACGGCACAGGCTGCACCGACCCGTCGGCTGCGAGTTCATCCCCGCCCTGGCACACCGGCCGGGCTGGCTCGCCGAGCGGATGGTCACCTGTGCTGTGCCCAGGTCCCACAAACCTCAGGAAGAACAGCTAGTCGAAGATGCGGTGGTGGGGCCAGCTGGCCCCACCACCCACTTGTCGGAGCCGATCCACGGAGTAGGATGCGGCGCATGGCACGAGCAACCTGGAACGGAGCGGTCATCGCCGAGAGCGACCGATTCGAGATCGTGGAGGGCAACGTCTATTTCCCGCCCGATACGGTAAAGGCCGAATACCTCAAGCCCAGCGACACGCACTCCGTGTGTTGGTGGAAGGGCACCGCGAGCTACTACACGCTCGAGGTGGACGGGGACCGCAACCCGGACGCCGCGTGGTACTACCCGGAGGCCTCAGAGGCGGCCAAGAACGTGGAGGGCTACGTCGCCTTCTGGCGCGGTGTCACCGTCGAGCGCTGAACCACCCATCCAGCGACCGATGACCAGGTTCGGCCTCCAGATCAACAGCTTCACCTGGCCCGGCGGAGCGACTGCCATCGGGCCGACCCTGGCTGGCGTCGTGCGGACCGCGGACCAGGTGGGCTTCGACTCGATCTGGCTGATGGACCATTTCTTCCAGATTCGCGGCCTCGGTCCGCCCGAGGCGCCGATGCTCGAGGGGATGACCGCGCTTGGGTTCATGGCGGCCCACTCGGAGCGCGCGCGGCTGGGGCTGATGGTGGGCGGGATCCACTATCGCCAGCCCGGGGTTTGGATCAAGGCGACCACCACCCTCGACGTGCTGTCCGGCGGCCGCGCATGGTTCGGCATCGGGGCGGCGTGGAACGAAGAGGAATCGGCCGGCCTAGGCTTTCCCTTCCCACCCTTGCGGGAGCGTTTCGAAATGCTCGAAGAGACGCTCCAGATGGCCCACGCCATGTGGTCCGGGGGAAGCGGCAGCGGCGAGGCGTTCAGCGGCGCCCACTCGACGGCCACGCGACTGCTGAACTCCCCGCAGGCGATCTCGCGGCCGCGGGTCCCGATCATGATCGGCGGCGGGGGAGAACGGAAGACGCTCCGCCTGGTGGCGCAGTACGCCGATGCCTGCAACGTCTTCGGCGATGCGGCCCGGATCGCGCACAAGTACGCCGTGCTCCGCGAGCATTGCGACCGGCTGGGCCGCCCCTACGAGGAGATCGAGCGTTCCACCCTGCAGAGCGTCGACCTCGAGCGAGAGTCCCCGGCCGAGCTGGTGGATCGCTTCGGGGGGCTCATCGCGGCTGGGGCACAGCACATCCTGTTCAGCCTGCGCGGCGTGACTGACCTCGCCAAGATCGAGAGAGTTGCGGCCGAGGTGTTTCCGCAGCTGCGCTGAGGGCTAGCCTCGGGCGGTCGCTCGCAGCTGCGCCTCGACCTCGGTCAGCGGGCGTACCGACCGCTCGCCGGTGGCGCGATCGGTGACCTCCGCCCCGCCTGCCGCCAGTGACCGCGGCGAGATGGTGACCAGCAGCGGCATGCCCAGCAGCTCGCCGTCGGTCAGCTTGACGCCGGGTGATTCGTCGCGGTCGTCGTACAGCAGCTCGACGCCGGCATCGGTCATCCGCTGGTAAAGCCCCTCGGCCGCCTCGCCCACCGCGGGGTCGCGTGCGGCGCCGAGGGAGACCAGGTGCGCGGCGTAGGGAGCCACCTCTGCCGGCCAGGCGATCCCTTTCTCGTCGTGGTGCGCCTCGACGATGCAGGCCATCGCCCTCCCCAGGCCGATCCCGTAGCTGCCCATCACGATGAACCGCCGGCTGCCGTCCTCGGCCAGGTAGGTGGCGCCAAGCTTCTCGGTGAAGTCGGTGCCGAGCTTGAAGATGTTGCCGACCTCGATCCCCTTGCGGAGCGTGACCGCCGCCCCGCACTGCGGACACGGGTCGCCCTCCCGCGCGTTGGTGATGTCGACCACCAGGTCGGGCGTGAAGTCGCGCCCGACGTTCACGTTCAGCAGGTGCTGGCCGTGGCGATTGGCACCGGCCACCAGGTTCGGCGAGCGGCCAATGAGCTCGTCCACCACCACGGTCGTGTCGTGTGCGCCGATTGGCGAGGCGTAGCCGGGCTCCATCCCGGCGGCCTGGATCTCCTCGGCGTGGGCAGGCCGCAGTCCGCCGATGGCCTTCACCGCGTTCGACAGCTTCGTTTCGTTGACCTCGAAGTCGCCGCGCACGATGGCGGTCAGCATGCGACCGTCCCCGGTCACGAAGAAGATCGCCTTGGCGGTGCGCTCCTCGCCGACCCCCAGGAACGAAGCCAGCGCCGCGATGGTGGGCGTCTCCGGGGTGGCCACCTCCTCGAGCGGGCGTAGCTCCTCGGCCTCCGGCTCGGGCTTGCCGACCGCCGCGATCTGCTGGTTGGCCGCGTAGCCGCACGCGTTGCACAGCACCAGGGTGTCCTCGCCGTGCTCGTTGAGGACCATGAACTCGTGGGCCAGGCTGCCGCCCATGATCCCCACGTCGGCCCCGACCACCACCGTCTCGAGGCCGAGCCTCCGGAAGATCTTCTCGTACGCCTCGTAGTGCAGCTGGTAGGAGCGGTCGAGCCCCTCGGCATCGGCGTCGAGCGTGTACGAGTCCTTCATGACGAACTCGCGGACCCGGATCAGGCCGCCGCGGGAGCGCGGCTCGTCACGGAACTTGGTCTGGAAGTGGTAGACGATGGCCGGCAGCTGGCGGTAGCTCTTGACCAGGTCGCGCAGCAGATCGGCGACCACCTCCTCGTGCGTCATGGCCAGCACCATGTCGCGCCCGGATCGGTCCTTGAAGCGCACCATCTCTGGACCGATCTTCTGGTACCGGCCACTCTCCCGCCACAGGTCGGCGGGATGCACCACCGGCATCTCCATCTCCTGGCCGCCGATGCGGTCCATCTCCTCGCGGATCACCTGCTCGATGCGCTGGCTGACGCGGAACCCGAGCGGCAGGAGGGAATAGATCCCGGCGCCCAGCTGCCGGACGTAGCCGGCGCGCACCAGGAGCTGGTGCGAGACCATCTCGGCCTCGGCCGGATTGTCGCGCAGCGATGCGAAGAACAGCTTGGATAGGCGCATGGAGCGCTGATTCTAGCCGGTGGCGGGGGCGGTTCCGTGATCATCATGGGCCAGGCCGACCAGGTGCTCGGAGGAGCGCAGCCCGTTGAGCGGCAGCAGGGCGAGCAGCAACAGGCCAAGCGACACGGCCAGCAGGCCGTCGATCCCATGCCATTCGGCAGCCGCCCCGCCGGCCAGGGCGCCGGTGATCTGGCCGAGCGCCAGGAACACGGAGTAGAGCCCCATGATCGCCCCTCGATCGGACGGGTGCGCCTCGCTGATGTCGGCCAGCAGCCCCAGCGCGGCGGGCGTGGCGCCAGCCAGGACGAACAGGCCGCCCAGCATGAGCGCCGCCAACGGCACCTGCAGCAGCACCCCTGCGCCCTGGGAGTGGTTCAGCCCGAAGACGGTGCCCATCATCACCAGGCCGCCGCCGATCCCGATCCCGATAATGGTCGTGCGCCGATAGCGCTTGAAGCGGTTGCCCCAGTAGAGCAGGCCGCCGAAGAAGATGAGCAGGGCCACCCCCATCCCGATGCTGACCTGGGTCGGCCCGAAGCCGCCCATCAGCAGCTGGTCGGCGAAGCGCGGCGACCGTTCCTTGACCAGCTGGAAGACCGATTGCGTCGTCCACGAGCCGAGCACTGCGTTGAGGGCGATCCAGGTGGGCGCCAGGAGCCAGACCCGCCCGCTGCTGAAGACGCGTCGATACCGGGCGAAGTCAAATCCCGATGGCCGCAGTTCGGCCGAGTGCACCGGCGTCACCGGTGCGTCGCTGTGGGTGGCCACATCGGCGACTCTCCAGCGGTAGATGCTGAACGAGACGCCGTAGATGGCAGCATTCAGCAGGAAGGCGCCGCGTGCCATCGTCTCCCACAGCGGTCCCGCGGCCACGATGCCCAGGCCCAGGCCGGCCAGCGTGGCCGCCTCGAAGCGGGCGACCGTCCGTCCCCGGAGCACCTCGCTGCGGCTGGTGGCGACCGCGATGTAGCCGAGGATCGACGGAATGCTGGCGCCCGCCGCGGCTCCCTCGAGGAAGCGGGTGGTGCCGAGCAGGAAGAGGTTGGTGGTGATCGCGGTCAGGATCACCGCCACCGCGCCGAAGATCGGACCCCACTGCATCACCCGGTGCGCGCCCAGCCGATCGGCCAGCACCCCGAAGAACGGCGACAGCACCAGCTCCGCAATGAAGTAGGTGGCGGTCAGCAGGCCGACCAGGAAGGAGCTGACCTCGGGCCCGCCGTGCTTCGGTAGCGCGGCCACGTAATAGAGGAACAGCCCGCCGGTGAGGCCGGTGCTGAAGCGGAGAGTGAAGGTGCCGAACAGGACGGCTTGAATCGAGCGGTTCACAGGAGCGGAAGGGTACCCGCTTCACCGCGCGGTGTGCGGCGGGCGCCCAGCCGGTGCAGCTCAGGTGGTCCGATCGTCGGGCGGGTCGCCTGGCAGATCGGCCAATGGTGGGACGAGCGAGCCGGTCGCCGTGCGCCTGCGTCGGACCCGAACCACGAGCAGCGATCCACCTGCCAGGACCACCAGCCCGCCGCCGGCTCCGGCCCCACGCAGCTGGCCAGCCGATGTAGCACCCGTACGCGTGCGGGCGGCACGGTCCGCCGCCTGGTCGGCGCTCGCCAGATCGCCGGACTCGAAGGCGGTGCCGGCCGCGGCCAGGTCTGCCGACGGATCGGCTCCGATCAGCCCGATCGCTTCGATCAGGTCCGGGTCGTCGGCCAGCGCGCGGGACGCTTCATAGAGCTGGTCGAGGGTCGTCAGCTCGGCCTTTGCCTCGCGGGTGGCCGCATCCAATGCCCCGCTATCGGTCCCTTCGAACGCCTGGCGCAGGGTGGCCGGGGCGCTCAAGCCGAGCGCCTCCGCCTCCGACGTGATGCGCCCGCGTTCGCCCAACACGTCCGTCGCAACCTTCAACTCCGCCTCCGCGTCGTCGAAGCTCCAGGCGCCCATGTCGACCCGAATCTGCTGTGGCAGATCCCACGGGCCTGCCAGTGCGGTGACGGTCCGGTACTGGTCACGCGCGGTGCCGCGCTCCTCGAGGAGCGACTGCTGCGCCGCATCGGCCACCCATTCCGACCACAGGTCGTCGTACGAAACTCCGGTTCGCTCGTTGAGCAGGTCGAGCAGCCGCTGCCAACCAGGCAGCAGTGCTCGGACTCCCTTGTGCGGTGGCCCGTCGGCATGGAGCGGTTGATAGGACATGTCTGCCTCATCGACGGCATTCCACACGCGCCGCAACCCATCGAGATCGGTGCGTTCGAAGATGAGCAGCGCAAGGTGGTAGGTGGCCGCATAGGCAAAGTCCTCGACCCCCGGGTCCACCGTGCCGAGCGCTCCCCAGTCGTTGAGCGGGATCTTGTTGGCGAGCAGCGCATCGGTCAGGTCAAAGGTGGCACCTTTCGCGCCGATCGCGGTCCCCGCCTGCACCCCGTAGAACTCCGCCCACGCCTCGCCGATCCAGCGATCGCGCAGCAGGTTCTGGTTGAACCAGATATGCGCGGCTTCGTGCAGCGCGACGTACGCATCGGCGTCGTAGCGGACCCGGATCAGCTCCGTGCTCGAGTTGTAGATGCCCGCATACTCGCCCAGGCGGCTGGTCGCGGCCTCCTCCACCTTGAGGGTGCCAACGACCGGGTAGCCCAGGCCGATGAGGTCCTGCAGAACGGGAAGGCCCCTTGTCATCAAGCCCTGGAGCCGGGCTCCCCAGTCCGCATCGTCCTCCCAGGCTCGGACCGACACCGGCGCGTTCTGACCAGCGACACTGACCGTGAAGCGGGTCTCGGTGAAGGCCCCAGGCCGATCGGCCGACAGGTATGCGGCGAAGGCGTATGGGTCCGGGATCGAACTGGCGGACAGCAGCGTGCCCCCGTCGGCGGTCCTGGAGATCGCCAACGGATCGCCCTGCACGGTGGGGGTGAAACCCGCTGGCAGGACCACCTGCACGCTGCCGCCCTGCTCGCCTTCGCTGCCGAACGCCCAGACCGGGAAGGCCACGATGCTTCGTCCGATGCGCACGTCGCGGTCCGGTGCGCCGCCCGGATCCGGCAGGTCGAAGGTCAGCCTGAAGGGATACGGCTGCCGGTAGTAGACCCCGTCCCCGAAGGTGACCTGGACCGCGACGTAGTCAGGCGTGGTCTCGGCCACGCTCACGTGCAGCCGCCTCCCGCCGGAGGTGGCGCTGAAGCCGGTGGCGCCGGGCTGGGTGGCGAGACTGGTCGCGGTGTAGTAGATCAGGCTGGTGGCGGTGTTGGGCGTGTACGAGGTGACTACGGCATCAATCGTGACGTGGATCCGAGCCTGCTCGGGGAGGGCCTGATAGTGGGTCTGTGCCACCGTCACCAGGCCGCGGTCGGCGGCGCGCGCCTGATGGCCGGCCGGCAGCGCCGCGGGGGAGAGCGCCAGCAGCAGCAGAGTTGCTGCTGCGACCAGGGCAGCCGGGCGGCGCATCGCCGGACGCATCAGGAACTCAGCATAGTCCTGCCCGGTGGCACGAAAACCCGCTCGCCGGTCGCGGCGAGCGGGTCTGGGGATGATCGGTGCCTCAGGCGGTCTTCTTCTCGAGTGCCTCCAGGCCGAAGGCGGCCTCGAGCTGCTCGGCCGGGCGGAAGCCGACCGCCGCGCGCGGCGGTGCGCCTGGCGCGAAGAACACTACCGTGGGGATGCTCATCACGCTGTAGTGCATGGCGGTGTGCGGGTTGGCGTCAACGTCGAGCTTGAGCACCTCGACCGATCCGGCGTACTTCTCCGCCAGCTTCTCGATCTCGGGTGCAACCAGCCGACATGGACCGCACCAGGCGGCCCAGAAGTCGACGATCACCGGCTTGTCGTTCTTGAGGACGAGCTGCTCCCAGTTGGCGTCGGTCGCCTCGCGGACGTTCGACATCGGTTTTTGAATGGTCCTTTCTCTCGTCGCCCGGTCAGCGGGCGACCTGCTGCAGGATGCGGTAGATCTCGAGGACCTGCGGGTCCGCAAGCCGATAGAAGACGGTGCTCCCCTCACGGCGTGAGGCGACGATCCCGGCCGAGCGCAGGACGGCCAGGTGCTGACTCATGTTCGGCACCTGGCAGCCGATGTCGCGCGAGAGGTCGCTCACCGATCGCTCTCCGTCCGCCAGCCGTTCGACGACGCACAGACGCTTGGCGTCGGAGAGCGCCCGAGCGATGGTCGCGGCGCGGTCGCGCAGCAGGTCGGAGGAGAGGGTCGTGTCCATCGCGGCGATTCTCTCATTGTTTGCGCAAGGACGCAAGTAACGCCGTGTCAACGATCGCGACACGCGAGGTGTCGCAGCGCGGCTGGAATCTCAGAACATGACCATTCAGCTCATCTGCCCCTGGTGCCAGGACGAGGTTGTCTTCACGGTCCACGACGCAGACGACGAGATCGTGTGCGGAACGTGTGGCACGCGGAGCCAATTCGCCCCGGACAGTACCACCACCTTCGACTTGCTCTACGCGCCCGCCGCCTGAGCGGCGGCCCTAGGCCTCGGTGATCTCGATCTTCTCGATCCGGTCGCCGGGCTTCGGGTCGCCCATCGGGTCGCGCTCGCGGATCGCCACGAGGACATCCATCCCATCGGTCACCTTGCCGAACACGCTGTGTCGCCCGTCAAGGTGCGGCGTCGCGGCAAGGGTGATGAAGAACTGCGATCCGTTGGTGTTCGGCCCAGAGTTGGCCATCGAAAGGACCCCGGGTCCGTCGTGGCGCCGGCGGGCAGAGACTTCATCCTTGAAGCTGTAGCCGGGGCCGCCACTGCCGGTGGCGGTCGGGTCGCCTCCCTGCGCCATGAAGCCGGGGATCACCCGGTGGAAGGTGGTCCCGTCGTAGTAGCCGGCGCGCGCCAGGTTCACGAAGTTCTCGACGGTGAGCGGCGCATCGGCCGCGAACAGCTCGCAGGTGATGTCGCCGCGTTCCGTCTTGAACCGGGCGTGATAGGTTCGTGCGAGGTCCAGGGTGCCGGTTGGTGGCATCGGTCGGTCAGGCATGAGGTCTCCGAGGGTGCGGAATGGATGCCCCGATCCTACCGGACGAGGCGAGACCGCGCCCGCTCGCGAGACAGGTTCCAAGACTGCCACGCGGTGATGCTGCGGTCCTCGACAAGCTGCGCCGCGCGCGCATCGAGAACCTCCTGCGCCTGACGGCGGAGATCCCTGGGTAGGGCCGGCAATGCGTCAACGAGGCGGGGGACCACATCGTCGCCGAGCGACGCGAGATACGCGAGATCCAGACCGGTCTCACCACCAGCCGCCACGAGCTCTGGGTGGATCGCTCGCGCCAGGTTCTGCTGAGCAATGAGGCTAACGGGGCCGATGAGGTTGAAGGCAAGCCCGAAGAGGATCGAGAGAGCAAGCATGCCGTGAATCAGCCAGCGACTCCGGTCGGTTGCCAAGGTGACCGTGGCCAGCAGGCAACCGATCGCCAGCCATGCGATGGCCGCCAGTACGTAGAATCGCAGCTCGGTCCAACCATACGCCTCCTGGTAGAGGCGCAGGCGAAGTAGCGCAGACCCGAGTACGACCGCGGTAAGGGCTACCAGGCCCATCGCGGCAACCAGGTATGTGCGGGTTCGACGGCTCACCATCGCCTCCAGGGCCAGGATCAGGACGCCGACGACGAATGCCGCGGCCAGCAGCTCGAAGAAGCCGCGCCGCGCGTACCCTGCGTACGTCAGGCCGCTTGCGGCGAGCGTGTCGCTGGCCACCGAAGAGGTAGGCCCCCTGCACGGCCACAAAGCCGGCAAAGAGCAGATCGAGGACCACGAGCACCGTCGTCGCCTCGCCGGAGCCCAGGCGCACGGGGGCTCTTATGGTCTCGCTGGGTGCGGCGAGGTCTCTCCCATCGCCTGCCACTACGAACGCGAAAAGCCCCGCCGCGAGCCAAGCGCCCAGGATGGCCACGGCGGCCCGCGCAGGGAGACTACCAAGGTCGATCCTCCAGTTGAACAGGTCACCGGCGATCCGGGCGAAGACGGCGTCTGCCGCTGCGAACAGGACGATGAAGAAGATCACCAACGGCAAGGCGATCAGCAGCCCACGCAGGATCGGCGCCGCGCGCGGGGTAGAGGACCGGTCGTTCGCTCGAGGGATGTTGCCCCACACAGCGGTTACCAACCGCGTGCCGGCGATCGCCGCCGAGAGGGCCACCCGCGCGCCGAGGGTCAACAGGCCCTCGAATGGTCGATCGACAACCTTCAGTCCGCCGAAGCTCGCCAGGGCGGCGCCTGTGAGCGCGACTGCGCCGAGCATGTCAAGGGTGATCAGGTTTGAATCGCCCCGCACCGCAGCGAACGCGGACAGCGTCAAGGCAGCGATGGCGAGCCAGGCGTCTCTTGCCCGCGGCCGAGGTCGCGTCAGGGGACGCAGGAGCCAGGCTGCCGCCAGCAAGGCTGCAACCGCGATCGGCGCATTAACGCCAAGCGCGGTGTCAACGAAGAGCCACTGGTCGAGCAGTCCGATCGCGACAGCGGCGAGGCCAATCGCGCTGACATTGCGGACGGGAGCCGACCCGGGGACCATCAGTCCGGCCATCGTCCCCCCGCTGTCAACGTTCGATATCGATCGCCTGGCGACTCGGGTCCGACAGGGTCAGCCCGGTTTGCCGCCTCAGCTCCTCAGTGCTGGATGTCGATCACCAGGCGCGAGGGTGACGAGAGGGTCTGGACCCGCAGGCACGAGACGTCGCTCAGGCCCACGTACCAGGTCGAGACCGCTTCGAAGTCCCCGCCGGTGATCAGCTGCACCAGCTTGCTGAAACCGGGCGAAAAGGTTCTCGGCCCGCTGTAGGTGACCCCGCCGTCCGGCGAAACGATGGTCCCGCCGTTCATCACAATCTTCCAGAACGCGGATCCCGCGACGTTCATCGGCAGGCCGCTGGGATCCTGGATGAAGGGCGGCATAGCCTCCTCGATGCGGTACTCAGGAATGCCTGCCGCGAACTCGAAGACGATGCGGTCATAGCCGTCGTGCTCGCCGACCCGGACATCGGTGATCTGAGCGCGAACCACCGTTCCAACGGCGGTCACCAGCGGAGCGCATACGAACGGGCCCTGGTCGTCGCTCGGCTCGGCGCTCGGCTCGGCGCTTGGAGCTGTTGATGCGGAGACCGATGCGGGGGCGCTCGCCGCCGAGGACGCCGAATTGCTGGGCTCCCCGCTCGGCGACCCGCCGCCCGGGGCGCTTTGGCATGCGGCCAGCACGATGGCGCTGATGATGATCAGGGTGCCGCCGAAGCGGCGCGTTCGAAGCAGGTCGGAAGTCACGGTGCTGCGCTCCATCTCTTCCCGCTCAGGGGGCTCGGTTGTTGATTCATCGTTCCGACGCACAGCATGGGGCGGTCGTTACGCGTCGGTCGCGGGCCATTGCATCTGAATCGACGGGTCATAGGCCGCAATCCGTTGTTCCAGCAACCGCCGCTCCGCCGGATTAACAGCAGCCGGAGCCGATCGTCGGCGCCCAGCACTCCGTCGGTCGCCATTGGTCGATCCATCTCGTCAACCTCCCTGCCGAGCCGAGCCAGTCGCTCGCGGTAGCGCGCATCGCGCCTCAACCGATCGACCGCCCGTCGTCGGGCGGTGGTCATCAACCACGCGGCCGGGTTCTTGGGCAGACCTTCGCCTGGCCAATGCTCGAGGGCAGCGATCGCCGCGTCCTGTACCAGCTCCTCGGCCAGGTCCCAGTCGTCCAGGATCCGCACCAGGGCGGCGATCAGCCGTGTTCGCTCCTCGCGCAGGACCAGCTCGAGCGACGCATCGACCGCTCGTGGCCGTGTCAACCCTCGGCCGTACCCGCCGGGGACTCCACGATTGGCCGGATCTCGAGGGTGTCCGGGCCGGGCCACGAGGCGGCCAGGCGGATCGCCGCATCGAGGTCGGGCACGTCGATCAGCCCGTAGCCGGCGACCATTTCCTTGCCTTCGACGAACGGCCCGTCGGTGACCGTCACCTGCCCACTCGGGCTGCGCCGGACGGTGGTGGCCGTGCTTGCCGGCTGTAGCTCATGGCCGTCGAGGATCTCTCCGCTGGCCGAATGCTCTCCCCACCAGGTGCCTACGGTGGCGTAGAGCGCAGCCTGCTCGGCCACGAGGATCGCGCGCGAAGCTCCATGATGACGACGAACGGCGCAGTGCGCATTCGACGCCGCGTCTCACGCAGTGGCGGCTGACACCGTTTCACACCTGATGGCCGGTTACCGCACAATGCACCGATAAGCCCCTCCGCCGAGCGACCGTCGAACATCAGCGTGGTCCTGGCGATGGGCACCGTGTACCTCGTGTGGGGATCCACCTACTACGCGATCGCCGAGATGGTGCGGACCCTGCCGCCCTTGCTGGCAGCTGGCTTTCGGTATGTCGTCGCCGGACTGCTGATGCTGGCATTCCTGGTGGCGCGGGACCGCTGGCAGCGTCGGCGCGAGGTCGATCCCGGCCGCTGGCTGCGTCCGCCGAGCGGCGCCGAGTGGCGGACTGCAGCCATTGTTGGCGTTCTGCTCCTGCTGGGCGGAAACGGCGGCGTCGTGCTCGGCGAGTTGCGGATCCCAAGCGGCATGGCGGCGGTGATCATCGCCACTGTCCCGATCTGGATGAACATGGCCGACGGGATCCTGATTGGTCGCGGGCCGAGCCGCCTTGCAACCGGCGGCCTGCTGGTGGGCCTGGTGGGAGTCGGCATCCTCCTCTACCCGTCGGGCGGCGCCGATGCCCTGGACCCGATCGGCATTGTGCTGGTGGTCGGCGCGTCCCTGAGCTGGGCGGCGGGATCTCTGATCGCGCGGCGAGGTCCACTCCCCAAGAACCAGCTGCTCGGCAGTGGCATGGAGATGCTCGCCGGCGGCGTGGCGTTGGGCGTTGTCGGCCTGCTGATGGGCGAAGCTGGCCAGACCGATCCAGGTCGATTCTCCGCGGGCTCGCTGCTGGCGGTGCTCTACCTGGTGGTGGTCGGGTCGTTGCTGGCGTTCAGCGCGTACACCTGGCTGCTCAGCCACGTGCCGATCAGCACGGTCAGCACCTATGCCTACGTCAATCCGATCGTCGCGGTTGCGTTGGGGACGATCCTGCTCCACGAGCCGATCACGCTGCGCATGCTCCTCGCCGCCCTCCTCATCCTGGGCGCCGTGGTCGCCATGGTGACCGGACGGCCGCGGCTGGCCGAGGAGCCAGGCCCCACACCCGAGGCCGCCGCCATGGAGCCCAGCTCCGAGTCTGGCTGACGGCTCAGGCGCCGGCTCACCTGCGCTCGGCGTCGTACCGGCGCTCGACCGCGTAGAATCGGCTTCAGATGACCAGCCAGCGCGCCACCGATCCGATCGGCTTCGGAAGCGGTATTTCCACCGACCACAAGGACGGCATTCGCTGGGTTGATTACAGCAATATCAGCTGGAATCCGGTCTTCTGCAAGCGCTGCGACATCTGTACTGAGATCTGCCCGAAGGACACCCTGGTGCTTCGCAACGACGCGATCCTCGAGGAGGAGAACTGCATCCTGTGCGGGCTGTGCGAACGCTACTGCCCGGACCTGGCGATCGAAATGCTCCCCGAGGCGGTCGCTGCCTACGCCGCACGCGGCGGGGCGGCGGCGGAGTCCTCCTAGACCGATGCGGCGCCTGACCCAGGGCAACGAGGCCATCTTCCGCGGCGCCGTGGCGGCGGGGGCGAACTACTTCGGCGGATACCCGATCTCACCCTCGACCGAGATCCTCAACGTTGCATCCGGCTGGGCGGCCGAGCATCCGGAGTTTCGTTTCCTGCAGGCGGAGGACGAGATCGCCTCGGCCAACGCGATCATCGGTGCGAGCCTGGCCGGCGCGAAGGCATTCACCGCCACGAGTGGACCTGGCTTCTCGCTCATGCAGGAGGCGGTCGGTTACGCCCAGAAAGTCGGCGTGCCGTGCGTCTTCGTCAACGTGCAACGAGTCGGTCCGGCCACCGGGATGCCGACCATGCCGGGCCAGGGCGACATCATGCAGGTGCGCTATGGCAGCTCCGGCGACTACTCGCCGATCGCCTTCTACCCGAACGGGGCGGCCGAGGCCTTCCGGGTAACGGTCGAGGCCTTCAACGCCGCCGAGGAGTCCCGCTCACCGGTGGTCGTGCTGAGCGACACCTTCATCGGCCACCTGAACGAGGTGATCGACCTCGACGAGCTTGCAGATGGGATCCGCGTGGCTCCCCGGACGATCGCTCCACTCGGCCAGCACGAGCCCGGCAGGCCGCGCTTCTTCGCCGGCGTCGTGATGTACGAGCATGGGCCGAACGCGGGTGAGCCGGCGACCGCAGACGCCGACGAGTACCTGCGCCAGTACTACGAGACAAAGCATCGCCACGCCGAGGTGGCGCGGCAGTACGCCCTGTACGAGCACGGTTGGAACGTCGACGCCAGCGTCCTGGTGATCTGTTACGGCATCGTCAGCCGCGTCGCGGCACCCCTGGCCGCCGACTATGCTCTCTTCCGGCCCATCCGCATCCATCCGCTGCTGGCCGACGAGATCCGCGCCATCGCCGACCGCTACGAGCAGATCGTGTGCATCGAGGCGAACGACGGCCAGTACGCCGACATGGTGGAACTCGCCCTGCGCCGCGAGGTGAAACGTGTGCCGCTTCTCGGCGGTCGGGTCAGCGTGGAGGCCGTTCGCGACGGTCTGGCGCGCGTCCTCTCGGGTGGTCCATCCGAGCCGCCGATTCCGCCCGCACCGACCGAGCCGGTCGAGCGATCACCGCTGGGGATCGGCTGATGCCCGAGCGGGCGATCGCCGAGCTGGACTTCAAGCGTCGGCTGAAGGTCGACCTCTTCCCCACCATCTGGTGCCCCGGCTGTGGGATCGGCACGATCATGATCCAGCTGGCCATGGTGCTCGACGAGCTGGGCCTCGACGAGACGAACACGATCATCGTGACCGGCATCGGCTGCACCGGTCGGATGGGGAGCTACCTCAAGCACGAGAGCATCTACACCCTGCACGGTCGCACCCTTCCGGTGGCCGAGGCCATCAAAACGGTACAGCCGCACATGAACGTCATTGTCGTCGCGGGCGACGGCGACACCGCGAGCATCGGGGGCAATCACCTGATCCACGCCATCCGTCGCAACGCCCACCTCACCGTGCTGTGCAACAACAACGAGATCTACGGTCTGACCGGGGGACAGACCGGTCCGACCACCCCGACCGGCACCAAGACCCTCTCGTCCCCGGCCGGGAATCCGAATACACCAGTCAACCTCCAGGGGCTGGTCCGCAACTCGCCGCACGCGCTGTATGCCAAGACCACCGTCTACCACCAGGTCCACATGCGCAATGCGATCCGCGAGGCGATCGAGCACGAAGGGTTCGCCTTCGTCGACATCACCAGCCAGTGCATCGAGAACAACGGCCGACGGATCGGCTTCGCCAGCGCCAACGAGATGCTCACGTTCTATCGCAAGACCTACAAGCGTGCGGCCAAGGATGCGGTCGCGCTCGGGCCACACGAGATCGGCGTCCTGTACCCGACCGATCGCCAGCCCCCCGCCAGCAACGGCTCGTCGCCCGCGGCCGCCGCGGATGCGAGCCAAGCGTCCGAACCAGTGGCCAAGACCCGTCCCGCGGTCGATGACGAGGAGAAGGCACGGCGCCGGGCGGAGTCCCAGCGGCGACTGGCCCTCATGCAGCAGCTCGATCCGAGCGTCAAGCTCCAGGTGGCCAAGGGCGAGCTGACCCTGGCCGACGCCCTGCGCGCGGCCGGCATCGACCCGGAATCGGCCGGCTGATGGCAACCCGCATTGCGCTCGACGGGGTTGGCGGTCAGGGGGTGCGCGTGATCGCCGCCGTGCTCGGCGCGCTCCTCGCCCGGATGGGCAAGGAGGTCACCGTGCTGTTCGACTACGACTCGAGCGTGCGCGGCAGCATGTCCGACGCTTTCGTCATCTTCGACGATGCGCCGATCGGCAACCCGGTGGTCGAAGAGGCGGACATCCTGCTCAAGCTCGCTGACAAGGGGCACCTGCGCATCAGCGGACGCAAGGTGGTGACCGATCTGGGCCTTGGCAATCCCGGCGACGAGCAGATCCCGTTTGCCTCGCTCGGCTCCGCGTATTTCGGTAAGGAGCTGTTCGGCAACATGATCGCGCTGGGTCGGCTGCTGCGGCTGGCGGCCATCGACTTTGACGAGACGTCGATCCGCGAGTCGCTGCCGCGTCGCTACCAGGACGAGAACGTGGCCGCCATCCACTTCGGCTACGAGCTAACGCCGGAGGAGGTGGATCGCCTGGCAGCGGTGGCGCCGCCGAGCCGATTCGAGATGAACGACGCGGCCACCGCCCCGCGCCACCGCAAGACCGGGATCGGCCCCGGTGGCGGCATGGGACTCAGCGACGTCGCTGAATCGGGTTAGCCCCTAGAGCGTTGCCGGTATCTCCAGCGCCGCCAAGGCGGCGTCGAGACGAGATCCCTCGTCATCGGTGAGGCGACGCATCGGGGCGCGCATGTCCGGGTTGATCGGCACGCCGCGACGTGCCAGCACGTGCTTGACCGAAGCGATGAACGGCTGGGCCTCCATGACGTTGCGCAATGCCCGCAGGCGCTGCTCGGCGGCCGCATCGGGGTTGTCTAGCGCGGCGCGCACCACCTCGGGGAAGGCGGCCGCCAGGCCTGAGACGGCACCGGCGGCACCCCGGGCCACTGCCGGCGGGATGAGCGGTTCCGAGCCGACATACACCGGTAGCCCCAGCCCCAGGTACGGCTCGACCTTTTCGAAGGGTGACTCGCTGACCTTCAGGCCGGCAAGGTTGGGCGCGCCGTCGCGGACCCGTGACACCACCTCGAGCGGTACGGGATAGCCGCTGCGGGCGGTGAAGGCGTAGATGTAGAAGGGGAGCGGTGCGCAGGCCGCCGCGGCTGCCAGCAGGTGGGCGGCGAGCGCATCGGCGTCGAGCGGAAAGTAGGGCGGCGGGATGACAGCCACCGCATCGGCGCCGATCTCGACCGCATGCGCGGCGAGCGCCACTGTGTCTGCGGTGTTCTGCGCTCCGCAATGGACGATCAGCCGCCCCCGCAGCGCCGCACGGAAGATGACCGCGGTGCGCATGCGCTCCTCGGTCGACAGCAGGATTCCCTCGCCAGTGGTGCCGCAGGCGAAGACGCCATCGGCGCCGCGCTCGACCAGGAAGGCGACCATCGGCCAGATTGCCTCTTCGTCGACGACGGCCCCGCGGCGAGCCAGGGGAGTGGCCGCGGCGACGATCAGCGGCAGGCGGTCAGGCATAAGGGAAGGTTAGTCCGTTTGCGCTTGTCGTCGCAGGCGCGGGAGGCTAGGCTGCCCGGCAGATGACCACCCTGTCGCGCCCGCCCCTCGACCTGGCGACCGTCCGCAGAGCACCGAAGGCGCTCCTCCACGAGCACCTCGACGGCGGCCTGCGTCCCACCTCCCTGGTGGAGCTGGCCGCCGAGGCCGGCTACCGTGACCTGCCGACCACCGATCCGGCCGAGCTGTCAGCCTGGTTCAAGCCGCGTCCCGGCGACGTCGGCCGCAGCCTGGAGCGCTTCCTGGACGGGTTCACGCACACCATTGCCGCAATGCAGACCCGTGAGGCAATCGAGCGCGTGGCGGCCGAATCGGTCGAGGATCTGGCCGCCGACGGCATCGTCTACGCCGAGATCCGCTTCGCGCCCGAACAGCATCTCCAGCGTGGCCTGACCCTCGACGAAGTTGTCGAGGCTGCCCTGGCCGGTCTGCGACGTGGCGCCATCGGCCGCCAGATCAGCGTTGGGCTCCTGGTCACCGCCATGCGCCAGGCGGCACGATCGACGGAGATCGCCGAGCTGGCGGTGCGCCATCGCGACGAGGGGGTTGTCGGCTTCGACATCGCCGGACCTGAGGCGGGCTACCCGCCGAGCCGTCACCTGGACGCGTTCAACGTCATCGCTCGCGAGAACTTCCACGTCACCATCCACGCGGGAGAGGGGTTCGGCCTGCCGTCGATCCACGAGGCGCTGCACAGCTGCGGCGCTGAGCGGCTCGGTCACGGGGTCCGCATCGTCGAGGACATCACGACCCGGGAGGACGGGAGGGTTACGCTCGGGCGGCTGGCTGCCTACGTGCGAGACCGGCGGGTTCCCCTCGAGATGTGCCCCACCTCGAACGTCGACACGGGGATCGTCCCCAGCCTGGCGGAGCATCCGATCGAGCTGCTGCGACGCCTCCGCTTCCGGGTCACGCTGAACGCGGACAACCGGATGATGAGCCAGGTCAGCCTGTCCGGCGAGTTCGCCAACATGGTTGCCGCCTTCGGCTGGGAGCTCGAGGACATGGAGTGGCTGACCCTCAACGCCGTAAAGAGCGCCTTCATCCCGTTCGACGTGCGGCTGCGGATCATCAACGAGCAGGTCAAGCCGGGTTACGCCCGGCTGCGGGCGGAGACTGCCGCCGTCGAGAACACTGCCGGCTAGCCGCCTGAAGTTGGCTGTAAGAGCCGTGCCACGGCTGTGCCCGCTCGGTGGGTCCCGCTGCGGGCTCATGTCAACAACGGTAGAACTGCGGTCTCCCGGCCGGCTGCGGCTGCCCCGCATCGGTGTATCCTCCGCAAGCCGAATGAGCACCCCTGAACGAGGGACTTCGACCCCATGACCTACGTGATCGCTGAACCCTGCATCGGCGTCAAGGACGGAGCGTGCGTCGACGTCTGCCCGGTCGACTGCATCCACACCACCGATGAGGCACCGCTCTACTACATCGACCCCGACGAGTGCATCGACTGCGGCGCGTGCGAGCCGGAGTGCCCGGTGACAGCCATCTTCGCCGAGGATGCGCTCCCCGAGAAGTGGAACAACTTCATCCAGATCAACGCCGATTACTTCAAGAAGTAGGCGTCCGTGATGCGCCTGATCGCCCTGTACAGCCCACCGGACGACCCCGCCGCATTCGACGAGCATTACCGTTCGGTCCATGCACCGATCGTGGCGCGCTACCCGGGGATCCGCGAGATCAGGCTGACCCGGCTTGACGGGGTGGGCGGCAGGCCGCCGTCGCATTACCTGATGGCCGAGATGGTCTTTGACTCCCGCGCGGATCTCGATGCCGCCCTCGCCTCCGAGGCCGGGCGGGAGAGCGGGCGCGACCTGCGCACCTTCGCGCAGGCGGGGGTCACCCTCTTCGTGGCCGACGACGAGGCAGCACTCGATGGCTGAGCCAGCTGCGCCGCTGCCGGTCGACCCGGCCAGCCTGGCCTTCGAGCGGATCAGCTACGCCAAGGACCTCGCTACCGGGGTGGCGACCGTCACCATCGATCGGCCGCAGGTGCTCAACGCGTTCGACTTCCTGACCCTCCGCGAGCTCGGCCGCGCCTTCGAGGACGCGTCCTGGGACGAGGGAGTGGCCGTCGTGGTGGTCACCGGCGCCGGCGATCGGGCCTTCTGCACGGGTGCAGACCTGGACGAGCAGGCGACCATGGGAGCAACCAGCGGCCAGTACTGGCGCTGGATGGGCGCCTTCATCGAGATGCACGACCGGCTGCGCAACATCGGCAAGCCGACCATCGCGCGCATCAACGGGATCTGCGTCGGCGGCGGGAACGAGCTGCAGATGGCCTGCGACCTGTCGGTGATGGTCGAGGATGCCTACATCCGCCACGTGGGTCCCGAGCATGGGTCGGTGCCGGCCGGAGGGGCCACCCAGTGGCTGCCGATCCTGGTCGGCGATCGCCGCGCCCGAGAGATCCTGATGCTGTGTGAGCCGATCCGCCCTGCGCAGGCCCTCGATTGGGGGCTTGTGACCCGGGTTGTGCCGCGCGCCGAGCTGGATGACAACGTGGCGATGATGGCCGCCAGCCTGCGCGCCAAGCTGCCGGAGGCGCTGCGCTACACCAAGACGCAGCTCAACTGGTGGCGCGACCTGGCGTGGTCACAGACCGTGACCCATGCCCGCGACTGGCTGGCGCTGCACTCGACCGCCGACGAGACCCGCGAGGCAGTGGCCGCCTTCCACGAGAAGCGAGTACCCCGATACGAGGTCCTTCGCGAGCTGGCGGCCACGCCACGCACCTGCCCCGGCTGCGGGGCGAGTGGGCTCCCCGCCAGCCACGGCTACTGCGGGGTCTGCGGCACCGAGCTGGAATCGGCGTTCGAGGCGATCCCATGAGCGACGAAGTCTTCGTCCTGGTCGAGCGTGATGAAGCGCGCCGCATCGCCCTGGTGCGCCTGAATCGGCCGAAGCAGCTGAACGCGCTCAACGCGCAGGTGATGGATCAGCTGTGCGAGGCGCTCGAGGCGCTCGACCGGGATGAGGCGATCCGCTGCCTGGTAGTTACCGGCAACGAACGTGCGTTCGCGGCCGGGGCAGACATCGGCGAAATGGCGGGTGCCTCGCCTGTTGACATGCTGCGCGGAAACCGGATCGCGCAGTGGGACCGGGTGCGCCGCATCTCCAAGCCGGTGATCGCCGCCGTGAATGGCTGGTGCCTGGGCGGCGGCTGCGAGCTCGCCATGGCGCTCGACCTGATCGTGGCTGGGCAGGGCGCGCGCTTCGGGCAGCCGGAGATCAACATCGGCGTCATTCCCGGTGCCGGCGGCACGCAGCGTCTGACCCGCGCCATCGGCAAGAGCCGCGCCATGGAGATGGTGCTGACCGGCGAGCCGATCGATGCCCAGGAGGCGTTGCGCCTCGGACTCGTCGCCAGGGTGGTACCCGATCGAGCTGCTGGTCGAGGACGCCCTGGCGCTGGCCGCCAAGATCGCCAGCATGTCGCCACTTGCCCTTCGACTCGGCAAGGAGGCGGTGAACGCCGCCTTCGAGATGAGCCTGACCGAAGGGCTGGCCCACGAGCGGAAGCTCTTCTACCTCCTCTTCGCCTCTGCTGACCAGAAGGAGGGGATGGCGGCCTTCCTCGAGAAGCGCAAGCCCGACTTCAAGGGCCACTAGCTGTTCTTGCCCGTCAGGTTGTTGACGCCGCGCGCGGCTCAGCGGCGCCCCGCCGTGTGCTCGACTGCTGAGCACACGGACCAGGATGGACCGATATCCGGGCTGAATCGTCGCTCTTCTGCTCGCCTGCCGAGCATTCGGCCGGGATTCGGCGCTGTTCCGGTCCATGCGCTCGGATGGGGAGCACGCTGCGGATCGGCGCCTAGCTGTAGTTCCCAATCAGGTTGGCGACGCCAGGCGCGCGCCGACGGCGCGCTGGTGGTTGACCAGATCTGTCAGCTGCGTCGGCAGCGACGGGTGGGTCCCCACCGCCTGGCCTGGCAGACCGGCCTGAGCCGCTCCACGATCTATACCATCCTCGACCGCTACGGGCTGGGACGCCTCGATCGCCTCGAGCCGCGGCCGCCGGTCATCCGCTACGAGCGCGCCGCGCCCGGCGAGCTGCTGCACCTCGACACCAAGCAGCTCGGGCGCATTGGGCCCGGCGGTGGCCATCGCGTGCTGGGCCGACCCGGCCAGGTCAACCGTTACCGCGGCATCGGCTGACGGCAGCCAGCACTTCCACCTGTGATTCCTCGCCCGCCCGAGGAGGATGTGGCAGATAGGCGGCGCAATGCTGGCGGTCTCGGACGACCTGCTGCCGCGGGTCGTCGTCGACGAGTGGCAGCGGAACCGGATCAGCGTGGCTGCTGCCATGGCCGAGGGGGGCGGGACCTTCCTGGTTCGCTAGAATCGGTCGCATGGCTGAATCCAGCTACCAGACGATTCGCTACGAGCTGACCGACGCAGTCGCGACGATCACCCTGGACCGGCCGGAGAGCCTCAATTCGCTGAATGCTGCGATGCGAGGCGAGCTGCGCGCGGCGCTGAAGGCGGCGGCGCGCGACGACGCGGTACGAGCGGTGGTCATCACCGGCGCCGGGCGTGGATTCTGCAGTGGCGCCGACCTGCGCGGCGGGAGCGGTGAGCGCGAGTTCCGCCGCATCCTGACCGACGAGTACAACCCGTTGGTGCGGGCGATCCGCGAGCTGCCCAAGCCGGTGATCGCCGCCGTGAACGGCGTGGCCGCGGGAGCCGGAGTGTCGCTGGCCCTGGCCTGCGACCTTGTGTATGCGGCGGAGGATGCGCGCTTCATCCAGGCGTTCGTCAGGATCGGGCTGGTGCCCGATTCAGGTTCGACGCGGACCCTGGTCCGGACCCTGGGCCGACATCGCGCCGCCGAGCTGATCTTCGGCGGCGAGCCGCTTTCGGCAGCCGAGGCGCATGCCGGCGGGCTGGTGGCCCGCGTCGTCCCCGGCGACCAGCTGGCAGAAGTGGTGCAGGCCGAGGCGCGTCGGCTGGCCGCTGCCCCGACCCGCGCCATCGGCTACGCCAAGCGACTCATCAACCATGCCGAGGACGCGTCGCTGGCCGACAGCCTGGCTCTCGAGGCCGGTCTGCAGGAGCTGGCCGGGCGCACCGATGATCACGCCGAGGGGGTCGCCGCCTTTGCCGAGAAGCGGGAGCCGCGCTTCGTTGGCCACTGAGCCGAATGGGCCCCGGGAGATCGCGCGGATCGGCGTGCTGGGGGCCGGCACGATGGGCGCCGGGATCGCCCAGGTGGCGGCGGAGGCGGGGATCGAGGTGTTGCTCCACGACCCGCTGGCCGGGGCGGTCGACCGGGCTCGTGGGCGCATCGCAGGGTTTCTGGCGCGCAAGGTGGAGAAGGGCCAGCTGTCCGCCGACACCGTCGCTGCCGTCCTGCAGCGTCTGACCGAGGCGGCCGATCTCGAGGCGCTGGCGGGGGCGGACCTCGTCATCGAAGCGATTCCCGAGGACCTGGACCTCAAACGCGACGCGTTCCGTCGGCTCGACGCGGCTGCGCCGGTGACGACCATCCTGGCCACCAATACCAGCAGCCTCTCCGTGGGGGAGATTGCTTCAGCCACCGCGCATCCCGAGCGGGTGCTGGGCATGCACTTCTTCAACCCGGTGCCGATCATGGCGCTGGTCGAGCTGATTCCCGGTCCGCTCACCGATCCGGCCGTGACCGATGCTGCGCTGCTGGCGGTGCGCCGCCTGGGCAAGGCCGCGGTCCTGGCCGCCGACACGCCGGGCTTCATCGTCAACCGGGTGGCGCGTCCGTTCTACCTCGAGGCGCTGCGCATCGTGGGCGAGGGTGGCGCCGGGATCGATCAGGTCGATGCTGCGATGTGCGCCGTCGGCTTCCGGATGGGCCCATTCGAACTGATCGACGCGATCGGCGCAGACGTCAACCTCGCGGTCAGCCAGAGTGTCTTCGAGGCCTTCTCGCATGAGCCGCGCTACACCCCGCACCCGATCCAGCTGGCGCTGGTGGCCGCCGGTCGCCTTGGCCGCAAGACGGGCGACGGCTTCTACGACTACACCGCAGACGGCGCCCGCGGCGTGCCGTGGGCGGGGCTGGGAGAGGGCCCATCCCGGTCGATGACCGGCGATGCGATCGCAACCCGCATCCTGGCGACCATCGTCAACGAAGCCACGTCGGCGGTGGCCGACGGAGTGGCCACACCTGACGCGATCGACCTCGCCATGCAGCTCGGCACCAATTACCCGCAGGGGCCCCTTGCCTGGGGCGAGCTGATCGGCTTCACCTCGGTGGTGCGCACCCTGGATGAGTTGCACGCCACGCAGCCGGATGGTCGCTACCGGGTCGTGCCGCTGCTGCGCTCGCTCGCCGAGCAGAGCGGCTCGTTTTTCGCGCCGGGCCGATGAATCAGAGGCTCCCGCATCGCTATCGGGCGGTCGTCTTTGACATGGACGGCCTGCTGCTCGACACCGAGCTCCTGTGGCACCGAGCCGAGGTGGAGCTCTTTCGGCGCCATGGCGGCGACTTCAGCTGGGATGACAAGATGGCGGTGATCGGCACCAGTTTTGCCTTCACCGCCCGCTACTTCGCCGAGCGGCTCGGTCGGCCGCTGGCCGAGGGCGAGGCCTTGGTGCGCGAGATGGTCGAGATCATGCACGGGGAGCTCCAGCGCGACGTGGAGGGACGCCCCGGAGCGGTGGAGCTGGTGGCGCGGCTGCGCGGCCGCACCAGGCTGGGCCTGGCCTCCAACTCGCCCAAGCTGCTGGTGGATGCGGCCCTGGCCAGCGCAGGGTTGGCCGATGCCTTCGACGCGATCGTGACCTCCGACGACGTGGAGCATGCGAAGCCGGCACCCGATCTGTACCTGCTCGCTTGCGAGCGCCTTGGCGTCCCGCCGGCCGAGGCCCTGGCGCTCGAGGACTCGCCTTCTGGGGTCGCCGCGGCCAAGGCGGCCGGCTTGAGCTGCATCGCAGTTCCGCAGTTCGCAGAGACCGATGTCTCCGCCGCCGACCGGGTCATCGACTCGCTCGAGGAGCTGCTGGCCGAGGCGTAGACTGCTGCGCATGTGTCGAAGCATCAAGACCCTGCGCACCCTCGACGTGCCCGCCTCCGATGACGAGATGCGTTCCGCAGCCCTGCAGTACGTCCGCAAGGTGACCGGCTATCGCAAGCCCTCGCCCGCCAACGAGCGCGCCTTCAACTCAGCGGTCGAGGAAGTCGCCGCCGCGTCGCGCCGGCTCCTCGAGGCGGTCACCACCACCCACCCGGCACGGCGGACCGCCTGACGGCGCTCGGCCGAAGACGCTCGGCCCGGCATCGTCCGCTCGTTTCCGTCATCCGATGCTCCGCTACTCGCGCCGCGTCCCGCACCGCAACACCAATCCCGGCCCGCGTGCCGCGGGCGTCCTCTTCGTCCTGACGCCGCCGAGCTTCTGACGCGCTAGCATCCGCGCTGATGCGCCAGACTGATCCCACTCACAGTCCGGTCGTGGTTGACGGGCTACGGACCCCTTTCGGCCGATATGGGGGCGCGCTGCGCGAGATCCGCCCCGATGACCTTGCGGCGCACGCCATCCGCGCATTGCTGGGTCGAACCCGGATCGATCCCGCATCGGTCGACGACGTCATCCTGGGCGCGGCCAACCAGGCTGGCGAGGACAACCGCAACGTGGGGCGCATGGCCGCCCTGCTGGCCGGGATGCCGGTCGAAGTCGGTGGCCAGACGGTCAACCGACTCTGCGGCTCGGGGATGCAGGCCGTGATCGCCGCGGCCCACGCAATCGTGGCAGGCGACGGCAGCTGCTTCGTGGCCGGCGGGACGGAGTCGATGACCCGCGCCCCGCTGGTGATGGCCAAGCCCTCGTCCGCCTTCCCGCGTGGCGAGCAGACGATGTACGACACCACGCTCGGCTGGCGCTTCACCAACCCGCGCCTGGCCGACGCCTATTACCCCTACTCGATGGGGGAGACGGCCGAGAATGTGGTCGAGCGGATCGGCGTCAGCCGCCAGGACCAGGACGCCTTTGCCGTTCAATCACAGCAACGATGGGGCGCTGCCCAGGCGGCCGGCCGCTTCGCCGACGAGGTCGTCCCGATCGACGCGCCGGCCGGCCGAGGAGCCATGACCTCGGTCGACCTCGACGAGCACCCGCGCCCCAAGACGACGCTCGAGCAGCTTGCCGCGCTCAAGCCGGCCTTCCGGCGCGATGCCTCGGGATCGGTGACCGCGGGGAACAGCAGCGGCATCAACGACGGCGCCGCGGCGCTGCTGGTCACATCGGAGGCGCGCGCCGGTGAGCTGGGTCTGCGCCCGATCGCCCGGCTGATCGCCAGCGCCGTGGCGGGCGTCGACCCGGCGACGATGGGCCTCGGACCGATCCCCGCCTCGCGCAAGGCGCTGGAGCGGGCCGGCCTGACGGTCGCCGACCTCGACCTCGTAGAGCTGAACGAGGCCTTCGCCGCGCAGGCGCTGCCGTGCATCCGCGAGCTGGAGCTCGACCCGGAGAAGGTCAACGTCAACGGTGGCGCGATCGCGATCGGCCATCCGCTCGGTGCCTCCGGCGCTCGCCTGGTGGCCACCCTCCTGCACGAGATGCGACGCCGCGGAGCGAGATACGGGTTGGCCACCATGTGCATCGGCGTCGGGCAGGGGATCGCCTCGGTCTGGGAGGCGGTCGAGTAGCGGTGTCGGTTCGCATCGTTCGGCCAGCCGACAGGGTCTCCGGGCCGCCTACCCCCGGCGTCGAGCGGCACGAGGCATTTGCCGACGAGGGCCGCTGGATCGGCATCACCATGGTGAGCACGACAGCTACTTCTACGTTCTGAGCGGTGCCGCGCTGATCGAACTGGCGAACGGCGAGCAGCTGACGGTGCAGATCGGCGACTTTGCCTGCCTCCCCGCGCGCACGGTTCACCGCGAAGGCGCGGCCGGTTCGGTCGCGCTGGAAGCCGTGGTGATTCGCCTCGGCAGCGGTCTGCAGGTCTTCCCGGTCGACGAGCCCGCGGGACGCTGAGACTCAGCCCAGCTTCAGCTGGGGCAGAACCCGCTCTCCGAAGGCGCTGATGAACTCGGCCTGGTTGCGCCCGACGTTGTGCAGGTGGACCTCGTCGAAGCCCATGTCGATGAAGCGCTGCAGGTGCGCGGCGTGCTCGTCGAGGTCGGCCGAGATGAGGACCCGGTTGGTGAAGTGCTCCGGGCGGACCAGCTTCGCCATGTTGGCGAAGTCCTCCGGGTTGCGGATGTCCTGCTTGGGGAAGGGCATCCCGCCGTTCGGCCACTCGCGGAGCGCGTTGGCCTCCGCCTCCTGCTGGGTCTCCGCCCAGGAGATGTGGATCTGGAGCAGCTTCGGCATGGCATCTGGATCCTTGCCGGCCTCGCGCGCCCCGTCGGCGAACTTACCCCACAGCATCTCGATCTTCTCGTCGGCCGCTCCGACGGTGATGATCCCGTCGGCGAACTTGCCGGTGCGCTTGGCGTTGACCGGTCCGGCGGTCGCCACGTAGATCGGCACCGGCTGCTCCGGGCGGGTGTACAACTTTGCCGATTCGAGGGTGAAGTACTCCCCGTCGTGCTTCACCACGTTGCCTGAGAAGAGCTTGGTGATCAGCTCGATCGCCTCGAACATCATCGAGCTGCGCACCCCGATCTCGGGCCATTCGCCGCCGATGACGTGCTCGTTGAGTGCCTCACCGGCACCGAGACCCAGCCAGAAGCGGCCGGGGTACATGGCGCCCAGAGTTGCCGCCGCATGGGCGATCACCGCGGGGTGATAGCGGAAGCCGGGGCAGGTGACCGCCGTGCCGAACGGGAGCGAGGTCCGCTCTCCCAGGGCGCCCATGAACGACCAGGCGAATGCGCTCTGGCCCTGCTGTGGGGTCCACGGGTGGAAGTGCTCGCTGACCATGAACCCGGCGGAAAAGCCGGCCGCCTCCGCCCCTTGGCACCAGTCGAGCAGGTCCGTGGGGTGGAACTGCTCCAGCATGGCCGCGTAACCGATCTTCGTCATGGCGACAGGGTAACGCGACGAGGCCATCCCACGGAGCGCGGGACGGTCTCCGCTCGAGCTTACTTGTGCCGGCGAGCCGTCCGCACGTTCGTCAGGGTCAGCGCGCCCAGCAAGCCGATCAGGACCAGCGCGAAGAGCACGGGGGCCATGGGGGCGCTTGGTTCGGAGCCACTGAACGCGGCGTTTGGCACGCCCCCCGACGGCGATGCCGCCCCCGACGATGCCGTCGTCGAGCACGTCGACCTCGTGATGGTGTTGGTGTCCAGCGTCACCGCACCATTCCGTGCCAGCGCGCGGCCGTCGATGGTCGCGCCGGTCGTCACGGTGATCGACTCCAGGGCCATGATCGTCCCCTTGAAGGCGGAGCCCGTACCGATCGTCGCACTGCTGCCGATCTGCCAGAAGACGTTGCAGGACTGCGCGCCGCCGATGAAGACCACACTGCTTCCGCTAGCGGTGGTGAGCGTTGAGCCGGCCTGGAAGATCCAGACATCGCTCGACGTACCGGAAAGCGTCAGCGTGCCCGTGAGTCCGAGCGAGGACGCGGAGTTGTACACACCGGGCGTGAGGGTCTGGCCCCCGAGGTCGGCAGCGACCGAGATGGTCGGCCCGCTTCCCGCCGCGGTGTTGTAGGCGGTGATGAGATCGGTCTTGGCTCCCTGCGTGACCGCGTCACCGGCGTGATTGGTCCCCCCGCTAAGGGTGACCGAGCCGAATCCGGTCTGCGTGGTCGTGGGGAACGATCCGACGTCGCCATTGATCGTGGTCGGGCCCGTGTTGGTGATCCCGGCGCCGGCGAGGACCGCGAACCAACCGGCCGTTCCAAGGCCTGGCGCCGCCGGACCTGCGGCACTTACCGTCTGTGCGGCGATGAGCATGCCGATCGCGAGAGTGACTGCGATGCCAGCCGAAAGCGGCAACCTGGCGGTGTGGACCGATGTCTTCATCGTATTGTCTCCCTCGACACAGCCTACAAACCCCGATTATCGGGGTAGGCACGGCAGTATACGCCGGTCCCGATCGGCAGCGATATGAGGCTTCCGGGTGGAAGCGCGACCAGTCAGCCGCCCATGTGCCCGAACCGGAATCCTCCCAGGCGCGGGAAGTCGCCTGACGTCAGCGCGTCGCCCAGGCGGGACAGGAGGGCATCGGCGCGTGCCTGGGTCAGCCGGCCGGCCGAGACCAGGGCGTCAAGATCGGTCTTGGCTGCGTCGGTGATCGCCTTGCTGACCGTGTCGTAGTCAACCTTCTGGTCTGACGCGATCTTCTTGAGCGAATCGCCCGCACGCAGTGCCTTGATGAGGTCCGCCGACGTCATGCCCAGCGCACTGGAGGCGGAATCGAGGAGGTCATGGCGGGCGTCGCCGCGAACCCCGTGGCGCGCGATCCCGTGCAGGAAGCCACCCAGCAGGCGGCAGCCGTCGCCATCGGCGGCATTGACCTGGGCCTTGATCCGATCGGCCACGTCGGAAGGCAGGTCGCCCGCCTTGACGGCCGCATCGACGGCGGCAAGGGTCGCGGCCTTGGCGGCGGGCACCAGCTTGTCAACGCTCACACCCAGCTCGGTCGCGAAGGTCTGCTGCCAGGTGGTGCAGTACTTGGCCGCATCCGCGGTATCGTTGGCAAGCCCGCCGGGTGACGGCGAGTTCGTGCTCGAGGGGGCCGCAGCCGCGGCACTGAACAGGGTTCCACCAATGAGCGCCGCGGTGACGAAGCCACCAGCGATGCCCAGGGTCTTGACACTCTTCATCGGTCTGGTTCCTCTTGGGGTCGCTTGGATGCGATCTCTCACCCCGAAGCATGGCATCCCGGCGTGAAGATCGGGTCAAGATCGGAACGATCCGTCTTGACATCCTCTGAACAGCGCCGCGACTAGGATGCAGGCCATGGCCCCTGCTCGAGTCCTGATCGTCGAGGACGAACCCCGACTCCGAGCCCTGCTGCGGCTCTACCTGGAGCGCGACGGGCACCGGGTGACCGATGCCGGCGACGGAGCGGCCGCCCTGGCCGCCTACCAGCGCGATGGGGCCGACCTGGTGATCCTGGACCTCATGCTCCCCGGCCTGCAGGGCGAGGCGGTGCTGGAAGCGCTGCGCGAGACAGGCGACGTGCCGATCCTGATCACCAGCGCCAAGCGAACCGATGCCGAACGGATCGCGGGATTGCGCCTGGGCGCCGACGACTACCTGGCCAAGCCGTTCAACCCGCATGAGCTGACGGCCAGGGTGGCCGCCATCCTGCGCCGCACGCACCCGGGCACGGCTGTCGATGAGGGGATCCTGTCGCTGGCGGGGGGGCGCCTGCTGCTGGATCCTGCCTCCCGCCGATATACCCTCCACGGCGCCCAGGGTGGTCGCCTGACCCCCGGCGAGTCCGCGCTGCTCATGGCGCTGGCCCGCCGCCCCGGGGCGGTCGTGTCGCGCGACCAGCTGCTCGAGGCGGTCGCTCGGCGCCCCGAAGAGGTCTTTGGCCGGGTGGTCGACGTGCACGTCGCCAACCTGCGCCGCAAGCTCGGCGATGATGCCGGGGACCCCTGGCTCATCGAGACCGTGCCGACCACCGGTTACCGGCTGGTCGCCAGCCGGGACGCATCATGAGCACGTTGCCCGGGCGGCCCCAACCCGGGCGCCCGCTATCGGTCAGGCTGGCGCTCCTGCTGTCGCTGGCCGTCGTCTCGGTCCTGCTGGTCACCGGGCTGGCGGTCAACCGGCTGGTCAGCGGCCCACTGGAGGCGGAGCTGACGGCGGTCCAGCGAGACCGACTGACGGTGGTGGCCGGGGCGCTGGGGGACGTCAACTGGAGCACGCCCCGCGGCAAGACGGCCGCCAGGCTGGTGCTCCGCCGCGTCGCGATGGCGGCACACGGTCGCGCCAGCCTCATCGACCCGGACGGGACCACCGTGCTCTCGGAAGGATCGCTGCGCGACGGCGCCGCCAGCCAGCAGATCAGCGAACCGATCTCCGGCGGCGGGAGCCTGGTGGTCGACATCCCGAGCCCGGATCGCTCGTTCCTGCGGGTCTTCAACCTCACCCTGCTCGGCGCAGGGTTGGTCGCCGTGGTCGTGCTGGTCGGGGTTGCCGTCTTCGTCTCCGACCGGCTCACCCGGCCCCTGCGCGGCGTCGCGGAGGCTGCGCATCGGCTGGGCGACGGCGACATGGGGGCGCGCGCCAGCGGGGGATCGGACCGGGAGTCAGCCGAGCTGGCGGACGCCTTCAATGCCATGGCCGATCGACTCCAACGTTCCGAGATGCTTCGCCGCCGGGCCGCCAGCGACATGGCCCACGACCTGGCCACGCCGGCCACCGTGCTGGAATCGCAGCTGCAGGCGATGCTGGACGGCGTGGTGCCGGCCGACCGGACCCAGCTCGACGGAGCGAGGGCTGCGGCCGGCGCGCTCTCCGGCGTGATCGGTCAGATGCGCGAGCTGGTCGACGCGGAATCGGCCGTGCTCAGCCGTCGTGCCACCCGGGTTGAGATCGGCCCGATGCTCGGGGAGCTCGAACAGGCCATGCAGCCCCTCTTTCGCGAGCGCGGCCTGGCGCTGGTCGCCGAGCCGTCGCCCGCGCGCCTGGCGGCGCAGGTTGACGGGGCCCAGGTGGCACGCGCGCTGCGCAACGTGCTCACCAACGCCGCCCAGCATTCGCCCCCGGCAGGCGAGGTGCGGATGGGCGTGGAGGCGGGCCCGAGCGAGCTGCGCATCCGGGTGCGCGACCAGGGCGGTGGCATCGCGGCGGCCGACCTGCCGCACCTCTTTGAGCGGTTTTACCGGGCTGACCCGGCGCGGGGCCCCGCAGTGCCACGCCCGGGGAGCGGCATCGGGCTCACGATCGCGCTCGAGCTGCTGACTGCCAACGGGGGAAGGATCGAGGTCGAGAGCACCGGACCGCAGGGGACCACGTTCCTGGTTCGCCTGCCGCGGACGGCCTAGGGCCCGCTCAGCTCCCAGCTCCGCGGGCGCGCTAGCGCCAGCCAGTCATCGCGCAGGATCGACATGAGGTGGACGTCGTGGTGCGCGCCTCGGTGGAAGCGAGCGCGGCGCAGGACCGCATCGGTCTGGAAGCCCGCCTTCTCGTACGAGCGAATGGCGCGCAGGTTGTAGTCGAAGACCTCCAGCTCGATCCGCTCAAGGCGCAGTTCGCCGAAGCCAAAATCGACCAGGGCGTTGAGCGCATCGGTCCCATAGCCCTTGCCGATGTAGCGCCGGTCGCCGATGAAGATGCCGACCACGCCGCTCCCATTCACTTTGTCGACGCCCCGCAGGAAGACGGTGCCGATGCTGCGCTGCTCGCCCATCAGGCAGATGGCATACGGATAGCCGGTCTGGCCGACCTGCGACAGAATCTCTCCGGCAAGGCGCTCGGCGGCGGCGCGGCTCATCGGTGTCTTGGCGCCCAGGAAGTGGCCGACCTCGGCATCGCCAGCAAATTGGCTGTCCTCGACCACGTCGCCCGGCTCGACGGGGCGCAGCCAGACGCGCTCGCCGCGGAGCATGGGCTGCGGTGCGGGCGCCTCGGCTTCGACCATGGCCGGCATGATACCGACCGATTGCGCCGCAGGGTGGGCCCGCGTACCGTGGCCGCCACCATGGATCCCGCGCGCGCCAGCTGGTATGCCCGTTTTCCCGAAGGCTGGTGGGGCTACCACTGGAGCCTGCCGCGACCGATGAGCGCGGTCGAGATCGCGCAGAGCGGCAGCCTGGATCGGCGGCTGATGGCCACCCTGTGGGCGGTCGTGGCGCGGCGTCGCGGCGTGATGCTCGCCTCGGAAGCGCCGATGGCCGGCAAGACCACCACCCTGTCCGCCCTGGTCGACTTCCTGCCGCTCGGCAGCGTGGGGGTCTTCCTGCGTGGCTGGCAGGACGATGCCAGCTGGACCGATGAGATCGGGCCGGAGCGCGGCTACCTCCTCGTCAACGAGATGAGCGACCACCTGCCGATCTACGTCTGGGGACGCAACGCCCTGCTGGCGCTGCGTCTGGCGGGACGTGGCTACGGGCTGGGGGCCACCATGCACGCCGACTCGCTGCCCGAGGCGTTGACCATGCTGCGCGGCGAGCTGGGGGCCGGCGACGCGGACCTGGCGGCGCTCACCATCTACCTGCAGTACTCGGCCTACCGCACGCCCGCAGGCATGTACCGACGCGTCGAAGAGGCCTGGCACCTGCGCACCGATGAATCTGGAGCCCTGGCGCCGGTCCGCCTGGCGGCCATCAGCGGCGACCGCTCTCCGAGCCTGACCGGTGCCCAGCGTGAGCCGATCCCGCCGCTGCTCGACGGCGATGGCGGGCGCGCCGGCCGCCCGCTGCTGCACGATGCCGCGGCCTACGAGCTGCTGGCCGCCTCACTCGGCGTCAGCGCCGATGCCCTCGAGGCAGAGCTCACCGAGCGGTCCGCCTTCCTGGGCGAGCTCGCGGAGCGCGGCATCTGCGACCCGTGGGATGTGGCCACGGCCGCCGCCGACTATCCTGCCCTCCCGGGAGAAGGAGCAACCGCATGACCGACCGTCCAGCCATCGGGACCCTTGGTGAGCTGCGCGCAAATGGCTACCGGTCGCGGTCTGTGAAAGAAGAGATGCGGGCCAACCTGGTCGCCCGCCTGCGTCGCGGTGACCCGCTGCTGCCGGGGATCGTCGGCTACGACCAGACGGTGGTTCCGCAGATCGAGAACGCCATCCTGGCCGGGCAGGACATCATCCTGCTCGGCGAGCGGGGCCAGGCCAAGAGCCGGATCGCGCGCTCGCTGGTCGGCCTGCTCGACGAGTGGCTGCCGGCCGTCGCCGGCGCGGAGCTGAACGACGACCCGCTGCGTCCGGTCAGCCCCTTCGCGCGCGGACTGGTAGCCGAGCGCGGCGACGAGACGCCGATCAGCTGGGTGGCCCGCCAGGATCGCTACGGCGAGAAGCTGGCCACCCCGGACATCAGCATCGCCGACCTGGTCGGCGAGGTCGACCCGGTCAAGGTGGCCGAGGGGCGCTACCTCTCCGACGAGCTGACCATCCACTACGGCCTGCTGCCGCGCACCAACCGGGGCATCTTCGCCCTCAACGAGCTGCCCGACCTGGCCGAGCGGATCCAGGTGGGCCTCCTCAACCTGATGGAGGAGCGCGACGTCCAGATCCGCGGCTACAAGGTGCGGTTGAACCTCGACCTGTTCGTGGTGGCATCGGCCAACCCGGAGGACTACACCTCCCGCGGACGCATCATCACCCCGCTCAAGGACCGCTTCGGCGCGCAGATCCGCACCCACTACCCCGAGGATGCCGAGACCGAGATTGCGATCATGGAGGCGGAGCGGCTTGTCTTCGACGACGAGACGGCCGCATCGATCCGCAGTCCAGGTGCCGGGCTTCATGAAGGAGATCGTCGCAGAGTTGTCGCAGCTGGCCCGCCGCTCGTCGGAGGTGAGCCAGCGCTCCGGAGTGAGCGTGCGAGTCTCCATCGCCAACCACGAGACGCTGTTGGCCGCAGCGCTCAAGCGTGCCGTGCGGCTGGGCGAGCCGGTGGCTGCTCCACGGATCAGCGACCTGGACGCGGTGGTCGCCTCGACCGCCGGCAAGATCGAGCTGGAGACCCTCGGCGATGAGACGCGCGAGGAGAAGGTGATCGAGAAGCTCGTGCAACGCGCCGTGGTGAATGTCTTCAACCGCCATTTCTCGCTCACCGAGCTGGCGCCTCTGGTCGAGCGCTTCGAGGCCGGGGGCGAGGCGCAGGTCGGCGAGGGAGTCGCCTCGAGCGTGCACGAGCAACTGGTGGCCGAAATCCCCGAGCTGGACCGAGCGGTCGCGCGGCTGAACGTCGGCGAGGCGTCGGCGGGAAAGGCGAGCGGCGTGGAGTTCGTTCTCGAGGGCCTGCACCTCAACCGCCGCCTCAACAAGGAGCGGCGCGGCGGGCGCGTGCGCTACGCGCGCTAGGCCGATGGTCGGCCGATGAGCCTGTACCGCTACTCAGCCTGGGACGGCAGCCAGGCCCTGCCGCCGTTCGACGCCGACGACGTGCTCGACGCCCTCTCCGATGACCTGATGGCCGAGGGCGATATCGGGCGCGCGCTCCAACGCCTGATGCAGCGCGGCATGCTTGGGCAGCGCGGCGGCGACGTGCCAGGCCTGCGCCGGATCATGGAGCGGCTGCGAGAGCGGCGGGCCGAGGAGTTGGCTCGCGCCAACCTGGGAGGCATCTTCGAGGAGCTGACCGAGCGCGTCGGCCAGATCGTGGAGCAGGAGCGCGCGGGGATCGAGCGTCGCGTGCACGAGGCCGAGCAGTGCGCGCTGGATGCCGCGCCCGGCGACGCGCAGGCGCAGGCCCGGCTGGCCGATGAGGTGCTGCGTCGCGCCGCCCAGCAGCACCGCGACCGTCTGGCGGAGCTGCCGCCCGATCTCGCCGGGCGCCTCCGAGCCCTGGCCGACTACGAGTTCATGGATGCCGACGCGCGCGACGCCTTCCGGGCGCTCACCGACGAGCTGCGCCAGCAGCTGCTGCAGACCTACTTCGCGGGGCTCAAGGAGAGCGTGGCCGGGATCACGCCCGCGGACCTCGACGGAGTGCGCGCCATGGTGCGCGACCTGAACGCGCTGCTCGAGAAGCACGCGGCCGGCAGCGACACACCGGCCGACTTCGACCGATTCATGACGATCCACGGACGCTTCTTTCCGCCGGGCATCGCCAACCTCGAGGCACTGATCGATCACCTGCATCGCCAGGCTGCGCAGATGGCGTCGCTGATGGCCAGCTTGAGCCCGGAGATGCGCGCCGAGCTTCGCGACATGACGGACGAGCTCCTGCGCGACGACCGGCTGAAGTGGGACCTTGCCCGCCTGGCGGGCGCGCTCCAGGCCCTGCGGCCGAACGAATCCTTTGGCGAGCTGTACCCCTTCAGCGGCGATCAGCCGCTCGGCCTGCCCGACGCGCTGAATGCCATCGATCGGCAGCAGCGCTATGACGCCATGGAGGCGGAGCTGCTGGCGGCCCGCGATCCGGACGGGCTGGAGCGGATCGACGTCGATGCGCTCCGCGATCTTGGCGGCGATGAGGCGTCCGACGACCTCGAGCAGCTGCGCGAGCTGACCCGCGCCCTCGAGGAGGCGGGCTATCTGCAGCGCGACGGCGATCGGCTGAAGCTCACCCCGCGGGCCGCGCGAAAGCTCGGCATGCGCGCCCTGACCGAGATCTTCAGCCGGCTTCGGCGCGAGTCACTGGGTGGTCATCAGCTCCCGATGCCGGGCAGCGGAGGCGAGCCCGGCGATGAGACGAAGCAGTTCGAGCACGGGGACCCCTTCCTGGTCGACCTTAACCGGACCCTCTTCAACGCCATGATCCGCAACGGCCCGGGGACCCCGCTGCGGATCGCGCCGAACGACTTCGAGGTGCACCGCTCCGAGGAGACGACCGTCTCCTCGACCGTCCTGTTGCTCGACATGAGCCGATCGATGCTGCTGCGCGGATGCTCGACCGCCGCCAAGCGGGTGGCGATGGCGCTGCATACGCTGATTCAGACCAAGTACCCGCGCGATCGGCTGTACGTGGTCGGCTTTGCGTACTACGCCCGCCAGATCAAGCCCGAGGCAATCGCCACCCTGTCGCCGTACGAGTTCGAGTACGGCACCAACCTGCAGCACGCGCTGATCATCGCCCGGCAGCTGCTCGGACGACGCAGCGGCGGCAACAAGGAGATCGTGGTCATCACCGATGGGGAGCCGACCGCCCACATGGTCAACGGGCAGGTGGAGTTCGCGTATCCCCCCACCGTGCGCACCATGCAGTCGACGCTGCGCGAGGTCGGTCGCGCCACTCGCGAGGGCATCGTCATCAACACCTTCATGCTGGAGCGGTCGCGCTACCTCTCCGAGTTCGTGGACCTCATGAGCCGCATCAACCGCGGGCGCGCCTTCTATGTCGAGCCGGAGCACCTGGGCGAGTACCTGCTGGTCGACTACGTGAACAAGAGGCGCAAGCGGGTGGCCTGACGACCTCGTTGCCGATCTTGGACAGCGCGAACGCCACCGCGGCGCAGCAGCCACCGCGGACTGATCAGATCACCTGAACACTGCGCCGGCGACACTTACTGGCGGCTTACCGTGGCAGGCACCACGGGGCACAAGGTGCGGCGCACAATCGGCGCGTGACGAGACCGCTCAAGATCGGCGTGCAGCTTCCCGAGGTGGAGCGCCAGGTCGGCTGGTCGGAGCTGCGCGAGATGGCGCGCAGTGCCGAGGCGATCGGCCTCGACTCGATCTGGGTGGGCGATCACCTGCTGTACCGCGGTGACGACGGGCCGCTTCGTGGTCCGTGGGAGGCATGGACCACCCTGGCCGCTCTGGCGGCAGTGACCGATCGGGTCGAGCTGGGCCCGCTGGTGGCCGCGACCAGCTTCCACAACCCGGCGATGCTGGCCAAGATGGCGGCCACCATCGACGAGATCAGCGGCGGTCGCCTGATCCTGGGGCTCGGCGCCGGCTGGAACGAGGGCGAGTATCGGGCCTACGGCTTCCCGTTCGACCACCGGGTCAGCCGCTTCGAGGAGGCGTTCACCATCGTGCGGAGGCTCCTGCGCGAAGGCCGCTGCGACCATCACGGCACATATTTCGAGCTCGACGACTGCGAGCTGCTGCCGCGCGGGCCTCGACCCGGCGGCCCGCCGCTGATGGTCGGCTCGGAGGGACCGCGGATGCTGGCGATCACGCTGCCGCACGTCGATGCTTGGAACGCCTGGTTCACCTGGTTCGGCAATTCGCCAGAGGGCTACCGGCCGTTGCGAGATGCGGTCGATGCCGCCTGCCTGGCGGTGGGGCGCGGCCCGGCCGAGGTGGAGCGCACGCTGGCCCTGTTTATCGGCTTCCCAGGGGGCCAGGGACGCCAGCCGGGCGATCTCACGTGGCCCGATGTGCAGACGATCTCCGGGGACCCCCCGATCCTTGCCAAAACGCTGCGGGCCTTCGCCGCCGAGGGGGTGGCCCATGTCCAGCTCGTCCTCGACCCGATCACGGTCGACTCGATCAGGGCCCTCGCCCCCACCCTCGCGCTGCTCGACGGCTGACGGCTGCTATCCTCGCTCGATGGAGGATCAGCAGCATGCGATCCCGGTCGGCAGCACCGGCCGCCTGGAGGCATTCCCGCTCAGCAACGCGGCCGGCAATCACGCCGTCCTGCTCCGCGAAGCCGATGCGCCGCGCGCCCTGCTAACCGGCGAGGCGGGCAGCGGATCGCGCGAGCGGGTGGTCCTGGTGCCGCTCGACGACGACGTGGAGCTGCGGGTCGACGGGGACGCCATGGCGGTCTGGTTGACCCAGGGCTCGGTTGGGGCGCCACGGGCCTCCGTGCCGGCCTGGGCGAGCGCCATCGGCGTCGGCATCCTGCTGGCGGTGATCGGCTTCACCGTGCTCGGCAGCTTCACCTTCTTCGGTTGGCTGTTCGGGGCACTCGGATGGATCTGAAGGCCGATCCCGAAGGTTCGCTGCCGCCCTCGTCGGGCCTGATGGCGATGCGCATCGGGCAGGAGTTCGGGCCGCTCGAGGAATTTGCTCGCTCGATGGAGCGCGCGCTGGCGCGCGGCGGAGAACGCGGCGCGACGATCGTGGCCCTGCTCGACCGCGGCGATCTGTCGATCCACATCCCTCGCGAGGACGGGCCGTCGTGGAATACCGTGCCGCTCGTCCATCTCCGACGGGGCCGGCCGCCGAGTGCCGCGGAATGGGCGATCGCCAACGCCATCATCGAGAAGCTCGAGCGCTATCGCTGATGCCGCTCGACCGGATCGAGCGCATGCCCGCCGGAGCGACCGTCGCGCCGATGAACGACGAACAGCGACGCTGGCTGCGGGCGATGATGGGCCGCTTCGCCACGGGCGTCACGGTGGTGGCCGCGCGGCACGGGCCGCTGCTGGCGGGGATGACCGCCAACGCCATCGTCTCAGTGAGCATCGACCCGCCGCTGTTGGCGGCGAGCATCAGCCGCAGCAGCGAGACCCACGGGGCGATCGTGGGGAGTCATTCGTTCGCAGTCAGCGTGCTGTCCGGAGAGCAGCAGCCGCTCGCGGAGTGCTTCGCCCAACCGACCACGGCTGCCAAGCTGCAGCGCTTCTGCGACGCGCCGTGGCACGAGGCCGAGACCGGCTCACCGATCCTTGAGGGGGCGATCGCCTTCTTCGACTGCCGGATCACCGCCAGCCATCCCGGTGGCGACCACACCATCTTCATCGGTGAGATCGTTGCGGCCGGCTACGACGACGCGGGCGAGCCGCTGCTGTGGTACGGCTCTCGCTATCGTCACCTGACTCCGGAGCCGGACCGATGAGCACGCATCCGCTCGCCCCGCTGCCCGCCTGGGATCGCCTGACCGCTCCACTCACCGGCAGCCTGGAGGTCGGCCCGCTGCGGCGCGCCACCGTCGATGAGCTGCTGGTGGTCGACGACGAGCTGCCGCAGTTCGAGGGGGCCACCCTGTTCTGGGCCTGGGCCGATCCCGCTGGCTGGTCGGCGCGCGCCGCGCTGATCGACGGCGATGTCGCCACCCCGTTCGCGATCCGCGCCACGCGGCTTCGGCTGGAGCGACCCGACCCCAACCTGGCCCGTCTGCTGGGGATCAACCCGGCCGCGCTGCCCCCTTCGGTCACGATCAGCGGTCGCCCACGCGCTCTCGAACCGACGCCGCGACACTATGCCTGCATCTGCCGTCTGACGGCGACCGAGCAGGTGTATGCCGCCATCGACGCAGGATGGCGCACGGTTGACGAGCTCAAGCGCGCCACCAGCGTGGCATTCGGGCAGTGCCAGGGACGACGATGCGTCGACGGATTGGCCCTTCGGCTCGACCTGTCCTCCGATCAGCCGCGAGGAAACATCACGCCGCGGCCACCGCTGGTGCCGGTCCCCGCTTCGGTGCTGGCGGCCTTCGCCGAAGCCTAGGTGTAGTGACCGAAGACGTTGTTGACAAACGAGAGCCCCACGGCACGGTGTGAGGTGTTAGTACCCATACCGGTCGGAGGCTCTCGTGGCACATCCTAGCGCGCGTCTCAGCGTGTTCAGTCGACAGCTGCTGGTGAAGCGGGTGATGGTCGACGGCTGGCCGGTGGCGACCGTTGCCGAGCAGCTCGGCATCAGTCGCGCGACCGGCTACAAGTGGGTCCACCGCTACCGGGCCGCTGGCCTGCCCGGGCTGGAGGATCGCAGCTCCCGACCGCACCGCTCGCCGCGCCGCTCGTCTGCCGCGGTGACCGCCGCGATCATCCGGGCTCGCGCCCGACGGCGCTATGGCCCGGCCCGCCTGGCGCCGCTGACCGGCCATCCGCGCTCGACCATCTACGGCATCCTGCGCCGGGCCGGCCTGAACCGCCTGCGCGACACCGACCGGGTGACGGGGACTCCGATCCGCTACGTGGCCTGCCATCCCGGGGCGCTCGTGCACCAGGACCACAAGAAGCTCGGGCCGGGTGCCCGACGGCGGCGGCTGGCGCGTGCTGGGGCGAGACCAAGCGTCGCAGGACCGCCGGGTCCGCGGCTACGACCACCTCGAGGTGTTCATCGACGACGCCAGCCGCTACGCCGTCGTCGTGCCGGTCGCCGACGAGCGCGCTGCGAGCGCCTCGTGGGCGGTCGAGCTGGCCGTCACCCGCTTCGCCGAGGTCGGCATCCGGATCGAGCGGATGCTGACCGACAACGGCGCCAGCTATCGCAGCCACGCCTACCGCGACACGCTGGCCGGGTTCGAGATCCGCCACAAGCGCACCCGGCCCTTCCGGCCGCAGACCAATGGCAAGGCCGAGCGCTTCATCCGGACCCTGCTCGAGGAGTGGGCCTACGCCCGGCCGTATCGCTCCAACGGCGACCGCCGCCGGGCGCTGCGCCGCTACCTCGACTTCTACAATCAGCGACGTCCGCACACCGCGATCGGAGGCCTCGTGCCCCAGGCGGCTGTCAACAACGTCCTCGAACATCACACCTAGGCGCCGATCGCGGCCAGCGACTCACCGATGACCCCGACCGCCAGGTCGGCCTCGGCGTCGGTGGTGACCAGCGGTGGGATGATGCGCACCACCTGCCCGTACATGCCGCAGCTCAGCAGCAGCAGCTTGCGCTCGAAGGCTTCGTGGATGAGCGCCTTGACCAGGTCGGGACGGGGCATCAGCGAGCCAGGGTCGGCGAACTCGATGCCGATCATCAGGCCCCGGCCGCGGACCTCGGCGACGGTGGTGCGCCCTGCCGTGACCTCACGGAGCCCGGCGAGCAGGCGATCTCCCTGGCGCGCGGCGTTCGCGAGCAGCCCCTCGGACTCGATCACGTCCAGCGTGGCCACCGCAGCGGCACACGCGACCGCGTTGCCGCCGTAGGTGCCGCCATGGGCTCCCGGACCCCAGCGCTCGAGGAGATCGCCACGGGCCATGATCCCCGAAAGGGGCATCCCCGAGGCGATCCCCTTGGCCATGACCACGATGTCGGGACGCGCGTCGTACCAGTCGGCGGCCCACATCCGCCCGGTGCGCCCCATGCCGGACTGCACCTCGTCGGCGATGAGCAGGATTCCGTGACGGTCGGCGATCTCGCGCAGGGCCGGCAGGAAGCCATCCGGCGGGACCACGTAGCCACCTTCGCCCAGGATCGGCTCGACCAGGATGGCGGCCACGTCGTCGGGGTAGATGACCGATGCAAAGAGCTCCTCGACCCCGGCCAGGCTGAATGCCAGCGCCGCCACATCGGTGCGGCCGGTCGGGTTGCGCAGCGCATACGGATACGGAGCGAAATGGACGCCACCGAGCAGCGGCTCGAAATGCCCGCGGTACTTGACCCCGGAGCTGGTGAGCGCCATGGCGCCATGCGTCCGGCCGTGGAAGCCGCCGCGGAAGGCGATCACCGCGGGGCGACGCGTGGCGTACTTGGCCAGCTTGACGGCCGCCTCGATTGCCTCGGCCCCGGAGTTCGACAGAAAGAGTCCGGCGGACTCCCCGGGACGAAGGCCCGGGAAGGTGCGCGGCAGCCGATCATGCAGCTCCAGGCCCGGCTTGTGATAGAGGATGTTCTGCTGGGCATGGATGATCCTCGCTGCCTGCTCGGCGATCGCCGCCGTCACTCGCGGATGGGCGTGGCCGGTGTTGGTCACCCCGATCCCGCAGGTGTAGTCCAGGTAGCGGTCGCCGTGGATCGTCTCGATCCAGGAGCCCTCGCCGCGCTCGACCACCAGGTCGGTGTAGCGCGCCCATACCGGCGGCACGCCGCTGCGGCGGGCCAGCCAGCGCTCATGGTCGCTCACCGGCTCAGCGACCCAGCATCGGTCGCGGCGCGGCGAGGTCCCGGCGCGAGCTCCACAGCTGGGCCGCGATGAAGCCGAAGGCGATGACGAAGATGAGCGTGCCGAGCACATTCACCTCGGGCGGGACACCGATCTTGCTGACGCCCCAGACCCACAGCGGGAAGGTCACCGTGCTGCCGGAGACGAACGAGGTGATCACGTAGTCGTCGATCGACAGTGCGAAGGCAAGCAGAGCCGCGGCCAGGATGCCCGGGAAGATGAGTGGGAAGGTGACCTTGCGGAAGGTCGTCCATTCGTCGGCCCCCAGGTCCATGGCGGCCTCCTCCAGGGTGCGGTTGAAACCGGCAAGGCGCGCCCGCACGGTAACCACCACGTAGCTGATGTTGAACATGATGTGCGCGATCATGATCGTCAGGATCCCGCGCTCGGCGCCGATCGTCACCCAGAGGGTCAGCAGCGAGGCGCCCATGATGATCTCCGGGGTGGCCATCGGCAGGAAGATCAGGGCGTTCACCCCGCTGCGTCCCTTGAAGTCGTAGCGCGTCAGGGCCATCCCCACCAGGGTGCCGATGATGGTCGCCACGATGGTCGAGACCACCGCGATCAGCAGGCTGGAGACCATCGGGCCGGTGATGTCCGGCCGGCTCCAGATATCGACGTAGTTCTGCAGCGTGAAGCCCTGCCAGGTGATGTTCTGCCGGCCGCGAGGGTCGTTGAATGAGAAGCCGATCATGACCGCGATCGGCAGGAACAGGTAGAGCACAGCCAGCCCGGTGTAGACCGGCAGGACTCGCATCGCCAGGCGTTGGCGCAACGGCGGCCGATGGGTGGGGGCGGGCTCGGGACCAACCACCGCCCGCGGGAGTGTCGCAGCCGGAGCCGTCATCGGTCGTTCATCCGCGGGTCAGCTTATCGCTGCCAATCGCACGGGCGTAGAAAACCACGATCACCAGGATGGCGGCGATCAGCGCGAAGCTGAGGGCGGCCGCCTGGGGGTAGTCATTCGAGTTGAGGAAGAGGCGCTGGATGACGTTGCCCACCATGAAGGTGTCGCGGCTGCCCAGGATGGCGGCGTTGATGAAGTCACCGACCGCCGGGATGAAGGTGAGCAGCGAGCCCGCGAAGACGCCGGGCATGGAGAGCGGCAGGGTGACCCTGCGGAAGGCCTGCCAGCGGCTGGCGTACAGGTCGGTTGCGGCCTCCACCAGCCGCGGATCGACCTTCTCGATGGCCACGTAGAGCGGCAGGATCATGAACGGCAGGAAGTTGTAGGTGAGCCCGCTGATCACCGCGATCGGCGTGGCGATCAGCCGAAAGCCGGCGTCCAGGATGCCCATCTCCTTGAGCGTGCCGAGCACGAACCCGTGGTCCGACAGGATCAGCTTCCAGGAGAGGGTCCGGATCAGGAAGCTGGTGAAGAACGGCAGGATCACCAGCAGCAGCAGGATGTTCTTGCGCCGGCCGCCCCGGAAGGCGATGGTGTAGGCCACCGGGTAGCCGATCGCCAACGTCAGCACGGTGACGACCAGCGAATACCCGATGGAGCGCAGGATCTGGGGCCAGGCCCCGCTGATCGCCTCCGGATAGATCCCCCAGTTCCACGTCAGCCGATAGCCGGTGCCCAGCGACCCCTGTTGCAGGCTGACGGTGGCCATCACCATCAGTGGGACCAGGAAGAAGACGAGGAGCCAGACGCCGCCCGGCAGCAGGAAGAGATACGGGATCAGACCCCGTCGGTGACGCAGCCAGCTCGGCATGGGTTCAGCCGGCGACGACCTCGTTGAAGGCATCGTTCCACTGCTTCTCCTCATCCTCAGTGAGGATCTTGTAGTGGTACGAGTTGGCCAGCTGCGCCTCGGTCGGGAAGGCGGTATCCGAAACGACCTGCAGCTGGTCGGCGGTCTCCTGGTCACCCTCGGCGGCCGCCCCGTCGGCATCGGTCTTCACGGCCTCGCTGACGCCCTTCACCGGCGAGAAGTAGCCGATGTACTCGGTCAGCGGAACTGCGTTCTCGAGCTTGTACCAGAAGTCGATCAGCTTGTGGGCGCCGTCGATATTGGCCGCCTTCTTGGGGATGCACATGTTGTCGGTGAAGAGCATGGCTCCGGTGTCGGGGATCACGAACTCGACGTCGGCGTTGTCGTACAGCTTCATCTGCGAGATGTCGCCCGACCAGGCCATCGTCACCGCGAGATTGCCGTTGGCCAGCTCGTCGTAGTAGTCGTTGCCGTAGAAGTTGCGGAACTGGCCCGTCTTGGCCGCCGCCAGCAGCTTGTCCTTCGCCTGGGTGACATCGGCGATGGTGGCGTCCTCGGGCTTCACGCCGAGGCTGAGCAGGGCCAGGCTCAGCGTGTCCCGCATCTCGCTGAACATGCCAACCGTCCCCTTGAAGGCGGGGTCGAGCAGGTCGTCGAAGCTGGTGATCGCCCGGCCGGTCAGCTTCTTGTTGTAGCCGATCCCGGTGAACCCTGACTGCCAGGCGTAGCTGTACACGTTGCCCGGGTCGTACCACGGGTTCTTGTAGAGGTCCTGGACATTGGCGGCGGCGTTCGTGAGCTTGGAGGCGTCGAGCTTCTCCAGGTAGCCGAGCCGCACCATGCGCTCGATCATCCAGTCGGTCATCACGATAACGTCGTACTTGATCGCGTTCCCGGCCGACAGATCGGGCAGGAGCTTGTTGAAGAACTCCTCGTTGTCGTTGATGTCCTCGGTGTAGGTGACCTTGATCCCCGTCTCAGTGGTGAACTTCTCGATGGTCGGGTACTTGCCGTTGTCATCGATGTCGATGTAGGCCGGCCAGTTCGCCCAGTTCAACTGGTTCGGATTGCCGCCCGGGCCGCAGGCGGCCAGGATGGCGGGGAGGGTCATCGCGGCGCCGATGGTGATGCCGGCCTGCCCCGTCTTGCGCAGGAACACCCGCCGCGACATCCGGTCCTCGCGCAGTACCCGCGCAATGGCGCGCTCGATCTCGAAGCGCTGGGTGGGGTTGTCAGCCATTGGTCTCTCCTCCTGTGTGCGGATCCTCGGGGGTCGGTTCTTCCGTCCCGGGCGCGCTGATGACAAAGGTGTGCTGCGGCTTCCAGGTGAGGCGAACGCGCTGCCCATCGGCGATCGCCTCGGACGCTCCGCCGGTCTCCAGGTTCTGCGCGTAGACGGTCAGCTTGTGCCCGTCGCGCGTCTCGACCAGGTATTGGGTGCTGACGCCGATGTAGCTCGCGTCCAGGATGGTGCCATCGAGGGCGTTGAGGCCGCTGTCGGCCTCGGTTTCGTGGTGGTGCTCGTCGACCGCCAGGACGCGCAGCTTCTCCGGGCGCACACCGACCCGGACAGCAGGCCCCAACGCTCCGTTGCCGGGAGCCCGCAGGACGGACCCGTCGTTCAGGCGGATCGCCACCATCTCGCCATCGCGGCCGGCCATCTCCCCGTCGAGCAGGTTGCTCACCCCCAGGAAGCCGGCCACGAAGGCCGTCTTCGGCCGCTCATAGAGCGCTTCCGGGGCGCCCAGCTGCTCGATCCTGCCGGCGCGCATGACGGCGATCCGGTTCGACATCGTCATCGCCTCCTCCTGGTCGTGGGTCACGTAGATGAACGTGATCCCGACCTCGGTCTGGATCCGCTTCAGCTCGATCTGCATCTGCTTGCGCAGCTTCAGGTCGAGCGCGCCGAGTGGCTCGTCGAGGAGGAGCACCTTGGGGTGGTTGATGAGAGCGCGAGCCAGCGCCACCCGCTGCTGCTGGCCGCCGGAGAGCTGTGACGGCTTGCGCGTCTCGTAGCCGGGCAGCTCGACCAGCTCCAGCATCTCGGTGATCTTGGTGCGGATCTCACCCTCCGCCACGGAACGGCGGCGCAGGCCGAAGGCGACGTTCTCGTACACGTTCAGATGGGGGAAGAGCGCGTAATTCTGGAAAACGGTGTTGACGTCGCGCTTGAACGGCGGCAGCCCGGTGACATCGGTGTCGCCCAGGTAGATGGTGCCGGCGGTGGACTCCTCGAAGCCACCGATCATGCGCAGCGTGGTGGTCTTGCCGCAGCCGGACGGGCCGAGCATGGAGAAGAACTCTCCGTGGTGGATCTCCAGCGACAGATCGTCGACCGCCAGCACTTCGTGGAAGCGCTTGGTAACGCGATCGAGCCGAACGTCGACGGGTGACGGCACCGGGGACCCCTCGTACGAGCGGGAGACCTGGTCGAGCTGGACGGCCGTGCGGGCCAGCCCGGAGTATAGGACCGCGTCGCGGCGCAGTGTCAACGAGTCCGGCTGGTAGACTCGACCGACCGATGAACTTCGCTCTCTCGCCCCAGCACGAGGAGATCCGCCGCTCCGTCCGCGACTTCGCCGAGCGAGAGATCGCGCCGATCGCCGACGAGATGGAGCGCAAGGCCGAGTTTCCGCACGAGGTGATCCGGAAGGCGGCCGGGCTCGGGTTGCTGGGCGTCCCGTATCCCGAAGCGGTCGGCGGGACCGGCCTCGACTCGCTGGCCTACGCCATCACCATCGAGGAGCTGTCGCGCGTGTCGGGGAGCGTTGGGATCATCGTCAGCGCGCACACCAGCCTCGGCTGCAATCCGATCTTCCTGGCCGGCACCGCGGACCAGAAGGAACGCTACCTGCGCCCGCTGGCGAGCGGCGCCAAGCTGGGCGCCTACGGGCTGACCGAGGCGGGTGCAGGGTCCGATTCGCGCGGCACGCGCACGCGCGCCCACCTCGATGGGGACCAGTGGATCCTCAACGGCAGCAAGCGCTTCATCACCAACGCGGGCGTGGCCGCCACCTACATCGTCACCGCCGTCACCGACCGTGGCCTCGAGACCGGCCGGATCAGCGCCTTCATCGTCGAGGCCGATGCGCCCGGATTCAGCGTGGGGCGACTCGAGGAGAAGATGGGCCTGCATGCCAGCCAGACCGGCGAGCTGCTCTTCGATGACTGCCGGATCCCGGCCGACAACCTGCTCGGTGCGGAAGGGGAGGGCGACAAGCTCTTCCTGAAGACCCTGGACGGTGGCCGGATCGGGATCGGCGCCATGGCGCTGGGCCTCTCCCAGGCGGCGTTCGAGGCGGCGTCGGCCTACGCGAAGCAGCGCGAGCAGTTCGGGCGGCCGATCGGCTCCTTCCAGGGGGTCGCCTTCAAGATCGCTGACATGGCGACCCAGATCGACGCAGCGCGCCTGATGGTCTACCGCGCCGCGTGGCTGAAGGACGAGGGACGGCCCTACTCGAACGAGGCGGCCATGGCCAAGCTCTTCGCCAGCGAGGTGGCGCGGCAGGTCACCAATGACGCGGTGCAGGTGCACGGCGGGTATGGGTACATCAGCGAGTACCGCGTCGAGCGCTACCTGCGCGACGCCAAGCTGACCGAGCTGGGGGAGGGGACGAGCGAGATCCAGCGGCTGGTGATCGCTCGGAACCTGCTCGGCATGCGCGCGATGTGACAGGGCCGATCTTCGGGACTGACGGCGCGGCGGCGACCTGGCGCCCCGGCCCTGCCCACCTGGAGCGCAGCCGCCTTCGTCGCTTCCTCGACGCGGTCGACTGCGCCGGGCTCGAGGAGCTTCAGGCCCGCGCGGTGGCCGATCCCGCCTGGTTCTGGGCGGCGGCCGCGCAGGACATCGGCGTGCGGTTCGATCCGCCTCCTCGCACCATCCTCGACACTTCGCGCGGGATCGAATGGGCGCGTTGGTTCGACGGAGCGGGCTTCAACTACGTCCGCATGGCGGTCGACGAGCCGGCCGCGCAGCGCCCCGACGAGGAGGCGCTGCTCTGGGAAGGCGAGGACGGGGAGGTGCGTCGCTTCACGCGCGCCGAGCTGCGTCGTGAGGTCGACCGTGCGGCCCGGGCCATGTCATCCCTGGGCGTGGGGCACGGCGACCGAGTGGGGATCTTCCTGCCGATGATCCCCGAGGCGGCTATCGCGGTCCTTGCGGTTGGGAAGCTTGGTGCCATCTACACCCCAATCTTCTCTGGCTACGGGGCGACGGCCATCGCCGGACGCCTGGCCGATTGCGAGGCGAAGCTGCTGGTGACCGCCGACGGCTTCTGGCGGCGCGGCAAGCGAGTCGAGATGAAGGCGGTGGCCGACGAGGCGCTGGAAGCCGCGCCATCGGTCGAGCGGTGCCTGGTGGTTCGCCGCCTGGGGGGTCACGTGCCGTGGCATCCGGCGCGTGACAGCTGGTGGCACGCGGCGGTCACATCGGCCTCCGTTGAGCCGTTTGAGACGGTCCAGACCGATGCGAACGACCCGTACATGATCATCTACACCTCCGGCACCACCGGCCGTCCCAAGGGTGCGGTGCACGTGCACGCCGGCTTCCCGTTGAAGGCCGCCGTCGACCTGGCCCATTGCTTCGATCTCCAGCAGGGCGACACGCTCTTCTGGTTCACCGACATGGGTTGGATGATGGGTCCGTGGGCGGTCGCCGGGGCGCCGATGCTGGGCGCCACCCTGTTCATCTACGAGGGCACTCCGGACCATCCCGGACCCGATCGCCTGTGGGAGATGGTGGAGCGCCACCGGATCACGCACCTGGGGATCAGCCCAACCGCCATCCGGGCGCTGATGACGCACGGGGCGGAGCCGGTCCGTGCCCACGACCGTTCCTCGCTGGTGGTCCTTGGCTCGACCGGCGAGCCGTGGAACCCCGATCCGTGGCGCTGGTTCTTCGACGTCGTCGGCGACGCACGGCTGCCGATCATCAACTACTCCGGCGGGACGGAGATCTCCGGCGGCATCCTGGGCTGCACCACCATCACGCCGATCGCCCCCTGCTCATTCGCCGGTCCTTGTCCGGGGATGGCGGCCGACGTGGTGGACGCGGGCGGCAGACCGGTCCGCGTCGAGGTCGGCGAGCTGGTTCTGCGGCAGCCCTGGCCAGGGATGACCCAGAGCTTCTGGCGCGACCCGGAACGCTACCTCGAGGCGTACTGGGCCCGCATCCCCGGTCTGTGGGTGCACGGCGACTGGGCGAGGATCGACGCGGAGGGCTTCTGGTACATCTCCGGACGCAGCGACGACACGATCAAGGTCGCGGGCAAGCGGGTCGGACCGGCGGAGGTGGAGTCGGCCGCGGTCTCCCATCCGGCGGTGGCCGAGGCGATCGCGGTGGGCGTTCCCGACCCGATCAAGGGCGAGGCGCTGGTGCTCTTCCTGGTGGGTCGTCACGGGGTCGAGCTGTCGCCTGGGCTGGCTGGCGAGGTGGCGGCCACGGTGACCACGCAGCTCGGCAAGTCGTTCCGCCCCTCGGCGCTGCACTGGGTTCCCGCCCTGCCCAAGACTCGCAACGGCAAGATCCTGCGGCGCCTGGCCCGGGCGGCCTACCTGGGGATCGACCCGGGCGACGCCAGCTCGCTGGAGGACCCGCGCTCGCTCGACCCGATCCGCGATCTGCGAGCCTGAGCCGATGGCTTCGCGCGCTCCAGATGCGTTGCTGGGGTTGGCGCTCGTGGCGCTCCTGGCTGGGCCGCCGGTCGCCGCGAGGGCGGCCACGACGCCCTCGCAACCGCAGCGAGCCGACCGTCAGCGCTGTGGGGCTGATCGACTATCGGCGACTGCCGTGGATCCCGATGGTGGTGGTGCTCACCGTGATCGCCGGGCTGGCCCTGTACCTGGGGGCGCTGCGCCCGCCTCGTCCGGATCCGCCGGATCGGTCCGCGACGGGACCTTCGAGGAGATCGAGCAAGGGGCGTGAACCCATCGGCGCCGCGACCCCAGCCTGATTCGCCGCAAGCACGTCGAAGCCTCCGACCTCGTTCCGTAGGGGAGCGCGCCATTGATGCGCGGCCAACCGGCTGACGGCCCGGCCGTCACTGGCACCACGGCTTCGTCGCTGGTGACGGCCCGATACGTCACCCGGTCCACGGCGTGGTCCTCACGACGGCCCGACACGTCACCTGGTCCACGGCGTGGTCCTCACGACGGCTGAATCGGCGTGTCACTCCATCGTTCCACCCGCCACGACACCCTACCTGGCACACCCGCACGTACACTCACCGGCATGCCCCTCGTCCGTCCGTTCCGTGGACTCTCTTACCGTGCCGCCCACAAAGGCGCCGTCGCGGACCTGACCGATCTGGTGTGTCCGCCGTATGACGTGATCTCTCCGGCGCAGCGGACGGCCCTCCTGGCCCGTGACCCGCACAACGCCGTGCGCCTGGAGCTGTCCGCCGAGGCCGACCCGCACGCTGCCGCGGCGGCGACCCTCTCCGCCTGGCTGGCGGATGGGACCCTGGAGCGGCGTGAGCGTCCCACGCTGTACGCATACAGCCACGGCCGCACCGAGCATCCCGACCAGCCGACCGTGCGCGGGGTCCTCGCTCGCGTCCTGCTGGAGCCGTTTGGCGGCGAGGTCCGCGCTCACGAGCACACCATGGCCGGGCCCAAGGCCGATCGGCTGGCGCTGCTGCGCGCCACCCGCACCCAGTTCTCGCCGATCCTGGCTGCCTACTTCGACGGTTCGGCCGACTATCCCGACCTGGCTATCCTGCCGCGGACCGAGGCACGGCGCGCCCGCGACGGCGACGGGCTGCTCCACGAGCTGGCCGCCGTCGAGCCGGATGATCGGCTCCTCGAATACCTCGGTCGGCAACGGCTCTACATCGCGGACGGGCACCACCGCTACGAAACGGCGTTGGCCTACCAGGCCGAGGTGCGGGCCGACCCCGGCCTGGCCGATGCCGCCCCGGGTAGCCTGGCCAGCGATTGGCTGATGATGGTGCTGGTCAACGCCGAGCGCGAGGAGCTCGAGATCCGTGCCACCCATCGGCTGGTCCTGAAGGCCGATCCCGACGCGCTGCAATCCCTGGCGCGCGACCCCAGCGCCCTGTGGCAGGTGCTGCCGGTCGCCCCCTCGCAGCTCGCCGGCCGCCTGGCGGAACTGCGCGATGCGGCCGAGCCGGTCTTCGGCCTGGTGCTTCCCGACGACCAGGGCTACCTGCTGCTCGGCGATGCGGATGCACTCGCGGACCACATGACCGGCGAGCCGATGCACGGCGTGCTCCGCCAGCTCGACCTCGTCATCCTGCACGCCGCGATCCTGGGCGATCGGCTCGGGATCGATGGCGCCGCAGTCGCCGCCGGCGGCCGCCTGGCCTACACTAGGAGCGAGGCCGAGGCGATCCGCGCCGTCGGAGACGGCGCAGCGCAAGCGGCCTTCTTGGTGCGCCCCACCCGACTCGAGCAGCTGGCCGCCGTGGCTGGCATCGGCGAGGTGATGCCCCAGAAATCGACCTACTTCTATCCGAAATTGTTAACCGGCCTGGTCTTCAACCCACTGCAGGACTGAGGGGAGCACCGTGGTCCAGGCAATCAAGCGCGACGAGGTCTACATCGAGCCCGAGGGGATCTACGTCGAGACCCAGCAGCCCGAGCGACGCAGCCGCAAGCCTCCGTTGCTGCTGGTGCACGGCGCTCTCACCGGATCGTGGCTGTGGTCGAGCTTCGGCGCCTACGTTGCCGAACGTGGCTGGGAGGCGCATGCCATGAACCTGCGCGGCCACTACACCTCCGACCTCGCCGACCTGGGTGAGACCCGCATGCGCGACTATGCGACCGATATCGGCGTCGCCGCTCGCCAGCTGGGACGCCCGCCGGTGCTCATCGGCTGGGGGATCGGCGCCCTGGCCTCTCTGCTCTACGCGGAGCATGCCCCGGTACTCGGGCTCGTCCTGCTCGCCCCCTCGCCGCCGGCCGGCGCCCTGCCGCGGCGACCGGTGCTCCACGAGCTGAAGGCCGTGCCCGACGTCTACGACGCGGCCTGGTGGGGTTGGCTCCAGCCCTGGGACAAGCTGCGCGAGGCGATGCCCGACATGACCGATGACGAGCTGGAGAAGATGCAGGAGATGCTCGCCGGTGCCCGGGAGTCGGGGAGTGCCCGCCGTGAGCGAATGCAGGGGGTTTCCGTCGATGCCACGCGAATTACGGTGCCGACCCTGGTGATCGGCGCCGGGCTGGACGACGTGGTCCAGCCGTCGGAGGCGCGCCGCACCGCCGATCTGCTGGGTGCCACCTACGAGTATTTCCCGTCGGCCTCGCACTTTGGCCTGGTGATGGGTTCCGAAACATGGCCGCAGGTGGCCGGCTCGGTGGTCGGCTGGCTGGAGGAGCGGCGCCACGCCATGATGGCCGCCCAGGGCACCGTCGGTGCGGTGCGCTGACGGACTAACGCGGGGCCGATGGCCGTCCCATTCGGCTGATCCGGGGACCCTTGCTATACTCCGGCGCGTCGCGTCCACGACGTCCTGCCGCATTCGTCTAGAGGCCTAGGACACCGCCCTCTCAAGGCGGAGATCACCGGTTCGAATCCGGTATGCGGTACCAAGACAGAACGGCCAGGCCCAATCCACGTTCGCATCGGGCCTTTCTCCTTTTCTGCTTGGGCTGCGACGGCTTTTACGTCGGCTCATCGCCATGCACCGCAGCAGCTCCGTGTGCCGTACCGTTCGCACATGGCGACCCTAGTTGCCAGATCGGTGTTAGTGCCTTGTCGAAGAGGTTCCCGCAGTCCGCGTGGGCGACGGTTCCACTGCCACGGACTACCCGGTCCTTGATCGTCGTGCGTGATCGTCGCGGCAGATGGAGGCCTCCGGCCCGCGTGCCAGGACAACGGCGCCTAAGATCGAGAGGATGATTGGAGAGCTCAGGCCAAAGAGGTGAGGTCGCGCCGAGTGAAGGTCCTGGCCGCCGATATCCCGCTGCGCCGCGAGCTGGACCCGCTGCCGGACAACGTGGAGCTCGTCGCCGAGCCAGAGCCGGACGTGGAGGTGGTCGTGCTCGGCGTCGAGCTCATGCGGCGACTGCCCGGGCTCTTCGACGAGCTTTCGCAGCTCCGCGTCGTGCAGTCGATCAATGCCGGCGTCGATTGGCTCCTGCCAACCGTCCCGAATGGAGTCATCGTCTGCTCCGCCAGCGGCGCCCACGACAGCGCGGTCTCGGAGTGGGTCGTGGCGACGATCCTCGCCCTGCGACGGCGTCTCCCCGAGTTCCTCGAGTTGCAGCGACACGGCGCGTGGGACGCGAATGTGAACGACCTAACGGCCACCGGCCCGTCACCGCTCGGGCCGATCGATGACCTCGAGGGGAGCACGGTACTCGTGCTGGGTCATGGCTCGATCGGACGAGCGCTTGCCGCGCGGCTGGCGCCGTTCGGAGCGCGGGTCGTCGGCATCGCTCGGCACGCCCGCGATGACGCAGAACCGCCGGAGGCGCTGGAGCGGCTGCTTCCGAGCGCCGACGCGGTGGTTGTGCTGCTCCCGCTCACCCCAGAGACGGAGCGGATCGTCGATGCCGATTTCCTCGCCCGAATGAAGCCGGGCGCACTGCTCGTGAACGCTGCCCGCGGGCGCCTCGTGGACACCGACGCGCTGCTCGCGGCGCTCGATGCGGGACGGATTCGCGCCGCACTCGACGTGAGCGATCCCGAGCCGCTTCCCGCCGATCACCCGCTGTGGCAGGCGCCGAATGTCCTCATCACGCCACACGTAGCAGGCGCGGTCTCGCGCTGGCAGGCACGTGCCTACCGCCTTGCCGGCGACCAGATTCGCCGCTACGCCGCGGGTGAACCGCTCTTGAACGTCGTCAGCTCTGTCTCGATCGCGGCTCTCCCAGGAAGCGGCGAAGCAGGTCGTTGAACCGCTCCCGGTTCCTGGAGCTGAGGGTTTTGGGCCGAGCCCTCGAATATGACGAGCCTGGCCCCCATCTGCGGATCCGTGCCTCGTCGACAATCGCACCGCCGACGCCGTGCCTGCGCCGGTGGCTGAGGCCGCCCGCGCCTAGGTGAACAGGCGTCGCCCGGCCTCCTGGAGCGCCGGCACGCCGCGGATGTCGGAGTCGAGCAGAGGCACCACCGCGCGCACGTCGCCGTCGAAGGTTTCGCCGATCTCGCGCAGGTAGCCCTGCTGCATCGCAATTCGGTTGCGGACGAACTCGCCGCCCTCGCCGGTGCCCTTCGTCTGCGTGGCATCGATCACCATGTTGACGATCACGCCGCCGACCGGGATCCCGAAGTCGGTGAACCAGCCGATGAAGCGGCGGACCACCGCGATGGGCAGCGCCTCGGGCAGCGTCACGAAGAAGAATGCCGTCTTGGCCGGGTCGGTGAGCAGCTCCCGGGCATGCTCGATCCGCCCGCGGAAATCGACGAGGTAGGTCATCAGCGGGTCTGCCTCCTTCTTCTTCGTGAAGGAGAGGGCCTCGCGCAGGGTCTGCGCCTCCTCGCGCGACTTCACCATCTTGCTGACCCACAGGCCGTAGACCTTGCTCATGCCCAGCAGGCGCCGCGCGTTCGCGGTGGGCGCCGTGTCGAAGACGTAGACCTCGTACTCGCCGCGGAACATGAGGTCGACCATGTTCTCGAACATCGCCGATTCCTCGAACGCCGGATTGGTCGTGGCCGCCTCGACAAACTCGTCGGCCTTGGTTTTGATCTCGGCGAACTTGAGGAACCAGGCGATCTTCTCGCGGATCTCCCGCTTGGAGCGTTCGATCGCCTCGCTGGTGTCGATCTCCAGCGCCCAGAGGTTCTCGACGCCGTTCACCGGGGTCTGCTTGCCGTAGACGTCCTGATCCAGCAGGCCGGAGAGCGAGTGGACCGGATTGGTGGAGGCGAGCAGCACGCGCCGCCCCTGGCGCGCCAGCTCGACCGCCGTCATGCCGGCCATGGCCGTCTTGCCGACCCCGCCCTTGCCGCCGAAGAAGACGTAGCGCAGGTCTGTCTCCTACGCTCGCTGGCATCGAACCAGCGGATCGGTGCGAAGTTGTTCGCGTTCGCGTTGCGGTGGTCGTAAACTCGCGCGTAGCGTCTGCAGACAGGCGGTTGCGACATGGGACCCACCATCTTGGGCCGCCCGGCATGGGCCGTCCGGCCCTTGTCAGACAAATCGCGGTCGGCGATGGTGCTCGCGGCGGGAGTTGCGACGCGCGGGCGAACCATGGCCGGCCGGGACCGCCCCGATCCACCGGCGAGACTGACCCGCCCAGTCACGGCTCTCGGAAGT